>CAWCMF010000025.1:0-488538 GCA_963796545.1 uncultured Actinomycetota bacterium | reverse complement strand
ACGTCAATCCGGCATCGAGCACCGCAGCGGCGAAATCGGCGTTCTCGGAGAGGAATCCGTACCCGGGGTGGACGGCGTCGGCGCCCGATGCCCGCGCGGCCGCGATCAGCTGCGCAGAGTCCAGATATCCGTTGCGGCCCTCAGGCGCACCCGCGCATCGGCCTCCGCGACGTGCGGCGAGCCGGCGTCGGGGTCGGTGTAGACGGCGACGGTGCCGATGCCGAGGCGGCGGCAGGTGGCGAAGACGCGGCGGGCGATCTCCCCGCGGTTGGCGACCAGTACTCGTGTCGTCATCGCTGCTCACATCCTGAAGACGCCGAAGTTCGACGTCCCCTCGATCGGGCCATTGGCGATGGCGGACAGACACATTCCCAGAACGGTGCGGGTGTCACGCGGGTCGATGACGCCGTCGTCGTAGAGCATCCCGGACAGCACCATCGGCAACGACTCGGCCTCGATCTGGCCTTCGACGGCAGCGCGCATCGCGGCATCGGCGTCCTCGTCGACGGTCCCGCCGCTCGCCTCGGTGGCCGCCCGGCTGACGATCGACAGCACGCCCGCGAGCTGGGCGCCGCCCATGACCGCCGACTTGGCGCTCGGCCACGCGAACAGGAAACGCGGGTCGTAGGCGCGTCCGCACATGCCGTAGTGCCCTGCGCCGTAGGAGGCGCCGACGAGCAGCGAGATGTGCGGGACGGTCGAATTGGACACGGCGTTGATCATCATCGAGCCGTGCTTGATCATCCCGCCTTCCTCGTACTGCTTGCCGACCATGTAGCCGGTCGTGTTGTGCAGGAACAACAGTGGCGTGTCGAGCGGTTCGCCAGCTGGATGAACTGCGTGGCCTTCTGCGACTCCTCGCTGAACAGCACGCCGCGATGGTTGGCGAGGATGCCGATCGGATAGCCGTACAGGTTCGCCCAGCCGGTCACCAGCGACGACCCGTAGAGCGGCTTGAACTCGTCGAAGTCGGAGCCGTCGACGACGCGGGCGATCACGTCGCGCGGGTCGAACGGGATCCGCAGATCCGACGGGACGATGCCGAGCAGTTCCTCGGTGTCGAACAGCGGCTCGGTGACCGGGCCCGGCGCCGGGCCCTGCTTGCGCCAGTTGAGCCGCGCGACGATGCGCCGACCGATGCGGATGGCGTCGAGTTCGTCGACCGCGAAGTAGTCGGCGAGACCCGAAATGCGGGCGTGCATCTCGGCGCCGCCGAGCGATTCGTCGTCGGACTCCTCACCCGTGGCCATCTTCACCAGCGGCGGGCCGGCCAGGAACACCTTCGAGCGCTCCTTGATCATCACGACGTGGTCGGACATGCCGGGGATGTAGGCGCCGCCCGCCGTCGAGTTGCCGAACACCAGCGCGATGGTCGGGATGCCGGCCGCCGACAGCCGGGTCAGGTCGCGGAAGCCCTGGCCGCCGGGGATGAAGATCTGCTTCTGCGTCGGCAGATCGGCGCCGCCGGACTCGACCAGCGAGATCACCGGCAGCCGGTTCTCCAGCGCGATCTGGTTGGCCCGCAACATCTTCTTAACGTCCACGGGTTGGTGGTGCCGCCCTTGACCGTCGGGTCGTTGGCGACCAGCATGCACTCCACGCCCTCGACGACGCCGATGCCGGTCACCACGCTGGCGCCGATCTGGAAGTCGGTGCCGTATGCGGCAAGCGGGCTCAGCTCGAGGAACGGGGAGTCGGGGTCGACGAGCATCTCGATGCGTTCGCGCGCGGTCATCTTGCCGCGGTCGTGGTGGCGCTTGACGTACTTCTCGCCGCCGCCCGCCAGCGCCTTGGCGTGCTCGGCGTCGAGTTCGGCGAGCTTGGCCGTCATCGCGTCGGCGGCCTCGGAGTACCCGGACGAACGGGCGTCCAGCGTCGACGCCAACACGGTCATGACTGGTATCCCAACGTCTTGGCGGCCAGCGAGGTGAGGATTTCGGTTGTGCCGCCGCCGATCCCGAGGATCCGCATGTCGCGGTACTGCCGTTCGATCTCCGATTCGGCCATGTATCCCATTCCGCCGAAGAGTTGCACCGCCTGGTTGGCGACCCACTCGCCCGCCTCGACGGCGGTGTTCTTCGCGAAGCACACCTCGGTGATCAGGTTGCGTCTCGCCGGCGAGTTGCCGCTCGACGATGTTGCGGGTGTACACGCGGGCGACGTCGACGCGGCGCGCCATCTCTGACAGCGTGTTCTGCACGGATTGCCGGGATATCAGTGGCTTTCCGAAGGTTTCGCGGTTGCGGCACCACTCGACGGTGAGGTCGAGGCAGCGCTGGGCGCTCGCATACGCCTGGGCGGCAAGGCCGACGCGCTCGGAGACGAAGGCGCCCGCGATCTGGATGAAGCCGCTGTTCTCCGCGCCGATCAGGTTGGCGGCGGGCACCCGCACGTCGGTGTAGGACAGTTCGGCGGTGTCGGAGGACCGCCAGCCCATCTTGTCGAGCTTGCGCGTCACCTCGAACCCCGGCGTGCCCTTGTCGACGACGATCAGCGAAACGCCAGCGGCGCCGGGGCCGCCGGTGCGGGCCGCGGTGACGACGAAGTCGGCGCGCACGCCGGAGGTGATGTAGGTCTTGGCGCCGTTGATGATGTAGTCGTCACCGTCGAGCTCGCCTTGGTGGTGAGATGCCCGACGTCGGAGCCGCCGCCGGGTTCGGTGATCGCCAGCGAGCCGATCTTCTCGCCGCGCAGCGTGGGCCGCACGTACGTGTCGATCAACCGCTCGTCGCCAGAGGCGATCATGTGCGGCACCGCGATGCCGCAGGTGAACAGCGACGCGAACACTCCGCCGGGCGCACCGCTGTAGTGCATCTCCTCGCAGATGATCAGCGCGTCGGCGCCGTCACCGCCGCCGCCACCGACCGCCTCGGGGAACCCGGCGCCCAGCAGCCCCGCTTCACCGGCCTTGCGGTGCAGCTCGCGGGGGAGCATGCCGGAGCGCTCCCATTCGTCGGCGAACGGCAGGATCTCGCGTTCGGCGAACGCGCGCACCGTCTTTCGGAGCTGTTCGCGCTCGGGGCTGTGCCAAATGCTCATGCTCATGTGAGGAGACTCTCCGGGATGTCGATGTGTCGGCTGCGGAGCCATTCCCCGAGACCTTTGGCCTGCGGGTCGAAGCGCGCTTGATAGGCCACCCCCTCGCCGAGGATGCCTTCGATGACGAAGTTCACCGCCCGCAGGTTGGGCAGCAGGTGACGGGTGACCTTCAGATCGGCGGTCTCGGGCAGCATTTCGCGCAGTTTCTCGACGGTCAGGGCGTGAGCCAGCCACCGCCACTCATTCGTGGTCCGCACCCAGACGCCGACGTTGGCGTTGCCGCCCTTGTCGCCGCTGCGGGCGCCCGCGATGCGGCCGAGCGGGACGCGCTGGGTGTCCTCGAACGGCATCGGTTCGGGCAGTGCGAACGGCGCGACGGGCTCGAGCACCTTGGTTTCGGTCGCGGCGGGAATGTCGACGCGGCTGCCGTCGGCGTGCACCGCGATGTGGGGAACCTCGGTCGCGTCGACGTAGCCCGGCGTGAACACACCGTACACCTGGCCGTCGCCCGGCGGAGCGGTGGTGGTGAAGCCGGGATAGCTGGCCAGCGCCAATTCGACTGCGGCAGAGGAGAACTGGCGGCCGACGTTGGCGGGGTCGGGGTCGCGCACCACGCAGTGCAGCAGCGCGCTCGCCGCCTCCTCGGTGTCGGCGTCGGCGTGGTCGGTGCGGGCCAGCGTCCACTCCAGCTCGGCCGGTTTGACGGTCAGCCCGGCTTCCAGCTGTCGTCGCACCAGGTCGGCCTTGGCGTCGATGTCGAGGCCCGTCAGCACGAACGTCATCGCGTTGCGGAACCCGCCGATGCTGTTGAGCGACACCTTGAGCGTCGGCGGCGGCGGCTCGCCGCGCACACCGTCGATGCGCACCCGGTCGGCGCCGTCGGGCGACAGCTCGATGCTGTCCATCCGCAGCGTCACATCGGGATTCGCGTACCGCGCGCCGGTGATCTCGTAGAGCAATTGCGCGGTGACGGTGTCCACGCTGACCAGGCCACCGGTCCCGGCGTGCTTGGTGATCACCGACTCGCCGTCGTCGTAGATCTCGGCCAGCGGGAAACCCGGATGCATCAGGTCAGGCACCTCGGTGAAGAACGCGAAGTTGCCGCCCGTCGCCTGAACACCGCACTCGATGACGTGGCCCGCGGCCACCGCACCGGCCAGGCAGTCGTAATCGTCGCGGGCCCAGCCGAAATGGGCGGCGGCCGGACCGACGATGACCGATGCGTCGGTCACCCGGCCGGTGACGACGACGTCGGCGCCGCTGTTGAGGCAGTCGACGATGCCCCACGCGCCGAGATAGGCGTTGGCGGCCAACGGGGTGCCGAACCCGAGTTCGCCGGCGCGCGCCACCAGGTCGTCGCCCTCGACGTGGGCGACCTTGGCCTGCAGGCCGAGCCGTTCGGCCAGCGCCCGCACCGCGGCGGCGAGGCCTGCCGGGTTCAGCCCGCCTGCGTTCGCGACGATCCGCACGCCCCGGTCGAGCGCGATGCCGAGGCACTCCTCGAGCTGGGTGAGGAAGGTCTTGGCGTAGCCGCGGTCGGCGGACTTGGCCCGGTCGCGGGCCAGGATCAGCATGGTCAGCTCGGCGAGGTAGTCACCGGTGAGGTAGTCCAGGTCGCCGCCGGTCAGCATCTCGCGCATCGCCGCATGCCGGTCGCCGTAGAAGCCCGAGCAGTTTCCGATGCGCACAGGACCTGCATCGACGTCACGCATCCTCCTCATCGATCGCCGCGCCAACCAACCGGTAGGTTATCCGGTACCTCCGGTCCGCCGTCAAGACACCCCAGTTTCGATCGCGACGCCATATAAGCAGCGCTCAACGTGGGTATTCACACTGAAATCGCACAGTTCGGAGGCTACGCTCGGCTAAAGGGGTGCGTATGAGCTGGCTTGCATGGATCGTCCTGGCTCGTCCTGGCGGCGGCCACGGTGATCTGGCTTGTGCGCCGGTTTCGCACCGAAACCGCCGGATCGACGGCATGATGCGCGATTTCGACCGGGAGAACCCGCGGCACGAGCCCGGCTCCGCCGTCGCACGCGCGAAGGCTCGCAGGCATCCGTCGACGCCGATAGCCAGCGTTTTGGAGGCCGCGCAGGTCACCGGCTATCCTGATAGGCAATTGCCGACGCCGAACTCTGCGCGGCAGCACCCCTCAAGAGGAGCTTTACCCATGGCTGTGCCCAAGCGCCGGATGTCGCGCTCGAACACCCGTAGCCGCCGCTCGCAGTGGAAGGCCAAGCGCACCGAACTCGTCGGGGTCACGGTCGCAGGCCAGCAGCACAAGGTGCCGCGTCGTCTGCTCAAGGCCGCCCGGCTCGGCCTGATCGACCTCGACCGCCGTTAACTGGCCGACGTCGCCGGCTCCGGCGCGCCTCTCAGGCCACTCTCAGGCGATGGGTTAACACTGGTGGCCGTGCGAATTCTTGTCGTTGACGACGACCGCGCCGTGCGCGAATCCCTTCGCCGCTCCCTGTCCTTCAACGGCTATTCCGTTGCGCTGGCCCAGGACGGCCTCGAAGCACTGGACCTGATCGCCAGCGATCGGCCCGACGCTTTGGTGCTCGATGTGATGATGCCGAGGCTCGACGGCCTCGAGGTGTGCCGTCAGCTCCGCAGCACCGGCGACGATCTGCCGATCCTGGTGCTCACCGCCCGCGACTCGGTGTCCGAGCGCGTCGCGGGCCTCGACGCAGGCGCCGACGACTATCTGCCGAAGCCGTTCGCGCTCGAGGAACTGCTCGCCCGCATGCGCGCGCTGCTGCGCCGCACCACCCCCGACGACAGCGGCGAATCGCCTGCGATGACGTTCGCCGACCTGAGCCTGGACCCGGTGACCCGTGAGGTCACCCGCGGCACCCGTCAGATCAGCCTGACCCGCACCGAGTTCGCGCTGCTGGAAATGCTGATCGCCAACCCAAGGCGCGTGCTCACCCGCAGCCGCATCCTCGAGGAAGTGTGGGGATTCGACTTCCCGACGTCGGGCAATGCCCTCGAGGTCTATGTCGGTTATCTACGTCGCAAGACGGAAGCAGAGGGTGAGCCGCGGCTGATCCACACCGTGCGCGGGGTGGGTTATGTACTGCGCGAGACGCCGCCCTGACGGCTGAGTTTTCGTCCACTTCCGTTCCGGCCCAGTTCGCTTCCCGAACCAAGCTCGCTGTCACTGCGCTGGCGGGTGATGCTGCTCGCGATGTCGATGGTGGCGATGGTCGTCGTGCTGATGGCGCTCGCCGTCTACGTCGTCGTCTCCCGGGCGCTCTACGACGACATCGACAACCAGCTGCACAGCCGGGCCCGTCTGCTGATCGAAAGCGGCTCGCTGGCAGCCGATCCCGGCAAGGCCATCGAGGGCACCGCCTACTCCGACGTCAACGCGATGCTGGTGAACCCCGGCCGCTCGATCTACACCGCCAACCAGGAGGGCCAGACGCTGCCGATCGGCAAGCAGGAGAAGGACGTGATGTCCGGCCAGCTGCTGCTGTCGCTGCGGACCGCCAACCATCAGCGCGTGCTGGCGGTTCACCTGAACAACGGCAGTTCGCTGTTGATCTCCAAGAGCCTGGCCCCCACCGGCAAGGTGCTCAAACGGCTGGGCACGGTGCTGCTATCGTCGGCGGTATCGGGGTGGCGATCGCCGCGTTCGCCGGCGGCATGGTCGCGCGCGCGGGCCTGCGACCGGTCGCCCGATTAACCGAGGCCGCCGAACGGGTGGCCCGCACCGACGACCTGCGTCCCATCCCAGTGGTGGGCAGCGACGAACTCGCCCGTCTCACACAGGCTTTCAACATGATGCTGCGCGGGCTGGCCGAGTCGCGCGAACGCCAGGCGCGGCTGGTCACCGACGCGGGCCACGAGCTGCGCACCCCGCTGACGTCGCTGCGCACCAACGTCGAGCTGCTGATGGCCTCTCAGCAGCCGGGCGCACCGCGGATACCCGAGGACGAGATGGCCGATCTGCGCGCCGATGTCATCGCCCAGATCGAGGAGTTGTCGACCCTGGTCGGCGATCTGGTCGACCTCACCCGCGACGAGGCGGGCGGCGTCGTGCACGAACCCGTCGACATGTCCGAGATCATCGACCGCTGCCTCGAGCGGGTGCGACGGCGCCGCAACGACATCGAGTTCGACGTCCACGTCATCCCGTGGCAGGTCTACGGCGACGCCGCCGGGCTGTCGCGCGCGGTGCTGAACCTGCTCGACAACGCCGCCAAGTGGAGTCCGCCCAACGGCAGGGTCGCCGTCCGGCTGACCCAGACCGACGCGGCGCACGCCGAGCTCGTCGTCTCCGATCGCGGCCCAGGCATCCCGCCGCACGAACGCCAGCTGGTGTTCGAGCGGTTCTTCCGCTCCACCGCCGCGCGGGCGATGCCGGGCTCGGGCCTCGGGCTGGCCATCGTCAAGCAGGTCGTGCTCAAGCACGGCGGCGCGCTGCGGGTCGAGGAGACCGTGCGCGGCGGCCAACCCCCGGGCACGTCGATCTTCGTCCTGCTTCCGGGGCGCGTGATTCCGGCGACACGGCCCGCGGAGGTCGTCACAACCGGCGGTCAACGCCGACAATGGGTGACAGGTCGGCGCGGCCGGCTGCGAAGTCTGGGGGTGTGCGAAAAATCTCTAAGTGGATTCTCAGCCCACCCGGGCACCGTGAAGGCGCGGATGTTCGTTGTAGGAGTGACTCCGGTTGCCCGAACTCGAGGAAAAGAGCCCGTAGCGACATGACGAACCACCCGAGGTACACACCACCGCCGCCGCATCACGGCCGGCGGCCGGGCGATGACCGCACGGCGGCGTACACCCAACGGTCACGGGCAGCACGGGCACACCGGCTATCAGCAGCAGCCCTACGACTGGCGCTATGCGACCCAGCAGCAACAAGCGCAGCAGGCCTATCGGCAGCACCAGCCCTACGACCCCTACCGCGGCGCTCCGCAGCAGCGTCCGCCGCAGCCGCCGCAACCTCCGCGGCCGCAGAAGCGCTCACGCGCCGGCGCCCTGACCGTCGGCGCGCTGACCATCGCCGTCGTCTCGGCGGGCATCGGCGGCGGCGTCGCGCTGATGGCCAAGCCCGACAGCGTCTCCGGCGGAACGCAGATCACCGCCGCGCCCAGCGTTCCCGCGGCCAGCCTGCCCGCCGGATCCGTCGAACAGGTCGCGGCCAAGGTGGTGCCGAGCGTCGTGAAGCTCGAAACCGACCTGGGCCGGGCCTCTGAAGAGGGCTCGGGCATCATCCTGTCCTCGGACGGCCTGATCCTGACCAACAACCATGTCGTCGCAGGTGGCAAGGGCGGCGACACGACGGTCACCTTCGCCGACGGTCGCACCTCCAAGTTCACCGTCATCGGTACCGATCCGAGCAGCGACATCGCGGTCATCAAGGCCGACGGCATCTCCGACCTCACCCCGATCACCATCGGATCGTCGGCTGACCTCAAGGTCGGCCAGGACGTCGTCGCGATCGGTTCGCCGCTCGGCCTGGAGGGCACCGTCACGACGGGCATCATCAGCGCCCTGAACCGACCGGTCGCCGCGGGCGGAGACATCCGCAACCAGAACACCGTGCTCGACGCGATCCAGACCGACGCCGCGATCAACCCGGGCAACTCGGGCGGCGCGCTGGTGAACATGAACGGCGAGCTGGTCGGCGTGAACTCGGCGATCGCCACCCTCGGCGGTGACTCCGCCGAGGCGCAGAGCGGCTCGATCGGGCTGGGCTTCGCGATCCCGATCGACCAGGCCAAGCGCATCGCCGACGAATTGATCCAGAACGGCAGCGCCGACCACGCGTCGCTCGGCGTCCAGGTCGGCAACGACGCGTCCGCCCACGGCGCCAAGATCGTCGAGGTCACCAGCGGTGGCGCGGCCGCAGCGGCGGGGCTGCCCAGCGGTGTCGTCGTGACCAAGGTCGACGACCGCGTCATCGGCAGCGCCGACGCGCTCGTCGCGGCCGTCCGCTCCAAGGCGCCGGGTGAGAAGGTCACGCTGACCTACCTCGACCCGTCAGGTAAACCGCAGACCGTGCAGGTGACGCTGGGCAAGGCACAGCAGTGATCGACGGCACCGGGCACGCCGACGCTGAGAGTGGCCGCGCCGGTGTCATCGGCCACATATACGGTGGCACTCATGGAACAGCCAGGGGAGTTGGTCGGCCGGGCACTGGTCGTCGTCGTCGACGACCGGACCGCCCATGGCGAGGAGGACCACAACGGTCCGTTGGTCACCGAGTTGCTTCAAGAGGCGGGCTTCGTCGTCGACGGTGTCGTGGTGGTGTCCTCCGACGAGGTGGAGATCCGCAACGCGCTGAACACGGCCGTCATCGGCGGTGTCGACCTGGTGGTGTCGGTCGGCGGCACCGGCGTGACGCCGCGCGATGTGACGCCCGAGGCCACCCGCGACATCCTGGACCGCGAACTGCTCGGCATCGCCGAGGCGCTGCGCGCGTCCGGGCTCGCCGCAGGAATCATCGACGCCGGGCTGTCGCGCGGCCTGGCCGGCGTCTCCGGCAGCACGTTGGTCGTGAACATCGCCGGATCCCGCTCCGCGGTCCGCGACGGCATGGCGACGCTCAACCCGTTGGCCATTCAGATCATCGGCCAGCTATCCAGCTTGGAGATCTAATAATTCCGGTTCCGCTGGAACGAGCCCGCACCTACCGGAGCGGGATCTCTTTGGCAATGCCCGCGTGTGT
This sequence comes from uncultured Actinomycetota bacterium, assembly GCA_963796545.1. Lineage (GTDB taxonomy): Bacteria > Actinomycetota > Actinomycetes > Mycobacteriales > Mycobacteriaceae > Mycobacterium. The sequence goes on along the minus strand of CAWCMF010000025.1, from coordinate 478,817 downwards.
TACAGCAAGGTGAACAGATGCTCGCATCAGATTGTGATCTTCGTCACACGCGGGGTGCCTGTGACCTCTTCACCGGACGCCGCCCCGCGACCTAGTTAACAAGATCTTCGGCGAGGAACTGCCCCAGGCTTCGACCGACGAGCGGGAAACAGATTCGCCTGCCGCCGACGCCGATCACGAGAACTGGTTGCGGAACAATGTTCCGCCTCATCATGAATGACCGTTCAACTCACGCTAATCGCAAGTAATCGCTGGTGGAGCCGGTGCGGTGAGGGTCTGCCACCGTGTGTGGCCCCGGCTGCCGCGGCGCCGAACCGGTTGACGGCCGCGTATGACGCGGCCGCGCGTCTGACCGACTTGAGCAAAGTCTCAGCAAACTCGCGCCGGTCGTCGACCGGCATCTCAACCACGTACCCCTCCGCGTTGCCGGGGTGATGCCGCCCCGTTATGTTCCTCGTGTCAACGATGAGCAAAACGTAAGAAGAGCATGTGGACTTTCTCATTTGTCACACGTGTGACTCTTGCGTCGTGTGTGGTGTAGGCGTACTCACCAGCACGGAAAACAACACGGTGAGCCACGACGGTCACCGCCGACAGAGCTAGGGAGAACATGAAGGCAATCAGTCGGGTGCTGATCGCGATGGTCGCCGCCATCGCGGCTCTTTTCGTGAGCACCGGTACCTCTCACGCAGGACTGGACAACGAGCTGAGCCTGGTTGACGGTCAGGATCGGACGCTGACGATCCAGCAGTGGGACACCTTCCTCAACGGCGTGTTTCCTCTTGGACCGCAACCGGCTGACCCGTGAGTGGTTCCACTCCGGCCGCGCCAAGTACATCGTCGCCGGCGCCGGGCGCCGATGAGTTCGAGGGCACGCTGGAGCTGGGCTACCAGATCGGCTTCCCGTGGTCGCTGGGCGTCGGCATCAACTTCAGCTACACGACCCCGAACATCCTGCTCGACGACGCGTCGCTGTTCCCGGTCTTCAACCCGCTGGGCTCGGTCATTACGCCGAACCTGTTCCCCGGTGTGTCGATCAGCGCCGACCTGGGTAACGGCCCCGGCATCCAGGAGGTCGCGACCTTCTCGGTTGACGTGGCAGGCCCGGCCGGCGGTGTGGCGGTCTCCAACGCGCACGGCACCGTGACCGGTGCGGCCGGTGGCGTGCTGCTGCGTCCGTTCGCCCGTCTGATCTCGTCGACCGGTGACAGCGTCACCACCTACGGCGAGCCCTGGGACATGGCATAACTCCCTGCTAGTCATACAGAACAGCCCCCGGCCGAAAAGCCGGGGGCTGTTTTGCGTGTGCGGGTCTACGACGAGTCGGACTTCCTCGCCTCGGCGGCTTCGGCTTCGCAGGGCCGCCGGTGTCGCACCATGCCTGCCGGAGCCGTCACCGTTCTCGGACAACAGATCGCGGATCTGGGTGAGAACCGTCAGCTCGGTTTCTGATTCCTCGACCTTCGTGTCGCGTTCCTTGAGCTTCTTGTACGGCACGATGATCACGAAGTAGACCACCGCCGCGACGATGAGGAAGTTGATCGCCGACGACAGCACGGCGTTGAAATCGAGGAACTGGTCTCCGCCGATTGGGATCTTCAAGATGCCGTACTCCCTGTCGCCGCCTGCGCCGACGCGGTCGACCAGCGGCTGGACGACGTTGTCGGTGAATGAGGTCACCAGTCCGGTGAACGCGGCGCCGATGACCACCGCGGTGGCCAGGTCGATCACGTTCCCTCGGGCGATGAACTCCTTGAAGCCCTTCAGCATGCGTGGGAATCCTTCCTGCAGTCGGTGTGCGCATCTGGATCAGAGGAATGCCACGTTAGTCCGGGCACCTCCCAGTCCGGTGAAGGTTCAGTGAAACGTGAGGGTGACCGCCTGCATCAGCGTCGCGCCTGCGACGTCGTTGGCGGCGTGCGCGGGCAGCGCGACGAGCAGCACCCGGTCCCCGCCTGCACCCGGCCCCTTCTGCTTCTCCGACACCAGCACCACGACCGCGTCGGTGGCCACCACCACGCGGGTCTTTCTCGACGTCGTCGTCGGCGGCCGCCAGCACGTCGACGACGTCGCCGGGCCGGACGAGATCCAACAGCGCCGGTGTCGGAGAGATGCAGCGGCACGATGCGGGCATCCGGGCCCGCCGCCAGCTGGGCCAACCGCGGACCGAGCAGCCGCACGTCGGTGAGCACCTCGCCGCGGCGGGCCGGGCCTGGCCAGCGTCGAGCCGACGACCTTGTCGACGGCCGACTGACGCCCCGTCGGGAACCGTTGCGGCCAAGCGCTTTTCGAGCCGAACGTCGGCGGCGGTCAGTTCGATGCCGGGGGACAGGTCGCGGGCGGCCACGACGATGTCGGCCTGGTCGCCATGCGGATCGGAGCGCAGCGCGGCGACCGCGGCGAGGACGACGAGGGCTGCCGCCGCCACTCTGCGGGCGGCCATGGTGCGGGTCCAGTCCGGCCGCCAGTCATGGATGAGCCGGCTCAACACCGACGGATTGAGTGATTCCCCCATGCCGCCACGCTAGGCAGCAGCACCGCCCGACGTGGCGTGCCGTCAGGACGGCCTGTGGATAACTTCGCGGATCAGCTGGACGCCGCGGCGGCCGCGGTCGAGGAGCTCGAGCTGCTGTCGGATTTCGACCGAACTCGAGCCGGAGCTGTCCGACTTCGAGGAGTCCGACTTCTTCTCCGACGAGCCCGACGTGGAGCTCGCGGACTCGGAGCTGCTCTTCGCAGACGCCGTTGGACGTGCTCTTGGCGGCCTCGCGGCTGTCGGTGCGGTAGAAGCCGCTGCCCTTGAAGACCACGCCCACCTTGCCGAACAGCTTGCGCAGACGACCGTCGCACTGGGGGCACTCGGTCAGCGCGTCGTCGCTGAAGGCCTGCACCAGGTCGAACTTGTTGTCGCACTCGGTGCACGCATAGGAATAGGTAGGCACGAAAAAACCCTCCGTGATGGTCTAACTACTTAGCACTCTACCGGCTCAAGTGCTAGAACCGCTATGTGGGCCGTGTCATTCCCGTGCTCTTGGACTGTTTGTGCTCGGCATCGGAGTCGCTATCTGGCTGCACTTCCACCAACGAGCCCGCCCAGGCATCGCGCCTACTGGCTCCGCCGGCTCCGCCGCCGACGCCGCAAGCCCGCGGTCCGCCCACCGGCCAGCCCCAGCATACGACGCCGCCCGCGCGACGCTGGATCGGCTGCCGGTCAAGGGCTGGGACCGCAACACCGACTTCGCCCGCTACCGGTTCGGTCGAGGCGTGGAGCGACGACGTCAACGTCGAGTTCGGCCACAACGGCTGCAACACCCGCGACGACATCCTGCGCCGCGACCTCGCCGATCTGGTCGTGCGTCCCGTTCACCTGCTACGCGCAGAGCGGCGTGCTGCACGACCCGTACACCGGCCAGACCATCGCGTTCACCCGCGGCCCGACAACCTCTGACGCCGTCCAGATCGACCATCTGGTGTCGCTTTCCGACGCTTGGTACAAAGGTGCGCGCGAATGGGACGACCAGCGCCGCCGCGACTTCGCCAACGACCCGCGCAACCTGTTGGCCGTCGGCGGACAAGCCAACTTCGACAAGGCTTTTCGCGATGCGACGGCTGGCTGCCGACCCAATGAGGCGTTCCGCTGTGAGTTCGTCGCGAAGCAGATCGACGTGAAGGCCGCCTACGGGCTGTGGCTGTCCGGCGAACGAGAAGCGGGCGATGAAAGACGTGCTGGCGCGCTGCTGAGCTACCCGAGCGCGACGAGTCCGCCGCCGCGGCGTGAGCGCGTGCGTCATCGGGACGTCGTGCGGTTCGGCGGGAAGTTCGTCGACGAGTTCGTCGTCGCGGATCACCGCGACAAGCCGCGCCGCCGGACCGGCCAACGGCAACGTCCGGTCGTAGAACCCCGCGCCGCGGCCAAGCCGCACCCCGGCCCGGTCGACCGCCAGCGCGGGCACGAACACGACGGTCGCGTCGGCGATCGCCTCGGCGGGCAGCCACGGCTCCTGCGGCTCCTGCAGACCCAGCCGGGCCGCGACGAGCCCGCCTGGTCGGTAGCGCCCCCACTGCATCGGCAGCGGCACGCCGTCGGCGTCGCCGCGGGCGACGGGAAGCAGCACCTGCTTGCCGAGCCGTAACAGCGTGTCCAAGCAGACGCGATTGAGCCCGGCTCGAATTTGATCGGCACGTAGGCGCAGACGGTCTGCCCGCCGCCGACGACGTCGGGCAGATGGCCGCACAGCGCTTCGGCCTCGGCATCGTGGATCTCCGGGCTGACCGCGCGGCGGGCCGCGAGGATCGCCGCCCGCATCTCGGCCTTGCGTCGGGACCCCACGTGTCCACGATGTCACGGTGCGCACGCACGGGCGGCGGTAACTACGTTGGCGATAATGTGGGGCGATGACACGCGCCCTGGTCTCCATTCCGCGCACGGCGGTCGTCCCGGCCGCCGGGTTGGGGACCCGCTTCCTGCCCGCCACCAAGACGGTGCCCAAGGAGCTGCTGCCCGTCGTGGACACCCCGGGCATCGAGCTGGTGGCCGCCGAAGCGGCCGAGGCCGGCGCCGAGCGGCTGATCATCGTCACCTCCGAAGGCAAGGACAGCGTCGTCGCCCACTTCGTCGAGGACCTCGTGCTCGAGGGCACGCTGGAGGCAGCGCGGCAAGAAGTCGATGCTGGAGAAGGTCCGCCGCGCGCCCGGGCTGATCAAGGTGGAGTCGGTCGTGCAGGCCGAACCGCTGGGTCTCGGCCACGCGGTCGGCTGCGTCGAACCGGCGCCTGGGCCGGACGAGGACGCCATCGCGGTGCTGCTGCCCGACGATCTGGTGCTGCCGACCGGGGTGCTGGAGACGATGTCGAAGGTGCGCGCCAAGCGCGGCGGCTCGGTGCTGTGCGCCATCGAGGTGCCGAAGGAAGAGATCAGCGCCTACGGCGTCTTCGACGTCGAGACCGTCCCAGATACCAACAACCCCAACGTCTTGCGGGTCAAGGGCATGTTCGAGAAGCCCAAGGCCGAGGACGCGCCGTCGCTGTATGCCGCGGCGGGCCGCTACGTGTTGGACCGGAAGATCTTCGACGCGCTGCGTCGGGTGCCGCGCGGAGCGGGCGGCGAGATCCAGCTGACCGACGCGATCGCGCTGCTGATCAACGAGGGCCATCCCGTGCACGTCGTCGTCCATCGCGGTGACCGACACGACCTGGGAAATCCCGGAGGCTACCTCAAGGCTGCGGTTGACTTTGCGTTGCAGCGCGACGACTACGGCCCGGAACTGCGGCGGTGGTTGGTGGAACGGCTGGGGCTGGTCGACTGCTGACACGTCACGACGGCCCCGCAACGGCAGAAAGGCGTCTTGTGCGTTCGGTTGAGGAGCAACAGGCACGAGTCACGGCCGCTGCGGTAGCCCCTCGGCCGGTGCGCGTCGCGATCGCGGAGGCCCAAGGCCTGATGTGCGCCGAGGAAGTGGTCACCGAGCGCCCGCTGCCCGGCTTCGACCAGGCCGCCATCGACGGCTATGCCGTGCGCAGCGTCGACGTGCTCGGCGTGAGACCGATCAGGTGGCGACGACGACGGCGAGGACGGGGCCGACGAGGAGGGCGATCAGCAGGTCAGCCTGCCCGTGATGGGCACGATCGAGGCGGGCGCGCGGACGCCGAGCCGGCTGCAGCCGCGGCAGGCCGCGCGTGTGCAGACCGGCGCTCCGATGCCGACGCTCGCCGACGCGGTGTTGCCGCTGCGGTGGACCGACGGCGGGCAGTCGCGGGTGCGGGTGCTGCGGCCGGTGCGTTCGGGCGCCTACGTCCGCCGCACCGGCGACGACGTCCAGCCCGGCGATGTGGCGGTGCGGGCGGGCACGATCATCGGCGCGGCGCAGGTCGGTCTGCTGGCTGCCGTCGGCCGCGAACGGGTGCTGGTGCATCCGCGGCCGCGGCTGTCGGTGTTGTGCGTCGGCGGCGAGCTCGTCGACATCTCGCGGACGCCGGGCAACGGCCAGGTCTACGACGTCAACTCCTATGCGCTGGCGGCGGCGGGCCGGGATGCGGGCGCCGAGGTGAACCGGGTCGGCATCGTCGACACCGACGCCAAGGAACTGCGCGACGTCGTCGAGGGTCAGCTGAATCGCGCCGAGGTGGTGGTGATCGCCGGCGCCGTCGGCGGTGCGGCCGCCGAAAGCGTCCGCACGGTGCTCGCCGAAATGGGCGAGATGGAAGTGACCCGGATCGCGATGCACCCCGGTTCGGTGCAGGGCTTCGGCCAGCTCGGGGTCGAGGGCGTGCCGGTGTTCCTGCTGCCCGCCAACCCGGTCAGTGCGCTTGTGGTGTTCGAGGTGATGGTGCGTCCGCTGATCCGGCTGTCGCTGGGTAAGCGGCAGCCGATGCGACGGGTGGTGCAGGCCCGCGCGCTGTCGCCGATCACGTCGGTGGCAGGCCGCAAGGGGTATCTGCGCGGGCAGCTGATGCGCGACCAGGACACCGGCGAGTACCTCGTGCAGGCGCTCGGCGGCGCGCCTGGTGCGTCGTCGCATCTGCTGGCGACGCTGGCCGAGGCGAACTGTCTGGTGGTGGTACCAAGCGAGGCCGAAGAGGTCCGCACCGGCGAGATCGTCGACGTCGCCTTCCTCGCGCAGCGCGGGTAAGCGACAATCCCGTCGTGACCCTGTGGCGTTCGTCCTCCGCCCACCCGGGCTGGCCGATGTCCGTCGGGCCGCTGCGGGTGCCCGGCGGGGTGGTCGGGCTGCGGCCGGTGCGGCTGCGCGACGGCGCGGTGTGGAGCCGCATCAGGTTGGCCGACCGCGCGCACCTGGAGCCATGGGAGCCGAGCACTGACGTCAATTGGGATGTGCGGCATGCGATTTCGCAGTGGCCGTCGGTGTGCTCGGGTTTGCGGTCGGAGGCCCGCAAGGGGCGGATGCTGCCATACGTGATCGAGGTCGACGGTGAGTTCGGCGGCCAGCTGACGATCGGCAACGTGACACATGGGGCGTTGCGGTCTGCGTGGATCGGCTACTGGGTGGCCACGTCGCACATCGGCGGTGGTGTTGCGACTGCGGCGCTGGCGCTCGGCATGGACCACGCGTTCGGCCCGGTGAGGCTGCATCGCCTCGAGGCGACCGTGCGGCCCGAGAACGCCGCGAGCCGTGCCGTGCTCGCGAAGGCAGGCTTCCGCGAGGAGGGCTTGCTGCGGCGCTATCTCGAAGTCGACGGCGCCTGGCGCGATCACCTGCTGGTGGCCGTCACCGTCGAGGAGATCAACGGCTCGGTGACCTCGCTGCTGGTCCGCGACGGCCACGCCAGCTGGGCCTAGCTCGCTCGGGCGGCGGGCGGGCGGCGGGGTGCTCGACTGTGCGCCTTCGTACGCGACACGCCGCCGACGCGTCCGCAGCCGCACAGTCACCAGGTCTTCGGGCATCCGCGGGCGATGAGCGCGGCGCCGATGCGGTTGAGCAGCGCTCGCGGAGTGTTGTGCACCATGCCGCTCGTCACCCGGTAATCGGTCCAGCCGAGTTCGGGTAAGCGGGTATAGCGCTCCGCGTCCCGGCGCCGCTGCCGGGGATCGGTCCAGTGATGCGCACCCTCGAAGTCCACGCCGACGAGGTACTCGCGCCAACCCATGTCGATGACGGCGACGAGAACGCCGTATTCGTCGACGACGGGAATCTGTGTTTCGGGTCGCGGAAATCCTGCTCGCACGAACAGCATTCGCGTCAGCGACTCGTAGGGCGATTCGGCTCCGCCGTCAACCAGGTCGAGCGTCTTGCTCAGCTGCGCCAGTCCGCGGACGCCGGGATGCGCAGCGGCCACGGATTCGATATCGCGAAGCTTGACGTCGGTGGCGTTCATCAGCGCGTCGACACGCGCAACGCCCGCGACGAGTTCGAGACGTCTGCCGATGTCGAAGGCGGTGCGCGCGGCCGTCGTCACACGCCATCCCGTCGACGCGCCGAACCTCGCATGCCGCGACGGCGTCGGTGTGGACGTCCAGCATCGGCGGTGGCCGCCGGTTGGTGTGGACCAACTCGGCGGGCAGCCCCGGCTCGATCCACTTCGAGCCCAACATCGCAGCGGCAGACAAACCGGCGATGACACCGCGGCGAGACGACCACAGCCAGGCCGCCTTTGCCCGCTGAGCTGCGGATAGCTCCGCGCCTCGCGGGATGTGCACGCCCGGATAGACCGGCGCGTAGAACCGGCGCAACTGCCTAGCCGTCAACGCTTCGGCTTCGACGGCTTCCCATCCTCGGAGCGGCCATTCCAGTTCATCCGCCATGGGCCGGAGCCTGCCGCCGGCGCCTGACACAACCGGGCCGACTGTGCCGGTTTGTCCACAGATTCGGCGATTCGCGTACGAGACCGCACAGTCGGGCGGTTAAGAGGCCTGTGGCAAATGTGACATAAGTGACTGTTGGTGCTTGTCACCAGTGAATTACAGGTGTGTAATTGTCTCGGCGCGCCATCGACGGATGCGCTGGTCACGGACCTAGCCTGATGGGGAAAGGAGCCGGCGTAATGCCAAGCATCCCCCAATCCCTCCTGTGGATATCTCTCGTAGTGCTTTGGCTCTTCGTGTTGGTCCCGATGTTGATCAGCAAGCGAGATGCCGTGCGGCGAACGAGCGATGTGGCGCTGGCGACGCGGGTCCTCAACGGCACGGCCGGCGGCCGACTGCTCAAGCGCGCGGGACCGGCGTCCGGGCACCGAAGCGATCCGGACTGGCGGCCGTCCGAAGGCGACCTCGACGAGACCTTCGACGACGAGGAATACGAAGACGACTACGAGGCACGAAGAGGCCGAAGAGGAAGACGAGTCGGAGAAGACGGTGGTGCTCGCGGCGCCCGCCGTCGAGGTCACAGAATCCGAATACCTCGACGTCGACGTCATCGAGGAGCCCGCGGGCGCTCTGCCGGTCGGCGCATCGGCGGTCGATGAGCTGACACTGTTCGAGGAACCCGAAGAGGCCGAAGACGTCGCGGAGGTCGCGGAGGTCGAAGAGGTCGAGGCACCCGAAGAGGTCGAAGCGGTCGAGGAGAACGTCGACACCGCGATCTACCAAGTCGCGTCCGACGAATACGAAGACGAGGACGACGGCACAGCCGACGAGTACGAGTACGTCGACGACTCGTCGGGCCTGGAGGCTGCGGACGAAAGCGATCTGCAGATGGCGGACACGGTCGTGGCCGCCCGGCGGGGCCGCTACGACCCGGCGAAAGCGGCGGCGATCAGCGCCCGCAAGTACAAGTTCCGCAAGCGGATGCTGGCGTTCATGACGCTGGTGATGCTGGGTTCGGCCGCCGCCGCATACTTCATGGCGCCGACGGTCGCACCGTGGGGCTGGTACGTCTGCGGCGGGACGGCCGGGGTGACGCTTCTGTACCTGGGCTACCTGCGCAGGCAGACGCGCATCGAGGAACGGCTGCGGCGGCGGCGCGCCAAGCGGTACGCGCGTGCCCGCCTCGGCGTGGAGAACACCGAGGACAGCGATATGGACCTGGTCCCGTCGCGGCTGCGCAGGCCTGGAGCGGTCGTGTTGGAGATCGACGACGAGGACCCGATGTTCGAGCATCTCGACTATGCGCCGGCGGCCCGCGAGTACTACCTGCCGCGGGCAGCCGGGCAGTAGACGCCCACCGCCGCAGCCGGTTTTCTGCGACGGCGGATTGACTGGTAGCCTTTGCAACCGACCAGGGGCTATGGCGCAGTTGGTAGCGCGCCTCGTTCGCATCGAGGAGGTCAGGGGTTCGAATCCCCTTAGCTCCACTTCATTTCCGCAGTTCAGGGCGTGCCTACGGAAATCTGCACCGCTCGACGTAGCAGTCGACGCAACATTGACGGCCGCCAACGCTCCCTGACCTTTGGGAATCTGACAGGGGCCAGCCCGCTACGCTCGCGCGCTACCGCACCTACGTGACGTCGGCGACTCCCGCACACCCGTGTCGAGGAGACGGTGTTGCTTACGCCGGAAGAGTTCCGACTAATGCGCGATCACATCGAGCGTGACCTTGGAAGCAACCTGGCCACTTGGTTGGTGACCACCGGCATGAGGTTCTCGGAGGCCACAGTGCTCAGCGCCGCTGATATCGATTCCGACGCCAAAAGCAGTCGAATCAATAAGGCCTGCAAGTACTCTGGTAACAATCGGCCGGAGATCGGGCCGCCGAAGACAAAGAAGTGGATCCGCACGATCAGTCTGCCGCCACCGGCGTTAGAGGTAGATCGATCTGACCGCACCTGGTCTGTTGTTCACCAACGATGCGAGCAATCCCGTTCGCGCGCAAAGTTTTCAACGGCGGCTGGAAGCCAGGTCGCGAGAGCGCGATGGAGGCTGGGTTGACGAAGTCGCCGCGAGAAGAGCACGACTCCAAAGGATTGGTTCCCATAGTGAATAAAGCAGACATATGGTCTTGGATACGTGTTCATCGCGCAATCAACCTTCTGTGGCCGACGCGATTGCTTTTGGACACCATTCACGCGAAAATCAGTGGTCCACGATCAAGCGGCCTGGCGGTGCCATGATTCAAGGAGCGCACCAATGCTGTCGTCGTTGACCCGGTTGCAGTGCTTCATTGCAGTTGCCGAGGAACTGCACTTCGGCCGTGCCGCCGAGCACATGCACATGACCCAGCCGCCGCTGTCGCGACAGATTCAGCTGCTGGAGGCCGAGTTGGGCGCGCAGCTGATCGACCGGACCACTCGGGTGGTTACGCTGACACCGGCCGGGTTTGCGCTGCTGCCCGAGGCGCGTCGCATTCTGCAGCTCGCCGAGGGCGCGGCATTGACCGTGAAGCGGGTACCTGCGGGGGACCTGGGAACCGTCGTCGTCGGGTTCACCGCCGCGTCGGCGCGTGCGGTGCTGCCTCGCCTGCTCGGCAAGGCCAGCGAGATGCTGCCGGACGTCAAGCTTGACTTGCGCGAAATGGTGACCGCCGCCCAGATTGACGGCCTGCTGATCGGTGAGCTCGACCTGTGCATGGCCCGGCCGCCCCTCAACCGGCCCGGGCTAGTGTCCCGGCCGCTGTTGCACGAACAGCTCGTCGCCGCGCTTCCCGCGACCCACCCACTGGCGAACCTGCCTCGCGAGCTCACGCTGGCCGACCTCAACGACCAGGCCGTCATGATGTACTCCCCGGTCGAGGCCCGCTACTTCCATGAGCTTCTGATCAGCATATTCAAAATCTCGGGTGCGATCCCCCGCTTTGTCCAGGTTGTCACTCAGGTGCACACCATGCTGGTGCTGGTGGGCTCAGGCATCGGCATCGCCCTGGTGCCGGCATCGGCAGTCACCCTGCATCCCGACGATGTGGTATTCCGGTCGATCGGCGCTTTCCGGGAACATCCCGTCGAACTCGACGCCGTGTGGCGCGCAGACAGCACCAATCCGGCGCTGCATCGGCTGGTGCGCGACGTGTTGCCGCCGCGGGAGTGGACCACCGACGATTTGCTCGAGAAGGTCGTCGGCTAGACCGAAGGACGCATCGGCACCGACGTCGAAGATGTCGAGGCTCACGCGAAGTCGCACCGGACCAATGGCGAAAGGTACTGGCACTGAACAAACTCGGCATGGCGGCATGAGTCCGGCGCGCTGGGTGCGCGGACATCAGGGCCTCGTCCGGCAGTACGCCCGCGAAGTAGTCAAGTATGCATTCCGCCGCGCTGTCGGCGCCTACGGCCAACGCCTGGCCGAACTAGCCGAAAACGGCGCGCGCCCCGAGACGAACTCGCCCAAAGCGTTGCCCCCATCGCGAAAGCTGATTGAGCGCTATCGAGACAGCCGCACGGCAGGCAGAATTCTCTCAGACTCTTTGCGTAGCGGATGTCAACGTCAGCCCGCCAGTGAGTCAGCGATGATTGAAGTTGCTGCAGCGAGGGACTCAGGCTGGTGGTATCCGTGTCGGTCTTGGATGCCGATTAGCTGACCGCGAACCGCCTTCGGCGCGACGAGTATTTCGCCAGCCGACGTAATCCAGGTTTCCGTTCACCGCGCATTGCTTAGTGGGCGAGGTACGCAAGTTCGGCGTCCGTGGCGTGAATCGTCGCAACACTATTCACGTGAATCACCGGGCACTATTCAGTAGTTGAATCGCTAATACCTTTTGGTATTCAAGTTGTGACTCCCATCACAATTTATCGGCAAAATGTCGCGTGTCCCTGCGTAATCCGCAGTACGCTCGCCGCGCGCGGCACCCGTTGAAGCGTCCCGCCCGTGAATGGAGACGACGTTGATGCTATGGCGACAAATGATTACCGGCTTCGTGATGGCTTTGATTGCGGTGCTGTTGGTGGCCGCGTGTGGTGTTACGCGCGGTGAGGAAGCGAGTGGGTTGCATCGGCTGCGGATGATGGTGCCGAACAGTCCGGGTGGTGGTTATGACCTCACGGCGCGTACCGCGGTGAAGGTTATGGAGGACGACGACATCACCGGCCGGATCGAGGTGTTCAACGTGATCGGCGCCGGCGGCACTGTCGCGATGGCCCGGCTGATGAACGAAAAAGGCAACGGCGACCTGATGATGATGATGGGGCTCGGGGTGGTCGGCGCCACCTACACGAACGGCTCGAAGTCCCGGGTGTCGGAACGACGGCGCTGGCGAAGATGATCGAGGACCCGGGAGCCCTCTTTGTCCCGGCGGACTCGCCCTTCAAGACGGTGCAGGAGTTCGTCGCGGCGTGGAAGGCTGATCCGTCGAAGGTCACTATCGGCGGCGGATCGTCGCCGGGCGGGCCCGACCATCTATTTCCGATGGAAACGGCCAAGGCCGTTGGCGTCGACCCGAAGGCGGTCAACTTTGTCTCCTACGACGGTGGCGGCGATCTGCTCACCGCGCTGCTCGGCAAGAAGATCACAGTTGGCACGTCGAGCCCGGGTGAATTGATCGACCAGATCGAGGCCGGCCAGTTGCGGGTGCTCGCGGTGTCCAGCGATAAACGAGTCGAAGGCATCGATGCCCCGACCCTGAAGGAGGCCGGTATCGACCTCACCTTTGCCAACTGGCGCGGAATCCTGGCTCCGCCGGGCATTTCCGATGAAGCCAAACAGGCATTGGTGAAAGTACTCGAGGAGATGCACGGCACGCAGCAGTGGAAGGAGGCGCTGGTGAAAAACGGCTGGACCGACGCGTTCGTGACCGGTGCGCAGTTCGAGCAGTTCCTGAAGGACCAGGACAACCGGGTCTCGTCGACCCTGACCGAATTGGGGCTGGTATGAGCACGACGGAACAACAGGACAGCCCGGTCGAGAAGACGGTCGATAAGGCGCAATACCTGGTATGCGCGGTGCTGGTCGCGGTCGGCGCATTCCTGATCTACGACGCGTTGTCGCTTGAAGCGGGTTTCGCGAAGGTGGATCCGGTGGGGCCGCGGATGTTCCCGATCGTCGTCGGCGTCGGTTTGATCCTGCTGGCGATCATCCTGGCCATCGCGATTCCGCGCGGCTCGACCGGTGAGGAGGAAGGGGGCGAGGACATCGACGCGAGTACGCCGGCCGACTGGCGCACGGTGGGAATGCTGGTCGGGTTGTTTGTGGTGACCATCGTGCTGGTGGTTCCGCTGGGTTGGGCGATCACCGGGACCCTGTTGTTCGCCGGGGCCGCAACGATTCTCGGCAGCAAGCTATACCTCCTTAATGTCATCATCGGCGTGGTGCTGGCGGTCGGCAGTTTCTACGCGTTTTATTCCGGGCTCGGGATCCCTTTGCCCGCAGGCATTCTGGACGGGATCCTCTGACATGGACAATTTCAACTGGTTGCTGCAGGGCTTCGCCGAGGTGGCCACGCCGACGAACCTGCTGTACGCCGTGATCGGTGTGCTGCTGGGTACGGCGGTCGGGGTGCTGCCCGGTATCGGCCCGGCGATGACGGTGGCGCTGCTGTTGCCGATCACCTACAGCGTCCCCCCGAGTGCGGCATTCATCATGTTCGCCGGGATCTTCTACGGCGGCATGTACGGCGGGTCGACCACCTCGATCCTGCTCAACACCCCGGGTGAGTCGTCCTCGGTGATCACCGCCATCGAGGGCAACAAGATGGCCAAGGCGGGCCGCGCGGCCCAGGCGTTGGCGACCGCGGCGATCGGATCGTTCGTCGCGGGCGCCATCGGCACCACCCTGTTGGCGGCGTTCGCGCCGTCGATCTCGCGGTTCGCGGTAACGCTGGGTGCCCCGTCCTACCTGGCCATCATGCTCATCGCACTCGTCATGGTGACCGCGGTGCTGGGCTCGTCAAGGCTGCGCGGCGCGATCGCGCTGCTGCTGGGGCTGGCGATCGGCATTGTCGGCATCGACTCGCTGACCGGGCAGCCGCGCGCCACGTTCGGGCTGCCGCTGCTGTCCGACGGCATCGACATCGTGGTGATCGCGGTGGCGATCTTCGCCGTCGGCGAGGCGCTGTGGGTGGCGGCGCATCTGCGGCGTCGGCCCGCCGAGATCATTTCGGTCGGTCGGCCGTGGATGAGTCGGGCGGACTTCGGTCGCTCGTGGAAGCCGTGGCTGCGCGGCACCGCGTTCGGGTTCCCGTTCGGCGCGCTGCCGGCCGGCGGTGCCGAGCTGCCAACGTTTTTGTCCTATGTCACCGAGAAGAAGCTGACCAAACACCCCGAGGAGTTCGGCCACGGCGCGATCGAGGGGGTGGCCGGACCGGAGGCGGCCAACAACGCCTCCGCCGCGGGCACGCTGGTGCCGATGCTGTCACTCGGTTTGCCCACCAACGCCACCGCGGCGGTGATCCTGGCGGCGTTCGTGTCCTACGGGATTCAGCCCGGCCCCACCCTTTTCGAGAAGGAGCCGCTGCTGATCTGGACGCTGATCGCCAGCCTGTTCATCGGCAACTTGCTGCTGCTGGTGCTGAACCTGCCGCTGGCGCCGTTGTGGGCCAAGCTGCTGCGGACCCCGAGGCACTTCCTGTACGCGGGCATCCTGTTCTTCGCCACGCTGGGGGCGCTGGCGGTCAACGTGCAGGCTCTGGACCTGGTGCTGCTGCTGGTGTTCGGGCTGCTCGGGCTGCTGATGCGCCGCTTCGGGCTACCGGTGCTGCCATTGATCATCGGTGTCATCCTCGGTCCGCGCATCGAACGGCAATTGCGGCAGAGCCTGCAGTTGGGTGGCGGCGAGTGGAGCAGCCTGTTCACCGAGCCGGTCGCGATCGTGGTGTACATCCTGATCGTGGTGCTGCTGGCCCTGCCGCTGATCCTGCGGCTCTTGCACCGCCCCGAACCCGATCTAGTCCATGCCAGTGCTCTTGAGGAGCACGAAGAAGAGAGAGCGCGCAGAAAAGGCGGGAACATGATCGTCATCGGATACTCCGCAGACCAACACGGTATGGCGGCCCTGAAACACGGGATCACCGAGGCGAAACGCCGGAACACGAATCTGTTGGTGATCAACGCCACCAGCGGTGAGTCGTTGGCCGACCCCCGCTTCGCGCAGTCGGAAGAAGTGCACGGCGTCGAGGAGCGACTCAAGGAGTGCGGGGTGGAGTTTGAACTGCTCCAGCCCGTCGGGGCCGGAGCCGCCGAGGAGCTGCTCAAGGCGATGGAAAAAGACGATGCCGAACTCCTTGTGATCGGTGTCCGCGATCGCAACCCTGTGGGCAAGCTGCTGCTCGGCAGCGTCGCCCAGCGGGTGCTGCTGGAATGCCCCAAACCGGTGCTGGCAGTCAAGCCGAAGGAATCGTAGGAACGGGGCCGGATGACCGCCACCGAGGATTCTCAGGCTCCCCCCAAACGCGGTAAGCCGTTTCTGCTGACCGGGGAGGGGTGGCCGTATCTGCTGGTGCCGTTGATCCCGGTCGCGATCGTGCTGGAGTTCCTGCACGCCGACGCGGTGGCGGTGTTCGCCGCCTCGGCGCTGGGCGTGATTCCGACGGCTGCGCTGATGGGGCGGGCGACCGAGGAGCTGGCCGCCCGGTCGGGTCCGGGTATCGGCGGTTTGCTGAATGTGACGTTCGGTAATGCACCGGAGTTGATCATCGCGCTGTTCGCGCTGGGCGCCGGGCTCCACGAGGTGGTCAAGGCCTCGCTCATCGGGTCAATTTTGGGCAATATCCTGCTGGTCCTCGGGGTGTCGATGCTGGTGGGCGGGCGAAAACGGGACCGCCAGCACTTCGAGCTGCGGGCGGCCACCTCGCAGTCGCTCATGTTGCTGTTAGCGACGGTCGCGCTGGTGATGCCAGCGATATTTCAGCTGGTGGCCGGCGGCGGGCTGCCCGACCCGACGGCCAAGGCAGTGGCATTCCCCAGCGACTTGCAGGCGCTGTCGGTCGGGGTGGCCATCGTGCTGCTGGCCTCCTACGCGGCCGCGTTGGTGTTCTCCCTCAAGACCCACGCGCACCTGTTCAACCCCTCCCACGACGAAGACGAGCACGGCGGCGAACCGTGGTCGGTGCGCAAGAGCGTGCTCATGCTGGCCGGTGCGGGTGCCGCGGTGGGCTGGATGTCGGAGATCCTGGTCCACTCGATCACCGAGGCGTCGGCGACCATCGGGCTGTCCCCGTTCTTCGTCGGCGTGATCGTCGTGGCGATCGTGGGCAACGCGGCCGAACACTGGGTCGCGGTGTATTTCGCCGCCCGCGACAAGATGGACATCTCCGTCAACATCGCGGTGGGATCGGGTGCCCAGATCGCCCTGTTCGTCGCTCCGGTGCTGGTGCTGGCGTCGTTCGTCATCGGCCCGTTCCCGATGGCCCTGGTGTTCAACGGGTTCGAGCTCGGCGCGGTGTTTCTGGCGGTCATCATCGCCAACGAGGTCACCCAACGAGGCGAGTCCACCTGGTACGAAGGCCTGCAACTACTCGCCATCTACATCGTCCTCGGACTCACCTTCTACTTCGTCTGACGCAGAGGGATCACCGATGCGTTCATGTTGATGGGGGTTCGCGGCGTCTACACCGACATAGATCTCGGGTTGGCCCTCAACTCGCCCGTCAGCGCGGCGTTGAACGTCGTGCTCGGCCGCATCACCGCCCTGGTTTTATCCCTGTCGGGCGCGTAATAGCCGCCGATGTCCACCGGCTTGCCCTGTACTTCTGCGAGTTCGGCCACGATGGTGTCTTCGTTCTCGGTCAGCGTCTTGGCCAGCGGGGCGAATTGTTCGGCCAGCTCTGGGTCGTCGGTCTGTCCGGCGAGTTCTTGCGCCCAGTACATGGCCAGATAGAACTGGCTGCCCCGGTTGTCCAGCTCACCGGTCTCTTGTGACGGACTCTTGTCGTTGTCGAGCAGTCTTCCGGTCGCGGCATCCAGCGTCTTGGCGAGCAGCGCAGCCCGCTTGTTGCCGGCCTTGTTGCCCAGATCGTCCAGGCTGGCACCCAATGCGAGGAACTCGCCGAGAGAATCCCACTGGAGGTGATTCTCCTCCACCAGCTGCCCGACAAGCTTGGGTGCCGTGCCCCCGGCCCCCGTTTCGTACATTCCGCCGCCGGCCATCAACGGCACGACGGACAGCATCTTGGCGCTGGTACCCAATTCCAGGATCGGGAAAAGGTCGGTGAGATAGTCGCGCAGGATGTTGCCGGTCACCGCGATGGTGTCCAGCCCGCGGATCAGACGTTCCATCGTGTACCGAATGGAACGCACCTGCGACATGATCTGAATGTCCAGACCCTCGGTGTCGTGATCCTTCAGGTAGGTTTCGACCTTCTTGATCATCTCATTCTCATGCGGACGGTACGGGTCCAGCCAGAACAGCGCGGGCATCCCGGAATTACGAGCCCGGGTGACGGCCAGCTTCACCCAGTCGCGAATCGGTGCATCCTTGACGATGCACATGCGCCAGATGTCGCCCGTCTCCACGTCCTGGCTCAGCAGCACCTCACCGGTTGCCAGATCCACGAAGTTGGCGACGCCGTCCTCGGGAATCTCGAAGGTTTTGTCGTGCGAGCCGTACTCCTCAGCCTTCTGTGCCATGAGCCCGACATTGGGCACGGTGCCCATCGTCGCCGGATCGAAGGCGCCGTTTGTCTTACAGAAATTGATCATCTCCTGGTAGATCCGGGAGAACGTGGACTCCGGGTTGACCGCCTTGGTGTCCTTGAGCTTGCCGTCGGCACCGTACATCTTGCCGCCGGCGCGGATCATGGCAGGCATCGACGCGTCCACGATCACGTCGGACGGCGAATGGAAGTTCGAGATTCCCCTGGCCGAGTCCACCATGGCCAGCTCGGGACGGTGTTCGTGGCAGGCGTGCAGGTCCTGGATGATCTCGTCGCGTTTCGCCGCGGGCAGCAACTCGATCTTGTTGTAGAGATCAACTAGGCCGTTGTTGACGTTGACGCCCAGTTCGTCGAACAGCTCCTGATGCTTGGCGAAGGCGTCCTTGTAGAAGATCTTCACGCAGTGGCCGAAGACGATGGGGTGACTGACCTTCATCATCGTGGCCTTGACGTGCAGCGAGAACAGCACGCCGGTTTGGTACGCGTCCTCGATCTGTTCCTCATAGAACTCGCACAGCTCCTTGCGGCTCATGGCCATGGCATCGACGATGTCACCGGCCTCCAGCGACACCTTGGGCTTGAGCACGATCGCCTCGCCGCGCTTGGTCATCAGCTCCATCTTCACGTCGCGGTCGCGGTCCAGCGTCATCGACACCTCGAGGTCGTAGAAGTCGCCGTGGCGCATGCAAGCCATGTGGGTGCGCGACGCCATCGACCACTTACCCATGCTGTGTGGATGCTTGCGCGCGTACTCCTTGACCGCCTTGGGAGCGCGGCGGTCCGAGTTACCTTCCCGCAGAACCGGATTCACCGCGCTGCCCAGGACCTTGGCGTAGCTATCCTTGATGGCATTCTCCTCGTCGGTCTTCGGATCTGCCGGATAGTCCGGAATCGCGTAGCCCTTCTCCTGAAGCTCCTTGATGGCTGCCGTCAGCTGCGGCACGGACGCGCTGACGTTCGGCAGCTTGATGATGTTGGTGTCGGGCAACTGCGTCAGCCGGCAGAGCTCGGCCAGGTTGTCCGGCACACGCTGCTCTTCGGTCAAGTAATCGGGAAACTCGGCCAGGATCCGGGCCGCCAGCGAGATGTCCTTGGCCTCGACCTTGATGCCCGCCGGCTCGGTAAAGGCCTGGGCGATCGGCAAAAAGGCGTAGGTCGCGAGCAGCGGCGCCTCGTCGGTCAACGTGTAGATAATGGTCGGCTGGTCGGAACTCATCGTCTTCTCCCGGCGTCAGATTCGGTTAGGGGCTGCGTGTTGGAGCGGCCACTTATGCCGCGTCGGACTTCGACTTGAGCATGTTGCGCAGTACGTATTGCAGGATGCCGCCGTTGCGGTAGTAGTCCGCTTCGCCGGGGGTGTCGATGCGGACCACGGCGTCGAACTCGATGGCCTTGCCGTCTTCTTTGGTGGCTTTGACGTGCACTGTTTTGGGTGTCTTGCCGTCGTTGAGGGCCTCGATGCCGGTGATGTCGAAGGTTTCGGTGCCGTCCAGTTTCAGCGAGGCGGCCGATTCGCCCTC
This sequence comes from uncultured Actinomycetota bacterium, assembly GCA_963796545.1. Classification (GTDB taxonomy): domain Bacteria; phylum Actinomycetota; class Actinomycetes; order Mycobacteriales; family Mycobacteriaceae; genus Mycobacterium. Next base: position 459,392 of record CAWCMF010000025.1, on the reverse strand, counting down.
GGGGAACTGCAGCGGGATGACGCCCATGCCGATCAGGTTGGAGCGGTGGATGCGCTCGAACGACTCGGTGATGACCGCGCGCACGCCCAGCAGGCTGGTGCCCTTGGCCGCCCAGTCGCGCGACGAGCCCGAGCCGTATTCCTTGCCGCCGAGCACGACCAGCGGGATGTCTTGCGGCCGCGTAGTTTTGCGCGGCGTCGTAGATGAACGCCTGCTCGCCGCCGTTGGTGAAGTCGCGGGTGTAGCCGCCGGACACGTCGTCGAGCAGTTGGTTGCGCAGCCGGATGTTGGCGAAGGTGCCGCGGATCATCACCTCGTGGTTACCGCGCCGTGAGCCGTAGGAGTTGTAGTTGGCCTTGTCCACGCCGTGCTCGTCGAGGTACTGCGCGGCAGGGGTGCCCGCCTTGATGTTGCCTGCGGGGGAGATGTGATCGGTGGTGACCGAATCACCCAGCAGCGCCAAGCACTCTGGCTGCCGCTGATGTCGGTCACCGCGCTGCGGGCTCGGCGGGCATCCCGTCGAAGTACGGTGGCTTGCGCACGTACGTCGAGTTGTCGTCCCACTCGAAGGTGTTGCCGCTCGGCGTGGGCAGGTTGCGCCACCGCTCGTCGCCCTTGAACACGTCGGCGTAGTTCTTGGTGAACATCTCGGTGTTGATCGCCGAGGCGATGGTGTCGTTGATGTCCTTCTGCGACGGCCAGATGTCTTTGAGGAAGACGTCCTTGCCGCTCTCGTCCTGCCCAGCGGGTCGGACTCGAAGTCGAAGTCCATGGTGCCCGCCAGCGCGTAGGCGATCACCAGTGGCGGCGACGCGAGGTAGTTCATCTTCACGTCGGGGTTGATCCGGCCCTCGAAGTTGCGGTTACCCGACAGCACGGCAGCGACCGACAGGTCGGCATCGTTGATGGCCGTGCTGATCTCCTCGGGCAGCGGGCCGGAGTTGCCGATGCAGGTGGTGCAGCCGTAGCCGACCAGGTAGAAGCCCAGCTTCTCCAGATACGGCCACAAGCCCGCCTTGTTGTAGTAGTCGGTGACCACCTGCGAGCCGGGCGCCATCGTGGTCTTCACCCACGGCTTGGACATCAGCCCCTTCTCGACGGCGTTGCGGGCCAGCAGCGCGGCGCCGATCATCACCTCGGGGTTGGACGTGTTGGTGCACGACGTGATCGCCGCGATCACCACCGCGCCGTGGTCGAGGACGAACTCGCCGCGGCCCTCGCACTGTGACGTCGACCGGATTGCTCGGCCGGCCGTTGGAGTTCACTGCCGCCGAGGGCACCGCGGTGTCGTTGTCGTCGAACGAGAGCACCGCGGGGTCGCTGGCCGGGAACGACTCTTCGACGGCCTCGTCGAGTTTGGTGTGCTCGGCAGGCAGGTTCTCCTCGACGTAGTTGTGGATGTCCTTGCGGAACGCGGTCTTCGCGTCGGTGAGCGCGATGCGGTCCTGCGGACGCTTGGGCCCGGCGATCGACGGCACCACGTCGGACAGGTCCAGCTCGATGTACTCGGAGTACTTCGGCTCGCGCTCCGGGTCGTGCCACATGCCCTGCTCTTTGGCGTAGGCCTCGACCAGTGCCAGCTGCTCGTCGCTGCGGCCGGTCAGCCGCAGGTAGTCGATCGTCACCTCATCGATCGGGAAAATCGCTGCGGTGGAGCCGAACTCGGGGCTCATGTTGCCCAGCGTCGCGCGGTTGGCCAGCGGCACCTCGGCGACCCCCTCGCCGTAGAACTCGACGAACTTGCCGACCACGCCGTGCTTGCGCAGCATCTCGGTGACGGTGAGCACCACGTCGGTGGCGGTCACGCCGGCCGGACGCTCGCCGGTCAGCTTGAACCCGACCACCCGCGGGATGAGCATCGACACCGGCTGGCCCAGCATGGCGGCCTCGGCCTCGATGCCGCCGACGCCCCAGCCCAGCACGCCGAGGCCGTTCTCCATCGTGGTGTGGCTGTCGGTGCCCACGCAGGTGTCGGGATACGCGACGCCGTCGCGCTCCATCACCACGCTCGCCAGGTACTCGATGTTGACCTGGTGCACGATGCCGGTGCCCGGCGGCACCACCTTGAAGTCGTTGAACGCGCCCTGACCCCAGCGCAGGAACTGGTAGCGCTCACCGTTGCGCTCGTACTCGATCTCGACGTTGCGCTCGAATGCGTTCGCGGTTCCGAACAGGTCGGCGATCACCGAGTGGTCGATCACCAGGTCGGCCGGTGCCAGCGGATTGACCTTCTCCGGGTCGCCGCCCAGATCGCCGACGGCCTCGCGCATGGTGGCCAGGTCGACGATGCAGGGCACCCCGGTGAAGTCCTGCATGATCACCCGGGCCGGGGTGAACTGGATCTCCACGCTGGGATCGGCGTCCGGATCCCAGTTCGCGATCGCCTCGATGTGCTCCTTGGTGATGTTGGTGCCGTCCTCGGTCCGGAGCAGGTTCTCGGCGAGCACCTTGAGGCTGTAGGGAAGTTTCTCGGTACCCGCCACCGCATCCAGGCGGTAGATCTCATAGCTCTTGTCCCCGACCTCAGGGTGTCGTGGGCCCAAACGAATCCTTGCTGCTCACATCAACTCCCGGCTATAATCGCCGCGACGGGCTGTGTCGGCGGCGCCCGATCCTGACAGAAGGCTTGTCCGTAAACAGGGCAGGCCCGGTCGCTCGCCACCCAGTCTCGCCTGAGCGGCATGTACTGCTGTCGCGCTGGCTGATAGAGCAAGATTGACTGGTCCCTGGCCTGGAATTCGAGTGGGTCCATGATGTCCAATCCCTAGAGAGTTGGATACTGCGTCGTGGTCGTCTCTTCGAGAGTCTGATTGATTGCCGCTCGCGGCGGCCTGAATGATGTCGTTCACGGTGGCCGCCTGCTCAATCCAGCAAAGGTGTCCGGCCTCGTTGAGCGTCACGACCGAGGCCTGCGGCACTCTGCGCGCGAGATGTGCGGCGTTTTGATAGGGCACCACACGGTCGGCGGTCCCATGCACGATCACGACCGGCTGGCTGATCGGCCCGGCCGACAGCCCGTCGCGCAGATAGGACGCGCACGCCTCGTACTGCGACTGCCAGCACTCGGTCGGTGTGCCGGCTCGCAGCCGCAGAGCCAATAACTGCTCAAACTCCGCCGTGTGCTCTTCGGCCCACCCTGGTGCAAACGACAACGGCATGGTCGCGCGGGCGAACCCGGCAGGGCCTAACGGTACCGCCTCGGCCCAGGCTCTCTGCGTGTCTGCCGGTACCCCGCGCGAGCCAGCCCCGCCGCAAGTGGTGGCCAGGAGGACCAGCGATGCAACGGCGTCCGGGTGGCGCAACGCCAAGGTCAGGGCGATATATCCGCCCATCGACCCGCCGACTACATGGGCCGGGCCTGCCGCTCGCTGGCACAGCACCTCATAGGCATCGTCAGCCATTTGCGCAATGGAATACGGACCGCTCGGCTTGTCCGATCGTCCCGAGCCTCGGTTGTCCATCAGCAGCACCCTGGCGACCTGCGAGATGGGTCCGGCCTGGTAGTTCCAACTCCAGGTGGCGTATCCGAGACCCGGGATGAACAGCACGTCGTCGCCGTCGCCGCGCTCGGACACGAACAGGTGCGTGCCGTCGGACGCCATTACTGTCTGGCTGCTGCTGTCGACTCTCACGCCAAATCGACCCTCGTTGAGGCAGTTTCGTCCGTGGTCGGCTGATCCGTACGGCATGCGTGGTCCACGGTCTGAGCACCGTTCGGCGAGCAAGAGTTCACTTCCTCCACCCGGAATACCTCGGCGAAGTAGCCCGTCAGCTCGTCGGCCAATGCCGCCGAATCCTCGACTTCGTCGATACCGGCGAGGATGCGTGCGAGGCGCTTGCGGTACTCCAATTGCATTGCCCGTGCGATCTGCACCCGTTGAGCCTGTGGCGAGCCCGCTCCGTGCAGAGATTCGGTCAGGTAGCCAACCGCGTTGCGCCCCAACGTCATGTTCTCGATCAGCCGGATGATGCGGAGCCGCGCCTCGGTCGGCACGTCCGCTCGGCCCTGCAGATACTTGCGCAGCAGCGGCCCGATCTGCGGGTGGTTGAGATCGGTCTCCGACGGCATCGTTGCCACCAGCCCGCCAGCGAGATCCTGTGCGAGCCTGCCTAATTCGTAGGGCATTTTCGTGACGTGGTGCTTGCACACGTTGGCTAACATGTCGTCGCAGATCCATGCCCCGGATCGAGTTGGTTTGCCTTGGTAGCTGGACGCGATGCCGGTGCCGTAAATGGTTTCGTTCAGGTGCGTCATCTCGACCAACTTGTCCTTGATGTGCGAGGCACGGTCGGTTCCGTTGTACTCGGCCACCTGGGCGGCGGCACCGATCAGCACATCACCCACCCCGGTTTTGCAGACGTAGCTGCGCCGGTGGTAGGTAGTGAAGCGTTCGACCAACATCCCGGAGAAGTCGGTCTGCCCGTCCATGAAGACATACCGGTTAGGGATGAAGACGTCCTGCAAGATCACCATCGCTTCCTGGCCGGAATAGCGGGCATTGCCGGCGTCCAACGTGCCGTTCTCGGCGCTTCGGGTATCACACGATTGGCGGCCGTAGACGTAGGTGATGCCGGGGGCGTCTACGGGTACGGCGCCAACGATGGCGTAATCGCTGTCCTGTGGGGACATGCGCATGGTGGGCATGACGATCAGCCAGTGGGAGTTCAGGCACCCGGTTTGGTGGGCTTTGGCGCCGCTGATCCATATCCCGTCCGCGGTGCGGCGGGTGACGTGGACGTACATGTCAGGATCGGCCTGCTGGTGGGGGCCCAGGGATCGGTCTCCCTTGGTGTCGGTCATCGCGCCGCCCACTACGAGATTGCTGCGATGCATCTCAGTGAGAAAGGCGCGTAGCCGATCGTGGTAGCTGGTGCCGAACGCCTCGTCGATCTCGAAGGTCACCGAATACAGCGCGTTGAAGGCGTCCATGCCGACGCAGCGCTGAAAACACGTCCCGGTTAGCTGCCCGAGCTTGCGTTGCATCTTGTTCTGAGTAACAAGGTCCTGCGCGCTGCCGCAGATGGAAAGAAAGCGGCTGACCGGTTCCCCGGTGAACGGCGAGATAACCGTGGCTAGTTCCGGGTGAGTTTGCGCGAGATCGTAGGTCGCGGCCACGGCGTTGATCGACGGCCGGATGATCGGATGATCCACCGGCTCGACGACCTTCTCTCCGAAGAGATAGACCGTCAGGTTCCGCCCGCGCAGGCTGTCAATGTAGTCGGCACCGGTCCGAATGAAGGCCTGCTTCTCGGTGGTGTCCATAAGGTTGTTTCCCATTCAGATCAGTGTCATTTCGCGGGCGGCTTGGGTCAGTTCGTCGCGGAAGTTCGGGTGCGCGATGGCGATCAGGGCCTGGGCGCGTTCGCGGAGTGTTCTTCCGCGCATCTCCGCTACACCGAATTCCGTGACGATCTTGTCGACGGTGTTCTTGGAGGTGGTGACAACCGATCCCGGGGACAGGGTGGGGCGAATCTTTGATATCGAGCCGTCACGGGTGGTCGCTTGCAAGACGATGAATCCTTGGCCGTTGTCGGAGTACATGGCTCCGCGGGAAAAGTCGTATTGGCCTCCGCTGGAGGAGAAGTAGCGTCCAGCGACGGTCTCCGATGCGCACTGTCCGTAGAAATCGACTTCCGTTGTGGCGTTGATGGCAATGAAGTTCCGCTCACGTGCGATGACCCTGGGATCGTTGACCCAGTCCACCGGAGCGAAGTCGATGGCGGAATTCTCATGGAGGAAGTCATAGAGTCGCTGCGAGCCCAGCGCGAGGGTGGTGACGATCTTTCCCCGGCGAAATGTCTTGTGTGTCCCGGTTACTACACCAGACTCGACCAGGTCGATCACGCCGTCGGAGAGCAGCTCAGTATGGATTCCGAGGTCCTTGTGGCCCTTGAGCATCGCCAGTAAGGCGTTGGGCATGCCGCCGATCCCGGCTTGAATGGTCGCTCCGTTGGGGATTCGCTCAGCGACCATCGCAGCGATGGTCTCATCGGCGGCTGAGGGAACGATGCTGTGGGCCTCGATGAGCGGGTAGTCAACCTCTGTCCAGCCCACGATCTGACTCATGTGCACCTGATTGCCGCCGAATGTTCGCGGCATCTGCTTGTTGGACTCCAAAAAGAACGGTGCCCGGCCAATCAGGGATGCCGTGTAGTCGCAGTTGGTGCCGAGCGAGAAATACCCGTGCCTGTTTGGCGGAGATGCCGCGGCAATCACCAAGGAGCACTTGGTGTTGCGTCGTAGCAGGTCTGGCACCTCGCTGAAGTGGTTTGGCATCAGGTCGCATTTTCCGGCCTGGTATGCCTTGCGCGTCGCCGGCGCCAGGAAGTACGAGACGTGACGCAAATGGTCACCGAATTCGCCGTTGATGTAGCGCCGCTCCCGAAGCGCGTGCATCTGGTGAATTCGAACGTCCTGCAACTGCTCCGCGTGCTCCTCGAGGGTGTCGACGAGCTTGACCGCCTCGCCGTTCGCGTTGGGCATGATGATGTCAGCGCCGGGAACGATGTGCTCGAGTACCGCCTCCGGTGACACCGAGGTCTTGAGGTTGGTGTTCGTAGTCATTTATAGCCTCTTCCCGCTAGCATGCGTGTGACCGAAAGCTCCTGGGCCGGATGGTCTTTGCGGTCTCTCGAGGCCCTGGCAATTACTTGTCTATTTGAGGGTGTCGCGGGCAGCCTTGGTATAGGCGCCGCTGATGTCCTGAATGAACTGCGCGTGAGTGCTCGCAAGCGCAGATACCCAATCGAGCTGGCTTGCCCCAGCGACCTTTTCCTGGAAGTCGAGCATGCTTTGCAAGGCCTTCTCGTAGGCGTCAAGGGCGACGTTTCCGGCGCTCTTCGAAGACGCGATCAAGCGTTCATTCATTGCTATGGATGTGTTTGATGGTCTCTTCGGTTGCGGCCGTGTCGAATTGGGGTTGAGACTTGCCGGTTGCCATCGGATGCTCCTTCATTTCATGGCGGCGGTTGGGCTCTGACTCGTGTAGATCTGTGTAGTGATGGGTTCCGAATCACGTCATTCGTCGCGATCGGCCAGCCACTCGATGATGCATTTACCGACGATGTCCTGAGACTTGGTCGAGACGAACAAACCGATGTGGCCGCCGGGTAGACCCATCTCGGTGTAGTCGTCCGTGCCGACCTTGCCGTTCAGGGCCCGCGAGGTCGCCGGCGGAATGATGTGGTCGTCCTGCGCGAAGATATTGAGCACCGGCATCGTGACATTCTTGAGGTCGACGTCGCGACCGCCGAGTGTCCAGGAATTGTTGATCAGCTTGTTGTCCTGGTAGAGATCCTTCAGCCATTCCTTCGCTGCTTCACCTGCGTGGTGTGGCCGGTCCGTCAGCCACTTCTCCATCCGCAGAAAGTTCAGAAACTTCCGCTCATCGTCGATGACGTCGAGTAGGTCGAGGTTGTACTTGGTCGCAGATCGAACGGGTGTGAGCATCGCGAAAAGGCCACCCATGAAGTCACCGGGCAAGACGCCCCAGACCTCGATCATGCGATCGACGTCGTCTTTGGTGAGGCTTCGGGTCCATACGTTGATGAAGCCCTTATCCGACCTCCTCGTTGCTCTCGTCGGCATGAAAGTCGATTGGGGTGATCAGGAGCGCGAGGTTATGCACCCGCTCGGGCTCGAGTGCAGCGTAGGCAAGTGTGAATACACCTCCCTCGCAGATGCCCAGGAGATTGACCTTCTCAGCGCCGGTCTGCTCGAGCATCGCGGTTACGCAATCGTCGATGTACACCGACACGTAGTCATCGATGCTCAGCCAGCGATCCGCCCGGCTTGGATTACCCCAGTCCACCACCCACAGATCGACACCCATGTTGAGGAGGTTGCGCACGAGCGACCGGTCCTCCTGCAGGTCGGTCATGGTGTGGCGACCGATGAGGCTGTAGACGATGAGGACGGGGGTGCGGATTTTTGACTCGGCGAGGGGGCGGTACCGATACAGGGTGACCTTGTCCGTGCGAAGGATCTCGTCCTTCGGCGTGGTCGCGATTTCGACCTGATCGTCTCGCATTGTTTTCAGCTGATTCATGCCGGCGGCAATCTTGGTGTTGAACGCCGCGGCCTCGCGCATGAGTTCGGACGCGTTCGGAATCGACATCGGTATCACTGCTCATTTCCGTTGCTCGTCGCCCGGCGCCTGCGAACAGTGGCTGCAGGTCTGGGTGTCGATGGCTTCCGCTGAGAGGGTGCGGCAGCTTTGGTCGCGCGGCGTCTTCGTCGGCTTGTCCTGCACCGGTTTCGGTGTCGTCCGTTTGGGCGCCGAAGGCTTTTCTCGGGACGGTGCGGCAGCCTTGGTCGCCGGCCTCTTGCCGTCGGCTTGACTTTCACCGGTTTGGAAGCCGATGGCTTCCTTTGAGAGGGTGCGGCAGCTTTGGTCGCCGCGCCTCTTAGTCGGCTTGGCCTGCACCGGTTTTGCCGTCGCCTTGACTTTCACCGGTTTGGCAGCCGATGGCCTCCTTTGAGAGGGTGCGGCAGCCTTGGTCGCGCGCCTCTTCGTCGGCTTGTCCTGCACCGGTTCTGGTGTCGTCCGTTTGGCCGCCGAGAGCTTGCTTCGAGGAACTGATGCAGCCGCTCGTTCCAGGGCTCTCACGCGCCGCTTGAGCTCATGAATCGAGTGATGAACTTCGTCGATTTCGGTGCGGGTAGGCAGGCCGGCGGGCTCGACGAGCCCTTCGATGAATTCGCGCTCAGTGAGCATGAAGTCCAAGCCGTTGCGGAGCAGCTGCCGCTGCGCATCCAGGAACTTCTCCGAACGATGGGTCTCCAGGAGCACTTGATTGGCGGTGTCAAGCCAGAGCTTCAGCGACTCTTTCGCATCGGGGATGTCCTTTAACGCGCTATATCGTTGCGAAATGTCTTCGGCAAAGCGAGTATTGGCTTCGGTCCAGGCGCTCGCCACAACGCTTTCGTAGGTGCGGGCAGACGTCTGGACGGCTACCCAGCGCTCCATCACTTTGGCCATCAAACGCTCAGGTGCACCGACGTCCGCTAGGCGTGGCCCCTCGGCTATGCGTCGCAGTGCCTCGCTGACCGCACTGCCGGCGGCCAACGACAGCGAGACGGACTCCGGCAGTGCGCCCAGGGGTCCGGCGCCCGGTTCGGCATCGCCGGCGACGCCGGGAGGCGATGCCCACAGGGAGTCTCCGATGGTCATCAACGACCGCCACAATTCCGCGAGCGCGGTGGCGCTGGCGGGCGGATCGCTCATCCCGCCATCTGCCAGCGCGCTGGCCAGTGTCGCTTGGCCGTTGAGCCATTCCTTACCGGCCGACGCGGCATGCTCCTGATACATATCGCGCCACCGCCTGGTCATGTCCTCCCAAGGTCCGTCGCTCATGCGGAGTCCCCTCACAGCACGACCACCTGACGAATCGCCTTGCCATCGTGAAGCGCGTCGAAGCCGCTCGTTGATGTCCTCCAGGTCCATGGTCCCGGTCAGGAGCCGGTCGACCGGAAGTCGCCCCTGCTGATACAGCTGGATGTATCGCGGGATGTCTCGATTGGGGACCGCTGTTCCGATGTAGCTGCCCTTGAGGGTTCGTTCCTCCGCCACCAGCACTACAGGGGCCAGCGGCATGGTCGCTGACGGGTGCGGCAGGCCAGCCGTCACGGTGGTGCCGCCCCGACGGGTGATCTGGTAAGCCAGGTCGAGAGCTCTGGTCGACCCGGAGAAGTCGAAGGCGTACTCGACGCCGCCGCCGGTGGCCGCCTTCACCTGATCGGCGGCGTCAGGGTCTGACGCGTTGACGGTCGCAGTCGCGCCGAGTTCGCTGGCGAAGGCAAGTTTGTCGTCGGCGAGGTCGATGGCGACGATCGTGCGCGCACCAGCGACGACCGCGCCGAGTAGGGCCGCCAAACCGACACCACCAAGTCCGATCACTGCTGCCGACGAGCCGGCGGGCATTTGAGCGGTGTTGATGACCGCTCCCACGCCGGTGAGGACTGCGCAGCCGAATAGAGCCGCTTCCACCAGCGGCAGGTCCGGCATCGATCTTGACCAACGATCGCCGTGACACCGTTGCGTACTCGGCGAATCCCGAGACACCCAGGTGGTGGTGCACCGGTGATCCGTCGGGCCGATGAAGTCGACGTCGCACCAGACAACAGGGTGCCTGCACCGTTGGCCGCTGCGCCGGGCTCGCACAGCGCCGGTCGGCCCTCGGTGCACGGTTCGCAATGCCCGCAGGACGGGACGAAGACGAACACCACGTGGTCGCCTGGCTTGAGGTCGGATTCGACTCCCGCCTCCGGCGGGCCTACCTCTTCGACGATGCCCGCCGCCTCATGACCCAGGGCCATGGGCAGCGGCCGCGGCCGGTTGCCGTTGATGACGGACAAGTCAGAGTGGCACAGACCTGCAGCCTTGATCTGCACCAACACCTCACCGGGCCCGGGTGCGTCCAGCTGAAGGTTCTCGATCGCTGAGCGGTTTTGAGGTCGCGTAGGGCGCCTCGGCGCCCATCGCGCCCAGGACCGCAGCCTTGATTTCCATACCGGCTACACCTCCGACGGGGTTGGGACGCGGGCTTGAAGTTCCTCGACGAGAACCTCGGTGTCCTCGGAGTAGTCGACCGGTACGACGACGATCTGCACGCCACCGCGCTCGAACGCCGCCTCCAGGGTGGGCACCAGATCCTCAGTTGCTTCGACCCGCGAGCCCTGCGCGCCATACGCCTGCGCGTAGGCAACGAAATCCGGATTGCCGAATGTCATGCCCCAGTCGTCGAACTTCTCGACTGCCTGCTTCCACCGGATCATGCCGTAGGCGTTGTCCTGCAGGATCATGCACGACGAGGTTCAGTCCGAGGCGGACCGCAGTTTCGAGTTCCTGCGAATTCATCATGAAGCCGCCGTCGCCACACACCGCCAGCACCCGCCGGCTCGGATACATGATCGCGGCCATCATCGCCGACGGAAGCCCGGCGCCCATGGTCGCCAGCGCATTGTCGAGGAGCAACGTGTTGGACATCGGCGTGCGGTATCCCCTGGCGAACGAAATCTTGTACAGGCCGTTGTCGAGCGCGACGATGCCGTCGGGCGGCATGACCTTGCGGACGTCGGCAACGATGCGTTGCGGCACGAGGGGGAAGCTGTCCTGCGTGGATCGCTCCATCACGCGCGCCAAGATGCCGTCGCGCAGCGTGAGCAACGTAGATCCGTTCGGCAAGTTTCCTTGCAGCCGGTCGGCGAGCATGGACAAGCTCGGGCCGATGTCGCCGACGACCGACGCGTGCGGGAAGTAGACCTCCTCCACGTTCGGTGCGCCGTAACCGACGTGGATCACCGTTGGCCCTCCAGGCCCCATCAAAAACGGTGGCTTCTCGACCGTCTCGTGGCCGATGGCCAGAATCAAATCCGCACGGTCGATGGCCTCATGGACGTAATCCCGCTCCGACAGCGCTGCGGTCCCCATCCAGAGTTCGATCGGCTGCCCTTCCGGATTGCCGGCCACCACGCCCTTCCCCATCTGGGTGGTGAAGAAGGGAATCTGTGTGCGAGCAAGGAAGTCGCCCAGATCCTCACCCAGGCGAGGGCGGCTTGCCGCGGCTCCCAACATCACGATTGGCCGTGCCGCACGGCGGATCATCTCCGCGGCGCGGTCCACACTGACCGCCGGCGCTACGGGCAGCTCGATAGGATGTGGAACGACCAGTGGTGCGTCGAATCCAAGCTCGCCCGCAACATCCTCGGGCAACTCAAGGTGGACCGGACCTGGCCTCTCCTCCATCGCCACCCGAAAGGCCTCACGCACGATCGTGGGAATGCTCGACGTGCTCACGATCTGGCGCGAGAATTTGGTCAATGGCTTCATGGTGGCCACCATGTCGACAATCTGGAAGCGCGCCTGCTGACTGCTCTTGATCGCTTTTTGACCGGTGATCAGAATCATCGGCATGGCGCCGAGATGGGCGTAAGCCGCTCCCGTCGCGAGGTTCAACGCACCCGGACCCAGGGTGCTGATGCACACTCCAGGACGGCCGGTAAGCCGACCGTAAGTGGCCGCCATGAACGCCGCTGACTGCTCGTGGCGAGTGACAACGAGCTCAATACTGGAGTTGCGCAACGAATCCACGGTGTCGAGGTTCTCCTCGCCAGGCACCCCGAAGATGCGATCGACACCCTCATTCTCCAGCGCCGCAACGAACAGATCGGACCCCTTGATCATGCGGTCACTCCTTTACATGTGGTCGGTGCAGAGGCATCGCATTCCGCTTGGGGGACTCCGATATCGTTCGCGAGCAGTCTTCGCGGCGGTGTGTAGTTCGCATCGTCGCGGTCGCGACGGTCTTGCAGCCGCAACGGGAGTCGGTGCGGATAGCCCTCCGGGCCACCTGGCAGGTGGCTGAGGCAGCGTCGGTGGTCCAGATCGGGGCTGATGTCAACACATGGGTCATCGACCACGACCGCGCCTGATGCCCGCCGACCTCGAGTACTGACGAACCGGGTCGAACGTGGTTGGCGTGATGAACGCGTGATGAATGATCGCCGTCGACAACCAGAGCAGCGGGTCCTTGATTTGCTGCAGGGATCCATCGTCTCCGGTAACCCACACTCGATGGGTCGCTGGGCTATTCACCACTGCTAAACCTCCACGGTTTGGGGTTAGTAAATCAAATTTGAGAGAATATGATCAAACAGTATTCTGGGGGTCTGCACAAGAGAATGCGCTTGGCACTTGAGCACCACGGATCTATAGGCATGTGTCGGAATTACTCGCCAGAGTTCGATCGCATACTTTATCTATATCAATAAGGTCGCTGTTTAACATTAAATGAATCGACCTCTATTCGCTACGGGGGTGGCGGGCGCATCTTATGGCGGCAGAAAATAGCGTTGAACTGCGGCTTTAAAGCGCTACGGGATCGGTCGGCGGATGACTGCGTGGTCAATGCCCAGGCGACACAGCGCAGGAAATGTCTGCCGCCTGATGCGCCTACTCGCAGCGACAACCCAATAATTCATTAATTGATTCAATGATGCATCTGTGAGACCGGATTAGAATGTGGATGCCATGTCGATTAAGAGCGGTCGCGCATATATCCTGGGCTCCACTAGAAATTGTCACGTCGTGGCGTCACGGCGCCGGCGACATCATAAACATCGATCTCCTCGGCCAGGCGCGGCCATCGAGCAAGAGCGACCGCGCAGCTGCCGCCCGCATCGGGGTTGACCAACCTTGACTTTGATACTGCCGATGCCCAGCTCCAATGAGCGGGTGGCATTTTCGATGACCTCGTCACTCGGGTATGGGAAAGCCGCCGGAGGTATTGCAGGTCTGCACCGAATCACGATGTACAGCAAACAGTTTGGCTATCGGCAGCACGACACGTTTGGCTTTGAGGTCGAACAGCGCGATGTCGATCGCGGCAACGGCTTGGGCGGCGACCCGCTGTGGACGACCGGGCCGCCGGCGATTGCAGGTTCGTCCAGATCTTGCCGGTGTCGCTGAAATCCTCGCCGATCGGAACGATCGCCTCTATTGGGTTCTCTGACCCAACGCGCGTTTCGACCAGAGGCAGAGATTCCGCTTCGAACATCGCTCTCGCCTCGTTACCGTGGTCGCCTCTTCATGATCGCCCTTCCAGAAGATCAGGTGGCGAGTCGGGGTGGCGGGCACAAGCAGGGTGAATCCGCCTGCCGGATCCTCGAGGAGGTGTCGAACCTGGTCGAGCAGGAGTGGGATTAGTCACCCTTTGGTGGGCGACGACGAGGTACTTGATCATGGTGGTTTGTATGAGAATGCGCTTCCGTTGCTGTCCGCAGGTGTTGCGGCGATGCGGTTTATCGGGCGAGTGCTGGTTTCTGTTTGTTGAAGATCCATCCGGGTATCAGGTATCGCATGCCAGCGGCACCGTCGCGTTCGGCGAGGGCTTGTCTAGGTAGAGCTGGTGCTCGCATATGCTCGAATCGTGCAGGCAAAGCCCAAACCACCAAATGGAAGGTCGCCGAACGATGGTGAATCAGGCGTGACAGTCGATGTCGACCACCGCGTCGTAATCGGGTCCGACGACACGCGATTGGCCGTGATGGAGCGGGGCAGCGGCGACGCCTGTCCTTTTCATTCCTGGCCTCGGCTACAGCAGCTGGTGTTGGAAATACCAGGTGGGACCCATTTCGGAGTTTGCGAAGGTGATGCTGCTAGACAACCGCGGCGTCGGGCTCTCGGACAAGCCTGCCGGCCCCTACTCGATTGAGCAGATGGCTGATGATGCTTACGAGGTGCTGCGCCAGCGAGCTGCCGGTCCAGCCCATGTCGTGGGGACGTCGATGGGTGGCTACATCGCCCTGACCCTGGCTCTGCGACATCCGGAAGCGGTTCAATCGCTAACCCTCGTGGCCACCACGAGTGGCGGTGCTGGCTCGAGCGGCGTTCCCGCGAAGACCCTGGCGACCTGGGCCGCCGCCGTTCCTCTGGGCCCGGCCGGCTTCGCTCGGGAAACGATGCCGTTGTCCTATGGATCAGGATGGGTGCGCGAGCATCGCGCGGAGTTCGAGGAACTGCTGGCCATGCGCTTAGAAGCGAATACGCCGATCGAGAATTGGCGGTCCCAGTTCGACGCCTGCGCGACCTTTTTGAAAGTCGGGTTGCCAGAAGGCCCGATAAGTCAGCCAGCGGTCATCGTCCACGGGACAGACGGACCGGGTCGTGCCTTATTCAAACGCAGCGCATCTGGCAGCACGACTGCCGCAGGCGTGGGTCGTCACACTTGAGGGGGCGGGACACCTCTGTTGGATTGAGCGTCCGGACGCTGTCAACGACCTCATCCGGAGCGTGGTGAGCGCCGCCAACGCGAACTGACAGACGCGGAGCAGCGTGCGAATCGCACAGCACTTGTGAACTGGGCGTTCTGCGGGGGCCGTCGACCTATGTCGGGCCATCCCGCTCGCCGGCTGTGTGGGCATGACATAGCTCCGGTAAACCGCGCGAAGGGCCTCCTTCTCGGCGTCGCCCAGCTGAGGGTCGGCCAGTATCGCCGCTTCGACGCCGCCCGGTTCTTCATCTCTGTCGGGCGATCGTGGCCACTCGCCTCCGTGGCTGAGGATGTCCTCCATGGAGACCTCGAGGGCATGTCCGATCTGGACGAGCACACGCAGGCTCGGGTCGTGCCGTCCACGTTCGAGCTGGCTCAGGTATGCGTTGGATAATTGGGTGGCTTTGGCCAATTCTCGCAGCGACATATTGGCGAGTTGCCGTTGCGACCGAAGGTAGGCGCCCATGGCGGTGCGCTGAGCATCCCAAGCTGAACTAATTGGATCAGTCATTGTCGTTATCGATCTGTTCTCTCGGCACATCGCGCACGGTAAACGGCTTAAGGAGCCACTCTAGTGAGTGGCTCCTTAAGGCGGGTTCGCCGACGGTGATTAGCCCCTGGCCGACTTGGCAGCCGGCTTCCTGGGCGTGGTGTGCGAGGAGGCGTCGAGGATCTGATGCGCGAAGGCCTTGTTCAGATCGATGAGATCCTTGGCGAAGTCGTAGCCCGAGTCCAGGATCGCGATGGGATCACCGATTGTGTCCTTGGGGTCGGACACCGAGGAAAACTGCGGCGTCAGCTTCGCGACGGCTTCCCGCCAGGTCTGAACGGCTTCCAGCGCAGCGGCCTGGCCGGTCTTGACGGCTTCGAGGGCCTGTGACTGTAGTTCGGTCACATAGGTCTGAGTTGTCATCTGTCGGTTCCTATCTCTGTGAGTGGTTCGTACAGCGATAACTATATAGAGCACCCGATCAGTATGTCAAGCGGACGGAGACGGGGCGATATGGTCCCGCTTGGCTTCTCCTTGTGCCCGACCCGCGGCGGCGGTTCAGGCTTTGCAATCGAAAGAGCTTGAAGGGCAACAGATTGCACGCGTTTCGAGTGTATTGAAGGTTGCTATAGCGGGAGGGACAGTACTCTCGTGTGGCTGACCGGCATCCTGGATCACCGTCTGCTCGCTGCGGGTTCGGCCCGGCGCGGCGACGCCGTTCTCGGTATCGACTGGGAGCAGGCATTCATCACTTCCCGCAATAGGATTCGAACGTATGCCGTCCCGCCCATCCATTCCCAGCCAGTAGGAGCTGATGAGCGGGATGACTTCTCCGGCGGCCGTTGGCGCGCTGTTCGTCGAACCCCTGATGACCAGCATGAGTACGGATAAACCAGAGATCGGAACGAAAGGGCAAGGAGTGTAAGCGTTGTCACTTTATCGGCGGCGCCTCGAGGATGTCGATGGTCTGCTCCAGCTGAGCGTTGCGCCGCTTCAACGCCTTGATCTCCGCGGCAGCCTCGCTGGTGACCCCGTCACGCTGCCCGTCGTCGACCTGCTGCTGGCGGATCCAGTTCCGCAACGTCTCGGCGTTCATCCCCAGCCGTCTGGGCACCGCGGTGATCGCGGCCCACTCACTCGGATAACCGTCGCGGTGCTCCAGCGCCAAACGGACGGCCTTCGCCCGCGTCTCCGGGTCGTACTTGCTCGGCATGAAATGCACTTTCCCAAGAAAGGAGGTGCGCATCAAACGCGGGACGGCCATGCTGATCAAAATAGGCTCTCCTACAACAGATTTGATCGACCTTTGTAACACTTGCTACGTTGTATTTCGTCCGCAGCAACGCGACAATAGAGCGATGTTTAGTGTGCAGATCGACGACATTCCTGACGACATCTACCGAATCCACAGTGAGCGCGCTGCGCGGCAAAAGCGAAGTTTGCAAGAGTACCTGCGGGCCAGGCTCATCTCCGACGCGCAACAATCCACCCTCCAAGAGGAGTTGGACCGCGCGGCCCGAGGAGGGTAGTCAAACGCATTACCGCGCCAACCGCGGTACTCGGGATCGGATCCTTGAGGACAGCGGCGTAAATCCGTCAGGCGCTGTTGCGCGTGGCGGATCCGATCTGCGCAGTGCCGTAGTCGGCCGCAGCGTCGATCACGGTGTGGACGAAACGCATCTTCTCCAGCACCGGGTGTGGCAGGACGAACGGGTAGAGGTCGGCACGGCCCATCGAACGGTTGATCATGTTCAGCGACCATGCCAGGGGCAGCCACATGCCGATGAGCGTGTCGAATCGGCTGGGGCCCAGATGCAGCAGATCGAACCTCGCGGCTGCGGGGGCGAGTCCGAAGGACGCAGCCGTATCAAGTGTGTCCCGGATGTGCAGGTAATGGGCGAACGTCTCCGCCCAATCCTCGGATGGGTGCATCGTGGCGTACGAAGACACGTACTGCTGTGACCAGTTCATGGGCGGCCCGTTGTGATAGTGGCGGTCGATCGCAGCCTGGTAATCGGTGCCGGGGTCGCCGAAGAGATCTGCGAATTGTGCGCTGCGCGGGATCCACGCGCCGACAAGGCGATGGAAGTAAGCGTGTCCCGTTTCGTGGCGGAAGTGGCCCAACAGAGTTCGGTACGGTTCGTCCAACTCGACGCGCAACTGCTCACGCCGGACGTCATCGCTCTCGGCGAGATCCAGCGTGATGACGCCGTCCTCGTGGCCGGTGACGACATCCTCGTAGGTACTTGACAAAAGGTCGAACGCCAATCCGAACTGCGGGTCCTGATCTCGGCCGACGATGGGCAGTCTCAGCTCCATCAACTGCGCGACCAGGCGTCGTTTGGCGTTCTCCGCCACGGCGAAGGCGGTCATGCCGACGGCGTCTGCGTCACTGGGCCTGGTCCGCGTCAGCCGACACGACGCGCACAGGTCGCCATTCCCCCGCGGAGAAGCGGTATCGACTAGCCAATTACACTGCGCGATAGCGAAATTCGCGCACCTACTATACCGGTGGACATCGGCAGGCCCGTCTGTGCTTATGCCGTCGGCGATGACCAACGTCCCCTTCTCGAACGAGTACCCCAAAGGGCTCCCGCAGGAAAGGCACAGTGAGTTCTCGAAGGCCAGATGTTGCCCGCATCTGGGGCAGATGAAGTCGCGCATACGCGTGGTCCGTTCAGATTGAAGCTGTCGTAGCCGCGCAATCTCTCCAAGAAGATCGGGACGGCGATCCTGTCCGGAACGTCACCGGGGTCATGTGGTTGAACACTGGAGAGTGGAGAACGGAGACACCGCATACCGGCGGAATCTCAGGAGAAGGTTTGTCGGTCCCAGAATCTGTTTGTTCGGACCCTGCCGACGCAGTCTAGCAAAATGCGGCATAAGCTCGCGAAAGGTGGGAATGAGTATCGCCGGCGGTCTACTGGTGGGACATCCTGCGCGACGAAGTGCCGACCGTTGCCACCGTCACGCGACTCGGAAGGCAACGTCACACGGCGGTCAGCGGCGGGCGCGCCGGGCCAGTCCGGCGGGGTCGTTGATGATGACCGTCTTACCGTGTTGTTCGATCCAGCCTCGTTGGACGAACTCCGACAGCGCTTTGTTGATCGTCTCCCGGGACGAACCCGCCAGCTGAGCGATCTCCTCCTGCGTTAGTCCGTGATCCACCCGCAACGCCTGGCCCTGCTGGGTGCCGAACCGTCTGGCCAGCTCGAGGAGCTGTTTGGCCACCCGGCCGGGGACATCGGTGAAGATGAGGTCGCACAGTGTGTCGTTGGTGCGTCGCAGGCGGCGCGCCAGCACGCGCAGGAGCTGCTCGGCGATCTCAGGGCGCTCGGCAATCCAGTAGCGAAGGGCGTCACGATCCATGGTCACCGCCTTCACCTGGGTCAATGCGGTGACGGTTGACGTCCGCGGCCCGGGATCGAAGATGGCCAGTTCGCCGAACATGTCGGCGGGGCCCATGAGCGTCAACAGACTCTCGCGTCCGTCGGGTGCGCTGCAGCCGACCTTCACCGTGCCCGCAATGATGATGTAGAGCCGGTCGCCCAACTCGCCTTCGTTGAACACCGTATGGCCGCGGCGGAACGAGACTTCCTGCAGCTGGCTGGACAGTGCCGCGATGGCGTCGGGGTCAACTCCCTGAAAGATCGCGGCACGCGCCAGTACTTCGTCCACGGTGCCCTCTCCGGCTCACACGCTTCGAACGCCGACCTTGGCTGACGGGCGTGACACGTTCACAAACATCCGCAACGTAGCAGCTGTGGATCCATGGTGCGAGCCCGCGGCTCAAGGATTCTCAGAAATTCCGAGACTGTCGCACAGAAACAGAAACGCCGAGGCGAACGGGTTTTCCGACGTCTTCTCTCGAATCAGGGGCCACTCCAGCTGCTCGCGCACCGCCCGCACCACCGGCAGCAGAGTGGCGAAATCGCAGTGGTGTTCGTGCAGCGCGCGCAGTTTCTGCGTGACGACTTGGGTCGGGCTGAGCACGGGGATGGCCAACGCGAGCACGTCGTGGACTTCGGCGCCGGCGATCAGGGACGAATCCACCGGAACCTTGTTGATCCGGTGAAGTACATCCACCTGCACCGGACCGTCCACCGCAAGGGCCGCCTTGAACAGCCATTCCTCCGGGGGGCGGCGGATATCGAATCCGGCCTTCGACAGTGTGATGGCCGCTTCCTCGACATCTTGCTCGGCGACCACGAAGTCGACGTCATGGAAGGGTTCGGGGCCGCCGTGCACCCAGAGCGCGTAGCTGCCTGCCAATGCGAACGCGGGACCATCGGCTTTGAGAGCCGAGGCCGCCCGCTTCAGGGCTTCGCGCAAATCATGCTGGGACATTCACACCGCCGTTGCTTTCGACCGATAGGTGGGTAGTGGGATACCCATGAAGCTGGTGACGTTCAACATCCTGCATGGGCGCACGCTCGGTCACGGGGTGGATCTGGACCGCTTCGCCGAGTGTGTGGCCACTCTCGATGCCGACATTCTGGCTCTCCAAGAGGTCGACTCGATTCAGGCGAGGTCCGGACTCGCCGATCTGACCGCGCTTGCAGCTGAAGCGATGAGTGCGCAAAGTCATCGCTTCGTCGCCGCCATCGCGGGAACCCCTGGCGCCACGTGGATGGCCGCGACCGGCGAAGAACAGCCGGGATCCGCTGCCTACGGGGTGGCCCTGTTGTCGCGCTATCCCGCGCTGAACTGGCAAGTGGTGCGATTACCCCGAATTCCGTTCCGCTTCCCCATGTATCTGAGCGCACCGGGCCGGGTCAAAGTCATCGACGAGGAGCCGCGCGCCGCGGTGGTCGGCCAATTCGACACGCCGCTGGGCGAAATCACGGTGGTCAATACCCACCTGTCCTTTGTCCCGGGGTGGAACCGGTCCCAGCTGCACCGGCTGATGCGCGATGTTCGTGCACTACCCGGCCCGCGAGTTCTCACCGGGGATCTCAACATGTCGGCAGCCGCCGCGCGCCGCTGGTCGGGGCTGCGATCACTGGCCGCCGCGCCGACGTTCCCGGCCGACAGCCCCACCCAGCAGCTCGACCACGTGCTGACCGACGATCCGAGGCTGAGTGCCGTGCACTGTGACACACCTCCGTTGCCGATCTCCGATCATCGGCCGCTGGTGGTGGATCTCCAGCGCCCCAACGGTATTACCCCTGCTATGTGAGGAACCGGGTCGAATATGGCGCGAACCGGTCCCGTAACTCCTCGGGGTCCAGGCCGAACATCTGTGCCGAGGTGTGCACGCGGCCGTGCCGACCGCGACGATGCGCCTGCAGATAATCCGAGACCGCGGAACGGACCTCGCCGCTGAAGGATTCGCCTGCGATGCGGTACACCGTCTCGGCGACGCCCATCTCGTCGGCCATGAAATCGTCGAAGCGGATGTCCACGGAGCGATCCGCCGGAATGACAGCACGGTCGCGGACACATGCCCCGAGGAGTCGCTCCAGGCGGCCCACCCACGAATGAGCCACTGCGGAGACGTCGACCGTGTCGCGGTGCATCCGTTCGGAATACGTGATCATCGCGATCATGGACAGCGCGACGGGCACCGGATCCCGGTGGGTGAAAACCACGACGACACCGGGCATGACGTCGTTGAGCACCGGCAACTGCCCAAGGTGCTGCGGCGACTTGAGCACCCACCGCCTGCCGCCGCGCAGGAACTGCAACGCCTTGAGTTGGGTGACCAGATACTGGTACGACGACGTCTGGTCGCGGCTCCAGTAGTACTCAGTCCAGCGTGGCACGTGCGCGAGCGTATCCATCAACATGGTGGAAAAGTCGTTGGCCAGCAACTGAATTTCCTCGTGCACGTGATCGGTGGTCATCTCGTGCATCAATGCGAAGTGAGGCATCAGCAGGTCCATCGTCTGCACCGCGACGTCCATTCGCCCGATTCGCGGATCGGGCTGCACGCCGGCTTCGGCGGGCAACGGGAAGGGCTCGACGCCCTCCCAGTACGGGAGGCTGCGGAACGTGGACGCCGCAGCCAACAGGTTGTGCAGGTGGGTGGTGCCCGACCGGGGTAGGCCCGCGATGACCACGGGGGGAACCAGTTCGGTGTCCTCGATCTCGGGGTGCCTTGTGAGCAGGTCGGTGAGCAACAGGCGATTCTTGAGCCATTGCACGAGCTGCGCGTGGAAGTTGACGACGCCGGGGCCGTGCATGTCGATGTCGCGGAGCTCCGACACGTACAGGTCGAGTCGCTCGCGGTAGTCCTCGGGGCCGAAGTCGTCGAGTCCGGTGGCCTCCCGGGCTCGTGCGTGCAGCACCTCGGTGTCCAGCGGGCAGTCGGCGGCGAGGGTGTCCATCATCTGCCGAAGTTGTTGTGCCTCAGGGCTGTACAGCGGTTCGGCGAGGTCGTGGAGATGGATGAGCTCTTCTGCGGTGTCCGTCACGGACAGTTATGTTACTCTCAGTATCGTAATGAGTACAGATGTAGGGCGTCCCAGAAATCCCGCGATCGACGAGGCGGTGCTGCGTGCGACGGTCGAGTTGATCGGGGAGTCCTCCTACGCTGATCTCTCACTCGATGCCATCGCGGCGCGGGCCGGCACCAACAAGCCCGCGATCTATCGCCGTTGGCGCGGCAAGGCCCACCTCGTGCACGAAGCCGTCTTCCCGATCGACGCGACCACCGAGATTCCCGACACGGGCTCACTGGAAGATGACGTCCGCGAAATGATTCGGCGTACCCTCGCGGTGCTGAGTACACCCGCCGCGCGGGCGGGGCTGCCCGGACTCGTCGGTGAGATGTCGTCGGATCCGACGCTGCACACTGCATTGCTGGAACGCTTCGGCGACATTCTGGTGCGCGGTCTCGAC
The DNA here is from genome assembly GCA_963796545.1 of uncultured Actinomycetota bacterium. Taxonomy (GTDB): domain Bacteria; phylum Actinomycetota; class Actinomycetes; order Mycobacteriales; family Mycobacteriaceae; genus Mycobacterium. Next base: position 437,287 of record CAWCMF010000025.1, on the reverse strand, counting down.
GACTACCTCCAGTCCGCGGCACGGCGCGGCGAGGTCCGCCGGGGTGTCACCGCGCCGGAGCTCGCAGAAGCCATCGCAGGAATGACGTTTCTGGCCTTGCTCACTCGCGGCGCGAATGTCGACGAGGAATGGATCGAGCGAACCGCCCGACTGATCACGAAGGGAATCAGTTCATGACCACCGAATCGCACGAGGCCACCGACGCGTGGCGGGAACTGCTCGACACGCTGCGGGATCTCGACGAGTCCTTCATGGCAGGCCCGAAGGCCGTCACCGATGACCGTCACATCGCCGACGGCTACCGGATGATCGCCACCACGCTCGGGGTCGCGCTCGACACCTACCTGTTCGCCGACCCCACCCGCCCGCGGTGGCTTCGAGCTGAATTCGCCGTTTCGCCCGGACCGGCGTTGGGGCGGTGACAACACCGATGCCATCTACTACATGTGCCCTGTCGACCCGACCCGCAGGTATCGCATCAGTGGCAATCGCGGTGACAGCGTGTACTTCTCGGTGACCGCTTACAACGAACCTTCGCCGGGTGCATGGTCGGACCGGATCGTCGCGATCCTTCGCGACGATGACCTCGACATCGACGACGACGGCAACTTCACCTTCGACTTCGGGCCCGAGCCCGACGCTGCAGTCCTGATGACGCGCGACTACCAGGCAGACCCGCTGGTCGGCAGGCCCGTGACGTGGGAGATCGAGGCCCTCGAGTCGCCGGAACCTTTCCGGCACGGTGAGGCGGAGACGGCGGCGGCGCTGCGGGCGAGTGCGGCGTGGTTGCGCACCATGTTCGCGATCCTGCCGCTTGCGGTGGCTGTCAAGAACACTGATTCACACAACCTCGGGCATGAACCTGCCATGGTTGCCAATGATTTCGCCGATCCTTACCAGGTGCCCGATGCCAACTTCGGCTGGTCGGCGCGCGACGCCTGCTATTGCTACGGCAGCTTCGACCTCGCCGAGGACGAGGCCCTGGTGGTCACCCACCGACCGCCCAGTTGCCGTTTCTGGAATCTGGTGGTCTGGAACCAGTTCATGGCCGTGCCAGGGGTTTCCGACGCCCGCAGCTCGCTCAACGGCTTCACCGCGGTGCCCAACAGCGACGGATCGGTGACCGTGGTGGTGTCGCGCGGTATGACCGATCACCCCAACTCGTTGACCACACTCGACTATCCGCGGGGAAATCTCGCTTTCCGGTGGTTTCTCGCCGACGCGGTACCCACCCGTCCCGAAGTCCGGTTGGTGAAGGTGGCGGCGGCACCGACGGCGGTGACCTGAGGAGTTTCGGCCACCCCAACGCGTGCCTTCGGCAAAACTTGACGGCCCGTCGTCAAGAGGGCTTCGGTCCCATTCGCGCGGTGACCGTCGCCCACTTACGCGCGCTGCAATGCGGCGATAGCGTGGACGTATCGGGTGGCACCGATGCGGCCCGTCGCTAGGAGGCACAGATGTCCACCCACACCGCTCCCCACGGCATCATCGTCGCAGTCGACGGCTCGGCCCCGTCCCGGGTCGCAGTGGATTGGGCGGCTCGTAATGCCTCCAGGCGCCGGGTTCCGCTGACGTTGGTGCATGTGCTTCCCGGCGCGACGATGCAATCGTGGATCCAGGCCCCGCTGCCTGAGGCCTACTACGAGGACGAAAAGGAAGAAGCGCGGGGGATTCTCGCGGATGCGCGTAGCGTCGTCGACGCAGCCACCGCGAACGCCGCGCTGCCCGGCATCTCCGAGAAGGTGCTCTCCGGCCAACCGGTCCCGACCCTGGCCGACCTGTCCAAGGATGCGGACATGATCGTCGTCGGCAGTCGCGGACTGGGGAAGTGGGAACGCCGGCTGCTCGGCTCTGTGAGCTCTGGGCTCGTACATCACTCGCATTGCCCCGTCGCCGTGATTCACGACGAGGACCCGCTGATTCCGCATCCCGCGCAGGCGCCTGTCGTCGTGGGCATCGACGGTTCACCGGCTTCCGAGCACGCCACCGCGATCGCCTTCGACGAGGCCTCTCGGCGGGGGGTCGACCTTGTCGCCGTTCACACCTGGAGCGACGCCGGTTACGCGCTGCCCGACGCCGGCTGGAGCGAGATACAGCCGGAAGAGGACATGCTTCTCGCGGAGCGCTTGGCCGGGTGGCAGGAACGCTATCCCGATGTGGTCGTGCGGCGTGTGGTCTGTCGTGACCAGCCGGCTCGACGGCTGCTCGAGGAAGCGGGGCGGGCACAGCTGCTCGTCGTCGGCAGCCATGGCCGCGGCGGATTCGCCGGAATGCTGCTGGGCTCGGTGGGTTCGCAGGTCGTGCAGTCCGCCCGTGTGCCGGTGATCGTGGCGAGGAAGTCATGACCACTGCACTGCCGCCGTGTGGTCCTTGCCGTGACGCCGGATACGGCGGAACCCGCTCTACGACATCGGCTACCGCGTGGTCAGCCGGCCGTAGCGCGTGATGTGGTGGTCGGTCGACCCGAACTCGAACTGTAGTGCTGTCAGCCTCTTGAAGTAGTGGCCGATGGCCAGTTCCTCGGTCATGCCCATGCCGCCGTGCAACTGGACCGATTGCTGGCCGACGAACTGCGCGGCTCTGCCGACGGTCGCCTTGGCTGCCGACACTGCCTGGGCGCGGGTAGCGTCGTCGGCGTCGAGCTTCAGAATTGCCAGGAGTACTGCCGCGGCGGACTGTTCGACCTCCATGTACATGTCCACCATGCGGTGTTGCAGCACCTGGAAGCTGCCGATCGGCTGGCCGAACTGCTGGCGCTGTTTGCAATATTCGACGGTGTCGGCCAGCACCTTGCGCATACATCCCACCGCTTCGGCGCTGATGGCCGCAGCTCCCTCGTCGCGCGCCTTCGCGATCGACAGCCAGGCGCCGCCCTCATCGCCGAGCAGGGCTGTGGCCGGTAGCCGCAGGCCGTCCATGACGATGTCGGCAGCCCGGCGGTCGTCGATCGTCCGGTAATTATGCAGCTCGATACCTGTTGTCGCAGAAGAGATGTCGACCAGGAAAAGTGATATGCCGTCTGCGTCGGCCCGCCCGCCCGAGGTGCGCGCGGTGACCAGCAGGTGGCTGGCAAGCGGCGCGCTCGACGAGACGATCTTCGAGCCTGTCAGCACCCACTCATCGCCGTCGCGTTCGGCTGTCGTCGCTACGTCCTGCCAGTGCTCGCCGGATGTCGGCTCGGTAGCGGCCAGTGCGACGATGGTGCTGCCCGAGACGATCTGTTCCAGAAGTGCGTCGGCGCTGTCGCCGCCTGCGCGGAGCAGCAATCCGGCGGCCACCACCGCGGTGTCCACGTACGGTTCGACGACCAACGCATGGCCCAGCGCCTCCGCGATGAGCATCATCTCCACCGGCCCGCCACCGATTCCGCCGCTGTCCTCGGGCAGCGCGGCACCCAGGATGCCGAGCTCCTCGGCAAAGGCGCGCCAGATCTCCGGTTGCCACCCCAAGCCGGTCTTCGCCGCGGCGCGGCTCTTCTCGAGGTCGTAGCGAGTGGCGAGGAACCGGGTCAGGCCGTTCCGCAACAGATCTTGTTCATCGTTGAGTTTGAAGTCCATCAGAGCCCCAATGCAGCCTTGGCGAGGATGTTGCGCTGAATTTCGTTGCTACCGGCGTAGATCGAGCCGGCGCGGTCGTTGAAATACCGCAGCGGGGCGACCGCCTGCCAGGGGTCGCCGCTGACGTAATCATCTGAGGGCGGCTCGAATTCGGCGATCGGGCCGCCGGGAAATGTCGCGTGCGGCTGGTACACCCGCCCGCGGGGTCCGGCCGCCTCCATCGCGAGTTCGGTGATCGCCTGGCTCAACTCGGTGCCGAGCACCTTGAGCATCGATGATTTCGCACCGGGATTGCCGCCTTCGGCGACCACCGCCAGCACCTGGTACTCCAGGATCTCGAGCACCTCCGTGCGGATGCGGACGTCCGCGAGCTTGCGCGCGAAGGCGGGGTCGTCGAGGAGTTGTCCGCCGCCAGGGCCCGGTTGTTCGGCGGCGACCGTGGCGATGTTCTCGGCCATCACCTGCAAGCCGGGCGCGACCGCGCCGCCGCCGCGTTCGAACTCGAGCAGGTACTTGGCCACCGTCCAACCGTCGTCGATCTGACCGATGACGTTGCTCTTGGGCACGCGCACGTCATCGAAGAAGACCTGATTCTGGACCTCTTCGCCCGAGGTCATCACCAGCGGCCTGATCTCGATACCTGGCGTCGACATATCCATCAGCACGAACGTGATGCCGCGCTGCTTCTTGTCGGAGCGGGTGGTGCGCACCAGCGCGAACATCCAGTTGGCTTCCTGGGCGTGCGTGGTCCAGATCTTGCTGCCGGTACACACCAGGTGGTCGCCGTCATCGCGGGCGGCCATCGACAGCGCGGCCAGGTCCGAGCCGGCCTCCGGTTCGGAATATCCCTGGCAGAAGAACACCTCGCCGGTCAGGATGCGCGGCAAGAAGTAGTTCTTTTGCTCGTCGGTACCGAATTTGACGATCGCGTGCGCGACCATCCGAATACCCATCGGTGACAGAGAGGGAGCACCGGCCAGTGTCGATTCACGGCTGAAGATGTAGTGCTGTGTCAGGGTCCAGTCGCACCCGCCGTGCGCGACCGGCCATGCCGGTGCCGCCCAGCCCCGCTCGTGCAGGATCTGTTGCCACTGCATGCTCGCGTCGTGATCGGCGTACACGCTGGTCATCAGCTGTCCAGCGCGGCGCAGTCCCGGAGTCAGCTTGTCATCGAGGAATGCCCGCACTTCGTCGCGGAACGCAAGGTCGGTCTCTGACCACCCCAGGTCCATCGATGTCTCCTTCCGCCGAGGGATAGAGACAGAGTAAACCTAGTTAGTTAAGTGGGGGAATCCCGGGTTGCGCCGCTCGGTGCCGTACGGGCGGCTGCCTGTCCCTGACGTCATGTCCTTGTACCAATAGTCCGGGCCATGTTCGAGAGGTCGCTTCATTTATTGCCACAGTTCGTCATGGCAAATCCCGTCAAACCCCATCACGGTAGTGGCGCCCGGCCGTCGCGTTTTGGTTTGTTCTATATATCCGGCATGCCATAGCCTTTAACCCCGGCCGAGGAACTTCGGCCATGGCAAACATGAGGCAAATAACCGTGTCCTGTGATCCCGAATGGGACGAAGAAGTCGACGTCGTATGTACCGATTCCGGCATGGCTGGATTGGCGACGGCGATCGCGGCGGTCGACGAGGACGCCGAGGTCTTTCTCGCCAGCGCGCCGGATGCGCACCCCGTGGTTCCGGACGGCCCGCTGCAGAGGTGGTTCATCTTCGGCGACGACGAGGCGAACGCAGAGTACCGGGGTGCGCTGACGGCGGATCTCGACATCGCGGCGGTCGCGCAGCGCGACTCGGGCCTGCCCGTGCGCCGTTCGGGGGAGCTGGTCCCGGCCCGGCGCCGGCCACGTCCTCCGTTCGAGGGCCCGCGCCTCCGGGAGTGGACTACCCGATGCATCGCCGCACCGTCGGGATACCTCTACACCCGGCTCACCGACTGGACGTCGGACACGATGGACTGCGGCGGGGGAGAGGTGGTCGAAGTCAAAGAGATCGGATCGATGACCCCGGATCTCGATGACCCGGCCGGCTCGGTCGTCGACTGGCTCACCGCCGAGGCGCTCGACCGCGGAGTGTCGCCCTACCCCGTCCGCCGGTTCGACCGTCTGGTGTTCGAGCAGGGCGCGGTGATCGGCGCGGTCTTCTCTACCGACGACGGTCCACTGGCGATTCGCGCGCATCACGGAGTACTGGTCTGCCGGAAGGAATCTGCTGCGGGCGACGATTTCTACCGACGGATTGCCGGCAAGTCGGTCCTGCGGGTGGCCCTGGTCGGCAGGGATGCCAGTCGATTCGGCCGTGTCGAACTGCTGACGTCGGATGCAGAGCTCGCAGACGTGGCGCCCCCGCCGCAGTCTGCCGGTGCCGTCAGTACTTCGAGAAGCTGACGGGGATACGCCCCTTGGCCAGTAGCGATTCCATCGCCGCTCCGGCGATGGGGCGTGACAGCAGGAAGCCCTGGGCCCGGTGGCAACCGTGCCGCAGCAGCGTCAACGCCGCGGCGTCGGTTTCCACACCCTCGGCGACGAGCTCGAGGCCGAACGCTTCTGCGAGGGCGATGATCGCCCGCACAATGGCGAGATCGCCTGGATCAGAACCGAGTTCGCGAACGAACCCCTTGTCGATCTTGAGAGTATCGACCGGTAAGGACTTCAGATGCGACAGCGCGCTGTAACCGGTGCCGAAATCGTCGATGGCAATCCGGACGCCGGCCCCTTTCAGACCGTTGAGGGTGACCCGGGTGGTTTCGATGTCCTGCACCACGACGCTCTCGGTGATCTCCAGGCAGACCGAACCGTGGTCTAGCTGGAACTCATCGACAATGCCTGCGACCGTATCCACGAAACCATCGGTGACCAGTTGCACCGGTGAGACGTTGATCCGCATGATCGTGTCTCGGCCGACACCTCGCGACCGCCAGTCGGCGAAGTCGGCGCACGCCGTACGCAACACCCACCGACCCAATTCCCCGGCCATGTTGATCGACTCGGCGACCCCGATGAAGGACTCGGGAGGCAGCAATCCCCGGGTCGGGTGTTGCCAACGGACGAGGGCTTCGGTGGCCAGGATGTCCCCGGTCCGCATGTCGACCTCCGGAAGATAGTGCAGCAGCAGCGCACCGTTGTCGATGACGCTCTGCAGATGAAGCTCGATGTCGTTGTCGAAATCGTTCTGCCTCGACATGTCGTCGGTAAACACGGAGATCTTGTTGCCTCCGGAGTTCTTCGCGGCCAGCACCGCCTGGTCGGCCCGCCGGAGCAGGTCTGAAGTGGTGTCACGGCCCGGAATTCCCAACGCCACACCGATGCTCACCGTGCGGGTCAACATCTCACCGTCGATCGACACGCGTTCCCTCAGCGTCGACTGCAGACGGTAGGCGAGGGCCTCCGCGGTCTCCTCGTCCATCGGTGTCGCGGGAACGACCACGAACTCGTCGCCGCCGAGGCGAGCGATCAGATCCGGGTGATCCGCGCCTCTGCGGAGGCGTTCGGCAAGCACCCGGATGAACCAGTCTCCCGCGGTGTGGCCGAGGTAGTCGTTGATCGCCTTGAGCCTGTCGAGGTCGAAGAACAGCGCGGACACCGGACCGGGAGCGCCATCGGCGAGCCGCTCATCGAGGTGGGCAAGCAACGCCCGCCGGTTGTTCAGTCCCGTCAGGTCGTCGTGTTCGGCAAGGTAGCGCAGCTGCTCTTCGGCTTGCACCCGCGCCTGGACCTGGGCGAACAGCGAAGCGATCGCTTCGAGCGCGTTGAGTTCGTCGGTGGCCCATGCCCGGTCGCCGAACTTGATGAATCCGAGCACCCCGGTGGTCACTTCACCGGATACCAGCGGTGCGGCCGCCATCGACGTGGCGGGGACGGCACGAGTTTCCTCGATGCGCTTCTGGTAGTCGTCAGTCGCCGGTTCGGGCCGAAACACCATGGGCTTCTTGCCATGTTCCGATTCGGCGAACACCGGGTCGGCGTCGGCGAAGTACACCAGGGCCAGCGGATCGGGGTCGGGGATCTGCGGCCGGACCGGCCACTCCGTAATCAATCGCGACGCGCGGATCGTGTGGTCGTTGTAGCGCAGAAAGCTGACGTCGACGCCCAGATAGGCGACGAGTTCGGCAAGTACGCGCTGGCTCACTTCGACGGAGGTGGCCGCGTTCGCCGCCATCAACTGGGTGGCCACCGTAGTGACTACCAGGTCGAGACTGAGAGGTGTGTCGCTGACAGGCATGGTGCAGTCAGGATACGGGGGATACCGCGTTGTGGAGAGGCCGTCGTCTGCTTCGAACTGATGCGGGTGCAGCGGTGGTGTACCGCAGGATCAAGACAGGCGCTTCGCCGGCCCGCAGTGCCGTCAAGTGACGAAACTGAGACTGCAATTGTGTCAGTCGATCGGCGAATCGTGGTGAGAGTTCGTCAAGTTCGTCCTCGGTGTGGGCGTAGAGGAAGGCCGGCGAGATCGGCTGCACCGACAGACCGTGTCGCTGCGCAGCAATCCACACGGCCTGGGCCGCAGCACCGCCTCGGGCATAGCCGGTCAGGGAGACGTCGTCGGTCATGATCACTCCCAACGCCGAGCTCTGCGCGATTCGTGCCCGGGTATCCGCACCGAGGGACACCCCGCTGTCCCAGGCGGTCAGAAGTGACATGACATCGGGTCTGCGCAGGATGTCGAGAATGGCGAGCTCGGCGGGTCCCAACTCGAGACTGCGCACGTCGATTCCCGATTCGAGAGAACCGCCGGGCCAGCGCAGTTCGGAGGCCATCTCAGCGTGCAGGCGTGGTGTCAGATAGCGGATGCGGTCGGCCTCCGCCAAGAGGGCGCCCGCGTGGTTGAGCGTGGCGTCGTCGACCAGGAGTTCCAACCGCGCCCCCTCGCATTGCGCCGCCTCATGAAGTGCGTTGACTGTCGCTGCAGGCAGCTGCGACGGGGTCCCTGTTCGCCGGTTGGTCTTTCGCTCGTTGAGGGTCGGAAACAACGAGGCGAGTGAATCATCGGTGCCGCCGCCGAGTTCGACCACGGCACTCAGCGGGGATCGGCTGTCGGTTTCGACGAACGCGACCGACCCCAGTACGTGATGAGCGGCGGCGGCCACCCGTGCGTTGAACGCGGCGGCACCCACCGCCACTGCGCTGCCTCGTAATCCGACGTCGATCATCGACCGATACTCCGGTGCGAGCCGGATCGTCACGGCGTCCGCCGTCCACCCGATGTGCCAGGGTTGCGCATTGCCGCCGGAGGGGGCGCGGCTGGCAGCCAGCGCAACGGCACGGGCCGTGTCATGCGTAGGCGCCGGATCCTCTGGGGTCGGCGGATCCGACTCTGGCGCAGCCGGCCGCTCCGCCGGGTCCGTGAGGTCCGTGAGAGCCGCTGCCGTGTCGAGTCGTGTCCGTCCGGACGAAAGTGGTTCGCCCAGAGCGATTCTGCGTACGGCTTCAGCGATAGCAGCGGCACCGATGAGGACATCGCCTGCCAGTTGCGGCCACGTCGACAACGTGTGGCCGACCTCGACCAGCGATGCCGCTCCGCGCGCCGACAGGTTGCCGCCGTCGATGATCCGCAGCACGTGCGGGATCTTCTCCCGGCTGTCCAGGCCGGTCAGGTTCGCCGCATCGACGTCGCCGAGCAGACCGTGAAAGATGGGCCGCCGGGGCTCCAGATCGAACCGCTCGACATCGATCAGACCGCGGTCGCTGGAGGCCATCACCACCGGCAGCCGACGGGCACGCGCGCTTTCCCGGACCAGCGCCTTGACGTCCAGCGAATCGCATTCTTCGACGACGATATCGAGACCGTCGAGGAACTCGTCGATGGTGTCACGAGTCACCCCCGAATCCAGCACGCGGACAGCGACATACGGATCGATCTCGGCGATCCGCCGGGCCGCCGTCAGCGCCTTGTTGTGACCGATGTCGAAAACCGTTGCCGGAACCCGGTTGAGATTCGACAACTCGAGGTCGTCGAAGTCCGCGAGTCGCAGCTCGCCACACAGGCCTTGCATCACCAGCGTGTGTGCCACGGCGTGGCCGACGCTGAGGCCGACCACGCCGATCCGCAGTGAGCCGAGTCTCTCCTGTTCCTGCGAAGTGATCAGATTCCGGTTTCGGTCCGTGCGGACGCGGGCGTATGCCCGTGGTCCGAGGATGCCGACGACGGTCCTCCGCCACGGGTAGTACGCCCACCGTGATCGTTCGTTCGTCAACTCGCCGGCCGGAGCCGGAAGAAGGCCGGCCAGCGTGGCCGACTGCTCAGCCGTGCGATCGACGAAGGCGGTCGCGGGGTCGTCGCGCAGCATCTTCAGAGCCAGCTGGCCGGCGGGATCGTCGGGGTCGAGAATTATCGCGCTGGAGGCACTCTGCGCGTCGGCAAGCCCCGCGTGACTGTGTGCTCGGGCATCAGAGCGCTCAAATGTCACAGCGCATTATCACGCAGCGGCCGATGTGCCGCTGATGCAGCCCACTGCCGTTCCATCGCGATGATCTCGTGGAAGATCCTCGACACCTGGCCCGGCTCGGCGTGCCGGATGAAAGTTCTGCGGTCCCACCACATCATTTTGGTGCGATACCGCGCATCCGGATACGGGGTCGCGGGGATCGCGGCGACCACGCCACCCGAGGAGCGCCACTTGTCGAGGACGTGCGGCGCCGAGGTGGCCATGCAGAACTGCAGATTCATCGCGGCCATAGCGTGAAAGCCGCTGCGGGCCAGGGCGCGCGTCACCCCCTTCGTGCATTCGGAGTTTCCGGTGACGAACGCGGACTTCATCTCAAGAATGCCGAACGGCACCCGGTCGCTGATCATCTTGCGCACCGCTGCCAGGCCGGGCTGGCCTTCCCATTCGACGACCGTGTGTGAATCGTCCGCACTGGTCAGAGGTCCTTTGGCACGGACACCACCGATCACCTGCCCCGACGAATTCAGGGCCGCCCAGAACATCGCCGTGTCATGCCCGTCGCTGATCTCCGCGACGTCAAGGGCGGACTGGACCCCATGCTTGCGATAACTGCGGTCCGCGCCGTGCAGGTATTCCAGCCACAAATCCGGCTCAAGACCGGGCTGTGACATCACCAACGTGCATTGCGCATCCGCATCCCACCACCGGTGGCTGCGCTCGAGCTGGTAATTCTGTTTGCCGGGGGCTTCTAGTGAAGTAGTGGTCACCGATATTCCTAACGTGGGGCAAGGGTGGAACCGGCGGCACTTGCTGCGGGCTTCGGTATCGAGTGCCTGTACATCAATATGACAAGCTAAGTAAGCCGCCGCCGGAGAATCCATTTCTCGCTTGGCGGTCGGCGTTTCCTGTTAGCTGAATACGGTCATAAACCCCGGCACGCGACGTACTTTATCGGGCGCCCAAAGGGTGGAGAAATTGGTGGTCTTCACGCGGTAGGTGGTGACATCTGAGTACAGCGAACGTCGATAACGGCACAGTCTGTCGTTTGGTAACGGCTGCATGGTCGGTTGACCCGCGTCGTCGAAGCGCCGGTTCGCTGCGGGGATCCTCGATTTCCCCGGGCGCGCCGTGCCGACAATTGCGCCGCCACCGACCGTGCGACGTGTTGCTCCGAGGCGGTGTGGCGGTGTGGCACTGTGAGGTTTGCACAGCACACTTGACACATCGCGCGGCCGTTCTCGCGGACGGTCGGGGTGAGAGGAGACAAAGTGAAGAAGTTCAAGGATCTAGCCGAATTCGTCGCCGCCGAAGGTACGCATCTCGGCCCCACGGAGTGGCTCGAGATCACCCAGGATCGGGTCAATCTCTTCGCTGATGCGACGGACGACCACCAGTGGATCCACGTCGACCCCGAGCGCGCGGCCGATGGACCTTTCGGAGGGACGATCGCGCACGGCCTGCTCACGCTGTCTCTGCTTCCGCATTTCACCCACCACCTCTACTCCGTCGGCAACGTCGCCATGGCGATCAATTACGGCTACAACAAGGTTCGGTTCATCACGCCGGTGCGAGTCGGCGCCAAGCTGCGGGCGCGGGCCGAGATCGCCGCGGTGGCGCAGCTCGACAACGCGGTTCAGGCGACGTTGAGTACGACCGTAGAGATCGAGGGCTCGGACAAACCCGCCGCGGTTGCCGAATCGATCGTCCGTTTCCTGGGCTGACGGTTCCGCCGCTCCGCGCCCGACGCCGTGGTAAAACAAGTGTCAGAAGTTTTTGACGTACGTCAAAAGCGGGGACTTGCCCTGTGGCGGGAGGAGTGACGGTGGATCAGACAGACCCTCATGTCGCGGTGATCGGTGCCGGTATCAGCGGACTGACCGCGGGCAAGATGCTCAAGGACTACGGAGTCCGCTACACCACGTTCGAGACGTCGGACCGCATCGGCGGTAACTGGGCGTTCGGCAATCCCAACGGACACAGCAGCGCCTACCGGTCCTTGCACATCGATACGTCGAAGCATCGGCTGTCCTTCAAGGACTTTCCGATGCCAGAGCACTACCCGTCGTTCCCGCACCACTCGCAGGTCAAGGCCTATCTTGACGAGTACGCCGACGCCTTCGGGCTGCGGGACAACATCGAGTTCGGCAACGGGGTGGTGCACGCTGCCAGGAAGCCGGACGGCGGCTGGCGCATCCGCGATCAGGCGGGCGCCGAACGGCATTTCGACCTGCTGGTGGTCGCCAACGGCCATCACTGGGATCCACGCCTGCCGGAGTTTCCCGGCTCCTTCGCAGGTGAATCGATGCACTCCCACTCCTACATCGATCCGACCGCGCCTCTGGAATTGAGCGGTAAGCGCATCCTCGTGGTCGGGATCGGAAACAGCGCCGCCGACATCACAGTCGAGCTGTCCTCGAAGGCATTGCGCAACGAGGTCACCCTCTCGACGCGGTCCTCTGCGTGGATCGTCCCCAAGTACATCGCGGGCCGACCCGGCGACATGTTCTGGCAGACGTCGCCGTACCTACCACTGCGCTGGCAACGCAAAGCGGTTCAGTTGGTCGCGCCGATGCTGGGGACCGACCCGACGATGTACGGGCTGCCCCCCGCGGACCACAAATTGTTCGAGGCTCATCCGACACAGTCGGTGGAACTGCCGTTGCGGCTCGGCTCTGGTGACGTCACACCCAAGCCGAACGTCGCCCGTCTCGATGGGCATACTGTTCACTTCGTCGACGGAACCAGCAACGAGTTCGACGTCATCATCTACGCCACCGGGTACAACATCACCTTCCCGTTCTTCGACCCCGACTTCATCAACGCGCCTGACAACGCAATCCGGCTCTACAAACGGATTTTCAAGCCGGGGATCGATGACCTCGCATTCATCGGCTTCGCCCAGTCGGTCCCGACCTTGTTTCCGTTCGTGGAGTGTCAGTCGCGACTGCTTGCCGCCTACGCCGTCGGTCGCTACGCACTTCCGCCGGTCGGCGAGATGGAGCGGACGATCGAGGCCGATCAGCAGCTGCATTCCGGCCACTGCACGGACCGTCCGCGCCACACCCAGCAGGTGGACTATTTCATCTACGAACACGATATGCGCACGCGGGAGATTCCCGAGGGCATCAAGCGGGCGCAGCGCGCGGCCTCGGTGGTGCGATGACTCGCGCCGAGTTCAGCTTCACCAGCGGCGACGACGACTGCAGCGCTTGGCATTTCGCGGCCGCAGGAGAACGACGGCCCGTGGTCGTGATGGCCCACGGATTCGGAGGGACCAAGGATTCCGGGCTGGAGCCGTTCGCGCGGCGGTTCACCGAGGCCGGTCTCGACGTCTTCGCCTTCGACTATCGCGGCTTCGGTGCGTCGGGAGGCCAACCACGCCAATCTTTGTCGATTCGCCGACAGATCGACGACTACCACGCCGCTGTGGATGCGGCCAAGACGCTGGACGGGGTGGATGCCGGCCGGATCGCCGTGTGGGGAGCGTCGTTCTCGGGCGGCCACGTGATCCGGGTGGCCGCCGAACGCGCTGACATCGGCGCCGTCATCGCGCTGACGCCGCTGACGAGCGGCATGGCGGTAAGTCGATCGGCAGCGCGTTCCCGGGATCTGGTGACGTCGTTGCGTTGGACACTCACCGGCGTCAAGAGCCGGATCACCGTGGGCCGGGGCGGTGCTCCGACGTTGATGCCGCTGGTGTCTCCCGTCGGCGAACCGGGTGCGCTCGCGCTCGAGGGCGCGTACGAAAGCTATACCGCGTTGGCGGGTCCGACCTGGCGCAACGAGATCGACTCCTCCATCGGACTCCAGGTCGTCGGGGTGCGCACCACCGCGGCGGCCAAGAAGTTGCGGTGTCCGCTACTGGTGCAGATCGCCGACTTCGACCAGTACGTGCCCCCAGGAGCGGTCGCTGCCACGGCGGCCCACGGCAGGGCGCAGGTGCATCATTACCCGTGTGACCACTTCGATGTCTGGCCAGGCAACGACTGGTTCGACAAGACGGCAGCCGATCAGGTCGCCTTCCTGAACAGAACGCTGCTCGCTCAGTAGTGCGTCGACCCCTGATCGATCGAGATCGCGCTCGCCGTAATGTATTTCGACTCGTCACTGGCCAGCCAGCACACCGCGTCGGCGATGTCCTCGGGCTCCACGGCCCACGTCGGCAGGAACGGGGTCATCATGTTCGACAGACTGTGGATTGGTCTCCATCGCTTTGCCCAGCGCCGAAACCATGTCGCCGGTGCCCATGTCGGTGACGACGGGCCCCGGGTGCACGCTGTTGACCCGAATCGAATGCTTACCGAGTTCGGCGGCGAATGCCCGGGCCATTCCCGTGACGGCGTGCTTGCTCGCGGTGTAGTGAATCATGAACGGCTGCAACTTGATTCCAGCCGCAGAACTGATCAGGATAATCGACCCGCCACGACCGCCGTCGATGATCTTGCTGTGCACCCGCCATGACCGCGTTCCAGGTGCCGGTCACGTTGATGTCCATCACGTCGCGGAAGTCCTGGGCGGTGATGTCATCCCAGGCCTGCGGCGCGGAGACGCCCGCGTTGGCGACGATGACGTCCAGCCTGCCCAATTCGGCCACGCCCTTCGTCGACCGCGGCGTTCAACCCGTCGCTGTCGCGGGTGTCGACCACGGACGCGAGGATGCGCCGGCCCGTGGCCTCGACGAGTTTGACCGTCTCGGCGAGGTCGTCGGGCGTCGCGGGGTCGTAGGGGACGCACGGTGGTAGCGCCCCTGCGATGTCGACGGCGATGATGTCGGCGCCTTCGTTGGCCATCCGCACGGCATGGGCACGGCCCTGTCCGCGCGCCGCCCCGGTGATGAACGCGACCCTGCCCCTCCAGGCGGCCCCGATACTGCTCATTCGCGTGCGCGGTCGCTCATCGTTGCCTTCTCCTCTTCGCGCAAGCGCTCATCGGCTCCGCTTCGGCGCTCTCGCCTGCCGCGCTGTCACAAGTCCTCCTCCGATGATCAACCGCTGAATCTCGCTGGTGCCCTCGTACAGTCGCAGCAGCCGCACGTCGCGGTAGATCCGCTCGACCGCGACGTCGCGCATGTACCCGCTGCCGCCGTGGATCTGCACCGCGAGGTCGGCGACGTTGCCGCCATCTCGGTGCAGAACAGTTTCGCGGCCGACGGCGCGATCCTGCGGTCCTCGCCGGTCACCCACTGCTGGCGGCGTCGCGGACCAGCGCGCGGCCGGCCATCACGCCGGTCTGCTGGTCGGCGATCATCGCCTGCACGAGCTGGAACTCGCCGATCGGCGTGCCGCCCTGTGTGGCGGTGGCGGCGTAGGCGACCGACTCGTCGAGTGCCCGCTGGGCCGTCCCGACAGCCAGTGCGGCGATGTGGACCCGGCCGCGCGCCAGTGAGGTCATCGCCGCGCGGTAGCCGATGTCCTCGGCTGCCCCCGATCGAGCGCCTGGCGGGGACGCGCACGTCGGTCGAAGTTGACGTCGGCCGTCCACGCGCCCTCCTGGCCCATCTTCTCGTCCTTGGCGCCGACCTCGACGCCTGCGGTGTCGGCGGGCACCAGGAACACCGCGATGCCTGCGCCCGTTGTCGTCGGCAGGCCTGCTCCGCGCGAACGTGACGAACAGATCCGCGTTCGGGGCGTTGGTGATGTACTGCTTGCTGCCGGTGATGACCCAGTCCGCGTCGTCTTGCGAACCGTCACGAACCGCCTTGGTGCGCAGGCCCGCCGGGTTGGATCCGGCGCCGGGTTCGGTGAGGGCGAACGACGCGACGACCTCGCCGGACGCGATGCCCTCCAGCCACGTCGCCTTCTGTTCGTCGGTGCCGAATCCCACGAGCACCTGGCCGGCGATGCCGTTGTTGGTGCCGAACATCGACCGCAGCGCCAGCGACGTGTAGCCGAGCTCCATCGCGAGCTCGACGTCCTGGGCCAGGTTCAGGCCGAGGCCGCCCCATTCCTGGGGGATCGCATAGCCGAACAGGCCCATCTTCTTCGCCTGCTCCGCAGGTCGTCGGGGACCCGGTCGTCGGCCGAGGATCTCCTGCTCGCGCGGCACCACGGCGGAGCGGACGAAGTGCCGGGTCTGGTCGAGGATCTCCCGGAAATCTTCGTCGCTGACTTCGGCTGGGTCATCGGCTGGTGCTCCTTCGCAGACGGGACGAGGTTCTCGTCGATATCGTATATGAAATATGATAGCCTGCCGGGCGGTCCCTACTGGATACGAGGATGGGTGGACACGTGTCATTGCTGACTGGACAGACGGCAGTCATCACCGGCGGAGCGCAGGGTCTGGGCTTCGCGATCGCCGCAACGGTTCGTCGCCGAGGGTGCGCGGGTGGTGCTCGGCGACCTGAACCTCGACGCGACGCAGGCCGCCGCGGAAAAGCTCGGCGGCGACGAGCATCGCGCTCGCGCGTGCGCTGCGACGTGACGGACGCCGCCGACGTCGACGCCCTGGTCGCCGCCGCGGTCGACGGTTCGGCGGGCTGGACATCATGGTCAACAACGCGGGCATCACGCGCGACGCGACCATGCGCAAGATGACCGAGGACCAGTTCGACCAGGTGATCGCCGTGCATCTGAAGGGCACCTGGAACGGCCTGCGGGCGGCCGCGCGCGGTGATGCGGGAGAACAAGCGCGGCGCCATCGTCAACATGTCGTCGATCTCCGGGCAAGGTCGGCATGGTCGGGCAGACCAACTACTCGGCGGCCAAGGCGGGCATCGTCGGGATGACGAAGGCGGCCGCCAAAGAACTCGCCCATCTCGGCGTGCGGGTCAACGCGATCCAGCCCGGGCTCATCCGGTCGGCGATGACCGAGGCCATGCCGCAACGGATCTGGGATTCCAAGGTGGCCGAGGTCCCGATGGGGCGGGCCGGTGAGCCCGAGGAGGTCGCCAACGTGGCGCTGTTCCTGGCCTCCGACCTGTCCTCGTACATGACGGGCACGGTCCTGGAGGTCACCGGGGGACGGCATCTGTGATGCGGGACGCGGTCATCTGCGAACCCGTGCGGACGCCGATCGGCCGCTACAACGGGATGTTCAAGTCGCTGACCGCCGTCGAACTCGGCGTGGCCGCGCTGCAGGGTCTGCTCGCCCGGACCGGCGTCGCGCCCGACGCGGTCGAGGACGTCATCGTCGGGCACTGCTATCCGAGCATGGAGGCGCCTGCCATCGGGCGGGTGATCGCACTCGACGCGGGACTGCCGGTGACGGTGCCGGGCATGCAGATCGACCGCCGCTGCGGATCCGGGCTGCAGGCGGTGATCCAGGCGGCATGCAGGTGGCAAGCGGCAACAACGATCTCGTCGTCGCCGGCGGCGCCGAATCGATGAGCAACGTGGTGTTCCACTCGACCGACATGCGCTGGGGCGGCGCCAGCGGCGGCATCACGGTGCACGATGCGCTGGCACGCGGCAGGACCACCGCCGGCGGCAAGAACCACCCGGTGCCGGGCGGCATGCTGGAGACCGCCGAGAACCTGCGCCGCCGATACGCGATCCCGCGCGAGGAGCAGGACGAACTGGCCGTGCTGTCCCACCGGCGTGCCGTGGCGGCGCAGACGGACGGGCTGCTGGCCGAGACGATCATCCCGGTGACGGTGACCACGCCGAGCGGGCGACGAGGTGATCGACACCGACGAGCACCCGCGCGCCGACACCTCGCTGGAGTCGCTGGCGAAGCTCAAACCCGTGCTGGGAAAGTCCGATCCGGAAGCCACCGTGACGGCGGGCAACTCCAGCGGCCAGAACGACGCCGCGTCGATGTGCCTGGTGACCACGCCGGAGAAGGCCGCCGAACTCGGGCTGCGCCGCTCGTGCGGATGGTGTCGTGGGCCGTCGCAGGCGTCGCCGCCCCAGGTCATGGGCATCGGTCCGGTTCCCGCCACCGAAGCCGCGCTGGCCAAGGCCGGACTCAGCCTCGCCGACATGGACCTCATCGAGCTGAACGAGGCGTTCGCCGCCCAGGCGCTGGCCTGCACGCGCGAATGGAAGTTCACCGCAGCAGATCTGGAGCGCACCAACGTGCACGGATCGGGGATCTCGCTCGGCCACCCGGTCGGCGCGACCGGCGGACGGATGCTGGCGACGCTGGCGCGTGAACTGCACCGCCGCGGCGGGCGCTACGGCCTGGAGACCATGTGCATCGGCGGCGGGCAGGGACTGGCGGCCGTGTTCGAAAGGGTGAGCGCATGACCAGACTCGCGCAGACGCTGGGGCTCAGCGAGTTCCAGACCGAGATCATCTCGCCACGGTGCGGCAATTCGTCGACAAAGAGGTGATCCCGACCGCGCAGGAACTCGAGCACGCCGACACCTATCCGCAGGCGATCGTCGACGCGATGCGGGAGATGGGGCTGTTCGGGCTGATGATCCCCGAGGAGTACGGCGGGCTGGGGGAGTCGCTGCTCACCTACGCGCTGTGCGTCGAGGAGCTCGCCCGCGGCTGGATGAGCGTGTCGGGGGTGATCAACACCCACTTCATCGTCGCGTACATGATCCGCCAGCACGGCACCGACGCGCAGAAGCAGTCACTACCTGCCGCGGATGGCCACCGGCGAGACCCGCGGCGCGTTCTCGATGTCCGAGCCCGAACTCGGCTCCGACGTCGCCGCGATCCGCACCAGGGCCCAGAGCAACGGCGACGGCACGCTACACCATCGACGGCCAGAAGATGTGGCTGACCAACGGCGGCAGCTCGACGCTGGTGGCCGCCCTGGTGCGCACCGACGAAGGCGCCGACAAGCCGCACCGCAACCTGACCGCGTTCCTCGTCGAAAAGCCCACCGGCTTCGGCGAAGTCGCGCCGGGCCTGACTGATTCCCGGCAAGCTCGACAAGCTCGGGTACAAGGGCATCGACACCACCGAGCTGATCTTCGACGGCTACCAGGCCAGCCGCGGACACCGTGCTCGGCGAGGCGCCCGGGCAGGGCTTCTTCCAGATGATGGACGGCGTCGAGGTCGGCCGGGTCAACGTGTCGGCCAGGGCGTGCGGCGTCGGCATCCGGGCCTTCGAGCTGGCCGTCCGGTACGCCCAGCAGCGCAGCACGTTCGGCAAGCCGATCGCCGAGCACCAGGCCATCGCGTTCCAATTGGCCGAGATGGCAACCAAAGTCGAGGCCGCGCATCTGATGATGGTCAACGCCGCCCGGCTCAAGGACTCCGGCGAGCGCAACGACGTCGCGGCGGGCATGGCCAAGTACTTCGCCAGCGAGGTCTGCGCGGAGGTGACCCAGCAGAGCTTCCGGATCCACGGCGGATACGGCTACTCCAAGGAGTACGAGATCGAACGGCTGATGCGCGATGCGCCGTTCCTGCTGATCGGCGAGGGCACCAGCGAGATCCAGAAGAACATCATCAGCAAGCGCCTGCTGGCCGACTACCGGGTCTGAGCCGATGAGCGTCCCCGAGTTCGCGGCACGGCCCCAGCTCGCCGAGGACGTCGCGCGGCTCGTCCGTCGGCGCATCTTCGACGGCAGTTACCCGGCGGGGGAGTACATCCGGCTCGAACAGCTCGCCGACGAACTCGGCATCAGCGTAACGCCGGTGCGCGAGGCGCTGTTCGGGCTGCGCGCCGAGGGGCTGCTGACCCAGCAGCCCCGCCGCGGCTTCGTGGTGCTGCCGGTCACCAGCCGCGACATCGCCGACGTGGCCGACGTGCAGGCCCACATCGGCGGTGTGCTCGCCGCCGCGCCGCCGACGCACATCACCGACGAACAGCTCCGCGAGCTGGACCGCGATCCAGGAGCAGCTGGAAGTCGCCTATCGCGCGCGACGACGACGAGGCCGCGGCGCGGCTGAACCACGATTTCCACCGCGGCATCAACGTCGCGGCGGACTCACCGAAGCTGGCGCAGTTGATGGCGCCAGATCACCAGATTCGCCCCGGAATCGGTGTTCCCGACCGTCGAGGGTTGGCCCGCGCATTCCACCGACGACCACCGCCGGCTGCTGGCCGCGCTGAGCAGCGCGACGGCGAAGCTGCCGCGCGCGGCGATGTCGGAGCACCTGTGCGGCGGGCGCGGAACCGCTGATCGACCACCTGCACCCGCGCGGTGTCATCCAATGATCCCGCGAGCAGACACAAACTCGCACGGTTTCGTGCTGAACCGCGCGAGTTTGTGTCTGCTCGCCGAGAAGGAAGGTGGACCATGGGTGTCCTCGACGGCATCCGGGTGCTCGACTACGGCCGGTTCATCGCGGCGCCGTGGTGCAGCGGCACTGCTGGCCGACATGGGCGCCGACGTGGTGCGGGTGGAGAAGCGCGAGGGCGGCGAGGACCGCTGGGTGCAGGCGGTCACCGAGAGCGGTGAGGGCGGCACCTTCCTGCAGTGCAACCGCAACAAGCGCTCGCTGACCCTCGACACCACCACCGACGAGGGCGCGGAGATCACCCGCAAGCTGGTGGCGGGCGCCGACATCGTCGTCGCCAACATGCCTGCGGCGGGCATGCGGGCCAGCGGGCTGGACTACGAGACGCTGCGCGCGGTCAAGCCGGACATCATCCTGGCCAGCGCCACCGCCTACGGCGAGGGCGGTCCCGTACAGCGACCGGATCGGTTTCGACGGCGCGGGCCAGGTGATGTCCGGCGCGGTGTACCGGCAGGGACTGCCCGACCAGCCGATCCGGACGGTCGTGCCCTACGCCGACTTCGGCACCGCGCTGACCCTGACCATCGGCGTGATGATGGCGCTCTATCACCGCGAGCGCACCGGGCGAGGGCCAGCACGTGGAGGGCGCGCTGCTGCCCACCGCGATGATGCTGTCGAACGCGTTCCTGATCGAGCGCGAACTGCTGCGGCACCGACAAGCCGCGGATGGGCAACCAGGGGCGCGTCGGTGGCGCCGTGCGACCTGTACCGCACCGCCGACGACGGCTGGGTGCTGCTGCAGGTGGCCGGGCAGCCGATGTTCAAGCGCTGGTGCCGGCTGGTGGGCCGGCGAGGACCTGTTCGACGACCCGCGCTTCGCCGACGACGACCTGCGCTGGGAGAACGGCGACGTCCTCAACGACCTCATGGCGGCGTGGTGCGCCGACAAGACCAAGGCGGAGGTCCTGGCGCTGCTCGAAGCGGCGAAACTGCCTGCCGCGCCGCTGCATTCGACCCAGGAGGTGCTCGACGACCCGCACGTCCAGGCGATGGGCTACCTGCAGCGGGTCCCGTTTCCCGGCGCCGTCCGCGCGACGTGCCGATCATCGAGACGCCGTTCCGGATGTCGGCGACGCCCGGGCAGCATCCGCCGCCGCGCGCCGCTGCTCGGCGAGCACACCGACGAGATCCTCGGCGAGATCGGCTACACGCAACGCAGCAAGTCGCGGCCTGCGGGACCGCCGCGTGGTGTGATCCGGTCAGACGCCTGCCGAGCAGTCCCGCGAGACCGCGCACGTCGACCTTGCCGGTCGCGCCCCGCGGGACCGCGTCCTCGCTGTCCAGGAGCATCCAGACCGTCGGCACCTTGAAGCTGCTGAGCACCTCGCGGGCCGCCGACCGTAGCCCGTCGACCGTGCAGCTCGGCATCACAGACCACTGCGGCGCCGACGCGTTGCCCTGGCCCAGGACATTGGTCACGAACGCGGCCCGTACCCCGTCGAGGGCACGCAGTGCCTGCTCCACCTCGGTGGGATACACGGTGGCGCCGCTGACCTTGAACATGTCGTCGGACCGGCCGTGGTAGAACAGGAACCCGTCGGCATCGAGACGGCCGAGATCGCCGGTCGGGTAGTAGCCGTCGGCGGTGAACACGTCTTCTCGCGGCCGCGCCGGCAGATCCCGCGTCATGACGTGCGGTCCGCGGATCTGGATCATCCCGATCGCGCCCGCGGGCACGTCGACGCCGGATCCGGGTCGACGATGCGCACCTGCATCCCGGCGAACGGCTTCCCGCAGCTGCCCCACGCCGATCGAGGCATATCGGTGTCGGCGGGGTATCCGCAGTAGGGCCCGAACGACTCGGTCATCCCGAACAGCCGGGCCCGCGCACCGGGGCGGGATCGCAGCGTCCGGCGGCAGCAGCGCCTCGAGGCTGCCCGCGCGCAGCGGGTCAGCGTCGACTCCGGATCCGCGAGGTGCCGCGCCAGCGCTTCGGCCTGGTCCGGCCAGCCGCGGAACAGCGTCACCCGCTCGCGGCGAGCAGCTCCAGAGTCGAATCAGGCTGCGGGACCGGCTCGGTGACCAGTGTCGCGCCGGCGATCAGCGCCGACAGCAGCCCGCCGCCGAACCCGCCCACCCAGAAGAACGGCATCGGCAGGTACAGCCGGGTGTCGGCGTCGATACAGCGTGCGGCCAGTCCGGACCGCACCGCAGCCGATGCGCATTGCCGTGGGAATGCCGGACGCCCTTCGGCGGACCGCTGCTGCCCGAGGTGAACATGATCGCCAGCGGATCGGCGGCGCGCACGCCGCGCGACATCGCCTCGGCAACCCGGCCGCTCGGACTGCTCGTGCAGTGCCGCGGCCTGCGTCGGCGGTCCAGCACCGTGCGCAGCGCGGGCAGCGCTGCGGTCGAGCGCATCGAGGTAGCGGTGCCCCCGGAACTCCTCGACCGCGATCAGGTGCTGCACCGAGGCCGTGCGCAGCTGCGCGGTCAGTTCGCGGCGGTGCAGCAGTGTGCTCAGCGGGACCAGCACGGCACCGATCCGCATGAGCGCCAGCGCGATCCGTGCCCACTCGACGCCGTTGGGCATGATCAGGCCGACCCGGGCGCCCTTGCCGATCCCCGACGCGATGAACGCCGCGCCGAGCTCGAGGGTGGCGGCGTCGAGCTCGGCGTAGGTGATCCGCGTGCCGGGGTCGACGACCGTCGGCTTGGCGTCGTGCCGCGCGGCCTGGTCGCGGAGCACGGCGTCGATGGTGTCAGTCATCGAAAAGCCCTCGCAGCGCGGGAACGTCGACCTTGCCGCTGGACAGCATCGGGATCTCGGCGTGCCGCACCGCGAGCACCCGCCGCGGGATCTTGTACGCCGACAATTGTGACCGCAGCGCGCGCGCGGATGCCGTCTCGGTCGAAGACCGTGCCCGCATCGGTCGCGATCACGGCGGCGACGATCTGACCGCGCTCCTCGTCGGGAAGCCCGAGGACATGGACGGCGACGCTGGCATCGATGACCTTCAGCGCTGCGTTGAGTGCCTTTTCGCACCTCGGCGGGCGCGACATTGGCGCCGGCGGTCTTGATCATCGATCCGGCGCGGCCGAGGAAATAGAAGCACGCCGTCCTCGTCGCGGCGGACGAGGTCGCCGGTGTGAAACCAGCCGTCGGCGTCGAAGGTCTCTTCGCGGCTGCGTCCGTAGTAGCCCTGCATCAGGTACGGGCCGCGCAGGAACAGTTCACCGACATCAGCCGGTGTCGCGACCGGTGGCGGCGTCGACGACCCGCGCCTCGAAACCCGGTGCGAGAAAGCCGTACGAACCGCGCCGGGCCTCCGGCTGATCGGACTCGTCGCCACTGAGCAGCACGACGCTGCCCGCCTCGGTCATACCCAGCATGTTGTGGCGCAGCTCGGGATCCGCCGGACGGGCAGTCCGGCGCCATGATGGGGTACAGGTTGCCGCGCCGCATCGAGGACAGGTCGCGGTCGGCGAAGCTGGGATGGCGGGTCAGATGCGCGATGCCTGCCACGAAACCGTTGGTGACGGTGGGCTTCTCGGCCTCGAGCAGGTCGAGCGTGTCCGCCGGCGATCGGCGGCGTTGGAACAGATCAGCGTGGCACCCGCGACCAGCGTTGCCAGCAGCCCGAAGGCGAAGCCGCCGATCCAGAAGAACGGCGAATTGCAGAACAGTCGGTCGGCGGCCGTGAGTCCGCGGATCTCGTTGAGGCTGTGTTGGTGCGCGAGCAGTGATGCGTGGGTGTGCACGACGCCTTTGGGTTCGCTCGTGGACCCCGATGTGTAGATGATCGCCAGGACGTCGCTGCCGTCGACGTCGTCCTCCAGCGCGGTGAGCCTGTCCTCGCCGCCGCTCGGTCACCGCGGTGCCTGCGTCTGCGTCGAACATGATGTGACGCAATACCGGTACGCCCGCGCTGAAGATCGGGATCGTCGTCCGGTCCGTCAGTGTTTCCGCCACCGCCTCGCTGAGTCGCTCGGCGTAATCGTGCGTGCGGTAGGACCGGGTGGCGAGGAGCACGCTGACGTCGCTGCGATCAGTTGCCTGCGCAGTTCGGGGGCGGTGCCGAAGGTGGAGAAGGGAACGACGACCGCGCCGATGCGCGCCGCGGCCAGCATCGCAACGACGAACGGTGCTCCGTTGGGATACAGCAGCCCGACGTGAGTGCCTTTGCCCGCGCCCAACGCGACGAGGCGGCGCGCCAACGCCGCGGACAGGGCATCTGCGCCCGCGTAGCTCAACCGCTCGTCATCACAGACCAGCAACGGCTTGTCGCCCGCGGCTGCGTTGATGCCGCAGCAGTTCGGAAACGGTGGCCGGTGCGGAGCTCATGGCTGCGCGAAGAAAGACCGGACCGCGGTCAGGTCGGGTTTGCCCGACGGCGTACGGGGTATCGCGTCGGCGATCAGTGATCTCGGTGGGAATCTCGTAGCGCGCCAACCGGGTCCGCAGATACTCGATCAGCTCGTCCGGGTCGGCGCAGGCACCGGCGCGCAGCTCGACCAGGGCGACCGGGGTTTCGCCGAGGCGTGGGTCCGGCCGGCCGACGACTGCCGCGCCTGCCACCGCGGGATGGCTCTCCAGCGCGGACTTGACGTCATCGGGCATCACCTTGAACCCGCCGCGGATGATCGCCTGGTCGGCGCGCCCGAGAATCCACACGAAACCGTCGGCGTCGATGCGGGCGAGATCGGTGGTCTGCATCCAGTCCGCGGTGTCACCCAACTGTGCCGGAATGACCTCCAACAGCCCCTGCTGCCCGGGTTCCTGCGGTACGCCGTTCTCGTCGACGACGCGCAGACGCGCGCCAGGGTTGGCCCGCCCTACGCTGCCGCGCTTGTCCTGCCAGTACTTCTGGTGGTCGGCCAGCGTCCAGCCGGCAACCCCTCCACCGAATTCCGTTGCCGCATAAGAGGTCAAGCACCGGGAATGCCGAACTTCTCGGTGAACGCCTCGGCGTCGTCCGCCGACAGCGGGGCTGTTCCGGACGTGACGGCCCGGACGCCGGCCAGGTCTTCGCGCGTGAGGTCGGAGTGCAGGACCATCCGCAAGGCCGCCGGGACCAGCGACACCGCGCGTGGCTGGTGTTCACGCACGGCGTCAGCCCACTGCTACAGGTCGAACTTCGCCAGCAGGACGAACGGGCGGGCCTCGGCCAGACACAACAGCACCCGGAACACGCCGCCCACGTGGACCAGCGGTGAGTTGACGATCGCGACGCCACGGCGAAGTTCGGTAGGGGCCACGGACTTCTCTGGTTCGCGACCGATGACGCTGCGGGCCAGCATGTCGTAGGTCAGGTCGACCCGCTTCGGTGGTCCGGTGGTGCCACTGGTCAGCATCCAGACGGCGACCCCGGGGCGTCCCTCATCCTCTGGTGGTTGGCCCGGGATGACTGTCGGAGCACCTTCGAGGTCGTCGATCGCCACCGTCGTCGCTGTCGTGTTCGGCGCCAGCGACGCGAGGTCCTCGGAGAGGCCGATGATGAGGGGCAGCTGCGAGCTTCTCGATGTCCGCGCGGGTGCGATCGTCACCGCGGGACGGGTTGATGACGACGACGGTACCCCCGGCGGACAGCACTCCAAGAAGCGCAGCAACGTGAGCAGGCTTGTTGCGCAACATGATTCCGACGCGGGCGGTGCCCACCAGCGTGCTGACGTGCTGCGCCAGCGCGCCGACCTGGCCCCAGGTGAACCAGTGGCCTTCGAACTGGATCGCCTGCGCCGTCGGGTCCAGGGCCAGGACGTCATCGATGCGCTGCGAGAGGGCGTGTGACAGCTGTGCCGAATTCGATGCCTCCGGCATCAGCGGATCCTCGGGTTCTTCTTCGGAATCGGCCGTTCGGCGAGTTCGGCCTTGGCGATCGGATTGCCCAGCCGGGTGTAGATCAGGCCCTGGTCCATCGCGGCCCGGTACGGCTTGTCCAGCGACTCCCAGATGGCCTTGACGGTGCCCTGGGTCGCCGTCGGCGGTTTAGCGGCGATGGACGTCGCGATTTCATGGGCCCGCGACCAAAGGTCTTGCTCGTCAACCACTTCGGTGACCAACCCGATGCGCAACGCGGTCTGTGCGCCGACTCGTTCGTCGTTGCCCATCAACGCCATTCGGAGCGTGTCGCCCAGCCCGACGCGGCGCATCAGTCCGACGGGTTCCAGGGCGGACACCAGACCCGCGCTGACGTGGGAGTCGAAGAATGTCGCTCCCTGCGAACAGATGACCACGTCAGCCTCGTTGACGAAGTACAGCGCACCCGCGGTACACATGCCCTGCACCGCGCACACCACCGGCTTCCACATCTTCTGCCACTTGGGGCTGAGGAGTTCGCCGGGATCTTCGTGGTTCCAGACGATTTCGGGTTGTCCGTAGCTGGATCTGACGTCCAACCCCGCGCTGAAGGCCCGCTCGCCCGCGGCGCGCAGCACGACCGCGTTGATGTCCTCATCGAGACTTGATGGCGTGCCAGACGTTCCGCATCTCTTCGCACATCGTGCGGTTGAACGAGTTCAGTGCCTCGGGCCTGTTCGAGGGTCACCGTGGCGACGTGGACGTCGTGATCGAGGTCCAGCAGGATGGTCTCGAAGTTCATCGTCATCCCCTACCGGCACTGCCAGTTCGGGGTGCGCTTCTCGACGAAGGCGAGCGGTCCTTCCTGGGCGTCCTGGGTGCGGACGACCCGCTCGCGGAATGTCTCGGCCAGGATCTCACCCTCCAGCAGAGGCAGGTCGAGTGTCTTGTGGATGGCCAGGCGGGTGCCCCGAACCGCAAGCGGGGCATTGGAGTTGACGATGTCGGCGATCTCGTGGGCCCGCTCGAGCAGCTTCTCGTGCTCGACCACCTCGGTGATCATCCCGAGCTCGTACGCGCGCTCGGCATTCATCCGTTCGTGCTTGCCCATCAGTGCCATGCGTAGCGCAACCGAGCGTGGCAGGGCCCGGGCCAGCCGCACCATCTCCCGCGCGGCGACCAGCCCGATGCTGACGTGGGGATCGAAGAACGTCGCCTTGTCCGAGGCGATGACGATGTCACCGGTGGTGACCCAGTCCAGCCCGGCGCCGCAGCAGATTCCGTTGATCGCGGCCAGCACCGGTTTGGCCATCCGGCGGAACGGGGGCGTGCCCTCCTGCGGCGCCTCCCACTGGTCGTAGGTGGACAGGTAAGGACGTTCGTAGATGACCTTGCCGTCCTCGGGAATCTCCTTGACGTCGGCGCCGGTGCAGAAGGCCCGGCCGTTTCCCGTGACGATCATCAGCCAGATGTTGTCGTCACCCTCGGCCTCGTCGTACGCGGCCCGGAGTTCGGTGACCATGTGTGGCGACAGCGCATTGAGCGCCTCGGGCCGATTCAGCGTGATGGTGGCCTTGTGCCCGTCGACCTCGTAGGTGATGGTGTCGTAGTTCTCTGGAAGAGCTCACGTGCCTTCTTTCGTCTATCTGCCTTGGAACCCGGGCGCGCGCCGTGCGCGGAATGCTGCCAGTCCCTCTTTGAAATCGGCTGTCCTGCAGGAGAGTTCGAGGCTGGAGAGTTCGTGGGCCATCGACTGGGGAAGCGTGGCGTGCATACCGAAGTCGATGGCCTGTTTCGCGAGGCCGATGGCGACCGTGGGGCCCGAGGCCAGGCGCGCCACCAGATCGTCGGCCACGGCGTCGACCTCGTCGGGTTTCACCGCCTGGTGGATCAGCCCCCAGTCGGCGGCGTCGGCACCGGAGACTTTCTCGCCGAGGAGCAACATGCGTTTGGCCAGCGCCACCCCGGCGAGGCGGGGGAGCAGCCACGTCGCCCCCGAGTCAGGGCTGAATCCGCGGTCGATGAACGGTTCCCACAGGTTCGCGTCGTCGGCGGCGACGGTGAAGTCGGCGGCCAGCGCGAGATTGCAGCCAAGGCCGACGGCCCACCCCTGCACGCTGCACACCACCGGAAGCTGAATCGTCGCGACGAGTTCGACCACCCGGTTCGCCGTGTGGGGGATGCGGCGGGTGAGGTTTCCGGGCCGAGGCTTGCTGTCGCTGCTGTTGGTGGCGACCCAGTCCGCACCCGCGCAGAAATCCCTGCCTGTGCCTGAGAGGTGGATCGCACGAAGGGTGTCGTCGGATGCCGCCGCGGTAAGGGCGGCGACAAGGTCGTCGACCATCTTGTGGCTCAACGAGTTACGCCGATCGGGGCGGTCGAGGGTTATTCGCAGGACGGCGTTGTCTCTCGCCTGTCGCACTGCGCCTGCGTCCGCGTCGTCGCGCACCAGGGCACCGTCCTTTCAAAGGCTGTACAACTGCATATAGATAGCCATACAGTTGGCACTACGATTACTATCCTGTACAACTTAGCAAGGAAAGGCCGTCGACGGAACAGTGCCAGCGCAACGTATTCGTCAGCCGCGGGTCGCAGAGCTCGTGGCATCCCGGCTGCGCGATGACATCCTGACCGGACGTCTCAAGGAGGGCGACGTGCTGCCGTCGCAGGAGGCGCTGTTCGCCGAGTTCGGTGTCAGCCCGCCCGCCGTGCGGGAAGCGATCCACATCCTCGAATCAGACGGATTGATCTCGGTGCGGCGGGGCAACATCGGCGGCGCGGTTGTGCACCTGCCATCTGCGGAGCGCACGGCGCAGATGATCAGCATGGTGCTGCAGACGCGTGCCGCCACGCCCGGCGACGTCAGTGAGGCGCTGCTGCATCTCGAGCCGATCTGCGCAGGCATGTGCGCGGCGCGGGAGGACCGCATGACCGAGGTGGTACCCCACCTGCAGGCGGCGATCGACGCCCAGATGGAGCAGTTCGACACCCCGGCGCGCTACGTACCCAACGCCCGCAAGTTCCACGAGGCGATCGTGTCCCGCTGTGGCAACGAGCCGATGATCCTGCTGATCGGGTCGCTCGAGGTCATCTGGTCGGCGCATGAGTCGTCGGTGTGGAGCGACGAGTATCACCCCGTCGATCCGATGGAGCCGAAGACGATGCGGGCCGCACTGCGCGACCACCACCGGCTGCTCGACGCGATCGCCGACGGCAACTCCGCGAAGGCGGTGCGGTTGGCCCAAGACCATCTGGCAGCCGCGCGGCGCAACACGCTCGCAGCCGGATCGGACAAAACCATTGACGCCAAACTGATCTCGAATTGAGGAAGTCACCATGACCACGACCGAAGACGACCGGGTGCTGTTCGATGTCGACAGGGACAAGCGGATCGCCACCATCACGCTGAACAACCCCAAGCAGCGCAACTCCTACGATGCGGCGATGCGAGACCTGTTGTCGCGCTATCTCGACGAGGTTGCCGAGGATGACGACATCACGGTGGTGCTGCTGCGCGGGGCAGACGGCGTGTTCAGCACCGGCGCCGATATGAACAACGCGTACGGCTGGTACGGCGGCGATGAGCGCTCGCGCGAAGAGCAGAAGGCTGCCGAGAAGCCGCCGGCCCAAGAGCCGCCCCAGCCAGCGCCGCAGGCTCACCGTCGATCGCAAGTCCTTCAGCTTCTATCACAATCTGATGGGCTTCCCGAAGATCACGGTGGGCGAGATCAGCGGCTACGCGCTCGGTGGCGGCTTCGAGATTGCGCTGATGACCGATATCTCCGTCATCGCCCGCGACACCAAGATCGGGATGCCCGCCACCCGCTTCCTCGGACCCGCGCTGGGCAGCCTGCACATGTTCTTCCACCGGCTCGGGCCCGTACTGGCCCGGCGCATGCTGCTCACCGGCGACATCATCAAGGCCGGCGAATTCGAGCACCTCGGCGTCTTCACCGAGACCTGCGACGCCGATTCGGTGACCGCACGCGCGCGGTACTGGGCCGAGAAGGCCGCGAAGATGCCCGCCGACGGCGTCGTCATCGCCAAGGAGGCGTTCCGGCTCGTCGAACAGAGCCAGGCGTACCAGGGGGAGGAGGTCGCGAGTTATCTCTTCCACGCCTACGGGACGAACCTGCAGTTCGCCGAGGGTGAGTTCAACTTCGTCAAGACCCGCGCGCAGCACGGCACCAAGGAGGCGTTCCGGCTGCGTGACGAGCATTTTCACGTCCCAGAACCGGAGTGACCCGACTCACCTATTACCAGCACTACAGTATCTGCTACTTTTGTAACGTTCGTCTGCACAGTTTTCGCTGTCGAAACCGAGGTCAAAGAGCATGCCAACACCCGTCATCGTCGGAGCCGCCCGGACGGCCATCGGCCGCTCGTTCAAGGGCACTCTGGTCAACACCACGCCCGAAACCCTCATCACCACGGTGCTGCCCGAGGTCGTGCGGCGCTCGGGTGTCGACCCGGCCGATATCGACGACATCATCTTCGCCGAATCCCATTACGGCGGCGGCGATCTCGCGCGGTACGCGGCCACGGCGACGGGTCTGGAGCATGTGCCAGGCCAGTCGGTGAACCGGCACTGCGCAGGCAGCCTCACCGCGATCGGTAACGCGTCGGCGCAGATCGGCTCCGGCATGGAGCGGGTGCTGATCGCAGGCGGCGTCCAGTCGCTGTCGATGACACCCCTGACCAACTGGCGCATCCCCGGCCCGGAGCTCAAGTTCGAAGAGCGCTGGATGCCGCCGACTCACGTCGAGACGCCGGATGCACCTTCCAAGGACATGTCGATCACCGTCGGTTGGAACACCGCGCAGGCTGTCGGCATCACCCGCGAGGAAATGGACGCCTGGGCGGCGCGGTCACATCAGCGCGCCATCGCCGCCATCGACGCGGGCAAGTTCCTCGACGAGATCGTGCCGCTCAAGGTCGAGCAGTCCGACGGCTCGGTCGTCGAATTCAGCGTCGACGAGGCTCCCCGCCGCGACACCACGCGTCGAGAAGCTGGCCGGGCTGAAAGTTCTGCACCCCGAGATCGAGGGTTTCTCGATCACCGCGGGCAACAGCAGCGGCACCAATGACGCCGCGGCAGCTGTAGCGCTCGTCGAAGCGCGACTACGCCGCTGCCGAGAACCTCAACGTGCATGGCCACTGTCAGGGCATGGGGCGCGGTGGGCGTCGCTCCCCGCGACACCGGCCTCGGCGGCGTCAAGGTCATCGGCAAGGTCCTCGACCGTGCCGGACTGAAGCCGTCCGACGTGACGCTGTGGGAGATCAACGAGGCGTTCGCCTCTGTGCCGATCGCGGCGTGCCGCGAGTACGGCCTCGACGAAGAGCTGGTCAACTTCTCCGGCAGCGGCTGCAGCCTCGGGCACCCCATCGCCGCATCCGGCGCGCGCATGATCACGACGCTGATCTACGAGCTGCAGCGCCGCGGCGGCGGCATCGGTGTGGCCGCGATGTGCGCCGGCGGCGGCCAGGGCGGCGCGCATCGTCATCGAGGTCTAGACCTTTTCCGCCGAAACGGCATTCCAGCAGCCGACTTTCGAGTAGCCGCCTGCTGGAATGCCATTTCGGCGCGAAGGTTGTCAGCGCTTGCGTGCCACCTTCGCGGGCGCCTTGCGTGCCGGCTTCTTGTCCTGGTCCAGGAGCGGCCTGCGTGGTCGAGGATGCACTCGAGGCCGAACTCGAAATTGCGCTCGTCGGACGCGCTCGAGGTGGTGGCCCTTCTGGGTCACGGCCGCAAGCAGCGGAGCGCTCTCGGGATCGATCGCCATCGTGTCGTCGATGTCGCCGTGACCGTCCTCGCCAGCCAGGTTCTTCTCGCGAAGGCGCTGCAGCACTACCGATCCGCGGACGTGCACCGACATCGCGGAGTAGGTGTCGAACGCGTCCTCGGCGGACAGGCCCGCCTCGACGAGTCTGCTGATCGCCTTCTCCATCTCCTGCACACCGAGCTTCGCCGCGCGCGGACTCAGGGCTGACCGGATCAGGATCAGATCGCACAGGATCGGGTTGCCCATGAACGTCTCTCGCATGGTGCGGGCGTGGTTGCCCAGCGTCTCGCGCCAGTCCTCGGCTTCGACATACGGTGTGGCGAAGGCGTACTGGCGCAGCGCGCGATCGGTCATCGCGTTGAGCAGATCGTCCTTCTTGCGGAAGTACCAGTAGATGCTGGTGACGCCGACGCCGAGATGCTTGCCCAGCAGCGGCATGCTCAGGTTGTCGATGCCGACCTGCTCGGCGAGTTCGAACGCTCCCTTGATGATGTCGTCGGGATTGATCGAACCGCGCTCACGCCGCTGCCGCTTCTCCGCGGTCGCCTGCTTTGCCACTCAAGGCACCTCCATCATCTCGACGCTGCCTCGGCAGCTCCGCCGGGGGCGGGTGGTGGTCCTGAATCTACCGGCAGCGAGTACCCTGGCCTGCGTCTTTGCATCCGTGTCGCGGTCTGGCCGTGACGGTGACCCTACCGTTCTGCGCGATCCAGGGACCCGCCACTGTTCTTCCGCTCTTTTACTGTAAGTCCTATAGTAAGGTTTTCCAGCGTTAGACCGGCACATCGAAATCAGCGTGAACCATTCAAAGGTGAAAGGCGGCGCAGTGTCAGACGAGGTTCTCGTAGAACGTCAGGGACGAGTTCTGGTCATCACCATCAACCGGCCGCAGGCGCGCAACGCGTTCAACCTCGCGGTCGCACAGGGCCTGGCCGATGCGATGGACGAACTCGACAACTCGCCCGAGCTGTCGGTGGCGATCGTGACGGGCGCGGGTGGCAACTTCTGCGCGGGGATGGACCTGAAGGCCTTCATGGCCGGTGAGGTGCCCGCGATCGAGGGCCGCGGAATCGGCTTCACCGAGCGGCCACCCCGCAAGCCCGTCATCGCCGCCGTCGAAGGCTACGCCCTTGCCGGCGGCACCGAGATCGTGCTCGCGACCGACCTCATCGTCGCCGCCAAGAACGCGAAGTTCGGCATTCCCGAGGTCAAGCGGGGTCTGGTCGCCGCCGGCGGCGGTCTGCTGCGGCTGCAGAAGCGGATCCCGTATCAGAAGGCGCTCGAGCTGGCGCTGACCGGCGACAGCTTCACCGCCGAGGAAGCGTCGGCGTGGGGTTTCGTCAACGTGCTGACCGAACCGGGCGAAGCACTGGCCGGCGCGTTGGCACTGGCCGAGCGCATCACTGCCAACGGTCCGCTCGCGGTTGCGGCGACCAAAGAGATCATCGTCAAGTCCGCGGAGTGGAGCGACGCCGAGATGTGGAAGAAGCAGGGCGAGATCGCCTACCCGGTCTTCGGCTCCAAGGACGCAATGGAGGGCGCGACGGCCTTCGCCGAGAAGCGCACGCCGAACTGGACGGGCACCTGACGGAGCCCGGATGGACTTAGGCCTGCGAGATGCCACTGCCGTCGTCGTCGGTGGTGGTCGTGGCATGGGTCTGGCGACCGCGCACTGCTTCGCCGACGACGGCGCCCGCGTCGCGCTGATCGGCCGTACCGCGGAGGTACTGGACGCTGCGGCAGCGCAACTGCGTGACCGGGGGAGTCCGGACGCCGTCGCGGTGGTCGCCGACACCGCGGACGACGCCGCAGGTTCAGCGGGCCTTCGCCGAAGTGGGTGAGCGCTGGGGCGGCCGGCTGAACATTCTCGTCAACGCGGTCGGCCCGTCGGTGCGCGGCACGTTCGACGAGCTCACCGACGCCGACTGGCGGCAGGCCATCGACGAGGGCGCGATGGGCATGGTGCACTGCGTTCGCGCTGCGCTGCCGTTGCTGCGCGCCGCGGAATGGGCTCGCATCGTGAACTTCTCGGCGCACTCGACGCAGCGCCAGAGCGAGATACTGCCCGGCCTACACCGCGGCCAAGGCGATGGTGACCAGCATTTCGAAGAACCTGTCTCTGCTGCTGGCCCGCGACGAGATCATGGTCAACGTGGTCTCTCCGGGCAGCATCGCCTCCGAGGCGCTGATCGGCTGGGCGGACTCGGTCGGCGTCGACGGCACCGACCCCTACGCGCTGATGGCCGCGATCGACGAGCACTTCGGTCATCCGGCGCACCTGCCGCGGGCCGGGCTGACCACCGAGATCGGGCCTGTCGTCGCGTTTCTTGGCCTCGCGGCGCAACTCGTACATGACCGGCGCCAACATCAACGTCGACGGCGGTAGCGACTTCACCTACGAGGAGGCGTCATGGCGACAGCGGTAGAAGCTCGACAGTGGGCCCGCGACGCCCTGCGCGGCATCGGTAACTCGCTCTACACGCCGTTCAGCGGTCCCGACGGCGACGACATCGACTGGGACGCGTACCGCACGCTGGTGCGCTACTGCGTCGGCGATCTCCGGCATCCGATGCTGTGGTGCACCAGCGGCATCGCGGAGTTCTGGTCGCTGACGCTCGACGAGCGCAAGCTGCTTGCTGGAGGTGGCGATCGAGGAAGGCGCGCGCGGTCAACCCGACGTCGTGGTGCAGGCCTGCACCGCGGCGATGTCGGCGAAGGACTGCCTCGAGCTCACGCGGCACGCGCAGCAGGCCGGTGCCGACATCGTCTACATCCAGACGCCGATGATGGAGGCCCACGGCGGCGAGGGCGTGCTGCGGTTCTTCCGCTACATCGCCGACCGCACCGACATCGCGCTGGGGATGTTCAACTCGCCGTCCTCCGGATACGTCCTCACGCCCGCGAGAGCGCCCGCATCTACGACGAGATCCCGGCGGTGTGCGCCACCAAGGAGGGCGCGTTCCGGCCGGCGGCCAGCCGGCTGCTGCATCAGCTCGCGCCGGACCTGACGATCTGGGAATGTGACAAGACCGTCTACCGCGCCGGCTGGCTGCGGGACGGCATCGTCGTGCGCCGCGCAGCTGGGCACCGCCGGGTATCTGTTCGAGACGCCGAGCGGCCGATTGTTTTCGACGTACTGGGACCTGATCGTCGAGCGGCAAGCTCATCGACGCGATGGACTACGCCCGCGAGTCGGGGCTGGATCAGTTCGACATCGACATGGGCCCGTGGTTCACCTGCTATCCGGGCCGTTCCGACTACTTCACCCACTGGGGCGGGGCCTTCAAGTTCGCGGCGTCGGTGCTGGGTCTGCCGATCGGCGACCATCCGCACTCGCGACCACCGCAAGCGGAGCTTCCCGAGTTGGCGCAGAACCAGATTCGAGCCGCCTACAAGCGCCTCGGACTGGTCGACGGATGAGGTGCCCGGCAGCCGCTTGCGGAAGGCACTACCGATAGGTGTACAGTATGAGCATCTGTCGAGCTGAGGAGGTCCGCCTCGGTGAGCGCTGTCCGACCGCGTCGCTGAGCCGGCCGATCGCCCAGCCGCCGAGCCGTCCTCTTCGAAATGCACGACAGCGGGGTGGCTGTCCTGACGCTGAACCGGCCCGAGCGGATGAACGCCTGGGGCGGGGTCTCGCCGGCGCGTTCTACCGGTGCATCGACCGCGCCGAAGCCGACCCCGACGTCCGCGTCATCGTGCTCACCGGCGCCGGCCGCGCGTTCTGCGCCGGCGCCGACATGGGTGACCTCGACACGATCGGGGGCGCCGACGCAGGCGGTGACACCGACGTGACCAAGCTCGTCGGCGAACGCCACCCGCACTTCGTGACCCAGTTGCGCAAGCCGGTG
Organism: uncultured Actinomycetota bacterium; assembly: GCA_963796545.1. Classification (GTDB taxonomy): domain Bacteria; phylum Actinomycetota; class Actinomycetes; order Mycobacteriales; family Mycobacteriaceae; genus Mycobacterium. The sequence continues at coordinate 401,824 of CAWCMF010000025.1, read as the reverse complement.
ATCGCCGCGATCAACGGCGCCTGCGCAGGCATCGGCCTCACGCAGGCGCTGATGTGCGACATCCGGTTCGCCGCGGCAGGCGCCAAATTCACCACCGCGTTCGCCCGCCGGGGCCTCATCGCCGAGTACGGCATCTCGTGGATCCTGCCGCGGATCGTCGGCTGGAGCGCCGCGCAGGACCTGCTTCTGAGCGGACGCACCTTCTACGCGGAGGAAGCCAAGGAACTCGGCCTCGTCAAGGACGTCGTCCCGCCCGAGGAACTCCTCCCGCGGGCGCTGGCCTACGCAGAGGACATGGCGCGCAACTGCGCGCCGAGTTCGCTCGCCGTGATCAAACGGCAGCTCTACGACGACGCTTTGCGAAACGTCCACGACACCAGTGCCGAAGCGGAGAAACTGATGCACGAGTCGATGCAGCGGCCCGACTTCATCGAAGGCATCACCGCCTTCTTCGAAAAGCGACAGCCCGAACTTCCCACCGCTGAAGGAGGATCACACATGAGCAGCCGGCAAGAAGTGCAGCCACTGGATTACCGCGCGATCGACGTCGACAACCACTACTACGAGACCACCGACTCGTGCATCCGCCACCTGCCCAAGGAGTTCAAGCGTCGCGGCGTGCAGATGCTCACCGAGGGCAAGCGCACCTTCGCCGTCATGGGCGGCGTGGTCAACCACTTCATCCCGAACCCGACGTTCGATCCGATCATCGAGCCGGGCTGCCTGGATCTGCTGTTCCGCGGCGAGATCCCCGAGGGGGTGGATCCGGCATCGCTGATGAAAGTCGACCGGCTGCCCGACCATCCCGAGTACCAGAACCGTGACGCCCGGCTGAAGATCCTGGACAAGCAGAACCTCGAAACCGCGTTCATGCTACCGACCTTCGCATGCGGCGTGGAGGAAGCTCTCAAGCACGACATCGAAGCGACGATGGCGACGGTGCACGCCTTCAACCTGTGGCTCGACGAGGACTGGGGCTTCGACCGTCCCGATCACCGCTTCCTGTCGGCGCCGATCATCTCGCTGGCCGACCCGGACAAGGCCGTCGAGGAAGTCGAGTTCGTACTGAGCCGCGGCGCGAAGATCGTGTGCGTGCGGCCCGCTCCTGTGCCCGGGGTGGTCAAGCCGCGCTCGCTCGGCGACCCGCTGCACGATCCGGTGTGGGCCCGGCTGGCCGAAGCAGGCGTCCCGGTGGTCTTCCACCTGTCCGACAGCGGGTATCTCGCCATCGCCGCGCTGTGGGGCGGCAAGGCGACGTTCGAGGGCTTCGGCAAGAAGGACCCGCTCGATCAGGTCCTGCTCGATGACCGGGCCATCCACGACGCGATGGCGTCGATGATCGTCCACCAGGTCTTCACCCGGCATCCCAAGCTCAAGGTCGCGAGCATCGAGAACGGGTCGTACTTCGTGTATCGCCTGATCAAGCGGCTGAAGAAGTCGGCCAACACCGCGCCGTACCACTACAAGGAAGACCCGGTCGAGCAGCTGCGGAACAACGTGTGGATCGCGCCGTACTACGAGGACGACGTGCAGGTGCTCGCCGATACGATCGGGGTCGACAAGATCCTGTTCGGGTCGGACTGGCCGCACGGCGAAGGTCTCGCGGACCCGATGACGTTCACCGCCGACATCCCGCAGTTCCCTCAGTTCAGCTACGAGGACACCCGAAAGGTCATGCGCGACAACGCGCTCACGCTTATCGGTGCTTCGGCCGATTTTGCTCCTCGCGTCCGCACCGTAACGACTTCCGCCTGAGATGGGCGAGTGGACGATAGGCGGTGTCGTCGACGCCATCGCCGACGTCATTCCCGACCGCACCATGACGGTGTGTGGGGAACGTCGAACCACCTACGGTGAGATGGCGCAGCGCACCCGACAGTTCGCGAACTTCCTCGCCGGGCGGGGTTTCGGCGCCCACCGGGAACGCGATGAGCTGGACAACTGGGAGTGCGGCCAGGATCGCGTCGCGCTGATCATGTACAACGACCGCTACCCGGAACTCGTCGTGGGCTGCCTGAAGGCCCGCACGGTCCCGGTGAACGTGAACCATCACTACACGCCGCGGGAAGTCGCCGAACTGCTGGCCTACGTCAAGCCGCGCGCGGTCGTCTACCACAAGTCGCTGGGCGCCAAGTTCGCCGACGTGCTGCCCACGCCTGGCTGCGAGTTGCTCATCGCGGTCGACGACGGCAGCGACAACGCGAGCCTGCCAGGGTCGGTGGAGCTGGACGACGCTGTGGCAGAAGGTGATCCGGAACGGCGGATCGACTGTTCGCCGAATGACCTCATCATGTACTGCACGGGGGGCACCACCGGCAGGCCCAAGGGCGTGCTGTGGCGGCAGAGCGACACCTACGTCTCGTCGATGGTGGGCGCCGACCACGAGTCGGCCACCGAGATCCACGACAAGGTGGTCGGCAACACCGGCGCGCCGTGGTTCGCCGTCTCGCCGCTGATGCACGCCGCGGGACTGTGGACGGTGTTCTCGGGTTCGCTCGCCGGCCTACCTGTCGTGCTGTACGACGACCGGTCCAAGTTCGATCCGCAGTCGGTTTGGCAGACGGCTGAGCGGGAGAAGGTCGGCCTGATGACGATGGTGGGCGACGCATACGCCGCTCCGCTGATCGCCGAACTCCAGCGCGAAAGCTACGATCTGGCGTCGCTGTACGCGATCGGAACCGGCGGAGCCGCAACCAATCCCAAACATGTGAGCGCACTTCTGGAGAAGCTTCCGCAGCTGACGATCATCAACGGATACGGTTCGTCGGAGACCGGGAACATGGGGTTCGGGCACAATCAGCGCGGTTCGCATCGCGAGACATTCGACCTCCGCGAAGGGGGCACGCTCGTCTCGGAGGATATGACCAGGTTCGTCGAGCCCGGGCGAGCCCGAAGTAGGGTGGGTGGTCCGCAAGGGGCGTATTCCGTTGGGCTACTTCGACGATCCGGCCGCGACGCAGAAGACGTTCCCCGTCGTCGACGGGCTGCGGGTCGTGGTGTCCGGCGACCGCGCGTCGCTGGAATCCGACGGGACACTGCGGCTGTTCGGGCGGGACTCCCTGGTGGTCAACACCGGCGGGGAGAAGGTCTTCGTAGAAGAGGTCGAGGCTGTGTTGCGCGCCCAGGCAGGCGTCGCCGACGCGCTGGTGGTCGGCCGCGACAGCGAGCGCTGGGGCCAGGAGATCGTGGCGCTGGTCCAACCGCACCCGGATACTGACGTCGATGCCGAGGCGCTGGCGCTCGCCTGCACCTCGCAACTGGCCCGCTTCAAGGCTCCGAAGGAGTTCATCGCCGTCGACAAGGTGCGCAGGCTGGGCAACGGCAAGGCCGACTACCGTTGGGCGAAAAGCCATGTGGCACAGCGTGATGCCCTGGCAGGTCAGCCATGACGCAGCGAGTCATTGATTGCCTCGTCAACGTGCATTTCGGCGAAACCGCCAAGCAGCCCGAGTTCATGCTCAAGGTGCGCGACGACTACTTCAAGGGCCCGCAGTCGCTCTACGACCAGGTCGAACTGCCCGCACTGCTCGACGAGATGGCCGAACACGGCGTCGAGAAGGCCATCCTGATGGACAATCTGGTCAAGCCGTCGATGACTGCGCGCAAGTTCGCCGAGGAACGCCCGGACAAGTTCGCGTTGGCGATCGGTGGGATCAACCTGCTGCGTCCTGTGCCTGCGCTCAAAGAGCTCAGCGCGGTCGTGGCCGACCTTCCTGTCGCGTATACCGCTGTGGGGCCCAGCTTCTGGGGCGACGGCATGTACCCGCCGAGTGACGCCGTGTATTACCCGCTGTATGCCAAGTGCGCCGAACTCGAACTGCCGCTGTGCATCAACACCGGACTACCCGGCCCGCCGATCCCGGGGGAGGTGCAGAACCCGATCCACCTCGACAGGGTGTGCGTTCGCTTCCCCGAGCTCAAGCTGTGCATGATCCACGGCGCCGACCCGTGGTGGGATGTCGCCATCCGGCTGCTGATCAAGTACGCCAATCTGCGCATCATGACCTCGGCGTGGTCACCGAAGCGACTGCCGGAAAGCCTGCTGCACTACCTGCGCACCCGCGGCAAGAACAAGGTGATCTTCGCCTCGGACTGGCCGGTGTTGCGGCAGAGCCGGGTCGTCCCTGAGGCGTTGGCGCTGGACCTGCCGCCCGAGGTGCTCGACAACTACCTGTACAACAATGCGAACGAGTTCTTCTTCGGACAGGGAGGATCCTGACCATGGACCGCTACGAGCTGCGCAGGCTGGATTACAGCCTGTCCGAGGACCATCAGGCCCTGCAAGCGGCGTACAAGGATTTCTTCGGCACCCGCTGCACGATCGAAACAGTGCGGGCCGCTGAGGAATCCGGCTTCGACAAGAACCTGTGGGAACGCCTGTGCGCCATGGGGGCCACGACGATGGCGCTCCCGGAGTCGGTCGGGGGTGACGGAGCCACGCTCGTCGACCTGACGCTGGTGGCCGAGGAGATCGGCCGTTCGCTGGCTCCGGTGCCGTGGATCGACCACGTGTGCGCGGCCCGTCTGCTCGCGCGCCTCGGTGCGGTCGAGGCCGACGTCGTCAGCGGTAGGGAACTCGTCGCGCTCGATCCCGCAGCAGGACAGTGCCTCAGGCATCAGGCTGGTTCCCGCCGGGTCCGTCGCCGACCACATCATCGTGCGCGACGGATCAGAAGGCGGAGACGTCGTGCTCCTCAGTTTCGCTTCCCGACCCGCGCGGGTCGACAACATCGGCAAGCTGCCGATGGCATGGGTCGATCCCGCCGCCGCCGACAACCGCACCGTGTTGGGCAGTGGTGCCGACGCGCTGGCGGAATACCAACGTGCAGTGGATGAATGGCGGCTGCTGACCGGCGCCGCGCTCGTCGGGCTCGTCGAGGAGACGATGACGATCGCTGCCGAGTTCTCCAAGACCCGCTACACACTCGGTGTGCCGATCTCCACGCTGCAGGCCATCTCGCACCCGCTGGCCAACATCGCCATCACGGTGCAGGGCGGCCGCAACCTCGCCCGCCGCGCCGCCTGGTTCCTCGACAACGAACCCGATGAGCGCAAAGAGCTGGCGCCGTCGGTCTTCGTGTTCATGGCCGAGGAAGCCGCCAAGGCCGCGACGATGGCGGTGCACGTGCAGGGCGGGCTCGGCGTCTCCGCGGAGGCCGCGGCCACCGCCTATCTGGTGCGGGCCAGGGGCTGGGCGATCGCAGGCGGCGACCCGGGTGCCGCCGCCAAGTACATCGCGGCGATAGTCGCCGAGCGCGAAGGGCGGAGCTGAGCAATGGATTTCTCGCACGTCGAACTTTCCGACGATGATCAGAAGTTTCAAGACGAGGTCCGATCGTTGCTGGCAGAACTCGTCACCGAGGATGTCATCCGGCGCGACCGGGAGACCGGCGACAACTTCGACGAAGGTGTGCATCTCGCGCTCGGCGCCGCCGGCTACCTGGAGCGGGAATGGAAGGCCGGCTCGGACAAGGCGTTCACCCGCGTCCAGCGGCGGATCTGGGAACTGGAGAAGCGCCGCGCCCACGTGCCGTGGGTGACCTCGGGAACCACGGCGATGATCACCAAGTCCGTGGAGAAGTTCGGGTCGCCCGAGCTCAAAGACGAAGTGCTGCCGCGGGTCTACAGTGGGCACGTCCGATTGTGCCTCGGCTACACCGAGCCCGATGGTGGCTCGGACGTCGCCACCTGCAAGACCCGCGCGGTGCGTGACGGCGACGAATGGGTGATCAACGGGTCGAAGATGTTCACCACAGGCGCGCACAACTGCCAGTACACGTTTCTGATCACCAACACCGACCCCACGGCGCAGAAGCACAAGAGCCTCACCATGTTCCTGGTGCCGCTGGATGCACCGGGTGTGGAGATCCAGGGTATCCGCACGGTCGACGGCGACCGGACCAACATCGTGTACTACAGCGACGTCCGGGTCGATGACCGCTATCGCCTGGGTGAGGTCAACGGCGGCTGGACAGTGGTCCGCGAACCGCTCGACGCCGAACACGGTGACGTCGACGCGGCGGACGACGGCCTGGCGGACGTGGCGATCATGATGCATCAGGCGATGTTCATGGCGGCTGCCGTCGACAAGGCCGCCCAGAAGTCGACCGTTGCAGATCCCAACGGCCGCAGGCTGATCGACGACGGAGGGGTCGCCTACCGGTTGGGCCGCAGTGTGGCCCGACTGGAAGCGTCGCTGTCGGCGCCGAGCATCTTCGGTCGCGTGGCGCTCGCGCAGACCATGCGCGACATCTCACCGGATCTGATGGACATTCTCGGTGCCGCGTCAGCACTTCCGGTCGGCACCGACGGGGCGGCCGACGACGGCGCCGCCGAATACGTCTACCGGTTCGCGCCGCTTGTCGGCATCTACGGCGGCACGCTCGAGGTGTTCCGCAACATGATCGCGCAGTACGTGCTCGGCCTGGGCAAGCCCAACTACTCACCGCCGAAGGCCAAGGTTTCTTAGCGATTTCGGCGTGCTCAGCGGCGTTGCTCAGCGACGACAACCACGCCGAAATCCCTAGGTCGTGAGGATCGTCGCGCCCGCGGTGCCCGGCGCGCCGTAGAGCTGAGCGAAACCGACTTTCGGCTCACCGGGGATCTGGCGGTCACCGGCCTGTCCGCGCAGCTGCCGGACGATCTCGTGGATCTGCCGTAGCCCGGATGCGCCGATCGGCTCACCGTTGGCGAGCAGGCCGCCGTCGGTGTTGATCGGCATCGTCCCGCCGATCTCGGTGGCGCCGTCGGCGATCAGCTTCTCCTGTTCGCCGTCGGCGCAGAAGCCGGCCTCGGCCATGTGGATGATCTCCGCGCCGGCGTCGGTGTCCTGCAACTGGATCACGTCGACATCCGACGGTTCGATGCCTGCCTTCTCGAACGCCGCCCGTGATGCGTACACGGTGGGGGCCACATCCTCATCGACGGGGGCGAACGTGGTGTTGACCTCGTAGGCGCCGTACTTGCGGGTGCGCACCTCGACCGCGCGGACGAACACCGGCTTGTTCGTGTAGCGGTGGGCGAGGTCGGCCCGGCACATGACGACCGCGGCCGCGCCCTCGTCCGGGGAACAGAACATATATTGCGTCAGCGGGTAATTGAGCATCGGGGAGTTGAGGATCGCGTCCTCTTCCATCGGCTTGCGCCGGAACGCGTTCGGGTTCAGCGCGCCGTTGCGCAGGTTCTTGTTGACGACCTTCGCCAGTGTGGGATGGCTGATGCCGTGCTCGTGCATGTAGCGATTGGCTTTCATGCCGAAGAACTGCGTGGTCAGATACTGGCCGTTCTCGGCGTACCAGCTCGGCATGCCCACCAGGCCGGGGTCCTCGGTGAAGGCGCCCCGGGGATGCTTGTCGAGTCCGAGAGCGATACCGATGTCGTAGTCGCCCACCCGTATTCCGTCGGCACAGGCCTTGGTCGCGCTGGCGGCGGTGGCGCACGCGTTGAAGACGTTGGTGAACGGGATTCCGGACAGACCCAGCATGCCGACGATGGCGTCGGGGTTGGCGACGGTCCAGCTGCCACCAACGCCGAACTGGATGTCATTCCACGACACGCCCGCGTCGGCGACAGCGGCGGTGATGGCGTCGACGCCCATCTCCATCGCCGTCTTGCCGTCGAACCTGCCGAACGGGTGCAGTCCCACCCCGATGATGGCGACATCGTGCATGTTGGCGTCCTTTCGAATCAGACCGGCTGGAAGGCGAACGTGAGGATCTCGTCGCCGTCTTCGGTGGTCAGCGGAATCATCGTGAGCTCGACGCTCATGCCGAACTCGAGTGTGGCGGGATCGGCTTCGGTCAGCCGGCCTTCGACACGGACGACATCATCAAGCTGAACCAGGCCGACTCCGAACGGTACGAAGTCCTTGCCGGTGGGTCCTCGGTAGGGCGGTCCCGGCGGGAATCCCTGTGTCGTCCAGGCGATCAGCGTGCCCTGGCGGGGGAGCGGCAGCTGTGTCATCTTCGCGCCACTGCACTTCGGGCAGCGGTCCTGCGCCGGAAACGTCGTCGCGGCGCATTGACCGCAGCGACTGCCGATGAGCTGGGGTCGCTCGTCGGGCCAGGTGGTGATGTCCGGCGCCAGTGCCTTCTGCATGCGGTCCTCCGAGCTGTCGTGACAAGCCAACGGTAAATCTTACGGTAACGCCCTGCGGCGGACGAGCTGCGCCTGTTGGATGCTCGCCACCGGTCCGCTCTCGTCGAACAGTGTTCCTCGCGAAACTCCCACTCCGTCTGCACCGTAATGGTTTTCCGAGCGCACGCCGATCCACTGCCCTTCGGGCATGCGGTGGATGTGCACCGCCAGGTCGGTGTTGAGGAACGTGAACTCGGACGGGTCGAGGCGGCTGCCCATGCCGTTGGCGATGTCGGCAACCGAGAACAACCGCTGTGCCGGCGTCATCGTCTCGCCGACGACGAGGTCGACCAACGGTTTCGCCCAGCACTCGGCCTGCACGCTGTTGAGGATGTCGTTGAGCCAGCGCCAATCCAGGCTCTGAATATAGGTGCGGTCGGTGCCGTCGTCGGGAAGGCGACGCGCACCGTCGGCGACCGGGCGCATCGGCTCGGTCGGGGTAGTGGGAAGCGTCTCGGTCTCGGATCGCAGAAACCGCCAGGCGGATGCCTTGGCGACGGTCCGGACTGTGCCGTCGGGGCCGGTTGCGGACATTTCCGCGTCGACCAACTCGATCTGCCGTCCCGGACGTGTCACGGTGGCACGGACCCAGAGCTCGTCGGCGACCGGCACCGGTCCGAGCAGGTCCACGATGACCCGGCTGATCCGCATTTCGTCCCGTGGTGCGCAGTGCTCGATGGCCCGGACCAGCAGCGCCGAAACCGGGGCGGCGTTCTGCATCGACGAGCCCCATGTGCTGATCACGTGCTCGGACGCCGCGAACCTCTGCCCACGGGGATCGGCGGGGTCGACGAGTTCGTAATAGGCGTCGGTCAAGTCCCGTCCTGTCTTGCGCGCGGCGGTGGCCATCAGCAGGATATGGTGACACTTATCGAAAGCACAACTGGATGCCTTACAGGAGGTGGTCGTGGCCGTCGTCGGTGCTGAACACGACGCTCGAATGGTCTTCGATCCGTTTTCCGCGGAGTTCTATGACGACCCGCATGCCTTCTATCCGCAGCTACGGGCCGAAGCGCCGGTTTTCTACAACGCGGAGTACGACTTCTACGCCCTGAGCCGGCACGCCGATGTGGCCGCGGGGCTGAAGGATTTCGCCACCTACTCCTCGGCGTATGGCGTGGACCTGGCCATGGTGCGGCGCGGCAAGCACGTACCGGCCAAGATGATCATCTCGATCGACCCGCCGGAACATCGGGTGATGCGCAGTCTGGTCAACAAGGTGTTCACGCCGCGGGCCATCAATGCGTTGCAGGCGATGATCACCGAGACCATCGACGGTTTCCTGGCTGAATCGCTTGGGGCCGACGGCTCAGAATTTGATGTGGTGCAGGACTTCTCGGTCTATTTTCCGGTCGATGTGATCACGAAGATGCTCGGTGTCCCCGCCGAATACCGGCAGCAGGTCAGGCTCTGGATCGACGAGTCACTGCATCGTGAGCCCGGCCAGATCGCGATGTCGAAAGCCGGCATGCAGGCGATGACCGAGATATGGCTGATGTACTACGAGCTGATCAAGGAGCGCCGGGACCACCCGCAGGACGACATGATCAGCGCGCTCATCGCGGCCGAGGTGGAACGCGAGGACGGCTCGACGAGCACGTTGGACGATTCCGAGATCGCCGGCTTCGCCACGTTGCTCGGCGGTGCCGGGGCCGAGACGGTGACCAAGCTGGTGGGCAGTGCGGTGGTGACGTTCGCGCGCCATCCCGAGCAGTGGCGTGAGCTGCTCGACGATCGCAGTAAGGTTCCCGTCGCGATCGAGGAACTGCTGCGCTATGACGCGCCGGTGCAGTACAACGTCCGCCGGTCGAACACCGATGTGACACTGCACGGCGTGACGATCCCCGCGGGGTCGCCGGTGTTCCTGTTGGGCGCCTCGGCCAACCGCGACCCCGACGCCTGGACGGCTCCGGATGTCTTCGACATCAACCGTGACCGCGCCGAGGCGCAGAATCTGGCCTTCGGGTATGGCATCCACAGCTGCCTCGGGGCGGCGCTGGCGCGGATGGAGAGCAAGATCGCCCTGGAGAGGCTGCTGGACTTGATGCCGCGCTATGAAGTCCGTTGGGAAGGCTGCCAGCGCGTCAGTATGCAGAACGTCGCCGGGTGGTCCCACGTCCCGGTGCGGATTCTGTAGTGACCATCACCGCGGATCGATCAGCTCGCGGAGTCGCTCGGCGGGAAAGACCGTCGCATTCGCGGACCGGACGCGCTCGGACAAGCCCCGGTCCGACGTCGCCACCAGAATCTGTTCCGGCTGTGCATCGGAGCCGATCAACCTGACGATCTCGTCGTCGGCCGAGTTCGGCGCCGGAGCCGGCGCATGGGCCACCGTGATCACCGTCGATTCGATCGGCGGTGACGGAGGGCGCTCGAACACCACCGTCACGTGGGCACCTTCGGTGATCGCCCAGGTCTCGAGACGTTCGACGAGCGTGGCCATCGCACGGTGCCGGTCGCGCCACCAGCCGTCGGGACGGCAGCCGATCACGTTCATTCCGTCGACAATCCACCGCACCCACCGCAGACTATCGAAGTAACGCGTGAAGAAAGGTAGCCCCGACATGGCCGACACGGCAGGAACGATCGAGCACAAGGCTGGTGTCGTTCAAAAAGCGACCTTCTGCCGGATCTGCGAGCCGCTGTGCGGCATGATCGCCACCGTCGAGGACGGAAAGCTCACCGCGCTGAGGCCCGACAAAGAACACCCGCTGTCGGCGGGTTTCGCGTGCCAGAAGGGCATCGCGTTCACCGAGGTCGTCAACGATCCCGACCGCGTCACCACGCCGATGCGGCGGACGGCGGACGGTTTCGAGCCGGTGAGTTGGGACGAGGCGCTGGACGACATCGCCGCTCGGCTCTCGGCGGTGGTGCACCAGCACGGGACCGGCGCGGTCGGCTGGTACATGGGAAATCCCGGAGCGTTCAGCTACGCGCACGTGCTCTCGATCATGACGTTCATCAAGGGCATCGGCCGGGGCACCCATTTCTTCACGGCGTCCTCGCAGGACACCAACTGCCGGCTGATGGCCAGCCAGCTGCTGTACGGCACGCCCATCTCGGTGCCGATCCCGGATTTGACGCGAACCGACTTCTTAGTCGTCATGGGCGCCAATCCCGTTGTCTCCCACGGGAGTTTCCTCACTGCGCCGCGGATCAAGGACCGCATGCACGACATCGTCAAGCGCGGCGGACGGGTGGTCGTGATCGATCCACGCAAGACCGAGACCGCCGCTCAGTTCGAGTGGATGGGCATCGTTCCGGACACCGACGCGCTGCTGCTGCTGTCGCTGCTGCAGGTGATGTTCGCCGACGGCCTGGCCCACACCGACGAGATCGGACCGCTCGTCGACGGGCTGGACTGGCTTCGGGTCCAAGTCGCGTCGTTCACGCCGGAGGCGACCGCGCCGCACACGGGTGTCGCTCCCGACGTGGCGCGCGGCCTCGCGCGTGATCTGGCGAAGACGCCGCGAGCCGCGATGTACGGACGCCTGGGTACCTGCGTGGGCAGGTACGGGACCCTGACGTCCTACCTGTTGGACGTGGTCAACCTGGTCGCGGGCAATCTGGACAAGCCGGGCGGCTCCGTCATCAGCGGGCTCGGGGTGCCGGGGCAACGACTGGTCAACATCGGAATGGGCGCGCTGCTGCGCCGCACCTACCGGCGCAGGCAGTCCCGTATCGGTGGCTTCCGGGCGATCATCGGCTCCGAGCCTGCCGCGCTGATGGCCAAAGAGATGCACACTCCGGGGGAGCGTCAGATCAGGGCGATGTTCATCAGCGCGGGCAACCCGGTGCTGTCGGTGCCCAACGGCGACGAACTCGAAGACGGCCCTCGATTCACTGGATCTGTCTGTGGCCCTTGACTTCTACCTGACCGAGACGACGGCGCTCTGCGACTACATCCTGCCTGTCACGACGATGTACGAGCGCGACGACTTCCCGCTGACCTTCCAGCCGTTCCAGGCCACGCCCTTTCGGCAGGCCACCGAGGCGGTCATCGAACCCGTCGGGCAGGCGCGCCAGGAGTGGCAGATCGTCGGCGAACTGATCCGGCGGATGTCGGCCGAGTCACGCGTCTTCGCCGCGATCACAGGGGCGGGCAAGGCGTTGCAGCGAATCGGAACTCCGTTCAACCCACGGATGCTCGCCGACGGGATCATCCGGGCCGCGGCCGGCGGCGATGCGTTCGGACTGCGCCGCGGCGGGCTCACCTTCGGGCGGCTGTCGCGGGATCATGCGCATGGCACGGTGGTCTCGGAGCACCTGAAAACCGGCACGCTGAAAGACGCGATCTCGTATCTGCGTGGCCGAATCCAGTTGGAGCACGAGGATATCGCGGCCGAGATCGCGACGGTGTCCGGGCTGCCGGGTCCGGGCGATACGTTCCCGCTGCGGATGATCGGCATGCGCGAGCCGCGGTCGGAGAACTCGTGGATGCACAACGCACCGCTGCTGATGCGAGGCGATCGCGGTCACCACGGCCTGATGAATGCCGACGACGCCGCCGAACTCGAGATTGCCGACGGCAGCGACGTTCAGGTGAGCTCGCCCTACGGGACTATCACGGTGCCCGTCACCCTGACCAAGGACATCATGCCCGGGGTGATCGCGGTGCCGCACGGCTGGGGGCACAAGGGAACTGGTGGTTGGAAACTGGCGAACAAGGCCGGCGGCGCGAACGTCAACCGGCTGACCTCGAGTGAGCCCGGCGACGTCGAGTCGCTGTCCGGCATGGCGTGGTTGACGGGCGTCCCGGTCCGGGTCGACCGCGTCTGACTGACCTGCGCCGAAATGGCATTCCAGCAGCGGATTTTCGAGTGGGGCCCTGCTGGAATGCCATTTCGGCGGGAAGAACGCTAGGCGATTGCGCCGCTGTCCTTGAGGGCTTCGATGCGGTCCCAGTCCAGGCCGATCTCCATCAGCACGATCTCGGTGTGCTCAGACGCCTGCGGTGCGCGGGTGGTCTCGAGCGGCTCGTGGTTGAACTGCACCGGCCCGCGGACCACCTTGAAGGGCTGCCCGCCGTCGCTGGCCTCCACCTCGACGATCATGTCGTTGGCGATGGCCTGTTCGTCGGTGCCCAGGTCGACCAGACTCTGGAACGGCGCCCACTGACCCTTCATCGTCTTGAGGTGCTGGCGCCAGTACTCGAACGGCTTGCTGCGGATGGCCTCGGTGATCAGTTGCACACCGGCTTCGGCATTCTGGATGAGAGGCATGACGTCGGAGAAGCGCGGATCGTCGGCGAGCTCGGGCAGACCGAGATGCTCGAACGCGTCGCGGATGTAGCCGGTCGGGCTGACGATGCACAGATTGATGGTGCCGCCGTCGGAGGTCAGGTAGTTGCCCATGAACGGGTTCACCGATGCCGTCGCGCCGGGCATCAGCGAGCGCATCGTCTCTCCGGTCTCCATGCCCTGCGTCACGCTGGCCCCGGCGGCCCACCATGCGGTGCTCAGCAGCGACACGTCGATCTCGACCGCCTCACCGGTGCGCTCGCGGTGGAACAGCGCCGCCGAGATGCCGCCCGCGATGTTCATGCCGCCGATCGAATCGCCGAACGCCGGAATGCCCTGCGGCAGCGCCCCTCCCAGCTCTTCGGGGGTCAGCGCATGCCCGACGCCGCTGCGCGTCCAGAACGCGGTGCCGTCGAACCCGCCGGTGTCGCGCTCCATGCCCTTGTCGCCGTAGGCGCTGCCGCGCGCGTAGATGATGTTCGGGTTCGCCGCGCGAATGTGCTCGACGTCGAACTTGTTCTTCTGGCGCTGCGCGGGCATGTAGTTGGTCAGGAACACGTCGGCGGTCTTGGCGATCTCGTAGAGGACCTCCTGGCCATCGGGCGTGGACACGTCGATGCCGACGCTGCGCTTGCCGCGGTTGGGATGCTCGATCAGCGGGTGACGGTTGGGATCGAGCTGGAACCCGCCCATGTTGATGAAGCCGCGCTGGGTGTCGCCGCGCACGGGGTGCTCGATCTTGATGACGTCGGCGCCCCAGTCGGCGAGTATCGCGCCCGCCGCGGGCACGAACGTGAACTGCGCAACCTCGAGGACGCGCACGCCCTCCATGACCTTGATCAAGGTAGGTCCCCTTCTGACGACGGTGTCTATGAGGGGAGTCTAGCGGAGCGTCGATACTGTAATGTTTACCGTTGATCATCCGAGATGTGGCCGCCCGGGAGGTGCCAGGTGAGTGATGCGCTAGCCGAACCAGCCGAACGAACTGAGACCAGTGTCGAGGTGGGCGCCCGTGCGGCACGGCGTGCCGAGCGCCGGATGCTGATCGCAGGCGAACTCGTCGAGGCGTCTTCCGGCGCGTTGTTCGACAACCTCAGTCCGGCCACCGGAGCGGTCCTGGGCGCCACGGCCGCGGCAGACGAGCAGGACATGAACCGTGCGATCGCTGCAGCACGGACCGCGTTCGACACGACCGACTGGTCGACGAATCGTGATCTGCGCAAGCGGTGCCTCGAGCAGCTGCAGGCCGCCATCGAGGCCGAGAAGGACGATCTGCGAACCGAACTCGTCGCCGAGGTGGGCTGCCCGGTGATGACGACCGAGACGGCGCAACTGGATTGGCCGCTCGCGGAGTCACTGCGCTACCCCGGGCAGCTGATCGACACGTTCGAATGGGAGCGGGTGCTCGACGGCGGGGGGCTCTTCGGTGACCGCAATATCCGCACCGTGGTCAAAGAGGCCGTCGGCGTCGTCGCCGCCGTGACGCCGTCGAACTTCCCTATCGAGGTCATCCTCAACAAGCTCGGTCCCGCGCTGGCTGCGGGCAACACCGTCATCCTCAAGCCCGACCCCCATACGCCGTGGAACGCCACCCGGCTCGGACGGCTGATCGCCGAGAAGACCGACATCCCACCCGGGGTGGTCAACATCGTCACCACACCGTCGAACGAGGTCGCCGGGCTGCTGGGCACCGACCCACGCGTGGACCTCGTCTCGTTCACCGGCTCCACCGCGGTCGGCAAGCTGCTGATGCGTCAGGGTGCGGACTCGATGAAGCGGATGTTCCTCGAGCTCGGCGGCAAGTCGGCGGCCATCGTTCTCGACGACGCCAACCCTGCAGTGATCGTCCCCACCGCGGTCGGCGTGTGCGTGCACGCCGGGCAGGCGTGTGCCGCCACCAGCCGGATGCTGATCCACCGGTCGTTGTACGACCAGGCGGTCGCCGACATCACCATGGCGTATCAGTTTGTCCCGGTGGGGGATCCGGTCGACCCGGGCACTCTCGTCGGCCCGGTGATCAGCGCCGCGCAGAAAGACCGTGTGCTGTCTGCGATCGACGGCGCGCGCCGCGACGGCGCCGAGATCACCGTGGGTGGTGGCCCTGTCGAGGGGTTGCCGGAGCACCTGGCCGGCGGACACTTCGTGGCTCCGACGGTCATCACAGGTGTCGACAACCGCGCGGCGATCGCGCAGGACGAGATCTTCGGACCCGTTCTGGTGCTGATGCCCTTCGACGACGACGACGACGCCGTGCGGATCGCCAACGACAGCGCGTTCGGTCTTGCGGGGGCGGTGATGTCCCGCTCGGCAGAACGCGGCATGAACATCGCCCGACGCGTCCGCACCGGCTCGTTCGGCGTCAACGGCGGCATGTTCTACGGAGCCGATGCGCCGTTCGGTGGCTACAAGAGCAGCGGCGTCGGCCGCCAGTGCGGCATCGAAGGCTTTCAGCAGTACCTCGAGACCAAGACCATCGCCCGCCGCGAGCGCAAGAAGACGTAGAGGAGTGCCACGAATGGGCAAGCTGGACAACAAGGTTGCGGTGGTCTCGGGCGCGGCCCGCGGTCAGGGCCGCTCCCATGCGGTGGCTCTGGCCGCCGAGGGGGCCAGCATCATCGCGCTCGACATCTGCGCCGATCTGGAGGGCAACACCTATCCGTTGTCACGCCCGGAGGATCTCGACGAGACCGCGCTGCTGGCGGAGAAGGAAGGTGTGCGCGTGCACACCGCGATCGTCGACGTGCGTGAGCGCGCCGCGGTGTGGAG
Source organism: uncultured Actinomycetota bacterium (assembly GCA_963796545.1). Classification (GTDB taxonomy): domain Bacteria; phylum Actinomycetota; class Actinomycetes; order Mycobacteriales; family Mycobacteriaceae; genus Mycobacterium. The sequence goes on along the minus strand of CAWCMF010000025.1, from coordinate 385,682 downwards.
GGCGATCGCCGACGGTGTCGACGAGCTCGGCCGCCTCGACATCGTGGTGGCCAACGCGGGCATCTGCCCGATGGGTCGCAACCAGACGATCCAGTCGTGGTCGGACACCATCGACACCGATCTCGTCGGCGTGTTCAACGTGGTTCAGGCCAGCCTGCCGCACGTCAACGACGGAGCGTCGATCATCGCGACCGGTTCGTTGGCTGCCCAGTTGGGCAGCGCCACCAACCAGGGTCCCGGCGGCTCCGCCTACAGCCTGGCCAAGCAGATGGTGGCGCACTACGTCAACGATCTGTCAATTCAATTGGCCAAACGCATGATTCGGGTCAACGCCATCCACCCGACGAATGTCAACACCGACATGCTGCACAACGAGGGCCTCTACCGGGTGTTCCGTCCCGACCTGAAGGAGCCGACCCGCGAAGACGCGGAGCTGGCGTTCCCCGCGATGCAGGCCATGCCCGTTCCCTACATCGAGCCCCAGGACGTGTCGAACGCCGTGGTGTTCCTGGCCGGCGACGACGCGCGGTTCATCACCGGGTCGCAGCTGCGCATCGACGCGGGTGGCTACGTCAAAGCGGTTCCCTGGAAGGGGTGAACGTCACCGGCATTGCCGTCGGCGACCGGAACGGCTGGCCGTGGATGTGCGGGTCGTCGTCGGTGATCAGCTGGATGTCCGACAGTCGGGTCAGCAGGGTCTCGACGGCCACCCGGGTCTCCATGCGCGCCAGGTGCAGACCCATGCAGGTGTGCTCGCCAGCGGCGAAAGACAAGTGCGGCAACCGCTTCCGGAAGATGTCGAACTCCTCGGAGCGATCCCAGCGCTGCTCGTCGCGGTTCGCCGAACCGATGCACACGTCGATCACCGAGCCTGCCGGGATCGGGACACCCTCCACCTCGGTGTCCTCGTTCGCGAAGCGCTGCACCGTGGTCAGCGGCGTCTCGTAGCGCAGGCCCTCCTCGATGGCCTGGCCGATGAGCTCGTGATCGGCGTTGACGGCGTCGAACTGCTCGCGGTGGGTCAGGAGCAGATAGAGCAGGTTTCCGGACGACCGGTAGGTGGTCTCCAGGCCGGCGGGCAGGAGCAGGCGAAGGAACGAGAAGATCGCCTCGTCGGTGAGCCGCTCGCCGTCGATCTCGGCGGATACGAGGTCTCCGATGATGTCCTCGGTCGGGGTGGACCGCCGTTTCTCGATCTGGTCGAGGAAGTAGTCCTTGAGTTCTGCCGAGGCCTCGAACGCGCGCTTGTACCTCACCGTGTAGCTGATCAGTTCCACGGCGCGTTTGCGGAACCAGGCCAGGTCTTCCTCGGGTAGGCCGAGCAGCTTGGAGATGACCCGGGTGGGGAACTCGAAGGTGAAGTCGCGCACCAGGTCTGCGTGGCCGTTGTCGATGAACTCGTCGATCAGGCCGTTGACGACCGGCCGCACGATCTCGGGTTCCCACCGCGCCAGCGAACGCGACTTGAACGCCGCGGAGACCAGATTGCGGTGCTCCCAGTGAGGTTTGCCCTCCATCGCCAGGATCGTGGGTCCGATGAACAGGCCGATGGTGGCGTCGTAGATCTTCGAGTTGAACACCTTGCCGTCGCGGAACACCCGATTGACGGCGTCGAACGACACCGCCCCGTAGAGGTTCTCGGGCTTCAGCGAATCCGGCGTCTTCGACCAGTCCATGACCGACCCGCGGAACACTCCGCCCTCGCTGCGGCGGCGAGCGAGCATCGGGTAGGGATCGCGCAGGTCGATGGGCTCGTCCATCCCGACGTCCTGAACCGGAGTTTCCACGCCAGTTACTGTAACTCTTACAGTAACCACCTGTACAGCATGGTCACACGGCCAACGGCACACCAGCGGTCATGGACGTCACGAATCCCGAATCGACGTGCAAGTCCTGACCGTTGATCCACTGCGCAGCGTCGGAGCCGAGGAACGCGATGACGGGGACGATGTCGTCGACGGTCCCGTGCCTGCCGTAGGTCGACTTGAGGACGTCGAGAATCTCCTTGCCCATCGTCTTCTCGAAGTCCACCAGGATCGGCGTCTCGACAGGGCCTGGGCTGACCGTGTTGACGCGGACGCCGTACTTGGCCAACGCAGAACCCGCGATGCGCTTGGCATACAGGATCGCCGCCTGTTTCGAGGAGCTGTAGACGGGATAGGCGGGATCCTGGCGTGCCTGCCATTTCTCGACTGATTCGGTGTCGGTGGCGTCCAGAAGTTCCGACAACGTATCGAGACGCTGCTCCCACCCGATGCCTGCGGTCGACGCCACCGCGACCACCGAGCCGCCGCGACGCATTCGCGGGAGCATGCCCTCGACCATCAACCGCATGCCGAGGTAGTTGACCGTCAGGACATCGTTGGCAGGCGCGGTGCCAGGCACCCCGGCGACATGCGCGAGGACGTCCCACCCTGTGCCGAGTCGGTCGAGCAGCTCGGCGATGCTCTGTGGGTCGCGCAGGTCGCACTGCGCGTAATCGGAGGCCGGGGTGTCGGTGGGGCGCACGTCGACCGCGAGCACGTGGTCGCCGCTGCCGTGAAAATGGGTGGCGACAGCGGCGCCGATGCCGGATCCGGCTCCGACGACGATGATCCTGCGCTTCTGGGCACCCATGCGCACCGACTTTCCGCGGCAGTCGCCGCACGCACCGAACAATGCTGAACGGCACTGAACGACCGACAGTAAGCACGACTGTAAACAATTCCCTTGACATGGACAACAACTTCGCCGGTGTTACCGTTGGCCTTACGGCAAGCGGTAACCGGACAGAGGGGTCGCAGATGGCAGTGCTGCTCGACGGCGTGACCGCCCACCGGCAGGAACCGATGTCGGCGGTGCTGGAGTTTCAGCGGGCGGCGTTCACCGCCGACGGGCCTCCCGATGCGGCTCTGCGACGGAACCGGATCGACCGCCTGCTCGCGCTGGTGCTCGACAATGCCGACGACTTCGTCGACGCGATGGCCAATGACTTCGGCACCCGGCCGAAAGCGGGATCCCTGTTCACCGAGATCATGGGCATGATCTCGGTGATCGAGCACACCAGATCACATGTGCGGCAATGGATGCGGCCGAGCAAGTTGATGCGCCCGGCGCGCGCCTTCGGTCTGCGGGCCGAAGTCGAACCTTCCCCGCTGGGGGTCGTCGGCATCATCGGCCCCTGGAACTTCCCCCTGAACCTGGTGGTGCTGCCCGCGTCGGCGGCGTTCGCCGCGGGCAACCGGGTCATGATCAAGATGTCCGAGGTCACCCCGCGCACCGCAGAGCTGATGAAGACACTGTCGGCCGCGTATTTCAGCCCTGCGGAACTGTCCGTCATCACCGGCGGCGCCGACGTGGCCGCGGAGTTCGCCGCGCTGCCGTTCGACCACCTCTTCTTCACGGGCTCACCGTCGGTGGGTGCGCTGGTGCAGCAGGCGGCGGCGCCCAACCTGGTGCCGGTCACGCTCGAGCTCGGCGGTAAGAACCCCGTGGTGGTAGCCCCCGGCGCCGACATCGCCCGGTCCGCTGCTCGGATTGCGCGGGGCCGGATGATCAACGGCGGGCAGGTATGTGTGTGCCCGGATTACGTCTTCGTGCCCGCTGAGCAGGTCGACGAGTTCGTCGGCGTCGTCCGCGACACACTGCGCGCGATGTTCCCGGCCATCGTGGCCAACGACGACTACTGCTCGTCGGTGAACGATGCCAACTTCGAGCGCGTGGTCGGGCTCATCGACGACGCCCGCGCCAAGGGCGCCCGCGTCGAGTCGGTGGCACCGCCCGGCGAGGCCCTGCCCGATCGCGGCACCCGCAAGATCGCCCCCACGATCGTCCAGGACGTCGACGACAGCATGCTCATCGCCGGCGAGGAGACCTTCGGGCCGGTGCTCACGATCCGGTCCTACGACGATGTCTCCGAGGTCGTGGACTACGTCAACGCCCGTCCGGCGCCTTTGGTCGCTTATTGGTTCGGGCCGGACGGCCACGATTTTCGCTCGTTCGTCAAGCACACGCGCAGCGGTGGAGTGGCGCGCAATGACTTTGCCGCCCAGATGATTCCGTCAGCCGCACCGTTCGGTGGGGTCGGGCGCAGCGGAATGGGTGCCTACCACGGCAAGGCCGGCTTCGACGCATTCAGCCACTATCGGACCGTCGTCGGCAGCGACCTGCCCTTCACGATCACCGGTAGCGCCGCGCCGCCGTTCACGCGGTCGATGCGGATAACCACCGCGCTGGCGCTGCGCATCGCGCACCGCCGGACGCGACGACGGCTCAGGAACCGCTGACGGCCTGCTCGCGGGCCCACCGGTAATCGGCCTTGCCCGCCGGGCTGCGCTCGATGACAGTCCGGAACACCACTGCCTTCGGCAGCTTGTAGCGGGCGATCACCGCGGACGCGTGCTCGATCAGTTCGTCCGCCGTGGCGGCGGTGCCGTCGGCAAGCGCGACCACGGCCACCACTTCCTGGCCCCAGCGCTCGCTCGGTCGGCTCGCGACCACGACGTCGGCGACCGCCGGATGCGACGCGACCGCCGACTCCACCTCCTCGGCGAAGATCTTCTCGCCGCCGGAGTTGATGGTGACCGAATCGCGGCCGAGCAATTCGACCGCACCGTCGGCAAGGTGGCGCGCCCGGTCGCCGGGCACGGAGTACCGCACCCCGTCGATGACCGGGAAGGTGGCCGCGGTCTTGGTGGCGTCACCCTTGTAGCCGAGCGGAACGTAGCCGCGCTGAGCCAACCACCCCATCCCGTCGTGGCCGGGCTCCAGGATCGAGGCGAGATCCTCTGCGGCGACGAACGTGTCGGGCCCGGCGGTGAACTTTCCTGTCGACACCGCACCTGGCGCCGACATGTGCGTCATCTGCGCGCCGGTCTCCGAGGAGCCGACGCCGTCGACGACCATCAGGTTCGGCTTGGCGTCGATGAGGCGCTGCTTGGCCGTCGGCGTCAGTTGAGCACCGCCGTTGGCGACGACCGCGAGCGACGACAGGTCCGCGGTCGTTCGTTCGAATGCCTCGGCCAGCGGCCGGGCCATCGCATCGCCGACGACGGTGACGGCCAGGATCTTCTCGCGCTCGACCGTGCGTACCACGTCGTCGACATCGAGATGACTGGTCACCGGCGAGAACACGACGGACTGGCCCGTGTTCATCGCGGTGAAGACCGCCCACTGTGCAGCGCCGTGCATCAGCGGCGGCAGCACCATGAGCTTGGTCCCTGGTGACTCGGCGCACCGCTTGGCGATGTCGTCGTAGGACGTGGTGAGCTCGCCGGTGTAGAGGCTGCGCCCGCCGAACGAGGTCATGAAGATGTCGTGCTGACGCCACAGCACGCCCTTGGGCATGCCCGTCGTCCCGCCCGTGTAGAGCACGTAGAGATCGTCGGGTGACGGCTCGACCGGCGGCCCTTCGGCCGGGCCCTCGGCCACGATCGATTCGTAATCGACTGCCCCCGGGAGCAATTCGTTGCCCGAATCGTCTGCTATCTGGATCAGGACCCTGAGCTTCGGCAGATCGGCGAGCACCTCGGCCAGCCGGGGCGCGAACGCGGCGTGGTACAGCAGCGCGGTCGCGCCGGAGTCGGACAGCAGATACTGCAGTTCGCTCTTCACGTAGCGGTAGTTGACGTTGAAGGGTCCGACGCGGGCCCGCCACGCTCCGAGCATGCCTTCGACGTACTCCGGGCCGTTGTGGGCGTAGATGCCGAGCAGGTCCTGACCGACCTCGTGACCCGGCAGGTCCGCGCGCTCGGTGTGGCAACCCAGCCCCTGGGCGTGCAGGTACGTGGCGAGCCTATTCGAGCGCTCGATGATCTGCGCGTAGGTGTAGCGGCGTTCGCCCTGGATGATGAACTCGCGATCGCCGATCACGGCTGCAACGGCGTCCGCGGCGGCGGGGACGGTGAACTGAACGGTCATGCGATGGACTCTAGACGCCCGTAGTCGGCGGGTGGACAGATGGCCAGAAGTTGTATGGTCGTCATCGTTCGCTCCAGGCTTCGACGAGTTCGTCGGTGGTGGTGATCGTCGCCAGTAGCGACAGCGTGTTGTCGATGACCGCCGTCGCGTAGTCGGTGGGGATCCCGGCCACCGCATCCCGTGGGACGACGACGCGGTATGCCGCGTTGACGGCGTCCATCACGAGGTTGGGGATCGCGACGTTGACCGAGACGCCTACGGCGACGATCGTGCTGACCCCGAGGTTGCGCAGGATCGCGTCAAGGTCGGTGCCGCCCATCGGACCGAGGCCGTGCCACCGATGCAGCACGAGATCGCTTGGCTGAGGGTCGAGTTCGGGAACGAGCTGGGTGCCGGGTCCGTCCGGGGCGATGTCCACGCCGGAGCCGATGGTGAAGAGTTTGGCGTTGTGGTTGGATCCCCGGCGGTCGGGACGGCGCTGCACCACGCAGTGCACCACCGAGACGCCCGCGGCCCGCGCCGCTGGCAGCAGCTTGGCGATGGCGGGCAATGCCTCGCGGCGGGCTTCGGTCAGCCAAGGCGCCAAGGCCGGCATCCGGCCCGACGATGGCGCCCTGGCATTCCTGGGTGACGACAGCGGTGTGGTCGGGCGCGACCAGATCGGGCAGCGCGATCCTCATGCGGTGGCGGCGCGGTTCGCCTGCGGGTGGCACCTCGTAAAACTGTGTCGCCCATTTGCGCATGGCCATATACGGTTTCGCGTCGATCTTCGCCAGGGCCGGTCGTTCGATGTACTTCTGGTAGCGCCAGATGTCGCACTCCTCCCACACGGTCTTGAGGAACTGGCGCTCCACCTTCTCGCGCACCTGCGCCGGTGGGATGTCCGATGTCTCGCCGGGCAGCTTCGGCCACCAGATCGAATAGAACATGTCGGATACCTCGTCGTCGACCGGCGTGCAGGCGAAGATCAGCCGGTGATTCGACGAGCCTTCGAAGACGCTCATCGCGAAGCCGAGGCCGGAGAAATGACTGTGGATACGCAGCGCCATCGCTTCCGGGTCGTCGCTGCGGGCGTCAGGCCAGCCGGTGAGGAACCGCCATTCTTCGTCGACGTGCTCCCAGTGCAGGCAGACCGGAGTGACGCTGGCGCCGTGCACATAGCGGAAGTGTGAGCTGTCGGGGCCGTTCTCGGCGACGATCTGCGGATGGACCGGGATGGCGTCGGCACGGCTGGAGAACTCGGGATACGGCCGGTAGTAGGCGTTCGCGTCGGTCTCGAACTGAGGGAACTTGTGGAAGATGTCCGGTAGCTCCCACTGCGGTTCCTTGCCCTGGGGTTGGTACCACATGAAGATGCAGCCGTACTGCTCCTTGACGGGGTAGGACCGCAACGTCAGACCCCGGTTCGGACGGTCCGGCTGATACGGGATGTATCGGTTGGTGCCGTCCGGACCCCATCGCCAGCCGTGGAACGGGCATTCGACACAGTCGCCGACCACCTTGCCGCCATGACCGATATGGGCGCCGAGATGCTTGCAGTGGGCTTCGAGGACGTGCAGTTCACCCGACTCGTCGCGGTACGCGGCCAGGTCCTCGCCGAAATACTTGAGCGCCTTGACGTCGCCGACCTCGAACTCGGCCGACCAGCCGATCATGAACCACCCGGTGACTTTCCAGGTGAACGGCACTTTCATGACGACTCCCTCGTTCAGGCTGCGGAGATACAGAGGACATTACAGTAGACGTTTCGACAGTTCGCTCGGATACTCCAGCGTGAATCTCATCGGCACGACTCCGGATGGCCAGGGCGTCGACGGCGCTCACTGAAACCGGCGCCCGTTTCAGTACTACTACTGTAATAGTTACAGTAATCTTCGCATGACAGCCCGAACGCCCGATCACTGCGAGGAAATTGTGACAGTGCCGCCGACTTCTGACCAGCGAACTTTCGATGCCATCGTCGTGGGCGCGGGGTTCTCCGGCCTTTACGCCCTGCACCGGCTCCGCGAACTGGGGCTGCGCGTGGTGGTATTGGAGAAGGCCCACAATGTCGGCGGCACATGGTTGTTCAACCGCTACCCAGGCGCCCGTTGCGACATCGAGAGCATCGAATACTCCTACAGCTTCTCCGACGAGATCCAGCAGGAGTGGGTGTGGACGGAGACCATGCCGGCCCAGCCCGAGATCGAGGCCTATCTCAACTTCGTCGCCGACCGGCTCGACCTGCGCCGCGACATCCGGTTCCACACGACGGTTGTCGCGATGACCTTCGACGAGGACTCCGCCGAGTGGACGGTCCAGACCGAGGCGGGGGAGTCCTACGTCGCGCCGTTCGTCATCGGCGCCACCGGCATCCTCTCGGTGCCGCTGGAACCGACGATCCCCGGGATGGACAGCTTCGAGGGCACGTCGCTGTACACCAGCCGTTGGCCAGAAGGCGGCGCCGACCTCACGGGGCTGCGCGTCGGCGTGATCGGCACCGGATCGACCGGGGTCCAGATGATCCCGGTCGTGGCTCGGGAAGCTGGTCACCTCAGCGTATTTCAGCGCTCGCCTGCCTACACGTTGCCGTGGACGGTGCGGCCGTTCGAACCGGGCGAGCTCGACGAGATGAAGGCCGGCTACCCGGAGATCCGTGCCGCGCAGCGAGAGCATCCGGTCGGTGCGGCCCGGCTGAGCGCGTTCTCGGTGTTGCTGGACATGCTCAGCAGGCCGGCGCTGAAGTCCGCCTCGGACGAGGAGCGGCTGCGCGCCGTCGACGAGGGCGGCATCATGGGTGCACTCAACTGGGGAGACCTGTTCTTCGACATCGAGGCCAACCAGATGGCCGCGGCGCTCTACGGGCAAGCTGTCGCCCGCATCGTCGAAAACCCCGAGACGGCGAAGGCGCTGACACCCAGCCACCCGTTCGCGTGCAAGCGGCCGATCATCGACCAGGGGTACTACGAGACCTTCAACCGCGACAACGTCACGCTGGTCGACCTGCGGGACGACCCGATCGTCTCGGTTCGTCCCACCGGCATCGAGACGGAACAGGGCAGCCACGACCTCGACGTGATCGTGTACGCGACCGGCTTCGACGCGATGACGGGCGCGCTGAGCCGGATCGACGTCCGCGGCCGTGGCGGGGTGTCGCTGCGGGAGTTCTGGGCCGAGGAGGGTCCGCTGAGCTACCTGGGCATGGCGGTCGCTGGATTCCCCAACCTGTTCACCATTCAGGGCCCCGGAAGCCCTTCTGCAGCAGCGAATTTCGTGGCCGCAATGGAGCAGAACGTGGAATGGATCGGCGACTGCGTCGTGCACCTGCGTGGTCAGGGCTACCGCACGATCGAGGCGCTGCCGGAGGCCCAACAGGACTGGATCGACCAGGCCACGGCACTCGTCGCGCCCACCGTGCTGGTCCACCCGTCGTGCAGCTCCTGGTACAACGGCGGCAACGTGCCGGGGAAGAAGCGGATGTACATGGGATACACGGCGGGCATCCCCGAGTACCGCCGCCGGTGCGACGAGATCGCCGATGCCGGCTACGCCGGGTTCAAGCTCGCGTGAGGACGGCCGAGCGCATCTGGCGGATCGGCAGTGACTTCGCGGGCGTGCTGCCGCGCGCCCACGCAGCGGTGGCGGCATCCGACGGCTGGAATCCGGTGTCGGTCACGGGCGCCCGCCAGTTCGGTGAGGTCGTGCTCGACGAGCTGGCGCTGAGCGGCATGACGCTGACGGCACCGCCGCCGAAGCTGGAGCGCTCGGTGGCCTCGTGCGCGCAGGCCGGTGCCGAGTTCGCCGCCCTCGGCGTGTCAGGACTGCACACCGATCCGAACCCGTTGCAGGTCGAAACGATTCGGCGGCGTCGCTGGGGACGCCAGACCTACGAGCGGCTCACGTTCAACCACGATCCCGCGCTACCGGACGTATTGGCGCGCGAGGGCTTCGGCGGGCCTGCGACCGCGGTTGTGCACCTGTGCAGGCAGGGTGACGATCAGCGGCCGTGGTTGGTGTGGGTACACGGCGCGGGTCAGGGGCAGCCGATCGACCTGCTGTTCTCCCGGGCGCGACGAATCCAGGAAGACCTCGGGTTCAACGTCGCGTTGCCGGTCCAGCCGGGATGTGGAGTTCGGCGCGGAGCCTGGCCGGACTATCCCAACATGGACCCGCTCGCAAACGTCGCGGGGATGGCGCGCGCCGTGTCGGAGGTGCGGACGTTACTCGGATGGTTGCGACCGCAGGCCACCACCGTCGCGGTCGCCGGCGTGTCGATGGGAAGCCCTGTCGCCGGGCTCGTCTCGCACCTCGAACCGGTCGACGCCGTCGCGGTGTACACGCCGATCTTCGGCCTGAACGCGATGATCGCCGCCCACCTGGGGCGGTGGGGCCCTTCGGTGCAGGACACCGTTGCGCTCCTGCGCTCAGAGGCGGTCGAGCAGGTGATGACGGCCGTCGACTATCAAGCAGTCGAGCCGTCAGCGCCTGCTGAGCACCGGCTGATCGTCGGAGCCTGGCACGACCAGATGGCCATGCGTGAGCCCGCGCTCGCGCTGCACGAGCGATGGGGCGGCCAGTTGTACTGGCACCCGGGCAGCCACGTCGGACATCTGTTCGCCGGCGGAGTGCAGGCTGCGACCGATCGCTTTCTGCGCGCGGTCAGCCAGCAGTCGAGCCGTAGTCGCGAATGAGCCGCGCGCGCACGTACGTCAGCTCGCGGGCCATGTCGTACGGGTACGCCTGCATGATCCACTGGTACGCGGTGCCGAGCACCGTCGCACCGAAATCGTTGACGGCGCTCTCGATGTCGATGCCGGGCCGCACCGAGCCGTCGGCGATGCCGGCTCGCAAACCCGACTCGACCGTGTGCGCAGCACGCCTGAGCCACATCTGGATGTACGGATGAGCCTGCGACGTCGCCTTCGCCGCTTCGAAGGTCAGTACGAAGATCGCGCGGAACAACTCCCGGTCCTCGGCGTAGAGCAATGAGATCCGATCGAGATGCGCGAGTGCCTGCGACAGGCCGTCGGAGTCAGGATCGGGTTCGAGGCTCAGCTTCTTCTCGTACTCGGTGGCGAACAACGTCTCCAGGATCGCGTCCTTGCTGCCGTAGCGCGCGTGCACCATCGCCCGGCTGTAGCCCGCGCGGCGGCCGATTTCGGCAGCAGTCGTTGCGTCCCAGCCCTTTTCGCCGATCAATTCGACGGCAGCCTCGAGCAGCCGTCGTCCAGAGATCTCGAGGCGCTGGGGCTGTGTCAGCCCTTTGGCTGGGGTGGGCACCCTTGCATATTAGACGCTCGACAACTAACTTAGTTGCACTACGTCAAGTAACTCCGGGAGGTCAACGGTGACTTCAAGTGGCCTCACCGATGCCGGTGCGGCGGTTCCACGCTCCATCGGCCACGTCACCACCGACTGGGTGACTGCCGTCCTGCGTGCCGATGACACGATCGCCGACACCGCGATCGTCGCCGACATCCGGGCCGAACAGATCGCCCTCGACAGTGGCTTCTCGTCCCAGCTGTACCGCGCACACCTGACCGGAGACGGCGTCCCGGCGAGCGTCATCGTCAAACTGCCCGCCGAGTCCGACGCCGGCGGGGCGATGAGGATGCTCGGCGGGTACCAGCGTGAGGTCGACTTCTATCGGTATGCCGCGGGTCCCGCGCCCCTGGGGACACCGCACGTGTATGTCGCCCAGATGGCTGGCAGCGACGGCGATTTCGTTCTCGTGCTCGAGGATCTGCTCGGCTGGGACAACGTCGACCATCTCGCGGGAGTGTCGGTCGAGCGGGCCCGGATCTGCATGGAACAGCTCGCTGGTCTGCACGCATGGTCGATCGCAGCCGGGGCAGGCGGGGCTCCTGGACGTGTTCCCCAGCATCGACAGCCCGTTCACCCGCGACCTGCTGCCCGCCGCGTTCAAGCCGGCGTGGCAGATCTACCGCGACAAGGCTTCGATCGCCGTGCCGCCCGAGCTCGACGAATTCGCGGACCGCTTCATCGAACTCGCCCCTGTCGCGATCGAGGCGCTGAGCCGTCGGTCGATGCTGATCCACGGAGACATCCGGGCGGACAACATGTTCTTCGCCGGCGACGAGCTCAAGATCGTCGATTTTCAACTCGCGTCCAAAGCCTGCGGCGCAACGGACATCGGCTACCTGGTGAGCCAGGGGATTGCCACCGAAGACCGCACCGGCCGCGATGAGGAACTGGTCCGCGATTACGTGGACATGCTCGTCGGCCACGGGGTCACCGACTACTCGTTCGACGAGGCGTGGCGGCATTATCGCTTCGCTGTGGCGTATTTCGTCGTGCTGCCGACGATGCCGTTGCTGGCCTGGGATGGCCTGCCGGAACGGTCTCGCCGGCTGTGCATGCGCCTTGTCGACCGGGCGGTGGCGACCATCGACGAGATCGGTGCACTGGAGGTGTTCGGATGACGCGATCCGCTCGCGAGGTGGTGGAGCAGTACAACCTGATTGTCTGGAATGAGCGCGACTTCGCGCTCGCCGAGGAATTGATGGGCGACTCGGTGATCCGGCACGACGTCGGAGAGGCGACCACGCTGACCCACGCCGAGGCCGTCGCCCGCGTCGTCGACCACTGGGCCATGTTCGAGACCATCCGCTTCGATCTCAACCTCGTGGTCGCCGGCGATGACGGCGAGCACGTGGCGATCGTGTACCAGTCACCGATGAAGCTCAAGGACGGCACCGAGACCACCGTCGGAAGCATGGAGATCTTCCGGGTGGTTGATGGCAGGATCGTCGAAGTGTGGAATTGCGGTTACAAGCAAGGAGTTTGGGCGTGACGTCGTGTACTCGATGAACTTGGCTACTACCTACTTGCCGGCGCAGGAGGTGAGGGACCGGCCGCACTGATGGACGAGGCCCGCCGCGGCGAGGAGCTCGGTTTCGGCACCGGCTTCATCTCGGAGCGGTGGAACGTCAAGGAGGCGTCGTCGCTGACCGGCGCGGCCCTGGCCGTCACCAGCCGGATGCAGATCGCCACAGCGGCAACCAATCACAACACCCGCCACCCGCTCATCACCGGATCGTGGGCCACCACCATGCACCGGCTCTCGGGCGGACGCTTCACACTCGGCCTCGGCCGGGGGATCGCGGCGATGTACAACGCGTTCGGCGTGCCCGCGGTGACGACCGCGCAGATGGAGGACTTCGCGCAGGTCATGCGCAAGCTCTGGCATGGTGAGCTCGTCTTCAACCACGACGGGCCCATCGGTAAGTACCCGGTGCTGTTCCTGGATCCCGACTTCAACGAGGACATCCGGCTGGCGATCGTGGCGTTCGGTCCGCAGACCCTGGCACTGGGTGGCCGCGAGTTCGATGACGTCATCCTGCACACGTACTTCACGCCGGAGACGCTGCAGAGAGCTGTCAAGACCGTCAAGGACGCTGCTGAGCAGGCCGGCCGCGACCCTGCCAGCGTGCGGGTGTGGTCGTGCTTCGCCACCGTCGGTGACCACCTGCCCGAGGAGTTGCGGCTGAAGAAGACGGTCGCCCGGCTGGCCACCTACATGCAGGGGTACGGCGAGCTGTTGATCAACACGAATGGCTGGGATATTTCGGTGCTGCAACGGTTCCGGGACGACAAGGTGGTGCAGTCGATCCCCGGCGGCATCGACCACAAAGCCAGCGCCGAGCAGATCGAGCACATCGCGACGCTCATTCCCGACGAGTGGCTTGAGCCGTCGGCCACCGGATCGGCACAGCAGTGCGTCGACCGCGTGCGCAAGGAATTCGACTACGGCGCCGACGCGGTCATCATGCACGGCGCGACACCCGACGAACTCGAGCCGATCATCGCCGCGTACCGCGCTACCGACGCTCAGTAAGTCGCGATTTCGGCGTGCTTATCGTCGCTGAGCGGTCGAAACCACGCCGAATCCGCAAGGGAGGCATCGTGAAGGTCGGGTTGATGGACTCGGTGATGGCCTCACGTGGCCGCGTCGATGCCTTCAGTCGCGCGAGCTACCTCGGCGCGGTGGCCAATCGGGTCGACTCGTACTGGGTCCCCGACCACATCAACGGGCAGACGCCGCGGCCGCTGTGGGACAAGAAGTACACTGCGGCCGCCCGGTTGCTGAGTTCTCCGGACGCGGCGATGGAGGCGTGGACACTCCTGGGCGGCCTGGCTGCGCGTCGGCGTTCGCAGCGGATCCGGCTCGGCGTGGGCGTCACCGACACCGGGAAGCGTCACCCGGCGGTGACCGCGCAGGCTGCGGCCACGTTGAATCTGATGACCCGCGGCCACGCGATCCTTGGGATAGGGCCGGGCGAGCGGGTGGGCAACGAACCCTACGGCGTCGACTGGTCGAAACCCGTCGGGCGGTTCGAGGAGGCCGTCGCCACCATCCGGGCCCTATGGGATTCCAAAGGTGAACTGGTCAACCGGAATTCGCCGTTCTTTCCGCTGCGCAACGCAATGTTCGACCTGCCGCCCTACCGGGGCCGTTGGCCCGAGATCTGGATCGCTGCGCACGGGCCTCGGATGCTGCGCGTCACGGGCCGTTACGGCGATGCCTGGTTTCCCGGCTTCGCGCACCGGCCGCAGGACTATGCCCAGCGACTCGACATCATCAGGTCTGCGGCATCGGATGCCGGCCGCGACCCGATGGCGATCACGCCTGCATTCTGGATTCCGGTGATGGCCGGGCCGAGCCGGGATGCCGTCGATGCGGCGCTCGACACGACCGCGGTCAAGGCGTGGGCACTCAACGCGCCTGCGGAGTTCTTCGCCCACCATCGCGCCGTCCACCCGATGGGGGAGGGCTTCGCGGGCATGCAGGACCATGTCGCGTTCACCATCGACGAGCCGACCATCCTGTCGAAGTCGGCGCAGGTGCCTCTCGACGTCGTGAAGGGCATGCTGCTGTCCGGCACCGTCGAGGACGTGCTCGATCAGGCCGCGGTATGGCGCGACCACGGCGTGCGCCACATCGTCGTCGTGAACTTCGGGCCGATGCAGCCGAGTGTGCGCGGGGCGCTCGGCACGATGCGGCCTTTCGACAAAGTGGTCCGCGGCCTCCGGAAGTTGTGATTTCGGGCGCGCGCAGCGACGCTGAGCGTCGTTGAGCGCGCCGAAATCGCTTGGGGCTAGGGGGTGATCACCGTGCGGGACACCGGTTCCGCGGCGGCCTGCCTGCTGTAGATTCCCCGCTCCAGCGCATCGATCAGGACATCGCGGGTCTCGGCGGGGTGGATGAGGTCGTCGAAGCCGAGATGGCCCGCCGACCGGAAGGACGCGTCCACCTCGGCCTGCCGGAGTTTCGCCTCGATGTCCTCGGTGGCATTCGACGCACGACTCAACGCCGCCGCACTCATGGCACCCATCGTCGCGCCTGGGTAGGCGAACGTCGCGCTCTGGTTGTCGAATCCGAGCAGCGACATGACCATCGACCCGAACCCGTACGCCTTGCGCAGGGTCACATGCAGTTTCGGCGTCGTTGCCGCGGTCTGGGCCGCGAACATCCTTGCGCCGCTGCGCAGCACGCCGGTCTTCTCGGACCGGCTGCCCGGCAGCATGCCCGGGTTGTCGGCGAGGAACACGATCGGCACGTGGAACGCATCGGCGACGGTGATGAAATGCGCTGCCTTGTCGGCGGCGTCGGCGTCGATGGAGCCGGCCAGCACGTTGGGCTGGTTGGCCACCACCGCGACGGGATGGCCGCCCAGGTGGGCGAGCGCGGTGATCATCGCGCGCCCGAACTTGGGCTGCACCTCGAACCAGTCGGTGTCGTCGAAGACAACGTCGAGCACCGCGCGCATGTCGTACACCTGGCGGTTGCCGCGCGGCACGATATCAAGCAGCTCCGGGGTGGACCGGCGCGCGGTCGTTTCGGTGGCCGGGCGCGACGCCGGATACGACCAGGCGCTGGACGGGAAGTACGACAGGTAGCGACGGATGTCGTCGAGCACCGTGACGTCGTCTTGGCCGAGGTTGTGGATGACCCCACTGGCCAACGCGACGGAAGGCCCGCCGAGGTCCTCCTTCGAAATAACCTCGCCGGTCGACTCTTTGACGACCGGCGGACCGGCCGTGAAGATCGCACCCTGGTTGGTCATGATCGTCCAGTCGCACACCGGCGCGACGAGGGCCCCGTGCCCGGCGGACGGGCCGAACAGCCCGCCGACCGTGGGCACCTTGCCCGAACACTGCGCCTGCGCGAGCAAGTCGGTAGGCGTGCGGCCATAGTGTTCGCCGCTGGGCCGGAACCCCGCGCCCTCCAGCAGCATCACCAGCGGAACCCGGTCCCGCAGCGAGAGTTCGGCCAGCCTGTATCGCTTCGAATTGCCGCCGGGTCCGATGCTGCCCGCCAGCGTCGTGAAGTCTTCGGCCCCGATCATTACCGGTCTGCCGTCGACCAACCCCGAGCCGGTGACGATGCCGTCGGCCGCGATGTCTCCGCCGACGAGGGTGCCGAACTCGCGGAACGACCCCTTGTCCACGAGATGTTCGATGCGACTGCGGGCATCGAGCTTGCCCTTGTCGTGGTGTTTGGCGAGGCGCTCGTCGCCGCCCATGGCTCGGGAGTGGTCACGCCGGCGGGCGAGCTCGTCGAGCGTGTCCGTCCAATCCTCGGCTTTTGCCATGCGCAGACTCCTGTCCTCGGCGTGCCACACGTCGCAACGTTGACCTTACTGAATTGCTTACTGTAGCGTCGTCCGGCATGGGTGCTGAAGGCGGCCTGAAGGTGGACGCTGCCGTCGTCAGTCAACTGTCCCACGTTCCTGACGGCGCGAGAATGCTGGAACGCCGAGGCTACGACGGTTGCTGGGCGGCCGAGGTCAAGCACGACCCCTTTCTGCCGCTCACGCTGGCTGCCGAACACACCAGCCGCATCGAGCTGGGCACCAGCATCGCCGTGGCGTTCGCCCGCAACCCCATGACGGTGGCCCAGATCGGCTGGGATCTGCAGGACTACTCGCAGGGGCGGTTCATCCTGGGGCTGGGGTCGCAGATCAAGCCCCACATCGAGAAGCGGTTCAGCATGCCGTGGGGCAGGCCGGTCGCCCGGATGCGCGAGTTCGTGCTGGCGCTGCACGACATCTGGTCCTGCTGGCGTGACGGAACGCGGTTGGACGTTCGAGGGCGAGTTCTACACGCACAAGCTGATGACCCCGATGTTCGTGCCGCCCGCTCATTCCTACGGCGATCCGAAGGTGTTCGTCGCCGCGGTCGGGGACCGGATGACCGAGATGTGTGGCGAGGTAGCCGATGGCCTACTCGCGCACGCATTCTCGACGCAGCGGTACGTCCGGGAGGTCACGATCCCGACATTGTCGCGCGGCATCGAACGTTCCGGGCGGCAACGCAGCGACGTCGAGGTGTCGAGCCCGCTGTTCGTCGTGACCGGCCGCGACGAACAGGAACTCACCGCAGCGGCCCTGGCCACCCGCAAGCAGATCGCGTTCTATGCCTCCACCCCGGCCTATCGCAGTGTGCTCGAGCTGCACGGGTGGGGCGACTTGCAGACCGAGTTGCACCGGCTCTCGCGCGACGGGGACTGGGACACGATGGGCTCGCTGATCGATGACACGATCCTCGAGGAGTTCGCCGTCGTCGCGACGGTCGACCAGGTGGTGCAGAAGATCAGGACCCGGTGTGAGGGCCTGATCGACCGTGTCCTGGTGGGTTTTCCGTCATCCATCGACGAGGCGACAGTTGTCGACCTGGTATCTGATCTGCGCCGTGGCGCAGGAGTGGAGGAGTCTCGATGAGCGTTCGAGTTGCCGACGAAGCGGCCAAGGTGCTCGCCGACCCGAAGGCCTATACCGACGAGGCGAAACTGCATGCGGCACTGAGTCACCTGCGGGCGCACGCCCCGCTGTCCTGGGTGGACGTGCCGGACTATCGACCCTTCTGGGCGATCACCAAGCACGCGGACATCATGGAGATCGAGCGGGCCAACGACGTGTTCACCAACTCGCCGCGGCCGGTGCTGGTCACCAAGCAGGGTGACGAGCAGCAGGCTGCCGTCGGGATCAAGACGCTCATCCATATGGACGACCCGCAGCACCGCGACTTCCGGGCGATCGGAACAAACTTCTTCCGGCCAAAGGCCATGCGCGCATTGAAGAACCGCGCGGACGAGCTGGCCACGAGGTTCGTCGACAAGATGGCTGCCGAGGGTCCCGAGTGCGATTTCGTTCAGCAGGTGGCGGTCAACTATCCGCTCTACATGATCATGTCCCTGCTGGGTATACCCGAGGCCGACTTCGCATCGATGCTGCGGTGGACACAGGAACTGTTCGGCAGCGACGACGAGGAGTTTCAGCGGGAAGGCGGCATGGAGGAGCAGATGACGGCACTGCTCGAGATGTTTCAGTACTTCACCGAGTTGACCGCGGACCGTCGCGCGAACCCGACCGAAGACCTGGGCTCCACGATCGCCAACGCGACCATCAACGGTGAACCCCTGTCCGACATCGAGACCGTGTCGTACTACGCGATCATCGCGGCGGCCGGTCACGACACCTCAAGTGCCAGCATCTCCGGCGGAATGCACGCCCTGCTCGAGCATCCCGACGAGATGGCACGACTGCGGAACGACCTGAGCCTGATGCCGCTCGCCGTCGAGGAGATGATCCGCTGGACGACACCGGTCAAGGAGTTCATGCGTACTGCGCAGCAGGACTATGAGATTCGGGGAGTGCGGATCGCCGCCGGCGAGTCGGTGCTGCTGTCGTACGTGTCGGGCAATCGAGACGAGGAGGTGTTCGCCGATCCCTTCAGATTCGATGCGGCGCGAGATCCGAACAAGCACATCGCCTTCGGATACGGCGTGCACTTCTGCCTCGGCGCAGCGCTGGCACGGATGGAGGTCAACAGCTTCTTCTCCGCGCTGCTGCCCCGGCTGAAGTCCGTCGAGGCAGCAGGGCCCGCGGCGCATGTCGCCACCACGTTCGTCGGTGGGCTCAAGCACCTGCCGATCCGCTACCAGCTGTCGAGCTAGTCGCGCACGCGCATTTCCCGTAGCCCGCGGGGAGCTACGGGAAATGCGCGTACGAGAGCGTCGTTACTTCTGCGCTGCGGTGGCAGCGCTCATCTGCTCCTGCCAATTCTTCGCCGAGTCAGCGGATTTCGGGTTGTGTGACAGCGCCTGGATCGTGACGTCGTGGCCTTGGCGGCCTTGCGGAGCGCGCCGACGGTGGCCTGCTCCTTGGGATATGGCTGAACGGATCCCAGTTGTACCAACGGATCGCGTTCTCATAGGTCATCTTGTTGATCTCGTCATCGGAGACGTTGTTGGCTCTTGAGTACCACATCGAGTTCCTCAGGGGCGTCGGGCCACATCGAATCCGAGTGCGGGTAGTCGGCCTCCCAGCAGATGTTGTCGACGCCGATCTGGTGACGCGTCGCGACACCCGACCGGGTCGGAGATGAAGCACGTCAGGAAGTGCTCCCGGAACACCTCCGAGGGCACCTTGCCCTTGAAGTCCTGCCCGGTCCACGTCGAGTGCATCTCATAGGTGCGATCCACCCGCTCCAGGAAATACGGAATCCACCCGGTGCCGCCCTCGGACAGCGCGATCTTGAGGTCGGGGTACTCCTTGATCGGGCGCGACCACAACAGATCCGCGGCGGCCTGCACGATGTTCATCGGCTGCAGCGTGATCATCACGTCCATCGGCGCATCCGGAGCGTGATCGCCAACCGCCCCGACGACCCGATGTGCACATTCAGCACGGTGTCGGTGTCGACCAGCGCATCCCACATCGGCTTCCAGTGCTCGAAATCATGGAAGCTCGGATAGCCCATCGCCGACGGATTCTCCGAGAACGTCAGCGAGTGCACTCCCCGGGCGGCGTTGCGGCGGATCTCGGCCGCACAGCCCCGGATCCCAGATCACCGGCATCGTCATCGGGATGAACCGCGCCGGATACGCCCCGCACCACTCCTCGACATGCCAGTCGTTGTAGGCCTGCACCAGCGCCAGCGAGAACTCGGCGTCCTCGGTGGCGAACAACCGGCCGGCGAAACCGGGGAACGACGGGAAACACATCGAGCCGAGGATGCCGCCGGCGTTCATGTCCTTGACGCGGTCGTCGACCTTCCAACAGCCCGGGCCGGATCTCGTCGAGCCCTTGCGGCTCCAGGCCGTACTCCTCCTTCGGCCGACCCGCCACCGCATTGAAGGCGACGTTGGGGATCACCATATCGCGGAACTGCCAGGTGTCCGAGCCGTCCGGGTTGTGCACCAGACGCGGCGCCTCATCCAGATACTTCTTGGCCAGATGGTTCTTGAACATGTCCGGCGGCTCAACCACGTGGTCGTCGACGCTGATCAGAATCATGTCGTCTTTGTTCATCGACGTTCCCGTTCTGTGGATGCTTACCGTACGGCCGACAGTTTAGCGCGGTTCCTAGCAGCAGCGGGCGCCCGGATTGGCGTCGGCGGCGGCGTGGCGCATGCGCCAGTACTCCCGTTCGGAGAGCACCGGCTCGTCGCCGGGTGTGTGCGCGCCTGCGGTGTTCGACGTAGCGCCGGTAGTGGTTGTCGCCCATCAGTGCCCCCAGTACCAACGGATCTGGCGTGCGATCCGGCGTGCGCTTCGGGTCAGCTCGTCCCATTGCTTCTGCACCTCCTTCTCGGCTGCGGTCGCGATCATGCCCGACGGGGCGAAGATCCGCGACGGCACCGGTTCGTCCTCGGTCAGTGGCTGACCGGTGCCGCGAATCGCCCGCAGCGCCATGACCACGCCCGCGGCGAACACGATGACCACCAGCACGGCGAACACGATCGACAGCGTGCCCTGGATGAACGTGTTGCGGATGACCGCGTCGATCGCCCGGCGTCCTTGGCCGCGCCGAAGCTGTCTCGCCCGGCGTCCTTGGCGTCGCGGTACTGGAAGTGCTGCGTCCAGTACCCGACCTTCGGGTCGCCGGAGAAGATCTTCTGCCAGGACGCCGTCATGGTCACGATCAGGTCCCAGACCAGCGGAACGCCGGGGATCCACGCCCATTTGCAGCAGGCCCTTCTTGATGACGACCACGGTGACCACCGTCAGCGCGATCGCGGCGAGCAGCTGGTTGGCGATGCCGAACAGCGGGAACAGCGTGTTGATGCCGCCGAGCGGGTCGGTGACGCCCATCAGCAGGATGGCGCCCCACGCGGCGACGACGATGAGCTAGCAGATCCAGGCGCCGACCCGCCAGCTCGGGTCGCGGAACTTGCGTGAGCGGCCCGCCGAGGTTGCCGAGCGCGTCGGACAGCATGAACCGCGCGACGCGGGTGCCGGCGTCGACGGTGGTGAGGATGAACAGCGCCTCGAACATGATCGCGAAGTGGTACCAGAACGCCTTGAGGCTCGTCGCCGCCGAAGACCTGGTGCAGCACCTCGGACATGCCGAACGCCAGCGTCGGCGCGCCGCCGGTGCGCGAGACGATCGACTCCTCGCCGACGCCCTCGGCGGCCGGCGTCGATCTCCGCGCCGGTGATGGGCGCCCCGGACAGGCCGAGGCCGTTGACGTAGTCGGCCGCGGTCTCCGGCGGTGCCGCCGGTCAGCGCGGCGGGCGCGTTCATCGCGAAGTACAGGTGCTGGTCGAGGATGGCCGCGGTGATCAGCGCCATGATCGCGACGAACGACTCGGTGAGCATGCCGCCGTAGCCGATCAGCCGCATCTGGCTTTCCTTCTCCAGCAGCTTCGGCGTGGTGCCCGACGAGATCAGCGAGTGGAAGCCGGACAGCGCGCCGCAGGCGATGGTGATGAACAGGAACGGGAACAGCGAGCCGGCGAACACCGGGCCGTTGCCGCTGGATGGCGAACGACGAGACCGCCGGGCGCCTCCATGACCGGCCGGGCGAGCAGGATGCCGATCGCCAGCAGGACGATGGTGCCGACCTTCATGAACGTCGACAGGTAGTCGCGCGGGGCGAGCAGCAGCCACACCGGCAGCACCGAGGCGGCGAAGCCGTAGATGATGATGCACCACGACAGCGTCACCTTCGACAGCGTGAACCAGTCGGTGCCCCAGGCGGTCTCGGCGACCCAGCCGCCGGAGACGACGGCGAGCAGCAGCAGCGCGACGCCGATCAGCGACACCTCCGACACCCGGCCGGGCCGCAGGAACCGCAGGTAGACGCCCATGAAGAGGGCGATCGGGATCGTCATCGCGATGGAGAACACGCCCCACGGGCTCTCGGCCAGCGCGTTGACCACCACCAGCGCCAGCACCGCCAGCAGGATGATCATGATGACGAGCACGCCGATGATCGCGGCGACGCCGCCGACGACGCCGAGTTCGTCGCGGGCCATCTGGCCCAGGCGAGCGGCCGCGGCGTCGCGTCGAGATCGACAGCACCAGGTAGTCCTGCACGCAGCCGGCGAACACCGCGCCGATGATGATCCAGATGGTGCCGGGCAGGTAGCCCATCTGCGTGGCCAGCACCGGGCCGACCAGCGGGCCGGCGCCGGCGATCGCGGCGAAGTGGTGCCCGAACAGCACCCGCCGGTCGGTCGGCATGTAGTCCTTGCCGTTCTCGAACACCTCGGCCGGGCGTGGCGCTGTCGTCGCGCGGGCGTGACGATCTTCATCTCGATCAGCCGGGCGTAGAACCGGAACGCGATGACGTAGGTGCAGACCGCGGCGATGACGAACCAGACGGCGTTGACCGTCTCGCCGCGGAAGAACGCGATCATCGCCCAGGCGACGGCGCCGAGCACGGCGATCGACGCGCGAAGATGATCTTGTGCCTGGCGGTGATCGGCGATGCGGTCGATGATCGCCACCGGCGGCAGGTCCTTGTCGGTGCGGATGTAGGTGATGTCGCCGTCGGTCTCTTCGAAGGCTCAGCGACGGGCGGTGGGTGTAGCCACGAGTGTTCGCCCTCGATCGGCTGATTGGTGCCTTGCGTGCCGATCCTGTTCCACCGGTCGCACCGGCCAGACCGGGGATGTGGCAGAAACGCCCGTATCGGACTCAGTCGGCGCGCTCGTACAGCGCGCGCACGGTGTCGATGGTGTCGGCCTCGGCGGCGCTCTTGTCGTCGCGGTAGCGCAGCACCCGCGCGAAGCGCAGCGCCATCCCGCCGGGGTAGCGGGTCGACCCCTGCACGCCGTCGAACGCGATCTCGACGACCTGCTCGGGCCGCACCTTGACCACGTAGCCGTCGGTCGGGCCCGTCGCGCCAGCTCGAGGAAACGCGCGGTCTGCCAGTCCAGCATCGCGTCGGTCATGCCCTTGAACGTCTTGCCCAGCATGACGAACCCGCCGGTCGCGGGGTCGCGGGCGCCGAGGTGGATGTTGGACAGCTTGCCGGTGCGCCGCCCCGAACCCCACTCGACGGCGAGCACCACGAGATCCAGGGTGTGGACGGGCTTGACCTTCAGCCAGCCCGCGCCGCGGCGTGCCCGCCTCGTACGGCGCGGTCGGCGATTTCGCCATCACGCCCTCGTGGCCCGCCGCCAGCGTCGCGTCGAGGAACCGCTGCGCCGCGTCGGCGTCGGAGGTGAGCAGCCGGTCCACCCGCTGGGCGGCCGGCACGATCGCGTCGAGCCGCGGCGAGCGCGCTCGTCGGCGGGCAGGTCGAGCAGGTCGACGCCGTCGACGTGCAGCAGGTCGAAGAAGAACACCGACAGCGGTCTGGCGTGCCTGCGAGCCGTGCGCGCCGCCTCGCCGCGCCGAACCGCGACGCGGTGACCTGGAAGCGGTGCGGGCGCCCGTCGGGGCGCAGCGCGATCGCCTCGCCGTCGGCGATCAGGTCGGTGACCGGCAGCGCCAGCGTCGCCTCGACCACCTCGGGCAGCCGGGCGGTGACGTCGTCGAGGCTGCGGGTGTAGATCGACACCGTCGTCGCCGGCGCGGTGGATCTGCACCCGGGCGCCGTCGAGCTTGGCCTCGAACACCGCCTGCCGCCGAGCCGGTCGAGCGCGTCGGCGACGCCGGTCGCGGTCTGGGCGAGCATCGGGCCCACGGGCTGCCGACCTGCAGGGTGAACTGGTCGAGCGCGGCGTCGTCGCCGGTCAGCGCCGCCGCCGCCACCGCGGGCAGGTCACCGCCGAGCATGGCGGCACGCCGCACCGCCGGCGGCGGGAGATCCCGCGGCCTTGGCGACCGCGTCGGCCATCACCCCGACCAGCGCGCCCTGGCGCAGCTCGCCGCCGAGCAGGCGGCGCAGGAACGTCTGCTCGACGTCGGTGGCGGCGGCGAACAGCGCCGCGAGCAGTTCGGCCCGGCGCGCCTGCGACCCCTTGCCCGCGACGCGCGCCGATCTCGGTGAATCGCGGCGTCGACGTCGGCGACCGTCAGCGACGGTTCGGCTGCGCGGGTGCGGGCAGCGAGCGCAGCGCCGCCCAGCCGACGCCGATCTGGCGTTGCGGCAGCTCGCCGGACAGCCACGACACGACGACCGCGACGAGTCGCGGGTCGTCCTCGCCGGCGTCAGGCGAGCAGGTCGGCGATGCGGGCGATCTTGGCCAGCCGCGCCGACGCGGCGCCCACGTCGGCGGAGGCGGTGGCGACGTCGACCAGCTGCACGGGTCCAGCCTGGCACGACGGCGTCGTCGCCGGAGCACCGCTCCGATACGCCGATGCACGGCAGGCGTACAGCACGGTCGCTGCCGGAACGAGGCGGGACTGGTCAGCGCACCGCGAAGATGATCGACGTGCCAGCCCGGTCGCGCCGTCGGGGACCGGGTCGGCGCGCTGCGGCGGTCTGCACCGCCCCGGTGTTGTCGGTGGCGCGCACGGTGATCGTGTGCAGACCCGGCTCCGCGCGGCCTCGCCAGTCGAATGCTCCACAGCCGCCAGGTCTCGTCGGAGTAGCTCGCGCCCAGCGTGCGGCCTGCTGCCAGTGCGCCGTCGTCGATCCGCACCTCGACGGCGCGGACCCCGCGGTTCTGCGCCCACGCCACGCCGCCGAACGTCACCGGGCCCGACGGCGACGTCCTGGCCGCTGCGCGGCACGTCGATGCGCGACTCGGTCTTGATCGGCCCGCGCGCCGACCAGCCCAGCCGCGTCCAGTACGCCTCGGCGCGGTCGAAGCGGGTCAGCTCGAGGTCGACCACCCACTTGGTGGCCGACACATAGCCGTACAGGCCGGGCACCACGAGCCGCGCCGGGTAGCCGTGCTCGGCGGGCAGCGGTTCGCCGTTCATGCCGACCGCCAGCAGCGCGTCGCGGCCGTCGGTGAGCGCCTCGACGGGCGTGCCCGCGGTGAACCCGTCGACCGACGTGGACAGCACCATGTCGGCGTCCGGCTGCACGCCCGCGTCGGCCAGCAGGTCGCGCACCCGGTAGCCGGTCCACACGGCGTTCGAGATGAGGTCGCCGCCAACGGGGTTGGACACACACGCCAGCGTCACCACCTTCTCGACGACCTCGAACCGCTCCAGATCCTCGAAGCGGTAGGTGATCTCGCGGTCGACCATGCCGTGGATCCGCAGCTGCCAGTCGGCCCGGCTCAGCTGCGGCACGCGTCAGCGCGGTGTCGATGCGGTAGAAGTCGGCGTTGCTGGTGACGAACGACGGCAGCGTCGACGCCTTCGGGCTGCACCGTCGCCGGGATCGGTGCCGCGGCCCGCCCGCCTGCGGGCAGCGCGAACGCTCTGACGGTCGCCGGACACCGACGACGTGCAGCCGGGTGAGCACCGCGCCCACGACCCCGCTGGCGCGCCCACCGCGCCGAAGCAGGCCGAGGGTCAGCCAGCGAGCAGCCGGCCTGCCCGTGATCGGCGTCGGCGGGTTCGTCGGCGCCGTCGTCGGAGCGCGTCCGTCCGAGCGCCCGACGTCAGCAGCCGCAGCACGGCGACACCGCACACCGCGCCGATCACCGTCGGCAGCGATGTCGACGACCGTCGCGCCCGGCGCGCGACGAGCACCGCCGCGGCAGCCGGCGACCCCGGCCAGCGACGATCGCCGTGCTGCCGATCGGCCGCCGCGTGGTCTCGGCCATCGCCCGCCGAGCGCGGCGATCACCGCGATCACCGCAGCACCAGCACGGTCAGGAACGAGCTTGTCGGCGGTGCCGAAGGTGGCGATCGCCCATTCCTTGACCGGGCCGGGCGTCAGGTCGATGACCGCCGACCCGACCGCGGTGCGCGACGTCGGCCTGCGGACCGAAGCGGCACGCCGACCAGCTGGGCCACGCCGAGCGGCGACCGCGGCTGCGGCGATGCCCGCACATCGCTCTGGCGCCCAGCGTAGGCCATGCAGCCAAAGTTACCGCCGCGGCAGAACCCGAAACCCTTACCGAAAGTGTCATCGGCTAGGTTGCTGCGGGCTTTACAGTTGACCACTACTTGGAAAGTTCGCGAAAGGCAGGCAGATGGAGATCGAGGGCAAGAAGGCCATCGTCGTCGGTGGTGCGTCGGGCTTCGGCCGGGCGACCGCGGAGGCGCTGGCCAAGCGCGGCGCCAGCGTGGCGGTGCTGGACCGTCCGCAGTCCAAGGGCAAAGAGGTGGCCGACGCAGATCGGCGGCACGTTCCATGAGGTCGACGTCACCGACTTCGACGGCACCGAGAAGGTGCTTGAACCAGGCGGTCGACGGCCTCGGCGGTCTGCACATCGCGGTCACGACCGCCGGCGGCGGCATCGGCGAGCGCACCATCAAGAAGGACGGCCCGCACGGCCTGGACTCTTCCGCAAGAGCATCGACCTCAACCTCATCGGCACCTTCAACATCAGCCGGCTCGCCGCGTGGCACATGAGCAAGAACGATCCCGTCGACGACGAGGCCGAAGAGCGCGGCGTCATCATCAACACCGCCTCCATCGCGGCGTTCGAGGGACAGATCGGCCAGGTCGCCTACACCGCGTCGAAGGCCGCGATCGCCGGCATGTGCCTGACGATGGCGCGCGATCTGGGCAGCCTGGGCATCCGGGCGCTCGCCATCGCGCCGAGCCTGTTCGCCACCGGTCTGACCGAAGGCATCCCCGACGAGTTCGCCACGGTGCTCACCAAGGACGCCGCGTTCCCGAAGCGGCTCGGCAAGCCCGAGGAGTACGCCAAGCTCGCCGTCGCGATCGTCGAGAACCCGATGCTCAACGGCCAGTGCCTGCGCCTCGACGCCGGCCAGCGCTTCGCCCCCAAGTAGAGGTGGATCGGGTGTAGTTGGTCACGCCCAGCGCGACCAACTACACCGAAACCTGCGTGACGGTGCAGCCGTAATCCGCGACGGGCCGACGACGCGACCTGACCCGATGGCGGGATGCCCGTCGAAGCGACCTGACACGATGGCGGGATGCCCGTCGACGTGACGCTGACCGACACCGACACCGAAGCGTTGCAGGATTGGGTCCGTCGCATCGGGATCGGATCGACGGTCACCGACGTCGAACCCCTCACGGGCGGCTCCCAGAACATCGTCGTGCGTCTGAGGGTGGACGGTCAGCCGATGGTGCTGCGCCGCCCACCGCCGCACCCCAGACCCACCAGCGACAACACGATGCGACGCGAAATCGCGGTGCTGCAGACGTTGAAGGGCACCGACGTGCCGCACCCCGAGCTGATCGCCGGGTGTGAAGACCTCGGTGTGCTGGGGGTGGTGTTCTACCTGATGCAGGCCATCGACGGCTTCAACCCCGGCACCGAAACCGACGAGGCCTACGTCCGGGAAGCCGGCATGCGCCACCGGGTGGGGCTGTCGTATGCAGCCAGCCTGGCCAGGCTCGGGCGGGTGCCGTGGGAGGGCAGCCCGCTCGCAGCGATCAAGAGGCCTGGTTCGTTTCTGGCACGCCAGGTTCCGCAGTTCATGCGACTGCTCGAAAGCTATCGACATGAGCACTACGCACCAGAGTCCTTCCCTTCGGTCCACGTGCTCGCCGAGTGGCTGGAGGCACAGCGACCTGCCGACACGGAGCCCGCAATCATGCACGGCGACTGCCATCTCAACAATGTGCTGCTTCGGCGGGACGTCCCCGAGTTGGCCGCATTCATCGACTGGGAGATGTGCACCGTCGGCGACCCGTTGCTCGACCTCGGTTGGATGTTGGTGTGCTGGCCGGACGGCCCCAATCCGATCGATGCCGGCTCTGCGCTGGCTGCGCTCGGCGGCCTGGCGACACGCTCCGAGCTGATCGAGGCCTATCGGGATGCCGACGGCCGTCAGACGTCGCGACTCGACTGGTACGTCGCAATGGCCTGCTTCAAACTCGCGATCGTCATCGAGGGCACCTGGTCGCGCTACCTCGCCGGCCAGGCCAGCGCGGAGGCGGGAGAGAGGCTGCACGCCTCGGCCGAGAACCTCATCGCGTTGGGCACGCGAGTATCGAAGGGCGACAACCCTTTCGTGTGATCAGCGGTACGTGTCGAGGCCGAGCTTGACGGCCAGCGCGATGCCTGCGAGGCCGATGACGATTCGCATCGGCTTGTCCGGGGTGTGCCGGACGACGATCGGGCCGAGGCGGCCACCCAGCAAGCACCCGAGGCCGAGCATCGCGACCGCGGGCCACTGCACCGGCGCCACAAACGCGAAGATCACCGCAGCGACACCGTTGGCGACGCCGAGGACGACGTTCTTGGCGGCATTGGCATGCCGGAGCATCGCGCCGCCGATACGCAGAAACAGGGCCAGCAGCAGCACACCCGCTGCGGCGCCGAAGTAGCCGCCGTAGATGCAGATCGCGAACACGGCAACGCCCTGGAGGATCAGCGTCGCCACGTGCTGATGGTGCGTCGCCACCCACGCCGTGCGCTTCGGTCGCACCGGGATCAGGATCGCCACCGCGGCGAACGCGAGGAGAACCGGCACGATCCTCTCGAAGCCCTCTGCGGGCGTCGACAGCAGCAGTGCCGCGCCCGTGACACCACCGAGCGCGGCGAACGGCACGATGCGTTTGAGCAGATCGCGCTGGCCTGCCAGTTCGGGCCGTGACCCCCACACGGAACCGACGCTGGTGAAGACCAGCGCGACGGTGTTGGTGACATTGGCGGTCACCGGGGGCAGGCCCACGAGCAGCAGGGCGGGGTAGGTCGCCACGGACGCCAGGCCTGCGATGCTTCCGGTCAGTCCGCCGAGGATTCCGGCCGCGAACAACAGCACCGCATGCGACCAGGACACCGGCACATTGTGCCCTCCACCGGCAGGTGAGCCGACATCGCGATATCTGTTTGCACGAAGTGTGGCCGGAGGTCTAGTGTCGCGGACGTGCCGAGGCGACTCGTAGTAGCAACCCGCAGCGGGGTCTGAACCTGACCGACCCCTCGCTGTGGGTCGTCGCTACATCGTCGGTCGCTTCCTTTCAGATCAGAAGGCCGGCACATGACCTCTCGATTCGCCACGGGACCCCTCGCGTCGCACCTGAGCTTCGCGGCGCATACGGACGGTCCCATACCGCGCGACCTGCGTGAGGAGGCCGACATGAAACCCTTCGACGAATTCTTCGACGTGTACGGGCCCGCGAACGGCCCGGTGCGGCTCGGCCAGTGGTCCTGCACCGATGCCGAGCGGCCGTCCGGACGGCTCGGACCGCAAGCCCGCAACTACCAGGCCACGCTGGCCGTCGGCGACCGCATCGGTACGTCGCAAGCCGCAGCCTGCGGACCGGTGGCAGCGTTGACGGAGATGCTCCACGAGCACGGATTCGCCGTGGAGATGACGGCATTCCATCAGGTGCCGGCGGGCGAGCACACGGCGACCTTCATCCGCGGCAGCGACGGCGCCAGTTCCGAGTGGGCGATCGGGTGGTCCGAGGATCCGACGGAGTCCGCGCTGCGCGCAGTCATCGCCTGCGCCAACCGGCTGAGTGTCGCTCGGGTCTAGTCGGCCCGGGGCCCTCTCGTCAACGCCCACGCGCCGAACGCGACGGCCGCTGCGGGGACGCCGACCATTGCGGCGGCGCTGACGCGGTTGACGTCGTTGCGGCCCAGCGCACCCGCCGCTCCGTCGGCGACGTCACAGGCCAGCCCCACGCGTGCCCAGGTGCGGCGGCGCGGACCGGCCGAGGTGACCGTGCCCAGCCCCACGAGCACGTCGCGGACGCCGAACAGCCGCCACAGGTAGCGGGCCTGGCCGTCGGGGATTGGCAGACCGAACAGCTTCGCGGCCGCGTCCGGTCTCGTCCAGGCAAGGGCCCCGATACCGATCCGCATGGCCGCAAGCGAGACGAGGCCCACATCCGCGATGCGCGCGGGTTGTTCCGGCACGGGCGTCAGCGCAGCGGCCGCAGCATGATCGGCATGCCGTCGATCGGAACCGCCATGCCGCCGTGGTCATAGTGCGGCGTGTACTTCGGGTCGATGAGCTCCAGGCGGTACTTGCGCAGCAGCCGGTGCATCACGGTCTTGATCTCCAGCTGACCGAACACCATGCCGATGCACTTGTGGGCACCACCGCCGAACGGCGCGAAGGCGTAGCGGTGGTTCTTGTGCTCGTTGCGGGGTTCGGCGAAGCGTGCGGGATCGAACTTCTCCGGATCGGTCCACAGCTCCGGGAGCCGGTGATTCAGCGCAGGCCACGTCATGACCGCGGTGCCCTTCGGGATGAAGAAGCCCAGCAGGTCGGTGTCGCGTACCGTCTCGCGGAAGTTGAACGGCAGCGGCGTGACCATCCGCAGCGCTTCGTTGATCACCAGGTCGTAGGTCTCGAGCTTGTCCAGCGCATCGATGTCGAGGGGGCCGTCGCCGATCCGCTCGGACTCCTCGCGGCACCGGTCCTGCCATTCCGGGTTGGCGGCCAGGTGATAGGCCATCGTCGTCAGCGTCGACGTAGACGTGTCGTGCGCCGCCATCATCAGGAAGATCATGTGGCTGACGACGTCCTGGTCGGTGAAGCTCTGGCCGTCCTCGTCCTGTGCGTGACACAGCACGCTGAACATGTCCGTGCTCTCCGAGCGGCGCTTCTCGGCGATGCCCGCGTTGAAGTAGTCCTCGAGCGTCTTGCGGGCCTTGATCCCGCGCCACCAACTCAACGGCGGCACCGGCTTGCGCACGATCGCGTTGCCCGCACGCGTGGTGGTGGTGAAGGCCTCGTTGACCGTCGTCACCAATTCCTTGTCGGTACCGGCCTTGTGGCCCATGAAGACGACCGAGGCGATGTCGAGCGTCAACTCTTTGACCGCGGGATGGAACAGGAACCGGCGGTCGTTGGCCACCCAGTCATTGGCGATCACCGATGAGGCCACCTGGTCGATGTGCTCGACGTATCCGGTCAGGCGGCTGCGGGTGAACGCCTCCTGCATGATCCGTCGGTGGTACATGTGGTCCTCGAAGTCGCGCAGCATCAGGCCGCCTTCGAAGAACGGCCCGATCACCGGATCCCAGGCGCGCTGCGAGAAGTCCTTGTTGCGATTGGAGAACACCGCCTGGGTGGCGTCGGGGCCGAGCGCTCCCACGGCAGGCAGCACCTGCGAGCCCGAGTAGTACACGGGTCCGTACTTGCGGTACTGGTGCAGGATGAAATCCGGGCCGCCACGGAACATCTCGATCATGTGGGCCAGGATGGGCAGCCCGTTGTCGCCCTTGACCGCCTTGAGGCCACTGCCTGCAGGGGGCTCAGCCAGCACGATCTCGTCCCATTGGCGATCCAGCAACCGTTTCTCGATCGCGCCCATCCCCGGGATGGTGACCGGAGTCGGCTTCAGGCGTCGTTTCGCCTGGTCGATCCAGTAATCCGTGGCTGAAATCGCCGGCATCTTAAAACTCCTGAAGTCACGAGCTGTGGTCGATGTCACTCGGGGCTTATCCTGATGGAGAGAGTTGACGGCTGTCAAGTTTCTGCAGGTTGTCTCGGAGGTGACGCGATGCCAAGGTTTACAGCCATGACGGTAGAACCCGCCCCCACCGACCTCCGCCGCAGTAGAGGCGACCGGCAGCGGGATGCGATTGTCACCGCCGTCCGGGAGCTGCTGCAGGAACAGTCGTTCGCCGATCTGTCGGTCAGCACGATCAGCGAGCGCGCCGGGGTGGCCCGCTCGGGCTTCTACTTCTACTTCGAGTCCAAGTACGCGGTCCTCGCGGTGATCGTTGCCGAAGCCATGGCCGAACTCGACAAGCTCACCCACCACTACGCGCCCCGTGAGCACGGGGAGACGCCTGCCGAATTCGCCAAGCGCATGGTCGGCTATGCCGCGCTCGTCTACTCGTCGCACGACCCGATCATGGGGGCGTGCAACCTGGCCAGGAATACCGACGCTCAGATCCGCGAGATCATGGACGATTTCCAGGACACCGTGATCGACAAGATCGTCGGACTGGTCCAACAGGATTCGGGTGCGCGACCGATATCGGACGACATCCCTGCGCTGGTGCGCGCCTTGACCGCGGCGACCGCGATGACGCTGTCCCACGACAGTGCGTTCGTGGGTCGCGGGAAGGATCCGGCCGGTGCGGTGGACATCGTCGAACGGTTGTGGCTGAGCGCCCTGTGGGGCGGCGAAGATCTTCGGCCGCACTCCGACTAGAAATCCGCTGGGTTAGTCGCTGGCGGGCAGCGGCTTGGCCTCCTTGAGGCTCAGCGGGGTCGCGCCGATCGACAGCGTCCCCGCGCCCGCCTTGGTGACAAGCACCTCTGCGCCGCTGTCGTCGACGTAGCGCTTACCCATCGCATTGCCTCCGGAGAGTTCCGGGTCCATCGACAGCGCGGCGTCCTTGTCGGCGTCGAGGGCGATCATCGCAGCACCACCGGCCCGCAGATCGTCGAGGCTGTCGGCGCTGCGGACCACGATGACCTGGGTGTCGCAGACCTGGCTCTGCAATCGGGTGCCGTTCTTGATCATCCTCGAATGGTATTCGGTGACCCCTTCGGGCCGAGGTGGATTGGCCGCCGACATCTCGCCGGTAGTGTCACGTGTCATGGCGCAGCGGAACGGATCTGAGGGCGGCTCGGGTTCGGAGTCCGGTTTTGCAGGGAAACGGTGCTTTCTCACCGGCGCCGCCAGCGGCATCGGGCGCGCGACGGCGCTGAAGCTGGCCGCCCAGGGCGCCGAGCTCTATCTGACCGATCGCGACGCCGACGGACTCGCGCGCACGGTCGCCGACGCCAGGGCGCTGGGCGGCACCGTCGCCGAACACCGGGCGCTCGACATCTCCGACCACGACGAGGTCGCCGGATTCGCGGCCGATATCCATGCCGCACACGAGCCGATGGACGTGGTGATGAACATCGCCGGGATATCGGCGTGGGGCACGGTGGACAAGCTCACCCACAACGACTGGAAGTCGCTGATCGACGTCAACTTGATGGGGCCGATCCATGTCATCGAAGCCTTTGTGCCGCCGATGATCAGCGCACGGCGCGGCGGACATCTGGTCAACGTGTCCTCGGTCGCCGGACTCGTGGCCCTGCCGTGGCACGCTGCGTACAGCGCGAGCAAGTACGGACTGCGGGGGCTGTCCGAAGTGCTCCGGTTCGACCTCGCCCGCCACCGGATCGGGGTGTCCGTGGTGGTGCCGGGCGCGGTGCGCACGCCGTTGGTGGACACGGTCCACATCGCCGGTGTCGATCGCGAGGATCCGAACGTGCGCAAGTGGACGGCCCGCTTCTCCGGACATGCGGTGTCGCCGGAGGTCGCCGCCGACAAGATTCTGCAGGGCGTCACCAGGAACCGGTATCTGGTCTACACCTCGCAGGACATCCGCGCGCTGTACCTGTTCAAACGCACGATGTGGCTGCCCTACAGTGTGGCGATGAAGCAGGTGAACGTGCTCTTCACCCGGGCGTTGCGGCCAAAGCCCAAGCGGCGCTGAGACTACCGCCTGCCCCAGTCCCACGGGGGTGTGGTCAGCAACCCCTGGTCGGCGACTTTGGTCTCACCCCAGTCTTTGTACAGCTCGATCGCCCATGCGTCGCCGTCGGTGCCTATGGGCTCCGCGCCGAGGCATTCCCGCAGTGTCGCGGAGTGCGTCACCACGATGACCTGGGTGCGATGCGCGGCCGCATCGATCAGCTGAGCCAGCGGGCGCACCAGATCCGGATGCAGTGAGGTCTCCGGCTCGTTGAGCACCATCAGCGAGGGTGGCTGCGGGCTCAACAGCGCGGCCGCCCACAGCAGGAATCGCAGTGTGCCGTCCGAGATTTCAGCGCTGCGCAGTGGCCGGAGCATGCCCCGCTGGTGCAGGTGAAGGTCGAACAGCCCGTCGGTGACCGACACCGACACCGTGGCCCCGTCGAACGCGCCTGCCACCGCGCGCGGCAGATCGTCGGTGCCGGTTTCCAGGATCGTCTGCACGGCGGCGGCGACGTCGGCGCCGTCGTCGGCGAGGACCGGGGTTCTGGTGCCCACCTGGGGCAGGCGAGCGGGGGCGTGCACGTCGGCGCGAAAGCTGTCATAGAAACGCCAGTCGCGCAGGCGTTCCCGAACCATGACCAGTTCGGGTGCCGCGCCCGCCCAATCCGCCAGGACGCTGCGGTGCGCTGGCAGACTGCGGGCGAGTTCGTCGAAGCCGCGGCCGGTCTCGCTGGCGACCTCCACCATTCCGCGGACCCTGCGCACCAGTGTCGACGCCGGGCGGGCGACGGAGCCTGCGAACACGAGCTCGCGCTTGACTTCGGGGTCGCGGATGAACACCGATGGGCCGGGCTGCGGCAGCCCCAGGTCGATGAGGTAGCCGAAATCATCTGCGGCATAACCGAGCTCGATGGAGACCGACCGGGTGCGCGGCCCGCCCTGCGCGATGCCGGTGCGGCGCGCGCCACCGAGGTGCTCCGGACCCGCCCACATGGCCGACGCGACACCGCCCTCGCGGGCGAACGACCCGATCACCTCGCCGCGGCCACAGTCGGCGAGCAGCCGCAGCGCCCGGTACAGAGACGATTTGCCGGTACCGTTGGCGCCGGTGATGACGGTCAGCCTGCGCAGCGGCAGCACGAGTTCCCGCAGTGACCGGTAACCGCGGACCGCGACAGTCTCGAGCATGGCGCAAACGCTAGCCGCCGGTGGTGACAACGGCGGCCGGGCCGTCCTCCATCGCCAGTTCCAGCCGCACACCCAGCAGGCGAACCGGGCGGTCCAGTTCGAACTGGCCGAGCAGGTCCAGCGCCGTGTCCACGATGGGGCCGGCGTCGGTGGTCGCCGACGCCAGCTTGCGGATCTTCGTCCGCGTGTAGAACGTACTGGTGCGGACCGTCACCGCGACCCGGGTGACCACGCGCTGCTGTTCGGCCACCTCGGCCAGCGTCCGCTGTGCGAGTTCGACGACGGCCGCGTCCATCTCGTCCCGGTCGGTCAGGTCCTCCGGAAAGGTGACCACGTGGCTTCGCGACCGCGGCACCCACGGTTGGGCGCTGACCACCGAGTCCCCACCGCCCTTGGCCAGCAACAGGATCCACAGTCCGGTCGTCGGCCCGAACGCCGAGGTCAGCAGTGCGGAATCGGTGGCGGCGAGATCTGCGACGGTGGTGATACCCAGGGTGCCAAGCTTTTTGGCGGTCTTGGGCCCCACCCCCCACAACGCGTCGACCGGGCGGTCGCCCATCGTGAGCATCCAGTTGTCGTCGGTGAGCGCATGGATGCCCGCCGGTTTGCCGAAACCGGTGGCGACCTTGGCCCGCTGCTTGTTGTCGCTGATGCCCACGGAGCACGACAGACCTGTCTCTGCGACGATCGCGTGCTGGATCCGGCGGGCCAGTTCGTGCGGGTCGTCGACTCGCGCCCCGATGTAGGCCTCGTCCCAACCCCACACCTCAACCGGGTGGCCGAGATCGCGCAGCAGGCTCATCACCCGGTCCGAGGCAGCGTCGTAGGCCGCGGGGTCCGACGGCAGGAACGTGGCGTCGGGACACCGCCGCGCCGCGGCCCGCAACGGCATTCCTGCGTGGACGCCGAACTCCCGCGCTTCATAGGACGCACAGGTGACGACCTTGCGCGGTTCGGTAGGGTCGCCGCTGCCCCCGACGATGACCGGCAAGCCGACGAGTTCGGGATGGCGCTGGAGCTCGACCGATGCGAGAAACTGGTCCAGGTCGACATGCAGGATCCAATCGCCCCGGGCCGGCGTCCCGGACGCGGTCATGTGCCGCAGAGCTTGCGCGCCAACGTCTCCCACGCATCGCCGAGGTGTGCCAACGTCCGGTTCCGCTCGGTGAGCTGATGATGCACGTAGTCGGCGTCGAGCAGCGCCATCAGCGCCGTCGCCTGGGTATCGAGATCCCCTGTGGTCCCTGCCGATTCGAGCAACAGGCGAACATGGCTGTGATGCAGCATCATCGGCGCGTTGAAGCGCATCTGCGGGTCGCGGCCGACGTCGGAGAGTAGGGCGTGGTGAGTGTCGACGAACTTCAGCCGTTCCCAGCCGTAGGCGATGAGGCGCTGGAGTGGAGGTGCGCCAGGGCCCAGCGGGGGTGGCCCGAACAAGAACGCCTGCTGCTGAGCCTTCTCGTCCTGGTCGAGGAGCACGATCATCAGTCCGGCGCGGCTGCCGAACCTGCGGAACAGCGTGCCCTTGCCGACCCCTGCGGCCGCGGCGATGTCGTCGGTCGTGACGGCCTCGGCCCCGTGCTCGTCGACCAGTCGACGTGCCGCATCGAGGAGCAGGGCGCGGTTGCGCGCCGCGTCACCGCGCTCGGGCGGGCCGGGATCGCTGACGGGCAGTACCGGCAGCCCGTTCCGGTCCTCGGCGACGCTCACCAGGCAACTTTAACTCAGCTGGAATACAACGGACTGTGGTCCGGTTGCCGCGTGGGAGGATCGACCGAAGCGATCAGGAGGAGAACGATGTCGGACAGCGCCAACAGCACGGTACTGGTTCTCGTCGGGAGTCTGCGTGCGGCGTCGGTCAACCGTCAACTGGCCGAACTGGCAATCGAGACTGCGCCCTCCAGCGTGACGCTCGAGTGGTTCGACCGGCTCGGGGAGTTGCCGTTCTACAACGAGGACATCGACACCGACGATGTCGCCGAACCCGTCGTGGCGTTGCGTGCGGCCGCCGCTCGGGCCGGCGCGGCACTGGTGGTGACCCCGGAGTACAACGGCAGCATTCCGGCCGTCCTGAAGAACGCCATCGATTGGCTGTCGCGGCCGTATGGCAACGGCGCACTGAAGGGCAAGCCCTTCGCGGTCGTCGGTGCGGCGCTGGGCCAGTACGGCGGGGTCTGGGCTCATGACGAGACCCGCAAGTCGTTCGCTATCGCCGGTCCCCGAGTGGTCGAGGATCTGGACCTGTCGATCCCGACGAAGGCGCTGGACGGCAAGCATCCGCGGGAGCATGACGAGACCGTCGCGCGCCTGCGTGACATCGTCGGCAAGCTGGCCGCCGAGATCGGTTGAGCGTGCGCTCGCAGTGATGGCGACCGCCGGGGACGTAGTGCGGACTGCGCTGCGGCCCGCTGATTCATTCGACCTCGAGAATCGTCGGGGAGCCCGAAACCCTGAACGCGGCACGAGCGCGCTTGCCGAGGCGGCCGCCTTGCCGGCTGGTGCGAGGGTGGCGCACGGCGCCGACGAGCGCCTGAGCATGGCCGGACGGGCTGTGCGTACCGGGTAGCTGTGGCGGTCGCACGTTTGCTGAGGCCGCCTGGGCCGCCTGGGCAGCCGCGTCGTCCGGCGCGGGATGTCGGTGGGTAGTGGTAGACCGAAGCCCACCGGATCAACCGAGAGTGAGACACGCCGATGTGACACGCGACACGCCGGGCCGACACGGCCCAGATCTGTTATGACCTGGGAATTCCAAGAATGTTATTCAGAACATCTTGTATCTCTTCTGAATGTCGGCCACTAGGTGTAGTGTTTCGAACACCGACAGACCCCCAAGATATAGGGGCAGGCCGGGGCCAGAAGTTCCGGCGAAGTCGGATTTCCGACACGTCGGTACACCGCCCGGACAGCCAGGAATTTTGGAGGTCTTCGGGCCGCTGAAATATAGCGAGTGGCAGGTATCCCAGCAGTTGCCAGCCACTCTCTTCCTTCCGTCTTATCCTGTCGACAGGAGCCGTACCGCACATGACTCAGCCAGCACCCGTCACCGTGTACACCAAGCCGGCCTGCGTGCAGTGCAACGCCACCTACAAGGCCCTCGACAAGCAGGGCATCGCCTATGAGGTGGTCGACATCAGCCTCGACAACGAGGCCCGCGACTACGTGATGGCTCTGGGGTATCTGCAGGCGCCCGTCGTGGTGACGGGCGACGACCACTGGTCCGGGTTCCGTCCCGACCGGATCAAGGCGCTGGCCGGCGCGGTCGTCGCAACGGCGTGACGGTACCGGCCTGAGCGGGCAATCGGCGGACACTCCAAAGGAGGGGATGGACATGAGCAATCTCGTCTACTTCTCCAGCGTGTCCGAGAACACCCACCGCTTCGTCCAGAAGCTGGGGCTGCCCGCCATCCGCATCCCGTTGCACGGGCGCATCGAGGTCGACGAACCGTATGTCCTGGTTCTGCCCACCTACGGCGGCGGCAAGGCCACACCCGACATCAACAACGGGGGCTACGTCCCCAAGCAGGTCATCGCTTTCCTCAACAATGAGCACAACCGGTCGTTGATCCGCGGCGTGATCGCCGCGGGCAACAACAACTTCGGTGAAGAGTTCGCCTACGCAGGCAATGTGATCTCTCGCAAGTGCGGCGTTCCGTACCTCTATCGCTTCGAACTGATGGGAACCCCGGACGACGTGGACGCCGTCCGTGCGGGCTTGGAAGACTTCTGGAAGGAACAACCGACGTGGCACCAACCGTCACAGCTGCAGAGCCTGTAACCACCGGCGCGCATGCGCTTCCGGGGGAAACGGACTACCACGCGCTGAACGCGATGCTGAATCTGTACGACGCCGACGGCAAGATTCAGTTCGACAAGGACAGGGAAGCCGCCAATCAGTACTTCCTGCAGCACGTCAACCAGAACACGGTCTTCTTCCACAATCAGGACGAGAAGCTCGACTACCTGGTCCAGAAGAACTACTACGAGCGCGAGGTGCTCGACCAGTACTCGCGCAACTTCGTCAAGACGCTGCTGGATCGGGCCTACGCCAAGAAGTTCCGGTTCCCGACGTTCCTCGGCGCGTTCAAGTACTACACCTCCTACACGCTGAAGACGTTCGACGGGAAGCGCTACCTGGAGCGCTTCGAGGACCGCGTCGTCATGGTGGCGCTGACGCTGGCCGCCGGTGACACCATGCTGGCTGAGAAACTGGTCGACGAGATCATCGATGGCCGATTCCAGCCTGCCACACCGACTTTCCTCAACTCGGGCAAGAAGCAGCGCGGCGAGCCAGTTAGCTGCTTCCTCCTTCGCATCGAGGACAATATGGAGTCCATCGGGCGCTCCATCAACTCGGCGCTGCAGCTGTCCAAGCGCGGCGGCGGAGTTGCGTTGCTGCTCTCCAACATTCGCGAGCACGGCGCCCCGATCAAGAACATCGAGAACCAGAGCTCCGGCGTCATCCCGATCATGAAGCTGCTCGAGGACTCGTTCTCCTACGCCAACCAGCTCGGTGCGCGCCAGGGTGCGGGTGCGGTGTACCTGCAGGCCCACCACCCCGACATCTACCGGTTCCTCGACACCAAGCGCGAGAACGCCGACGAGAAGATCCGGATCAAGACGCTCTCGCTGGGTGTCGTGATCCCCGACATCACCTTCGAGCTCGCGAAGAAGAACGAGGACATGTACCTGTTCTCGCCGTACGACGTCGAGCGCGTCTACGGCGTGCCGTTCGCCGACATCTCGATCACCGAGAAGTACTACGAGATGGTCGACGACGCGCGGATCCGCAAGACCAAGATCAAGGCGCGCGAGTTCTTCCAGACGCTGGCCGAGCTGCAGTTCGAGTCCGGCTACCCGTACATCATGTACGAGGACACGGTGAACCGGTCCAACCCGATCGAGGGCAAGATCACGCACAGCAACCTGTGCTCGGAGATCCTGCAGGTGTCGACGCCGTCGCTGTTCAACGAGGACCTGACCTACGCCAAGGTGGGCAAGGACATCTCGTGCAACCTCGGCTCGCTGAACATCGCCAAGGCGATGGACTCGCCGGACTTCGCGCAGACCATCGAGGTGTCGATCCGCGCGCTCACCGCGGTCAGCGATCAGACCCACATCTGGTCGGTGCCGTCGATCGAGCAGGGCAACAACGACTCTCACGCCATCGGCCTCGGGCAGATGAACCTGCACGGTTACCTGGCCCGTGAGCGGATCCTCTACGGCTCCGAAGAGGGCATCGACTTCACCAACATGTACTTCTACACGGTGCTGTACCACGCACTGCGGGCGAGCAATCGCATCGCGATCGAACGGGGTACGGCGTTCGGTGGCTTCGAGCGCTCGAAGTACAAGTCGGGGGAGTTCTTCGACAAGTACACCGATCAGGTGTGGGAGCCGGCCACCGAGCGGGTGCGCGAGCTGTTCGCCGACGCGGGCATTCGCATTCCCACGCAAGAGGATTGGCTGCGGCTGAAGGAGTCGGTGCAGACGCACGGCATCTACAACCAGAACCTGCAGGCCGTCCCGCCGACGGGGTCGATCTCCTACATCAACCACTCGACCAGTCTCGATCCACCCGGTCGCGTCGAAGATCGAGATCCGCAAGGAAGGCAAGATCGGCCGCGTCTACTACCCGGCGCCGTACCTGACCAACGACAACCTGGAGTACTACCAGGACGCGTACGAGATCGGCTACGAGAAGATCATCGACACCTACGCCGCGGCCACCCAGCACGTGGACCAGGGGCTGAGCCTGACGCTGTTCTTCAAGGACACCGCCACCACGCGCGACGTGAACAAGGCGCAGATCTACGCCTGGCGCAAGGGCATCAAGACGCTGTACTACATCCGGCTGCGCCAGATGGCGCTGGAGGGCACCGAGGTGGAGGGTTGCGTCAGCTGCATGTTGTGACGCTGGCGCTGATCGGCGGGTGCGCGTGTCGATGTCGACGACTGTCGAGGATCGCGGACCGCACTGTTCAGTCTCGGCTGACGGCGTGACCACGTGAGCGACGTGCTGTCGAGCGTGCAAGCTCATACGCCCGGTGCGGCGACTTGCGTCACGACATCTCGCGCAGTCGATGCGGTTCAGAATCAGCTCTCGCGAGCCTGCTCCGCACGCAGCGCCTTGAAGCGTCGCTCCTCGCGCAGCACGCTCTGGTAGCTCTCGCGTTCCGCGACCAGCCACTCGGGCTTCTCCTCGAGCAGCTCGGTCGATCTGCTCGGTGGTGAGCGCATCCTCGATGCCGCCGCGTGCGAGACCGGCGATCGAGACGCCCAGCTTGGCTGCCACGAGGTTCTTCGGGTGCGGCCCGTTCTTGCGGAGGTCCTTGAGCCATTGCGGCGGGTCCGCCTGCAGGGCGGCGAGTTCGGAGCGGGTGATCGGGTTCTCCTGGAACTCCGCAGGCGTCGCGGGCAGGTACACGTCCAGCTTCTTCGCCGCCGTGGCGGGTTTCATGGACTGCGCGTTCGGCCTGCTCATGGCAAGCCTAGAGCGTATCGGTAGCCTGATGCGGTGACCCCGCTCTCGCCTCACCGTCGGGTACGTCCCCGGTGGGACGCCCGCGAAGTGGGCTCGGACCTGGGCGGAGCGCCACCCCGAGGTTCCGCTGCAGTTGCACGCCGTCGCCGCGGCGGACGCGGCCGCCGCGGTGCGGGCCGGCACCGTCGACGTGGCGTTGCTCCGGCTGCCGGCCGACACGTCCGGGCTGGCCGTCATCCCGCTTTACGAGGAGACCACGGTCGCCGTGGTGCCGACCGATCACCTTCTCACTGCCGCCGACGAGATCACCGCCGCGGACCTCGACGGCGAGCCGATGCTGCTCCCACTCGACGACGTCGTCGTCTGGGCGGGCGCTCCCGGCGCCCCGGTCGACCACCGGCCCGAGACCACCGAGGACGCAATAGAACTCGTCGCCGCCGGGATCGGCGTGCTCATCGTTCCGCAGTCGCTGGCGCGGCTGTATCACCGCAAGGACCTCACGTACCGCCCGATCACCGACGCGCCCGACTGTCCCGTGGCGCTCGCCGTCCCGGAAGGGCCGCAGCCGGCACTGGTCGAGGAGTTCATCGGGATTGTGCGGGGTCGCAAACCCGGTTCGTCGCGGGGGCAGGCCCGAGCCGGCACCGAAACGCACCGCACGGGAGAAGACCCTCGCGAAGCAGGCCGCCCGCGCCGCCGCGGGGAAGGTCGCCCGCAAGCCGGGCCGTGCCGAGCGCGGCCGACGCTGACCACCGTCGCTGAGATCCAGTCTGGATCTTGCTGGCGTTTCCGGCGCGAACCCGGCCACTCCTATCGCCCGCGATCGCGGTCGACGCTGAACGCCCGCGGGCCGTCCACTGGGAGACGACACAACTGGACGAAGCACGTGCCCTACTCGCCGCGAGCGTACGTGCTCATCCAGCCGCGAAATCGCCTCGCTGCCGCCATCGGCGACGCGTCGCCACCACCACCGACAACTCGGCGCCCGCCGCCGCAACACAGCAACACCCAAGGCGGACCGAAGTGACACGTGGTGGCAGTCCTACACACTCCCTAATCCGTGACAGAGACGACGCCAGGTCCGACCAGAATTCGATGGTGGTCGCCACGTGGCTGCTCGACGCCCGCCAGGTCCGAACTCGTTGTCGATGTAATCGGCCAGGTCGGTGCCGCAGACCTCGGCGTCGGTCTGAACCACCGATAGGACAGGGTGGCCGAAGGATCCGCGACGGCCCGGCAGGTAGCGGTGCGAATACACCGGAATCAGCTGCGGGACACGGGCCAACCGATAACGCGCGGTGCGCAACGCGTCTTTCATGCGGGCCGGGCGCTTCCCCCACCCGCCATGCCAGAAGTCACTCCACTCGACGGCGAACAGCACGCCCTCGACGGGCAGCTGCAACCGCTTGGCCAGGCTTCGGCGTCCGTCGCTGCGCCAGTTCGGCCACTGGGCGCCGACCGGCAGCCCGGCCGCAAGAAACGCTCGGTGGTCATCGGCGAACTCGAAACCGAAGTCGGCCTCGACACGAGCGAGCTCCGCATCCGTCAAACCGGGTGCGATCTCCACGTCGCCGAGCGCAACCAACCGTCGTGCTGCCTCTGTACCCAATTGCATCGCCGAGATGACGGACCTACTTGACCGTGTGCTGCGGGCCCTGTTCCTTCTTGTACAGCGACTTGAGCATGCGGTCGCGGAAGCACGCGTTGTCGATCAACTTGATGCCGTTGTTCGCCACCGCCGGG
This sequence comes from uncultured Actinomycetota bacterium, assembly GCA_963796545.1. Taxonomy (GTDB): domain Bacteria; phylum Actinomycetota; class Actinomycetes; order Mycobacteriales; family Mycobacteriaceae; genus Mycobacterium. Next base: position 342,756 of record CAWCMF010000025.1, on the reverse strand, counting down.
ATACCCGCCAGCTTGTGGAAGTAGCGGCCCCGCTTGTACTCCCGGCCCCACGCGGCTTCCATCCGCTGCGCATAGTTGGTGAAGTCGTCGGGACCGCCGTTCTGCAGCGCGGCGATCGCGCATTCGCCTGCGGCCAGACCGGATTCCAGCGCCTTGGAGATGCCGGCACCCGACGCCGGCTTACCGGCGCCGAGCGAGTCGCCGGTGAACAGCACGCCGGGCCGCCACGGCGGCCACGCGGTGAAGCCCATCGGCAACCGCCACGCCCGCACGCTCTTGTTCTTCTTCAGCTCCTCGATCGCGCGGCAGCTCCCAGTCGCCGGGCAGCGTGCGCAGGAACTCGCCGAGGAACTGCGTCGCGTTGATCGACTGCCAGTTCTTGTAGCTGTTGACGTAGCCGAGCCCGATGTTGAACACCCCGTTGCCCATCGGGAACACCCAGCCGTAGCCGGGCAGCTGATCGCCCTGGAACTCCAGCTTGAGATAGATGTCGAGCGAATCGGAATCCGCCCGGTTGGCGTGCATCTCGGAACGGATCGCGATCGCCGGAGTAGCCGTTGTACTCCGAGTCGATCTTCAGCGCCCGCTTGATGGGGGAGTAGGCGCCGTCGGCGGCGATCACCGCGTCGCCGTAGACCTTCTCGCCGCCCTTGAGCATCACGCCGACAACGCGGCCGCTCGCGTCGAACTCGGGGCCCGTGACTTCCGCGCCCTGCCGCACTTCGGCGCCCGCCGACTCGGCGTGCTTGAGCAGAACCGTGTCGAGGTGCGTCGCGGCTGACGGTGTGACCGTGATCGGGCATACCGGGGCGCTTCGGGAACGACAGCTCCCACTGTGCTCGGGCTGAACACCGTCACCCGGTTGACCCGGTGGAACGTGGCGACCTCGTCGGCCAGGCCCATCTTCTGCAGGTAGCTGACCGCGCGGGCGGTCAGGCCGTCGCCGCACGGCTTGTCGCGGGGGAACTCGGCCTTGTCGAGCACCACTACTTTGGCGCCGGTCTGCGCGGCCTGCCACGCGGCGGCCGATCCCGACGGGCCGCCGCCTGCGATGACCAGGTCGTATCGCTGTGTCATAACTCTCGTCTCATCGTCGGACTGTCGCACGAGATAGTACCCAAGTCGGCGCAGGTCATCTGCATGGGCGAATGAGGCCGCCGGTTAGGTGCTCCCACGGCGTGTTCGGGCACGGTCTGAGCAGGTCAGAGACACCTGGGCGGGTACAGTGATCCAATGCGCGGAAGGCCGAGGTCACGCTCCGGTCGATGAACCGGGCGTCAAGGTCGATGCCCGTAGTGAACGCTGGCGTGAACATCGCAAGAAGGTGCGGGCGGAGATCGTCGACGCCGCCTTCCGCGCCATCGACCGGCTGGGGCCCGACGTATCGCTGCGCGAGATCGCCGAGGAGGCCGGTACGGCCAAGCCGAAGATCTACCGGCACTTCACCGACAAGTCGGACCTGTTCCAGGCGATCGGCCAGCGGATGCGCGACATGCTGTGGTCGGCGATCTTCCCGTCGATCAACGTGGAAACCGACTCCGCGCGCGACGATCGTCGGCCGAGGCGTCGAGCATTACGTCGGTTGGTCGACAAGCACCCCAACGTGGTCCGCTTCCTGATGCAGGGCCGATTCGCCGACCAGTGCGATCGCCGCGATGGCGCGCTCAACGAGGGCCGCGACATCACGCTCGCCATCGCCGAGCATGTTCAGCAACGAACTCGCGGAGATGGAGCTCGACCCGGCGTCGTTCGAGCTGGCGGCGTTCGCCGACTTCGGCACGGCGGCCTCGGCTACGGACTGGTGGCTCGGCGCCGACAACGACAGCCCGCGCCGGATGGCGCCGGACAAGTTCGTCGCGCACCTGACGACGATCATGATGGGCGCGATCTACGGCACCTGCGAGTTGCTCGGCGTCAAGATCGACGGCCGATCTGCCCTTCAACGACGCGCCGGCGCCGCAGGCAACAACCCGTGGCTTGACCGGACATATTTGAGGCAATCGCCTCATGTGCTGAGGCGGTCGTGAAAACGACCATCGGTGGCATGAACACAACACAGAACCCCCACGACGCCGTCAAGGCCGTCCTCGACAATCCCGTCCTGCCGGCCGGGGACGACGAACGATTCGTCGGCTTCGGCGTCATGGGCCTGCCCTTTGAAAGCGGCCATTATCTGGCCTTGCGCCAATTTCCCGACGGCATCGTTCGCACCGGCGTATCGTGTCGGTGTGGCACCGCGATCCGGCCGGCACGTGGACGTTCTACGCCACCACGCCCGGCCGAGCAGAGTTGCGCGCGCTACTTCAGTTCGGCGACCGGCAACGACGCGGTCCAGTGCGATATCGACGTCGACGTGGATCACGCCGTGGTGGTTCTCGGTGACGATCCCCGGACTGCTCGCAGTGGACGGTCCACATGCGAATCGACCTTCGCGACCCGGCTGATGACCAAGGTCGGCGAGCAGGCTCCCGGAGTCGGCGTGGACGAACCAGAGCATGCTCGGCGTCATCAGCCGCGTCGCCGGTGTGACGCTGGGCGCCGGTGACGTCCGGCTCGCCGGCACGGCCCCCAACGGCCAGCGGTTCATGGTCGCGCCGCGGCAGATCTGGGCGGTGTCGGCGTCGCGCGCGGTGCTGCGCGGCGAGGACCTCGGTCCGATCGGCCCGCTCAAGGAGCAGGCACGGCTCGGCCGACTTCCGCCCGCCACAGCGGGGCATCTGCGTGATCGGCACGGGCCATTTCGAGAACTTCGACGCCGACCGCGCATATCCGTGCAGGTGACCACTGTCGCTGATCGGCTGACCCGGTGCTCGTGCCGACCGGCACAATCCGCAGATGGCGTCACGACAGTCCGCTCCGACACCTCGGCCCGCGCCAAGCCGGGCCGAGGTGTTGGCGGCGCTGTCGGTGGCGATCGACCTCGGGCTTGGGCAACCCGCCGAGCACATGCTGCGCTCGGCGTTGATCGCGACGAGGATCGCCGACCGGCCGGGCTCACCCGCGCCCAGCGCGACTGCACGTACTACGCGACGCTGATCATGTGGATCGGCTGTCACGCCGACTCGCACGAGTACGCGCAGTGGTTCGGCGACGACATCGCGGTCCGGCACGACTCCTACCTGGTCGACTGGTCGGGGCTGCCCTACCAGCGGTTCCTGCTGAGCAACATCGCGCGCGGTCAGACGCTGGTGCGCAGGCTCAGTGTGATGGCGGCGCTATTGTCAAACGCGCGTGGCCATTTCGCGCGGCTGATCCACTCGCACTGCACATCCGCGGGCCTGCTCGCCGATCGGATCGGGCTGAGCACCGACGTGCAGGCGGCGCTGGCGTTCACCTTCGAGCGATACGACGGAGGCGGATTGCCCTCCGGCGCAAGCGGAGACGCGATTCCGATCGAGATGCGGGTCGCCCAGCTCGCCGACATGCTCGAGGTGCATCAGCGGTCGTACGGGGTCGAGGGTGCGGTCGCCATGGCCCGCAGCCGCAGCGGAGGCCAGTTCGACCCGCAGCTGGTCGATCTCGTTCACCGCCGACGCCGATGCAGATTCTCGCCGGGCCGCCCGCCGGGCGACGTGTGGTCGGCCGCGCTGCGCGAGGCGCCCGACAGGGGCACCCGCCTCGACGAGGATGCGCTCGACTCGCTGCTTGTGGCGCTCGGCGACTTCGTCGACCTGAAATGCCCCTTCACGCTTGGCCATTCGCGTGCGGTTGCGGCGCTGGCCGCCGACGCCGCAACCGTGGCGGGGCTCGGATGCCGACAACGTCGCGCTGATCCGGCGTGCCGGGCCACGTGCACGACCTCGGCCGGATCGGGGTCTCCAACCAGATCTGGTCCAAGCCCGGGCCGTTGAGCGTCGGCGGAGTTCGAACGAGTGCGGCTGCATCCGTACCTGACTGTGCGCATCCTGCGCCAGGTCGCCGGGCTCGAGCAGGTCGCCCAGTTGGCGGGCAACCACCACGAGTGCGTCGACGGCAGCGGATATCCGCGCGGCCTGTCCGACGCCGCGCTTCCGATGCCCGACCGGGTGCTCGCCGCGGCCGTCAGCTACCAGTCCGCACTCGAACCGCGGCCCTACCGCGAGCCGCAGTCCCGAGACGCCGCGGCCCGACGAGTCTCGCGACCGGGTCAAGCGGGGTGAGCTCGACCCGGCTGCCGTCGAGGCGGTGCTGCACGCGGCGGGCCACCGCTGCGCAGACGGCCGAACGTCCGCCCGGGCGGGCTCACGCCGCGCGAAGTCGAGGTGCTCTGCCTTGTGGCACGGGGCGCGTCGAACAAGGAGATCGCGAAGATGCTGGTGATCAGCGAGAAGACCGCGCGCAACCACGTCGAGCGGACGTACGCCAAGATCGGCGCCTCCAACCGCATCGGCGCCAGCATGTATGCGCTCAAGCACGGGCTGGCCAACCCCGACTAGCACCCGGCGGATGGTATTTATCCGGTACCGGTGTTCCCAAGTACAGTCGGACGCATGACGGTGGCTGATCAGGCGGGAACTGGCTGGCGACGACCGGAGCCGGCGCCGTCTAGTGTGCGCTGAGATCGTGAAGAGGCGTGGATTCGCGATCTGGGTGCACACTCGGGCGTCTGACAGGCCGCCGCGCACGACACGCGAAAACACAACATCTTGTACAGCGCGGCGGGGTTCATACCAGTTGTAGTGTTGGAGGCGTCGTGGGAGATCTCGCGGCGACAGTGCAAAAAGCCAGGTGAAATGGGGTTCTCGTGAGCGATGGCATGAAACTGATCGACCGTGTCTCGGCCATCAACTGGAACCGGCTGCAGGACGAGAAGGACGCCGAGGTGTGGGAGCGGCTGACGGGCAATTTCTGGTTGCCCGAGAAGGTGCCCGTCTCCAACGACATCCCGTCCTGGGGCACCCTCAACGCCCACGAGAAGCAGCTGACGATGCGGGTCTTCACCGGCCTGACCCTGCTGGACACCATCCAGGGCACGGTCGGCGCGGTCAGCCTGATCCCCGATGCGCTGACCCCGCATGAGGAAGCCGTCTACACCAACATCGCGTTCATGGAGTCCGTGCACGCCAAGAGCTACAGCAACATCTTCTCCACGCTGTGCTCGACGGTCGAGATCGACGAGGCGTTCCGCTGGTCCGAGGAGAACCCGAACCTGCAGCGCAAGGCCGAGATCGTGATGAACTTCTACAAGGGTGACGACCCGCTGAAGCGCAAGGTGGCCTCCACGCTGCTGGAGAGCTTCCTGTTCTACTCCGGCTTCTACCTGCCGATGTACTGGAGCAGCCGCGCCAAGCTGACCAACACCGCCGACATGATCCGGCTGATCATCCGCGACGAGGCCGTGCACGGCTACTACATCGGCTACAAGTTCCAGAAGGGGCTGGCGCTGGAGGACGAAGCGCGCAAGGCCGAGCTCAAGGACTACACCTACGAGCTGCTCTTCGAGCTCTACGACAACGAGGTCGAATACACCCAGGACCTGTATGACGAGGTCGGGCTGACCGAGGACGTCAAGAAGTTCCTGCGCTACAACGCCAACAAGGCGCTGATGAACCTCGGCTACGAAGCGCTGTTCCCCAAGGACGAGACCGACGTCAATCCCGCGATCCTGTCGGCACTTTCACCCAATGCCGACGAGAACCACGACTTCTTCTCGGGCTCGGGGTCGAGCTACGTCATCGGCAAGGCCGTCAACACCACCGACGAGGACTGGGACTTCTAGTCTGGTGTAGGTCAGACGTTCATGTGTGTGGGGACCGCTTTCCAACACCGGGCCATGCCAGCGACCGGCTGGCGGCCACCGCGATAACTCCGGTGACGGTGAGCGCACCAAGTGCCTTGTTTCCCGGTTAAGTGCTGCCATACGACGCGGGAGCCTCCGAAGAGACTCCCCGTTCTGGTACGACTGGGTTACCTCTTCTTGCCGCCCGCGGGCTGATAGGGCCGAAGTCAGCCACGTCGGTGGGACTGCCCTGACCGCTGACGATGTTGATGACATTCGCCTCAGCGGTCCTCGTTGAAGGCAGGCCGTCCTCGGTGAAGCCGTTCTTCATGTGGTTGGTGATCCCGTAGCCGTTGGAGTCGTTGGTGGTCGGGTTGGTCGGCAAAGTAGGACTGGGAACGCGTAGCGACAAATGCGGTTGGCTATTCATGGACTGGACCGCGAAGGTGACGGCGTAGCACGTTCGGCAAGCCACGTCGTGTGTGCGCTACCGTGACCGACGCACGCGGCGTGGCCGACGATGACAGTGCTTGAACCCGTTCGGGGTCGTCCCGATAATCGGCGTTTACCGAGTTGCGGGCGGTAACGAGCCGACGAATCGCGTCGCTCGACGACCAACGCTAGACCGAGTGGCCCGCCTAACGGATTGCGCGTGCAGTGAAATAAGTAGTGCTCTACTGGTGCTCAGGGGCGGGGGTCGCCATACCGTCTCAGTAGGTGACGTCGTCAGCGGCGGCACCGAACATGACCAGAATCAAGGCGAGAGAAACATGCTAAAGAACCTGTTTGTGTCAGCGGCCGCGGCGGCGGCCGTGTCTGTTCCTCTCGTTGGGCTGGCGGGGGCAGATCCCGCCCCCGATGACGCGCGCTTACCCGGGTATAACGGCAGCCAAAGCCCCGGCTCGGCTATTAGTGGCATTGCAAGGGAAAAGGGGCGAGGTGTCTCCGTCCCGGATGTTGGCGGCCCTCCCGGGCAGACCGTCAAGATTTTCACGCCTGGGCACGTGACCCCTACGCCACCGCCCACCTCGACGCCGCCCACCCCGGCGCCACCGCCGGATGAGCCACCGCCGGATGAGCCACCGCCGGATGATTCGGGCGGTGACGACGGCCCGGGACCGACGGAGGAGCCGCCAGAGGAGCCACCCGTGGATGACGGAGGAGGCGGCGTTGAGTCCGCCGGTAGCGACGGCCCAGGACCGACGTAGGAGCCGGCGCCATAACGCTCCCGCTTGTTTAACGCGCCGTGCAGAACGCCTCGGAACGCGAGCTCTCCCGGGGATCACCGTCGTCTGTGTGTCCGAAGGCGGCGCCAGGTCTTGGGCTGCCGGAACGGCGGGTGCCGGACATCGGTGATGCCGGTCGGGTAGGGCTTTAGCCGCGTACGCCGCCAAGAGCATCGGCCTGCTGACGCTGACGTGGACCACCGACCCGATTGCTCTGGCAGCCGGATAGTGTTGGTCCGCAATGTCATTCGCTGCCGCGTCGGTGGCTGCCTTACTTGTCGTGCGCTGCCGGCCAGACTTCTCGCGCCCGCGGTCGATACAACGGCAACCACGTCCGAACTGGGCCCTGCAGCACTCGTGGTTCCCCTGGCCATTGCCCCGGCAGGCTTCGAGATCCCGACGACGACCAGAGACCGGCTCAGATCGGTGAGTCGGCCACCCGGATGGGCAATGGGACCTTCGAGACCGCGGCCCGGCTCCTCGCCACGGGCGCAACTCCGTTGAGCGGGAACGGGTTCAAGGTCGATCTGCTGAGGTACAGCGTCGTGTGGACCCTCGAACAGGCGGCCGGCCCGGACGCGGGGATCAGGCCGGGGACGCGGTAGGCGCTTCCTCGCTGCGCTCGTGTGCATCCTCGATGACCGTCCGGCCGATCTCGGCGTACACCTCCGGCTTGGCGAAGCGCAGCCACAGCGCATACGCCAGGCCGATCGCGAACACCGCGAGGATCATGTACGGGCCCACCTTGAAGACCTCCGAGTTCGCGGCCAGTCCGGCGGCGAACGCGCGGTTGTCCCACAGCAGCCACACCACGTACAGCATGGCCATGCCGCCGATCGCCGGGCAGATGAGCGTGGTGACGATGTTGCCGCGGTGCGTCTTTCGAGCCCAGAAATATGAGATCACCGCCGCCGAGCAGATCGCCTGCACGAGCAGGATCGCGGCGGTGCCGATCAACGCGAGCAGCCCGTAGATGTTCACGTAGGGGACCAGTGCCGGGGTGTCGACCGGCACGCCGTCGGCGTCGGGCACCTGCACTGCGGTGAAACCGGCGAACAACAACACGATCACCAACGTGATGACACTCTGCAGCGTGGAGGCGATGTAGGGCGAGCCGTGCTTGGGGTGAGCCGCACCGATCGTCTTCTGCGCTGCGGCCGAGGGGATCTCGCGGCCGAGGGCGAACAGGTAGCGTGACGCGGCGTTGTGGAACGCCAGGGCGCACGCGAACGATCCGATCACCAGCAGGATCTTGTAGACGTCCAGCAGGAAAGCGCCCAGGTTGCCCTCCACCAGACCGAAGAACAGATCGAGCGGCGAGGCGCTGATCGATGCCTCCACCGAGGCCTTGGCGCCGTTGCCCGCCAACACCATCGCCGAGATGAAGGTGTAGAACAGGCCGAGGCCGATCACCGCGATCAGCGTGGCCCGCGGGATGATCTTCTTCGGATTGCGCGATTCCTCGCCGTACACGGCGGTGGTCTCGAAGCCGACCCAGGACCAGAACGCGAAGAACAGGCCGATCGCCATCGAGCCCGCCGCTGCGGCCGTTCCGAATGCGCCTCCGGGCAGACCCTCGAACGCGTTGTTCAGGAGCACCGTCTGGTCGAGCATGAAGCCGTCCGGGCCACCGCCTTTGAAGATCACCGAGAATGCCAGCGCGAACAGGATGAGCACCTCGGCCACCAGGGTCACGCCGAGAATCGCTGCGGTGAAGCTGATATGGAAATAGCACAGGGCGGCGATGATCACGATCGCGCCGACGGCGAACACCAGCCACGGGATGTCGACACCGGCGATGGTGTTGACGGCGTCGTTGGCGAAATAGGCACAGCCGCCGATCAGAGAGCCCTCGAACACCACGTAGGCGAAGGTGGCGAGGAAGCCGCTGGCCATTCCCCACACCTGTCCGAGGCCGTGCGAGATGAAGCCGTAGAAGGCGCCCGTGGTGGTGATGTGTTTGCGCCATCGCGACGTAACCGAGTGCGAACAGCGTCAAGATGATCGTGGCGAAGAGGAAGCCGGCGGGTGCGCCGAGGCCGTTGCCGTAACCGACGGCGATGGGTGTGTTGCCGGTCATCGCGGTGATGGGCGCGGCGTTGGCGACGGCCATGAAGATGACCGCGACGATGCCGATGGCACCCTTCTTCAATCCCGCCGGAGGGGCGGATTCCACAGCTGCTGATTCAGTGGTCACCGCGGGAGCGTGACACGGTGTAGACCACCGGACAACCGGGGAAACCGGCTCTTAACACGACTCCCAGCGCACTCCCAGTTTCGCGGTTCCCCGAGGTGGCGGGTGAATGCGCGGCGACGCGGAGGAAAACACTGTCACCCGGTGCTGGCTGCAGGGGAGGCCCGGGACGACACTGTGGGGGTGACCACTACGTCGTTGTTCCACTCAGTGCTGGACTGGCTGCGCGCCGGCTACCCGAGCGGTGTTCCCGGCCCGGATCGAGTACCTCTGCTCTCGCTGCTGCGTGCCACACCCCTGACGGAGGACCAGATCAAAGAGGTGATCAAGCACCTGACCGAGGGCGGTTCCACGGCTATCGAGGACGGCGCGATCGACGCCGACGAGATCGAGCGCGTTCATCAAGGACGTCACCCACCATGACGCCGGACCGGAGAACGTCCAGCGCGTGGCGGCGAAGCTGGCGGCGGCCGGCTGGCCCCTTGCCGGGGTGGACGGCGCCGCCAAAACCGACTAGCCCTACCGCAGCGACGCCGTGTCGATGACGAACCGGTAGCGCACGTCACTGGCCAGCACCCGCTCGTATGCCTCGTTGATGTAGTCCGGCTCGATGACTTCGATCTCCGGCGTGACGTCGTGCGCGGCGCAGAAGTCGAGCATCTCCTGGGTTTCGGCGATGCCACCGATCAGCGATCCGGCGATGCTGCGCCGTCCGAAGATCAGTGCACCCGCCGGGACCTCCATGGGGTGCTCGGGCATACCGAGTTCGACGAGCGTGCCGTCGAGCTTGAGCAGCTGGAGATACCTCTGCAACTCGAGGTTGGCCGAGACGGTGTTGATGATCAGGTCGAAACGGCCCTTCAGCTCCTTGAACGTGTCGCGGTCGCTGGTGGCGCGGTAGTCGGTCGCGCCGAGCCGCAGACCGTCCTCCATCTTCTTCAGCGACTGGCTGAGCACCGTCACCTCGGCGCCCATGGCCACGGCGATCTTGACCGCCAGATGTCCGAGGCCGCCGAGACCGATCACGGCGACCTTCTTGCCCGGGCCCGCGTTCCAGTGGTGCAGCGGTGAGTACGTGGTGATCCCGGCACACAGCAGGGGTGCCGCCTTGTCCAGCGAGATGGCGTCGGGGATGTTCAGGACGTACTTCTCGTCCACGACGATCGCACCGCTGTAGCCGCCCTGGGTCGGCTGGCCGTCGCGGCCGACGCCGTTGTAGGTGCCGACCATGCCGCCGCCGGTGCAATATTGCTCTTCTCCGGCCAGACAGGCCTCGCACTCACGGCAGGAATCCACGAAGCAACCGACGCCCACCCGATCGCCCACCTTGAACTTCGTCACCTCGGCACCGACCTCGGTGACGATGCCCGCGATCTCGTGACCTGGCACCAGCGGGTACTTCACCTTGCCCCACTCGGCGCGCACGGTGTGGATGTCCGAGTGGCAGACCCCGGCGAAGTGGATGTCGAATGCCACGTCGTGGGGGCCGACGTCGCGGCGGACGACGGTGGTCTTGGTCAGCGGGTCGGTGGCGGACGTGGCTGCATACGCGGAAACGGTGCTCATATCAACCTTTCGGTCGTAGTCAGTGGTATTCGCCCACCCTGTGACGAGGCGCGACAAAACGGGGCCGCAGCAATGCGGACACAAGCAGTCAACGTGCGAGCGGTCGGGGTTAATTCCGTCCGCCGGGGTCGAACACAGTTAGGGTCGTCACGTTGTGCATCACGAGCTCGGTAGGGTCTCGCAGCGCTCGGACATCGCCGTCGGGATTCCCGAGCACGCGAGGTCGGGTGCAGCCTGCCTCCGAAGATCCGGGACTGCGTCGACTCGGGGGAACTCGTGCTGCCTGACGGCTCGCTGCAGACCGGCCAGTTCGGTCAGCAGCCATCCACATTGCGGGCCACCCCGTCAGCTGACGGGGGAGTTGACCCAGCGTAGGTCGGCCAGCATGGCGCGCGCGGCGATGATGCCCTCACCGGTCTGCCAGACCTCGTTGTTCACCGCGAACACGCGATTGTCCCGGTTGGCCGACAACCGCCGCCAGGCGTCGCTGTCCATCACCTTGGGTGCGTGTTCGCGCGCCTCCGCCGTCGCGAAGGACACGTAGACGACGTCGCCCTCGACGATCGAGAAGTCCGGCGAGTTGCCCAGGTCCTCGTCGGTGATACCCACCTCGACGTAGGGTTTGTCGGTAAAACGTTGTGCCGCAGGACGATCCACGCCGACATCGGCGAGCACACTTCCTGGGAAGTTGTCGACCCCGAAGACGCGCATCGTGGTGTCGGTGAACTCCACCACCGACGCCTGGAAGTGCGTCGCGTCGTTGTGCTGGCCGGTCTTGTCGGCAGCCCGGTCGAAGTCCTCGATCATCGCGTCAGCTGCCTCCACCCGGCCCGTCGCGGCGCCGACGGTGCGCAGATTCTCTTTCCACGCCGCCCCCGGCGGCCCGCCGAGCACGGTCGGCGCGATGTCGGACAGCGCCGGAAACTCCTCAGGTGTGAGCGCTACCGAACCGAGGATGAGGTCGGGTCCGGCGGCTCTGATCGCATCGAGGTCGGGATCGCTCCGGCTTCCGGCCCCGGGCAGCTCGTGGACCGCGGTACCCAGATACGACGGCTGCTCAGCCAGTCCGTCGGGTAGGGCGGCAGTCACGATGCGTGACTGCAGTCCGAGCGCGCAGAGCGCGTCGAGCTGGTCGCCCGACAATACGGCGATGCGCTGCGGATCTGCGCGCACCAGTGTCGTCTCCGGGATCGGCGGGGAGACGCCGTGACCGGCTGCGTTGCGCACCTCGCGGTCCGGGGGCCCCTCGTCGAGCCGCGCCGGTTCGGGCGCACAGGATTCGTCGGGCCTCCGGTCGTTGCCGAGGACACCGGCGTTGGCGACGCGGGTGGTGCTGGTGACGACGGTGCCCTCGCCGGCTCTTCCGGTGGCGGGCGCGTCCCCCGACGATCCGCAACCGTTGAGTCCGACGACGACGGCCGTTCCGAGCGCGGCCAGCCCCGCTGACCGGGAGGCCCAGCGGCCCGCCCTGGCTCCGGTTGACAGCACGCGCAGACCGTAACATCCTGGCGCTTCACGGCAGGTCAGGACGTGTCGCGAGATCGATCCGGTCTCGATGCAACGCGAAATACGACCGTTTGTAGGACCACCCCGACTTCGGACAGGTTGGGGAGTTAGGATTCATATTGAACCGTCGGCCTGCCGGCCGTTCGATCCGGGTATCCGGTCAGTACACGGAAGGTTGGAGGACCTGTTGGTAGCCGAAGCGCCCCCAATCGGAGAACTTGAGGCCCGGCGTCCCTACCCGGCGCGGCTGGGCCCCAAGGGCAACCTGATCTACAAGCTGATCACCACCACCGATCACAAGTTGATCGGCGTCATGTACTGCGTCGCGTGCTTCGCGTTCTTCCTCATCGGCGGGTTGATGGCGCTGTTCATGCGGACGGAGCTGGCCACACCCGGGCTGCAGTTCCTGTCCAACGAGCAGTTCAATCAGCTGTTCACCATGCACGGCACGGTGATGCTGCTGTTCTATGCCACCCCGATCGTGTTCGGGTTCGCCAACCTGGTGCTGCCGCTGCAGATCGGCGCACCTGACGTCGCGTTCCCGCGGCTGAACGCGTTCTCGTTCTGGCTCTTCCTGTTCGGCGCGATGATCGCCACCGCCGGTTTCATCACCCCCGGTGGCGCCGCGGACTTCGGCTGGACCGCTTACTCGCCGCTGACCGACGCCATCCACTCGCCTGGTGCCGGTGGCGATCTGTGGATCATGGGCCTGGCTGTCGGCGGTCTCGGCACCATCCTCGGTGGCGTCAACATGATCACGACCGTGGTGTGCATGCGTGCCCCCGGCATGACCATGTTCCGGATGCCGATCTTCACCTGGAACATCCTGGTGACGTCGATCCTCGTGTTGCTGGCGTTCCCGCTGCTGACCGCCGCGCTTTTCGGGCTTGCGGCTGACCGCCACCTGGGGGCCCACGTCTACGACCCCGCCAACGGCGGCGTGCTGCTGTGGCAGCACCTGTTCTGGTTCTTCGGTCACCCCGAGGTGTACATCATCGCGCTGCCCTTCTTCGGCATCGTGTCCGAGATCTTCCCGGTGTTCAGCCGCAAACCGATCTTCGGTTACACCACGCTGATCTATGCGACGCTCGGCATCGCGGCGCTTTCGGTCGCGGTGTGGGCGCACCACATGTACGCCACCGGCGCAGTGCTGCTGCCCTTCTTCTCCTTCATGACCTTCCTGATCGCGGTCCCGACGGGCATCAAGTTCTTCAACTGGATAGGCACGATGTGGAAGGGCCAGTTGACGTTCGAGACGCCGATGCTGTTCTCCCTCGGCTTCATCGCGACGTTCCTGCTCGGAGGCCTGTCCGGTGTGCTGCTGGCCAGCCCGCCGTTGGACTTCCACGTCACCGACAGCTACTTCGTGATCGCGCACTTCCACTACGTGCTCTTCGGCACCATCGTGTTCGCCACCTACGCCGGAATCTACTTCTGGTTCCCGAAGATGACGGGTCGCCTGCTCGACGAGCGGCTGGGCAAGCTGCACTTCTGGCTGACGTTCATCGGCTTCCACACCACGTTCCTGGTGCAGCACTGGCTGGGCGACGAAGGCATGCCGCGCCGTTACGCGGACTACCTACCCAGCGACGGCTTCACGACGCTGAACATCGTCTCGACGATCGGCGCGTTCATCCTCGGTGCGTCGACCCTGCCGTTCCTGTGGAACGTGTTCAAGAGCTGGCGTTACGGCGAGGTCGTCACCGTCGACGATCCTTGGGGCTACGGCAACTCGCTGGAGTGGGCCACGAGCTGCCCGCCGCCGCGGCACAACTTCACCGAGCTGCCCCGCATCCGTTCGGAGCGGCCCGCATTCGAGCTGCACTACCCGCACATGGTCGACCGGATGCGCCGCGAGGCACACGTGGGTCGCGCCCACGGTCCCGAGGACGGCGACGTCACCAGGATCGACGACGTAGAAGTCCGTAGCTGACACAGCGCACGGGCAGCACTCGGGGGTGAGGGCATCGCAAGACTTGACTGTGGGCTCCTCACGTCATCGCTCGTCGCTGCTCATCACGGTCACCGGCCGCGATCAGCCCGGTGTCACCTCGGCGCTCTTCGAGGTGCTGTCGCGGCATCGGGTCGATCTACTCAACGTCGAACAGGTGGTCATCCGCGGCCGCCTGACGCTGGGTGTTCTTGTTGCCGCGGCCGCCGAGGTCGTCGCGGCCGGCGAACTCCACGCTGAGGTGGAGGCCGCCATCCACGGCGTCGGGCTTGAGGTCAGCATCGAGGGCAGCGACGGCCTGCCGGTGATGCAGGTGCCCTCCACGCACACGATCGTGGTGCTGGGCCGGCCGATATCCGCCGAGGCATTCGGCGTGGTCGCCAGGGAAGCGGCCGCGTTGCGGGTGAACATCGATTTCATCCGTGGGGTGTCGGACTACCCGGTGACGGGTCTGGAGCTGCGGGTGTCGGTACCGCCGGGCGTCTACGGCGAGTTGCAGGCGATGCTCGCGCGGGTCGCTGTCGACGAGGGCATCGACATCGCCGTCGAGGACTACAGCCTGTCGCGGCGCGCCAAGCGGCTCATCGTGTTCGACGTCGATTCCACGCTGATTCAGGGCGAAGTCATCGAGATGCTGGCCGCACACGCCGGCGCCGACGCGGCGGTGGCTGAAATCACCGAGGCGGCGATGCGGGGTGAACTCGACTTCGCCGAATCGCTGCACCGGCGGGTGGCCACCCTCGAGGGGCTGCCTGCCGAGGTGGTCGACGAGGTCGCTGACCAGTTGGAGCTGACCCCGGGAGCCCGCACCACCATCCGGACGCTGAGGCGCCTCGGTTATCACTGCGGTGTGGTCTCCGGCGGATTCCGTCAGGTGATTCAGCCGCTGGCCGACGAACTCATGCTCGACTATGTGGCGGCCAATCACCTGGAGATCGTCGACGGCAAGCTGACCGGAAAGGTGATCGGGCCGATCATCGACCGGCCCGCAAAGGCCAAGGCGCTGCGCGACTTTGCGGCACAGGTTGGGGTGCCGATGGAGCAGACCGTCGCTGTCGGTGACGGCGCCAACGACATCGACATGCTCTCGGCGGCCGGGCTCGGGGTGGCGTTCAACGCCAAGCCGGCGCTGCGCGAGGTGGCCGACGCGTCGTTGAACCATCCGTATCTGGACACGGTGCTGTTCATCCTCGGCATCACCCGTGGCGAGATCGAGGCCGCCGACGCGCTCGACGGCGTCGTGCGGCGCGTCGACATCCCCGACTGACGTGCGATTCGGGTGTAGTTGGTCACGCTGAGGCTGACGGCCGACACCGAAATCACCGAGATCAGACCACCACGGCGGTGGGCTCGGGTGCCGTCAGGCCCGTGACGCTGCGCCAGGCGCGGGCGAGCAGTTCGATCGCCTCGACGAGCTGGTCGTCGGGCAGTGTGTACGGAACCCGGATGAAGCGCTCCAGTGTGCCGTCTACCCCGAAGCGCGGTCCTGGCGGGATCTCAAGCCCCATCCGTGACGCGGCCGCCGACAGTGCCGAACTCATGGGCGCGGGCAGCCGCACCCACAGTGACAGGCCGCCTTTCCCTGGGGCCGCGCGCCAGTCGGGCAGATGGATGGCAAGCAGCTTCAACAGCAGCGCCCGCCGGGACCTCAAAATATCCCGCCGCTCCGGCAGCACCTCGGCTTCCGCAGCCAAAAGTCTTGCCGCAGCGAGCTGTTCGACAATCGGTGTACCCATGTCGATGGCCGGACGGATGGCGGCGATGGTGGCCAGCGTGCTGCGGTCGGCGCGGATCCAGCCGATGCGCAGGCCGCCCCAGAAGGACTTGGACATCGATCCGACGGTCAGGACCAGGTCGCGACGGGCGGTCATCGATGCCGCCAGGGGAGCGGGTACCGGCTCGTCGAGCCACATGTCGGTGATCGACTCGTCGATGATGGTGCGAGTGTGAGTGTCACTGATGATCTGCGCCAACCGTTTTCGGTCGGCCACGGGCAGCGTCATGCCGGTCGGATTGTGATTGTCCGGGATCAGGTACGCCAGGTTCGGCGCCAGCTGGCGAATCGCGGCTTCGACCGCGTCGAGCTCCCAGCCGTCAGGTGCCATCGCCACGGGAACGGGCCGGAGGCCGCGGGTGGCCATCGCGGCGAGAGCCCCGTGGTAGGTCGGCTGTTCGACCAGCACCCGGTCGTCGGGCTGCGTGTAGGTGGCCAGGATCAGGCCGATCGCATGCAGCGCGCCGGTGGTCACCATGATCTCGTCGGGGTCAGTGGGAAGACCACGCGCGCAATATCTTTCAGCAATCGCAGAGCGCAGCGGCGGGACACCGGTCACCTCGATACCGATACCCTGCAGATAGGGCGTGACCTCCTCGGCCGCTTCGGTGAACGCCCTGGCCGCGACGGCCGCGGGTGCGGCGAGGGTAGCCGCCGCCAGGTTGGCAGCCGCAGCGGTGACCGGGGCCGGGGTGGCTTGGGTGACGGGTAGCGCGGTGGTGCTGCGGGCTCCGCGGCGGGCGTTGAGGTAGCCGTCCTCGCGCAGTTGGGTGTACGCGGCGGTGACCGTCGTGCGCGACACCCGCAGGGCGTCGGCCAGTGCGCGCTCGCTGGGCAGGCGCGCACCCACCGGCACCCGGCCGTCGACGATCAGCAGTCGAACGGCGTCCGCCAGTCCGTGGTACGCCGGCCCACTTAGACTGGATGTCCGCCAGTTCCCGAGTTCGCGCAACAAAAGGTCCACATCGAGCGAACGGGTAGCCAGTGCTTCAGTCATTGAGGCCAGTATCGCCAAACTGGATATTGAAAAGCAAGCCAGTTTGAAAAGATCATGGCCATATGACGCACTGGATATCTCGACTGGGCCAGCGGCTGGCCGACCTGTACTACATGCCGTCTGTGGGCGGCGCGATCGATGAACGCGATGCCGACGCTCGCCGGATGCGCAGCGACCTCGACGCCATCCGGATGCATTTCCCGGACCACTCGTAGTCGAATGACGATCAAGCGGCGAGGGACGAGGCGCGTTGAGGAATTCGACAATTCGGGTGGAGTGGTCCGTTGCGCCGGCGGGGCGCTCCGCGGCACGGCGCTGCTCACCGGGCTGTGCGGCTACGGCCTGTCGATGGCGATGATGGTCCGGGCGGGCCTGGGACTGGACCCCTGGGACGTCTTCCACCAGGGTCTCGCCCTGCGGACCGGCATGACCATCGGACTGGCCTCGGCGGTGGTCGGTGTCGCGGTGCTGCTGGCCTGGATCCCGCTGCGCAACCGGCCGGGCATCGGCACGGTGGCCAACGTCATCGTCATCGCGGTGACCGTCGACCTCGCCCTGTGGCTGATGCCGACGCCGATGTCGCTGCCGGTGCGGACAGCCCTGATGCTGGCCGCGGTCGTCCTCAATGCGCTCAGCACAGTCCTCTATATCGGTGCAGGCCTGGGGCCGGGGCCGCGGGACGGACTGATGACCGGGCTGGTCGTGCGGACCGGCCGTTCGGTTCGTTTGGTGCGCACTACGATCGAGGTTTCGGTGCTCACGGTCGGCTGGCTGCTCGGCGGGACCGTCGGCGTCGGAACTGTGGTGTACGCATTCGGCATCGGCCCGTTGGTGCAGCTGTTCGTTCGGCTGACGCCCGACCGGGTGCTGGCCGTGAGCGGCTGGGCCCGTGTGGATTCGGCGCACCGCGGCGTCGATGATGAGAAGAATGAGCAGCCCACCGGCGTTGGAGTCGCTGGCGGCTGACGCCGTTGCGCTGGGTGAAGGCGCCCCGCGGGCGGTGCTGGGGATCGCGGGCACTCCAGGAGCAGGCAAGTCGACGTTGGTCGAGCTCTTACTGGCCAGGATCGACGAACGGCGCGGGACCGGGTGGGCCGCGCATGTCCCGATGGATGGTTTCCACCTCGCCGACGATCAGCTGCGCCGCCTCGGCCTGCTCGACCGCAAGGGCGCCCCCGAGACGTTCGACCCGGCCGGGTACGCCCATCTGCTCGAGCGGCTGCACACCGAGACCGACACCGACGTGTACGCACCCGGTTTCGACCGGGTGCTGGAGCAGCCACTGGCCGCAGCACTGGTCGTGCACCGGTCGGCGAAGCTCGTCATCACCGAGGGCAACTACCTTCTGCTCGACCGTCCGGCGTGGGTCAGGGCGCGCCGGGCGATGGACGCCGTCTGGTTCGTCAGCTCGGACGACCAGGTCAGGACCGACCGGCTGATCGCCCGCCACACGGCGTTCGGGAAGAGCCCGCACGCCGCCCGGTCCTGGGTGGCCGGCGTCGACCAGCCCAACGCCGAGCTGGTGTCGCGCACGGCTGGCGCCGCCGACCGCGTCATTGTCAACGGCGCGCGCGGCTGGGAGATTTCGGCCCCACTACGATGAGCGGGTGCCAGTCGAGGAAGTAGAAGAGGCCGACCCTGACCTGCTGATCGACTTCGCCAAAGTCACCCTGCGCCGCAACGGCAGGCTGCTGGTGGGTCCGGTCACCTGGTCCGTCGAACTCGACGAGCGCTGGGTGATCATCGGCCCCAACGGTGCAGGGAAAACCTCGCTGTTGCGTATGGCCGCGGCCATGGAGCACCCGTCGTCGGGCACGGCGTACGTGCTCGGTGAACGGCTCGGCAGGGTCGACATGTCCGAGTTGCGCGCCCGGATCGGGCTGAGCAGCGCCGCGCTGTCTGCGCGGATACCCGACGACGAGGTCGTGCGCGACGTCGTCGTCTCCGCCGGCTACGCGGTCATGGGCCGCTGGCGCGAGAAGTACGACGACGTCGATTACCGCCAGGCGGTGGACATGCTGGAGAGCGTCGGCGCCGAACACCTCGCCGAGCGCACGTACGGCACGCTGTCCGAAGGCGAGCGCAAGCGGGTGCTGATCGCCCGTTCGCTGATGACCGACCCGGAACTGCTGCTCCTCGACGAACCCGCGGCCGGCCTCGACCTCGGCGGCAGGGAAGAGCTCGTCGCGCGGATGAGCGATCTGGCCGCCGACCCGGATGCCCCCGCGCTGGCCTTGGTGACCCACCACGTCGAAGAGATTCCCCCCGGGTTCTCCCACTGCCTGATCCTGTCGGAGGGCAAGGTCGTCGACTCCGGTCTGCTGACCGACGTGTTGACGGCCGAGAACCTCTCCACCGCCTTCGGGCAGTCGATCGCGCTGGACGTCATCGACGGCCGCTATTTCGCCCGCCGTATCCGCAGCCGCGCCGCGCACAGGAGACGGACATGACCACCGACGATCCCTTGGTACCGCGCCCCGCCGCGACGGTGATGTTGGTGCGGGACGGACAGGCGCGGCATCGAGGTGTTCTTGATGCGCAGGCACTCGGCGATGGACTTCGTGGCAGGCGTCATGGTCTTCCCGGGCGGGGGAGTCGACAACCGCGACCGCAATGCCGATGTCGCCTGGCACGGACCCGACCGACAGTGGTGGGCGGACCGGTTCGGCGTGGACGCCGAGCTCGCGGAGGCGTTGGTATGCGCGGCGGCGCGGGAGACGTTCGAGGAATCCGGGGTGCTGTTCGCCGGCCAGGCCGACGATCCGGATCTGCTCGTCGACGACGCATCGGTCTACCGCGAACAGCGTGCCGCGCTGGAGGACAAGTCGCTGTCGTTCGGCGAGTTCCTGCGCTCGGAGAAGCTGGTGCTGCGCGCCGACCTGCTGCGGCCGTGGGCGAACTGGGTGACGCCCAAGGAGGAGCGCACCCGCCGCTACGACACGTTCTTCTTCGTGGGTGCCCTGCCGCAGGGACAACGCGCCGACGGCGACAACACCGAGACGGACAAGGCAGGCTGGGTCACCCCCGCCGCGGCGCTCGACGACTTCGCCGAGGGCCGGAGCTTTCTGCTCCCGCCGACGTGGACGCAGCTCGATGCGCTGCAGGGTCGCACCGTCGCCGAGGTGCTCGCCGTCGAACGCAAGATCGTCGCGATCGAACCCTCCCTGGAAGCGAAAAAGGGCGGCAACTGGGAGATCGAGTTCTTCAACAGCGACCGCTACAACGAAGCCCGCAACCGGCGCGCACCCCAGGGATACACCGATGGGACGCCACTGCACGTGAGAGAGTTCGTCAGCGTCGTCTTCACCGAGGCCGCAGTCCTGCCCGAGGGGGTGCGGCGAGGTATCGCGACGCTGCTGCTGTCGCGTCCACCGACGAACGCGCTGACCCGGCAGGTGAACCGGGAGATCGCCGAGGCCGCCGCCGAACTCGGCGGGCGAGATGACGTCGTCGCGGTGATCGTCTTCGGCGGCCACGAGATCTTCTCGGCGGGCGAGGACATGCCCGAGCTGCGGACGCTGAACGCCGATGAGGCGGCGGCAGCAGCCGGGGTGTGCGCGGAAGCCGTCGACGCACTGGCCGCGCTGCCGAAGCCGACCGTCGCCGCGATCACCGGTTACGCGCTGGGTGCGGGCCTCACGCTTGCGCTGGCCGCCGACTGGCGCGTCAGCGGAGACAACGTCAAGTTCGGTGCGACAGAGATCCTGGCGGGGTTGGCACCGGCGGGCGGCGGCGCGACCCGGTTGGCCGGTGCGGTGGGCGACAGCAAGGCCAGGGACATGGTGTTCAGTGGGCGCTTCGTCGACGCGCGGGAAGCGCTGGAGCTGGGGTTGGTCGACCAGATGGTGGCACCGGACGGGGTGTACGACGCGGCCGTCACCTGGGCGAGCCGGTTTCTGGAGTATCCGCCGGAGGCGTTGAGGGCGGCGAAGGCCTCGTTCCTGTAGCGGGAGCGCACGTTAGGCTGCCCTCCATGACGGAAACGAAGGAACCCGGCGCTTACCCTGATGTCGCCGTCCCGGCTCCGATGCCCCACGCGACCGAGGAGCAGGTCGAGGCCGCCCGGCACGACACCAAGCTGGCCCAGGTGCTCTATCACGACTGGGAAGCCGAGAGCTACGACGACAAGTGGTCGATCTCTTACGACCAGCGCTGCGTCGAGTACGCCCGCAGCCGCTTCGATGCGATCGTGCCCGACGAGGTCCAGCGTGAACTTCCCTACGACCGGGCCCTCGAGCTCGGCTGCGGAACCGGGTTCTTCCTTCTCAATCTGATCCAGTCCGGCGTCGCACGGCGCGGATCGGTGACCGACCTGTCGCCGGGCATGGTCAAGGTCGCGACCCGCAACGGCCAGTCGCTGGGCCTGGACATCGACGGCCGGGTCGCCGACGCCGAAGGCATCCCATACGACGACAACACGTTCGATCTGGTGGTCGGCCACGCCGTACTGCACCACATCCCGGACGTCGAGCTGTCGCTGCGGGAAGTGGTGCGGATCCTCAAGCCGGGCGGGCGCTTCGTGTTCGCCGGTGAACCGACCACGGTCGGCAACGCCTACGCCCGTCGGCTTGCCGACCTGACCTGGAAGACCACGGTGGCGGCGATGAAGCTGCCTGGCCTCGCCAGCTGGCGCCGTCCGCAGGCCGAACTCGACGAGAACTCGCGCGCCGCCGCGCTGGAGTGGATCGTCGACCTGCACACCTTCGATCCGGCCGATCTGGAGACGATGGCGCGCAACGCCGGCGCGGTCGAGGTCGACACTGCCACCGATGAGTTCACCGCAGCGATGCTGGGATGGCCGGTCCGGACGTTCGAGTCCACGGTGCCGCCGGGCAAACTCGGTTGGGGCTGGGCCAAATTCGCGTTCGGTGGCTGGACCGCGCTGAGCTGGGTGGACGAGACCGTGTGGCGCCACGTCGTGCCGAAGGGCTGGTTCTACAACGTCATGATCACCGGGGTCAAGCCGTCGTAGAGTTCGGCCTCGACGATGTGAGGTACCTCCGCAGCGATGCGGGACGGCAGGGCTTGGCCGAGGTCGATCGGCTCCGGCTGACCGATACCTCTCTGGTTTCGGACATCGCTTCGGCGCGTGGGCGTTTCGGCGACCGAACCGCGGTGCTCGTGGAAACGGTGAAGCTGCGGCGCAAGGCGGCGGTCAAGTTTCCCGATGCCGCCGATTGGCTGTTCACCGACGAGGCGCTGCAGCAGGCCACCGCGGCGCCGGTGGCCGAGCATCGGGCACGGCGGCTCGCCGGAGCAACTGTCCACGACGCCACCTGCTCCATCGGCACCGAGCTTGCGGCCCTTCGCAATTGGGCAGTCTTGACCCTCGGCAGCGACATCGACGCGGTGCGGCTCGCGATGGCGCGCAACAACCTCGGACCCGACGTCGCGCTCTGCCGGGCCGACGCGCTGCGGCCCGATCACCGCCGACGCGGTCGTGCTCGTCGACCCGGCTCGCCGGAGCGGATCGAGGCGTCGCTTCGATCCGCGGGCCTATGTGCCGCCGCTTGATGAGCTTCTCGACGTGCTGCGTGACCGCGCCTACGTTGTGAAGTGCGCTCCCGGAATCGATTTCGCGGTGCTTGAGCAGCTGGGCTTCGACGGCGAGATCGAGGTGACGTCGCTGGCGGGCAGCGTCCGGGAAGCGTGCCTGTGGTCGCGGGGCCTTTCGGGCGGGGGAGTGCGCCGCCGGGCGACGATGCTCGATACGGGTGAGCAGATCACCGACGCCGAGACCGACGAGTGCGGCGTGGCGCCGGCAGGCCGGTGGATCGTCGACCCCGACGGTGCGGTGGTGCGCTCCGGGCTGGTGCGTCACTATGCGGCGCGGCACGGCCTGTGGCAACTCGACGCCGACATCGCCTACCTGTCCGGAGACCGACTGCCCGACGGGGTGCGCGGGTTCGAGGTGCTGGATCAGCTGCCCTTCAGCGAACGGCACCTGCGCCAGGCGCTTTCGGCTCTCGGGGCCGGCGCGATCGAAATCCTCGTCCGTGGCGTCGACGTCGATCCCGATGCCCTGCGCACGCGGCTTCGCCTGCGCGGCCAGGCGCAGGTGACGGTTGTCATCGCCCGGCTGGGGGCTGGGGAGGCAAGCCGGGCAACGGCATTCTTATGCCGACCGTCACGCTGAACGCTCACGTACCCTTTCCGTAACAGCGTCGGCACCGGCGCCGACACCTTTATGAGCCCCCGATCTTTATGACCCCCGATCACGAGGACACCCGACGATGCGCATTCTTGCCGCTGCTTTGACGGCTGCCGGTGTCTCGGCAGGGTTGGTGGCGGCACCCGCCGCCGTAGCCCAGCCGGCGGCCGCAGCCACGCCGTCGGCGTGTGTGGATCTGGGCGGCACGGTCGATGCGGACAAGGTCTGTCACGTCAAGGTCGAGAATCCCACCTATCGGCTGGATTACACGTTCCCGGCCGACTACCCGGACCAGCAGGCGCTGACCGCCTACCTGACCCAGACCCGCGACGGCTTCGTCAATGTCGCAGGGATGCCCGGCTCGTGGAACCTGCCCTACGTCCTGGACGGCAGGGGCACCGGCTACCGGACCGGGCCAGCCGACGGCGGCACCCGCAGCGTCGTGTTCGAGGTGTATGAGAACGTCGGCGGTGCGCACCCGCAGACCTGGTTCAAGGCCTTCAACTGGGACGTCGCCAAGAAGGCGCCGATCACGTTCGAGAGCCTGTTCACGCCGGGCACAAAGCCGCTCGACGTCATCTTCCCGATCGTGCAGTCCGACATCTCCCGCCAACTCGGCGTGGACGCGCCGATCTCCGAGACCGACGGGCTGGACCCGGCCAAATACCAGGAGTTCGCGATCACCGACGATTCGGTGATCTTCTACTTCGGCCAGGGCGAGATCATGG
Source organism: uncultured Actinomycetota bacterium (assembly GCA_963796545.1). Taxonomy (GTDB): domain Bacteria; phylum Actinomycetota; class Actinomycetes; order Mycobacteriales; family Mycobacteriaceae; genus Mycobacterium. Next base: position 318,965 of record CAWCMF010000025.1, on the reverse strand, counting down.
CCAGGGGCAGGCGGCGCGCTTCAGGCCACCATCCCGCGGTCGGCGATCGCCTCGGTGCTGGCCCTGCCGGGTCAGTCCGGCGCGAAGCCGTAGACCTGACCGTCACTGGTGGCGGTCACCACGCGTCCGTCGTGGCCGATCGAGACCCCCACGGGCCATCCGGTCGCGTTCGGCAGGGGATAGCGTGTTGACGATGTTCCCGTCGCCGAGAGTGAACACGGTCAGCGCGAGTCCGGGTTCGCCCTCTGAGCCGTCCCGCATGACGGCGTAGCCGAGGCCGGCCAGGCTGGACGTCGTCAGCGGCGACGTGTCGTCCCGGGTCCAGAGGACTTCGCCCTCGTCGGCGGTGTCGCGCACCGCGGTCAGCCGCGAGCCCGGCCCGCCGCCCGCGATGACCAGCCCGTCGGGTGTGACCGACGGCGGGGTCTGGGCCAGGTAGTTCAGTGGAACCGACCATTTCGCGGACGCCGTCGTCGCTGTCGAGCGCCCATAGGTGTTCGTCGCGGCCGCTGACGTACACCGTCGATCCGTCGGCGGACAACACCGGGCTGGCCAGCGGTCCGCCCCCGACGGCGTCACTGGTCCACTCGCGGGAGAGCTGCGGGGTCTGTCCCTGCTGGTAGCGAAGTCCGACGAGCACCGGCTTGTCCGCGCCGGGCTCCCACAGCGTGAGCACCACCATGCCGGTGGTCGCGGAGAACGCAGGAGCGGCGGCCACCGGGCATTCCGGGCCCGCCGGCCTGGCAGTCCGCGAGTCCGCGTTGCGAATCGCTCGGGTCGAGGCCGGCGACCAGGTCCAGCGAGGTGCCGGTCACCGTGCCGCGTTGGGCGTCGAAGACGAGGACCTGACCCAGATGGGTGATCACGAGCAAGGCGCCGGGAGCCAGGAGCCGCGCCGTCATCGGCATCCCGATCACCTGACTACGCCAGCGGATCCACTGGGTGGTCGGGTGGGACAGCACCAAGCCGGGCTGACCGATGTAGAGATTGTCGAAGCCGTCGAAGAACGGGCTGGCGAAGCCGCCGCCCTGGACCAGCCTGGTGCACCAGCGCTGCCGCCCGCGGTTGTCGGTCTCCCAGACCATCAGCGAGCAGCCCGCATCGGTCTGGCGCGTTGACGGCCAGATAGTTTCCCGAGCCGAGCGCCACCTGTGCCGCGAGGCTCGCCCTTGACCGAGCGTCCCCATTCCAGCCGCAGCGTCGTCGGCGCCGCGCGACGGGCGAGTTGCTGCTGTTCGCGGCATCGGAGTACTGCGCGGACCAGCCCGTCGCCGGGTCGAGCCTCGACCCAGGAATCGGTGCTTCCGCAGCCGGCGAGCGCACCAGTGACCAGTGCCGTCATGGCCAACGCGATGATTCGCCGGAGCACGGGGTCCCTTCCGATTCCTCGTCAGCGCTCGTCGGTGACTTACCGCGAGCCCAGGTGAGGGTAACCGTTCCCGGCCGGAGGCTGGGGGAACCTCCGCCCGGAGGGTGGCGGGAGACCGTAGCGAGCCGAGAATGTCGCAGTCAGCCTCGCGTAGGCTTTCCGGCCATGACGACGATGTGGGGTGCGCCGCTGCACAAACGCTGGCGAGGCTCCCGCTTGCGGGATCCGCGTCAGGCCGACTTCCTCACGCTGGCATCGTTGCGCTGGGTCGTGGCCAATCGGGCGTACACGCCGTGGTACCTGGTGCGTTACTGGCGTCTGTTGAAGTTCAAGCTCGCCAACCCGCACGTCATCACCCGCGGCATGGTCTTCCTCGGCAAGGACGTCGAGATCCAGGCGACACCGGAGTTGTCCCAGATGGAGATCGGACGCTGGGTCCACATCGGCGACAAGAACACCATCCGCTGCCATGAGGGGTCCCTGCGGATCGGCGACAAGGTGGTGCTCGGGCGCGACAACGTCATCAACACCTATCTCGACATCGAGTTGGGCGACTCGGTGCTGATGGCCGACTGGTGCTACATCTGCGACTTCGACCACAAGATGGACAACATCGAGCTGCCGATCAAGGATCAGGGAATCGTCAAGGGCCCGGTGCGGATCGGTCCCGACACCTGGGTGGGCGTCAAAGTTTCGGTGCTGCGCAACACCGTCGTCGGGCGCGGCTGTGTGCTGGGTTCGCATGCCGTGGTCCGCGGCGACATCCCCGATTTCTCGATCGCCGTGGGTGCGCCTGCCAAGGTCGTCAAGAACCGCAAGCTGTCCTGGGACACGTCGGCGGCCCAGCGTGCGGAGCTGGCTGCCGCGCTGGCGGACATCGAACGCAAGAAAGCCGCTCGCTAGAGGCCACAAGCCCTGCGCGCGCCCCGCGTAGGTGACAGCATTTCCAAGGTGACCACAGGGACACCGCAGACCATCGCCTACCCCGCTCCAGGCTCCCGCCCGTACCGGCGCGACGAAGCACCGCTGGAACCGTTCGTCATCGTGCTGTTCGGCGCGACCGGCGATCTGGCCAAGCGCAAGCTGATTCCCGGTATGGCCTACCTGGACCAGTCCGAGCTGGCACCACACATCCAGGTCATCGGGACCTCGCTGGAGGATCTCACCGACGACGAGTTCCGCGCGGTGGCGAAGGAGGCCATCGACAAATACGGCACGCACAAACTCACCGACGAACAGTGGGACAACTTCGCCAAGATCCTGCACTACGTCCCGCAGGGCGCCGGTCCAGAGCCGCTGGCCGCCGCCGTCGCCGAGGCCGAGAAGCAGCTCGGAGGCAACGGGGATGTACAACGGCTGCACTATCTTTCGGTGCCGCCAAAGGCTGCGCGCGCCGTGATCACCATGCTGCGGGACGCCAACCTGGTCGAGCGCTCCCGCGTGGTGATGGAGAAGCCGTTCGGCACCGACCTGGCGAGCGCGGTCGCGCTCAACCACTTTGTGCACGAGACGTTCAAGGAACGTCAGATCTTCCGCATCGACCACTTCCTCGGCAAGGAGGCGGCGCAGAACATCCTGGCGTTCCGGTTCGCCAACGGCCTGTTCGAGCCGATCTGGAACCGCAACTTCATCGACCACATTCAGATCGACATCCCCGAAACGCTGGGGCTCGACGAACGGGCCAACTTCTACGAGAGCACCGGCGCCTACAAGGACATGGTCGTCACCCACCTGTTCCAGGTGATGGCTTTCGTGGTGATGGAACCACCGACCGCATTGGAGCCTCGCGCGATCAGTGAGGAGAAGAACAAGGTGTTCCGCTCCATGCTCCCGATCAAGAGTGCCGACGTGGTCCGCGGCCAGTTCGGCGGGTATCGCGAACTCAACGGTGTGGCAAGGGATTCGGACACCGAGACGTTCATCGCGCTGAAGGTCGGTATCGACAACTGGCGCTGGGCCGGGGTCCCGATCTACCTGCGCACCGGAAAGCAGATGGCGGAGGGGCTGCGGATCATCTCCATCGCCTTCAAGGAAGCCCCGCGCACGATGTTCCCGACGGGATCGGGGGTCGGGTCCCAAGGGCCCGACCACTTGACGTTCGATCTGGCCGACGCCTCGAAGGTCTCGCTGTCGTTCTACGGGAAGAAGCCGGGTCCCGGTATGAAGCTGGAGAAGTTGTCGATGCAGTTCTCCACCCAGGAGACCGAACAGAGCGGCGACGTCCTCGAGGCCTACGAACGGTTGATCCTCGACGCCATGCGCGGCGACCACACACTGTTCACCACCGCCGAGGGCATCGAATCCCTGTGGGAGCGTTCGACCGAACTGATCGAGGACCCGCCCCCGGTGAAGCAGTACCAGCCGGGGACGTGGGGGCCCAACTCGATTCATCAGCTGATCGCGCCCAACGCGTGGCGGCTGCCGTTCGAGCGGGCGTGGCGCGAGAAGAAGCCCCGCTGACGCTTTACCGGTCGGCAGCGGGCGTTCGACGATCGGGCGCCGCGGCTGCGGCCGGCGTTCGGCCCGCTTGGCGGCCAGATAGACCTGGGCGGTCTCGGCGGCCACGGTCTGCCAGGCGAAGTCGGAGGTGAGCCGCTCCCGCGCGGCCGTCGCCCGCTGCTGGGCGGCGGCGGGTGCGTCGAGCACTGCCGCGGACGGCCGCGGCGAGTGCGGCCACGTCGCCCGGCGGGTAGGACAGCCCGGTCACGCCGTCGATGACCGCTTCGCCGAGCCCGCCGGCGGTGGAGGTGACCAGCGGCGTGCCGGCCGCGGCGGCCTCGAGCGCGACGATGCCGAACGGCTCGTAGTGCGACGGGCAGCACGGCCGCGTCGGCGCGGTGCAGCAGCGCCAGAAGCTGCGAATGGTCGACGCGGCCGACGAATTTCGTCGCCTTGAGCACCTTGTGCTTGCGGGCCTGCTCGGTCAGGAAGTCCAGTTGGGTGCCGTCGCCGGCGATCGTCAGCGTGGTCCCGGGATGGGTGCGCCGGATCCGGGGCAGCGCGGCGATGGCGTCGTGCACGCCCTTCTCGTATTCGAGGCGGCCGAAGTACAGCAGCTCGGCCGGCCCGGGGTGTGGCCGGCGCGCAGCGGAAAGGCCAACCGTCGGTGTCGATTCCGTTGGGGATGACCGAGATCTCGGCCGAGTTCGGGTCCGAACAGTGCGGCTGATCTCGTCCCGCATCGACGCCGAACAGGCGATCAGCGAATCCGATTCGTGCGACCAGCCACGATTCCAATGCGTGCACCTGCCGGCTCACCGCGCCGGACACCCAGCCGCGAATGCCGCCCCGCCTCGGTGGCGTGGATCGTGGAAACCAGTGGCACGTCGAAGAACTCGGCCAACGCGACCGCCGGGTGGGCGACCAGCCAGTCGTGGGCGTGCACGACGTCGGGTTGCCAGTCGCGGCAGGAGCGCCGAGACCGGCGCGGATCATCGCGTGGCCCATGGCGAGTGTCCAGGCCATCATGTCGGCGCCGAAGGTGAACTCGTGCGGATCCTCGGCCGCGGCGATCACCCGGACGCCCTCGTGCGACCTCGTCGGTGGTCGGGTGGGTGATGCGGATCGGTGCCCGTGGGGCGGCGGCAGAGCACGACCACTTCGTGTCCCGCGCCGGCGAGTTCGGTGGCCAGGTGGTGCACGTGACGGCCGAGGCCGCCGATGACCACCGGCGGGTACTCCCACGACACCATCAGGATCTTCATGCGTCCTCGATGCGCTCGGCGCATGCCTGCCGCGCGTCGAGGCGCGCCGAACAGCCCGTCGGCGCGATTCCAGTCCGCTGCCAGCCGTGTGCGCTGCTCGCGGCGGCCCGCCGCCAGCGCCGCGGCGATCTCGCGGGCGGCATGCGCATGCAGGTGCGCGCGGTAGCGCGCATAGTCGGCGGCGGAGTCCTTGCTGACCATGAACGGCCAGTCGCTGGACACCGTCAACAGCGTCTCGCGCAGGATCTGATCGGCGACGAAATCCCGTGGGGCTGGCGACCTGACGATGCGACGTGGGCCAGCGCCTTGTCGACGGTGGTCAGCGCGGTCGTCGACCACCTCGCTGTTGAGCTGGACCAGATCGGCGACCTTCTCGCCGTCCCACACCTGCCAGTCCTTGCCCGAACCCCATGAGCTGGGCGGCAATTCGACCGGCGTCGCCGACGTAGCCCGTCGGCGATCGCGTCCGAGAGCGTGCCGACGCGAACGCCGGCGGCGGGCAGCGCGCGCAGCACCCGCTCCAGCCACTCGGGGCCCTCGTGCCACCAGTGCCCGAACAACTCGGTGTCGAACGCGGCGACGACGTGCGCCGGCCTGCCGATGCGCGCGCTCTCGGCGGTCAGCCGCTGCCGCACCGTGTCGACGAAGTCGGCCACGTGGCCGTCCACCGCGGCGTCGGCGCGGGCCGGGTCATAGGGGGCCTTGTCCTCCGACGGCGACGTTGCGGCCGGTCACCCGGGCCGGTTTGAGGCCGGTGGCGTGGTCGTAGGTGTGGAAGTCGCGGTAGGCGCCGTGGCCGGGGTAGCCGGATTTCGGCGACCAGACGCGGTAGCTGACCTGCAGGTCGCGGCCGAACGCGACGACGTCGGAACCGTCGACCGGTCTGCCCAGCGCGGTGTCGCCGCGCAGCGACGGGCCCGTCGACCATGAAATGGCTCGACGCCCGCGGCGGCGTAGTCGGCCTCCATGCCGGGGGCGTAGGCGCATTCGGGCGCCCAGATCCCGGTCGGTGTGTGGGCGAACCGCGCGCCGGCGTCGGCCAGTCCCTCGCGTAGTGCGAACTCCCGCAGCCGCGGATTCAGCAGCGGCTGGAAAGGGTGGGCCAGCGGCCCGCCGAGCAGCTCGATGACCTCGCTGTCGAGCAGTTCGCGCACCACCGGGCTCGCGCCGTGGCGCCACAGTGTGTCGAATTCGCCGAGCTCGCGGTCGGCTTCGGCATGCTCACGGGAACCGAACTGCCGCAATGCATTCGGATCGGATGCCGGCGATCGTTCCCGACGACGTACGGCTGGATGCTGCCTCGAGCGCCGCAGCTGCCAGTTCGCCAGCCAGTGGTGCATGCCGTGCAGGCAGTACGGGTCGTCCAGCTGGGCGGCGAGCACCGGTGTGATGCCCGAGAGTGACCAGATGCCGGCGGCCCTCGGCGGCCAGCGTGCGCAGCACGCGCACGAGCGGCAGGTAGGCGGCCGCCCAGGACTGGTACAGCCATTCCTCGCCGACCGGCCACCGGCCGTGATGGGCGAGCCACGGGCAGGTGGGTGTGCAGGACCAGCGTGAACAGCCCGGTACGGGAGCGTCGGCTCGCTCCGGCGCCTTGTTCGCTCCGCTCACGGGCGCACCGCGATGGCCACCAGATCCAGGCTGTCGTCGATGTCGCTCTCGCCCGCCAGCAGATCGAAGTCGTCGACGGTGACCGACTCGACGTCGGCGAGCAGCTCTGCCGGCCACGGGGCATCCGGCCAGCGCGCGCGTCGATCTGCGCGTCGATGATCGAGCCACCGTGGCGGGCGTCGAGCTCGGCCAGCCGCCGGCCGTGGAAAACCCCGAGCATGGCCTCCACCGCGAAGCCGCGCCTCCTCCAGCAACTCGGTGAGCTCGGCGGCGTTGAGTTCGCGGGTGTGGAACGGGTTGAGCGGGGTATCGAGGCCGGGGGAGAAGGTGATGCGGTTGGGGGTCGACATCAGCAGCACCCCGCCGGGTCGCAGGACGCGGGCGCACTCGGCGGCGAACTGTGCCCTGATCCCACAGGTGTTCGATCACCTGGAAGTTGACGACGACATCGACGGAGCCGTCCGCGAGCGGGAGCTCGGCCAGATTGCCCGTGGCGCATCGTCGACGCGGGGATACCGCTCTCGGATGTGCGCGACCGCGGACTCGTCGTAGTCGAGGCCGATGACCCGGCGGGCCACGTCGGCGATCAGATCGGCGCCGTACCCCTCGCCGGCGCCGGCCTCGAGCACGTCGCGGTCGCGGCAGCGCTCGACCAGGCGGCGGTACACCACCTCATGGCGGCGGAACCAGTAGTTCTCCTCGGCCAGGCCGGGGATCGTCCGCTCGCCGGTCAGGGGCAGGCCCGGTTCGCCCGGCCATGGCGATGCGCTGTCCGACGCGTACAGATGCGCTCATTGGAAGGCAGGCTAACCCGTAACCGACCGATGGCGAACTCTCGCGACACCCGAGCTGATCGCGGGGCTGACAGATCGCAAACTTCGACCAGCTATGGTGTTTCTGCGAAGCACCCAAAGTTACCCGCGGGTAACATGGAGGTGTCTGCATCAAACGTGGTATGGCGGGTCGACTGCCGGCCCCTGCGAGGAGGACGAACCAGAGTCATGACGAACATCGTGGTCCTGATCAAACAGGTCCCAGACACATGGTCTGAGCGCAAGCTGTCCGAGGGTGATTGGACCCTGGACCGCGAGGCCGCCGACGCCGTGCTCGACGAGATCAACGAGCGCGCAGTCGAAGAAGCGCTCCTGATCAAGGAGAAGGACGGCGGGGACAGCACGGTCACCGTGCTGACCGCCGGCCCCGCGCGTGCCACCGAGGCCATCCGCAAGGCCCTGTCGATGGGCGCCGACAAGGCGGTCCACCTGCTCGATGACGGCCTGCACGGCTCCGACGTCGTCCAGACCGGATGGGCGCTGGCCCGCGCGCTGGGCACCATCGAGGGCACCGAATTGGTCATCGCAGGCAACGAGGCCACCGACGGCGTCGGCGGCGCGGTCCCGGCGATCGTCGCCGAGTACCTGGGCCTGCCCCAGCTGACCCACCTGCGCAAGGTCACCGTCGACGGCGGCAAGGTCACCGGCGAGCGCGAGACCGACGACGGCGTGTTCACCGTCGAGGCAAGCCTGCCCGCGGTGCTCAGCGTCAACGAGAAGATCAACGAGCCCCGCTTCCCGTCCTTCAAGGGCATCATGGCCGCCAAGAAGAAGGAAGTGACGACGCTGACGCTGGCCGAGATCGGCGTCGAGGCCGACGAGGTGGGCGTTGCCAACGCCGGCTCCAAGGTGCTCACGTCCACCCCGAAGCCGCCCAAGACCGCGGGCGAGAAGGTCACCGACGAAGGCGAAGGCGGCAAGAAGATCGCCGAGTACCTGGTCGCTCAAAAAATTATCTAGGCAGATCATCCAAGACACCCCTACATCAATCACAGACAATAGAGGCAAACGAAACCCATGGCTGAAGTACTTGTGCTCGTCGAGCATGCCGAAGGTGCGTGAAGAAAGTCACCGCCGAACTGATCACCGCGGCCCGCGTGCTGGGTGAGCCCGCCGCTGTCGTGGTGGGTAAGCCTGGCACCGCCGAGCCCCTTACCGAGGGTCTGAAGGCTGCAGGCGCCGCGAAGATCTACGTCGCGGAGTCCGAGGACGCGGAAAATTACCTGGTCACCCCCTATGTGGACGTGCTGGCCGCGCTGGCCGAATCCGCGACGCCTGCCGGTGTGCTGATCGCCGCCAGTGCCGACGGCAAGGAGATCGCGGGTCGGCTCGCCGCCCGCATCGGCTCCGGCCTGCTGGTCGATGTCGTCGAGGTCAAAGAGGGCGGCAAGGGCATCCACTCGATCTTCGGCGGCGCCTACACCGTCGAGGCGGAGGCCGTCGGTGACACCCCGGTGATCACCGTGCGCCCCGGCTCGATCGAGGCGGAGCCTGCCGACGGCGCGGGCGAGGTCGTCCCGGTCGAGGTACCCGCCGCTGCCGAGAACGCCACCAAGATCACCGCGCGTGAGCCCGCCGTCGCGGGTGACCGTCCGGAGCTCACCGAGGCGACCGTCGTCGTGTCCGGTGGCCGCGGCGTCGGCAGTGCCGAGAACTTCGGCATCGTCGAAGAGCTGGCCGACTCGCTGGGTGCCGCCGTCGGTGCCTCCCGCGCAGCGGTCGACTCGGGCTACTACCCGGGCCAGTTCCAGGTCGGTCAGACCGGCAAGACCGTGTCCCCGCAGCTCTACATCGCGCTGGGCATCTCCGGGGCGATCCAGCACCGCGCAGGCATGCAGACGTCGAAGACCATCATCGCGGTCAACAAGGACGAGGAGGCCCCGATCTTCGAGATCGCCGATCTGGGCATCGTCGGTGACCTGTTCAAGGTGACCCCGCAGCTGACCGAGGCAGTGAAGGCCCGCAAGGGTTAAATCCGCAGCTCAAGCACGGTAAAAGGCCCCCATCTCAGACCGAGGTGGGGGCCTTTGCGTCGACCTTGTCCACCCGAACCGTCACCTAGCGCTCACGAACACGTCACGCACTGATTGCCGTCGCGCCTGACGACTCCGCGACCGTGCAGTCATGAGCACTGCTTCCGTACTCATCACCAGCAACGACCCGGTCACTTCCGCGGGCTCCGCACCCCGGTATTCCATGCTGCTGTGCACCGACGCCGACTCCATTGAAGCTGCGCAACGTCTGCGCCACGAAGTGTTCACCTCGGAACCGGGATTCACCCTTGCCGACAACGGCTCAGGCGGTCTGGACGCCGACCGGTTCGACGAGTACTGCGACCACCTTCTGGTGCGCGACGACGACACCGACGAACTCGTCGGCTGCTACCGGATGCTGCCGCCGCCGGGTGCGATCGCCGCCGGCGGCCTCTACACGGCAACCGAGTTCGACGTCGCCGCCCTCGACGGGTTGCGGCCCTCGCTGGTGGAGATGGGTCGGGCCGTCGTCCGGCACGACCACCGCAACGGTGCTGTGGTGCTGCTGATGTGGGGCGGGATCCTGGCCTACCTGGATCGCAGCGGCTACGACTACGTCACCGGATGCGTGTCCGTGCCCGTCGCGGACCCGCAAGGGCAGTACCCGGCGGGCAGCCAACTGCGCGGGGTCCGCGACTTCGTCCTGCGCCGCCATGCCGCGCCTCCGGAGCGCACGGTCTACCCGTACCGGCCGGTGGTCGTCGGCGGTCGCGGGCTGGACGACATCGAGCCGCCCGCGCGGATCTCCGTGCCTGCCCTGATGCGGGGCTACCTGCGGCTGGGGGCCCAGGTGTGCGGAGAACCCGCCCACGACCCGGACTTCGGGGTCGGCGACTTCCCGGCGCTGCTCGACAAACGCCGCGCGGACACGCGGTATCTGAAGCGGCTCCGGTCGGCCGGGGCGGCGACGGCAATCGCAAACGGGGACGCCTCGTGACGATCGCCGTTGAACACGCCTGGCTGCAACGGGCGACCTGTGGCGCGGGTTGCGTCCATGCCGGCGCGGACGTCCCGGGCCGACGCTGGCTGGTCGCCGTGCGCACCACAGTGCGCGTGGTCGCCGCGCTGGTGCTGTTCTCGGGAGTGTGGATCACTGGCGATTCCGATGCCGGGCCGATCACACCTCCAACGCGGATACTGCCGGCTGATGCTGCGCAGCCTCGGCGTGCGGATGTCGGTGTCGGGCGGGCCGATCCGCAACCTGCGCGGGGTGCTCGTGGTCAGCGGACATGTGTCGTGGTTGGACATCTTCGCCATCGGCACGGTGCTGCCGGGGTCGTTCGTGGCCAGGGCTGACCTCGTCGAGTGGCCGGCTCTCGGCCCGATCGTCCGGATCATGCGGGTCATCCCGATCGACCGCGCCCGTCTGCGCAGGCTTCCTGCGGTGGTGGCCGCCGTCGCCGATCGGTTGCGGGAGGGACACACGGTGGTCGCCTTCCCCGAGGGCACGACGTGGTGCGGACTGGGATACGGGCGGTTCCGCCCGGCGATGTTCCAGGCCGCCATCGATGCCGCCCGGCCGGTCCAGCCGCTCCGGTTGACCTATCGGCACAAAGACGGTCGGCCGTCGACGGTGCCGGCATTCGTCGGGGACGACTCGCTGCTGACGTCGATCAAGCGGGTCATCACCGCCCGGCGCACCGTCTGCCATATCGCACGTCGAGTCGTTGCAGCTGCCAGGGGAGGATCGGCGTGAGCTGGCCGCCCGCTGCGAGGCCGCGGTGCGCGGCGACGCGGTCGTGTCGACGAAGACGACGAGTTCGGGCTGCGGCGAGGGTCACGCGCTGGTGGCCTGAGCGCGGTGGGGAAGCCGGCGCACGACGGCTATTCTGGATACCGCTATGTCCGCGCCCGCACCGGTCTATCTGGACCATGCCGCCACCACCCCGATGCGCCCTGCCGCACTCGAGGCCATGACCGCTGCGCTCGCCACGGTCGGGAACGCCGCCTCGCTGCACGGATCCGGGCGTCTGGCCCGGCGGCGGCTGGAGGAGTCGCGCGAGACGCATGGCCAAGCTGCTGGGGGCCCGTCCGTCGGAGGTGATCTTCACCGCGGGCGGCACCGAGAGTGACAACCTCGCCGTCAAGGGCATCTTCTGGGCGCGGCGGGATGCCGACCCGCAGCGCCGAAGGATCATCACCACCCCCGTCGAGCACCACGCGGTCCTCGACGCCGTGCAGTGGCTCGTCGATCACGAGGGCGCCGAGGTCACATGGCTGCCGGTCGATGCGCACGGTGCGGTCAGCCCCGCTGATCTGCGCGCCGCGTTATGCGATCCCCTCGACGTCGCGCTCGTCACGGTGATGTGGGCGAACAACGAGGTCGGCACGATCATGCCTGTCGCCGAACTCGCCGCCATCGCCGCCGAGTTCGACATTCCGATGCACAGCGACGCGATCCAGGCGATCGGGCAGCTTCCCGTCGACTTCTCCGCCAGCGGCCTGTCGGCCATGAGCGTCGCCGCCCACAAGTTCGGCGGCCCCACCGGGGTGGGCGCACTGCTTCTGCGCCGGGACACCGCCTGCGTTCCTCAGCTGCATGGCGGTGGTCAGGAGCGCGACGTCCGTTCGGGCACACAGGATGTCGCGGGCGCGATGGGCATGGCCGCGGCCGCCCAGGTTGCCGTCGAGACCATGGAAGCCGGCACCGCCCGGGTGCGTGAACTCCGCGACCGCCTGATCGACGGCGTGGTCGCTGCGATCGAGGACGTCGACGTCAACGGTGCGTCCGGCTCGGGTCGGCTGCCAGGCAACGCGCACTTCACGTTCCGTGGCTGCGAAGGCGACTCACTGCTGATGCTGTTGGACGCCAAGGGAATCGAATGCTCGACAGGTTCGGCGTGCACCGCGGGGGTGGCGCAGCCCTCGCACGTGCTCACCGCGATGGGCGCCGACCCGGCCAGCGCACGAGGGTCGCTGCGGCTGTCGCTGGGGCACACCAGCACCGACGCCGACATCGATGCCGTGCTCGCGGTGCTGCCCGCCGCGGTGGAGCGTGCCCGCCAGGCGGCGCTGGCCAGTTCGGGGCGGCGCTAGCGATGCGGGTGCTGGTCGCCATGAGCGGTGGCGTGGATTCCTCGGTGGCCGCCGCCAGGATGGTCGACGCCGGGCACGACGTCGTCGGAGTGCACCTCGCGCTGTCCTCGGCGCCGGGAACGCTGCGCACCGGATCCCGCGGCTGCTGCTCCAAGGAAGATGCCGGTGATGCCCGCCGGGTCGCCGATGTGCTTGAGATCCCGTTCTACGTCTGGGATTTCGCCGATCGGTTCAAAGAGGACGTGATCGACGACTTCGTGGAGTCCTACGCGCGGGGCGAGACACCCAACCCCTGCGTGCGCTGCAACGAGCGAATCAAGTTCTCTGCCCTGGCCGCCCGCGCGCTGGCGCTGGGCTTCGACGCACTGGCCACCGGTCACTACGCCCGCCTGTCGGACGGCCGGTTGCGGCGTGCCGTCGACCACGACAAGGACCAGTCCTACGTGCTCGCAGTGCTGACCGCCGAGCAACTGCGGCACGCGGTGTTCCCCATCGGGGATTCCCCGAAGTCCCAGATCCGCGAGGAGGCGGCCCGCCGCGGGTTGTCGGTGGCCGACAAAGCCGACAGCCATGACATCTGCTTCATCCCGTCCGGCGACACCCGGGCATTCCTCGGTGCCCGCATCGGTGTGCGCCGAGGCAATGTCGTCGATGCCGCCGGGTCCGTCCTCGCAGAACACGACGGGGTACACGGCTTCACGATCGGCCAGCGCAAGGGACTGGGCATCCCCGGCCCCGGCCCCGACGGCAGGCCCCGCTACGTGACGGGCATCGACGCAACGTCGGGCACCGTGCACGTCGGTGACCGGGCCGACCTCGAGGTGACCAGCCTGCTCGGCGATTCGCCGGTGTTCACCTCCGGTGTCGCGCCGGGCGGTCCGCTGGAATGCGTGGTTCAGGTCCGCGCCCATGGCGGCATCGCCGACGCCGTCGCCGAATTGCGGGACGGCACCTTGCAGGTCAGCTTGCGCAGCCCGTTGCGCGGTGTGGCGCCCGGACAGACCCTGGTGCTCTACCGGCCGGACCCTGATGGCGACGAGGTGCTGGGCAGCGCGACGATCCGCGCGGCCGCGCTAGCCCGGCACGTTGGCCAGGATGTTCGTCATAACGATGTCGGGCACCGAGTCGGGGAATGCGCAAAACGTGATCTCGATGAGCACGACGGACTTCACCTCGTAGTCGCGTCCGCAGTTGCCGGGACGGGTCTGCACCGAATCCACGGTCGTCGTCACCTCACCCACCATCGCCCACCCCGAGCTCGTCGCACCGCATCCCTGGATTCGCTCGACGATGGTGTCGAGCGCGCGCCGTGCCGTCGCGGGGTCGCGGTACCCTGCGGCAGCCTGCGAGATGAGGCCGCCACCTGGCGGGTTCTGATACGTCGATTTGCGGAACTCCTCCACCTCCGACCCGAAGACCTGGGTTTCGGCATAGACCCATTCGCATTGTTGCGGAACGGCTTCCGGCGCGAAGCCTGGCAAGTCGTCGAAGTCGACCGGAACTTTGCTCTCCGTTCCCGGAATGGCGGTCAGGTCCTCTCCCGCGCCGGTGACGGCCTGCATCTGCGCACGGTCGAGGAGCACGGTGTCGACGTCGACAGGGGAGCGCGAGTCCTCGTCGATGGCAGGAGCCGACCGGACAGCGGACCCGATCACGGTCTGGCCGCACCCGGCTACCAGGATCGCCCGCGCACAGGAGAGACGCGTAGGCGCGGCCCGTCATACCCCGACGGTAGTCCGTCGAATATCGTCGAGCGAGTGAATGTTTACGCGACTGCCACGGGCGTCGGATCTTGGCCGGGCATCTCCGCCAGGGAGGCTGCCGAGGTGGTCGTCGGCGAGCTCCATCAGCTGCCGCATCTCGTCGAGCTTCCCGGCCGCGGAGTCGGTGCCGACCTGATCGGCCGTGCCGGAGCCCTTCTCGTCGACATCTCGATCGACACCGTGCCGCGCGGTTACCGCATCGCACCGGGCCGCAGGTCGGTGACCCGACGTGCGGTCAGCCTGCTCGAGGAGGACCTCGACGCGCTGGAAGAGGCTTGGGAGAAGGCCGGTTTGCGCGATGGTGAGCGCGTCGTGAAGGTGCAGGCCCCTGGCCCGGTGACGCTGGCCGCGCAGCTGGAGCTGCCCGGCGGACACCGAGCGTTCACCGACTCCGGCGCGGTTCGCGATCTGACGGCGTCGCTTGCCGAGGGGGTGGCCCTGCACCGGGCGCAGCTGTCGCGTCGGCTGGGAAGCCCGGTGGTGGTGCAATTCGACGAACCGTCGCTTCCCGCTGCGCTGGCGGGCCGACTCACCGGGGTGACCAGCCTGAGCCCGGTGCATCCGGTCGACGACTCAACGGTCACGGCGCTGCTCGACCAGTGCGTCGAGGCGGTGGGCGGCGACGTGGCGCTGCACAGTTGCGCTGCCGGGCTGCCGTGGAAACTGTTGCAGCGCAGCACTATCAACGCCATCTCGGTGGATGTTCACACGCTCACCGCCGCCGACCTGGACGGAATCGGCGAATTCGTGGATTCAGGCCGGACGGTGCTTCTCGGCACGGTGCCGACCACGGTCTCGGGGCCGCCCCCGTCGGCGAAACAGATCGCCGCGACGGTGGCCGACGTGACCGATCGGCTGGGGTTCGCTCGAAGTGTGCTTCGGGACCGGGTCGGGATCACGCCCGCGTGCGGGCTCGCCGGGGCGACGCCTGCGTGGGCGCGGTCGGCGATCGAGTTGGCGCAGCGGGCCGCCGACGGGCTGGTAGACGATCCCGAGGGGATCTGATACTCGATCCCGAATCGCAGAGATTGTCCGGCACCGGTGTTTCAGCGCACACCCGATGGTGACCTAGGTCGTGCCGACGCGTAGATCCTTCCGCAGGATCTTGCCCGACGCGGATTTCGGGATCGCATCGATGAACTCGACCTGACGGACCTTCTTGTACGGCGCCACCTGGGCGGCGACGAATTCGATCACGTCGGCGTCGGTGAGCGTCGAGTCCGCCTGCGTCACCACGAACGCCTTCGGGATTTCTTCGCCTTCGTCGTCGCGTACTCCGATCACGGCCGCATCGGCGATCTCGGGATGGGACTAACAACACCGCCTCAAGTTCAGCGGGCGGCACCTGATAACCCTTGTACTTGATCAGCTCCTTGAGCCGGTCGACGATGTACACGAGCCCCTTGTCGTCGACCTGGGCGAGATCGCCGGTATGCAGCCAGCCGTCCTCGTCGATGGTCTCCCTGGTCGCGTCGTCGTTGTTGAGATACCCGGCCATCACGTTGGGTCCCTTGAACCACAACTCGCCGGTCTTGCTCAAACCCTCTGCAGGAAGGTTGATTTCGTCTCCGCTTTCCGGATCGACCAGCTTGGACGCCGCGTTGGACACCGTCCAGCCGACCGAGCTCAGCGGCGCCTCGTCGTGCATGTTCACCATGCCGCCGTCGAACGGCGTGATGTGGCTGACCGGGCTGAGCTCACTCATCCCGTATCCCTGGACCACCTTGCAGCCGAGGCGTTCTGCGACGGCGTGGCCGAGATCGGCATCCAGCGGCGCGGCGCCGGACATGACGACGTTCAGCGAGGACAGGTCGTGGGAGTCCACCAGCGGATGCTTGGCGAGCGCCACCGCCACCGGCGGCGCGATGAACGCGATCGTGCACTTGTGCTTGGCGATGTTGCCCAGGAACTCGCCCAGATCGAAGCTCGGCATGATGACCAGCCGGGCGCGTGCGTGCAGCGCGGCGTTGAGCAGCACGGTCATTCCATAGATGTGAAAGAACGGCAACACGGCCAGCACGACGTCGTCGGAGACCATGCCGTGTAGCGGACGGATCTGCGCGACGTTGGCGACCAGGTTGCGGTGCGTGAGCATCACGCCCTTGGGGTTCCCGGTCGTCCCCGAGCTGTAGGGAAGGACCGCGAGATGCGACGACGGTGCGAAATCTACTTGTGGCGCAGGCGTTCCCGAGGCGAGGAGGTCCGCCGCGTTGGGATGGCCTGCCCCAGTGCCGGAGCCGTCGCGGCCTGCGCCGTCGAGCACGATCAGGTTCTCGTCCGGCAAGCCGGCCGCTGCCGCTCCCTCCTTGGCCTGGGGGAGCAGCGGTGTGACCGTGATGAGCATCGTGGCTTTCGAGTCGGTCAGCTGTTTGGCGATGTCCTTGGCGGTGAAGAGCGCGTTGACCGTCGTCGCCGTCGCGCCGGCCCGCAGGATGCCGTGGAAGGCGACGGCAAAGGCCGAGCTGTTGGGTGCGAGCAATCCGACCACGTCGCCGACGCCGAGCCCGCGTGCGGCCAGTGCCCCGGCGAACGAGTCGATGCGGGCAACCGTCTCCCGATAGGTGGTCTCCCTGCCGGACTTCGTGTCGATCATCGCGACGCGGTCGAGGTCGGCGTCATCTGGGCCGGAGAAACCGCCGAAAATGTAGTCATAGACGCTGGCGGTGGGGATGTCGACTTCGGGGAATGGGCTCGCGAAGCTCATGGTCCCGATCGAACCACGCCGGGCGCTCGCCGACGTCAGCGTTCGTCGAGCTGCTTGATCAATTTCTTCGCCGCGACCATTCGGAAGGACGCGTCGATCAGTTCCCGCGACTTCGTTCCAGTCGACGGTCGCGGCAGTGAGGTCGAGCCCCAGCCAACCGAACGGTCCCATGTAGGCCGGGAAGAAGAAGCGAGGGTCCTGTTCGAGGGCCTTGCGATCGCTGTCGTCGACCTTCACCAGGATCGAGTGCGGGTACTGCAGGTACTCGCCCTTCTTGTCACCTTTGACGCTTCCGCCGTACATGACGAACATCTTGGGCGCGCAGAACACCGGGCGGCCCCAGGAGATCTTCTCGAACGCCTCCGGGAATCCGAGCGCGATCCCGCGCACTTCGGCCAAACCCATGTCGTCGTCGCGAAACATGATCGGATGCGGCATGGCGTCAGATTACCGAGCGGATCGGACACGATTCGGGCTGTCGGGGCCCTCGGATAACCTGCCAAGGTGAGTTCCAAGGCAACCCCGGATCCCGAGGCGGTGCTGGCCGAACAGGCCGACGACGCCCCCGACGCAGACCTGCGGCGCCGCTGGCAGGAGCTCGCCGACGAGGTGCGCGGACACCAGTTCCGCTACTACGTCCGCGACTCGCCGATCATCACCGACGCCGAGTTCGATGTGCTGCTGCGCGAGCTGCAGGCACTCGAAGACGAAAACCCCGAACTGCGCACCCCCGATTCGCCGACCCAGCTGGTCGGCGGCGCCGGATTCGCCACCGATTTCACCTCAGCCGATCACCTCGAGCGCATGCTCAGCCTGGACAACGTCTTCACCCCGGACGAACTCGCCGCGTGGGCCACCCGGATCAAGACCGAGATCGGCGCCGAGGCGCAGTACCTCTGTGAGCTGAAGATCGACGGGGTCGCGCTGGCGCTGGTGTACCGCGACGGCCGGCTGGAGCGCGCGGCCACCCGAGGCGACGGCCGCACCGGAGAGGACGTCACCCTCAACGCCCGCACCATCGAAGATATCCCCGAAAAGCTCACCAGCACTGATGAATTCCCGCTGCCTCGTGTTCTCGAGGTGCGCGGCGAGGTCTTCTTCCGCCTCACCGACTTCGAGGACCTCAACGCCGGGCTGGTCGCCGAGGGCAAGCCGCCGTTCGCCAACCCCCGCAACAGTGCGGCCGGGTCGCTGCGCCAGAAGAACCCTGCGGTCACCGCCAAGCGCAGGCTGCGGATGATCTGTCACGGTCTCGGCCACGCCGAAGGCTTTCAGCCCCGGCTCCCTGCATGACGCGTACCTCGCGCTCAAATCCTGGGGGCTGCCGGTCTCCGATCACACCGCTCAGGTGACGGGGATCGACGCGGTCACCGAGCGCATCGCGTACTGGGGCGAGCACCGGCATGACGTCGAGCACGAGATCGACGGTCTGGTCGTGAAAGTCGACGACGTGGCGCTGCAGCGGCGCCTCGGCGCGACGTCGCGCGCACCACGCTGGGCGGTGGCCTACAAGTACCCGCCGGAAGAGGCGCAGACGAAGCTTCTCGACATCCGGGTCAATGTCGGGCGCACCGGCCGCGTGACACCGTTCGCCTACATGGAACCGGTCAAGATCGCGGGCTCCACGGTGGGGCTGGCCACGCTGCACAACGGCTCAGAGGTCAAACGCAAGGGTGTGCTGATCGGCGACACCGTCGTGATCCGCAAGGCCGGAGATGTCATCCCCGAGGTTCTCGGCCCCGTCGTCGACCTGCGGGACGGGTCAGAGCGAGAATTCGAGATGCCCACGCACTGCCCGGAATGCGGAACCCTATTGGCGCCCGCAAAGGAGGGTGATGCCGACATTCGCTGCCCGAATTCCCGCACCTGTCCGGCGCAGTTGCGGGAGCGGGTTTTTCACGTCGCAGGCCGTGGCGCCTTCGATATCGAGGGTCTCGGCTACGAGGCTGCCATCGCCCTGCTGCAGGCCGAGGTCATCACCGACGAGGGCGACCTGTTCGGGCTGACCGCCCAGGACCTGTTGCGGACCGAGTTGTTCACCACCAAGGCAGGTGAGGTCTCGGCCAACGGCAAGCGACTGCTGGCCAATCTGGGCAAGGCCAGAGCGCAGCCGCTGTGGCGGGTGCTGGTCGCTCTGTCGATCCGGCACGTCGGGCCCACCGCGGCCCGGGCGCTGGCCACCGAGTTCGGCAGCCTCGACGCGGTCGTCGCGGCCTCCGAGGAGCAACTCGCCGCGACCGAGGGCGTGGGCCCGACGATCGCGGCCGCGGTCGTCGACTGGTTCACCGTCGACTGGCACCGCGCGATCGTCGACAAGTGGCGCGACGCCGGCGTCCGGATGGCCGATGAACGTGACGCCAGCATCGAACGCACCCTGGAGGGGCTGTCGATCGTCGTCACCGGCTCGCTGGCCGGGTTCAGTCGCGACGACGCGAAAGAAGCCATCATCGCCCGCGGCGGCAAAGCGGCCAGCTCGGTGTCGAAGAAGACGGCCTATGTGGTCGCCGGTGACGCGCCGGGATCCAAGTACGACAAGGCGATTGAGCTCGGTGTGCCGGTATTGGACGAGGACGGGTTCCGCGGCCTGCTGGAGAGCGGGCCGACGTCGGATGACGATCAGGCGCCGAGGAACGAGCCGCGTTGAGGAATCCGACAATCGGTGCGCGGTGTGAACCGCGCCGTCAGCCGATGATCGTCGCCACGATCCCGGCCAGATAGCCGAGGCGGGCCACCTCACTCGGCCGGAAGTCGGGTCCGCCGGCACGTCCGAGCATGATCGCGGTGTGAGGATCGCCCAACGGTGCGGCTGCCAGCGTCGTGTCCATGTCGCGCCACACCTGCGGCACCCACTCCGCGGTCGCGTCCAGGGCTTCCGCGCGTTCGAGTGGCAGCCACGGTGTCTCGGCGGCCAGGGTCTCGGGTGCGCCCCGGCTGCCCACCACACGTTCGGAGCCTGCACCGGTCAGCTGGACCACCGTGCACCAGCCGACCCTGAGCACCTTGGGTGCCTCGTCGACAAGCACCTGCAGCCTCTTGACCTTGCCGTCCGCCGCGGCGACGTGGTCGATCAGCTCCAGTTCCCGGTGCGCTTCGAGCAGGCCGGTATGCGGCCGGATGCTGTCGACGTAGACACCGTTGAGCTTTTCGGCGGCGGTGATGAGCATGTCGGGCATCGCGCCGGGAGGCAGCTCGACCACCAGGTCGTCGATCGCGTAACCGGAGAGACGCTCCACGACGTCCAGGGACAGAATGTCAGCGCCCACCGAGCCGAGTGCCACGGCGAGGGAGCCGAGACTGCCCGGCCTGTCCTCTAGCTGCACCCGCAGCAGATACGAAGGCACGGCCAACACTGTTTCACGGACTGCCAGGACCCGGCGACTTGGACGGCGTCGCCGCTGGACCAGTGGGGCGGCTCGCCGCCGCGCCGGTCAACTAGGCTTCGTGGTCGTGTCTCAGATCTCCCGCGACGAGGTAGCCCACCTGGCCCGCCTCGCCCGCCTCGCCCTGACCGACAGTGAGCTCGACAGTTTTGCAGGCCAGCTCGACGCGATCCTCGGGCACGTCAGTCAGATTCAGGCCGTCGATGTCGCCGGTGTCGAGGCCACCGACAATCCGTTGACGAGCGTCAATGTGTTCCGGCAGGACGACCCGCAGCCGAGCCTCGCTCAGGAGGCGGCGTTGGCGGGCGCTCCGAATGCCGTCGAGGGCCGTTTCGCGGTACCCCGGATTCTGGGAGAACCCGAGTGAGTGAGCTCATCAAGCTGGATGCGGCGACCCTCGGCGCGAAAATCGCCGCCAAGGAGGTGTCCTCGAGCGAGGTCACCCAGGCCTGCCTGGATCAGATCGCCGCGACCGACGGCGACTACCACGCGTTCCTGCATGTCGCGGGCGACAAGGCGCTGGCCGCCGCGGCCGTCGTCGACAAGGCCATCCACGAGGCCACAGCCGCCGGCGAACGTCTCCCCTCACCGCTGACCGGTGTGCCGCTGGCCCTCAAGGACGTCTTCACCACCACCGACATGCCCACCACGTGCGGATCGAAGATGCTCGAGGGCTGGACGTCGCCGTACGACGCGACCGTCACCGCGCGGCTGCGCGCGGCAGGCATCCCGATCCTCGGCAAGACCAACATGGACGAGTTCGCGATGGGCAGCTCGACCGAGAACTCGGCGTACGGACCCACCCGCAACCCGTGGAACGTCGACCGGGTTCCCGGCGGCTCCGGCGGTGGCAGCGCCGCCGCGCTCGCCGCGTTCCAGGCTCCGCTGGCGATCGGCACTGACACCGGCGGCTCGATCCGGCAACCCGCCGCGCTCACCGCGACCGTCGGCGTCAAACCCACCTACGGCACGGTGTCGCGGTACGGCCTGATCGCGTGTGCTTCGTCGCTTGACCAGGGTGGACCATGTGCGCGGACCGTGCTCGACACGGCGCTGCTGCACCAGGTCATCGCCGGGCACGATCCGCGGGATTCGACGTCGGTGGAGGCCGCCGTGCCCGACGTCGTTGCCGCGGCGAGAACCGGCGCGACCGGTGACCTCAGCGGCGTGCGCGTCGGCGTGGTGAAGCAGTTGCGCAGCGGCGAGGGCTACCAACCGGGTGTTCTCGCGTCGTTCACCGCCGCTGTCGACCAGCTGACCGCACTGGGCGCGGAGGTCACCGAGGTGGACTGCCCGCACTTCGATTACTCGCTACCCGCCTACTACCTGATCCTGCCGTCGGAGGTGTCGTCGAATCTGGCGAAATTCGACGGTATGCGTTACGGCCTGCGGGTCGGTGACGACGGCACCCACAGCGCCGAGGAAGTCATGGCGATGACGCGCGCCGCCGGCTTCGGTCCCGAGGTCAAGCGTCGCATCATGATCGGCGCCTATGCGTTGTCGGCCGGCTACTACGACGCCTACTACAACCAGGCGCAGAAGGTCCGCACGCTGATCGCCCGCGATCTCGACGAGGCCTACCGCAGCGTCGATGTGCTGGTGTCGCCCGCGACGCCGACGACGGCGTTCCGGCTGGGCGAGAAGGTCGACGATCCGCTGTCGATGTACCTGTTCGACCTGTGCACGCTGCCGCTGAACCTGGCCGGGCATTGCGGCATGTCGGTGCCGTCGGGGCTGTCGGCCGACGACAACCTGCCGGTCGGCCTGCAGATCATGGCGCCGGCGCTCGCCGATGACAGGCTCTACCGCGTCGGTGCGGCGTACGAAGCTGCGCGCGGTCCGCTGCCAACTGCGCTCTGACGGGGGAAGATAAATCCCATGCGTATCGGAGTGCTGACCGGCGGTGGCGACTGTCCCGGCCTGAACGCAGTGATCAGGGCGGTGGTCCGGACCTGCGACGTGCGGTACGGCTCCTCGGTCGTCGGATTCCAGGACGGCTGGCGGGGACTGCTGGAGGACCGCCGCATCCAGCTGAAGAACGACGACCGCAACGACCGGTTGTTGGCCAAGGGCGGCACGATGCTCGGCACGGCGCGGGTCAACCCGGACAAGCTGCGGGCCGGGCTGGACCAGATCAAGCAGACGATGGAGGACAACGGGATCGATGTGCTGATCCCGATCGGGGGGAAGGCACGCTGACCGCGGCGCACTGGCTCTCCGAGGAGAACGTTCCGGTCGTCGGGGTTCCCAAGACCATCGACAACGACATCGATTGCACCGATGTGACATTCGGCCATGACACGGCCTTGCACGTCGCCACCGACGCCATCGATCGGCTGCACAGCACCGCCGAGTCGCATCAGCGGGTCATGCTGGTCGAGGTGATGGGCCGCCACGCCGGCTGGATTGCGCTGAACGCCGGGTTGGCCTCGGGTGCGCACATGACCCTGATCCCCGAGCAGCCGTTCGACGTCGAGGAAGTGTGCCGGCTGGTCAAACAGCGCTTCGTGCGCGGCGACTCGCATTTCATCTGTGTGGTGGCCGAGGGCGCCAAACCTGCCGAGGGCTCGATGCAGCTGAAGAAGGGCGGCACCGACGAGTTCGGCCACGAGAAGTTCACCGGTGTCGCCCAGCAGCTCGCGATCGAGGTGGAGAAACGGATCAACAAGGAAGTGCGGGTCACGGTGCTCGGCCACGTGCAGCGCGGTGGCACCCCGACGCCGTACGACCGGGTGCTGGCCACCCGATTCGGGGTGAACGCCGCCGATGCCGCACACGCGGGTGAGTACGGGATGATGGTGTCGCTACGCGGGCAAGAGATCGGCCGAGTGCCGCTGGCGGACGCGGTCAAGCAACTCAAGCTCGTCCCGCAGAGCCGCTACGACGACGCCGCCGAGTTCTTCGGCTGATTTTCCCGGCGAGGTGGGGCACTCCCATTGCTCCCATTGCACGCCGGGGCCCACCCGCTTGCGAGGAGACGCAAACTCGCACGAAACGCCGCTGAACTGCACGAGTTTGTGTCTGCTCGCGGCTGAAAGCGACCCACTAGGATTCAGGGTATGTCTGTCGACGCCGCCGAACTGCTGGAATATGACGAGGTCATCGCCAAATACGAGCCGGTGCTCGGCCTCGAGGTGCACGTCGAGCTGTCGACTGCGACGAAGATGTTCTGTGGCTGCGCCAACAGGTTCGGCGCCGAACCCAACACCCAGGTATGCCCGGTCTGCCTTGGGCTGCCCGGCTCGCTGCCCGTGCTCAACGAGACGGCGGTGGAGTCCGCGATCCGCATCGGGCTCGCGCTGAACTGCGATATCGCCCCGTGGGGCCGGTTCG
Organism: uncultured Actinomycetota bacterium; assembly: GCA_963796545.1. Lineage (GTDB taxonomy): Bacteria > Actinomycetota > Actinomycetes > Mycobacteriales > Mycobacteriaceae > Mycobacterium. The sequence continues at coordinate 295,199 of CAWCMF010000025.1, read as the reverse complement.
CCAGGAAGAACTATTTCTACCCGGACCAGCCGAAGAACTACCAGATCTCGCAGTACGACGAACCGATCGCGGTCAACGGCTACCTCGACGTGCCGCTCGACGACGGCACCACGTGGCGGATCGAGATCGAGCGCGCCCACATGGAGGAGGACACCGGCAAGCTGACCCATCTGGGCAGTGACACCGGACGTATCGCCGGGGCGACGACCTCGCTCGCCGACTACAACCGTTCCGGCGTACCGCTGATCGAGATCGTCACCAAACCGGTCGAGGGTACCGGTGCGCGTGCCCCCGAGATCGCTCGCGCTTACGTAACGGCCCTTCGAGACCTTCTGCGCGCCTTGGATGTATCCGATGTGCGGATGGATCAGGGCTCGATGCGCTGCGATGCGAACGTCTCGCTCAAGCCGATCGGCCGGGTGGAGTTCGGTACCCGCACCGAGACGAAGAACGTCAACTCCCTCAAGAGCGTGGAAGTGGCGGTCCACTACGAGATGCGCAGGCAGGCAGCAGTTCTCGACGCCGGCGGCACGGTAGTGCAGGAGACCCGCCACTTCAGCGAGGACGGCTACACCTCGCCCGGGCGCAGCAAGGAGACCGCGCAGGACTATCGGTACTTCCCTGAGCCCGACCTCGATCCGGTGGCTCCCAGCAGCGAACTGGTCGAGCGGTTGCGGCAGTCCATCCCTGAGCTTCCGTGGTTGGCGCGCAAGCGAGTTCAGGATGACTGGGGTATCTCGGACGAGGTGATGCGAGACCTCGTCAACATCGGTGCGCTCGACCTGATCGCCGCCACCGTCGAGCACGGGGCCTCCAGCGAGCAGGCCAGGGCGTGGTGGGGAAACTTCCTGGTGCAGAAGGCCAACGAAATCGGAGTGGGGGTGCCCGATCTGGCGATCACCCCGGCGCAGGTCGCCGCGGTCGTCAAGCTCGTCGACGACGGCAAGCTGTCGAACAAGCTGGCCCGCCAGGTCGTCGAGGGCGTGCTGGCCGGAGAAGGTGAGCCCGAGCAGGTGATGGCCGACCGCGGGTTGGCCATGGTGCGCGACGATTCGCTGATTCAGGCCGCCGTCGACGAGGCGCTGGCCGCCAACCCCGGCATCGTGGAGAAGATCCGCGGGGGCAAGGTTGCGGCCGCAGGCGCGATCGTCGGCGCGGTGATGAAAGCCACCAAGGGTCAGGCCGATGCGGCGCAGGTGCGCGAACTCGTCATGGCCGCCTGCGGCCAAACGTGAAGAGTCCCCAGGACCTGGTGTTCCGCGTGCTGCAGCACCCGCTTCGGCTGCTGTCGCTGCGCTCGATCGTCATCCTCTCCCAGCTGGGTGTGATCATCCTGGTGCTGACACTGGGCGTCTGGGTGTGGGTGGGCGTCACCAACGACCAGTACGACCAGCTCGACCGGCGGCTCGATTCGCTGTCGAGCTTCGGCGATGTCAACACCCTGTTGCGCAGCGCTCAGGAAGGCATCGGCCCGGAACCCACCGAGGGCGGCCTGGTTCGCACCGCGCGGATCAAAGGGGCCACCGTCTCGATTCCCGCAGACATCGTGCTGCCCGAGCTCGCCAGCGGGTATGCCGACGCCTCGATCGGCGGCGTCGAGTACCGCGTCCGCACCATCACCACCGGCAGCGCGTCGATCGCGCTCGGCGCTCCACTGGCCGACACGCAGTCGCGCATCGATGGTCTGCACTGGCGGGTGTTCTGGATCTGCGCCGGAGTGATCCTGGGCACGCTTCTCGTCGGCTGGGTGATCGCGCTGATCATGGTCAACCCGTTCCGGCTGCTCGCTCAGCAGGCGCGCGCCATCAACGCGCAGTCCAACCCCGACGAGGTGCAGGTGCGCGGGGTGTGGGAGGCCGTCGAGATCTCCGAGGCCGTGGAGGGCATGCTTGCGCGGATCGGTGACGAGCAGCAGCGCACCCGCGCGGCGCTGGAGTCCGCGCGCGACTTTGCCGCGGTCGCCTCGCATGAGCTGCGCACGCCGCTGACGGCGATGCGCACGAATCTGGAAGTGCTGTCGACGCTGGATTTGGGGGCCGAGCAGCGAGACGAGGTCATCGGCGATGTAATCCGCACCCAGTCGCGGATCGAGGCGACGCTCACCGCCCTGGAACGTCTCGCCCAGGGTGAGCTGACGACCGTCGACGACTTCGTGCCTGTCGACGTCGTCGAGCTGCTCGATCGCGCCGCCCATGACGCGATGCACCACTATCCGGGGCTGGAGGTGTCGCTGGCGTCGTCGACGACGGTGTTGATGCTCGGCATGCCCGCGGGGCTTCGGCTCGTCATCGACAATGCCATCGCGAATGCGGTCAAACACGGTGGCGCGACCCAGGTTCGGCTGAGCGTGATCAGCTCGTCGGCGGGTGTCGAGATCGCCGTGGACGACAACGGCTCGGGCGTGCCCGAGGACGAGCGGGCCGCGGTCTTCCAGCGATTCCACCGGGGCACCACCGCCTCGCGGTCAGGGTCCGGGCTGGGTCTGGCCCTGGTCGCTCAGCAGGCTGAAATCCACGGTGGCACAGCGGCGCTGGAGGTCAGCCCGCTCGGCGGTACGCGACTGATGTTGCGCATGCCAGGTCCGGGACCTGGACCTGGATTAGGAAACGCGCTCTACGTGTTGTCTGCGTTGGTGCGCGGGAATCCGCCGCCTTGCGGGAAGAGCGGGAACACGACGTCGTCGAGACGCATCGCGTCGCCGGAGGTCTTGTTCACCGTGGCGCCCCAGACGTTGCCGTCGGGGGAGACCTGAAGAGCCCATGCATGGCCGTGCTGGTCCTGACGGACCACCTCGGGATCCCCGGTCACCGCACCGGTCTCGGGCGCCATCCGCACGGCCACCGTCTGTTTGGTGTCGACCAGGTTCACCAGCAAGGTGCCGTCGAGCGCCGCACAGCCCGCCACCCCGGGGCGGTCGGGCCACGTCCACACCGTCGATATCCGCGAGTCCTTGGTGATCCGTTGCAGCCGGTCGGCGGTCGGGGTCCGGTCGGTGACGTACAGCGCTTCGTCGGCCGGATCGATGCACATGCTCCCGCCGGGTCCCAGGCCGGACAGCGCGGTCGTCGTGGGGGCCTGGTCCACGGTCGTGGGTTGTTCGATGCGCAGCAGCTTGCCCGCCATCGATCCGGGATCGGCGGCCTGCGCCGGGTTGCCCGCATCGCCGGTCTGGACCACCAGCGTGGTCGGACTCGTGAAGATCAGTGAACCCCCGTTGCCGGTGGCGCCCTTGGGGATGCCCGTGAGGATCGGCTTGGGCGGATCACCCTCGGCGATGCGGACCACGCGATTGTCGGTCGGCGTGCTGATGTAGGCGTACATCAGCCGGTCCTGCATGAAGGTGGGGGACATGACGATGTCCATGAGGCCGCCGTCGCCACTCGGATCGACGGGGATCACCATCTTGGTGATCGGCTCGGCCCGCACCGACACCTGCTTGACCGCGCCGGTAGTGCGTTCGGCGACCAGCGCCGACTGGCTGTCGGGAAGCATGATCAGACCGCTGGTGCTTTCCAGGCAGCCCTGCATGACGCCGGGGGCCGGGCATTCCTTGGGGAAGGGCTTCGCGGGCAGCGGGGGTGGCGGTGGCGGAGTCGACGTCGGGCCCGGTGCGAGTTCGGGTTCGGTGGTGAAGGGCTGCGACTGCGCGGAGTCGAACCGCGCACAGCCGGCACCGGCAAGCAGTGCCGCGCACAGCAACACGACGAAAGCCTGCAACGGCCGACGCTCACTCATGCCCGCCAGGTTACGGATCGCGAACCGGTGCGCGCCACGCGCTCCCCGGCCGCGACCTGCCAGGACCTGCACAGTGCTGCAGAAACACGTGCTCAACGCGCCGCGCTAATCCGCGGTTAGCGGCCGAACAGCACTTACCCTGGCTGTCGTGACGAGTCCCCATGACCCACGCCCCTGGCAGCGGCCCGACGATTCGGCCGGCCGGCCCGCGTCGGCGAGCCTGGTGGACCCCGAGGACGATCTCCCCACCGCGAACTACGGCGGCGACTTCGAGACCACCGCGATTCCACGCTACGACTCCGCCAAGCCGGCGGACCCGCAGCCCTTCGCCCTGCTCAACGACCCCGAACCGCTGCCGTATGTCCAGCCCAGCGCGGGCCTCGCGCCGGGTGCATATGGCTCGACGGCGGCGCCCACCGAGGTCGGTGTCATCGATGCCGACGATCGTCGTGACGACCGCAGGGGCACCCAGGACCTGGGGCTGCTGCTGCTGCGCGTCGCGGTGGGTGCGCTGTTCATCGGTCACGGGCTGCAGAAGGTGTTCGGCTGGTGGGGTGGGCCGGGCCTGGAAGGCTTCCGCGACTCGCTGACCGACGTCGGCTTCCGCAACGCCGACGTCCTGACCTACGTGGCCGCGGGCGGGCAGATCGCGGCGGGTGTGCTCCTGGTGCTCGGGCTGTTCACCCCGATCGCCGCGGCGGGCGCGCTGGGCTATCTCGTGACTTCGATCCTGGCGGAGGCCTCGATCGCGCATGACGAGGCGAGGCTTTCGGAGTTCCTCACCGACGGCCACGAATACCAGATCGTGCTGCTGTGCGCCGTCGCGGCGATCATCCTGGTCGGCCCCGGCCGGTACGGCCTGGACGCCGGGCGGGGTTGGGCCCGCCGGCCATTCGTGGGCTCGATCGCCGCACTGCTGCTCGGGGTGGGCGCCGGTGTGGCGATCTGGGTTCTGCTCAACGGCGCGAATCCCTTGGCATAACGCCTGCGCCCTTTCCTATTCGTAGGGGTTGGGCACCCGTCCGCCGCTTGCGGCGGTCAGCGACGGCAGGGTCGAGAACGTCACCGCAGGCAGGGACAACTCGGTACCGTCGTGCCGCCGCGCAACCGCCCAGGCTCGACGTCCGAACCGCAGGCCGTCGATGTCTTCCCAGGGCACGGTCGTGCGGCCGAACAGGGTTCGCACGGTGACGGTGTCGCGGTCTGCGACGGTCCGGTAACGGATCACCACGATCGACAGCATCACCGGGATCAACAGCAGGAGCGCGAACCACGGCGGACCGGCGAATACGACGGCGAGCAGGGCGAGGGCGAGGAAGAACACCGCGACGTGCGCCATCGGCGAGATCCTGATGACGACGGCGGCCGACTCCGGCGCCGAAGGAGAACCCATGCCCGACATCATTGCACCGCCCGTCTGCTCCTCGCGCGAGCGCTCGTCGGCGCATCAGAGATTTGACCTTCGGCCAGTTCGGGGGCTACCGTCGTCTGCTATGCAGACCTTGCTCGTAGTAATTGGGTTGCGCGTTGATGCCGCGCTGGCCCCGATCCGGGCATAGCAAAACAGCATCGACGCGCAACCCTCGTACAGCCGCCGGGCTGACGGGGGTTTTTTGTTGCCCCAGCACCGATTTGAGAAGATCAGCCGACCGAGAAAGACCAGAGGACACCGTGAGCGCACCCACCACGCGACCACCCGAGCCGTCGGCGACCCCGACGAACGGGACAGCGGCTACCGCGAAGCACAACTCCGCGACAGCCCCGGCGCAAGCCATACGTCAACCGAAAATCGTTGCCCCGCAACAGCTCACCGGAGCTCAGGCGGTGATCCGCTCGCTCGAGGAACTGGACGTCGACGTCATCTTCGGCATCCCCGGCGGAGCCGTGCTTCCGGTATATGACCCGCTGTTCGATTCGAAGAAGCTGCGGCATGTGCTGGTCCGCCATGAGCAGGGCGGCGGTCACGCCGCCAGCGGCTACGCACATGCCACCGGCAGGGTCGGGGTGTGCATGGCGACCTCGGGTCCCGGCGCGACCAATCTGGTGACGCCGCTGGCCGACGCATACATGGACTCGATCCCGATGGTCGCCATCACCGGGCAGGTGGGGCGCGCCCTGATCGGCACCGACGCGTTCCAGGAGGCCGACATCTCCGGCATCACGATGCCGGTGACCAAGCACAACTTCCTGGTGCGCAATGGTGACGACATCGCCAGGGTGATCGCCGAAGCATTCCACATCGCGGCCAGCGGACGGCCAGGTCCGGTGCTCGTCGACATCCCGAAGGACGTGCTGCAGGGCGAGTGCACCTTCGCCTGGCCGCCACAGTTCGAGCTGCCCGGCTACAAGCCGAACACCAAGCCGCACAACCGGCAGATCCGCGAAGCCGCCAAGCTCATCGGCGAGGCGCGCAAGCCCGTGCTCTACATCGGCGGCGGCGTCATCCGGGGCGAGGCCACCGACCTGCTCCTCGACCTGGCCGAGCTGACCGGTATCCCCGTGGTCACCACGCTGATGGCGCGGGGAGCGTTCCCGGACAGCCATCCGCAGAACCTCGGCATGCCCGGCATGCACGGAACGGTGGCGGCCGTTGCGGCGCTGCAGCGCAGTGATCTGCTGGTCGCTCTGGGCACCCGCTTCGACGACCGGGTCACTGGCAAGCTCGATTCGTTCGCGCCCGATGCCAAGATCATCCACGCCGACATCGACCCGGCGGAGATCGGCAAGAACCGGCATGCCGACGTGCCGATCGTTGGCGATGTCAAGGCCGTGATCGCCGATCTGATCGACGCACTGCGGCGTGACGCCGGCGGCCAGGTGAAGCTCGACAACTGGTGGGAGTACCTGCGGGGCATCCAGTCGACGTACCCGCTCAGTTACGGGCCGCAGAGTGACGGCAGCCTGTCGCCGGAGTTCGTGATCGAGACGCTGGGCAAGACCGCCGGGCCGGACGCGGTCTACGTCGCCGGCGTGGGCCAGCACCAGATGTGGGCGGCCCAGTTCATCTCCTACGAGAACCCGAAGACCTGGATCAACTCGGGCGGCCTCGGCACCATGGGCTTCGCGGTCCCCGCGGCGATGGGCGCGAAGATGGGCCGTCCGGAGGCCGAGGTGTGGGCCATCGACGGTGACGGCTGCTTCCAGATGACCAACCAGGAGCTGGCCACCTGCGCGATCGAGGGCGTGCCGATCAAGGTGGCGCTGATCAACAACGGCAACCTGGGCATGGTGCGGCAGTGGCAGACGCTGTTCTACGAACAGCGGTACAGCCAAACGGATCTGGCCACACACAGCCGTCGCATCCCTGACTTCGTCAAGCTGGCCGAAGCGCTGGGCTGTGTCGGATTGCGTTGCGAGCGTGAAGAGGACGTCGCAGAGGTCATCGCGCAGGCCCGGGCGATCAACGACCGCCCCGTGGTCATCGACTTCATCGTCGGCGCCGACGCCCAGGTGTGGCCGATGGTCGCCGCAGGCACCAGCAATGATGAGATTCAAGCGGCACGCGGTATCAGGCCGCTGTTCGACAACGAAGAGGGACACGCATGAGTGCCACCGCTCCGCGCACGCACACGCTGTCGGTGCTCGTCGAGGACAAACCGGGCGTGCTGGCCCGCGTGGCCTCGCTGTTCTCCCGCCGCGGCTACAACATCCAGTCGCTGGCCGTCGGGGCCACCGAACACAAAGACCTCTCTCGGATGACCATCGTGGTCGACGTCGAGGAGTCTCCGCTGGAGCAGATCACCAAGCAGCTCAACAAGCTGATCAACGTGATCAAGATCGTCGAGCAGGACGAGGAGAATTCCGTCTCCCGTGAGCTCGCGCTCATCAAGGTCCGCACCGATGCCACCACCCGTGGCCAGGTCATCGAGGCCGTCAACCTGTTCCGCGCCAAGGTCGTCGACGTCTCCAACGACTCGCTGACCGTCGAGGCCACGGGAACGCCTGGAAAGATCGAAGCGCTGTTGCGGGTGCTCGAGCCTTATGGGGTCCGGGAGATCGTCCAATCCGGTGTGGTGTCGCTGTCCCGCGGCCCCCGCGGTATCAGCACCAAGTAATGATTCGAAAAGCAAAGAACAGAAAGAAGATTCACGAAGATGGCAGTTGAGATGTTCTATGACGACGACGCGGACCTGTCGGTCATCCAGGGACGCAAGGTCGGCGTCATCGGCTATGGCAGCCAGGGGCACGCGCATTCGCTGAGCCTGCGCGACTCCGGCGTCCAGGTGAAGGTCGGTCTCAAGGAGGGGTCGAAGTCGCGCGACAAGGTCGCCGAGCAGGGCCTCGAGGTTGGCACCCCGGCCGAGGTCGCCAAGTGGGCCGACGTGATCATGGTGTTGGCGCCTGACACGGCGCAGGCTGACATCTTCACCAACGACATCGAGCCCAATCTCAAGGACGGCGACGCGCTGTTCTTCGGACACGGCCTCAACATCCACTTCGGTCTCATCAAACCTCCCGCGAACGTCACCGTCGGTATGGTCGCCCCGAAGGGACCGGGCCACCTGGTGCGCCGCCAGTTCGTCGACGGCAAGGGCGTGCCGTGCCTGGTCGCAGTCGAGCAGGACCCCAAGGGCGAGGGCCTGGACCTTGTGCTCTCCTATGCCAAGGGCATCGGCGGTGCGCGTGCCGGCGTCATCAAGACCACGTTCAAGGACGAGACCGAGACCGACCTGTTCGGTGAGCAGGCCGTGTTGTGCGGTGGCACCGAGGAATTGGTCAAGACCGGCTTCGACGTGATGGTGGAAGCAGGCTATGAGCCCGAGCTGGCCTACTTCGAGGTGCTGCACGAGCTCAAGCTGATCGTCGACCTCATGTACGAGGGCGGCATCGCGCGGATGAACTACTCGGTGTCCGACACCGCCGAGTTCGGCGGCTACCTGTCCGGCCCGCGTGTCATCGACGCCGACACCAAGAAGCGGATGAAGGCGATCCTGTCCGACATCCAGGACGGCACCTTCGTCAAGCGTCTGGTCGCCAACGTCGAGGGCGGCAACAAGGAGCTCGAGGGCCTGCGCAAGGAGAACGCCGAGCACCCGATCGAGGTCACCGGCAAGAAGCTGCGCGACCTGATGAGCTGGGTCGACCGCCCGATCACCGAAACCGCCTGATTCTCCGAGATTTCGGTGATCATGACGGGCACTGAGACGCCGGCGGCTGCGCTGCTGGCCCGCGCGGGCGGAATCCGTGGGCTGGTGTACACGGCGCTGCCCGTGACGACGTTCGCCGCGGCCAATGCGATCGTCGGTCTGATGCCCGCGCTCATCGCGGCGGTCAGCGCCGGGGCGATCGTGCTGGTGTGGCAACTGATTCGGCGCGAGTCGACAAGGCCGGCACTGTTCGGCTTCGCCGGGATCGCGGTGGGCGCCGGTCTGGCGCTCGTCACCGGTCAGGCCAAGGATTTCTATCTGCCCGGAATCTGGATGTACCTGGGGATGGCGATCCTGTTCACCGGTTCGGTCGTGGTGGGACGGCCCCTGATCGGTGTGGTCTGGGCCTGGATGACCGGCCGGGACAGCACCTGGCGACGGACTCGCCGGGTGCGCAGGGCGTTCGACCTCGTGACGCTGATGATGGCTGTGGTGTCCGCGACGCGCTTCGCAGTGCAGTTCTACCTGTACGACACGGATCAGGAAGGCCTGCTCGCTGTTGCGCGGATCGCGATGGGCTGGCCGATTTTCCTGGTGACCTCGACGTTGATCTACCTGGCCATCCGGACGGCGATGCGGACGTTGCCCCGCGGCGCCGAAGCCGCCTAGGAGAGCCGGCCGGCGACGCTGACGACGCGGCGCGCGAGATGGTCGAGCGCGTTCAGCGTCGTGTCGTCGAGCTCGTTGCGGTTCTCGGGCCCGGTGACATGGCTTACGCCGTAGGGGTTCCCGTCGGCGAACTTCACGCCGTCGGTGTAGCCGGGTGGTACGAGGATTCCACCGAAATGCATCAGCGAGACGTAGAGGGTGATCAACGTCGTCTCCTGACCGCCGTGCGCGGTCTGTGACGAGGTGAAACCGGCGTAGACCTTGTCGGCCAACTGGCCCTTGGCCCACAGCCCGCCGAGGGAGTCGATAAAGGTGCGGAACTGCGACGCGGTGTTGCCGAACCGGGTCGGCGAACCGAAGATCACCGCGTCGGCCCAGACGATGTCGTCGCCCGTCGCCGCCGGAAGATCTTTGGTGGCTTCGTAATTCGCCGTCCACGCCGGATTGTTGGCGAACGATTCGGGATCGCGGGTCTCGGCGATATGGCGCACGCGCACCTCGGCGCCCGCGGATTCCGCGGTTGCGGCGACGCGGTTGGCCATCACGGTGCCATGGCCTGTCGCGGAGTAGTAGATGACCGCAAGGTTCGTCATACGGGCAGCTTACCCATGCGATTTCGGCGTGGTTCTCGTCGCTGAAGTGGCGAAATCACGCCGAATCGCTCTGCTCAGGGCGACAGTGTCGGCAGTTCTTTGATGCCGAACTCGCGACGCAAGACCGTGCGCGCGGCGTAGTACCCCGCCATGCCGTGCACCCCGCCGCCGGGCGGAGTGGCCGACGAGCACAGATACGTCCTCGGGATCGGCGTCGACCACGGATTCCACCGCAACGTCGGTCCGGTGAGCGCGCTGACCATGTTGTTGCCGCCGACCCCGATGTCGCCGCCGACGAGGTTGGCGTTGTGCTCGGCGAGCTTGGCTGCGGGCACGCTGCGGACGCCGACCACCAGATCGCCGAAGCCCGGCGCGAACCGTTCGAAGATCGCGGTGACCGCGCCGGCCATGTCGACCGTCGAACCTGCCGGCACGTGCGCGTAGGCCCACAGTGGCCTGCGGCCCTGTGCGTCGATGCGACTCGGGTCGGCGAGATGGGGGAGAGCGGCGAGCACCATCGGCCATTCGGCGTGGCGGCCCGCGGCGATCTCCTTCTCCGCCCGCGCCATCGTGGCACGGTCGCCGCCGAGATGCAGTGTCGGGGCATCGGCCAAACGGGAATCGCGCCAAGGGATTTCACCGGACAGCACGAAGTCCACCTTGGCCACTCCCGGCCCGTAGCGGTACTTTTGCAGCTTCTTGGCGTACCGTCGCAGGCAAGCGATCACCGTAGATCTGCAACAGCGCCGTCGGTGCGGTGTCATAGAGGACGACGCCCGACGGCGGTGCGGTGACCTCCTCGCCGAGCACCAGTTCGCCACCGTGGGCACGCAGATCGGCAAGCAGCGCATCGGGGATCGCCTGCGAACCGCCGACGGGGATCGGCCAGCCCACCGCGTGCCCCAGCGTCGCCAGCATCAGGCCGGCGCCGGCGGCAACCAGCGACGGCATCTGTGAAATCGTGTGCGCCGCAACGCCGGTGAACAATGCTCTGGCGTCCTCGCCCTCGAGGCTGCCCCAGGCCGGACTACCCTGCGCCAGCAGCCGTGGGGCGACGTGCAGCGCTGCGGGGATGCTCGGCGGAATGGAACGTTTGTCGCCGAGCAGCAGCCCGACCACGCCGTCGCAGTCGGCCGACAGTGGGCCGAGCAGCCGGCGCCAGGAGTTGCCGTGCTCGAGCTCGGCGCAGGTGCGGGCGATGTCTCGGTAGCCGATGGCCGCGGGACGCCCTGGCAGTGGATTGCCGTAGGACACCTCCGGCACGGCCAGCTCCACACCCCGGCGGGGGAGATCGAACGCGGCGAAGAACGGCGAGGCCAGCGCCAGCGGGTGCACGGCCGAGCAGATGTCGTGCGAGACCCCGCTGAACTCCGGGTCGGGCAGCGTGCGCGCACCGCCCCCGGCCGTGCCCTGCGCCTCGATGACCCGCACCGAAACGCCTGCTCTTGCGCAGATCACAGCGGCGGCCAACCCGTTCGGGCCGCTTCCTACGACGGTCAAGTCCATCTGGTAATTAGAGCCCACTACGCTGGAGCCTCGTGAGTCTGCCTGTAGTACTGATTGCCGACAAGCTCGCCCAGTCGACCGTGGAAGCCCTGGGGGACCAGGTGGAAGTCCGCTGGGTCGACGGGCCTGACCGGGAGAAGCTGTTGGCGGCGATCGTCGACGCTGATGCGCTGCTGGTGCGCTCGGCGACCACGGTCGACGCCGAGGTCTTTGCCGCGGCGCCGAAGCTCAAGATCGTCGCCCGCGCGGGTGTCGGTCTGGACAACGTCGACGTCGACGCCGCGACGGCCCGTGGGGTCCTGGTGGTGAACGCGCCGACGTCGAACATCCACAGCGCCGCCGAGCACGCGCTGGCGCTGATGCTGTCCGCGGCCCGCCAGATCCCGGCGGCCGATGCCACGCTGCGCGAGCACACCTGGAAGCGCTCGTCGTTCTCCGGCACCGAGATCTTCGGCAAGACGGTCGGGGTGGTCGGGCTGGGGCGGATCGGACAGCTGGTGGCGCAGCGGCTTGCCGCGTTCGGCGCGCACGTCACCGCCTACGACCCATACGTGTCGCAGGCGCGCGCCGCCCAGCTGGGCATCGAGCTGTTGACGCTCGACGAGCTTCTGAGCCGCGCGGACTTCATCTCGGTCCACCTGCCCAAGACCAAGGAGACCGCGGGCCTGATCGGCAAAGAAGCGCTGGCCAAGACCAAGCCGGGCGTGATCATCGTCAACGCGGCCCGCGGTGGACTGATCGACGAGCAGGCGCTCGCGGACGCCATCACCAGCGGACACGTGCGCGGTGCGGGCCTTGACGTGTTCTCGACCGAGCCGTGCACCGACAGCCCGTTGTTCGAGCTGCCACAGGTGGTCGTCACGCCGCACCTGGGTGCATCGACCACCGAGGCGCAGGACAGGGCGGGCACTGACGTCGCGGCGAGCGTGAAGCTGGCACTGGCAGGTGAATTCGTTCCCGACGCGGTCAACGTCGGCGGTGGCGCGGTCGGCGAAGAGGTGGCGCCGTGGCTGGACCTGGTGCGCAAGCTGGGTCTACTGGTCGGGGTGCTGTCAGCCGAACTGCCCACCAACCTCTGCCTGCAGGTGCGCGGTGAACTCGCGTCCGAGGATGTCGAGGTGCTGAGGCTCTCCGCGCTGCGCGGGCTGTTCTCCGCGGTGATCGAGGACCAGGTGACGTTCGTGAACGCGCCGTCGATCGCCGCCGAACGCGGCGTGGAGGCGAGTATCGACTCCGAGTCGGAGAGCCCGAACCACCGCAGCGTGGTCGACGTGCGCGCCGTCGCCGCCGACGGGTCCACCGTCAACGTCGCGGGCACTCTGTCCGGCCCGCAGCTGGTGGAGAAGATCGTCCAGATCAACGGTCGCAACCTGGATCTGCGTGCCGAGGGCGTCAACTTGATCATCAACTACGACGACCAGCCCGGCGCCCTTGGCAAGATCGGCACGCTGCTCGGCGGCGCGGCGGTCAACATTCTGGCCGCCCAACTCAGCCAGGACGCCGACGGCGACGGCGCGACGATCATGCTGCGGTTGGACCGCCACGTGCCCGACGATGTCCTCTCGGGCATCCGGCGTGACGTCAACGCCCTGACGCTGGAAATGGTGGACCTGTCATGACCCAGGCGACGAAGTTGGCGGTCATCGGCGGCGACGGCATCGGCCCCGAGGTCATCGGTGAAGCGCTGAAGGTGCTCGACGCGGTGTATCCCGGCGTGGAGAAGACCGAATACGACCTGGGCGCTCGGCAGTACCACGCGACGGGTGAGGTGCTGCCGGACTCGGTGCTCGACGAACTGAAGGCGCACGACGCGATCCTGCTCGGCGCCATCGGCGATCCGTCGGTGCCCAGCGGACTGCTGGAGCGCGGTCTGTTGCTGCGCATCAGGTTCGCGCTCGACCACCACATCAATCTGCGCCCGGGTCGGCTGTATCCGGGTGTGACGAGTCCGCTGGCCGGCAACCCCGAGATCGATTTCGTCGTCGTGCGGGAGGGCACCGAGGGCCCGTACACGGGCAACGGAGGCGCGATTCGCGTCGGCACACCGCACGAGATCGCCACCGAGGTCAGCATCAACACGGCCTACGGTGTGCGCCGGGTGGTCCAGGATGCGTTCGGGCGGGCTCAGCGACGCCGCAAGCACCTGACCCTGGTGCACAAGAACAATGTGCTCGTCAACGCCGGATCGCTCTGGTGGCGCACGGTGCAGGCGGTGGCGGCCGAATACCCCGACGTCGTGGTCGCCTATCAGCATGTCGACGCCGCCACCATCCACATGGTCACCGATCCGGGACGGTTCGATGTCATCGTGACCGACAACCTGTTCGGCGACATCATCACCGACCTTGCCGCAGCGGTCTGCGGCGGTATCGGACTGGCCGCGAGCGGCAACATCGATGCCACACAGACGAATCCGTCGATGTTCGAGCCGGTGCACGGCAGTGCGCCAGATATCGCGGGCCAGGGAATCGCCGATCCGACAGCCGCGATCATGTCGGTGTCGTTGCTGCTTTCGCACCTGGCCGAGTTCGATGCGGCGGCGCGGGTCGACAGCGCGGTCGCCGAACACCTGGCCACCCGCGGTGACGAGAAGATGTCGACCACGCAGGTTGGCGAGCGGATACTCGGAAAGCTGTAACCGACGCGGGGATCGCGTCGCTGACGCGCCAGTGCTGGTTGTTCGCGGTCGGTTCGTCGTTCTTCGCGCCGGCCACCGCTCTCTGGCGTCGCAGAGTAAGGGGCTGCAGGCGTACGAGTTCTGTTTCGCCCAGCTTCCCGGCGTGACCAGTGCGGCGTGGATGCAGCTTGTGCTCTCGGATCGCCCGTCACGTGTCGAATGGTGAGCCGCCGCAGTGCAATTCGTGAGCACTTTACTGTTGAACCTCAGTACCGGCGCCGCGGTGTCGGCGCACGCCGTGCCGGCCGAACGGCGTTATGTGTGGGTCCCCGATGCGACCGGGACGGCGGGAATGGCCATCAGTGGGAACAGCGCACAGACCGCGAAGGCCACCGGATAACCGGCGACTCCGATCAATCCGCCGAACAGCGGCGCCGCGATGCCCTGTGCGAACAGTTGGCTCGTATTCTGTGTGCCCAGCGCACGTCCGCTCCAGAACGGACCGGCGTACTCGGCAATCCCCGTGAACGCCAAACCATTGTCCGACACAGTGATCACCGACGCGACGATCATCAGCGCGATGCTCAGCGGCGACCCGAGCCAGTCGGTCAAAGCGAGCAGTGTCATCGATGCCGCGGCGGCGGCCGCGATGATCCGAATGGGTCGCAACCGCGATGGCAGCACCTCACCCGTCCGCTTGACGTAGGCATCCGACCAACGGCCCGCACTGATACGTCCACCGGCACCACAGATCTGTGCCACCAACACCAGCGTGCCCGCCGACCCGGGGGACCAACCATGTTCGGTGATCAGCCACACCAGCGCGAACGTCCACACCATGACCTGAGGGACGACGAGCAGCACCGAGGCGAGGTGAATGCGCCACAACATCGACGACCCTCGATACGGATTGGACAGTTCGCTGTCGTCGGCTTCGGCGCGGGGCGGCCGCGGCGGGTCGATCACCGCCACCAGGCACACGAGAGCCGATGCGGCGCAGACGATCGCCGGGAACAGCAGCGCGACGGAAACGCCATGGGACTCCGCGAGGCGCGGGATAACCAGAGCGCCGACACCGACACCCAACGGTTGGGCGGTCTGGCGGATGCCCATGACGAGGCCGCGTTTCTCGGCGTCGAACCATCCGACGACCAGTCGGCCGCTGGCCGTGTTGCTGCTTGCGGCAGCCATGCCGCCGAGGAACAGGAAGATACCGACGGTGAACAGCGAGTCCGCGGACGCGGCGGCGAAGGCCGCGGCCGCGGTCAACGCGGACCCCACGGTCAGCACCACCCGTTCCCCGACGTGGTCGACGACATACCCCCATGCGATCAACGTCACCACCATTCCCAGGCTGGGCAGCGACGACATCAATCCCGCAGCGGCCAGGTCGAGGCCGCGGTTGTTGTGCAGAGTCGGGATGAGAAAGGCCACACCATTGATGAACACGTTGGCGCACAGGGTCGCCAGTAGTGCGATCACCAGCATCGACCAGCGCCTGATCGAGCTGATCTCGACTACGGCCATGGCGCCATGGTTTCACAGCCATCCCAAAATACTGAACATAAATCTCAAGATATGAGACAGCTTCCCGCGGGCGCACCGCGCGGTCGAAGTCGAACTCTCGGGCACTACGCTGAGGGGCATGCGTCTCGGCCGAATCGCCAGTCCCGACGGAGTCGCCTTCGTCGCCATCGAAGGCCCGCTCGACGATCCCGGTGGCGCTATCGCCCGGGAGATCGCCGAGCATCCCTTCGGCAACCCGACCTTCACGGGTCGACAGTGGCCGCTTGCCGATGTGCGCCTGCTCGCGCCGATCCTGGCGAGCAAGGTCGTCTGCATGGGTAAGAACTACGCAGCCCACATAGAGGAGATGGGCGGCGGCACCTTCGAGGATCCGATCATCTTCCTCAAGCCCAACACCGCGATCATCGGGCCGAACACGCCGATCCAGCTGCCCGCCGATGCCAACCCGGTGCACTTCGAGGGGGAACTGGCTGCGGTGATCGGCAGGCCCTGCAAGGACGTTCCGGCGTCAAGGCCCTGGAGAACATCCTCGGCTTCACGATCGCCAACGACGTGTCGGCGCGGGATCAGCAGAAGAAGGACGGCCAGTGGATGCGGGCCAAGGGCCATGACACCTTCTGTCCGGTCGGCCCGTGGATCGTCACCGACATCGATCCGGCGGACCTCGAGATCCGTACCGAGGTCAACGGTGAGGTCAAGCAGCGCAGCCGAACATCGCTGATGATTCATGACATCGGGGCGATCATCGAATGGATTTCTGCGGTGATGACGCTGCTGCCCGGCGACCTCATTCTGACGGGGACGCCGGAGGGCGTCGGCCCGCTCGAGCACGGTGACAGCGTGAGCATCTCCGTAGACGGCATCGGCACATTGACCAATCCCGTTGTGCGGAAGGCTAAGTCGTGAGTGCTACCAACGCATCGGCCGTGCGCGTTCGCTTCTGCCCCTCGCCGACCGGCACGCCCCACGTCGGGTTGATCCGGACTGCGCTGTTCAATTGGGCATACGCCCGGCACACCGGCGGTGCCTTCGTCTTCCGCATCGAGGACACCGACGCCCAACGTGACAATGAGGGCAGCTATCTGGCGCTGCTCGACGCGCTGCGCTGGCTCGGGATGGATTGGGATGAGGGGCCCGAGATCGGCGGCCCCTACGCGCCGTACCGCCAGTCGCTACGCCGGGAGATCTACGTCGACGTGATCGAACGACTCCTCGCCGCGGGGGAGGCGTATGAGGCGTTCTCGACCGCCGACGAGGTCGAGGCACGCCACCTTGCGGCGGGGCGAAACCCGAAGCTGGGCTACGACAATTACGACCGCGACCTGACCGAGGAGCAGCGCGCGGCGTTCCGGGCTGACGGTCGCCAGCCGGTCGTGCGCCTGCGGATGCCCGACACGGACCTGACCTGGAACGACCTCGTCCGCGGCGAGACGACGTTCCCCACGGGCTCGGTGCCCGACTTCGCGCTGACCCGCGGCAGCGGAGATCCGTTGTATACGTTGGTCAACCCGGTCGACGACGCGCTGATGAAGATCACCCACGTGCTGCGGGGCGAGGACCTGCTGCCGTCCACGCCGCGACAGCTCGCGCTCTACGCCGCGCTGATCCGCATCGGTGTGACCGATATGACACCGCAGTTCGCGCATCTGCCGTCGGTGCTCGGCGACGGCAACAAGAAGCTCTCCAAGCGCGATCCGCAGTCCAACCTGTTCCTGCACCGTGAGCGGGGATTCATCCCCGAGGGGCTGCTGAATTACCTTGCCCTGCTGGGGTGGTCGATCGCCGACGATCGCGACATCTTCAGTTTGGCCGAGATGGTGGCCGCATTCGACGTCGCCGACGTCAACTCCAACCCCGCGCGTTTCGACCAGAAGAAGGCCGACGCCCTCAATGCCGAGCACATCCGGCTGCTCGAGGAAACCGAGTTCGCGCGCAGGCTCGGCGACTTCTTCGCGAGCCACGGCCACACCACCGGGCTGGACGACGCGCAGTTCGCCGAGGCCGCCCGGTTGGTGCAGACCCGCATCGTGGTCCTGGGTGACGCGTGGGACCTGCTCAAATTCCTCGACGACTCGGCGTTCGCCCTCGACGAGAAGTCGGCGAACAAGGAGCTGCGTGCCGAGGCTGTGCCGGTGCTCACCGCCGCGCTGGACGCGCTACAGGGGATCGACCAGTGGCATGCCGGGCCGATCGAACAGGCACTGAAGGGCGCATTGATCGACGGGCTCGAACTCAAGCCCAGGAAGGCGTTCGGTCCGGTGCGGGTGGCAGCGACGGGCTCCTCGATCAGCCCGCCCCTGTTCGAGTCTCTGGAGCTACTCGGCCGCGATCGCAGCCTCGATCGGCTGCGGGCGGGGCGCGACCATGCCGCGACTGCCGTCACCGCGGAGGCGTAGAAAAAGCGACTCGAAATCTTTGATAGTCTGCTCGACGGCCCACGAGAAGTCGCCGAACGGCACAGCCGTGACGCTCCGGGTCGAATAAAGCTTGTGACCAGCGGTTACGAGTAGCAGTGGGGTATGGTGTAATTGGCAACACAGCGGTTTCTGGTACCGCCATTCTAGGTTCGAGTCCTGGTACCCCAGCCAAATCTACGGATTAGGTCAGCTATCTCAGCTGAGCTATGCTGACCCTCCGGAAACCAGTTCTAGCCCCCGTCGTCTAGCGGCCTAGGACGCCGCCCTCTCACGGCGGTAGCGTGGGTTCGAATCCCATCGGGGGTACACATTAAAGTCGGCCTGGCGCCGATCGATTCTGGCAATAATAGCCGCCCCTGGTCATCTTCCAGTCGATACTGGCTCCAGCGATCAAGATCACGGGGCGGGGGCGCATGAGTGATGACATGCCGAGTACACGACGCTACTTCGCGGCCGATGCCGCCGGCGACGGGGAATTGGCACGACTCAAGCTGCTGGAATCCATCGGTGATCCGACGAGCTTCCGCTGTCTGAACACAATCGGTGTGGGTCCGGGGTGGCGATGCCTCGAAGTGGGTCCAGGTGCAGGTTCGGTCACCAGGTGGCTGGCGGCGCGTGTCGGTGCGACGGGTCGAGTGGTGGCCGCTGACCTCGACCCCCGTTTTCTCGCCGACCTCAACGAGCCGAACGTCGAGGTGCGCCAATGCGATATCACCTCGGATGAGATCGAATCCGGTTCATATGATCTCGTTCACGCGCGGGCGGTGATCATGCACATGCAGGATCCATTGGCTGTCCTGCGCAGGCTCAGCGCCATGTTGCGCCCCGGTGGCTGGCTGATGATCGAAGACCCGGATTACGGCACTGTCGAGGCCCTTGACTCCGGCCATCCGCTCGCGGCCGCCTTCGACGAGTGTTACCGCGCTCGGGCCGCCTTCCTGTCTGGCGCCGGAATCATGGATTTGCGCTACGGCCACAGGCTTCCGCGGCACATGGACGCGCTCGGTCTGGTGGACGCGGATAATGAGGCTTGCACTCGCTTCGACCGCGGGGGATCGGTGACGTCTCGCTTCTGGCGTGAAACCTGGCTACTCACCGACGGCGCGATGGTCGACGCGGGAGTCATCACCCGGACACTCGCCGACGACTGTGCACGCGCACTGGATGACCCGACGTTCGTTTACCGTGGCGCGCTCATCTGCGTGGTCTGGGGCCGAGCACCGGTTCGCGTCTGAACGGACCTCAGAGGCGCCGAGTCAACGCGTCTGCGGCAGCGACGAGGTCGGCGGCCCAGCGAGCGCCAGGGCGCCTGCCCATCCTGTCGATCGGACCAGACACCGAGATGGCGGCGACGACGGCACCCCGCCCGTCACGGACCGGGGCGGAGACGCTTGCCACACCGGGTTCACGCTCGGCGGCGCTCTGCGCCCACCCGCGCTTGCGGACCTCGGCCAGTGTGCGGTCGGTGAACTTTGCGGCAGGCAGCACCGCTTGCTGAGTGCTCCCGTCGGCGTACGCGAGCAGCACCTTGGCGCCCGAACCCGCCGTCATCGGCAGACGCATCCCGATCGGCACGGTATCGCGAAGCCCGGCAGGCGGTTCCAGGGCGGCGATGCAGATCCGCGCGGTGCCCTCTCTCCGGTAGAGCTGCACACTCTCGCCGGTCAGTTCGCGCAATCGCGGCAGGACAACCGCACCTGCGGACAGCAGCGGATCGTTGACATGGCCCGCCAGTTCGGTGAGCGCCGGGCCGAGGCGCCACAGCCCGTCGCCGTCACGGGCGAGGAGCCGGTGCACTTCGAGCCCGACCGCGAGGCGGTGCGCGGTTGCCCGCGGGAGGTTGGTGCGGTCGCAGAGATCCGCCAGACCGCATGGAGACTCGGCGACCGCGTGCAGTACGCCGACCGCTTTGTCCAGAACGCCGATGCCGCTATTCTGTCTCACAAGGAGATACTAGCTTCCCAGATTGTGAGATAGCCAAGATGGCCATCGCGAACCAGCCCCGCACGCTCGCCGAGAAGGTGTGGAGCGACCACGTCGTCGTACCCGGAACAGGTGAGGGTGAGGCGCGTCAGCCGGACCTGATCTACATCGACCTTCATCTCGTGCATGAGGTCACCAGCCCTCAGGCCTTCGACGGACTGCGGCTTGCCGGCCGGCCGGTGCACCGGCCCGATCTGACGATCGCCACCGAGGACCACAACGTGCCGACCGTCGACATCGACAAGCCGATCGCCGACCCGATCTCGCGGACACAGGTGGAGACACTGCGCCGCAACTGCGAGGAATTCGGCATCAGGCTGCACCCGATGGGGGATGCCGAGCAAGGCATCGTTCACATCATCGGACCGCAACTGGGATTGACCCAGCCCGGTATGACGGTCGTGTGCGGCGACAGTCACACCTCGACCCACGGAGCTTTCGGCGCGCTGGCGATGGGCATCGGCACCTCGGAGGTCGAGCATGTGCTCGCCACGCAAACGCTGCCGCTGCGGCCGTTCAAGACCATGGCGGTCAACGTGGACGGAGAACTCGCGCCCGGTGTCAGTGCCAAGGACATCATCCTCGCCGTCATCGCCGAGATCGGTACCGGTGGCGGGCAGGGGCATGTGATCGAATACCGCGGCGCCGCCATCGAGGCGTTGTCGATGGAAGGCCGGATGACGGTCTGCAACATGAGCATCGAGGCCGGTGCCCGCGCCGGCATGGTCGCCCCGGACGAGACGACGTTCGAGTACCTGCGGGGCCGCCCGCATGCTCCGCAGGGGGCTGACTGGGACGCCGCCGTCGCGGCGTGGACGCAATTGCGTACCGACGAGGGCGCCCGGTTCGACACCGAGGTCCACATCGACGCGTCGACGCTGAGTCCGTTTGTCACATGGGGCACCAACCCGGGCCAGGGAGTCCCGCTGGGCGGATCGGTTCCCGATCCCGAGCTGATCTTCGAAGAGGCCGAGCGGCAGGCCGCCGAAAAGGCATTGGCCTATATGGACCTTCGCGCGGGCACCCCGATGCGCGAGATCCCGATCGACACCGTCTTCGTCGGTTCGTGCACCAACGGCCGAATCGAGGATCTCCGCGTGGTCGCCGATGTGCTGCGCGGACGAAAGGTGGCCGACGGCGTCCGAATGCTGGTCGTTCCCGGGTCCATGCGGGTGCGCGTGCAGGCCGAGTCCGAGGGCCTCGGTGAGATCTTCACTGCCGCAGGCGCGGAATGGCGGCAGGCGGGTTGTTCGATGTGCCTCGGGATGAATCCGGATCAGCTCGCGCCGGGGGAGCGGTCCGCATCGACGTCGAACCGTAATTTCGAGGGAAGGCAGGGCAAGGGCAGCCGCACGCATCTGGTGTCACCCGCGGTTGCCGCGGCGACCGCGGTCCGCGGAACGCTCTCCTCGCCGGCCGATCTGGCCGCCGCAACGGCCCACTGAAAACTCGACAGGAGACTGAGATGGACGCCTTTCGCACCCACACCGGGATCGGTGTGCCGCTGCGCCGCTCGAACGTCGACACCGATCAGATCATCCCGGCGGTGTACCTGAAACGGGTGACGAGAACGGGATTCGAGGACGGCCTTTTCGCCGCCTGGCGCAACGATCCGTCGTTCGTGCTCAATTTGGCACCCTTCGACAAGGGTTCGGTTCTGGTGACCGGAGCCGATTTCGGCACCGGGTCGTCGCGCGAACATGCGGTCTGGGCGCTGATGGACTTCGGATTCCGGGTAGTGATCTCGCCCCGTTTCGCCGATATTTTCCGGGGCAACGCCGGCAAGGCCGGCCTACTGGCAGCCGAAGTTTCGCAAGACGACGTGGAATTGTTGTGGAAGCTGATCGAGCAGCACCCCGGAACGGAAATCGCTGTCAATCTTCAAGATCGGACCATTGCCGCGGGAACCATCATGGTGCCGTTCAACATTGACGATTACACGGCTTGGCGGTTGCTCGAAGGACTCGACGATATAGGCCTTACGCTGCGGAAACTTCAGGAGATCGAGGATTTCGAAGAAGGCCGTCCCGTATGGAAACCGCGCACCCTGCCGGTCTGATCCGCGAGCGGAAAAGCCGAAATCCCGCGCCTGTAACCCTCTTTTCGCGGGCCCTCCCAGGAGGGTAAGGGGCCAAGCGGATTGAAAAAAAGTTCGCTGTGATCGTCCGAAAATGCGCGTGGCTCTTGGAAATCAGCGCCCATTGGGTTTACCGTGTCCATTAGTCGGTTCAAAGAGGACCACTTTTTTCGGAGGTTTTGCATGAACAAAGCAGAGCTCATCGACGTACTCACGGAGAAGCTGGGTTCGGATCGTCGGCAAGCTACTGCCGCGGTGGAGAACGTCGTCGACACCATCGTCCGCGCGGTGCACAAGGGTGAGAGTGTCACCATCACCGGCTTCGGTGTATTCGAGCAGCGTCGTCGTGCCGCCCGTGTGGCGCGCAATCCGCGGACAGGCGAGACGGTGAAGGTTAAGCCCACCTCCGTACCGGCCTTCCGTCCCGGCGCTCAGTTCAAGGCCGTTGTCTCTGGCGCGCAGAAGCTTCCGGCGGACGGGCCCGCGGTCAAGCGCGGCGTCGCCGCCGCCGGCGCCCGCAGGGCGGTCAGGAAGGCTGTCGTCAAGAAGGCTGTCGCGAAGAGGGCTGCGCCTGCCGTGAAGAAGGCTGTCGTCAAGAAGGCTGTCGCGAAGAGGGCTGCGCCTGCCGTGAAGAAGGCTGTCGTCAAGAAGGCTGTCGCGAAGAGGGCTGCGCCTGCCGTGAAGAAGGCTGCCGTCAAGAAGGCTGTCGCGAAGAGGGCTGCGCCTGCCGTCAAGAAGGCTGCCGTCAAGAAGGCTGTCGCCAAGAAGGCTGCGCCTGCCGTCAAGAAGGCTGCCGTCAAGAAGGCTGTCGCCAAGAAGGCTGCGGCCAAGCGCACTCGCAAGTAATCACGTTCACACACGAATACGCCGCGGATCTCACGATCCGCGGCGTATTTGTGCTGTGGGCTCAGGGAATCCGGCGCGGCCGCGACACGGTATTTGAATTCAATTGCGGTGTCACTTCTTCGGGGGTAGCGGGCTGCTGATGTGGTCGGCGGCCACCAATCGGCCGTTGCTCAGCGACATCACCCACGTGCTGCCTTTGCGATTGCGCGACTTGTCCGGGCGCACGCCCTCGCGCTCGCACCACCAGTCGATGAAGTCGGGAATCACCTTCCCCTGACTGCAGATCACCGGGGTGCTCGATTTCTCGGCGATTTCGACGATGCGGTGGCGGGCGGCCTTGCGGTCGTCGGCGTACGCCTCCTCGGTCAGCTCGGGCTCGTTGGTGATCACCGCACCCAGCTCCTCGGCGAGCGGCTCGAGTGTCTGGTGGCAGCGCACGCGGTCGGCGGCGAAGAGTTCCTCGGCACCGAACGCGAGGAGCTGGCCCACCAGTGACTCCGCCTGCGCCCGGCCACGCTTGTCCAGGGGCCGCTTTCGGTCGTCACCCCGATACCGCGATCGACTGCCTGCCGTGCTGTGCCGAACGATCAGGACGGTCTTGGTGTCGGCAGGCAGCTTCAAGAACCGGCGCAGGACCTTGCGATCGTGCGGATAGATCAGCTCGCTCATCGCTTCCGCGGGTGGCAGCCACTTCAGCTCGTCGACTTCGTGATTGGCGGCGAACTCCCCGCTGACACAGCGTGCTGCCCAGTACCGCACCTTTTTGATGCCGCTGTCCACCGGATAGGTCACCGTGGGGAGCCTGCGGCCGAGATGTGCGCGGAACCCCGTCTCTTCCTCGATCTCGCGCACGGCGGTGACGGGCTCGGTTTCCCCGGGATCGACCTTGCCCTTTGGCAGGGACCAATCGTCGTAGCGAGGACGATGGATGATCGCGACCTCCGGTGTACCGGTGTGCTCCTGTGGGCGCCACAACACGGCGCCGGCTGCCAGGGTCGGCGATTTCTTCACCGCGGCCGCATCCGGGTGACGCTTCTTCGGCACCTCAACTCCTGCGTGTTATCGGGGGTCAGGTGAGAGCCGCGATTACGGATGCCGGTGTCGTTCCATCAGCGCGATCTGGTGGTCCCGCACGGTGTGCCCCTCCTGGGGCAGTGCTGTCCAGTGCCCGTCGGTACCGAGTTCCCAGCACCGGGTACTGGGGTCGGCAGCCGATTCGAACATGTCGTTGAGTTGTGCGGTCAATCGCGGATCCTTAACCTGGGCCATCACTTCCACACGCCGGTCCAGATTACGATGCATCATGTCGGCGCTGCCGATCCAGTACTCGTCTATGGCGCGGAAATGAATGATCCGTGAATGCTCGAGGAAGCGCCCGAGGATCGATCGGACCACGATGTTCTCCGAGAAGCCGGGCTCCCCGGGGCGCAGCGCGCAGATACCGCGGACCACGACCTCGACCCGCACCCCGGCCTGGGACGCCCGATAGAGCGCATCGATGACCTGCTCGTCGACCAACGCGTTGGCTTTCAATCGGATTCGCCCCTCGGCGCCGTCGCGGGTCGCGGCGATCTCGCGCTCGATCCGCTCGACGATGCCTCTGCGCACGCCGTACGGGGCGACCAGCAGATTGCGGTAGGACTGCTTGCGGGAGTAACCCGTCAGGGAATTGAAGAGATCGGTGAGGTCGGCGCCGATATCTGGAGCCGCGGTCAGCAGGCCGATATCCTCATACAGTCGCGCGGTCTTGGGGTTGTAGTTACCTGTACCGATGTGGCAATAGCGGCGAATCGTCGACCCTTCGCGGCGCACCACAAGACAGGTCTTGCAGTGCGTCTTCAAGCCGATGAGCCCGTACACCACATGTACGCCGGCTTGTTCGAGGGCACGCGCCCACTTGATATTGGCCTGTTCGTCGAATCGCGCCTTGATCTCGACGAGCGCGACGACCTGCTTGCCCGCCTCGGCGGCGTCGATGAGCGCGTTGACGATCGGTGAGTCACCCGAGGTGCGGTACAACGTCTGCTTGATGGCCAGCACATTGGGATCCGCGGCCGCCTGTTCGATGAAACGCTGAACGGTCGTGGAGAACGAGTCGTACGGGTGGTGGACCAGAACATCGCCATCGCGCAGCGCCGAGAAAATACTCTTGGGCGTCTCGCGTTCGCCGAATGCCGACGGGGTGGCAGGCACGAACGGCGGGTCCTTGAGCACCGGCCGGTCCACGCCGTAGATCTGCCACAGCGACGAGAGATCCAGCAGCCCGGCTACTTCGACGACATCTCCTGGCGCGACGTCGAGTTCGCGCAACAGCAACTCGAGCATGCCCTCGGTCATGTCGTCGGAGACTTCCAGCCGCACCGGCGAACCGAAGCGCCTGCGGGCCAGTTCGCGCTCCAGCGCCTGCAGCAGGTCCTCGTCGCGATCCTCTTCGACCTCGAAATCCGCGTTGCGGGTGATCCGGAAGGCATGGTGCTCCACGATTTCCAGCCCCGGGAACAGCACGGGGAGGAATGCGGCGATGAATTCCTCCATGGGCAGGAAGCGCACGACGTCGGGGGAGTCCCCGCGGGCGGGCAGCTCGACGAATCGGTCGACGTTGTCGGGCACCTTGATTCGGGCGAAGTGCTGGCCGCCGTCGTCGGGATGCTTGACGGTGATCGCGAGATTGAGGCTCAGGCCGCTCACGAACGGGAACGGGTGCGCGGGATCGACGGCCAGCGGTGTCAGGACAGGGAACACCTGCTCGTGGAAGTAGGTCGACAACTTTCCGCGCTCGGCCTCGTCGAGTTCGGCCCACGTGACGATGACGATGCCCTTGTCGGCGAGGGCGGGCCGGACCGAGTCGAGAAACACGTGTGAGTGCCTGCTGGCGATCTGCTGTGTGCGCTCGCTGATACGCCGAAGCTGCTCGCGCGGCGACAAGCCGTCGGCGGAGCGCACGGACAGGCCCATCTCGTCGCGCCGCTTCAGTCCTGCGACGCGGACCATGTAGAACTCGTCGAGATTGGACGCGAAGATGGCAAGGAACTTCGCACGTTCCAGAAGGGGCAGCGACGGGTCAGCGGCGAGTGCGAGCACGCGGGCGTTGAAGTCGAGCCAGCTGAGCTCGCGGTTGAGGTAGCGCTCCTCGGGAAGCGGGTTGTCGACCATCGGGGGGTGGCCGCCGGGGGCGCGTCCGGCGCCGAATCCGTGGTTCCGGTGATAGCCGGCGGGGACGCGGTCTCCGACGCCTCGGTCTGTTCAGGTCGGGCCTGGGCTTCGGTCATTGCTCCGATGATTCCCTATCGGCGGGTGCTCCTGCTACCGAGATGGGCCAACGGGTTGCGAATTCATCGCGCGCTGCCGATGGCCTGCGCCGTCGCCGGGCCGACGCCCAGGTCGCGGGCGAAGTCGAGATCGTCGGGAGTGTCGATGTCGGAGCGCAGACCCGGCCAGGCCCCGGTGAGTTCGATCGCGCCGGACCGTCGGTGTCGTTGCGCGGAGTCGGTCGCCGAACTGCGGGTCGAGCGCAACGCCGAAGGAGAACAGCGCCGCGGTGCCGGTCCCGTGCCGGTCGGTGACGAAACTGCGGGGGTGTGCCCGCGCGGCCTGCGATGGCCCCAGCGAGCTCGTGGGAGTGCAGGGCGGGTAAATCGCCTTGCAGGACAACGACATTCGGGCACTCGCGACGGGCGACCGCTTCAGCGGCGGCCAGGGCGTTGTTGAGCGGGTCGCGATGGCCTTCAGGTGTCGGGTCGGGGAGCACGACTGCGCCCAACGCCTTGGCGGCGGCCGAGGCGACCGCGTCGGGAGTGACCACCAGCACTGACCGCAATGCAGATACGGAAATCGCCGCGGTGATCGTGTCGACCAGCATGGCCAGCACGATGTTCTCGCGGGTCGCCGCCGAAAATACCGGTGCCAGCCGTGTCTTGGCCGCGGTGAGCCGCTTGACCGCGATCACCAACGCGACGTCGGCGGCCGTGCTGTTGTCCATGCCGCTCACGAGCGCCATCCTGCCAGCCCATTATTCCCGGCTAGGCTGAAGCCGTGGTTGAGGCGGCGGTGATGGGTGCCGGGGCATGGGGGACTGCCCTGGCCAAAGTGTTGGCAGACGCCGGAAACAGCGTCACCCTGTGGGCCCGAAGGTCCGAATTGGCCGACGAGATCAACCGAACCCATCGCAATGCGGGCTATCTGGACGCCGCATTGCCCGAATCGATCCGCGCCACCAGCGACTACGCCGAAGCGCTCGACCGGCGCGGACACGGTGCTGCTGGCCGTGCCGTCCCAGACGCTGCGGGCCAACCTCGAACTCTGGAAGAGCCATCTGGGCGCCGACGCCTCCCTTATCAGTCTGGCCAAGGGCATCGAGCTGGACACGCTGATGCGGATGAGTCAGGTCGTCGCACAGGTCACCGGTGCCGACCCGGGCCGGATCGCCGTCGTCACCGGCCCCAACCTGGCGAGCGAGATCGGCGAGGAACAGCCGGCGGCCACCGTCGTCGCCTGCACCGACTCCGGTCGGGCGGTGGCGACTCAGCGTGCACTGGCCACCGGCTACTTTCGTCCATACACCAACGCCGACGTGACAGGTGCTGAGGTCGGGGGAGCGTGCAAGAACGTCATCGCGCTCGCCAATGGGATGGCCGCGGGGGTCGGGCTTGGCGAGAACACCGCGGCGGCCATCATCACCAGGGGTCTGGCCGAGATCATGCGGCTCGGGATTGCGTTGGGGGCCAAGCCCGCGACCTTGGCCGGGCTCGCAGGCATCGGTGACCTGGTGGCGACATGCACGTCGCCGCACTCCCGAAACCGGTCCTTCGGCGAACGATTGGGCCGAGGCGGCACGATGCAGGCCGCGCTGGACGCGACGGGAGGTCATGTCGCCGAGGGCGTCACGTCGTGTCAGTCGGTGCTCGCGCTGGCCTCCAGCTACGACGTGGAGATGCCCCTCACCGAGGCGGTGCACCGGGTATGCCACAGGGGTCTGTCCGTCGATGACGCGGTGGCACTGCTCCTCGGCCGAACCACGAAGCCGGAGTGACTATGAGCGGCACCTACGGAGATTCCACAAGAAGCGTCAAAGTTGTTGGCTCGGAACCTATTCCGGGAAGCCCTGTGTCGCACACCGCCGGTCCCGGCCGCGGCGTATCACATTCCCGCCGACGAAGACGATTCGCTCGACAGCTACGGCCGCAGGCACAACCCCACCTGGCGGCAGCTGGAGTCTGCGCTGGCACACCTCGAAGGCGCTTCCACCGCAGTGACTTTCGGCTCCGGTATGGCGGCCATCACCTCGGTGCTGCGGATCGTCGCCGAACCGGGACAGACCCTGGTGGTCCCCGCCGACGGCTACTACCAGGTGCGTGCGTACGCCAACGAGTTCCTCGCCCCGCGCGGGGTGACCGTCGTCGAGGCGCGGTGTGCCGACATGTGCGACGCCGCCCGCGACGCCGACGTGGTGCTGGCGGAGACGCCGTCGAATCCCGGTCTCGACGTGGTGGACC
The DNA here is from genome assembly GCA_963796545.1 of uncultured Actinomycetota bacterium. Classification (GTDB taxonomy): domain Bacteria; phylum Actinomycetota; class Actinomycetes; order Mycobacteriales; family Mycobacteriaceae; genus Mycobacterium. The sequence goes on along the minus strand of CAWCMF010000025.1, from coordinate 266,650 downwards.
TGCACCAGCTGGCGATGACCTGCCGGTCCCGGCAGACGACGCTGGTCGTCGACAACACCACCGCGACTCCGCTCGGCCAGCAGCCGCTGTCGCTTGGCGCCGACCTCGTGGTGGCCAGCGCCACCAAGGCGCTCGCCGGACATCACGACGTGCTGGCCGGCTATGTCGCGGGCAGCCATCCCGATCTGATGGAGCGGGTGCAGCGGGAGCGGCTGCTCGCCGGACCGATCCTCGGGCCGTTCGAGGCGTGGCTCATCCTGCGGAGCATCGGCACCCTCGGGTTGAGGTTCGAGCGGCAGTGCCAGAACGCGGCGGCGGTGGCGCTGATGCTGCGCTCCCACCCGGCGGTGAAGTCGGTGCGGTATCCGGGTCTGCCCGAGGATCCGTCGCACGAGATCGCCGCACGCCAGATGCGGCGGTTCGGCGGGATCGTGTCGGTCGAGCTGGCCGGCGCCGACGCCGTTCACGACCTGGTCCGCAGAAGTGCGCTGCTCGTCGGGTCGACGAGCTTCGGCGGCATCCACAGCTCGGTGGACCGCAGAGCCAGATGGGGGGACCCGGTCTCCGACGGATTCGCACGGATCTCGCTGGGCATCGAGGACACCGACGACCTGCTCAGCGATATCGAGCGGGCTCTCGATCCCGCAGGGCGGTAGCCTCTCTAGGTTGTGAGTGCCCGCATCCGCGTCGCCGTCGTCTACGGCGGACGTAGCTCCGAACACGCGATCTCGTGTGTTTCCGCAGGCAGCATCCTGCGCAACCTTGATCCGGAACGGTTCGAGGTGATCGCCGTCGGCATTTCGCCGCGAGGGGTCGTGGGTGCTCACCGACGGGCGGCCGGAGTCGCTGGCCATCACCGACGGCACTCTGCCCGCTGTCAGCGGGTCTTCCGGTACCGCGCTGGCGTTGGCCGCAGACCCGGCGCGACGGGGTCAACTGTTGTCGCTCGGCGAGGCCGCCGGCGACGTGCTGGCCGCGGTCGACGTGGTCTTCCCGGTGCTGCACGGCCCGTACGGCGAGGACGGCACCATCCAGGGCCTCCTCGAGCTCGCCGGCGTCCCGTATGTGGGCGCAGGTGTCCTGGCCAGCGCCGCAGGCATGGACAAGGAGTACACCAAGAAGCTGCTCACCGCGGCGGGTCTGCCGGTCGGCGACCATGTGGTGCTCAGGCCCCGCGACAGCACGCTGTCACTGGAGGACCGCGAACGCCTCGGCCTGCCGGTTTTCGTCAAGCCCGCCCGAGGCGGATCGTCGATCGGCGTCAGCCGGGTCGCCGGCTGGGATCTGCTGCAACCCGCCATCGAGGTGGCCCGGCGGCACGATCCGAAAGTCATCGTCGAAGCCGGCATTCCCGGCCGCGAACTGGAGTGCGGCGTGCTGGAGTTCCCCGATGGGCACATCGAGGCGAGCACTGTCGGCGAGATCCGCGTTGCCGGAGTTCGCGGTCGCGAAGACGGTTTCTACGATTTCGAGACCAAGTACCTGGACGACGCCGCCGAACTCGATGTGCCTGCCAAGGTCGACGACGAGCGTCGCCGAAGCCGTTCGCGGTCTGGCGATCCGCGCGTTCGATGCCATCGACTGCCAGGGGCTGGCGCGGGTGGACTTCTTCCTCACCGACGACGGACCGGTGATCAACGAGATCAACACCATGCCCGGGTTCACCACCATCTCCATGTATCCGCGGATGTGGGCGGCCAGTGGCATCGACTACCCGACGCTGCTCGCGACGATGGTCGAGACCGCCGTCGCCCGTGGCACCGGCCTGCGCTGAGCTGACGGCCGCCACGCCGACCGTGCGCTGAGGGCGGTGCTCGAGCCGAATTGCCGCCCCCGACGCACGTTCGGTGAATCAGCCAGCGGGTGCGGGGTCTACGGGACGCTCCTGCAGCTTCTCCGCAATCGTCTTCGAAAGCCTCTGGATCGGTGTCGGGCCGGATCCCGGTGGCAGCGTCAGCGCCACATAGACCGGGCCGGTCGACGGCGAACCAGGTGCTGCGGCCGTCGCCGGCCTGATCGCCCACCGGTCTTCGCCCACCCGGAACCACTGGACCGCGTCGACCACCTGCAGCGGCGCACCCACCACGAATTCGGCGGGACGGTCGAGGCCGCACCGCAGGATGAGGGCTTCGCCACCGGGTTCTTCCCGCTGCCACGCCGCCGTGCCCGCGGGCGCGGGCTCGCGAACCGCGGCACGGCGGTAGTCGCCCAGTCGATCGGGAAGTGCGTCGACGAGTGCCCGGCATTCGGGGCTGTCGGCCTGTGGCGCAGGCACCTCGGTGATCGCGACAGGCTGCCTGCGCGGGTCGCTCGTTGCAGCACCGCGGCCACGACCAGCACGGCGATGACGGCGCCGACCGCGATGACGAGGGCGGCGATCAGCGCGGCCCGCGGCGGGCCGTCTTCGGTCTGGCTGTTCACAAGCCGAACTCTAGGGCTGCACTCCATCGGCGATCGGACACGTCAGGGTCCGGGTGATGCCGGTCACCTGCTGCACGCTGGGCACCACCGCCGACTGCAGCTCGGTGAGGGAATCCGCGCCGACGCGCACCACGACGTCGTACGGACCGGTCACATACTCCGACGACAGCACGCCGGCGAGGCCGGCGAGCTGCTTGGCGATCACTTCGGCGCGACCGACCTCGGTCTGGATGAGAACAAAAGCCTCGACCACGCCGAAATCCCTCCATCTGGCTGCATAGACTCCACGCCGCAGGGACCAAACGTACCGCAGGTGGGCCGAGCGTTCAGTCCACGGAATGGCGAAAGGATCTGACATGGCGGGCGATCACGCCGACGGCACGCTGTCGGGGTTGGGCGAGTTCGCCGTCATCGACCGGTTGGTGGCCGGTCGCCGCCAGCCTTCGGTCGTCGCACTCGGTCCCGGCGACGACGCGGCCGTCGTCACGACCCCTGACGGCAGGACCGTCGTCTGCACCGACATGCTCGTCGAGAACCGCCACTTCCGGTTGGACTGGTCCTCACCGTACGACGTCGGCCGGAAAGCCATCGCGCAGAACGCCGCCGACATCGAGGCGATGGGCGGCCGCTCGACGGCGTTCGTCGTCGGCTTCGGCGCCCCGGGTGACACCGAGGCCGAACACGCTGTCGAACTCGCCGACGGCATGTGGCACGAGGCCGGGCTGATGGGCGCCGGCATCGTGGGCGGTGACATCGTGCAGGCCCCGCAGTGGGTGATCTCGGTGGCGGCGCTGGGAGACCTCGGCGGGCGCGACCCGGTGCGCCGCAGCGGCGCGAAACCCGGTGAGACCGTTGCGGTCGCCGGTGAGCTCGGTCGTTCCGAAGCAGGATACAGCGTTGTGGCACAACGGAATCGCTGGATACGAGACCCTGCGCCGCAGGCATCTCGTTCCCGGGCCGCCCTACGGCCAGGGTGAGGTCGCGGCGCGGGCGGGTGCCACCGCGATGACGGATGTCTCCGACGGCCTGCTGGCCGACCTCGGACACATCGCGTCCGCCTCGGGTGTGCACATCGACCTGTCCGTCGACGGCCTTCGCCCCGACATCGACGCACTGGCGGCCGCGGCCGCCGACGTCGGCGCCGATCCGCTGCAGTGGGTGCTCGGGGGCGGGGAAGACCATGCGCTCGTCGCGACGTTTCCTGCCGGGACGCCGCCCGGCTGGCGCGTCATCGGCACCGTCGTCGCCACAGGTGCCGGACCGCCCGGGGTGACCGTCGGACGGGGCGGCGTGGCGCGGCTCGCCGGGCTGGCAGTCGTTCTGACCGCCACCGCCCGCTAAGTTGGCCTCTCGTGACGGCACGCGCTCTCAACGAATTGGTCGACGACGGCTGGGCCTCCGCGCTCGCGCCGGTCGAATCCCATGTGACGCAGATGGGGGAGTTCCTGCGCGCGGAGCTGGCCGCCGGCCACCGATATCTGCCTGCTGGCCCGAACGTGTTGCGCGCGTTCACGTTCCCGCTGGAGAAGGTGCGGGTGCTCATCGTCGGCCAGGATCCGTACCCGACGCCGGGGCATGCGGTGGGGCTGAGCTTCTCGGTGGCACCCGACGTGCGACCGCTGCCGCGCAGCCTCGACAACATCTTCAAGGAGTACCGCGAGGACCTCGGATATCCGGCGCCGTCAACCGGCGATCTGACGCCGTGGTGCGAGCAGGGCGTGATGCTGCTGAACAGGGTCCTCACGGTACGGCCGGGAACTCCGGCGTCGCACCGCGGCAAGGGCTGGGAGGCCGTCACCGAATGCGCCATCCGCGCACTGGTGGCCCGGCAGCAGCCGATGGTGGCGGTGCTGTGGGGCAGGGACGCGTCGACACTCAAGCCGATGCTGGGCGACACCGCGGTCATCGAATCGCCGCATCCGTCGCCGCTGTCGGCGTCGCGGGGATTCTTCGGCTCACGACCGTTCAGCCGCGCCAACGACCTACTGACGCAGATGGGGGCAGACCCGGTGGACTGGCGCCTGCCCTAGAGGACGCGACTAGCCGCGGCTGACCTTGCCGGCCTTCAGGCACGACGTGCAGACGTTGACACGGTGCTTGTTGGCTCCGGGACGCGCCACGGCGCGCACCGACTGGATGTTCGGATTCCACCGGCGGCTGGTCCGGCGATGGGAGTGCGACACCGACTTGCCGAAGCCGGGGCCCTTCCCGCAGATATCGCACACGGCAGCCATAGTGAGAACTCCTCGTAAGTCAGTACTGGGGGCCAACGACCGGCACAGGTCCGGGTGACCCGACAACCTGATCAGAATACCGGCCGTCGCGAGTATCGCCAAAAGCGCGGTCATGTTCGGTGTCCACAGCCTGCATGCAGCGGTCTTCTGAGCTGTCTGCGCCACTGACTAGGCTGACGCCGACGGCGGCAACCGTCCAGGTCGGCGCGGCGGTGGCGCCGCATGCATGTGGAGGTGAAATGTCGGCTCGGCGGCTCGATGCGTCGACCCTGCGGCGCTGGGCACACGCTGCTGTCGCGGAACTGATCAGCCACACCGACGAGATCAACCAACTGAACGTCTTCCCGGTTGCTGACGCCGACACCGGCACGAACATGCTGTTCACGATGCGCGCGGCGTGGGCGCAGGCCGATGCGTGCGAGGCCGGCGACGACGTCACGGCCGTCGCCGCGGCGCTGGCCGACGGGGCGCTGCGCGGCGCACGGGGCAACTCGGGCGTGATCCTGTCCCAGATCCTGCGGGCGATCGCCGAAGTCACCGCGGCTGCGGCCGACGACCGCGACGGGGTGCTGACCGATATCGGCGGTGCACTGTTCAGTACCGCTTTGCGGCACGCCGTCACCCTCGTCGTCACATCGATGGGGGAAGCCGTGCCGGGCACCATCGTGTCGGTGCTTCATGACGCGGCAGCGGCCGCAGAAGACGCGGTGATCGATCATGCCGACCTGTCGCGATGTGGTCACTGTGAGCACTCAGGCGGCGGCGGCCGCGCTGGACCGCACCCCCACCCAGCTCGATGTGCTGGCCGACGCCGGCGTCGTCGATGCCGGTGGCCGGGGTCTGCTGGTGTTGTTGGACGCCCTCGGCGCGACGTTGACCGGCCACGCCGCGCGGCGCGCGGTGTACCTGCCCTCCCCGAAGGAGACCGCGGTGGCGCCGACTCAGGCAGTTCAGGAGTCCCCGCTGTTCGAAGTGATGTACCTGCTCGGCGATTGCGATGTCGAAAGCGTCGAGACGTTGCGTGCTCGCCTTGAAGAACTGGGGGACTCCGTAGCGATCGCCGCATCAGGTTTCGGGGAAGCCGGTGGTGCAGGCACGGGCCACTACTCGGTGCACGTCCATGCCGACGATGCGGGCGCCGTCGTCGAGGCCGGCCTGGCGGTCGGCACTCCGAGTCGCATTCAGATCACCTCGCTCAGCGGCGGCGCCGATCGCCTTCCCGCAGGCAGTTGGAGTCGGGAGCGTGCCGTGCTTGCCGTCGTCGACGGCGACGGCGCCGAAGGGCTGTTCGCCGGCGAAGGTGCGGCGGTCCTCCGTCTCGCGCCCGAAGGCGCGATCAGCGCTCAGCACCTGCTGCATGCACTGATCAAAACCGGTGCCGCACAGGTGATGGTGCTGCCGAACGGCTATGTCGCGGCCGAGGAGATCGTCGCGGGCTGTGCGGTCGCCACCGACTGGGGCATCGACATGGTGCCGGTACCCACCGCATCGATGGTGCAGGGTCTGGCGGCACTGGCCGTTCACGACGCCGAGCGTCGACTGGTCGACGACGGTTACACCATGGCCAGGGCCGCGGCGGGCGCGCGCCACGGCTCGGTGCGGGTGGCCGCCGAGGAGGCGTTGACCTGGGCGGGCACCTGCAAGCCCGGCGACGGTCTTGGCATCGCAGGCGACGAGGTGGTGATCGTCGGCGACAGCGTCGGCGCGGCGGGTGCAGGGTTGATCGATCTGCTGCTGGCCGCGGGCGGTGAGCTGGTGACGGTCCTGACCGGCGAGGGCGAGGGGCCGGAGGTCGGGGAGGCGCTGGTCGACCACGTCCACCGCCACCACCTCGGCGCCGAAGTGGTCACCTTCCACACCGGCCACCGCGGGGACGCGGTGCTGATCGGAGTGGAGTGAGTATGGCGAAACTCGATGACCGGCTGGACTTCGTGCTCGGAAAGAAGGCCGCCGAACAGCTCGACGAGCACCTCGGACTGCGCACGGTCGGCCAGCTGCTGCGCTACTTCCCCCGCAAGTACAGCGATGCGATGACGGTGCGGGGCGAAGGGGAGGAGCTCGATCTCGAAGAGGGTGAGCACGTCACGTTCGTCGACGTGATCGAAAGGGCTGACGTCAACCGGGCCAGGAATCAGCCGTCGCGCGAGTACCTTGTCGTCACGCTCAGGGACCGGCGGCCCAAGGTGACGGCGACGTTCTTCAACCCCAAGTGGCTGAAGAAGATTCTCGTCAAGGGTGCCAAAGTCATGCTGTCCGGCGAGGTTGGTTACTTCCGCGGGACCATGCAGCTGACGCACCCGGCGTTCATGGTGCTGGATGCGGACTCGGGCAGGACCGTCGGCACGAAGTCGCTCACGTCCATCGCCTCGACCACCGACGCCACCGGGGACGACCTGCTCGCCGAGTTCGAGAAGGACTTCTTCCCGATCTACGGAGCCACCTCGAAGGTGCAGACGTGGGACGTCTACGCGTGCGTGCGCCAGATGCTGGCAGTGCTGGATCCAATCGCCGAGACTCTGCCGGATTGGTTCGTGCGCGAGCACGATCTGATGTCCGAAGATGAAGCGCTGCGTGCCGTCCACCTGAGCGACAACGAGGTCGACCGCGCCCGGGCGATCGAGCGGCTCACCTTCGACGAAGCGGTCGGCGTGCAGTGGGGTCTGGTGGTGCGCCGACACGGTGAGCTGAGCGAATCCGGCCCGCCTGCGCAGCCGCGTGACGACGGACTGGCTGCCGAGATGGACAAGCAGCTTCCGTTCGAACTGACCGCGGGACAGAGGGAAGTTCTCGACGTCATCTCGACCGAGCTCTCCGCGACACGGCCGATGAACCGGATGTTGCAAGGTGAGGTCGGCTCGGGAAAGACCGTCGTGTCGCTGCTGGCGATGCTGCAGATGGTCGATGCGGGCTATCAGTGCGCGCTGCTCGCTCCGACGGAAGTTCTTGCCGCCCAACATGCTTTGTCGATTCGTGCGATGCTCGGGCCGTTGGCGAGTGCGGGGGAACTCGGCGGAGCCGAGAACAGCACGCGGGTCGCGCTGCTGACAGGGTCGATGACGGCGCAGCAGAAGCGGGATGCGCGACAAGAAGTCGCCTCGGGCGCGGCGGGCATCGTGATCGGCACGCATGCCTTGCTCCAGGACACCGTGGAGTTCGATCGGCTGGGCATGGTCGTGGTCGACGAGCAGCACCGGTTCGGCGTGGAGCAGCGAGACCGGTTGCGGGCCAAGGCTCCTGACGGGATCACCCCGCACCTGCTGGTCATGACGGCGACGCCGATACCCAGGACGGTGGCGTTGACGACCTATGGAGACCTGGAAACCTCGACGCTGCGGGAGCTGCCTCGCGGGCGTCAGCCGATCACCACCAACTCGATCTTTCAGACCCAGAAACCGAGGTGGCTTGAACGGGCGTGGGCGCGGATCGTCGAGGAGGTGGATGCAGGGCGTCAGGCGTACGTCGTCGCATCTCGAATCGACGAGGACGACCAGCCCGCCGGAAAGTCCACCAAGAAAGCTCCGAAAGAGCCGAAAGAACAAGGACCTCCACCGGTCACTGTCGTGGAACTGCTCGCCCAGCTGCAGCGGGGGCACCTCGCGGGGCTGCGCCTTGGCCTCATGCACGGGCGGCTGTCCGGCGACGAGAAGGACAGGGTGATGTCCGCGTTCCGCGCCGGCGAGATCGACGTGCTGGTGTGTACGACGGTGATCGAAGTCGGCGTCGACGTGCCCAATGCGACGGTCATGGTCGTGATGGACGCCGACCGGTTCGGTATCAGCCAGCTGCACCAGTTGCGTGGGCGCATCGGCCGCGGTGAGCATCCCAGCCTGTGCCTGTTGGTGACCAAGTTGCCGGAAACGTCCAAGGCGGGCAATCGGTTGACGGCAGTCGCAGCCACTCAGGATGGGTTCGCGCTCGCCGATCTGGACCTTCGAGAGCGAAGTGAGGGGGACGTGCTCGGCCTGCACCAATCAGGTCGGCCGATCACGTTGCGTTTCCTCTCCCTTGCCGAGCACCTCGAGATAATCCTGGCCGCGCGGGAGCTGTGTGAAGCAGTTTACGAGACCGACCCGGTCGATCCCGGGATGGCGGTGCTGTCGGCACCGTTCACCGATACCGACCGCGTGCAGTTCCTGGACATGTCTTGAGCCGCAAGCAGACCCTGTGGCTGGCCATCGCCGCAATGCTCGCAGTGGTCGTCGCCTACCAGGTGACGGCGAAGTCTCAGGGACCGTCGGAGTTCATCGCCGATGCCGATATCCCGACTGTCGTACCCGGGGTCGACGTGCTCGCAGGCATCGCGGAGATTCCCGTTCGGGTGCGCGGAAACGATTACCGCAGAGATGCATTCGGCGAGTCATGGACCGACGACACCACGGCTCCTGGCGGCCATAACGGCTGTGACACCCGCAACGACATCCTCGACCGTGACCTGATCGACAAGACCTACGTGGCGATCTCGCGATGTCCGACGGCCGTGGCGACGGGCAGGCTGCGCGATCCGTACACCAATGTCACGGTCGCGTTCCTGCGCGGCAATCAGACCGGCGCCTCGGTGCAGATCGATCACCTGGTGCCGCTTGCGCTTGCCTGGGATCTGGGCGCGCGCAGGTGGACCGACGAGATGCGGGTGCGCTTCGCCAACGATCCGGCCAATCTGTTGGCGGTGGACGGGCCGACGAATCAGGACAAGGGCGACAAAGAGCCGTCGTTGTGGATGCCGCCGAATGCCGCGTTCCACTGCCAGTACGCAATGCAGTACATCGAAGTCCTGCGCGGCTACCAGTTGCCGGTCGATGCCCCGTCTGCGCCGGTGTTGCGGGAGGCCGCGCAGACCTGCCCGACGGGCTGAGCCGTGGATCAACGAAAGCGGCGCTCCTTGGGAGGCGCACGTTTTCGCTTGTTCGGTTCACCCGCGCCCGCAGCGGAGTAGAGGCCGACTAGAACTGCTGCTCACCACGACCCTCAGGGGGCCTGCATCACCTGGCTGGGCGGTGGGGCTACCGGGCCGACCGGAGGCGGCATCCACAGAGTCGCGTCCGGTCCGATGAAAGGCGTTCCTACCGGGGGCAGCTCGGCCTCTTGGGCCTGTTCGGCGGGCGGAGCCACGCATGTCCCCTTTGCAAGGTCCCAATCTCCCCCCGTTTTCAGGCAGCACTCGCGGTATGCATCGTTGACGTTCTCCTCAGCGATGGTGCCTTCTATCCAAATGGCGTTATCCACCCGCGTGGAGCACGCGTCGTAGGCCCCGATGTCCCATTCGCGGGGCGCGGCGCGCGTCGCTGCGGGATCTCCAAACGCGGTGCTGCTCACTGTGGCCGCTCCCGCTAGCACTGCGGCGAACGTGAAGCGGCGCAGGTTCGTTGATGTGCAGAGTGTCATGTGGGTTCCCCTGGCTTCGGCGCTTCTGGCCTGACGCCGAGTTTGACGGAGGTCACCACGACTGGTGTTCGGACAGCGGGTTCAACTATCCGCTGATCAGGTAGATAAGTCCAGCCTTTCTGCAGGCACCCGTGTCATTTCTCTTCCACGTCTGCTGCCGGGATTCTCATGCCCGAAGAGGCCCACGACCCGAACATGCCATCAACGCAGCAAGCATCCGTCGCGATGTCGGCCGCAACCGTAGTACCCACGGCCTCATCGGAATTCAGGTTCCCCGTCCTGGTGGATGACGCGAATACAGCCTGGTACCGCCACCGTGATAATGCTGAGCACCAACCGATTTCGATTACCTGACATGGGATGCCGCCTTCTGCTTCTTGACGGCACCGATGATCAGATCGACCGCGACGAATGCCGCCAGGGTGAGCCCCAGCAGCGGCAGGAACCACCCGACGGCTACCGCGCCCACCACGATCCCCGCGATCGCGATCGGGTGCAGCCGCCGAATACCGCCGCGTGCCGGCGGCCTGCCGACGGCCCAGCCCGAGCCGCGAGTCGGCCGACGCTGCCACCACATCCGGTAGCCGCGCAGGATCACGGTCAGCAGTCCGATGGCGATCGCGAGCAACAACAGCTGGTTGAGCAGCCCGAAGAGGACACCCATGTGGCCTCGGATGCCCCAGTCGGCCAGCTTGGCGATCCCGGAATAGTCACGCCCATAGTCGATCTCATTGGTGACAGTCAGGTCAGCAGGATTGACTGCCGCGGAGTTGGTCGTCATCCGGTACGGCTTGTCGATCTCAGCGACGCTGACACCATGGCCGGGCTCGGTGGGCAGGGTGATCTCGACGGGCAGGTGGACACCGGTGCCCGCGGCCACATCGAGCACGGCGTTGTAGTCGATCGACGCGGCATCGAGCGCGTTGGTGGGTGTTGACGGTCCGCCGTGGCCCGCATGCTCACCGCCGTCTCCCACCTCGGGTGCAGTGGTGGTGAGGGCGGTATCCAGTTGTGGACGCTGCCAATTCAGCGCTGATCTGATGTCACTGACGTGCGCTCCGGCGTACGTCGACCACGTGATGCCGGTCGCCGACAGGAACAGCAGGCCGGCCAGCAGCCACACGCCCACCGTCCCATGCCAATTCAGCGTCCGGGACCGGCCGGTGCCGGTGCGGTCGACCCGCAGGATGCGGCCGGCCCGGTTGCGGCGCCGTTCGCTGGCTGCCTTGACGAGCCACAGATACAACCCGCCCAACGCCACCACCCACAGCCACGAGGCCGCAACCTCGCTGTAGATGCGGCCCGGCTCACCGAGGTTGAGGTGACGGTGCAGACCATCCAGCCACGTGCTCGAGGGGCAGCCCGCCAAACCACGTCGCCTCGTCGCCGAGGACCCGGCCGGTGTGCGGGTCGACGAACACCGCGCGCAGCAGTTCCTCGTCAAGCGCGGGATCGGCGAAGTAGATGCGCGACGATTCCGAGGCATCAGCCGCGGGTCGCATGCCGGTCATGCTGAGTTCGGGGAACGCAGCCTGCGCCGCCGACACCTGGTCGCTGAGAGCCAACGATTGCCCATCGGGTTCGACGAAAAGTAGGTCGTCGTAAACGAATCGCTCGATCGTGGGCGCGAGCGCGTAGAGCCCGCCGGTGATCGCGGCGACAAGGAGGAAGGGGCCGACGAGCACCCCGGCGTAGAAGTGCAGGCGCGCGACGAAAGCGTCGCCAACTGCGCGGCGCCAACGCGGGTGGGGAAGGAGGATCAGGGGACAGGGTGGGGTCGAGAGTTTCTTCGGGAACGGTCATGCATCAAGGCCTTTGTGAGTCGTTGCGACGCTGAGTCACCGTCGGGCGACGCGCGACGGTGGGTACACGACAACCGCAGCGAAGCCGCTGCGGCTCGAGGGAAGCGAGAGTTGAGGAGAGGACTGTCAGGCGGTCACGAGCGCGCGTGGGGGAGCGCGCATCCCCATGCCGGTGGCCAGAACCAGCCTTGCGACAACGACATTCGTGGTTTCGTGGCGAACGCGGGCGACCGGCCGGGCAGCCCGCAGGGCAAACAGGCGCAGCCAGCACAGCACCGACGAGCAGACGACATAGAGATATTCCGCAGCGGAGATCGCGGCACCGAGTACCGCCGCTGCGACGGCGTGCGCCGCGATCATCGAGGGACCCGGCGCCAGTTCAAGGCCACCGTGGTGGTGGCCGGTCACAGCCAGTGCCAGGTGCCCGAGCAACTGGGCGGCGCCCAACGCGCCAGTGGTGACGATCCATCGAGTGACGCGACCCTCCACGGCGCACTGGGCCGAGCATCGCCCCGACGGTGGCGCACAGTAATAGGACGAGCACCGGCGCGCTGCCATGCGGAAGGCCACCGCCTGCGGCAGCGTGCGCACCTGCGGTCATCGCAGCCGACGACGCTCCGACCAGGGCACCGCGTGCCCACCGGGCGCGCGCCTTCGGCGTCTGCATGGGCGAACCTTACCGCCGCCGCAGGAGGGAAGGTCAGGGGCCGGTATAGGTCTCGGGATCCGGACGGAAGCGCGTGCCGTCGTCGAGCCCGTTCAGCGTCGTCACCTGCTCGTCGGTGAGCTCGAAGCCGAATACGTCGATGTTGGACGCGATGCGCTCGGGCGACGACGAACGGGGGATGACGACATTGCCCAGCTGCAGACTCCACCGGATGAGGACCTGTGCCGGCGTCTTTCCGTGCGCTGCGGCGATCGTGGTGACCGCGGAGTTGTCGAGCAGCCTGCCGACGCCGAGGGGGCCGTAGGCCTCGGTGACGATGCCGTGCTCGGTGTTGACGGCGCGCAACTCGGCCTGATTCAGCAGCGGGTGCAGTTCGATCTGGTTCACCGCCGGGGTGAAGAACGCAAGGCTCATGAGGTCGTCGAGATGGTGCGCGTGAGAGTTGCAGACCCCGATCGAACGGCTGAGGCCGTCTTCTCTCGCTTTCATCAAGCCACCGAAGCTGTCGACATACTTGCCGAGATCAGGCCCGGGCCAGTGGATGAGGTACAGATCCACGTAGTCGAGGCCGAGCCGCTCGAGGCTTGCCTTCAGCGCGTTCTGCGAGGCCTGGAAGCCCTGGTCCGCAAGGGCCAGCTTGGTCGTGACGAACAACTCATCGCGGGATACACCGGACTTGGCGATCGCCTGCCCGACGGCCGCTTCGTTGCCGTACACGGCTGCCGTGTCGATCAGCCGGTAGCCGACGTTCAGCGCGGCCAGGACCGACTGCTCGGTCTCGCCTTCCGACAACTCACCCACACCGAGGCCGATGACCGGCATGGTGTTGTCGTCGTTGAGTGTGACGGTGGGGATCGCTGCCGCCGACGTCATGTCACCTTCTTTTCTGAAGTGGAATGCTGGCGACGACTATATTGCCGCCACGTTGGTCTTCCTAATACCGTCCTACTCGGCGTCGAGGGTGGCGCCACGCCGTAGCGTGACTTGGACTGGTTCAGCGAGCGGTCGACTACCGCGAGTACGGATTCGTCGTGTCCGGGTTCGCCAACTGCTTGGCGCTCGGCGGTGCCGGCGCGGCCCGCCACCGCCGATTCAATGTCAGCGGTGAGCGTTCATCTGACCCGCACCGGCTAACACCACAGAGTGGCGCCGGTACGCTGTGAGCCGTGGCCACCAAACCCAAGAAGAACGCGCGATACGACCTCAAGGCAGCCGACCGTAAGCGCAACCTGTTCGTCCAGATCGGTCTCACCGCTGTCGTCGTCATCTTCGCGGTCAGTTTGGTGCTCTACATCGTGCTGTCTGCCGACGACAAGCCCACCGCCGGGGAATCTCGCGGCATCCGCGTCGAGGCCGCCAGCGTCATCAAGAAGGAAGGGACCGCCGAGCCCAAGGCGGTCCTGAGCGTGTACGAGGACTTCCTGTGCCCGCACTGCGGTGCCTTCGAGCAGCAGTTCGGCCCCACGATCAACAAGATGATCGACTCCGGCGCGATCGCCGCCGACTATTACATGGTCGGCATCCTGGACCGGCCCCAGAACCAGAACTACCCGGCGCGGGCCGGTGGCGCCGCGTATTGCGTCGCGGATGAATCGGTCGAAGCGTTCCGCAGGTTCCACGCCGCGCTGTACGCGCAGCAGCCCAGCGAAGCCGGCGCGGCGTATCCGGATAACGCCCGGCTCATCGAGGTGGCTCGCCAGTCCGGTGCGGCGGGCGCGGTGCCCGAGTGCATCGACAAGGGCACCTACGTCGACATGGTCGGTGGCCTCGCGTCGGCAACCGGCATCAAGTCCACCCCGACGGTGCGGATCAACGGCGAGGAGTACAAATACAGCACGCCCGACGCCCTGGTCGCCAAGATCAAGGAGATCGTCGGCGACGTGCCCGGTCTTGAGGCCGCTCCACCTGCTCCCGCACCCCAGCCGGCTCCGGCGTCATGACCGTCACCGCGACCACCTCGGCTGAGCATGCCGATCCGTCGGCTGATGAGCCGACGTCGGTCGCGGTCCCCCGAAGCAGCGCTCTGTGGGTGCTCATCGCCGGCGTCGTCGGACTCGCGGCGGCACTCACCCTCACGATCGAGAAGATCGAGCTGCTCATCAACCCGGACTACGTGCCGTCGTGCAGCATCAATCCGGTCCTGTCCTGCGGCTCGGTGATGATCACGCCGCAGGCGTCCCTGTTCGGCTTTCCGAATCCACTGATCGGCATCGTGTCGTTCACAGTGGTGCTCGTCACCGGCGTGCTGGCACTGGCCAAGGTGCGACTGCCGCGGTGGTACTGGGCGGGCCTGGCCACCGGCACACTGCTGGGAACGGTGTTCGTGCACTGGCTGATCTTCCAGAGCCTGTACCGCATCGGGGCACTGTGCCCGTACTGCATGGTGGTGTGGGCCGTCACGATCCCGCTGCTGGTGGTCGTGACCTCCGTCGCCGTGCAGCCCCAACGAAGTGGCAACGTCGTGCTCAGGACGATCCACACCTGGCGCTGGTCGCTGGTCACCTTGTGGTTCACCGGCGTCGTTCTGCTGATCCTCGAGCGCTTCTGGAACTATTGGTCCACTTTGTTCTGATCACAGCCCGCAGTCGACCGCTGTGAGTTGACCTGCAAGGTTAAGGTGAACCGTGGCTGGTCGGATAACTAAGGTCCTTGTCGCCAATCGCGGTGAGATCGCGATCCGCGCGTTTCGCGCGGCGTACGAGATGGGCATCGCGACGGTTGCGGTGTACCCCCACGAGGACCGCAACTCGCTGCACCGGTTGAAGGCCGACGAGTCTTACCAGATCGGTGAGGTCGGGCATCCGGTCCGCGCGTACCTCTCGGTCGACGAGATCATGCGGGTGGCCGTGGAAGCCGGCGCGGATGCCGTCTATCCCGGATACGGCTTCCTGTCCGAGAATCCGGAACTTGCCGCCGCGTGCGCTGCTGCGGGCATCACATTCGTCGGACCCAGCGCGCGCGTGCTGGAGCTGACCGGCAACAAGGCCCGTGCGATCGCCGCAGCGCGCGCCGCCGGCCTGCCGGTGCTGGCGTCCTCGGAGCCGTCGGCGTCGGTCGACGAGTTGGTCGCCGTGGCCGAATCGATGGAGTTTCCGTTGTTCGTCAAGGCCGTCTCCGGTGGCGGCGGACGCGGTATGCGTCGGGTGGCCGAACGGCCGGCGCTGGCAGAGGCGATCGAAGCCGCCAGCCGGGAGGCCGAGTCGGCATTCGGCGATCCGACCGTGTATCTGGAGCAGGCGGTGATCAACCCCCGCCACATCGAGGTGCAGATCCTGGCCGACAACGACGGCAATGTGATGCACCTGTTCGAGCGTGACTGCAGTGTGCAGCGGCGACACCAGAAGGTCGTCGAACTCGCACCCGCACCGAACCTGCCAGAAGAGCTGCGGCAGAAGATCTGTGCCGACGCAGTGGCTTTCGCGCGCGAGATCGACTACACGTGTGCCGGCACGGTGGAATTCCTGCTCGACGAGCGCGGTCATCACGTCTTCATCGAATGCAACCCGCGTATCCAGGTCGAACACACGGTCACCGAGGAGATCACCGACGTCGACCTGGTGGCGAGCCAGATGCGCATTGCGGCGGGGGAGACGCTGGCCGACCTCGGGCTGAGCCAGGATGCTCTGGTCATCCGCGGGGCGGCTATGCAGTGCCGAATCACCACCGAAGACCCCGCCAACGGTTTCCGGCCCGACACCGGGCGGATCACCGCGTACCGCTCACCGGGCGGCGCGGGTATCCGCCTGGACGGCGGCGCGGTGCTTGGCGGCGAGATCGGCGCGCACTTCGACTCGATGCTGGTGAAGCTCACCTGCCGGGGACGCGACTTCCCGGCCGCGGTCGCGCGCGCTTATCGGGCGCTCGCCGAGTTCCGTGTGCGCGGGGTGTCGACGAACATCCCGTTCCTGCAAGCCGTGATCGACGACCCGGATTTCCGGGCAGGCCGAGTCAACACGTCGTTCATCGACGACCGGCCCTACCTGCTGACGGCGCGCTCCCCAGCGGACCGCGGCACCAAGATCCTCAACTACCTCGCCGACGTCACGGTGAACCAGCCGCACGGCCCGCGCCCCTCGACGGTCTATCCGCAGGACAAGTTGCCCCAGATCGACCTCAACACGATGCCGCCGCGAGGCAGCAAGCACCTGCTCTCCGAGGTGGGCCCCGAGGCGTTCGCGCGCTGGATGCGCGAATCCAAATCGGTCGGCGTGACCGACACGACGTTCCGCGATGCGCACCAGTCGTTGTTGGCTACCCGGATCCGCACGTCGAGCCTGATGATTGTCGCGCCCTACATCGCCCGGATGACGCCGCAGCTGCTGTCCATCGAATGCTGGGGTGGCGCAACGTATGACGTGGCGTTGCGGTTCCTCAAGGAGGATCCGTGGGAGCGGCTGGCCGCGCTGCGGGAAGCCGTACCCAACATCTGTCTGCAGATGTTGCTCCGTGGCCGCAACACGGTCGGTTACACCCCGTATCCCGAAAGCGTCACGTCGGCTTTCGTCAAAGAAGCGACGGCGACCGGGATAGACATCTACCGGATCTTCGACGCGCTGAACAACGTCGACTCGATGCGCCCGGCGATCGACGCGGTGCGCGAAACCGGGACTGCTGTCGCGGAAGTCGCGATGTCCTACACCGGTGACCTCTCCGATCCCGGCGAGAACCTCTACACGCTGGACTACTACCTCAAACTGGCCGAAGACATCGTCGACGCGGGCGCGCATGTGCTGGCGATCAAGGACATGGCCGGGTTGTTGCGGCCGCAGGCGGCGGCCATGCTGGTCAAAGCGCTGCGCAGTCGCTTCGACCTGCCGGTGCACGTGCACACCCATGACACTCCTGGCGGTCAGTTGGCCACCTATCTCGCGGCGTGGCAGGCGGGCGCCAGTGCGGTGGACGGCGCGTCGGCCCCGCTGGCGGGTACCACGAGTCAGCCTGCGCTGAGCTCGATCGTCGCGGCCACCGCGCATACCGAGTTCGACACCGGATTGTCGTTGGCGGCGGTGTGTGACCTGGAGCCGTACTGGGAAGCGCTGCGAAAGGTGTATGCGCCCTTCGAGTCTGGGCTTCCCAGCCCAACCGGTCGGGTGTATCACCACGAGATCCCCGGCGGTCAGTTGTCGAATCTGCGCCAGCAGGCCATCGCGCTCGGACTCGGGGACCAGTTCGAGGAGATCGAGGCCAGCTATGCGGCGGCCGACCGGATCCTGGGCAGGCTGGTCAAGGTCACCCCGTCCAGCAAGGTCGTCGGCGACCTGGCGCTGGCCCTGGTCGGCGCCGGGGTTTCGGCCGACGAATTTGCCGATGATCCGGCACGTTTCGACATCCCGGACTCGGTGATCGGGTTCCTGCGCGGGGAGCTCGGCGACCCGCCCGGCGGCTGGCCGGAACCGTTCCGCTCGAAGGCGTTGGCCGGGCGCGCGCCCGCGAAGCCGCAAGCCGACCTGAGCGCCGAGGACACCAAGGCGTTGGCCGAAGCAGGCACCGCGCGGCAGGCGACGCTGAACAGGCTCCTCTTCCCCGGTCCGACAAAGGAATACGAGGCGCACCGCGAGGTGTACGGCGACACCTCGAGCTTGTCGGCCAACCAGTTCTTCTACGGTCTGCGACATGGCGACGAGCACCGGGTCACCCTGGAGCGGGGCGTGCAATTGCTGATCGGCCTCGAGGCGATCTCCGACGCCGACGAGCGCGGCATGCGGACCGTGATGTGCATCATCAACGGCCAGCTGAGACCCGTCGTGGTGCGCGACCGCAGCGTCGCCAGCGACGTGCCCGCCGCCGAGAAGGCCGACCGCACCAACGCCGACCACGTCGCCGCCCCCTTCGCCGGCGTCGTCACCGTCAGTGTCGTCGAAGGTGATTCGGTGCAGGCGGGCCAGACCATCGCGACGATCGAGGCGATGAAGATGGAGGCCGCGATCACCGCGCCCAAGGCAGGCGCCGTCGCCCGCGTCGCTGTGTCAGCCACCGCGCAGGTCGAAGGTGGAGACCTGCTGGTGGTGATCGGTTCGGCGGGTTCGGGACACCACCAGCTTGCGGGGGAGAGCGATGGGCCCACGCGCGAAGCGCAGGGGACGACCGGGGAATCATCCTGACCCGGATCGTCGCCGGCGCTCTGGGTGGACGCCGAATTGTGGTGCCGCAACAGAAATCTGGACGAGGTACCCGGCCGACGACCGACCGGGTTCGCGAGGCCTTGTTCAACGTGTTGACGGCGCGGATCGACTTCGCGGGCATCAGGGTTCTCGACCTCTATGCCGGTTCGGGGGCGTTGGGTCTGGAGGCGCTGTCGAGAGGGGCCGCGTCGGCCCTCTTCGTGGAGTCCGATGCGCGGGCGGTGTCGGTGATCGAGCAGAACATCGCGGCGTTGGGAGTGCGTGGTGCCGCGGTGCGTCGCGGAACCGTCGTCTCGGTGCTCGCCGGCGGGGCGACCCGACCCGTGGACCTGGTGCTGGCCGACCCGCCGTATGAGGTAGACGACGCGCAGGTGGCCGAGGTGATCACCACGCTCGGCTCCGCAGGGTGGACCGCACCGGGAACGGTGGTGGTGGTGGAACGCCCGACGTCCGCGGCCGGTCTCGTCTGGCCCGAGGGCTGGTCGGCGTGGAAGTCGCGCCGTTACGGGGACACCAGTCTGGAGATGGCCTCGCTCAGCGAGTGATCGAAAGCAGTAGCCGAACCAGTTCGGCTTGACGATGGGTGTCGGTCTTCGAACTCGAGGCCACCCTGGCGCTGGCAACCATCGTCCGGCGGGTCGAGATCGTTTCCACCGCAGACGATTTCCCGATCGAAGTGCCTTTCACCACTGTCGCGTCCGCGCCCATCGGTGCGTTCGTGCGTCACCGGCGGTCGCCCTAGACCCCGAGAGGCGCCTGCTACGGTCACACGTCATGAGCGGAGCGGTATGCCCGGGATCCTTCGATCCGGTGACTCTGGGTCACATCGACGTCTTCGAGCGGGCGGCGGCACAGTTCGACGAAGTGGTGATCGCGGTGATGGTCAACCCGAACAAGACCGGGATGTTCTCCCTGGACGAACGGATAGCCCTGATCGAGGAGTCGACCACCCATCTGCCCAACCTCCGCGTCGAGTCGGGGCAGGGGCTCATCGTCGACTTCGTCAAGACGCGCGGGCTCACCGCGATCGTCAAGGGGCTGCGCACCGGAACCGACTTCGAGTACGAGCTGCAGATGGCTCAGATGAACAAACACATCGCGGGCGTGGACACGTTCTTCGTGGCCACCTCGCCGCGGTACTCGTTCGTGTCGTCGTCGCTTGCCAAGGAGGTGGCGCTGTTCGGCGGTGACGTCTCGGAGCTGCTGCCGGCGCCGGTCAATGCGCGCCTGAAGGCCAAGCTGGCCGAGCGCGGCTGACACCGGCCCCAGACCCGGGCGGCGCGCTCGGGGGATTGACATAATGCTGGGCACAAGCAATTCACAACGACACACCGGGCCGGTAGCTGAGTCACAGGCGTAACACCAGGCACACTGGTCACTGTCAACTACGCCTGGAGGGTGTCGCCGTGTACCGAGTTTTTGAAGCTCTCGATGAATTGGGTGCGATCGTCGAAGAGGCCCGCGGTGTGCCGATGACGGCCGGCTGCGTGGTGCCCCGAGGTGATGTCCTGGAGTTGATCGATGACATCAAGGACGCGATCCCGGGGATCTCGACGACGCGCAAGACGTTTTGGATGCGCGCGACACGCTCCTGCGTGAAGCCAAGGATCACTCCGAGTCGACCGTGTCAACGGCCAATGCGGAGGCCGATTCGATGGTCAATCACGCCAGGGCGGAGGCGGACCGACTGCTCGCCGACGCCAAGGCCCAGGCCGACCGCATGGTCGCCGAGGCGCGTCAGCACAGCGAACGCATGGTGGGCGAGGCCCGTGACGAAGCGGTCCGCATCGCGGCGACGGCCAAACGGGAATACGAGGCCAGCACAGGGCGGGCCAAGTCCGAGGCGGACCGGCTCCTCGAAAGCGGCAACCTGGCGTACGAGAAGGCTGTTCAGGAAGGGATCAAGGAGCAGCAGCGACTCGTCTCGCAGACCGAGGTGGTCGCGACGGCCACCGCCGAAGCGACCCGGATGATCGACTCCGCCCACGCGGAGGCCGACCGGTTGCGCGGGGAATGTGATATCTACGTCGACAGCAAACTGGCCGAATTCGAGGACTTCCTCAACGGCACCATCCGGTCCGTCGGCCGTGGCCGCCACCAGCTGCGTACCGCCGCAGGCACGCACGACTACGCGGCTCGCTGACCCTCTGGGCGCTGACCGTACGATACGTGCATGGCGACGCATGCAAAGACGGCGGCGCGCCGAGGTCCACGCTCGCCGCTGGTGATCGACATCTCACGGCTCGGCCGTCGGCCGGGTTCGATGACGACCGTCGAGACGACAGTGCCGAGCCCTCTGCGCATCGGTGTGGAATTGGTTGCCGTCGAAGAGGGCGCACCGGTGTCGTTGAACCTGCGCCTGGAGTCGGTGTCCGAGGGTGTGCTGGTCACCGGAACGGCGTCGGCCCCGACATCGGGCGAATGCTCACGGTGTCTGCAGCCGATCACCGGTGAGGTCGAGATCGACCTCACCGAGTTGTACGCCTACCCGGACAGCACCACCGAGGAGACCACCGAAGCCGACGAGATACCCCGCGTCGAGCACGATCGAAGCGGCGAGACCGTCGACCTCGAGCAGCCGATCATCGATGCCGTCGGACTCGCGCTGCCCTTCTCGCCGGTATGCCGCCCGGACTGCGCGGGGCTGTGCCCCGAGTGCGGGGTCGCGCTCGACGGCGCCGGACCCGAGCATCACCACGAGCAGATCGACCCGCGGTGGGCCAAGCTCGCGACGTTGCGTGAGCGGGCTTCCGAGCCTCGCGAGCAGGGTGCTGGAGACGACTCGTGACGGTTGACCGCGCGCTCCTGCTCGAAGCGCTCGGCATCGACCTGTCCCCCGAGCTGCTCACCATGTCCCTCACGCACCGCAGCTATTCCTACGAGAACGGTGGCGTGCCCACCAACGAGCGCCTGGAGTTCCTCGGCGATTCGGTGCTCGGGCTGACGATCACCGAAGAGCTCTACCACCGACACCCGGACCGTTCGGAGGGTGATCTTGCCAAACTGCGCGCCAGCATCGTGAATACGCAGGCGCTGGCCGACGTCGGCCGCAACCTGACGGTGCACGGTCTGGGCGCCTACCTGCTGCTCGGTAAGGGTGAGGAGAACTCCGGCGGCGCCGACAAGTCGAGCATCCTGGCCGACGGTGTCGAATCCCTTTTGGGGGCAATCTATCTGGAGCACGGAGCGGCCGCGGCCCGCGAGGTCATCCTCCGGCTGTTCAACTGTCTTCTCGACACGGCGCCGACGCTGGGCGCGGGCCTGGACTGGAAGAGCAGCCTTCAGGAGTTGACCGCGTCCCGCGGGCTCGGAGTGCCTGCCTACCTCGTGACATCTACCGGACCCGACCACGACAAGGAGTTCACCGCCCTGGTGGTGGTCGGTGAAAGCAAGTACGGCAGGGGAGTCGGCAGAACCAAGAAAGAGGCCGAACTCAAGGCCGCCGCGGCGGCGTGGCACGCCCTCACCGGTGACTGATCGGGATGCCTGAACTTCCCGAGGTCGAGGTGGTCCGCCGGGGGCTGGCCGAATACGTCACCGGTCGAACCGTCACCGCGGTCCGGGTGCACCATCCCCGCGCCGTACGCCGCCACGAGGCCGGGCCCGCCGACCTGACCGCCCGACTGCTGGACACGACGATCACCGGAACCGGCCGACGGGGCAAGTACCTGTGGCTCACGCTGGGGGACGGGGCCTCGCTGGTGGTGCATCTCGGCATGAGCGGGCAGATGCTGCTGGGTGACGTGCCCAACACGAATCATCTCCGTATCGCCGCACTGCTCGACGACGGCACCACGCTCAGCTTCGTCGACCAGCGCACGTTCGGAGGCTGGATGCTCGCGGATCTGGTCACCGTCGACGGCACCGACGTGCCACTGCCCGTCGCGCACATCGCCCGCGATCCGCTCGACCCGCTGTTCGACCGTGATGCTGTCGTCAAAGTGTTGCGGCACAAACACTCCGAGATCAAGCGTCAACTTCTGGACCAGACCGTGGTCTCGGGAATCGGCAACATCTACGCCGACGAGTCGTTGTGGCGCGCGAAGATCAACGGCGCCCGGCTGGCATCAGGGGTATCGCGGGTCAAGCTCGCCGAGCTCCTCGACGCTGCGGCCGATGTGATGAGCGACGCGCTGGGTCAGGGTGGTACGTCGTTCGATTCGCTGTATGTCAACGTCAACGGCGAGTCCGGCTACTTCGACCGGTCGCTGGACGCCTACGGCCGGGAGGGCGAGCCGTGCAGGCGCTGCGGCGCGATCATCCGACGGGACAAGTTCATGAACCGCTCGTCGTTCTACTGCCCACGCTGCCAGCCCCGTCCGCGCGCCTCTACTTCGCCGAACTGAGATTCCCGGCTGTGGACCGCGCTGAAATCACGACCGGGAATCTCAGTTCGGCGGAGGTTGTACAAATAGGGCGTGACCGAACTATGGGTGGAGCGCACCGGAGTGCGTCGCTATACGGGGCGCAGCACGCGCGGCGCCGAGGTGCTGGTGGGCTCTGAGGACGTCGATGGCGTCTTCACGCCGGGCGAGCTGATGAAGATCGCGCTGGCCGCCTGCAGCGGGATGAGCAGCGACCAACCGCTGCGCAGGCGCCTCGGTGACGACTACCAGGCCGCGATCAACGTGTCCGGTCCGGCGGATCGCGAGCAGGAGCGCTACCCGCTGCTTGCAGAAGTCCTCGAGGTCGATCTGTCCGGGCTGAGCGACGACGAGAAGGAGCGACTGCTGATCGTCGTCGCGCGGGCGATCGATCAGGTGTGCACGGTGGGGCGGACGTTAAAATCTGGGACTGAAGTGACATTTGAGGTGAAAGATGTTGGGGGAAAATGACGTCCGGCTGACCGCGTGGGTGCACGGGCAGGTGCAAGGCGTGGGTTTCCGCTGGTGGACGCGGTCACGGGCGCTGGAACTGGGTCTGACGGGGTTCGCGGCCAACAAGCCCGACGGCCGCGTCCAGGTCGTCGCGCAGGGATCGCGCGACGCGTGCGAACGCCTCCTCGACCGGCTCAAAGGCGGAGATACCCCGGGTCAGGTCGACAAGGTGATCTTCGACTGGTCCGAACCCGCCGACGCGATCACCGGCTTCACCGAGCGCTGACGTTCTCGGCGGTAGGGTTTCACCCCATGCACTTGAAGAGTCTGACGCTGAAGGGCTTCAAGTCCTTCGCCTCGCCGACGACTCTGCGCTTCGAACCGGGCATCACGTGCGTCGTCGGGCCCAATGGTTCCGGCAAGTCCAATGTCGTCGACGCACTCACCTGGGTCATGGGGGAGCAGGGCGCCAAGACGCTGCGCGGCGGGAAGATGGAGGACGTCATCTTCGCCGGAACGTCGTCGCGGGCACCGCTCGGCCGCGCCGAGGTGACGCTGACGATCGACAACTCCGACAACGCGCTGCCCATCGAGTACTCCGAGGTGTCCATCACCCGCCGGATGTTCCGCGACGGTGCGGGCGAGTACGAAATCAACGGCAGCAGTTGCCGTTTGATGGATGTGCAGGAATTGCTCAGCGACTCCGGCATCGGCCGCGAGATGCACGTCATCGTGGGCCAGGGCAAGCTCTCGGAGATCCTGGAATCACGGCCCGAGGACCGGCGCGCATTCATCGAGGAGGCCGCCGGCGTCCTCAAGCACCGCAAGCGCAAGGAAAAGGCCGTCCGCAAGCTCGACTCGATGTCGGCCAACCTGGCGCGGCTGACCGACCTGACGACCGAGCTGCGCCGTCAACTCAAGCCGCTGGGCAGGCAGGCGGAGATGGCCCGCCGCGCCCAGACCATCCAGGCCGACCTGCGCGACGCGCGACTGCGCCTCGCCGCCGACGACCTGGTCACCCGCAAGGCGGAGTTCGACGACACGAATCAGGCCGAGACGACGCTGCGCCGAGAGCATGACGAGCTCGCCGACAGGCTGGAGACCCGCACGGCCGAACTCGACGCGCACGAAAGCGCCGTCGAGGACCTCAACGAGCGTGCCGATGCCGCGCAGCAGCGCTGGTTCCGCCTCTCGGCGCTGGCAGAACGGGTCAGCGCCACGGTGCGCATCGCCAGCGAGCGCGCTCAGCACCTCGACGCCGAACCCGACTTCTCGGCCGGACCTGACCCCGAGGAGCTGGAGGTCCGGGCCGCCGCGGTCGCCGAGCAGGAGCGGCAACTGCTGGAGGAACTGGCCGAATCTCAGGCCCGACTGGAATCCGCGCGTGCCGAACTCTCCGAGCGTGAGCGCGTCGCCGCCGAGGCCGAGCGGGCCCACATGGCCGCAGCTCGCGCCGAGGCCGACCGCCGCGAGGGCCTGGCCCGCCTCTCAGGACAGGTGGACACCATGCGCACCCGCGTGGAGTCCGTGGACGAGACGGTCGCGCGATTGACGGCGAGTATCGACGAGGCCGCGGCGCGCGCCCAACAGACACAGGCCGAGTTCGAGACGGTGCAGAGCCGAGTCGGCGAGCTCGATGCCGGCGAGGTCGGTCTCGACGAACAGCATGACCGCACGGTCAGCGCGTTGCGGTTGGCCGACGAACGGGTGGCTGAACTGCAGGCCGCCGAGCGGGCTGCCGAACGTCAGGTCGCGTCGCTGCAAGCCCGTATCGACGCGCTGTCGGTCGGCCTCGACCGCAAGGACGGCGCCGCCTGGCTTCAGGAAAACCACAATGGTGCAGGGCTGTTCGGATCGATTGCCAATCTGGTCAAGGTGCGTGCCGGCCATGAGGCGGCGGTGGCCGCGGTGCTGGGAGCGGCCGCCGATGCGCTCGCCGCCGAGAACTTCGGAGCCGCCCGCACCGCGATGGCCGCGCTGAAGGAGTCCGACGGTGGCCGCGCCGCGATCGTGCTGGGAGACTGGCCGTCCCAGGTGCCGGTGACCGGCCGATTGCCCGCAGGCGCTGCGTGGGCGGCAGACCTGGTTGAGCCCGCGCCCCGGGTCCAAGGCGCGGTCTCGGCGATGCTCGCGGGCGTCGCGGTGGTGGCCGATCTCACCACGGCTCTGGAACTCGTTGCCGCCCAGCCGCAATTGCGTGCGGTCACCGCCGACGGTGATCTGGTGGGCGCAGGGTGGGTGAGCGGCGGATCCGATCGCAGACCCAGCACGCTGGAGATCGCCTCCGCGGTGGACAAGGCGCGCGACGAACTGGTCGCCGCTGAGCGGCAGACCGGGGAACTCATCGCGGCGCTGTCCGGTGCGCTGGACGAACAGGCGGCCAGGCAGGATGCTGCCGAACAGGCGTTGGCCGCGCTCAACGAATCCGACTCCGCGATCGCGGCGATCTACGAGCAGCTGGGTCGGCTCGGTCAGGACGCCCGTGCTGCCGACGACGAGTGGCAGCGTCTGATCAGGCAACGCGACGAGCTGGAGGCTGGGCGCAACCGCACGGTCGAAGAGCTCGCGGAGCTGGAGCTGCGGCTGCACAACGCCCAGCACGAGCCGATGTTCGACGCGGAACCCGTCGATCGAGCGGAGTCGACGGCCGCCGTCGAAGCCGCCCGCTCCGCCGAGGTGGAAGCCCGGCTGGCAGTGCGCACTTCCGAGGAAAGGGCCAATGCCGTTCGCGGACGGGCAGATTCCCTACGTCGCGCCGCGGTCACCGAACGTGAGGCGCGGGCGAGGGCGCTGCGGGCGCGCGAAGTGCGGGTGCAAACCGCCGCGGTCGCAGCCGCGGTCGCAGAGTCCGGCCGGATGGTCGCTGCACGATTGAGCCAAGCGGTCACCGTGGCGTCGCGGGTGCGCGACGAGGTGGCCGCGGAGCGCCAGGTCCGTGCCGGCGCATTGGCCAAGACGCGCGAAGAGGTCAGCGAGCTCTCCACCAGGATCGCCGCGCTCACCGATTCACTGCATCGCGACGAGGTGGCCAAAGCCCAAGCGGCCCTTCGTATCGAACAGCTCGAGCAGCAAGTGCTCGAGCAGTTCGGCATGGCCGTCGCCGATCTCGTCGGCGAGTACGGCCCCGACGTCGGGCTGCCGCCGTCGGAGCTGGAGATGGCCGAGTACGAGCAGGCCCGCGAGCGCGGCGAGCAGGTGACCGTGCCCGCGCCGATGCCGTTCGATCGGCCGACACAGGAGCGGCGGGCCAAACGCGCCGAGCGCGAGCTCAACGAACTGGGGCGGGTGAATCCCCTTGCGCTGGAAGAGTTCGCCGCGTTGGAGGAGCGATACAACTTCCTGTCCACCCAGCTCGAGGATGTCAAGGCGGCTCGCAAGGATCTCCTCGACGTCATCGCCGACGTCGACTCCCGGATCCTGCAGGTGTTCACCGAGGCGTATAAGGACGTCGAACGCGAGTTCACGCAGGTGTTCGCGACGCTGTTCCCCGGCGGTGAGGGCAGGCTCCTGCTGACCGATCCCGACGACATGCTGACGACGGGCATCGAGGTCGAGGCTCGGCCGCCGGGCAAGAAGATCAAGAGGCTGTCGCTGCTGTCCGGTGGCGAGAAGTCGCTGACGGCGGTGGCGATGCTGGTGGCGATCTTCCGGGCGCGGCCCTCGCCGTTCTACGTGATGGACGAGGTCGAGGCGGCACTCGACGACGTCAACCTGCGCCGCCTGATCAGCCTGTTCGAGCAGCTGCGCGAGGTTTCGCAGCTCATCGTCATCACACACCAGAAGCCGACGATGGAGATCGCCGACGCCCTGTACGGCGTCACGATGCGCGGTGACGGGATCACCACCGTGATCTCGCAGCGGATGCGGGGTCAGGAGCTGGTCGCCAGTACGTCCTGAGGGCGGTGCTCAGCTGAGCTCGGTGACGCCGCGATCGCGCAGCGCCGCCAGGTTCGCCGCACCGCAGCCGTGCAGGCACACCAATAGCTCGTCGATGAACCGTTGCAACCAATCCACCACGGCAGCAACCGATTCGACCGCCGGAGCGAGAAGTGGTCGCGCGATGGCAACCATCTCGGCACCCATCGCGAGCGCCTTGGCGGCATCCATTCCGGTGCGGATGCCGCCGGAGGCGACGAGAGGGACCTCGGGAAGTCGTTGCCGCACCTCGGTGAGAGCGCGGGCGGTCGGGATGCCCCACTCCGCGAGCGCCGGGTAGCGCACCTCGCCATAGCGGACGAACTGCTCGATACGTGCCCACGAGGTACCGCCCGCGCCGGCGACATCGATCGCGGCGATCGGGCAGTCGACGAGTTCGGCGGCCGCGGCGCCGCCGATGCCGTGGCCTACCTCCTTGAGCATGACCGGGTATCCGATCGACCCCGCCACGTCGCGGAGTCGTTCCATCGAGCCCGAGAAATCGGTGTCGCCGTTGTGTTGCATGGCTTCCTGCAGCGGATTGGCGTGCACCGCAAGGCCGTTGGCGCCGACTCTGTCCAGCGCCGCCGCCAGCTCGGGCACCATCGACGTCTGCAGCTGCGCCAGCCCGATGTTACCGAGCAGCAGGATGTCCGGGGCGAGCGTGCGAACGTCGAAACTGGCGGCGGCTGCCGGGTCGTCGATCATCACCCGCTGGGAGCCCAGCATCATGCCGATGCCCAGCTGCTGTGCCGCCGCGGCCAGATTGCGGTTGATGATGCCGGACAGCTCCGCTCCGCCGGTCATCGAGCCGATCAGCACCGGTGCTCGCAGCCGGGATCCCAGGAACTCCGTGCCCAGGTCGACGGTGTCGAGATCGGTCTGGGTGAGTGCGTTGTAGGGCAGCTGGTAGCGCTCAAAACCGGTGGTCACGGTCTGATAGTCGACCGCCTCGGTGAGGCAGACGTCGATGTGACGCCGCTTGCGGTGCTGAAGGGCAGACACGGGGTCACGCTTCACCGATCACCACCCCTGAGACAATGGCACGGTGTCTGAAGGTCTTTGGATCGCGATCGCGGTCATCGCCGTTCTGTTGGTAGTCGCGCTCGTGGTCGGCCTCGTGCGGTATCGCCGTCGCCGGATCAGGCTGTCGGCTCCGGACACTGCCACTCCCGTCGATCGCTCGGGCGGCTATACCGCCACGTCAGGCATCTCCTTCACGCAGGCGACGACGCCAGTCGTGGACCCACCCAAGGCGCCGGAACGCACGGAGCGGCTGGACACCAGCGGCCTGCCTGCTGTGGGCGATGATGCCACCATTCCGCGGGACGCGCCGAAGCGCCCCATCGCCGATGTCGCGTTGCCTGAGCCGCCGGTGGTCACCCCTGAGCCGCCGGTGGTCACTCCCGAGCCACCTGTTGAGGCACCCGAACCGCCTGTAGTAACCCCTGAGCCGGTCACAAAGGTTTCCGAACCGGTGGTCCCGGACATCGACTCGATCGAGCCCACCGAAGGACGCCTGGACCGCCTGCGCGGTCGTCTCGCGAAGTCCCAGAACACGCTCGGCCGAAGCATGCTGGGCCTGCTCGGCGGTGGCGACCTGGACGAGGATTCGTGGGAAGAGGTCGAGGACACTCTGCTGATCGCCGACCTCGGCCCCGTGGTCACCCAGTCGGTGGTCGCGTCGTTGCGGTCGCAGATGGCCAGCAGCCGTGTCCGTACGGAGGCCGACGCCAGGGCGGTGTTGCGGGAAGTGTTGATCTCGGAACTGCGACCCGACCTCGATCGCTCGATCAGAGCTTTGCCGCACGCCGACAAACCGTCGGTGCTGCTGGTGGTGGGCGTCAACGGTACGGGTAAGACGACGACCGTCGGCAAGCTCGCGCGGGTGCTCGTCGCCGACGGTCGCCGCGTCGTCCTCGGCGCGGCGGACACGTTTCGCGCCGCCGCCGCCGATCAACTCGAGTCGTGGGGTTCCCGGGTCGGCGCCCAGGTGGTGCGCGGCCCTGAGGGAGCGGACCCCGCCTCGGTGGCCTTCGATGCCGTCGACACCGGTATCGCCGCGGGCGCCGACGTCGTCGTCATCGACACTGCGGGCCGCCTGCACACCAAGACAGGACTGATGGACGAATTGGGTAAGGTCAAGCGCGTCGTGGCCAAGCGCGCCGCCGTCGATGAAGTGCTGCTCGTGCTCGACGCGACCATCGGCCAGAACAGCCTGCCGCAGGCCCGGGTGTTCGCCGAAGTCGTTGACATCACCGGTGTCGTGCTGACCAAACTGGATGGGACGGCCAAGGGCGGCATCGTCTTCCGCGTGCAGCAGGAACTCGGGGTGCCGGTCAAGCTTGTCGGCCTCGGGGAGGGACCCGACGATCTCGCACCGTTCGAACCCGCTGCTTTCGTCGACGCGCTCCTCGGTTGAGACCCCGCAGAGCCGCGAATTTCCAAGCGCGGGCGTGAATTTTTGCTGCTCTGCCGTGGCGAAACACGAGCGTAACGCGATAGGCGTGTCCGTTCACATAGGCGAAACACAACAGAATCACAGGTGAAACGCTTGCAAAAGAGTCTCTTCGGGAGGCCGATCGTGACCGGCCGTCATCCCAAGGAGGTTCACACAAAGTGCTTTTAGCCTTGCCAGACGAAGTTTTCCTGCCGTTCGGGCCTGAGGGCCTGAGCGCCGGGGATACGGCGTGGGTGCTCACGTCTGCCGCGCTGGTGTTGTTCATGACACCAGGCCTGGCGTTCTTCTACGGCGGTCTCTCCCGTCAGAAGTCCGTCCTCAACATGATGATGATGTCGTTCGGCTCTATCGGAGTCGTCAGCGTCATCTACGTGCTGTGGGGTTACTCGATGTCGTTCGCCTCGGCGCATACCGGCGAAAGCGACTTCTTCGGTGTCTTCGACAATCCGATCTCGCTGCTCGGGCTGAGCCAGCTGACGGAAGTCCGCGAACTCGACGGAGTCGACACCTTCGTGTCCGGCGGCTTCGGAACAGTGCCCGCCATCGTCTGGGTGGGCTTCCAGCTCACCTTCGCGGTGATCACCGTCGCGCTGATCAGTGGTGCTGTCGCCGAGCGGATGAAGTTCGGTACCTGGTTGGTGTTCGGCGGCATCTGGGTCACCCTGGTGTACTTCCCTCTGTCCCACATGGTTTGGGGTGGCGGTCTGCTCTCGGGATCCGAGGACGGCATCGCGGCCAAGCTGTTCGGGGTCGATGAAGAAGGTGCCGCCAATGTCTCGCCGATCGACTTCGCCGGTGGCACAGTGGTTCACATCAACGCCGGTATGGCCGCACTCGTGCTGGCGATCCTCCTCGGCAAGCGGGCCGGCTTCGGCAAGACGCCCTACCGTCCCCACAACGTCCCGTTCGTTCTGCTCGGTGCCGCGATCCTGTGGTTCGGGTGGTTCGGCTTCAACGTGGGCTCCGAGGGTGCCGCCGACATGCTCGCCGGAGCGGTCTGGGTCAACACCACCGCTGCCACCGCGGCAGCGATGCTGGCCTGGTTGTTGGTGGAACGCATCCGCGACGGCCATGCCACCAGCGTCGGTGCCGCCTCGGGCATCGTCGCCGGTCTGGTCGCGATCACGCCCGCCTGTGGTTCGCTCAGTGCCATCGGCTCACTGATCCTCGGTGCGGTCGCGGGCATTCTGTCGGCACTCGCGATCGGGCTGAAGTACAAGTTCGGCTACGACGATTCGCTCGACGTGGTCGGCGTGCACCTCGTTGCCGGCCTGTGGGGCACCATCGGCATCGGCCTTCTCGGGAGCCGAAACCGGCCTCTTCTACGGCGGTGGCTTCCAGCAGTTGGTCGTCCAGGCAGTCATCGCAGTGGTGGCTGTCGTATTCACTGCCATCATGACCGTCATCATCGCGTTCATCGTCAAGCCTCTGGGTTGGCGGGTGTCTCAGGAAGATGAGGACACCGGTATCGATGAAACCGAACACGCCGAAACGGCTTACGAGCTCGCCTGATCGGCGACACTTTCATCGGAAGGGATCAACTACATGAAGCTGATAACCGCGATCGTCAAGCCGTTCACGCTGGAAGATGTCAAGACCGGTCTTGAGCAGACCGGCATCCTCGGCATGACCGTCAGCGAGGTTCAGGGTTACGGGCGGCAGAAGGGCCACACCGAGGTCTACCGCGGTGCGGAGTACTCCGTGGACTTCGTCCCGAAGGTGCGAGTGGAGGTCGTCGTCGACGACGCCGCCGTCGACAAGGTGGTGGATGTCATCGTCCAGGCCGCTCGCACAGGCAAGATCGGTGACGGCAAGGTCTGGGTCAGTCCGGTCGAAACCGTGGTCCGGGTGCGCACCGGCGAGCGTGGGGCGGATGCCCTTTGATCCGTATCGTGGAATGAGAAGTCGTCGTCTCCCGGCAGTTGCGCCGTGTGAGTGCTGATCGTCAAGTGCCGGGAGGACAACTCATGAAAGAGCAGAAACGACAGCCCGCCGCCGGCGCTCCCCGTTGGGAGCGTCCGGCGGCGGGTTCTTTGCGCCCGGCAACGGATCTCGTTGCGGCGGCAGAACAGTTGCTCTCCGGCAGTGCCCGTCAGCTCGATTCCGCTACGCTGCGGGACGCACTGCTCGACCTCTACGACTTCTGGCTCACCACGAAGGCAACCGAGATCGGGATCACGCCGACGAGCGGCTTCGCGATCGTCGCGACCGGAGGTCTGGGGCGGGGCGAGCTGCTGCCGTACTCCGACCTGGACCTGATGTTGTTGCACGACAACATGCCACCGGACGTCGTCGGCGAGGTGGCCGAGTTGTTGTGGTATCCGTTGTGGGACGCCAATATTCGCCTCGACCACAGTGTCCGCACGGTTCCGGAGGCGCTCCGCGTCGCAGGCGAAGACATGTCGGCTGGGCTGGCGATGCTCGAGGCGCGCCACATCGCCGGGGACGGCGATCTGTCGTCGTTGCTCATCGCCGGGGCGCGCAGGCAGTGGCGTACCGGAATCGCGTCGAGATTCGACGAGCTTGTCGAGCACGCCAGAGCCCGCTGGCAGCGCAGCGGACAGATCGCCCACCGCGCCGAGCCGGACCTCAAGGGCGGCAGGGGTGGCCTGCGCGATGTGCAACTTCTCAATGCGCTGGCCATCGCCCAGCTTGCCGACGTGTATCCCAGTCGGTCGCTGGCCTCACCCACCGAAACCCTTGGCGAAGCCCACCTTTCGCTGCTCGACGTCCGAACCGAGCTGCACCGGGTGGCAGGCCGCGGCCGTGAGCTGCTGCTGGCTCAGCATGCCGACGAGATCGGCGCCGCGCTGCGCATCGGCGACCGGTTCGATCTGGCCCGCATGTTGTCCGACGCGGCACGCACCGTCAGCTACTACGTCGACGCAGGCATCCGCACTGCGGCAAACGCGTTGCCTCGCCGCGGCTTGTCCGCGCTGCGCAGGCCGGTTCGCCGTCCGCTCGACGAAGGAGTCATCGAGTTCGCAGGCGAGGTGATCCTGGCCCGCGACGCACGCCCGGAGCGCGATCCTGGCCTGATCCTGCGGGTGGCTGCCGCATCCGCCACCACCGGCCTGCCGATGG
This sequence comes from uncultured Actinomycetota bacterium, assembly GCA_963796545.1. Taxonomy (GTDB): domain Bacteria; phylum Actinomycetota; class Actinomycetes; order Mycobacteriales; family Mycobacteriaceae; genus Mycobacterium. The sequence goes on along the minus strand of CAWCMF010000025.1, from coordinate 233,745 downwards.
CCGCGTCGACCCTGAGCCGGTTGGTCGAAGCCGCTCCGGAGTTGCGTACACCCTGGCCGCGGCAGGCACTCAAGGATCTCCTCGTGATGCTCGCCGCGGGTCCATCGGCCGTCGGGACCATCGAGGCGCTCGACCGCACCGGGCTGTGGGGCAGGCTGTTCCCCGAGTGGGGCGCGGTCCGCGACCTGCCCCCACGCGACGTCGTCCACATCTGGACGGTGGACCGGCATCTCGTCGAAACCGTATCGCGGGCAAGCGCTTTCACAACCCGAGTGTCGCGTCCCGACCTCCTGGTTCTCGGTGCCCTCGTGCACGACATCGGCAAGGGACGCGGCGGGGATCACAGCGTCATCGGCGCCGAACTCGCCCACCAGATCGGCAGCAGGCTCGGGCTTTGGCCGTCCGACATCACCATCCTCGCCAAGGTCGTCCGGCACCACCTGCTGTTGCCGCACACCGCGACCCGGCGGGATCTGCAGGACCCTTTGACCATCGCCGCCGTCGCGGAGGCACTCGACGGTGATCTGGTCGTCCTCGAACTGCTGCATGTGCTGGCCGAGGCCGACTCGTTGGCCACCGGCCCCGGGGTGTGGGGTGACTGGAAGGCGTCGCTGATCGGCGATCTGGTCCGCCGCTGCCGGTTGGTGATGGCGGGAGAAGCCCTGCCGCATCCGGATCCTGTTGATTCCCGGTTCATTTCGCTGGCAGGAAGCGGGGGCGTGCACGTCGAGCTGACGCCCGCGGACACGCCGCACATCTACCAGGTGACGATGATCGCACCGGACGGCCGGGGTGTGCTGTCGAAGGCTGCCGGGGTGCTGGCACTGAACTCGCTGCGGGTGCATTCGGCATCGGTGAACGGACATGACGGCGCGACCATCAACAGCTTCGTCGTATCGCCACACTTCGGTTCTCCGCCGGCGGCCGAGCTGCTGCGCCAACAGCTGATCCTGGCCATCGACGGCGAGCTTGACGTGATGGGTGCGCTGGAGAAGAAGGAATCCGAAGGCACGACATCCGGCCGCGCCGGTGAGATTCGCGCCGCTGTTCCGATCCACGCGCCTGCGGCGCCGCCCCGGGTGTTGTGGCATGACGGTGTGGGTACCGGGCATGTGGTCGCCGAGATCCGGGCGACGGACCGCGCGGGACTGCTCGCGGTGCTCACCAGGGTCTTCGAACGTGCGGGCGTGGACATCGGATGGGCGAAGGTGAACACCATGGGATCGTCGGTGGTCGATGCGTTCGGAATCGTGTTGCCCGCCGGCGACAGCGCCGCCCGTCAGGCGCTGGAACGTGAGCTCTTCGCCGTCCTGCCCGCGCCGCCGCCGGTCAAGCAGGTGCAGGAAGAGGCCAGCTGATGCACTGCCCGGACCCGCCGGCTCACGCGCGATAGGCTGGGCCCCGTGTTTGAATCCCTGTCCGACCGGTTGACCGGGGCGCTCTCGGGCCTGCGGGGCAAAGGCCGGCTCACCGATGCCGACATCGACGCCACCGCGCGAGAGATCCGGCTGGCTTTGCTCGAGGCCGACGTGTCGCTGCCCGTCGTCCGCGCGTTCATCTCCCGCGTCAAGGACCGCGCCAAGGGTGTCGAGGTCTCGGCCGCGCTCAACCCAGCACAGCAGGTCGTCAAGATCGTCAACGACGAGCTCATCGCGATCCTCGGCGGCGAGACACGCCAGCTGGCCTTTGCGAGGAACCCACCGACGGTCATCATGCTGGCCGGTCTGCAGGGCTCGGGTAAGACGACGCTGGCCGGCAAGCTCGCGAAATGGCTGAAGGGACAAGGTCATACGCCGCTGCTCGTGGCGTGCGACCTGCAGCGCCCAGGTGCGGTCAGCCAGCTGCAGATCGTCGGTGAGCGCGCCGGCGTGCAAGTGTTCGCGCCGCACCCCGGAGTGTCTCCGGGTGGTGCCACGATCGAGCAGATGGCGATGGGCGATCCGGTGTCCGTGGCCGCCGCCGGCCTGGCCGAGGCCAAGTCCAAGCACCATGACGTCGTCATCGTCGACACGGCGGGCCGACTCGGCATCGACGCCGAGTTGATGGCTCAGGCCGCCGCCATCCGCGACGCCGTCAACCCCGACGAAGTGTTGTTCGTCCTCGACGCGATGATCGGTCAGGACGCCGTCACCACCGCCGACGCGTTCCGCGAAGGTGTGGGGTTCACCGGGGTCGTGCTGACGAAGCTCGACGGCGACGCCCGCGGCGGTGCCGCGCTGTCGGTGCGCGAGGTCACCGGTGTGCCGATCCTTTTCGCGTCGGCGGGCGAGAAACTCGAGGAATTCGACGTCTTCCATCCCGACCGGATGGCCGGGCGGATCCTCGGCATGGGCGACGTGCTCACCCTCATCGAGCAGGCCGAGCAACATTTCGACGCGGAGCAGGCGGAGGCCACCGCCGCCAAGATCGGCAGCGGTGAGCTCACGCTCGAGGACTTCCTGGAACAGATGCTCGCCATCCGCAAGATGGGTCCGATCGGCAATCTGCTCGGCATGCTGCCCGGTGCCGGTCAGATGAAGGATGCACTGGCCGCCGTCGACGACAAGCAACTCGACCGCGTGCAGGCCATCATCCGCGGCATGACACGGCAGGAGCGTGACGATCCGAAGATCATCAACGCGTCGCGCCGGTTGCGCATCGCCAACGGGTCGGGTGTCACGGTGTCCGAGGTCAACCAGCTCGTCGACCGGTTCTTCGAGGCGCGCAAGATGATGTCCCAGATGGCAGGCCAGATGGGCATGCCGTTCGGCCGTAAGGGCTCCTCGCGCAAGGCACCCAAGGGCAAGAACAAGCAGAAGGGGCAGAAGGGCCGCAAGAAACAGGCAGGCCCGACGCCGCCGAAGACGCGCAATGCCCTCGGTGCGGGCATGCCGGGCATGGCCGCCGGGTTCCCCGACCTGTCCAACATGCCCAAGGGTCTCGACGAGTTGCCGCCAGGGCTGGCCAACATCGATCTGTCGAAGCTGAAGTTCCCCAAGAACTAGCGATGAGCGCTTGCGCAGCGATGCACATTCGCGGTCGCGGGCTGCCCGACGGCGAGCCGATCGAGTGGTGGATCGTCGACGGACGGCTCAGCGCCGAACCCGTGGCCGGCGCCGAGACGGTGTTCGGAGCTGATGGGAACGGTGGCTGGATCCTGCCCGGGCTGGTCGATGCCCACTGCCACGTCGGTCTCGGACCGCAGGGCGAGATCGCGTTGGACGAGGCGGTCGCCCAAGCCGAAACGGAACGCGGTGCCGGCGCGCTGTTGTTGCGTGACGCCGGGTCACCGACCGACACCCGTAGCTTCGACGACCGTCCCGACTTGCCGCGGATCATCCGCGCCGGACGTCATCTGGCCAGGCCCAAGCGGTATCAGCGCGGCTTCGCCGCCGAACTCGAGGACGAGTGGCAGCTGCCGGACGCGGTGGCCCAGCAGGCGCGGTGGGGTGACGGCTGGGTGAAGCTGGTGGGGGACTGGATCGACCGGGAGACCGGGGACCTGGGACCGCTGTGGTCCGACGACGTGCTCGAGGCGGCGATCGACGCCGCGCACGCCAACGGGGCCCGCGTCACTGCGCACGTGTTCGGCGAGGATGCGTTGCCCGGCCTGATCAAGGCCGGAATCGACTGCATCGAGCACGGCACCGGGCTGACAGGGGACACCATCGACCTGATGGTGGAGTACGGCACGGCACTGGTGCCGACACTCATCAACATCGAGAACTTCCCTGGCATCGCCGCGGCGGCACACCGTTACCCGCGCTACGAGAAGCATATGGTGGCGCTGTACGAAACCTGTTCGGCCAGGATCGGTGCCGCGCGCGAAGCGGGTGTGCCGATCTACGCGGGTTCCGATGCGGGCAGCGCGGTCGCGCACGGCCGCATCGTCGACGAGGTCGAGGCGCTCAAGGGTATCGGCATGACGCCGACCGCGGCGCTCGGTGCAGCCTGCTGGGACGCCCGTGAGTGGTTGCATCGTCCCGGACTGGCACACGGCGCGTCTGCGGACCTGGTGTGCTTCGCCGACGACCCGCGTACGGGACCCGCGGTGCTCGGCGATCCGACGCTGGTGGTCCTGCGCGGGATCGTCTACTGAGTCAGGGTTGCTGAAATCCGTAGTCCAGCAGGCTGATCGCCTGACCGTAGAGGTCGCCGCTGCCGTACATCTGCACCACCACCAGCCGCCGGTCGCCCCGCTGCGCCGCACCGACGTAGGTCTTGCGGGCGAGGTTGGTGAACCCGGTCTTGCCTGCCAGATCACCGGGATAGCGGGTGAGTAGCTCGTTCTGATTCTGGAGTGTCCTGCCGGGGAACGGCGCGGACCGCGAACGCATGATCTGGGCGATCAGCGGATACTTCAGCGCCGCCCGCATGATGACTGCCAGATCGTGTGGCGTCGTGACTGATTCCCAGCCGGGGCCGTCCAGACCGGACGGCGACGAAGCCTTGGTGCTGCGCGCACCCACAAGGGCGGCTTTGCGATTCATCGCCGCGACGGCGACGGGTCGACCGCCGAGCATGTCGGCGAGCATGTTGGCGGCGTCGTTGCCCGACACCATCAGGATCGCCGCGAGCAGCTGGCCCGCGGTATACGCCTGCCCGGGTTCGAGCCCCACACAGGAGCATTCGACCTTGGTGTGGGATTCGTTGGCTCTCGCCCAGTTGTCGGGTCGCAGGTGATCGAGGACCGTCATCGCCAGCAGCACCTTGATCGTGCTGGCGGGCGCATAGGTGCCATAGGCGTCGCGGCTGGCGAGTACGCGCCCGGTGTCGAGGTCGGCCACCAGGAAGGCCTTGGCCGGTCCGTCCGGAACGGGTTGCGCGGCAGCAGGTTCGATCTGGGGTTGGGCAGAGACCGACGGTGCCGCCGACATCGAGGCGCCGGGCAGCAGCGCGCTGAGGGCGAGCGCCAGCCCCGCGAATGGTCTTCGCACGATGGGCGACGCTAGTCGCGCCAGGACTCGACCGGCGCGCGATCAGATCTCCATCGGGTATCGAGTGTCAGAGCCGGCTGACGCCCGAGTTCGGGCCCAGCGCAAAGCCCCAGTCGAGCAGGGCGGAGGCCTGGTCCCAATACGTCGGTCCGCCTTCCTTGACGAGCCCGTACATCAGCGCGACCACGAGATGCCTGCCGTTGCGCTGCGCACCGCCGACGAAGGTCTTGCGGGCGAGGTCGGTGTATCCGGTCTTGCCGCCGAAGGTGCCCGGGTAGCGATGGAGCAGTTCGTCCTGGTTGACCAGCACGGTGTCGCCGGTTTTGCTCGGGAACACGGCGGTGGGTTGCGCGGTGATCTGCGCGAACACCGGGTTTCCCATCGCGGCCCGGAAGATCACCGCCAGATCGCGCGGCGTGGACCAGATGTCGATGCCCGGACCGTCGATACCCGACGGCGAGCCGGCGTTCGTCCCGTAGGCGCCCAGCATCGCGGCCTTGGCATTCATCTTCGTCACCGCGACGTCGCGTCCGCCGAGCATCGTGGCCAGGGTGTTGGCGGCGTCGTTGCCCGACACCAGGAGCAGCCCCTCGAGCAGCTGACGGGTCGTGTAGGTCTTGCCGGGGGCGACACCGGCACAGTTGCATTCGACCGAGGTGTCGGCCTCGTTGGCCACGATCGTCGCGTCGAGCGGCAACTCGTCGAGGACCACCGTCGCCAGCAGCACCTTGATGGTGCTCGCGGGTGCGAAGTGGCCGTTCTCGTCTCGCGCGGCCAGTATCGCGCCGGTGTCCATGTCGGCGAGGACCCAGGCCTGGGCGGGGCCGTCGGGAATCGGCACCGACCCGGTCGGCTGGATGATTCCGGTGACGGGGACGGCCATGGCGGCAGGCAGCGAGGTCGCAGGGGTGATCACAGCCGCTCCCACGACCAGGCACAGCGCCGCCGCCAGAGACGCGAGAAGCCTAGTCATGACGGGTCAGCCTAATCGGCGCCCCCTGATCGTGTTCAATCAAGCGATGCTGAGCCTTGAGGAGATCTCTGACCGACTGGAGATCCAGCAACTGCTGATCGACTACTCCACCGCCATCGACCAACGACGATTCGATGATCTCGACCTGGTCTTCACGCCAGACGCCTACATCGACTACCGCGTGGCCGGGGGGATCGACGGACCCTTCCCCGAGGTGAAGGCTTGGCTGAAGGAGGTGCTGCCGAACTTCCCGGCGTACTACCACTTGATCGGCAACGCGGACGTGCGCGTCAGCGGCGACGCCGCGACCTCGCGGGCGATCTGCTTCAACCCGATGGCGATGGGCGGAGAGTCCGGCCAGATCTACTTCGTGGGCATCTGGTACGTCGACGAGTTCGTCCGGACCGACCAGGGCTGGCGGATGAGCAGACGGGTCGAGGAGAAGTGCTTCGACAAGTTGGTCAGCTGATGACGATCAAGCGGCGAGGTACGAGCCGCGTTGTGGGGGCACCTCCCGCTTGCGGGGGAGAGTCCGCGAATTCAGCCCAGCCGCACCAGTCGGCGGCCGACGATGCCCGCGGCCTTCTTGATGCGGGCGGACAGATACAGCGAGAACGCGATGTTGAAGATGTCCTCCCGCAGCCGCGTCAGCGTCGACTCCGTGATCAGCCACCGTCCGTCGACCTTTTCGTAGGACTCGCGGTAGTGGCCGTAGCCCCGCAGGTTCACCCCGGGTGCCAGACGCACCACGTCTTCGAGCGCCCACACGGCACGTGCGGTGGTCGGTGACGTCAGCTCGATCTCGGGAGCGTGCACCTGGTGCACGGTGGCGCGATCACCCAGGCTGCGCCGGGTGAACGCGACGAAGTCATCCGCGCCGACGATCACCTTGCCGCCGGCCTGCGACGTGTCGCTGCGGAAGTCGTCGGCGAACAGTGACCGCCATGATTCCCACTCCTTGGTGTCCAGGTATCGGCAGTAGCGTGCTTTCACCTGCTTGATCGCCTCGATCTCCAGCAGCGCTGCGACGTCATCCATGCATAGAAGGTGACACTTTCATGCGAACTTGTAAAGGTCGGCCGGCGCAGGCGAAGCTGGATTTTCACCGGTGGGCGCTGGTCTGGCACAATGGGCGGCTGTCTGCGTACGGCTTCCTCGATCGGATGCGCCGTGCCGCGGTCACACACGTAAGGCAAAACCGGACCGGGCAGCCCGCCCGCGTCGCTTGAATTGCCAACGTGGCAATCACAGGAGAAAACGCACGATCATGGCTGTCAAGATCAAGCTCGCCCGTTTCGGCAAGATCCGTAATCCCCAGTACCGCATCTCTGTGGCAGACGCGCGCAATCGCCGCGACGGCCGCGCCATCGAGGTCATCGGCCGGTACCACCCGAAGGAAGAGCCGAGCGTCATCGAGATCGATTCGGAGCGCGCGCAGTACTGGCTCGGCGTGGGTGCTCAGCCCACCGAACCCGTCCTGCAGCTGCTGAAGATCACCGGCGACTGGCAGAAGTTCAAGGGTCTGCCCGGCACCGAGGGCACGCTCAAGGTCAAGGAGCCCAAGCCGTCCAAGCTGGACCTGTTCAACGCCGCGCTCGCCGAGGCGGACGGTGGCCCAGGCACCGAGGCCACCACGCCCAAGAAGAAGAAGGCTCCGGCCAAGAAGGACGAGCCCGCCGCCGAGGCAGCACCGGCCGAGGCCGCCGCACCGGCCGCTGAGGCTGAGTCCGCACCGGCAGCTGAGTCCGCACCGGCCGAGAGCTGAGCAGGACGTGAGCTCTGTCGTCGTTGACGCCGTCGAGCATCTGGTCCGTGGAATCGTCGACAATCCCGACGATGTCCGAGTCGACATGGTGACCAACCGTCGTGGCCGCACCGTCGAGGTGCATGTCCACCCTGAGGATCTGGGGAAGGTCATCGGGCGAGGCGGGCGCACCGCGACTGCCCTGCGCACTTTGGTGGCAGGCATCGGCGGTCGCGGGATCCGTGTCGACGTGGTGGACACCGACCAGTAACGAAGACGGCTGATGGACCTTGTGGTCGGGCGCGTCGCGAAAGCGCACGGCGTCACGGGTGAACTCACCGTCGACATCCGAACGGACGACCCGGAAGGCCGGTTCGCGCCAGGGGCGACCCTGCGCGGCCGTCCGTCCCGGGGTGGTGCCGAGCGCGAGTATGTCATCGAATCCATGCGCACCCACGGGGACCGGCTGTTGGTGCGGTTGGTCGGCGTTGCTGATCGAGATTCCGCGGACGCGCTGCGGGGCACGTTGTTCCTCATCGACGTCGCCCAGCTACCCCCCATCGATGACCCTGACGAGTTCTACGACCACCAGCTCGAGGGCATGACGGTCGTGACGGTTGCCGATCGGACGGTGGGCACCGTGGCCGAGGTGTTGCACACTGCCGCAGGCGAATTGCTGTCCGTCAAGGACGCCGACGGTGCCGAGATCCTGGTCCCGTTCGTCTCGGCGATCGTCACCGCGGTGTCGCTGGAGGATCAGACGATCCGGATCGACCCGCCCGAGGGTCTGCTCGAACTGGACTGACCATGCGCGTCGACGTGGTGACGATTTTCCCCGCTTTCCTTGATGCTCTGCGGCAGGCGTTGCCGGGCAGGGCGATCGACGCGGGCATCGTGGAACTCGCGGTGCACGATCTGCGGGATTGGACCCACGATGTGCACCGCTCGGTAGACGATTCGCCGTACGGAGGTGGTCCTGGCATGGTCATGAAGGCTCCGGTGTGGGGGCAGGCCCTCGACGAGATCTGTTCGCCGGAAAGCCTTCTCGTCGTGCCGTCACCCGCGGGACGCCTCTTCAACCAATCGGTGGCCCAGCGCTGGTCCGGTGAGGCACACCTGGTGTTCGCGTGCGGCCGGTACGAAGGCATCGACCAGCGGGTGGTCGACGACGCTGCGAAGCGCATGCGGGTGGAGGAGATCTCGATCGGGGACTACGTGCTTCCCGGCGGTGAGTCCGCGGCCGTGGTGATGATCGAAGCGGTGGTCCGGCTCCTGCCCGACGTGCTCGGCAATCCCGCATCGCACCAGGACGATTCGCACTCGGAGCTGGTCGGCGGTCTGTTGGAGGGGCCCAGCTACACCCGGCCCGCCAGCTGGCGCGGCTTGGACGTACCCGATGTGCTGCTCTCCGGCGATCATGCCCGCATCGCTGCGTGGCGGCAGGAACAGGGCATGCAACGCACCCGCGAGCGCAGGCCCGATCTGCTGGATTAGATCCTGCCGCCGGGGAACATCGTCTTCACCGCGTCGGTTATCGTCTCGCGCGCGGAGTCGTCGCCGGCCGCCTGCATCGATCCGATGACCATGACGTAGCGGCGATCGGGCCCGATGACCCCGGTGGACAGATGCATCCAGTCGCCACCCACGCAGCACATCCAGCCCTGTTTGACCGCCACCGGTTCGGCGAACAGGCCTTCGGGGATACCGAAGCGCTGGGGGTACACGCCGCCCGGCACCATCCCGTCGGGCGCCGTCGGCGTCGATGCGGCGAGGTCGGACAAGATGATGTTCGCCTGCTCGGACGGCAGCCCACCCGCACCAGAAAGCAGCATGTCGTAGTAGCGGACGAGGTCGGTGGCCGTGCTGATGGTGTTGAACCACCGGCCGTTGCCGGGGCGGCGTGTCGAGGCCAAACCATAGCGTTTGACCACGCGGTCGATGATCGCGCTGCCGCCGCTGCGGTTCCAGAACACCTCGGCGGCGCTGTCGTCGGAGGCGCGCAGCATGACGTCGAGCGACTTGCGGTCCTCCGGCGTCAGAGTCGTTCGTCCCTCGGCCACCTGCAGTAGCAGATCGTCGGCGATGAACAGCTTCACCACCGAGGCGATGGCGATCGTCCTGCCGTTGCCGTTGGTGACCAGTTCGCCCGTGTTGCGGTCGAGCACGGCCGCGGTGATCTCGGCGCCTGCCGACGCGGCCTCGGAGGTCGCCTCCCGCTCGCGCTCTGCGAGCCCGGAGAAGGCGGCGGCGGGCTCGTCCGGCGAGGCCTCGGGCCGTGGAGCCATCGTGCCCAGCGGGGCGACAACAGTGAGATGCGGGCCCGACGAGGCGGGCGGAGCCCCGTTACCCGTGGCTGTGCACCCGACGAGAAACGACATCGCGGCAGACAAGGCTACGGTGGTCGAGAGAAGCCCCAACGGCCCTCGCATCGCTAGTCCTCCAAGGTGTGGGCCGGCGCTGTCCCCCGAATCTGGGCAGCGCGTACTGCGCGCCCGGTGACACCAGGGTAGCCCGTGAATACCTCCGCGCGTGGTCCGAAGCTCGGTGACGGGCTATGACCGCGGCCACTTCCTGCGGGCCGCCCGGCACCGCGTGCACCGGATTTCGGGGATCCGCCCTTCGTCTGGCACAATTGCGCAGTTGTCTGTGCACGGCTGGGACGACCATGCCACGGCGTCACCGCCGTAGAGGTCTTTCCGCTGCACGACTCGCCCAAGACGTCCGAAACACCATCGGCTCTGCGCGCGGCGTCATGACGCCGGCAGGGAGCCGCGAACAACAAGGAAGTGTCACCGATGAACACGCTGGATTTCGTCGACCAGACGTCGTTGCGTGACGATGTCCCGGGCTTCGGCGCGGGCGACACCGTCAACGTCCATGTGAAGGTCATCGAGGGCTCCAAGGAGCGCATTCAGGTCTTCAAGGGCGTCGTGATCCGCCGCCAGGGTGGCGGGGTGCGCGAGACCTTCACGGTGCGCAAGGAGAGCTACGGCGTCGGGGTCGAGCGCACCTTCCCGGTGCACTCGCCCAACATCGACCACATCGACATCGTCTCCCGCGGCGACGTCCGTCGGGCGAAGCTGTACTACCTGCGCGAGCTCCGCGGCAAGAAGGCCAAGATCAAGGAGAAGCGCTGACCTCCGTGGTCGCGTCGGATCCCTGGCTACGCTGATCGCGTGACCACCGCTTCCGGGCCCTCCGGTTCTTCCGACCCCGTCGATTCGTCAGTAGCCGAGCCTCCGCTCGACGACCCCGAAGCCCCCGACAGTGTCGACGAAGACGCCGAGAAGGACGAACCAGGCAACAAGAAGCGCAGTGCGCTTCGCGAGGCCGCGATCCTGGTCAGCATCGCGCTGTTGCTCTACTACGTGATGCTGACGTTCATCGCCCGGCCCTATCTGATTCCGTCGGAGTCGATGGAGCCCACGTTGCACGGGTGCAACGGATGTGTCGGTGACCGCATCATGGTCGACAAGCTGAGCTATCGGTTCTCCTCGCCTGAACCCGGCGACGTCATCGTCTTCAAGGGCCCCCCCAACTGGAGCATCGGCTACAAGTCGATCCGCTCGGACAACACCGCCGTCCGCTGGGTGCAGAACGCGCTGTCGTATGTCGGGTTCGTGCCGCCGGACGAGAACGATCTGGTGAAGCGAATCATCGCCACGGGCGGTCAGACGGTTCAGTGCCGTGTCGACACCGGGCTGACCGTCGACGGCAAGAAGCTCAACGAGCCCTATCTGAATGCCGACACCATGCTGGCCGACCCCGCGGTGTATCCGTGTCTCGGCAGCGAGTTCGGTCCGGTCACCGTTCCCGAGGGCAGGCTCTGGGTGATGGGCGACAACCGCACCCACTCGGCGGATTCCCGCACTCACTGCTCCAATCTGCCTGCCGACGCGCAGAAGGGTCTGCTGTGCACCGGCGACCCGACGGCTGGGACGATCCCCGAGGAGAATGTCATCGGTAAGTCGCAGTTCATCGCCTGGCCGCCGGGACGGTGGGGCGGCGTGAGCTCGGTGAACCCACAGACGTAACAGGAGGCACTGACACTTGCCTGCTGCCTGGCCGCCGAGAGCGGTCATCCGCAAGTCGTCGGGTCTGCGCACCCTGGAATCGGCGCTGTACCGCGCGGGTCTGGGACCGGTCGCCGGAGTCGACGAGGTCGGTCGCGGCGCATGCGCGGGCCCGCTTGTCGTCGCGGCCTGCGTGCTCGGCCCGAACCGGTTGGAAAGCCTTGCTGCCCTTGATGATTCGAAAAGGCTGACCGAGAACGAACGGGAGCGTCTGTACCCACTCATCCGGCGGTACGCCCTTGCATTCCATGTGGTGTACATCCCGTCGGTGGAGGTCGACCGGAGAGGGGTCCACGTGGCCAACATCGAGGGCATGCGCCGGGCTGTCGCGGGTCTTCCCCTTCGCCCCGGTTACGTGCTTTCGGATGGCTTCAGGGTGCCCGGCCTGCCGACGCCGTCGCTGCCCGTGGTGGGCGGCGACGCCGCTGCGGCTTGCATAGCGGCGGCCAGCGTGCTCGCCAAGGTCAGCCGCGACCGTCTGATGGTCGCCATGGAGAACGAGCTTCCCGGCTACGGGTTCGCCGACCACAAGGGCTACAGCACGCGTGCGCACGGCGCGGCGCTGGCCCGCCTCGGGCCGTCCCGCCAGCACCGGTTCTCGTTCATCAATGTGCGGCGACTGGTATTTGAGGGGGAACCCGGGGAGCATGGAGAACTCGAGTGCGGGAAAATGGGCACGGTGAGCCCTGTGGACTCCGACCTACGTGAAGGACAGCTGAGCCGATGAGCGCCGAAGATCTCGAAAAGTACGAAACCGAGATGGAGCTCTCGCTCTACCGCGAGTACAAGGACATCGTCGGGCAGTTCAGCTATGTCGTCGAGACGGAGCGGCGGTTCTACCTGGCCAACAGCGTGGAGATGGTGCCGCGTAACGCCGACGGCGAGGTCTACTTCGAGCTGCGCCTGGGGGACGCCTGGGTGTGGGACATGTACCGGCCTGCGCGCTTCGTGAAGCAGGTCAGGGTGATCACGTTCAAGGACGTCAACATCGAAGAGGTGGAGAAGCCCGAGCTGAGGCTGCCCGAGTAGGCGGCTAGGCGTACTGACAGCTAGGGCTTCCTGGTCAGTTCGAACGGCATCCTCACGTTCAGCGAACGATTGATACCGCATGCCCCGCTGGGACCGAGCGTCTGATCGAAGCCGGTGAGCCGGTCGTGGCGGTCGGGGGCGTCGAGCCGCTCGGCCCAGAACGTGAAGGTTTGCTCACCGGGCGCGGTGGACCCGTCCGGGCATCGCCGCCATCCTTCGACGGTGTGCACGGCCCGCCACCTCTGGCTCTGGTAGACGAGGTCGGCGGTCCAGCCTTGATCACTGACGACGGTCCCGGTGCAGTCCTGGAAGGTGGTGCAGGACGAGGTGATCGTCCAGGTGGCAAGGACGTCTGCCTGGTAGGCCATCACCTCGTTGGTCTTGGCCCACAGGCCGTCGGACTTGGCGGTGAACGTCCCGTTCAGCGCCGGGTCATCCTGCGAGGCATGGGCAGGCGCCGTGCCGGTGGCCGCCGCGAGCGCGGCCGCCAGCGCGCAGGCGCGGGCATGGGCGAGGACGGTCAGGAGACTGCGGGCCACACCAGGTCCTTCCAGCTGCCTGCGGGAGCCACCAGGTCCGTCTGCTGCTGTGCCGTGCCATCAGCGATGGCCAGACGGCCGGTCTGCGGGTCGTAGGTCGCGACGGCCACCGATGGCGCTGCTGTGGTGGGATCGGTGGCGGAGGCGCTGGGTGCCGCCGGTGGCATCGGCGTTCCTTCCAGTGGGCCGAAGATGTTGTCGTTGTGGGTGACTCGGCTGTCGGGGGGAACGCCCTGGGCTATCAAATTGGGATCGAATGGACCGGGCCCCAGCGCATGCTGGCGGGCCGACAGGGGTTGAAAGGGCTTGTCGCTCTTGCATTCAGCCACAGTGGGTGCGTACTTCCCCGGTACATCCATGCACGGGAAGTTGCGGGCTCCGCGCACGGAGATCGGCGAATCCTGGGGCAGCTTGCAGTACAGCCCGTCGGGGGTGTCGATGGTCGTGGTGTCCGCGGGCGAGCGCCACGACGACTGAGGCAGGAACCCGACAGTGCACGCCGGCGGGTCGTCGACCGAGATCCTGAAGTCACCAACCGGGATACCGGTCGCGTTGTTCTGTCCGACCGCGGACTGGTAGAACGCAGAGGCGGGCGGAAGCAGTACGAGCAGTTGTTCGAGTCCGGGGCGATAGGTGACCGCGATCTGGCCCAGCGATGTCATGTTGGCAAGCAGCACCGGCAGTGTCGGTCTCACTTGTTCGAGCAGTCGCGAAACCTCTTGGGCGGCATCAGGTCCAGCCTGGAGAACGTTCCGGATCTGCGGATCGTCGGCCACCAGTTGTCTGCTGACTCCGGCGAGTCGTGCGGACCACGTGCGAAGTGCGTCGGCGCTGGCGATCTGACCGTCGAGCACCGGCCCGGTGTCGTCGATCAAGGTCGACGTGCGGTCGGCGACCGAGTTGGTGTCGCGGGCGATCCGGGAGGTGGACTCAACCAGGGTTTGCAGGTCGTAGCCCGCACCGTTGAATGCGGTGAACGACTCATCGAGCAGGTTGTCGAGCTTGTCTTTGGGGATGCTGGCGATCATTGCGCTGAGATGGTCCATCATCGGACCTACCCGTTGCGGCACGACCGTGGCTGAGGCGGGGATCACCGAACCGTCGTGTAGGTACGGAGCCGAACGGCTGCGTGGTTGGAGGTCGACGTACTGTTCGCCGACGGCTGAGACGCTGCGCACCTCGGCCTGCAGATCTGCCGGAACCTCTGGTGAAGTCGACAGAGACAGGGTTGCGACCGCGCCGTCACGGTTGACGTCCACGTCGGTGACCTTGCCGATCTGGACGCCGCGGTAGGTGACGTTGGCGAACCGGTAGAGGCCGCCCGCCTCAGGCAGCTCCAGGGTGACCTCGATCCGGCCGACGCCGAGCAGAGTGGGTACCTGGATGTACCGCACGATCATGACCGAGACGCCGACGATCGAGGCGATGGTGAAGAGCGCCAACTGGATTCGGATCAGCCGGGACAGCATCAGCCGCCCCCCGCAGCAGGTGCCGGGGGCGCAGGGGGAGGGGGTAACCGGTCCGGCCCCATCACCCCGGCCGGAGGTGCCACCGCGTCGCCCAAGGGGTTCTTGGAATAGAACGTCTCGTAGCCCGGGTCGCCTGGTGCAGGAACGAGCGGTGCGTTCTCGTCGCCGAACGACGTTCCGGCCAGCAATCCTCGCTTGAATCTTCCCAAGGTCAGGTCCACCGTCACGAACAGGTTCATGTAGTCGCCTCGGATCCCCCGGTCGATGATGTTCTGATTCAACGGGAAGGTCAGCGCGTAACCCAGGCCGGTGCTGATGTCCGGCCCGACATCGGCGACGGCGCGGAATACCGGCTTCGAGGTTCGCGAGGTTGGCGACCAGGTCGGCGCTGACGTCGTCGACAACAGTCGTGGCAGTGTCGCTGAACGTCCGGAGCTTGTCGAGCGCCTCGACGAACCGGGGGCGCTCGCGCAGCAGAACGTCCAGCGCGGGCGGGATGTCGCGAAGCGCTCGGGTGACGACGTCCTGCTGGCTCGCCACCGTCGCGGCGAATCGATTCAATTCGGTGACAGTGGCGATGATGTTGTCCCGCTGATCATTCAGCGCCCCGACAAAGGTGTCGAGCCTGCCCAGCAGATCTCGGATATCACCCTGTCGTCCGGCGAACACCCCGTTGAAGGAGTGGATGATCTCGCCGATCTGACCGAGGCCGCCTGCGTTGACCACCGCAGACAACGCCGCAAGTGTCTGTTCGGTGGACGGGTACATCGATGAGCGGTCCAGCGGAATCGTGGCGTCGGGCGGCAGTATGCCGGAGGGGGATTCGCCCACCGGAGGCGTCAGTTCGAGGTGCATCGATCCGAGCAGGCTGGTCTGTCCCACCGCTGCGGTCGTGTTGGCCGGAAGCTCGACCCCGGCTTTGACTGAGATCTTCACCTCGGCGTGCCGCCCCGCCACCTGGACGTCACGAACGCTGCCGACGACGACATCGTCGATCATCACCGGCGAATTCGGCTCAAGGGTACCGACATTCGCGAGTTCAACGGTATAGCTCGTCGCCGACTTCCCGTTGCCGACCGTACCGGGCAGCGGCAGCGAGTTGATGCCCTGGAAGCCGCAGGCCGTCAAGCAGAACATCACCGTCGCTGTGATCGCGAGAGTTCGGCGCGGCGCAATTGTGCGCTTCATGGTGTCGGTCCTTCGGCGGGCAGAAGCATTTCGGGCATTGTCGACGGAGTCGCTGCCTGCGGCGGGCCCGGTGGGGGTGCGCCGGGCACAGGTTGGTAGGCCGAGTCGGCGGGCGCGATCGGCATGAAGCCCTGTGGAGTGCCTGCGGCGCCCCGGGCCGCAATTCGGGCTCGCTGTAGATCAGCTTGCCATCGGAGGGCACGGGCGTGAGGAGCGGATTGAGCGGGAACGGAAGGTAATTGAGGGTCGCGGTGTCCAGGCCCGGTCCAAAGTATTGCGCGCACAGCTTGCCGGTCTCAGGTGCGGTGACGTTGGCCAGCGCGCCGATCATTCCGCAGAAGAACGCGGTGGGGTCGGCGAGGTTGTTGAGGACGAAGACGCCGCTCGCCCCGCCGGTGCGTGGATCCATCATGTTGTACGCGTTGGCGATCGCCGACGGTGCGACGTGCAGAACCTGTTCGAGATCGGCGCGATGATCGACGAGGTTCTGCGTGACGTTGACCAGGCGGCTCACCTGTTCAGACGCGCGGTCGCGGCTGCCTGCCACGAATCGCTGGACCTCACCCACTGCCTCGGAAAGGTTGACCAGTGCGGCATCCAGATCTCTACGGCTACCGTCCAGCACGCTGCTCAGCGTGGCGAGGCGGTCCTGGAACTGCACGACCTGCTCGTTGCTGTCCTTGAGGACGGTCACGAAAGTCTGGAGATTGCTGATGATTTCGGTGATGTCCCCGCTGCCGTCGGCGATGACCCTGCTGATTCCGGACAGCTGCTTGAGTGCCTGTCGGAGTTTTTCGCCATTGCCGTCCATCGCGTCTGCTGCGCTGTCGATGAAGCGGCCAACCGAACTGGTCGCGACATCGCCAGTGGGGCCGAGATCAGATGCCAGCCTGTTCAATTGCTCCTTGACCTCGTCCCACTCGACCGGCACCGCGGTGTGTTCGCGGGGAATCACCGCACCGTCGACCATGGCAGGTCCTGAACTACCGCCCGGGGTGAGTTGGACGAACCGCGCGGATACGAGATTCTGCGCGACCACAACCGCTTTCGCGTCGGACGACACCCGGATGCCATGATCGACCTGCAACGTGAAGATCGCTTGCGTGGCGTCGGGCTCGATCGCGGTGATGGTTCCGACCTTGACGCCCGCGATGCGCACCTCATCCCCGGGATAGATCGCGTTGGCATTGGCGAAGATCGCGGTGAAAGTGGTCGGGGCGAAGACGTGCCGCACGGCGATGAACGCTGCCGAGGATACGAGGACCAGGCCGAGTGCGACGGCGGTCAGTCTGGTCAAGGCCGCCCGGGTCATCGCGGCGGCCTTTCCGGAATCCCGTTGCGGGGAAGGGTCAGCTCGGCGCGCGGGCCTGCGTCATCGGGTGGCTGTCCGGCGTCGACACCGCGGCGGAATCCGAACGCGTAGTCCAGGAACGGCTGCAGAATAGGCGGCAGATCGAGGTTGGGGATGTAGGCCGAGTAGTAGGGTCCGCTGGACACCGTCTCACCGAGCGTGATCTGGTACTTCGCCAGGCGGGGGAGTGCAAGCGCGATGTTGTCGCGTTGCCGTTCCAGCATTTCCAGCACCGCGTTCAGTTTCTCCAGCGTCGGTGCCAGCTCCTGCTCGTTGTCGCGGACGAGCCCGGTGATCTCGCGCGCCATCGCCGAGGTGTAGGCGAGCAGTTCGACGATGGTCTGCCGTCTCGCCGACAGCATCCCCACCAGGTCGTTGGCATTGAGGATCAGCGTCGATATCTGTTCGCTGCGGGTTGCAAGCACCTCGGTGACGTCGCGTCCGCTCGCGAACAGCCGGCCGAGCGCCGTGTTACGCCCGTTGAGCGCTTCCGAGATACGCGCCAGCCCATCGAACGCCGGGCCCAGCTGCGGTGCAATCTGGTCGAGAGTCGCCGACAGGGTATCCAGCGACTCGGTCAGCTTGGCGGTGTCGGTATCGGTCGTGTTCATGGTGAGTTCGCCGATCGCGTCGGTCAGCGTGTAGGGCGAGGAGGTCCGGTTGAGGGGGATGAGCTCCATCGGCGACATCGTCTCGTCGCCAGCCGATTCCAGCGTCAGCACCCGTTGGCCAAGCAACGTGCCCGTGCGGATGTGGGCGGTCGTCTGCGCGCCGAGCGCGGTCCCGCTGTGCACGGTGAAGGTCACCAGGGCGTTCGGGTCCTGCAGTGACACCGCCGTCACCTTCCCGAGCTTCATTCCCGACACCGTGACGTCGTTGCCGACTGCCAGCCCACTGACATCGGCGAACACTGCCTGATAGCGAATCGATGTCGCCCAGCCCAGGATCCGTTCCGGTGCCAGACCGACCGCGATCACCAGGACGATGACCACCACACCGATGAAGCCCGCCCGGATGACGCCCGCGCCGCGATACTTCAGCATCAGTTCTCAGCGCACCTTCCGTTGTCCTGTTTGAACACCGGAAACACCGCTGTGCGGCCCTGCAGATCGGTGACGCGGACACCGAGCGAGCAGATGTAGTAGTTGACGAAGCTGCCGTAGGAACCGATGCGGACGATCTTGTAGTTCTCGGGGGCCTTCGAGATGGCAGTTTCGACGCGGTCCAGCTTGCTTTCGATGTTCGGTGCCAGCCGGTGGAGTTCATCGATCGAGCCGGCCAGCGGAGGTCGGGCCTCAGCGAGCAGATCGGACAGCGAGGCGGTTCCGGCGCTCAGCGAGTCGATCGCCGCGCCGATCGGTTCTCGTTCGCCTGCGAGTTCGGTGACGAGGCGTTCCAGCCGCTCGAGCCCGCCTGCGAACTGGTCCCGCTGGTCACCCAGTGCGGCCAACGTGGTCCGGAGGTTGTCGATCAGCTGGTCGATCACCTGATTCTTGTCGGCCAGCGCATTCGAGAACGACGACGTCCTCGACAGAAGCGATTCCATCGTGCCGCCCTGGCCCTGAATGATCTGGATCAGAGATGCGCTGAGCGCATTGACATCTTGTGCGTTGAGGCCCTTGACGACCGGTTTGAGCCCGCTGAGAAGAAGGTCCAAGTCCAGAGCCGGCGCGGTCTGGGCGATGGGGATCTGCGAACCGGCGGGCAAGATCTTCGTCGAGCCCTCGTCAGCCACGAGCTCGAGGAAGCGGTCGCCGACCAGATTCAGGTAGCGGACGACCGCCTGGGTTCCGCTGGTCAGCACCACCTTACGATCGGCGTCGAAGGTCACCACGACGGTCTTGTCCGGCTGCATGGACAGGTCCTTCACGGTGCCGATGCGCACCCCGGCGAATCTGACGGTCTCGCCGGTCTGCAGGTTCGAAACATCCTTGAACACTGCGGAATAGGTGTTGGTCGACCCCCCGCGGTACTGACCGAAGACGGCGAACAAGCAGGCGGTCAGCGCCACCATCACGAGGACGAAGGCGCCGAACTTGGGGAGGTCACCGGCTTTTCCGGAAATCCCGGTTCCTTCTCATCCCGGCTGACCGATCTGCGCGCTGTTCCGGGCGGTCCGCCCGACCGGCCCGAAAATTCTTAGCAGGTCGGAATTGACGATCGGTCCGCGGTTGCCGGATTTCCACGGGTTGGCGCCGGTATCGGTGATGACGAAGGGCGGCGCCTTCCCGTACGGGTTCCAGGTCGGTGAACGGGCCCGCCGCTGGCGGCGACCTTGGGTAGATCCGCCGGGTAGCGATATCGATCCTGCCCCCAGAAGACCCCGCGAGTACCTCGACACCGGGCACGTTGAGCGGCGGATTGCTCGCCATCAGGGTGAGGGAACCCAGGCCGCAGGTCAGCGCCGGGTGATAGTCCCGGACCAACGCGGTGGTCGGTGCCAGAAGACTCAGGACGTCGGCCAGCGGCCTGCCGTTCTCGGCAAGCACCGGCATGCCGATGTCACTGAGTCCGATGGCGCTGACCAACAGTGCGTCGAGATCCTGTTCGGTGTCGACGACGCTGCCGCGGCTGCGTGTCCCACGGTCGACGATCGACATCAGGTCCGGCGCCGCGTCGGCATAGGCGCTCAGTACGGGGGGTGCCGCGGCAAGATCTCGGTCCAGGGCGTCGAGGTGCGGGTTGATCTGTGCGAGTGCCGAGTTCAGGTCAGAGAGGCTCTGACCGATCATCTCGCCACGGCCCCTCATGGCTGTCGCGATTGCGCCGAGTGTCTCGTTGAGCTTCTCCGGCTGGATCGTCGACAACACCGAGACCAACTGCTCGAACAGGGTGTTGGCCTCGATCATGACGTGGTCGGTGTCGAGCACCTGCCCGGCGTGAACGAAGTCCGGCGACGGATCGTCAGGCAGGACGAGTCGCACGACCTTCGCGCCGAACACCGTGGTCGAGGCGATGTCGACGGTCACGTCGGACGGGATGATCTGCAGGCGGGAGGGTTCGATCGCCAGGTGAAGCGCGGCGGTGCCGTCGCCGAGTTCCTCGATCGATGCCACCTTGCCGACCTGTACCCCGTGGATCTGAACCTTCGCGTCGGGGTTCATCACGAGGCCTGCGCGCGGCGAGATGACGGTCAGTGGCACGGATTCGGTGAAACCGTCGCGGAACAGGTTCGCCGAGACTGCCACGATCGCGGCAACGACGGCGATCGATGCGGCACCCATCAGTGGGCGCACCACAGCTGATCTCACCCCCTGCCCCTTCCCCCAGATGAATCGCCGCTCGGTCTAGCCCCCTGTAAACGAGCCCTGCGGGATGTCAACGGCAGGTCGACCGAGCCGACCAGCCCGGTTGCGCGGCAACGACATAGGGCACCGCGTTGACCACGCGCATCGCGGTGGCGACCATCGCGCCCGCACCGGACGTCATGCCTTCGATGCCCGCCGCTTGCGATCGCGCAGTGTCGACTGTCGAATTGCAGTCGATGTCCGGCGTGCCCGGTGATCACCACCCGGTAGCACGAGGTCGCCGATGCCCCGCGGCCAGTCCGGCGCGACATCGTGAGCCAGCCGGGTGACATGCTCGATGACGATGGCCTCGCGGCCGTCGACGACACCGATCGCCTGCATCCGCAGCGCTCCGCAGGTACCCGCCTCGACGGTGCCCATGGCGACCTCGAGCGTCCGATCGGTCACCGCGCGATCGAACGTCTCCGCACCTCGTCCAACTCGACACCGAGGGCATCGGCGACCATCCGGAGCTGTCCCTGCCATTCACCGGCGATGGCGCCGGGAAACTGATCCAGGGCTCATAGTCGAGCGGGCGGCCGAATCCCAGCGCATCGCTCATGATGTCGGGCACGCCGTAGTCGTCGTACAGACCCATCTCATACGAGTGGATCTTCTCGATCTGCGACGACTGCGTCGACAGGACGAGCGGCAGATAGTCGGCGGCGAAGCCGGGTTCGATTCCCGAGGCGTAGAGCGAGACCTGGCCTTCCTTCGCGGCGATGAGCGAGTTGATCCCGCCACTCCGCCGGCTGTAGGTATGCGGGTTGACCAGGCGTGTGGTGCTCGTGGTGACCACGTTGATGCCCGCGCTCAGCAGTCTGACGTAATCGGGTATCGCCAGCGCGTCGCGTTCCGGGCCGCTGGCGGCATAGACCACGCAGTCGGGCTTGAGCGCGATCAGCGCGTCCGCGTCATTCGGTGGCCGTCAACCCGATGGGCTCGCCGTTGGCGAGTTCGCCCGCGTCCCTGCCGTCCTTGTCCGGGGAATGCACCCACACGCCGACGAGATCAAGATTCGGGCCGTTGGTGGATGGCGCGGATCGCGATGGATCCGATTCCGCCCGTCGACCACACCACGACGCGGTGGTGGCCTGATGTCATTGAGTCCTCCTGATGATAAGTGGGTCATTGCGCCGACCCGCCTTGACGGGCGACGTCGCGAGGACATCGATGGAAGATGTTGTGATGCCGCATGATTCGATCGGAAAAGCCCTGCTCGGCGAGGCCAGCAGGATCAGTGGGTGCGTCCGGTCGTGTCAACGGTTCGGCATACTGGCCGGGGCGGAATCGTTCCTGCCGTAATGGATCGTCACGGGAAACCTCGGATCGGTGATCGGGCCGTAACCTAACATTTGATCCGAAATTAACAGGAGTCTCGCGTTATCCCAAGTCAGGATATCCTGGTCGAAACAAAAATTAGGTTAGATTGGCGGCGTGCGAAGGCCAGGACTGGGGCGGCGCTATGTTCACGCTCCGGTTCGACATGCGCGCCCCTGCGGGCGCGCCGACGAGGACCTCTACGCCGCCGCGCTCGACATGGCGCGTGGGCCGAGGCTCGGGGGGCGATCGTCGCGGTGCTGTCCGAGCACCACCGCACCGACGACCGGCACCTGCCCTCGCCGCTCGTGCTGGCGTCGGCCATCGCGGCGCGGACCGAGCGGCTGGCGATCATGGTCGCCGCGGTGGTGCTGCCCTTCTACGATCCGGTGCGGCTGGCCGAGGACATGGCGGTGCTCGACATCATCAGCCGGGGCCGGGTGTCCTACGTGCTCGGGATCGGCCACCGCGAGGAGGAGTACGACCTCTTCGGCATCGACTCCTCGGCGCGGGGGCTGGCCGACGAGCACCTGGCCACGCTGCTCGAGCTACTGGCGGGCGACGGTGGTTCGCGACGGCGGGCGCATCCACGTGACGCCCGGTGCGGCCCGGCAGCTGTTCTTTCGGTCGGCGGCAGCCTCGCCGCCGCCCGCCGGGCCGCGCGCCACGGGCTCGGCCTCATCGCCCAGGCGGATCGCCGGGCATGCGGGAGTTCTACGAGGCGGATTGCCGCGAGGACGGGTACGAGCCCGGCTTCGCCCAGCTCCCCGCCCCGGGCGCCCCGACGGCCCTCTTCGTCGCCGACGACGTCGAGCAGGGTGGGCCGAGCTCGGCCGCACCTGCTGCACGACGCCATGACCGCCGGCGTCCTATCGCCACGGCGAGACGGACGTCGCCAGCATCAGCCCGCCACCACCGTCGACGAGCTCCGCGCCGAGCCCGCCCCTACCGCGTCGTCTCCGTGGACGAAGCGGCCGACATGCGCGCCGGTACATCCTGCCCCTGCTGCCGCTCTGCGGTGGGCTGGCGCCCGAGGTGGCGTGGCCGTACCTTGGAACGAGCGCGGCGGAAGCCCACACCGCCCGAACGAGGAACGAACGCGATGAGCGAGCAAGTCGCGACCCGGGTCGTGGTGTGGTCGACCGGTGGGGTCGGATCCAACGCCATCCGGGCCGTCGCCCGCCGTACCGACCTCGACCTGGTCGGCGTGTGGGTCCACACGCCGGAGAAGGTCGGCCGTGACGCTGGCGAGCTCGCCGGCATCGAGCCGCTCGGCGTCTCGCGCACCGACAACGCCGCCGCGCTCATCGCCCTCCGGCCCGACTGCGTGATCTTCGCGGCGAGCGGTCCCGAGCGCGGCGCTGGCGCCGTGCACGACTACGTGCAGGTCCTCGACGCGGGGGTCAACGTCGTGACATCCACGTCGACCGGTCTGGTCTTCCCGCCGGCGTCCGACTGCCGGACTGCGCGACCGCTCGCGGCGGCGGCCGAGCCGGTGGGGCGTCGCTCTACGCGTCAGGGATCTTCCCTGGGTTCGCCTCCGACGAGCTGGCGCTCTTGCTCACCACCATGTCGAGGACGATCCGGACGCATCAAGGTCATCGAGGTCTCGCTCAACGACCACTACCCCGTCGCGGACGTCATGATGGATGGCCTGGGTTCGGCCGTCCGCTGGACTTCGAGCCGATGGTCAGCCCTCCCCGGTTGATCCCGATGATCTGGCGGGCCCCGCTCGAGCTCGTCGCCCGGGGCCTCGGCCTCCAGCTCGACGAGGTCCAGGGCCGCTCGATCGCCAGCTGACCGAGCGCGACCTCCCGGTGGCGTTCGGGACCATCCCGGCTGGCACGGTAGGGCGGTTCGCACGATCGCCATCGGCGTGGTCCAGGGCCGCGAGGTGATCGTCCTCGACCACGTCATCCGCATGGCCCGCGACGTCGCCCCTGACTGGCCGACCTCCGACAACGACGCCACCTACCTCGTCGAGATCGAGGGCGATCCCGACATCCAGTGCCGGCTGACCCTCGGGCCGCCGGAAGGCACCGACGCCGGTGAGGCGGCGATGGCGGCCACCGCCATGCGCATCGTCAACGCTGTGCGCTACGTGGTCGACGCGCCGCCGGGCCTGCTCAGCTCGCTCGACATGCCGAACACGTTGCCGCGGCACGTGTTCGACTGACCGGGTCGCGCGATTTCTGCACGGCGGTCGTGATTTTCGCTGCTAGAACAGCCATAGGGCAGAAATCGACACGAGGCGCCGTGTACATGCTCCGCTTCGACATGCGCGCAGCCGGAGTCGGCGCGCCGACGGCTGGAGTTGTCCGCGGCGGCGCACCGAGATGTGTGCGTGGGCCGAGGACCCACGGTGCTCTCGCGGCGGTATTCTGCGAACACCACGGCGACCGCAGGACGGCTATCTGCCGTCGCCGCTCATCTCTGGCCGCGGCGATCGCGGCTCGCACCAACAAGCCTGCCGCTGAGCCTGATCCTGCTGCTGCCGTTCTACGACCCGGTCCGGCTCGCCGAGGACATGGCGGTTCTCGACATCATCAGCAAGGGGCCGGGCCTCCTACATCCTCGCGCTCGGCTACCGGCCCGAGGAGTTCGAGCACTTCGGCGTTCGATCAGGAACCGCGGGCCGCCTCGCCGACGAGAAGCTCGCGCTGCTGCGTGAACTCCTCTCGGGCGAAGCGATCTTTCGACCTGGTGGCCGATCAACGCCACACGCCGCCGCCGCACACGGAGGAGGGCCGATGCTGATGTGGGGCGGGGGCTCGGTGGTGGCGGCGGCCGGCGCGCGGGGCGATACGGGCTCGGCATGCTCGGCCAACGCGGAACGTCGACGGTGATGCGCCAGGCCTACCAGGAGGCGATGTCGCCAGCACGGGCACGAACCGGGAGCCGGATCTTCCTGCCGGACCGCGAGACGCCTTTCCGTCTGCTTCGTCGCCGACGACGTCGACAAGGCATGGGAGGAGATCGGTCCTTACCTGCTGCACGACGTGCGCGCGTACGCGCGACTGGAACCCGGGCAACGACTACTCCGCGGGCTTTTCCGATGCAAGAACAGTCGAGGAATTGCGGGCGAACCCGACGTCACACCGGATCTACAGCGTCTCGGAGGGGTCGTCGCGGGTCCGTGGGGGGGGGTGCTCAACCTTTCGCCGCTGTGCGGCGGCGTGCCGCCAGAGATCGCCTGGCCCTATCCTGAGGCGGGTCGGCGAGGTCGTTCTGCCGGAGGCCGCGCGGTGACAATTTGAGCACTTCGGCGCAGTCATTTTTTAAAAAAAAAAAAACATGTAAATTACCGAGGTGGCGTTACGGTGACGGGTACTAGCGCGGTCGAACTCTATTACGACCCTTTCGATTTCGCGATCGACGACGATCCCTACCCGGTCTGGAGGCGGTGCGCGACGAGGCGCCGCTGTACTACAACGAGAAGTACGACTTCTACGCGCTGAGCCGGTACGAGGACGTCGCCCGCGAACTGCCCAACTGGCAGACCTACCGGTCGGGGCGCGGCACCGCGATGGACGTCATCACGAGCGGTCATGAGTACCACCCGGGGTCATCCTCTTCGAGGACCCACCGCTGCACGACCTGCACCGGCGATTGCTGTCGAAGGTTTTCACGCCGCGGCGGATGGATGCATCGAACCGTTGACACGCGAGTTCTGTGTGCGGGCGATCGATTCGCTCTCGGGCCGAACGATTCGACTTCATCGCCGACCTCGGTGCCCTGATCCCGATGCGCACTATCGGTTATCTGCTCGGCATCCCCGAGCAGGGCCAGCAGCCGATCCGCGACACCACCAACAACGCCATCGACCTGAAGGAGGGTCAGTTCGCGGTTGCCGACAACGCGTTCGAAGAGTCGTATCAGTTGTTCTCCGACTACATCGACTGGCGCGCCGACCACCCGTCCGACGACCTGATGACACAGCTGCTCAACGCCGAATGGAGGACGACGGCGGAGTACGCAAGCTGACGCGCACCGAGGCGCTCACCTACACCAGCATGATCGCCGGTGCCGGCAACGAAACCACCACCCGGCTCATCGCCTTCGCGTGCCAACTGCTGGCCGATCACCCGGATCAGCGCAGCGAACTCGTTGCCGACCCCGAACTGATCCCGGGCGCCATCGAGGAGGTACTGCGCTTCGAGGCGCCGTCACCGGTGCAGGCGCGCTACGTCGCGCACGATACGGAGTTCCTCGGCGAACACATCGCGGCGGATTCGATCATGTTGCTGCTCAACGGATCCGCCAACCGCGACGAGCGCATTTCCAAGACGCCGAGCTTTTCGACATTCACCGCGGGGCGCCATCTCTCCTTCGGCCAGGGTCTGCACTTCTGCCTCGCTCGGCTCTGCACGGATGCAAGCGCGGGTCGTGCTGGAGGAGCTACTCAAGCGTTGGCCGGATTGGGACGTCGACTACGGGACACGCCGCGAAGGCACACACCTCCAGCGTTCGCGGGTGGTCGAAAGCTGCCCGTCACGCTCGGCTAGTCGCGACTCCGCGCAGCGTCATGTCGCGTTGACGGATGACCGACGCCCGCGCACCAACTTCTGAAGGGGCGGTGCGTTCATCTAAGGACGTCACGTCACCGACCACGAGGACGGCGATTCCCTCAGGGTCGTGTCCCGCGCCAGAATCAAGAAGCGCTGCGCGTGAGGGCCGATTACTTGAAGGTGTTCTCCGGAATCCACCTGCTGCCCGTCACCGATGATGCACCGGGCCAGCAGATCACAGCAGTCGGACTGTCCACCCCTGTATCATCGCCGGAGCGCATACCCCTACGGAGAGTAGCGCTTTCATCTGCCAAATACCGGGTGGTGAACGACCATGCAGGGGTCAGGACGTGTCCGGAGGCGTCTGCCGCAACCACGCCAACTGAATTCGGAACTCGTCGGGGAACTGGTGGAGCGACGTTGATTACTTCAGCCAGCTCAACGCGTCCAGTTTCTCGACTGTGGTCGAATCAGTGCGAACGATTTCCGCCCAGGGCACCACCAACCTTGTGCCCGAATTCGAAAGCATGATCGACATCAACAGCTCATCCTTCGAGCCGATCACCCGGTACACCGTGCCGGTCCCCAGACCCGCGGCCGACGCGATGTCGCGAATCGTGGTCATCTCGTAGCCACGGCGACCGAATTCGGCTCCGTGCGACCGCGCGCAAATGGGCAGCCTTCAGGTCCGGTGTCGTTTTCGGTGTCGACCCAGCTCTCCTGATCACGTGCTGCGACGGCTGCGGTTAAGGCGTTCGACTTGTCCAGGTCGGCGTCGGTTGGCAGGTCTCGCGACTGGCGAGTCCGTCGAGTGCGATCCGGCTTCTCAATCTTGAGTCCAGTTCGGTAGGTTGAGGATTTGTGGCGAACGACGTCCAGACCGAGCATGCAACATGCTCTGGCAGAGGCGGTCGGCCACCAGGTGGGGAGGTCGACGTCGGGTCTGATGTATCCGCTCCAGCGCCCGGCGCGCAAAGTGCTTGCAACATCGCGGCCCTGGATCTTCGTCGGGGGACGCTTGGCCAATTCGACGAGCTCGGGATCGGTGCTGGGACCCTCATAGAACGACATCTGGGAAGCGCTGCGCGATGTTCCACCGCGCAGCGAGCGATCTCACATCCGAGTTCGGTGATCCGCTCGGATGCCGAAACGGGAGTCCGGCTGGTCGACACGGTCAAGGGCGAGATCGCCGACTAGGTCGAAGTCTGCGTGATAGCGCCGGATCAGTTCGACGAGAATGGCTTCCTTGGATTCGAAATGGTGATACAGGCTGCCGGCGAGGATGCCTGCGGCATCGGCGATCTGTTGCAGCGAGCTCCGCAGTCCGGATGTGGCGATCAGGGATGCCGCGGTTTGGAGGATCTCAGTACGCCGGGAACCGTCGACGTTGGCGTGGCCGGCACGCACCGCTTGCGGACGCCCCACGACACCTCCAGCATGGCCTGCACCCGTCGGGCCCCGGGACCCAATGTTGCTTCACGCTACCAGAGGGATGCCATCCGACACGGTGCCGCTATGGGTGAAACCGCCGGTCAGGCGGGCAGTCCCTTGGCTAGACCGAATATTTGGTCAGCATGCCGGAGCGCGCCGAACGGGCCCCGGGTCCGTTGACCGACGTGCATCACATCGCTAGTGTCTGAACAAAGATTAGGTTGTCTGAGTAGTGCACTGACGACGCCGCCAGCGTGGAGGACCGCCATGTCGTATGAAAGCTCTGCCCAGCCGATCAAGATGGGCTACCTCATGGACTTCCGGTTGCCGGACGGCTTCCCGGAGGCCAACCGGGCCGATCTGACCGACCCGTTCGACATGGTCTTCGACGAGGGGTCCAGCAGGGCGTGATCGACCGGCCCATCGAGATCATCTACCGCGAGGTCGAGGGTCTGCCCAAGGGCTCGGTGAAGGCGGTCATCGACGCCTACGGCGAGCTCGTCGACGAGGGCTGCCTGCTGATCTTCGGGCCGTCGATCACCCCGACACGCCGATCCCAACCAGGGAGGCGATCGAGGAGCGGTTCAAGGTGCCGGCGATCAGCGTCACGGGCTCGGAGCAATGGCTCGGGCGGTGGCCCTTCTCGCTTCTCGATGGGCTCGGAATGAGCGACGAGCCGATCTTCTGGGCCGACCAGATCGCCAAGCCGGGCATCGACAACGTCGGCGTCCTCGTCGAGCAGTCCCTCATCGGCGAGAGCTACATCAAGCAGTTCCGGCGAGCCTGCCGGGCCAAAGCGGCATCCGGATCGTGGCCGAGGAGCACGATCCCGCAGACGGCCAAGGACGTCTCCGAGCAGGTCAAGCGCACTCCACGACGCCAAGGTCGACTCCGTCGTCCACTGCGGGTTCGGCTTCGGCGTGGTGCTCGTCGGCTTCGCCATGCAAGGCCCTCGACTGGGACCCGCCCCGCTTCATGGGCACCGCCTTCCAGAACGCCTGGCTCAACGAGATCGCTCTGGAACGCGATGCGTCGGCCTGGACCGGCATCGACCAGTACGACGCCGAGAACCCGGTCGGCCAGGAGTTCCTCGACCTGCTACAACGAGCGCTTCGGCCGCCGACCCGAGTGGTGCGTCCCCGTCGTCAACCGCGACCCTCGCCGTCGCCCTCCTCCAGGCCTTCGCCGAAGCCCGGCCGCTGTCCGCCGGGGCGTCCCGCGACGCCCTCGAGCGGGTGAAGATGTTCCCCGCCGCGTCGGGTGCGCCGGGCACGCGGATCCCCTTCGGCCGCTCCACCAGCACCGCGGCCGGATGGGCCCGGGCTACCTCGTCGCCCGGCAGCTCGACCCCGACGGCGTCACCGCTCACACCTGTCGATCGCTTCGGTGAGGTGTAGCCCGGTGACGGGATCGCGGAGCATTGTCATCACCGGGGCATCGCGGGGCTTGGGACTCGCGTCCGCGTCGCACTTGTACCGCTCGGGGTGGACCGTGGTCACCGCGATGCGCTCGGTCGAAACCGGGATGGCGCGGCTTCGCGAAGCGACCGGCGCTGACGCATCCGACCCGCGGCTCGTCGGCGTATCGCTGGATCTGACGGATCCCGCGTCGGTCAGCAAGGCGGCGTCCGACATCGGAGATGCGGTCGGTGCACCCTACGCGCTGGTCCACAACGCCGGGATCACGGCGGCCGGCATGGTCGAAGAGACGCCGGCAGCGCTGTGGGAGAACATGTTCGCCACGAACCTGTTCGGCCCCGTCGCGCTGACCCGGGCGCTGCTGCCGTCGATGCGTGCGGCGGGACGCGGCCGGATCGTGCTGGTGTCGAGCGAGAGTGGTGTCCGAGGAATGCCTGCGACTGCGCCGTACTCGGCGGTCAAGGCCGCGCTCGAAGCGCTGGGGCGAATCGATGGCGGGCGAGATCGGCCCGTTCGGCATCGGGGTGAGCGTGTTGGTCACCGGGACCTACGCCACCGACAGCATCACCGACGCAGGCACCACGGACTGCCGGGTACTCGACGGGCCGTATTGCCCGGCATCGCCGGACGATGGACAAACGGGGCAGGGCCGCGATGCGCCATGCCGCGCGCTCACCCGAACTGTTCGCCGCGGGCCTCGAAGAAAGCGTTGGACAGCACCAGAGCCCTTCGATCGGCGCGCGGTCGGTCCCGACGCGCGAATGCTGATGGTGGCCGGCCGTGTGCTCCCGCCATCGGCACTGCATCACATGATCCGCCTGATGATGGGCATTCCGCGGTTCGGGGCGATGCGGTCAGGAGCTGCGGACGGTGATTCCCCGTAACACGGTGTCCCGCGCGAGGATCGACGCGTTTCGCACGCCGATCTCCTGCAAGGATGTTCTCCGGGATCCACTGTTCGCCGATGATGCAGCGGGTCAGCATGTCCGCGCCCGCGCTGGCGATGTGGATCTCGCCGGCGCGGATACCCTCGGACAGAAGGGCTTTCATCTGACGGATACGCGTGGTGAACGACCACGCGGGGTTCGCCGAGTCCGGCGGTGAGTGACGCAGCCAGGCCAGCTGGATACGGAACTCGTCGGGGAACTGGTCGAGGGCGTTGATGTTGAGCCAGCTCAGTGCATCGAGCTTCTCCACCGTCGTCGAGTCCGAGCGGACGATGTCGGCCCATGCGCCGCCGACCTTGTGCGCCGAACTCCAGCATGATCGACATCAGCAACTCGTCCTTGGAGCCGATGACCCGGTAGACGGTCCCGGTGCCCAGTCCTGCGGCAGACGCGATGTCGCGGATCGTCGTCATCTCGTAGCCGCGGCGGCCGAACTCCGCACGGGCCACCGCGCGCACGTGCGCGACCTTGACGGTCGGTGTCGTCCTCGGAATCGACCCAGCTCTGGATGATGCTTCTCCGCGACGGTGAACGCGTCCGAGCGGTCCAGGTCCGCATCGGAGGGGGCGTCGGCGGCGAGGCCCTTCAAGCGCGATCCGGCACTTCAGCGTGGCCAGCTGATCGGTCGGCGCATCGTGCCGGATCACGTCGAGACCGACGTGCAAGCATGCTCTGGCACAGCCGGTCGGCCAGCGTGGGCAGGTCGACGTCGGAGCGGATGTCGCCGCTCCAGCGACCGGCGCGCGAGCGTCTGCAACATCGCCGCCTGGATCTTCGTCGGCTGGCCGACGGCGTCAACTCGATGAGCTCGGGGTCGTTGCTGCGGACCCTCGTAGAAGGACATCTGCAGGGCCGCGCGATGCTCGCACGGCGCACCTGGGCGATCGCGCAGCTCCGAGCGCGGTGATCTGCTCGGAGACGGTACGGGGGTCGGCTTCGTCGAGCTGGTCGAGCGCGATCTCGCCGATGCGATCCAGGTCGGCGTGATAGAGGCCGATCAGCTCGACGAGAATGGCTTCCTTGGATTCGAAGTGATGATAGAGGCTGCCCGCGAGAATGCCCGCGGCGTCTGCGATCTGCTGGAGCGAGCTGCGCAGGCCTGTCGTGGCGATGACGGTATTCGCCGTCTTCAGGATCTCGGTCCGCCGCGTCGCGTCGACCGACGGGGGGTCGGAGCCCGCAGCGAGCTTCCCCGCCCCGGGACGCTTCTTGCCCGTGGGGCCGCCGCGTTTGGCGCTCCGCCCTGCTTCCTGCACGGTGGTGATCCTACCGACCTTTGGGTTCGGGAAACTGACCTCGGCGTTGTCCGGCATCGCACTGATACCGAGGCGGTCACACACGTCCAGGACTTCGTCGACGATCGAGTCGGGCACGATGAACTTCTCCGTGGCAGATACCTCGTCGAGGTGGGCATGGATATCCTCAGCGGTTGGTTCGCTCTCAGCGTCGGCCAGCCAGCCCTCACTGAGCCCCATGAACACCCGTGCGTAGCGGCCTGCGCATGCCGAGTAGTTGCGATGCGTGAAGTCGCAGGCCCGGCTCGCGAGAAACACCACCAGCGGCACCACCAGTTCGGCACGGATAGCACGCATGAAGCCGGACTCGGCCAGGAACTTCTCATCACCGACCGTCTCGGTGACCATCCGCGAGAAGCCGGTGGGCAGCACGGTGTTGGAAAGGATGCCGTGGGCCGCACCCTCGATCGCGATGACGTTGGACAACCCGACGAGTCCGGTCTTAGCCGCTGCGTAATGCGCCTCCATCGGCTGGCCGAAGTTGCCGGCCGACGAGGAGATGAAAACGAACCGGCCGTATGCTGCTTTGCCATGACTTTGAAGGCGGGCTGACTGAGGTAGAAGCCACCGTCGAGATGGACGCTCAGCATGCGCCGCCAGTCGTCGGCGGTGAGATGGTCGAATGGGATGGAATTGAAAATGCCCGCGTTGCTGATCACGGTGTCGAGTCGTCCGAATGCGTCGAGGGCGGTATCGACGATGGCTTGTCCGCCCTCGGGAGTGTCGACCGAATCGTATGAGGCGACGGCGCGCCCGCCTTGTTGCGTGATCTCCTCGACGACCTGATCGGCGACGCGGGCGTCGGATCCCTCTCCGTGCATCGTGCCGCCGAGGTCGTTGACGACGACCGCGGCGCCGCGCCGGGCCAGGTCGAGGGCGTAGAGCCGGCCAAGCCCGCGTCCCGCGCCGGTCACGATGGCCACCTGATCGTGGAAGTCGATCATCGGTGTCGCTCCTTCGTTTCGTGGCGCGCCTGCGACGGCGCCGAGTTGCATGTAGTCGCCCGGATTACCCAGGAACCGGCTGAAACTCAGCAACCGTTTGAGATACAAGTGCGAGTCGTGTTCCCAGGTGAAGCCGATGCCGCCGAACACTTGGATTGCCCGTGTCCGCGACACCGGCCAAGTCGCCGGCGAACGCCTTGACCCTCAACGCGGAGCGGTGGCGGTCGGCCGGATCCGCGAAGTCGGCTTCCCACAGCGCATACAGCACGCCGCTGCGCGCGAGTTCCACGGTTTCGAACATGTCCTACACAAAGGTGTGCGACCGCCTGGAAGCTCCCGATGGGCTGTCCGAACTGATGCCGCACCTTGGCGTAGTCGACCGTCATCGCGAGCACCTGACGGGCCGCACCCAGTGCGTCGGCCGCCTGCGCGATGAGGACGTCATCGACAAGAGCCTGCATGGCCTGCCCGTCGGCAACGGCCACCACGCGACCGGGCGCATCATCGAGCCGCACCCGAAAAATCTTGCGGGTCTGGTCGATTCCCGGCGTTGAGACGATGTCGACGGCCGGCGAGCGTCGCGACAGCGACGAGCTCGGTGCCGCTTCGTCACCGACCGGCACCAGTAGCGTATCCGCGGCCAGGCGTCGGGCGACCTGATCGAGCTCACCGCGCAACACCCGACCATCGCCGCGATGGGCCACCGCCAGCGCCTCGCCGCCGAAGGCGACCGTGGCAATCGTGGAGCCATCGGCCAATCGCGCCAAACAGGTCCGCCGCTTCCGCGGTGGCCCCGAAACGGGTGAGCGCGCGCGGCGCCGCCACCGCGCTGGACAGCCAGGGTCCCGGATGCAGGGCGGCGCCCAGCTCCTCGAGCACCACGCCCGCCTCGAGCATCGACATGCCCTCGCCGCCGTATTCGGCAGGAATCAGCAGCCCCGTCGTTCCAAGCGCAGCCAGACCGTGCCAGACCGCTTCAGTTGTGCCCGTCGCATCGGTCAGCATGGGTCGCACGTGGTCGGCGATCGGCGGCCTTCTCGGCAAGAAACCGGCGCACGGTATCGCGAAGGGCCTGCTGCTCGTCGGTCGGTTCGAGGTTCATGGGCGGGGGAGTCCGAGCACTCGTTGGGCCGTGATGTTCTTGTTGATCTGGGTGGTGCCGCCGGCGATCGTCAGCGCGTGTGATGTCAAACGGAATTCGTCCCATCGTCCGTCGGCGGCACCGGGTCAGCGTGTCGAACGCCAGTGCGGCCAGATCCTTGCCGATCTCACCCCAGACCGACTTGGCCAGGCTTGCTGTCGCGAACGCGTCCCCGCCGTGCATGCCCGCCGAGATCGACCGCTGACACAGCACCTCGAGGTTCTTGATCCGCACATCGAGCTCTCCTAGCCGGCGCAGAGTCGAAAGGTCGTCGAGCGCGGAGGCGCCCTTGCGCCCGTTTGCGGCAGATCGTCGACGAGATCACCCAGTCGAACTTGCATTTCGGCGTAGAACCGCGCGGCCCCGGCGCGTTCGAAGCTCAGCGTGGTGGTGGCGACCTGCCATCCCTTGTTCAACGGGCCGAGCATTGCGTCAGCGGGCACGCGCACGTCGTTGAAGAAGATCTCGGCGAAGTCGGCCGCGCCGTTGAGTGTGACGAGCGGGCGCGCCTCGATTCCCGGTCGCGACATGTCGACGATGAAGCACGAAATGCCCTTGTGCTTGGGCGCATCCGGGTCGGTCCGGACAAACAGCTGGCACCAATCCGCGCGGTGCCCCAGCGAGGTCCAAATCTTTTGGCCGGACACCACGAAGTCGTCTCCATCGCGAACCGCTCTGGTGCGCAACGACGCGAGATCTGATCCGGCCTCCGGTTCGGACATGCCCTGACACCAAATGTCGTCGGCGCGAAGCATGCGGGGGAGCAGCGCGGCCTTCTGGGACTCAGTACCGTACTGCATGATCGCGGGGGCGATGTTGTTGATCCCGATGATGTTGAGCGGCACAGGAACTCGTGCCCGGGTGGTCTCTTCGGCGTAGACCAGTTGCTCGATGGGCGTCGCGCCGCGCCCGCCGTACTCCTGCGGCCACGACACCGCCGCCCAGCCGGCGTCGGCCATTGTCGCGTTCCACCCGCGCAGTGTCTCGAAGGCGGCTTCGTCGGCGCCGCGCCTGGCGCCGCTATCGATGACGTCTTCGGTCAGATGCGCCGACAGCCATGCGCGCAGCTCTTTTCGGAACTGTTCCGCCTCTTGCGGGTACGAGAAATCCACGTTCTCCGGACGACCTCAACTCGATTGACTCCAGTGCGACCGAACTCTACGGTGGAACAGATATTTGGTCAACGAGGATGCGGGCGTGGCGGAGGTGGCGTGGCCGACGACGCCGACAGCGACCGGTTGCGGGCCTTGGCATGCTGGCGTCCGCGCTCGCCGGCAGCCCGTCGCTGTGGCGCCGCTCGATCCGGGCGAGCCATCGTGGACAGATGGAGAGACCATCTTCGTCGATCCGACCGCCGGTGGCCGCGCGACAGCTCGACTCGGTAGCGGTGCAGGCCTCTCTGATCGCGGCGGGCAGCCTCGCCCCCGACATCATCGGGCGCATGGCCCGGAATCCGCGCTTGGCCAAGCGCTATCTGTCCATCGAGGGACACCGTGCGCTTGTGGCCAACGGTGATCTGTTGCCTCCCATCCTGTGTTCGCTCGCCGACCCTGCCACCGCGGGGCGCAGCGATTCGGCCGCAGCGTCGCTGTCGATCGCGTCGGGCAAGGAAGCGCTCGATGATCCACCCGCGCCTTTCGGCGTCATCCGCGCGAAGAAGGTGCTCGCCGCGGCCAGCCGCGCCGCCAGCAGGTGGACCACGAAACGGCCGGGCACGTCCCGCGACGGCAGGCGGCAAGAATGAGCTCGAGGAACTCGATGACGCCGAGGTCGACGACACCGACGACCCGGACTTGTTCACCAGCCCGGTCGGCGGGGGCGGCTTCATCGGCAAGTGGCTGAAGAAGATGCTCTCGTCAGCGCGCAAGACGGGCAGCGGCGGAGGACCGCCCGGTGCCGACGCGCCGACCCACCGCACCAACTCGGCGAATCGCGGCGCCTATCGCGGTTTCGTCGACGGCCTCGGCTTCAGCCGAGGAGGTTCCCGACATCAGCGCGACGGCTTCAAGTACCCGGAATGGGACGCCAACCGGAAGAGCTATCGGCCCGACTGGTGCACCGTGCGCGAGGTCGAGCCGCAGGTCAAGGCGTCAGCGCCGCAAGCCATCGACGCCTCCATCGGCGTGCGACGGCCGCTGGCCCGGCTCGGAATGGGGCTGCATCGCCGGCATCGCCAGTCGCAGGGTGACGACATCGACATCGATGCGGCCATTGAGGAGCGCGTGGAGGTGATGGCCGGCTCGGTGCCCGACGAGGCGGTCTATCTCGACAGCCTGCGTCGGCGGCGCGATCTTTCGGTCCTGCTGCTGCTCGACGTCTCCGGATCGACGGCTGAGCCGGGGACCGTCGGACGCACCGTGCACCAACAGCAGCGGGCGGCGGTCGCCAATCTCACTGTTGCGTTGCACGACCTCGGGGACCGGGTGGCGCTGTACGCCTACTACTCGCAGGGCCGAACGGCAGTGAACATGGTGCCCGTCAAGAGGTTCCACGACCATCTCGACGCCAGGGTGATCAGGACGGCTCAACAGCTTGGAGCCCGGTGCCTATTCGCGACTGGGCGCCGCCATCCGCCATGGCTCGGCGGTGTTGGAGTCGCGCGGCGGCACGTCGCGCAGGCTGCTTGTCGTGCTGTCCGATGGACTGGCCTACGACCACGGCTACGAGCGTGCGTACGGTGCGGCCGATGCCAGACGCGCATTGACCGAGGCCCGCCGCCGCGGGACGGGCTGCGTATGCCTGACGGTGGGCGCGGGCACCGACGTCGCGTCGCTGCGACGGGTGTTCGGCAGTGCCGCACATGCGACCATCGCCCGCCCCGAGCAACTCGCCGGTGTGATCGGCCCGCTCTTCCGATCCGCGATTCGCTCGGCGGAGGTCCGGCGCCGGAGCCTGTCGTGACGCGATCGCACAGTCCGACGCGACCTTGAAACAAACATCTGTTCCGGCTAGCTTCACTCACCGCAACGACGCGGATGACGGAAGGGGCGCTATGGCCACCGAGCCAGGGCTCGCGTATCAGAATGGCGCAATGCCACAGGCCGATCCTCGCGCCCGTACTACCAGTCGGTGGGCAATGAGGAGGCGGTCTTCAAGGCGGCCTATCGCCAGGGCTTGTCGCTGGTCCTGAAGGGGCCGACCGGGTGCGGCAAGACCCGCTTCGTCGAAGCGATGGCCCACGACCTCGGCCGACCGCTGATCACCGTCGCCTGCCACGACGATCTCACCACTGCCGACCTGGTCGGCCGATACCTGCTGAGGGGTGACGAGACAGTGTGGGTCGACGGTCCGCTGACCCGCGCTGTGCGGGAGGGCGCGATCTGCTACCTCGACGAAGTCGTCGAGGCGCGCCAGGACACCACGGTTGTGCTGCATCCGCTCGCCGACTACCGGCGCCAGCTGCCCATCGAACGCCTCGGCATCACGCTGGACGCGGCGCCGGGGTTCGGCCTCGTCGTGTCGTACAACCCGGGCTATCAGAGCGTGCTCAAGGATCTCAAGGACTCCACCCGGCAGCGGATGGTCGCCATCGAGTTCGGGTTCCCCGCTCCCGACGTCGAAGAAGGCATCGTCGCCCACGAGGCCGGCGTCGATCACGCCATGGCCGCTGAGCTGGTCCGATTCGGCCAGGCGATCCGCCGGCTCGAGACCGGCGGGCTGCGCGAGGTCGCATCGACGCGGGTGCTCATCGCGGCGGGCCGGCTGATCGCCGAAGGGCTGACCATGCGCGATGCCGCCCGGGCCGCGATCGCCGGGCCGCTCACCGATGACGCCTCGGTGGCCCGCGGGCTCAACGAGATGATCGACGTCTACCTGGGCGCGTCCGACGTGGTGATTGACGCTGCTGATCGCCCCGCTAGGGTCTGAACAAATATTAGGTCGACCCCGAGGGAGGTCAGATGTCCTACGAAAGCACCGCTGAGCCGATCAAGGTCGGCTATCTGATGGACTTCACGTTGCCGCCGGGTTTTCCGGAGGAGCTGTTGGCCTCCTTCACCCAGTGCTTCGACCTCGATCTTCGAAGAGGCCGTCGAGCAGGGCCTGATGGATCGACCGGTGCAGATGATCTACCGCGAGGTCGAGGGTCTGCCGAAGGGTTCGGTGAAGGCGGTGATCGATGCCTACGGCGAACTCGTCGACGAGGGCTGCCTCGTGGTCTTCGGCCCCAACATCACCGACAACTGCGTGCCGATGCGCGAGGCGATCGAAGAGCGCTTCAAGGTTCCGGCGATCAGCGTCACCGGCACCGACGACTGGCTGGGTGAGTGGACGTTCGCCTTCCCCCAGGGGTCGATGACCGACGAACCGATCTTCCTCGCCGACCTCGTCGCCAAGCGCGGCCTCACCGAGATCGGCGTCCTGGTCGAGCAGAACCTCATCGGCGAGAGCTATCTGAAGAACCTGCGGAGTGCTTGTCGCCGCAAGGGAATTCGGATCGTCGCGGAAGCGGCGATCGCTCAGACCGCGCAGGACATCAACGAGGCGGTGCGCACCCTGCATGAGGCGAAGGCCGAGGCGATCGTGCACCTCGGTTTCGGCTTCGGGATCGTGTTCATCAACCCGGCGCTGGAGGCGGTCGATTGGGACCCGCCGCGGTTCACGACCACCGCGTTCCAGAACGCGTGGGTGAACCCGATCATGTGGAACGCATTCATGGGCTGGGTCGGGGTCGATCAGTATGACGAGGAAAATCCGATCGGACAGGACTTCCTGGACCGCTACGCCGCGAAGTACAACGGCAGTCGTCCGGAGTTCTGTGTGACGGTGGTGAACCGCGATGTCGCCGCGACACTGGTGCGCGCCTTCACCGACGCCCACCCGCTGAGCCCGCGCGGCGTCAAGGAGGCGCTCGAGCGGGTCAAGATGATGCCCGCCGCCTCCGGCGCACCGGGAACCCGTGTGTCCCTTGGTAAGTGGACGCGCCGTGCGTGGATGGGTTCGGGCTATCTGGTGGCCCGGACCTTGGACGCAGATGGCGTCAACTCCCATCTGGTTGACCGGTTCGGAGAGGAATGAAATGAAAACGGAATCGAAACCGCTTGAAACCGAGCAGGAATCACCGGCCGCGGCACGCAAGGGCCCGAATTGGGGCCGAGTGGATCTCACTGTTCGCGTGGCTCGGATTCCTCGGATTGTTCCTCGCCGTCAGGGCGCACCGCCGTCGACCCGCGTGTGGCCAACCCGAACGTCGAGGGCCGGCCCCGTCCGGTTGGGTTCCTGACGGGATTCGATCACTGGCAGATCATCCCGCAGGTCGGCGCCTTGATCATGGTTGTGGTGCTGACCATCGTCTTCATCGTTGGCTGGCGTAAAAACCCCGGCAGCCCGGTGCTGCTGATGGTCCTGGTTACCACGCTGATCGTATGGCAGGACCCGATCATGAACTGGTCGCCATACGCGGTGTACAACCCGGCGCTCTTGCACTGGCCGGAATCCTGGCCCCTGATCATGATGTCGCCGACCGTCGAACCCTTCATCGTGTTCGGGTACGTGACGTTCTACTTCGGCCCGTACTTCCCGGCGATCTGGATTCTTCGCAAGATGCAGGCCAAGCGCGGACCGGAATCGTTTGTCAGCCGGCACCCGCTGATCAGCCTGGGCGGACTGGTGTTGGTGATCGGCTTCATCTTCGACGCCATGCTGGAGATCAGCCTGGTGCGCACGGGGCTGTACATCTACTCGCAGGCGATCCCGTTCGGAACGTTGTTCCCAGGCACCACCTTCCAGTTCCCGCTCATCTGGGAGTCGCTGTCGGTGACCTTCGTGATGATCCCGGCGGCCATCCTCGTCTACCGCGACGACACCGGAAAGTCGGTGGCGGAGAAGCTTGCTGCGAAGGCGAGGCTCTTCCCGACGAAGCCGGTACTCGGCACCTTCCTGGTGATGTTCGCGATCATCAACGTGTCGTACTTCGCCTACGGCGGGTGGTTCTGGGCGATCAAGGCCAGCGGGCTGGCCACGTCGGTTGCCTGCCCGTGGCCGTATCCCGAGGCAAAGGTGTACGACCCGCAGGGGTACTACGAGGAGAACGGTGCCGAAGGCCCGTACTCGGTCGGCAAGTGGTCCACCTGGCAGCAGGGGCTGCCGGACGGTCGCCCCGACGTCGAGCGCGGTCTCGAAGAGCGACCGTTGTGCGCCGGAAGATCCGAATGGCTGAGCCTCGCACAGTCGTCATCACCGGCGCGTCCCGCGGGCTCGGGCTTCGCTTCGGCAGTCCGCCTCTACCGCGAGGGGTGGCGCGTGGTCGCGGCGATGCGTGCCCGGACAAGGGATTGCCGTTGCTGCGTGAGGCGACGGGTGCGGGCGACGACGACGATCGTCTCATCGGGGTCGAGCTCGACCTGATCGACGCCGCGTCCATTGCCCTTGCGGCCAAGGCGATCGAGGAAGCTGTTGGCGCCCCGTATGCGCTTGGTCCACAACGCCGGAATCTCCGCAGCCGGAATGGTAGAGGAAGCCGCCGATCGAGCCTGTGGGAGCGCATGTTCGCCACGCATGTCTTCGGCCCGGTTGCGCTGACGAAGGCGCTGCTGCCGTCCATGCGGGCAGCGGGCAGGGGCCGCATCGTGCTGATCTCGAGCGCGGGCGGTGTACGCGGAATGCCCGCCACCGCACCGTATTCCGCAGTCAAAGGTGCGCTGGAACGATGGGGCGAATCCATGGCCGGTGAGGTCGCACCGTTCGGCATCGGCGTCACGGTCCTGGTCACCGGCACGTACGACACCGAGATCATCACCGACGCTGGAACCACGGACAGCCGAGGCTTGATGGACCCTACGCTCGCCATCATCGCACCATGGACAAGCGTGGTCGGCTGCGATGAAACGCGCGCCAAGTCACCGGACCGCTTCGCGACGGGCTCGCTCAAAGCACTCGAGGACAACGAGCCGTTCGTGCGACGGTCCGTGGGGCCTGACGCTCGATGTTGCTGGTCGCGAACAAGTCCTGCCGGCGCGGGATGCACACGATGACGCGACTGATGATGGGAATCCCCGGTGGGGGCTATGCGTGACGGCGCTGCCCGTTGACCACCGCGCAGCAAGCGATGATGTCGGCCGCGAAGGTGATTCCGCAGCCCGTCCTGCATGCGGCTGGCGATCGCTGGCGATGCGGCTCCGCCCAGCCAAGCAGCGCACCGACAAGGAGAGCGACGAGCAATGGCTGACACGCCGAAGGTCATCCTTCGAATCCAGGATGCTGATCGACGGCAAGCTCGTTGACGGCGAGGCAGGCACCTTCACCAACATCAATCCGGCCAACGAAGAGGTCCTCGGCGAGGTCGCGGATGCGTCGAAGGCCGACATGAACCGCGCGATCGACGCTGCCAGAAGGGCTTTCGACGAGACCGACTGGTCGACGAATCGTGATCTTCGCAAGCGTTGCCTGCTGCAGCTGCACGAGGCGATCGAAAGCGAACTCGAGGAGTTGCGCGAGGAGCTTATCCGCGAGGTCGGGGCTCCACGAGCGGTGACGCACGGTCCGCACCTGGATGCGCCGTTGGAGGACGGTCTGAAGTATCCCGCCAGGCTGATCGACAGCTTCGAATGGGAAGCCGACCTCGGCGACAAGGTCGTATCGGTGACCGGTGTCAACACCAGGCGGAAGGTGTGGCATGAGCCCGTCGGCGTGGTCGGCGCGATCGTCCCGTGGAACTTCCCGTTCGAAGTCACCATCAACAAGCTCGGCCAGGCGTTGGCGACGGGTAACACCGTGGTGCTCAAACCCGCGCCGAACACACCGTTCAATGCGACCCGGCTCGGCCGGCTCATCGCCGAAAAGACCGACATCCCAGCGGGTGTGGTCAGCGTGGTGACCGCGTCGGATCACTTCGTCGGCGAGGAACTCACCCTGTCGCCGAAGGTCGACATGATCTCGTTCACCGGGTCGACCGTGGTGGGCAAGCGGATCATGGAGAAGGGCGCGGCGACGATGAAGCGCCTGTTCCTCGAACTCGGCGGCAAGTCGGCGACCATCGTGCTCGAGGACGCGGACTTCAACACCGCCTGCCTGATCGGTATCGGTCCGCTGATGCATGCGGGTCAGGGTTGCGCCGCACCGACGCGGATGCTCTTGCCGCGGTCGCGTTACGACGAGGGGGTGGCGATCCTGCAGGGGATCTACGAGAACATCAAGGCGGGTGACCCGCAGGATCCCGGCACCATCTGTGGTCCGGTCATCTCCGCCAAACAGCAGGCACGCATCCTCGGCTATATCCAAAAGGGTGTCGATGAGGGCGCGACCATGCTGGTCGGAAGCACTGAGCCCCCCAAGGAGTTCGACAAGGGATTCTGGGTCAGTCCAACGCTTTTCACCGACGTCGACAACAAGATGACCATCGCGCAGGAGGAGATTTTCGGGCCCGTGCTGGTCGTCATTCCCTACGAGGACGAGGACGACGCCGTCCGGATCGCCAACGACAGCGTGTACGGCCTGGCCGGCAACGTGATGTCGAGTTCGCTCGACCGATCCCTTGCCGTTGCGCGCCGCCTGCGTGCCGGCTTCATCGGACTCAACGGAACCGCAGGGTACGGCGCCGACACACCCTTCGGCGGTTACAAGGACAGCGGAGTCGGCCGTCAGAACGGCATCGCCGGATTCAGGCAGTACACCGAAGTGAAATCGGTGGCCTACCCAGCCCAGTAGGAGGAGCAGGACTTTGTCAGACCTATTCGACGACCTCGAGGACTTCGGGTCCTTCGACGACGCCATCTCCGGCGACGTTCGTGATCCGTACACGGAGTTGGCGCGCATCCGCCGCGAAGAGCCGGTGCAGCGGACTCGAAACGTCCGGTGCGCTGCCGCACGAAGAGTCGCTACCCGATGTTCATCGTGTATCGCCACGAGGACGTCCAGCAGATGCTGCGCGACAACGAGACATTCTCGTCCGCCGCCGTCATCGCGGCCTTCGGTCCGGTGCTGGGCGAAGGGGTGATGCTCGGCATGGATGAGCCGATCCATGGCCGGCTTCGTGGCCTCGTCTCGAAGGCGTTCGCGCAGAAGTCGTTGGCGCGGTGGGAGGACGAGCTCGTCGGCCGCGTGGGCAACGGCCTCATCGACAAGTTCGCGGCCAACGGCAAGGCCGACCTGGTGAAAGAGTTCACCTTCGACTATCCGAGCCAGATCATCGCCGGTCTGCTCGGACTGCCCGAGGAGGACTATCCGCAGTTCCAGCGGTGGTCGATCTCGCTGTTGAGCTGGATTATGAATCCCGAACGGGGACTTGCGGCCTCGGCTGCGCTGTGCGACTACTTCGCACCGATCCTCGACGCTCGCCGGGCCGAGCCGCGCGAAGATCTGATCAGTGCCCTCGCGGCCGCAGAGATCGACGGGGAAAAGCTCGCCGACGAGGAGATCTTCTCGTTTCTTCGGCTGCTTCTGCCCGCCGGCGTCGAGACGACATATCGGTCGCTGGGCAGCCTGCTCTTCGCGCTGCTGTCGAACCCGGACCAACTCGACGCGATTCGTGCCGACCGCTCGTTGCTTCCTCAGGCGATCGAGGAGGGCGTGCGGTGGGAACCGCCGCTGCTGACCATCACTCGTCCAGGCGACCAACGATACGGTGCTCGGGGGGGTGGAGATCCCCGCGGGCGCGACCGTGATGCCGATGCTTGGGTCGGCGACTCACCAGGATGATCGCTTTCCCGACCCCAACAAATTCGACATCTTCCGTCAGCAGAAAAGCAATCTGGCGTGGGGCCACGGCGTCCACGTATGCCTCGGCATGCACCTCGCTCGCTCGAGATGCGAACGGCCATCAACCTTCTGCTCGACCGACTTCCGAACCTGCGGCTCGATCCCGACGGCGACGATCCGCACGTCAGGGCCAGGTGTTCCGGTCGCCGACCTCGGTGCCCGTGCTGTTCGACCCGCATGTCCCGTCCCCGTGAGCTGGATTCCATTTGGCACCGATATTGCGATTTAGGAGCATTTCGTGACCGACTTCGAAACAGTGGATTTCTTCACCGACGAATCCCTTGTTCCGGACCCGTACCCGTACTTCGACCATCTGCGGTCGAAATGCCCCGTCGCGCATGCCACCCCGTTCAACGTGCTCGCCATCACGGGCTACGACGAGGCGCTCGCCGTTTACAAAGACCCCGCGTTCTCATCCTGCGTGTCGGTCGCAGGTCCGTTCTCAGGTATGCCGTTCGGGCCAGGTGACAACGACGATGTCACGGACCTGATCGAGCAGCACCGGCATCGGTACCGATGGCTGAGCACATCACGTCGCAGGACCCGCCTGGCACACCCGTACCCGGAGCCTGCTGAACAAACTCATCACGCCAAAGCGCCTGAAAGAGAACGAGGACTTCATGTGGCGCTTGGCCGACCAGCAACTCGACACCTTCCTCGACAAGGGCAGCTGTGAGTTCCTGACCGGCTACGCCAAACCGTTCTCGTTGCTCGTCATCGCCGACCTGTTGGGCGTTCCGCTCGAGGACCATGAGGAATTCAAGTCGGTGTTCGCGCTCGAGACAGTCGGCGAGTTGGGTGAGGAAGCACCGACCTCGCACAACCCTCTGGAGTGGCTGAACGAGAAGTTCTACGCCTATATCGAAGACCGCAGGCGGACGCCGCGACAGGACGTGCTGACCGAACTGGCCCAGGCTAAACACGAGGACGGGTCGACACCCGAAATCGAAGACGTGATGAATCTCTCGACGTTCCTGTTCGCCGCCGGCACCGAGACGACGACGAAATTGGTCAGCTCGGCGATGCGGTTCATCGGCGACAATCCGGGATCGGAAAAGGTATTGCGCGACGACCGCAGCAAGATCCCGGCCTTTCTCGAAGAGACGCTGCGGCTGGAGAGCCCGGTCAAGTCGCATTTCCGGATGGCGCGCACGACCACGAAGATCGGCGAGGTCGAAGTGCCCGCGGGGACGACCGTCATGTTGCTT
Source organism: uncultured Actinomycetota bacterium (assembly GCA_963796545.1). Lineage (GTDB taxonomy): Bacteria > Actinomycetota > Actinomycetes > Mycobacteriales > Mycobacteriaceae > Mycobacterium. The sequence goes on along the minus strand of CAWCMF010000025.1, from coordinate 189,271 downwards.
CCCGGAGCGTGCAACCGCGATGAGCGTAAGTTCCACGACCCCAATTCTTTCCGGAGCGACCGGCCCAACGTGCGCGAACAGATTGCGTTCATCCGCGGTGTCCATTCCTGCCCCGGCGCACCCCTGGCCCGCGCGGAGGGCAGGATCTCGCTGAACAGGATTCTCGACCGGATGAGCGACATCACCATCTCCGCGGAGCACCATGGCCCGGTAGACAACCGCAACTATGCCTATGAGCCGACATTCATCATGCGCGGCCTGTCGCGAGCTACACGTCACCTTCACGCCGGTTGGCTGAGCCAGCCCTCACCTAGGAGCAACATGACCGGAAAGCTCGACGGCAAGGTCGCTTTCATCACAGGTGCGGCCCGCGGTCAGGGTCGCGCTCATGCAATCGAGATGGCAAAGGAGGGCGCGGACATCATCGCGGTCGACATCTGCCGCGACATCCCGTCCAACCCCTATCCGTTGGCCACACCCGACGACCTCGCCGAAACAGAGCGGTCGGTCAAGGAGATCGGACGCCGCGTCGTCGCCCGCGTCGCCGATGTCCGCGAGCGCCACGAGTTGCGCGACGCTGTCGAGGCAGGCGTCGCCGACCTCGGCAAGATCGACATCGTCGTCGCCAACGCCGGCATCCTGCCGATGGCCATGGGCAGAGCCTTCGACGCGATGTCACTTCGTCGACGCCAGCGACGTCGACCTGCTCGGCGTGATGAATACCGTCGCGGTCACCGTCCCGCACCTGCCCGACGGTGCGTCGGTGATCATCACCGGATCGACCGCCGGGATGATCCGCGGCACCACCGACAACCCGAACATGGGTCCCGGCGGAAGGGGCTACGGCTGGAGCAAGCGAGTGCTGATCGAGTACGTCGAAGAGATGTCGATGGCCTCGCGGACAGGATGATTCGCGTCAACGGCATCCATCCGACCAACTGCAACACCCACCTGCTGCAGAACGACGGCATGTACAGCATGTTCCGGCCCGACCTCACCCAGGAGGGCAAGCAGGCCACCCGCGAAGACGCCGAGCCGTTGTTCACCATCTTCCAGGCCATGCCGATCCCGTACATCGAACCCGAGGACATCGCGAAGCTGGGGGTGTTCCTGGCCAGCGATGACAGCCGTTACATCACCGGCCAGCAGATCCGGGTCGACGCCGGCTCACTGCTCAAGTGGCCCAACGGACCTGGGGGATAGGAGCGCACCTACGGGCGGTGCAGGAAGCCGTGCAGGTCGCCTGGACGAGTTCGTCGACGATCGCCTCGCGCGACGGCGGCTTGGTTGCCGAAGAAGGTCGACCGCAGCGCGACCATGCCGACGATCATCGCCACCGTCGAGTGCGCGGGCAGATCCGGCTGGCCCGAATGCATTCCGCGCAGCCGCATGCCCTCGCCGCTGATCTGGCCGAGCACGGTGAGCGCTCGCCGGATGTCGGCGATGCCGGCGCTCTCGATCTCCTCCTCGCTGAGGCCTCCGAGGCGACGAGCGTCAGCAGCAGGCCCTTGTGCTCGACGAGCACGTCGTAGAGGCGTCCGACGAACTGCCGCGCCAGTTCCTCTTCGTCGGTCTCCTCGGGAACGACGGCCTGCCATGTCTTGCCGAACTCGTCGACGAAGTTCGTGAACGGCAGGACGAGGGCTTCGCGGAACAATCCGGCCTTCGAGCCGAAGTGGCGGAACAGCAGATATTCGGTGACCCCGGCGGCCTCGGCGATCTCACGCGTGGTGGTGGCGCGGTAGTCCTGGCGGGCGAACAGCTCGCGGGCGGCGTCGAGCAGAAGCCTGCGCGGTTCGCCGCGAGGCCGGCGAGTTGTCTGCGAGTCTGCTGCCCAGGTGAACGTCGCTGCGGCACGGCTCTCACTCCTCAACCGCGCTGCGCGGTTGATGGCATTCACGATAGTGGTCCTTGACCCAACCCTTTTAATAGTGTCCACTATTACCGATCGACGTGATCGTGCGGAAGGGACGCGCTCGTGGGCCAACTCATCATGCTCGGCACACTGTTCGGGCTGATCGTCCTGATTTTCGGGCTGGTGCTGTACTTCGACCCCGAAGCGCGCGGCGCGACGCGGGCGAAGAGCGCGAAGCTGCGATGAACACCGAGCTGACGCCGCTGCTGACGGCGTCCGTGATCTTCGGCTGGGCCAGCGGCATCCTGTTCATCTCGCCGGGATCTACCTGAGCGTTCGCCACCGCCGCCTGCACCCGCTGCTGCTCCTGTGCATCTCGGCGATCTCGTTCTCGTGGATCGAGGCGCCCTACGACTGGGCGATGTACGCGCAGTTCCCGCCGGCACTTCCGCGCATGCCGTCGTGGTGGCCGTTGAACATGACCTGGGGTGGGCTGCCCTCGTCCGTGCCGCTCGGCTACATCGGCTACTTCTGCCTGCCCGCCGTGATCGGCGCCGCGATCGGGCGGCGGCTGATCGCGCGGTTCGGCTGGCGCAGGCCGCACACCCTGCTGATCGTCGGCCTCGTCGTCGGCTTCTGCTGGGCCCTGCTCTTCAACGCGGGCCTCGGCGCGCGGCTCGGAGTCTTCTACTACGCCTACGTGATTCCCGGGCTCGGGCTGTTCGAGGGAACCCTGCACCAGTACCCGATCTACGACGCCATCGCGATGGGCATCCAGATGATGGTCTTCACCTACCTGCTCGGCCGGACGGATTCGCAGGGCCGCAACGTCATCGAGATGTGGTCGGACAAGGTGTCGAAGACCCAGCGTTCAGTCGGCCATCGTGTCCATCGTCGCGGTCATCGTCCTCGGAAACGTGCTCTACGGCGCTCGGTTTTCGCGCCCCACCTCGTCACCAAACAGCTGGGCTACGTGACCTCGGGGCCGGGGGAGCAGCTGTTCCCCGGCGTCGCAAAACCAACCCAGATAAGCCTCCAGGAGGATGTTGCGGCCAGCAGTCCAACGGTCGAGCTGTACTACGACCCGTTCGACTTACGCGATCGACGACGATCCGTACCCGGTGTGGAAACGGATGCGGGAAGAAGCGCCGCTGTACTTCAACGAGAAGTACAACTTCTATGCGCTGAGTCGGTACGACGACGTCGCGCGCGCACTCCCGGACTGGCAGACCTATCGGTCGGGACGGGGCACCACGGCCGACATCCTGTTCAGCGGCATCGAGGTGCCGCCGGGCATCCTGCTGTTCGAGGACCCGCCGCTGCACGACCTGCACCGGCGACTGCTGTCGCGGGTCTTCACGCCTCGCCGGATGCTGGCGGTCGAGGATCTGGTGCGCGAATTCTGTGTCACGCGCACTGGATCCCCTTCGGGACGCCGACGGTTTCGACTTCGTCACCGACCTCGGCGCGATCATGCCGATGCGCACGATCGGCTACCTGCTGGGCATCCCCGAGGAAGGCCAGCAGCAGATCCGCGACCGCAACGACAAGAGCATCACGGTCGCAGACGGACCAGGCGAGATCTAGCCCGACGATCTTCCAGGACGTCGATCGCGATGTTCGCCGAGTACATCGAGTGGCGCTCGACGCATCCCGTCCGACGACCTGATGACCGAACTGCTCAACGCCGAGGTCGAGGAGCCGGACGGCACGCGGCGCCGCCTCGAACGCAACGAGGTACTCGCGTACACGGCGATGATCGCGGGAGCGGGCAACGAGACCACCGCCCGGCTCATCGGATTCATGGGCGAGCTGCTCGGCGAGCACCCCGACCAGCGCCGCGAGCTCGCCGAGGACCCCTCGCTGATTCCCTCGGCGGTCGAGGAGACCCTGCGCTACGAGCCGCCGTCACCGGTGCAGGCGCGCTACGTGGCGCAGCGACGTCGAACTCTACGGGCACACCGTCTCCGAGGGGTCGTACATGCTGCTGCTGAACGGGTCGGCCAACCGCGATGATTCCCACAACCAAGGTTTGCAGGTCGTAGCCCGCACCGATGAATGCGGCGAATCACTCGTCGAGCAGGTTGTCGAGCTTGTCTTTGGGGATCCTGACGATAATTGCGCTGAGATGGTCCATCATCGGACCTCGGGGTGACCTCGATCCGGCCGACGCCGAGCATGTGGGTACCTGGATGTACCGCACGATCATGACCGAGACGCCGACGATCGAGGCGATGGTGAAGAGCCCCAACTAGATTCGGATCAGCCGGGACAGCATCAGCCGCCCCCTGTCGCAAGCGCCGGGCGCGGAGGGGAGGGGGTCCTACATGCTTCTGCTCAACGGCTCTGCCAACCGGGATGATTCGCGCTTTCCCGACCCGGACCGTTACGACATCCACCGCAAGGGAGGACATTTGAGCTTCGGGCAAGGCCTGCACTTCTGCCTGGGCTCGGCGCTGGCCCGGCTCGAGGCGCGCATTGCGTTTGAGGAGGTCTTCAAACGATGGGCCCACTGGGATGTCGACTATGACAATGCCCATCGGGCGCGGACGTCGAGCGTTCGAGGATGGGCGCAGCTGCCGGTCAGGACGAGGTGATCAGGCCGGTACTTGCCACGGCTGACAGACTGGAGTCGTGCGCTCCACACCGCAGTGCTGGCTCACCGACATGGACGGCGTGCTCGTCCGCGAAGAACACGCGCTACCTGGCGCCGCCGAGTTCCTGCAGCGGCTGATCGACCGGGAGCGGCCTTTTCTCGTGCTCACCAACAATTCGATCTTCACACCGCGCGACCTGGCGGCCAGGCTGACCCGCGCCGGCCTCTCGGTCCCGGAGAGCGCGATCTGGACTTCCGCGCTGGCGACGGCCGCATTCCTCGCCGACCAGCTGCCGGGCGGTTCGGCGTACGTGATCGGCGAGGCCGGCCTGACCACCGCGCTGCACGAGGCTGGATACACGCTCACCGACATCGCGCCGGACTTCGTCGTCCTCGGTGAGACCCGCACCTATTCGTTCGAGGCGATCACCAAGGCGGTGCGCCTGATCCTCGGTGGTGCCCGGTTCATCGCGACCAACCCCGACGTCACCGGACCGACGGCCGAGGGTCCACTGCCGGCGACCGGATCGGTCGCCGCGATGATCACCAAGGCCACCGGCCGTGAGCCCTACTTCGTGGGCAAGCCGAACCCGATGATGTTCCGCAGCGCACTCAACCGGATCGAGGCGCACTCCGAGAGCACCGTGATGGTTGGGGACCGGATGGACACCGACGTCGTCGCGGGCATCGAAGCCGGCCTGGAGACCATCCTGGTGCTCACCGGCTCGACGACCATCGACGACGTCGAGCGGTACCCCTTCCGGCCAAGCCGCGTGCTGCCCTCCATCGCCGAGGCGATCGAGTTGGTGTGATCACCGACGTCCAGCTGATCGGTGTGCCGTTCGACGGCTACGGCAGGCCCGGTAACCATGCGCGCGCGCCAGCGGCCCTGCGGGCGGCTGGTCTGAGCGAAGTATTCGCGAAAGTCGTGGCGGACGACGACATCTCCTTGCCCGCACCGGAATTCGAGCGTGGCCCCAACGGTCTTGTCAACGAGGCCGCCGTAGTGGCGATGACGGACGCACTCAACGAGAAGGTGGGCGCGTCGGTCGGGGCAGGGCGCTTTCCACTCGTCTTCGGTGGTGACTGCTCGATGTTGCTGGGCATCGTCACGAGCCTGCGAGATCAGGTCGGCGATGTCGGACTGGTTTTCGTCGACGGTCACGAGGACACCATGCCGCTGGATGTTTCGGAGGACGGCGAGGCGGCCAATGCGGAGATCGGACTTCTGCTCGGTCTCACCGGTCGGCTGCTCCGCGGGCCGCTTGCGAACAGGCTGCCGGCTCTCGACAAAGAGGATCTGGCGGTGATCGGTGTACGTGACGAGCAATGGCGCAAGCAATTCAATGTGGGAACACTGGCCGATTACGGAGTGTGGCTGTCACCGCTGCCCGAGGCGGCAGATGATCCGGCACGGGTCGGGCGGCGTGCGATCTCTGCACTCAACACATCCGTGCAAAGGTGGTGGCTGCACATCGACCTCGATGTGCTCGACCCGCTCGAATTCCCCGCGCAGGGACTCCCGGACATCGCCGACGAACCGGGTGGGCTGACCTGGACGCAACTCACCGACCTGGCCTCCTCGATGATGAATGCCGGGGGCTGCGTGGGGGCCAGCCTGGCGATCTACGACCCTGATCAGGACACCGACGGCCGCGACGCGACGCGCATCGTGAAGTTCGTGCGCGACGTACTGTCAGACCGACAGTAACTGGTTGCTAGCTTGAGCGGATGACCCAACCTGTGCCGGACCCCACCCGACCCCTGGCCGGAGTGCGTGTCGTCGAGATCTCCAGCTTCGTCGCCGTCCCGCTGGCGGGCATGACACTGGCTCAGCTCGGTGCCGAAGTATTGCGCGTCGATCCCGTCGGGGGCGCTGCGGACTACCGCCGCTGGCCGCTCACCGAATCCGGCGACAGCATCTACTGGGCGGGACTGAACAAGGGCAAACGATCGCTGGCGGTCGACATGCGCTCGGGACAGGGCCAGGAACTGGTCGCTCGCCTGATCGCCGACAGCGGCGTGTTCATCACCAATGTCGCTGGCCGACAATGGCATTCCTATGAGACGTTGCGCCAGAGCCGGCCAGATCTGATCCAAGTCGAGGTGTCCGGACGCGCCGACGGCGGCACCGGCGTCGACTACACCGTCAACGCCGCGATCGGTTTCCCTCTGGTCACCGGACCCGCCGATCTCAGAGCCCCGGTCAACCACGTACTGCCCGCCTGGGACGTCAGCTGCGGGATCTACGCCGCGTTGTCGGTCGTTACCGCGCTGCGGCACCGCGACGCCACCGGTCACGGACAGCAGATCAGCATCCCGCTGGAGAACGTGGCACTCGCGACGGCGGGTAATCTGAGCCTGCTCACCGAGGCGATGGTCAACGGCACGTCGCGGCAGCGGATCGGCAACGCCGTGTACGGCACCTACGGTCAGAACTTCACAAGCAGTGACGGGGTGTCCTACATGGTCGTCGCGTTGACCGGCCGCCACTTCCGAGACCTGACCACTCTGACCGGAACCACCGAAGCGGTTGCCGCGCTGGCTGATTCGCTGGGCGCCGACTTCACCGACGAGGGTGAACGTTACCGGCACCGCGACGCGCTCGGCGCGCTGTTCGCCGAATGGTTCACCGCCAAGACGGGTGCCGAGATCGCCGCCGCGCTGTCGGCGACATCGGTGCTGTGGGAGCGTTATCAGACGTTCGCCGAGACGGCGTCGGACATCAGGGTCACCGACAACCCGCTGTTCACCGAGCTCGACCAGCCTCGGGTGGGCCGTTACCTCGCAGCAGGATTGCCGGTGTCGATCGACGGCACGTATCCGGCTGCGGTACCTGCACCTGCGCTGGGCGACGACACCGCCGACGTGCTGGCGAATTGGTTGGCGCTGGACCGGGCGCAGATCGCGGATCTCCTCGGATCGGGCACGGTGGCATGAGCGCGCTGCTCGACCTGCTGACCGTGACGGAGACGGGGCCGGACACGTGGCGCGGCCCGGCGAGCGGCCCGGACGGCAAGCGCGCCTATGGAGGTCAACTGGTGGCGCAGAGCCTGGCTGCGGCGGCCCGCACCGTGGATGCGGTCAAGGTTCCGACCGCCATGCACCTCCAGTTTCTGCGTGGCGGGCAGGCCGGACTGCCCGTCGACTATCGCGTGGAGCCGACGTTCGACGGCCGTACCGCCGCGTCCCGGCGGGTCGATGCGACCCAGGACGGACGGTTCCTGACCACGGCCACAGTAGCTTTCACCGCAGAGCTGCAAGGTCCCGAGCATGGGCACCGGGAATCCCTTCCGGATGATCCGGATGCGCTGCCCGCGACCGGCCCGGCCGGACCGGCGCCGTCCATGCCGCTCGAAGAACTCGACCTGCGGCTCGTCGACGACGGGTCCGGCGAGGGCTTTGTCCGGCGGTTGTGGTGGCGGGCCACCGTCGCGCTTCCCGACGATCCGCTGCTGCACACCCTGATCGCCGCGTACGTCACCGACGTGTACCTGATCGACCCGGCGCTGCAGGTGCACGGGCACTCGATGCGGTCGCGAACCCATCGCAGCGGCACCACCGATTCGTCGATCTGGTTTCACCGTGCCGTCCACGCCGATCGGTGGAACCTGTTGGAATGCCGCTCGCCTGCGGCCGCGCGAGGCCGCGGCGTCGTCACCGCCAGCCTGATCCGCCACGACGGCGTCGTTGCGGCCACCCTGGTCCAGGAAGGGCTCATCGCAGAGCGGGAGCCTGTGCCGGATCCGGCGAGTTGAGCCTGCGCTCACGGAACCACTGACGCAGCAATGTCACCGCCGCGGTCACCGCGATCCCGACGACGACGGAGGCGACCACACCGGCCAGCTGATGCTCACCGAAGAGGGGGTACACCTGATAGTGCGTCAGGTAGATGTACAGGGACGCCTCGGCGACGACGCCCGCCACGACGACGATCCCGGAGGGGCATCGCATCGCAGGCAGCCAGATCAACAACGCGATTCCGGTCAGCACCAACAGCTCCCGCAGGGAGTCGTCGAAGTAATCGTGTAATCCCACGATGAGCACCACCGTCACCGCAGCCCGCTGCAGCGCGGTCGTCGCCTTGGCCGCAGCCCAGCCGACGGCGAAGAACCAGAACGCCAGCAGCGTGAACCAGGCTTCGCGGCCCATCGCGAGACCGAGCACGTCGTAGCGCAGCGCCAGGCCGACTGCCAGGAAGGCCATCGCCAGTCCGAACGGGTAGCGCCGTTCCGCCCGGTCCACCGCCGGCAGCCAGAACAGCAGCGCGAGCGCGACCAACGTCCACACCAGGATCTCGACGAACCACAACCGGCCTGCGGTCATGCTGTCTGATGGACCGAGAAACTTGTTGGCCAGCAAGAGATTCGTGACGTGATAGTCGTCGGTGACGACGAGAGTGAACGCGACCCACAGCACCGACGGCACCGCGACCCACCCGATCGTCGCGCGCAGGTGTTGTATCCGCACGGTCCGCGGCAGTGGGGTCAGGCAGAACCGGCCGAAGTTGTAGCCGGCCACACCGAGCAGAATGTGCGCCCCGCCCCACAGTTCGAACAGGTCGGCGTGCGAGCCGACGATGAGGACGATTGCGGCGGCACGCAGAGCGACACTCGTCTCCAGTGTGGCGCCCCATGACTGCCACCACCGCGGCTTCGGTGTGGGCACAGATCGCAGGTCGCGCAACGACAGTCGTTGCCAGTCGGCGGGGAGCCTGCCGAGTGTGCGTTCCAGCCGTACCGACATCGTCACGTAGGACAGAGAATTGCCGCCGAGCTCGACGAAGCTGGCGCCCTCATCGATGTCCGCCGGATTCAGTTGGAGGACGTCGGCGAACAACGTGCGCAAGTCGCGGTCAGGCCGCGGGGGACGGTCTACCCGGGCGGCAAGCACGCGGGCTGTCGGGTAGTCGGGCTTTCCGGACGGCAAGGTGGGAAGGTCCTCGACCACGACCGCGTCGACCGCTGCGGTGGGCACGCCTGCGGCGGTGGCTGCTGCACGGCGCACGTCGATCGGGTCGTGGTTCCCGGTGGACACCACGGCGAGACGTTCGTCGTTGTCGGTGCACAGCGCGCGGATACCGCTGCCGCGCAGCGTCGTCTCGAGCTGCTGCAGATCGATGCGCAGCCCGTACATCTTGACGAAACGGCTTCTGCGGCCGATGACTTCGTAGAGACCGTCGTTGCCCCGGCGGGCGATGTCCCCGGTACGCAGTTCGTCAAGAGTGGCCCCGAGCGCGAAATCTGCGGGCGAGTCGGCGTATCCCATCATGACATTGGCTCCGCGGTAGACCAGCTCGCCGGTGCCGTCGTCGGGCCACTCGTCGACGGGTGCGATCGACAACGCCCCGCCGGGGATCGCACGCCCGATCGCGGTGGGGCGGGTGCGGGCGAGATCAGGTGGCAGATAAGCCATCCGGGATGTCGCCTCGGTCGCCCCGTACATCACGAACAGTTGCCAGCCCTGCCGGTCGGCAAGCGTGGCGAAAGCGCGGACCCGTTCCGGCGGCATGCAGCCACCGGCCTGCGTGACATATCGAAGATGGGGCAGATGCATGGTCGAGAAGCCGATCCGCTCCAGTAATTCGAACGTGTACGGGACTCCGGCGAACGTGGTGCCCTCATGGCAGCGGAACAGATCCCAGAACTCGCCGTCGGCCACGGAGAGGTCGGTGAGGATCAGTGTCGCGCCGGCCAGCAGGTGGCTGTGCACGACCGACAGTCCGTAGCAGTAGGACAGCGGCAATGTGGTTGCCGCGCGGTCGCTTTCCCCGATGTCGAGGTACTCGGCGATCGACTGTGCGTTCGCGATCAGGTTGGTGTGGGAAAGCCGGACGAGTTTGGGGGACCCCGTGCTGCCCGACGTCGACAGCAGTAGTGCGAGATCGGGGTGCAGTACGTGGCCGGCATCGGCATGGATGTGCACGCCCGAGGCGTCGACTACGACGTCAGGGTGGTAAGTGGCGATCATGTTGGTGTGGTCCCGCCCGGCAGGGACGGGAAGAACGACATGGCCTCCGGCCAGTGCGCCGAGATAGTGGACCAGCGTGGGGACGTCGTTGCGGGTCTCCAGCAACACCAGCCGACGGCGCTGGCCCAATTCGGTGGCGACAGAGTCGACCCGGTCAGCGAGGCTGCGATAGCTGAGCTGCTCCCTGTCGGTCAGTACCGCGGCACGTTCACCGCAGCTGCGCAGGTGTGTGACCAGCCGGCTCATCCAAGTGAAGATACCCTCACCTCAGTGCCGCGCCGCCCGGTTCACATGCGGCTGTACCGACTCCTGACGAAGCTGTAGGCGCCGAATGCGGCGATGCCCAGCGCGGCGGCGATCAACAGGAACTTGCCGAACGGCGCCTGACCCAGCGTCTTGACCGCGGCGTCGAGGCCGCTGGCCTTCGCCGGGTCCGCCTGCAGCGTCGCGAGGATGACCAACAGTCCGGCACCGGCGAGGACCAGGCCCTTGGCGACGTAGCCGGTGACGCCGATCGCGGTGATGGCCTTCCCGCCTGCGACCCTCAGGTCGTCCAGGAACTTCTGTGAAGCGCCCTTGTAGATGTGGTACCCGCCGACGGCCATGACGCCGAGACCTACCGCGATCAACAGGAACTTCCCCCATCCCGACTGCATGAGCTGGGCGGAGAGGCCGGAGTTCTGCTGGCTGCTGGACTGCCCGCTGCCCATCGCGAACCGCGCGGCCGAGATGGCGATCGCGAAGTTCACGATCGCCAGGCCCAGGGACTTGGCGCGCTTCCATGCCGGGTTGTCATCCTTCGACCCGGAACGTTCGCCAGGTTTGGACCCGATCACCGCTTCGGCGACACGCCACAACCCGAGCGCGACGAGGCCGACGGCGGCGATCCACAGCAGGATCGCACCCCCGGTCTGGTTGCCCAGCGTCGCCAGCGCGCCGGACTGGTCGGCGTTCCCGCCGCCGCCACCACCGGTGAAGGCGAGTTGGCCGATGATGTAGCCGAGCAGCAGGTGCAGCACACCGCTGGCGGCGAAGCCCGCCCGGGCGGTGTATTCGAAAGCGTCGCTGTCGGTCGCTCGATCGGCGATACCGTGCATCGAGTTGGACGAGCTACTGGTCGCCATGGCGCCCTCCTGGTTGGCGGATGGCCTCGTATACCCCGGTGTTGACGCGGACGAAACCGTCCGGCGTCAGCCGGCGGCCAGCGGTGAGGGCGGTGCTGAGCCGCCCTCTGTGTCCTGGGTCGTCATCAACCCGATGAGGGCGGCGCGGTCGGCCGCAGAAGGTAGCCCCATACCGGGCTGGTAGCCATACACCTGATCGAGTGGGGTCGAGCTGGTACGGCCGTCGAGGATCTCCACCGAGTCGGTGGTGATCAGGCCGGGGTGTTCCACGCCGCATGCCTCTGCCACCTTGACCAGGTCGCGGCGCAGCGTCTTGATGTAGTTCGCCGCGCGCTCGGCCTTGACTTCCGGCACCAAACCGCGGGCCAGCCAGGCATTCTGCGTCGCCACCCCGGTGGGGCAGGTGTCGGTATGGCATTTCTGCGCCTGGATGCACCCGATCGCCAGCATCGCTTCGCGTGCGACGTTGATCATGTCGCATCCGAGCGCGAAGGCGACGACGGCGTTGTCCGGTAAACCCAACTTCCCGCTGCCGATGAAGGCGACCTGTTCGTGCAGTCCCCGCTCGGCGAAGATCCGGTAGACCCGGGCGAAGCCGAGTTGAAAAGGCAGCGAGACGCTATCGCAGAAGATCAGGGGCGCTGCACCAGTGCCTCCTTCGCCGCCGTCGATGGTCACGAAGTCGACGCCACGTCCTGTGTCCCGCATGAGATCGGTCATTTCATGCCAGAACTTGAGATCTCCGACTGCTGCCTTGATACCTACCGGAAGGCCGGTCTCGCCGGCGATCAGCTCGACCCAGTCGAGAAGGCTGTCGGTGTCGGTGAACTCCGCGTGCCGGGACGGGCTCACGCAGTCTTGCCCCTGCGGGATCCCTCGTGTGGTGGCGATTTGGTGGGACACTTTCGCGGCTGGCAGTAGTCCTCCGAGGCTCGGCTTTGCGCCTTGACTGAGCTTGATCTCGATGGCCCGCACTGGCGCACCCGCGACCGCTTCCTTGAGCGTGGCCAAGCTGAACCGGCCTTCGGCATCGCGGCAGCCGAAGTACGCCGTCCCGATCTGGAAGATCAGCTCACCGCCGTGGCGGTGGAAGGGGGAGATGCCTCCCTCGCCGGTGTTGTGCAGACAGTCGGCGAGGGCAGCACCCCGGTTGAGCGCTTCCACGGCGTTACCTGACAACGACCCGAAGCTCATCGCGGAGATGTTCACGACGGACTTCGGCCGAAATGCCGCAGTCCGCCTGCGCGCGGCACCGATCACCTTTGCGCACGGCAGTACGACGTCGTGCGCCGCCGTCGGCGCCGACGGCGGCACGGTGCGCCCGAACGTGCGGTGCTTGATAACCGGGTCGCCGCTGGTGTGCTCGATGTCGTTGTCGGTGCCGAACCCGAAATAGTTGTTCTCCTTCTTCGACGAGGCATAGACCCACCGGCGCTGATCGCGGGTGAAAGGCCGCTCCTCGTCATTCGCTGCCACGATGTACTGCCGTATCTCGGGACCGACGGCTTCGATGAGATACCGGGCGTGACCGAGAACCGGGAAGTTGCGTTGCAGCGCGTGCTTGCGCTGAAAGAGGTCCCGCGCGGCAACAGCCGCCACGGCCGACGCAGCTGCGGCTGCGACGGTGGAAACGATGCGAGTCATGTGCGAGGCATTCCCTCGGGTCGCTTCCCGAAACGAGTCGAAGACGACGGTGCGCCAGGTTTTCGCACCGTCGACACCGCCGGTTCAGACTGGCGCGAACACACGCTTGTGGATGAATACGCATTTGGGGATGAAGCCGCGGTGACATTCGGGATCTGTCGGCGCCGGACCGCAGGGTGGCTTCATGACCAGAACACAGAGCCGTGCCGAGATCGGTGCGTTGGGCGAACAGCTCGCGGTGGATCACCTCCAGGGTCTGGGGCTGCGTGTGGTGGCCCGCAATTGGCGTTGCCGTTACGGCGAATTGGATGTCATCGCCGTCGATGATGCGGCGCGTGCGGTGGTGTTCGTCGAGGTGAAGACTCGAACGAGCGAGCAGTTCGGCGGTGTCGCGCAGGCGGTGACGCCGGTCAAGGTGCGACGTCTGAGACGGCTTGCTGGATTGTGGTTGAGCCAGCAGCCCGGCAGTTGGGCGTCGGTGCGGATCGACGTGGTCACGGTGCGGATCGGGAGGCGCCGCACTCCGGAGATCACCCACATCCAGGGGGTGGGGTGATGGCGCTGGGCCGGGCGTTCTCGGTGGCGGTGCGCGGCGTGGAAGGCGAGATCGTCGAGATCGAGGCCGATATCAGCGGTGGCCTTCCCGGCGTGCATCTCGTCGGGTTGGGCGACACTGCGCTACGGGAGTCGCGGGATCGGGTGCGCGCCGCGATCACCAATTGCGGCTTCGACTGGCCGATGTCGCGGCTGACGTTGGCGTTGTCGCCGGCGACGTTGCCGAAGATGGGGTCGGTGTACGACATCGCCCTCGCCGCCGCGGTGTTGTCGGCCAACGGCAGGAAGTCGTGGGCCCGGTTGGAGAAGACGGTGCTGCTCGGTGAGCTGGCCCTCGATGGGCGGGTGCGGCCGGTCGCGGGTGCGCTGCCTGCGGTGCTCGCGGCGCGGAATCAGGGCTGGCCTGCGGTGGTGGTGCCGATCGAGAACCTGGCCGAGGCCAGCTTGGTCGACGGGATCGAGGTGTGGGGTGTGTGCAGTCTGGGGCAGCTGCGGGCGTGGCTCGCGGGCAAGGGTGATGTGCACGGGCGGGTGCAGAGCGGGCAGCAGACAGTCGAGGCCGTCGCCGATCTCAGTGATGTCGTCGGGCAGACGCAGGCGCGATACGCCGTGGAGGTGGCGGCCGCGGGTGCACACAACCTGTTGATGACGGGACCGCCGGGAGTGGGCAAAACGATGCTGGCGCAGCGCCTTCCGGGGTTGTTGCCGGCGTTGTCGCATGCCGAGTCGTTGGAGGTCACCGCGATCCACTCGGTGGCGGGTCTGCTGACCGGTGATGCGCCGTTGATCACGCGGCCGCCGTTCGTGGCGCCGCACCACACCTCAAGCGTTGCGGCTTTGGTCGGTGGCGGAACGGGAATGGCGCGCCCCGGTGCTGTCAGCCGTGCACACCGCGGCGTGCTCTTCCTCGACGAATTCGCCGAAATCAAATCCGCTGCGCTGGAAGCACTTCGCACACCGGTCGAGGATGGGGAGATCCGGCTGGCCCGCCGCGATGGTGTCGCGAGGTACCTGTGCCGATTCCAACTGGTGCTGGCAGCCAACCTGTGCCCGTGCGCCCCGCCCGACCCGCGCGACTGTGAGTGCGGCGCCGCCGAGAGGCGTCGCTACCGGACCAAGCTGTCGGGGCCGCTCGTCGACCGGGTGGATCTGCGCGTCGAGATGCATACGTCGAAGGCAGGAACGCTCACCGATGAGCAGGGTGAATCCACTGCGGTGGTGCGACAGCGCGTCTGGGCGGCCAGGCAGGCGGCGCAAGAGCGGTGGCGGCCATACGGGATCGCGACCAACGCTGAGGTCGGTGGGTCGCTGCTGCGGCGCAGATTCCGGCTGAGTCCCGAGGCGATGAAGCCTCTGCGGACCGCGGTGGACCGCGGGGCCGTGAGTGCCCGAGGGATGGACCGCACCCTTCGGGTCGCGTGGACGCTGTGTGATCTGGGCGGACGCGCAGCGCCGACAAAAGAGGACGTCCAGACGGCGATGAGCTTCCGGCAGGTCGGTGTCCAATGATGGACGAAATGACGCGTCGTGCGTGGGCTTATCTGTCCAGGGTCGCTGAACCGCCGTGCGCACAGTTGGCGGCACTGGTGGCCGAATGCGGTGCTGTCGAGGCGGCCGATCGTGTCCGGCGTGGCGACGTGGCAGAAGACCTGAAGGGCCGCACAGAGGCTCGGCGCGATGGGGATTGTGCGGCAGCCGATCTGGAGATTCTCGACCGGCGGGGTGGACGGCTGATCACCCCCGAGGACGAGGAGTGGCCGGAATGGATGCTGATGGATTTCGGGCGCAAGGAGAAGCCGACGACGGAAGACCATCCGCCACTCGTGTTGTGGGCGATCGGTCCGGAAAACCTCGCGGACGTGTCGCAGCGAGCGGCAGCGATCGTCGGGACGCGAGCATCGACGGCGTATGGCGAGCACGTCACGTCCGAGCTTGTCGCGGGACTGGTCGAGCGCGACGTCACCGTCGTGTCCGGCGGTGCGTTCGGAATCGACGGGGCGGCGCACCGGACTGCGTTGGCGTGTGACGGTGCGACGGTCGCCCTGCTGGCAGGTGGGATCGACGTGCCTTATCCGGCCGGGCACTCGGCGCTGCTGCACCGGGTCGCGCGCAGCGGCTTGTTGGTCAGCGAGTATCCGCCAGGGGTCCGGCCCGCGCGCTATCGATTCCTGACGCGAAACAGGTTGGTGGCGGCGCTCTCTGGCGCGACGGTGGTCGTGGAGGCGGGCCTGCGCAGTGGGGCGGCCAACACTGCGAATTGGGCGAGGTCCTTGGGCCGGGGAGTGTGTGCGGTGCCGGGTCCTGTCACCTCGGCAGCGTCAGCAGGGTGTCACGAACTGTTGCGCCGAGAGGACACCGTGCTGGTGACGCGTGCACAGGAGATCGTCGAAGTCATGGGCCGCATGGGCGAGTTGGCTGACGAGCTCGAACATCCCGTCACGGCACTGGACGGGCTGACCGGGGTGCAGCGCCTCATCTACGAGGCGTTGCCGGGACGCGGTACACGCACTGTCGAAGAGATCGCGGTCGACGCCGGTGTGCCTGCCGCGCAGGTGCTCGGCCCGCTGGCGATGTTGGAGATCGACGGACTCGTGGCGCGCCACGACGGGCAATGGCGGCTTGTGAAGGCACCGGGTGGCAAACGTGTCTAACCGTCGACGATGGTCAAGATGCCTGGAGGTGCGCCGAGCGCATCCAGTGTGGCGGCGGCCGCCCACGAGCGGATGATCTGGGGCCAAGGTGACGGATCGGGGCTGCAGGCCGTCGACAGCGCCGTGGGGCGGATCGGCCAACTGGCATGTTGGGAGCATTACCACCCGCTGTTCCGGTACGCCCTGATCGCTGACGGAGAGCAGATCCACTCCAGCATGTTTCCCGGATCATTCGGTGGGGACCTGTTATCAGATACACGAAGGGGCCCAACATGTCTGAGCCGACCACAATCCCGTTCGACGGCATACGGATCCGGTATGACAGCCCCAGGCCGTTCGACGCCCTCGTCCACGCGCTTCTGGGCGACGTGGGGACCGAACCTGTCAAGATCGACGCCATCGCGGTCGCCACCAGCGATTGGGAAACCTATCAAGCGCACGTCCAAGCGCACGTCGGTCCCAGTGGCTTCATGCTGTTCGGCGCCCTCGACCATGGGGGCTGGATCGCCAAGGCCGGCATCGAGCGAGAAGTGCTCCGCGTCATCATCGGCAATCCGCTGATCGCCATCACGATGTTGCGCCATGACATCACCGCGGGTTTGTTCGCGCCCGTCGAGTTGCTCGTCGTCGGCGAGGACACCGGGGGCAGCAGTGTCACCTACGTTCAGCCGTCATCGCTGATGGTCGTCGAGGCGAATCCGCCCTTGCTCGCAGCTGCGCGCGAGCTCGACGCGAAGCTTGCGGCGCTGGTGGCCGCAATCACGTAGATGGCAGCGCCACTTCCCGCGTCCGGGGACGACCCTGCAGCCGCTGCGGTACTCGTATAGTCGGACCGACAGCTGAGCAGTAAAGGAAGTGAAGTGGCAGGACGTCCCGTGCACACCTTCGAGGTGGTGCGTACCGAGCAACTAAACCCTCATATCGTGCGAGTCGTACTCGGCGGCAAGGGATTCGACACGTTCACTCCGAACGGGAATACCGACTCCTACGTGAAGCTGGTGTTCGTCGACGACGACATCGACGTGAGCAAGCTCACCTCGTTCAAGCGCCAACTGACGCTCGACAGCTTCGACAAGCTTCCGCCTGAGCAGCGGCCCACCGTGCGCACCTATACGGTCCGCCGCGCCGACACACACGAGCGTGAGATCACCATCGACTTCGTCGTGCACGGTGACCACGGTGTCGCCGGTCCGTGGGCGGCGTCCGCGACGCCGGGGCAGCGGCTGTTCGTGATGGGCCCCAGTGGGGCGTACGCACCACACCCCGACGCCGACTGGCACCTGTTTGCCGGCGACGAAGCCGCCCTGCCCGCGATCAGTGCTGCGCTGGAAGCGTTGCCGGACAACGCGAAAGGCTATGCGTTCATCGAGGTTGCCAGTACTGAGGATGAAATCGAGCTCACCGCACCCGATGGCGTCCTGGTGCGGTGGATTCACCGTGGCGGACGCGCCGACCTGGTTCTCGACGACGCGGCAGGCGACCGCGCACCGCTCATCGCCGCGGTCAAGGAAGCGGCCTGGCTGCCGGGACAGGTCCAGGTCTTCATTCACGGCGAAGCCCAGGCGGTCATGCACAATCTGCGGCCCTATATCCGCAAGGAACGCGGTGTCGACGCCAAGTGGGCATCCTCGATCTCGGGCTACTGGCGGCGCGGGCGCACCGAGGAGACCTTCCGCCAGTGGAAGCGCGAACTCGCTGAGGCCGAGGCGAAATAGCCCTGCCGGCTGCGGTGTCGATGGCACGCTTGGGCCATGACCTTCGGTAACTACCAGCTCGAGATCTACCTGCAGGGCCTCTCCGGCATCCTGCCGAACCTTCCGATGGACTACGCGGGCTGGGAAGCCAAAGCCGAAGCAGCCATGCCGCCCTCGGTCTGGTCGTATGTCGTCGGCGGAGCAGGTGACGAGCGCACCCAGCGCGTCAACCGATCCGCATTCGACAACTGGGGTCTCATGCCGCGGATGCTCGTCGGAGCCAGGGAACGCGACCTGTCTGTCGACCTGTTCGGCATGCGGCTGCCCTCGCCGATCTTCATGGCACCGATCGGCGTCACCGGAATCTGCGCGCAGAACGGTCACGGCGACCTGGCTGCCGCCCGAGCGGCGGCCAGGACCGGCGTCCCGATGGCCGTCTCCACGCTGACCGAGGACCCTATGGAGGACATCGCCGCCGAGTTCGGCGACACCCCGGGGTTCTTCCAGCTCTACACGCCGACCGACCGCGACCTCGCCGCCAGCTTCGTCCACCGTGCCGAGGCGGCGGGCTACAAGGCGATCATGGTCACGCTCGACACCTGGATCCCCGGGTGGCGACCCCGCGACCTGGCCATGTCGAACTTTCCCCAGCTGCGCGGCCGCTGCCTGTCGAACTACACGAGCGACCCGGTGTTCCGTGGCCAGCTGTCCCAGGCGCCGCAAGAGAACATTCAGGCCGTGGTCATGCAGTGGGTGCAGTTGTTCGGCAATCCACTCACCTGGGACGACCTGCCGTGGCTGCGGTCGCTGACCGACCTTCCGATAGTGCTCAAGGGGCTCTGTCATCCCGACGATGTGCGTCGCGCCAAGGACGGCGGCGTCGACGGCATCTACTGCTCGACTCACGGCGGACGGCAGGCCAACGGTGGCCTGCCCGCGATCGACTGCCTGCCCGGTGTGGTCGAGGCCGCCGACGGGTTGCCCGTGCTCTTCGACTCCGGTATCCGCAGCGGCGCCGACATCGTCAAGGCGCTGGCTCTGGGTGCCGCCGCGGTAGGCGTGGGCAGGCCTTATGCGTACGGATTGGCCATCGGCGGCGAGGACGGCGTCGTCCACGTGCTGCGCTCGCTGCTGGCCGAGACCGACCTCATCATGGCCGTCGACGGCTATCCCACGCTGGCGGATCTCACTCCGGACACGCTGCGGCGCGTCACCTGAACCGCTGCGGGAACGTCTGCGACCGTGAGCCGGTGGAGGCAATCCTCGAGGAGTTCGACGTATATCTGGCGTTGGAGCGCGGCCGTTCGGAGCACACCCGTCGCGCATATCTCGGCGATCTGCGATCGCTGTTCGATTTTCTCGCTGAACGCAGCCCGGATATGGCGCTGCGGGGCTTGACGCTGCCACTGCTGCGTTCCTGGCTGGCGAGCCAGGCCACGGCGGGCGCCGCGCGTTCGACGCTGGCCCGCCGCACTTCGTCGGTCAAGACGTTCACCGCGTGGGCCCTGCGGCGCGGCCTGATGAGCGACGACCCGGCGACGCGCCTGCAGGTGCCCAAGTCCGGTCGCACGCTGCCTGCGGTGCTGCGTCAGGACCAGGCGCGTGACGCTATGGATGCCGCGAAATCCGGTGCGCAACAAGGCGATCCACTGGCCATCCGGGATCGCCTCCTGGTCGAGATGCTCTACGCCACCGGCATTCGCGTCAGCGAACTGTGCGGACTGGACATCGACGATGTCGATACCTCCCGGCGGCTGTTGCGGGTACTCGGCAAGGGCGACAAGCAGCGGACCGTGCCATTCGGCATCCCTGCGAACGCCGCGCTGACCGCGTGGCTGTCCGAAGGGCGACCCGCGCTGGCCACCTCCGATTCAGGAGCCGCACTGCTGCTCGGGGCCCGCGGGGGGCGGCTGGACCCCCGGCAGGCGCGCACCGTCGTGCACCAGACGATGGCCGCGGTGACCGGTGCACCGAACATCGGGCCGCACGGACTGCGGCACAGTGCCGCAACGCATCTGCTCGAAGGCGGCGCAGACCTGCGGGTGGTCCAGGAACTGCTGGGCCATTCGACGCTGGCCACCACTCAGCTGTACACGCACGTCAGCGTCGCGCGGCTGCGCGCGGTCCACGACCAGGCCCACCCGCGTGCGTGACAGATCCGTCAGCGCATCGGCTTGAGGCGAACCGGGGTGGTCACCACGAGTCCCAGCGGGTCGACGTACTCGGCGCGGGCCGCGGAACCCCACATCGCACCCCAGTGCAAGCACGCCGACGCCACGCACCCCGGATGCCCGGCCACCACCTCACCGAGAACCGTCCCGCTCGCCACCAGTTGTCCCGGCCGCACCGCCGCCCGTACCGGTTCGTAACTGGTGCGCAACCCACCCGGGTGGCCGATCGACACGAGCGGCCGTCCGGCCAGGGTGCCGGCGAACACCACCGAGCCCGGGCCGGCCGCGTACACCGTCTGCCCGGCGCCGGCAGCCAGGTCGACGCCGCGGTGACCCCGCTGCCAATTCGGTGACGGGGCGTCGAACTGCCGGACCACTGCGGGCCGGGGTTGCAGCGGCCACTGCAGTCGGCTGTCGTCCGCCGATGCGGGCGCCGCGCAGAGCACCGCCACTGCTGTCATCGGTGGCGAGAACCCGCATCTGGCCAGTTCAGCGCACCGTCGTGGGAAAAAGTAAGCCCCAACGACCGGTCTGTGGATGACTGGTCGCGGCGGACCTCGTTGGTAAAGAGCACGCATGTACAGCGTGTAAACTCCTAGCCGCAGCTCGCTTCCGCGGGCTGACTTCGCGCGTCTGCGGCACGAGCGCCTTTCGGGGCAGTCGTCACCTCGTATGTCGGGCGGTCCCGCTCCCACAGGGCGGGTCCGGCATCGAAGCAGTCGCCAGGGTCCGGGTCACCCGATTCCGGACGACAACCGACACAAGAAAAGGCCGGCTAAATCACTATGGCTGTTGTAACCATGAAGCAGCTGCTTGACAGCGGCGCTCACTTCGGGCATCAGACCCGACGCTGGAATCCCAAGATGAAGCGGTTCATCTTCACCGACCGCAACGGCATCTACATCATCGACCTGCAGCAGACGCTGACCTACATTGACTCGGCCTACGAGTTCATCAAGGAGACCGTTGCACACGGCGGATCGGTCATGTTCGTCGGCACCAAGAAGCAGGCGCAGGAGTCCATCGCCCAGGAGGCGACCCGCGTCGGCATGCCGTACGTGAACCAGCGCTGGCTCGGTGGCATGCTCACCAACTTCCAGACCGTGCACAAGCGCCTTCAGCGGATGAAGGAGCTTGAGGCCATGGAGCAGACCGGTGGCTTCGAGGGTCGCACCAAGAAGGAAATCTTGATGCTGACCCGCGAGAAGAACAAGCTCGAGCGCAGCCTCGGCGGTATCCGCGACATGGTCAAGGTTCCCTCGGCGGTCTGGATCGTCGACACCAACAAGGAGCACCTCGCGGTTGCGGAGGCTCGCAAGCTGAACATCCCGATCATCGCGATCCTGGACACCAACTGCGACCCCGACGTCGTCGACTACCCCATCCCGGGCAACGACGACGCCATCCGCTCGGCTGCGCTGCTGACCAAGGTCGTGGCCTCTGCGGTCGCCGAAGGTCTGCAGGCGCGATCGGGTGCAGGCAAGACCGAGGCCGGCCAGGATTCGCAGGCCGCCGAGCCGCTCGCCGAATGGGAGCAGGAGCTGCTGGCCGGCGCCACCACTGCCGCACCCGAGGCCGCCCCGGCCGAGGCGGCCGCACCCGAGACGACCTCTTAAATCCTGTAGCGAAAGGCTGACATGGCTAATTACACCGCTGCCGACGTCAAGCGTCTCCGTGATCTGACGGGCGCAGGAATGATGGCCTCGAAGAATGCGCTCGTCGATGCTGACGGCGACTTCGACAAGGCTGTCGAACTGCTGCGTATCAAGGGTGCCAAGGACGTCGGCAAGCGCGCTGAGCGTGCGACGGCCGAGGGCCTGGTGGCCGCGAAGGACGGCGCGCTCATCGAGCTCAACTCCGAGACCGACTTCGTCGCCAAGAACGCCGAGTTCCAGGCGTTGGCCGACGAGATCGTCGCCGCTGCCGCGACTGCGAAAGCCGCCGACGTCGAGACGTTGAAGGCTGCGCATGTCGGAGTGTCCACGGTAGAGCAGTTGGTCGCCGAAATGAGCGCCAAGATCGGCGAGAAGCTCGAACTGCGCCGTGCCGCTTACTTCGACGGCACCACGGAGACGTACCTCCACAAGCGGGCAGCCGACCTGCCGCCTGCGGTGGGCGTGCTTGTCGAGTACACCGGTGATGACAAGCAGGCCGCGCACGCGGTCGCGCTGCAGATCGCCGCTCTGAAGGCCAAGTACCTCACCCGTGCGGACGTGCCCGAGGACATCGTCGCCAACGAACGGCGTATCGCCGAGGAGACTGCCCGTAACGAGGGCAAGCCCGAGCAGGCTCTGTCCAAGATCGTCGAGGGTCGGGTGACCGGTTTCTACAAGGACGTCGTGCTGCTGGATCAGCCGTCGGTGTCCGACAACAAGAAGTCGGTGAAGGCCCTCCTCGATGAGGCCGGCGTGACCGTGACCCGGTTCGTCCGCTTCGAGGTCGGCCAGGCCTGACCAACGCTTGACGCGAATCCCCCGAGACCTCGGTTTCGGGGGCTCCGTGCATTCGAGGTCGAGGAGACGCAGCCGTGGGCACGTATTCAGGGCTGATCCCCGCTGGTGCCGCGCGTAGGCGACGAAATCCGTAGCAGCGTCGACACAGTCACGTAACCTGACCTAGGTCCTGTTAACAGCGTGGATACTGTGCACGGCTGTCAGTGAAACTTTTCGCTCGCAACATCGCTTCTTGTGGAGACCAGTCAGGTCAGCGACGTGCCCACGGCAGTTCGATCACCGCAGATTGCAACAGGTTCCGGGAATACGTTCATGTGCCTGGTTCGGTTTGCATTGGCGAACATCCGGCGCCGCCCTGAGCGGTTCGTCCTTTCGGTAATCGGCATCGCGCTGGCCATCGCGTGCGTGACGATCGTTCGAACCATCTCGGCGGGCTTCGCCACCAGCGGGGAGGCATCGATCGCCGACGTGCTCGGCGGCGGACAGTTGTGGGTGGTGCCCGCCGCGGGTGTGCATTACGATCCTGCCGCCCAAGGTCTCGTCGCCGACGGACCCCCGCCGGCGATAGTCGCTCCCGAGGGATGGGTCGCGACGCGCACGCTTTCGGGTGTGGTCGAAGTCGACGGCGACGCCGTTGCGCTTCGGGGTGGCGACCAAGTGCCCAGTGGAGAAGCGCTTTTGGGATCGGGACTGGCTGATCGGCTGTCTGTGTCCGATGGTGACCGGGTCACGGTCGGCGACCAAGACCTCGTCGTCTCGGTCAACGGCGACGGTCAGTCGATGACGGTGCCGACTGTGGTGGCGCGCGCTGTGGTCGGTGACACCGGGTGGTGGGTGGTGCTCGCGCCGCAGGGCCAGGAGCAGCGCCGTGATCTCGGCCAGACTTTTGGGGCGGCGGTTGGTCTGCCGTCCTCCCCGGATCCCGCGGTCCAGCCGGACGCAGGCGGTGCGGGCCTGATCTATGACGCCGTAGGCGGCTCAGGCCCTCTGACTTTCGAGCAGAAGTACTCGGCGCTGTTCTCCGGCAAGGTGACCAGCTCGACACTCGGGCTGATCTCCACGATCGGACTGGGTCTGGGTTTCGTCATCGCGGTGTCGTCGTTTCTGGCCGCAGTGACCGAACGCCGGCGTGAATTCGGCATCATGTCGAGCATCGGGTTGGCCGACGAGGTGCTGTACTTCTTCCTCGTCGAATCGGCGATAGTCTTCTCCGCGGCCTACGTCGTCGGGGTCGCGGCCGCGGGTGTTGCGGTGGCTTTGGTGATTCCGGGTATTGCCTCGCTTTCGGCCTGGCTACAGGGCGCGGCGCTGACCGCGATGTTCCTGCCCGCCATGGCGATCGTCGGGGCACTGGTGCCGGTGCACAGGCTGCTGCAGCAGCGGCCGGTTGAGCTGCTGGGGGACCGGTGATGAGTACCCAAAAGGGTCTGGCCTACGGATGGCTGGCGGCGCGCCGCCGGGTGCGGGAGATGGTGCTGCCTGCCATCACGACAGCCACCGGCGCGTTCCTCGTGGTGCTCGTCTTCGGAATGTCCGACGGGATCCGGGCCCAGTCGGCTTCGCTCGGACATGCCGACGAAATCGCCCGTGCCGTCGTGCTGATCGCTGTCACCGTCCTCCTCGTCGGTGTTGCGGAGGTCGCGGTCGCGACCACCCGCACCGTGGCCCATCGCACCCGCGAACTCGGTGTGCTCGCCGCCAACGGTGTTCCCCGCGCCCCCGTGGTCGCCGCATTGCTCGTCGAGCCCGTCATCGCCGCCGTTCTCGGAGCGCTCGGGGGTGCACTGCTGGCGGGCGCGACCGGAATCGCGCTGGGGATGGTCGGCCTCGTCGCCACCGGGGTGTCGTATGCAGGTCTGGCGTCGGGTGCCGGGATCGCGATCGTCGTCAGCATCGTGGCGGCAGTGGCCACCAGCATCCTTCCCACGTGGAAGGCCGCGTCTCGGCCGCCCATCCGTTCTCTCGCATCAGGAGGCTGACAATGACCGCGCTCGACGAAACAGCAGGTGTCGCAGCTTCCGTCGATGCCGGTGGATCCGCGCCGGTGATCGAGATCGCGGATGTCTGGAAGTTGCACAAGCTCGGCGATGAGGTCGTCAAGGCACTGATGGCGGCTGACCTGACGGTGTTGCCCGGAGAGTTCGTCTGCCTGATGGGGCCCAGCGGCAGCGGGAAATCCACTCTGCTCAACATCATCGGAGGCTTGGACCGGCCGACGAAGGGCACCGTGAAGATCGCCGGCCAAGACACCGCTGTGCTCACCGAGAGTCAGTACGCGGCGTTGCGCCACGACACCATCGGCTTCATCTTCCAGAGCTATAACCTGATCCCGTTCCTGTCGGCGGTGGAGAACGTCGAGCTACCGCTGATGTTCGAGCCTTATGACCGGAAGGCGTTGCGCAAGCGCGCGATCGAGTTGCTCGAGTTGGTCGGTCTCGGACACCGGGTCAATCACCAGCCGACCAAGATGTCGGGTGGTGAGCAGCAGCGCACGGCGATCGCGCGCTCGCTGATCAGCAGCCCGGCGCTCGTCCTCGCGGACGAGCCCACAGCCAACCTTGACCACCGCACGGGGGAAACGGTGGTGCGCATGTTGCGCGACCTGTGCTCGACCATGGGAGTCACCGTGGTCGCGAGCACCCATGACCCCACGGTGGCCGACGAAGCGAGCCGTGTCGTCCGGATGAAAGACGGACAAATCATCAATTGATCTCGAACCACTTGGGAGACAACGAATGACACAAGCTGAGGCGGCGCCGCCCGCCGGCACCGGCAGGACGATCGGCTCGGCCGATCGTGACGCACTGATGACGACCGAGCTCGTCCCCGAGCAGATCCTTCCCAAGGTGATGAGCACGTTCGGCCTGACGGCCGCCTACGTGTTCATCATCTGCTGGGTCACCGGTTCCTCGGTGATGGCAGGCGGCGGTTGGACGGCCATCCCGATGTGGGTGCTCGGAATACTCACCTTCCTGGTCCCCGCGGGCATGGCCGTGGTGGAACTCGGCAACCTGTGGCCGGGTCAGGGTGGGGTGTACATCTGGGCTTACCGCACCATGGGTGAGACGTGGGGATTCATCGGCGGCTATCTGTCGTGGGTGCCGGTGATCCTCAACGCGGCCTCGTCACCGGCGGTGGTTCTGCAGTTCCTGCTGCTGGCATTCCACACCGAACTCGGGTTGACCACGAGCATAATCCTGCAACTCGTGATCCTGTGGACCGTGGTCGGTCTGGCGCTGGCGAAACTGGCTGCCAACCAGAAGATCATGAACATCGTCTTCGTCGTCTACGGGGTGTTGACGTTGACGATCTTCATCAGCGGTCTGCTCTTCGCCGTCGAGAACGGTTCGGCGACGCCCTTCAGCTGGGCTGAGGCGACGATCCCCAACTTCGCCGTCGCGGGCTTCCTCTACGGAACGGTCCTGCTGTATCTGCTCGGCGTCGAGACCCCGTACAACATGGGCGCGGAGTTCTTGTCGGTCCGCCGGAGCGGCCCGCGGATGATCCTTTGGGGCTCAACGGCTCTGGTGGTCATCTATCTGTTGACCACGCTCGGCACCATGATGGCGCTTCCCGGCGACGAGATCGATCCGGTGACCGGCATCATCGGGATGCTGGACGTGGCGGGTTTCCCCGGCCTGATGGAGATCTGTGCGGTCGTATTGGCCGGCATCATCATCGTGGCGCTGATGACCTACCAGGTGGCCTACTCGCGGCTGATCTTCGTCTCCGGCCTGGAACGACACCTTCCTCGCATCTTCACCCACCTCAACCCGCGGACCCGTAACCCGGTGACGGCCATCCTGATTCAGGGTGTCATCTCGTCGCTCATCCTGGTCGGCCTGTACTCGCAGAGCAGCATGGCCAATGTCACCATCTACCTGCAGGGTGGCCTGAGCACTGTGTGGCTGCTGTCCGGATTCTTCTTCCTGATCCCACTGATCGTGGCGCGCAAGAAGTATGCGGACAGGTATGAGAACGAACAGTTCTGGCGCATCCCCGGGGGCATGGCCGGGGTGTGGGCTGTGGTCATCGTCGGTTCGATCGGCACCATCGGCGGCATCTACTACTCATTCGTCACCCCGTGGATCGATGTGCCGCAGGCGACCTGGATGACGTGGGTCGGTGGGATCAGCCTCGGCATGTTCGCCCTCGGGTTGGTGGTCTACGTCTTCGGGCGTCGCTCCGCGCACAAGACCAGCCAGGAAGACTCCCTGGCCCACCTCGCGGTATTCGACATCACCAAGACCGAAACAGAGGAAACAGCGAAATGACGATGGAGGACACCGCGCTGAGCGCGGATCCGACCGTGGACGTCCATCACTACCCGCTCGACCCGCTGAACGGTTCCGAGATCGAAGCGGCGGCAGCTGTGGTGATGGCGTCCGAATATGGCACCCCCACACTGAAGTTCGTCATGATCCAACTCGCCGAGCCGGCCAAGACACCGACGCTGACCTTCGCCGACACCGCAGGAACCCCGCGGTGCGCGTTCGTGACGATGTATGACGCGGCGGCGAAGATGATCTACGAGGCCGTCGTCGATCTGACGGCCGGCCTCATCGAGTCGTGGACACCCATCCCCGGGCGGTTCCCGTCCTACCTCGTCGAGCACATGACCGGGGTGGAGGAGAAGGTCAGGGAGGATCCGCGCTGGCAGGAGGCGATGCGCAAGCGAGGGGTCACCGACTTCAGCCTCGCGATGATCGACCCGTGGCCGGCGGGCTATTACGGTGCGCAGGACCACTACGACAACTCGGCGCTGATCTGCCGCCCGTTGACGTTCATGCGCGCGGCGCCGTCCGAGCACGGTTACGCGCGTCCGGTCGAAGGCCTGATTGTGACGTTCGACCTCGACGCGATGGCGGTCATCGACGTCGAGGACCACGGCGTGGTGCCGCTGCCGCCGACGGCGGGCAACTACTCCGAGCAGTTCATGTTCGACGAGAACAACCGGCCTGCTTTCACCGAGTTCCGGTCGGATGTCAAGCCGATCGAGATCACCCAGCCTGACGGGCCGAGTTTCACCGTTGACGGCTGGAAAGTCCAGTGGCAGAAGTGGTCTCTGCGTATCGGGTTCAACCCGCGCGAAGGGATCACGCTGCACGAGGTCACCTACACCGACCGCGGTCAGACGCGCCCGATCCTGTATCGGGCCTCGTTGTCGGAGATGGTGGTGCCCTACGGTGACTCGGCGCCCACACACTGGAACAAGAACGTGTTCGACATGGGTGAGGTCGGCATGGGGTTCTCGGCCAACCCGCTCACGCTCGGGTGTGACTGTCTCGGGGAGATCCACTACTTCGATGGCACGGTCAACGACTCCAGCGGCAACGCGGTGACGATCCCGAACGCGATCTGCATGCACGAGGAGGATTTCGGGATCTCCTGGAAACACACCGACTTCCGTACCGAGGAGGTCGAGGTGCGCCGCTCCCGGCGGCTGGTGATCTCGATGATCTGCACCGTCGGCAACTACGAGTACGGCTTCTTCTGGTACTTCTACAACGACGCCTCCATCGAGGTAGAGGTGAAGCTTTCCGGGGTGCTGACGACCGGGGCGGTCGAGGCCGCGCCGGGCGAGCAGCCGCGCTGGGGCAAGATGGTGGCTCCGGGCATCTACGGCCCGAATCATCAGCACTTCTTCAACTTCCGCCTGGACATGAGCATCGACGGCGCGGGAAACAGTGTCTACGAGGTGGATTCGATACCAGAGCCGGATCCGGAGCTCAATCCCCACCACAACGCGTGGATCACCCGGGACACGCTGGTGGCCTCCGAAGCCGAGGGTGCCCGGGACTGGAACTGGTCGACCGGCAGGTACTGGAAGGTGACCAACCCGTCGAAGAAGAACGAACTCGGTATCCCGGTGGCGTACAAGCTGGTGCCCAAGGATGTGGTGCCCGTGATGGTGCAGGAAGGCTCCTACATCTACGACCGCGCCCGGTTCCTGCAGCACAACCTGTGGGTCACCGAATACGACCCCGCCGAGAAGTTCGCCGCCGGTGACTACATGTACCAATCGGCCGACGTTCAGGGCCTGCCGCGGTTCGTCACCGACGACGCGCCGCTGGAGGATTCCGATGTGGTCCTCTGGTACACCCTTGGCGCGCACCACGTCGTGCGGCCGGAGGACTGGCCGGTCATGCCGTGCGCCTACACCGGATTCCATCTGAAGCCGATCGGCTTCTTCGACGGGAACCCGGCGCTGGACCTGCCACCGTCACCGCCGAAGGCGTGCCACTCGAACCACGCCGGGCTGCCGGTGGCCGAGCGCGCACTGGAGTCCTAGGGCTTCTCCGCACACCGTCGTGGGACGAACAGTGCCAGCGACACGAGCAGCAGCGTGCTCAGTGCGATGACATTGAGTACCTGATCGCGCGGACTGTAGTGGTGCAGCATCTGGAGGTGAAGGATCAGATGCAGCAGGTTGAACACAGTCCACGCGCTTGCGGATACCCGTACGAGCGTGGTGTTGGCGACGTAGACGAGGGTCAGCACGCTGAGGACCGTCAGGCCGAGGAAGAAGGCTCCGACGTCCCTGACGAAATGTTCGTTGTACGGGCCGAGTTGGGGAAGCCAGCTCATCCCCAGGCCGGGGAACGTGTCGTACCAGTGGCGTGGCGCGAAGTAGGCCCACCCGCCGGTGACAGCGCCGGTGAGAGCGAGAAAGCCGAGCAGGACGCGATGCAGTGTCGGGTTCACGTCGGGTCACGGCTCCACGGCGTAGTGGCTGGAGATCGCGATCCGGTTGAAGGCATTGATGACAACGGCAACCCAGCGCAGCGCTGCCGCCTGCTGACCGCTGACTGAGGCGGTGTCGTCGTCTACGCCCGACGTGCGCATGTCGATGTGGGTGATCTCTTCGGCGATCGCGAGGGCAGCGCGTTCGGCGGGGGAGAAATAGCCCGTCTCGCGCCATGCGGGCAACACCGCGATGCGGTCGATGTTCTCGCCCTTGGACAGCGCGTCGCTCACATGCATCCGGAGGCAGAACCCGCAGCCGTTGAGCTGGGATGCGCGGATGCGGACGAGTTCGATGGCCAGCGGGTCGACGCCGGCGTCCAGTGCCGCCTTCTCGGCCTGTTCGCTCAGCGCGAGGGTGGTCTTGTAAGCGTCGGGTACCGCTGAGCTCAGCTTCGTCCGTGCCGACATGGTGCGTGCTCCGTTCCGTTTCAGTGGCCTGTGTCCAGAGGTTATGACGGGGTACGGGGCAGAAACGTGACGACGACTCGCGACGAACGTGCGCAGACTATGGAATTTCTGCGGCGTGTCGCCCGCAGACACGCACTCGCGAAGGACAGCTTTCAGCCGAGGTCGGCCAGGATCCGACGCAGCTCGCGTTGGTCGCGTTCGCTCACTCCGTCGAGGACCCGGCGTTCGGCATCCCGCACACCGGCATCGGTGCGCGTCAGCAGTGTCCGGCCCTCGCGGGTCAGCTCCGCCGGCCGGGACCGGCCCGACGGCACCGATGCGGGGCGAGTGACAAGACCGCGGTCCTGCAGTCCGCGGAGCACCATGTTCATCGCCTGCGGGGAGACCATCACGTCGCGTGCCAGGTCGGCGTTGGAACGCCCGGGTGACTTCGACAGTATGCGCATGCAGATGTATTGCGGGAACGCCAGATTCAGCGGCTCCAGCACCGTCGTCGTCACCTCCGTGCGCAGGCTGGTGGCGAGCCGGTGCAGGAGATACCCGAGCGGCTGATGATCGGTGTCTGACATGTCAATTATGTTGACATATATCAACTACATTGATACCAAGGAGTCATGACGAATCCCACTGATCAGATGTTCGATGCCGCCTACCGTGGCGAAGCCGAGGAAATGGGAGCGGGCGTCCGTCCGCCGTGGAGCATCGGAGAACCGCAGCCCGAGATCGCGGCGTTGATCGACGCGGGCAAGTTCCACGGTGACGTCCTCGACGCCGGCTGCGGCGAGGCTGCCGTGTCGATGTATTTGGCCGAGCGCGGTTTCACCACCGTGGGTCTGGATCAGTCGCCGAAGGGGATCGAGCTCGCTCGCGAGGACGCCGCGCGGCGCGGCCTCGACAGCGCGACGTTCGAGGTCGCCGACATCAGTGCGTTCACCGGCTACGACGGCCGCTTCGGGACGATCGTCGACTCGACGCTTTTCCATTCGATGCCGGTGGAACTGCGCGAGGGCTATCAACAGTCGATCGTGCGGGCCGCGGCACCGGGAGCGTCGTATTTCATCCTCGTCTTCGACCGCGCCGCCATCCCGCCGGGCGGCCCGGTCAACGCCGTCACCGAGGACGAACTGCGCGACGTGGTGTCCAAGTACTGGGTCATCGACGAGATCCGGCCTGCGCGGATTCACGCCAACGTGCCCGAAGCCTTCGCGAAGAACTTCGAAGGCTTCGCAAATGCCGACGTCCGCGACGAGGCGAACGGCCGCAAGTCGGTCGGAGCCTGGCTGCTGTCGGCGCACCTCGGGTAACGCGCCGCATCCACCCATTCGCCATGGGGCTCCGCCGGGTTTGGCAGGATTGGGGAAGTCGTCTCGTCGATGGCAACCTTGTGCTCAGACCGGAAGGAGCCCGATGGCGGATCCAGTTGCTGACCAAGCCACCCCGTACAGGCCCGCGTACTCCAGAGTCCTGCTGAAGCTGGGCGGAGAGATGTTCGGCGGTGGACAGGTCGGACTCGATCCCGACGTGGTCGCACTGGTGGCGCGGCAGATCGCCGAGGTGGTCCGCAGTGGTGCCCAAGTCGCCGTCGTCATCGGCGGAGGAAACTTCTTCCGCGGCGCGCAGCTGCAGCAGCGCGGCATGGAACGCACCCGCTCGGATTACATGGGCATGCTCGGCACCGTCATGAACAGCCTTGCGCTGCAAGATTTCCTCGAAAAGGAAGGCATCCAGACGCGGGTGCAGACCGCCATCACCATGGGTCAGGTCGCCGAGCCGTACATCCCGCTTCGGGCCCGCAGGCACCTGGAGAAGGGCCGTGTCGTCATCTTCGGCGCGGGCATGGGGCTGCCGTACTTCTCGACCGACACCACCGCAGCACAGCGCGCGCTGGAGATCGGCGCTGAGGTTGTGCTGATGGCCAAGGCAGTCGACGGCGTCTTCACCGACGACCCGCGCGTGAACGCGGACGCGAAACTGCTCACCGCGATCAGCCATCGCGAAGTCATCGATCGCGGGCTCAAGGTGGCCGACGCGACGGCGTTCAGCTTGTGCATGGACAACGGTATGCCGATTCTCGTGTTCAACCTGCTCACCGATGGCAATATCGCGCGTGCCGTCGCAGGTGAGAAGATCGGAACGCTGGTCACCTCATGACGGGCGACCGGCGCAGCGACGGGAGAAACAACCAGTGATCGACGAAACCCTCTTCGATGCCGAGGAGAAGATGGAGAAGGCCGTGTCGGTGGCACGGGACGACCTCGCGTCGATTCGCACCGGTCGCGCCAATCCCGGCATGTTCAACCGGATCCGCATCGACTACTACGGCGCATCGACCCCGATCACGCAGCTGTCCAGTATCAATGTGCCCGAAGCGCGGCTTGTCGTCATCAAGCCCTACGAGGCCAACCAGTTGCGCAACATCGAAGACGCGATCCGCAACTCGGACCTGGGCGTGAACCCGGGCAACGACGGCAACGTCATCCGGGTGTCGATCCCGCAGCTGACCGAGGAGCGTCGCCGGGACCTGGTGAAGCAGGCCAAAGCGAAGGGCGAGGACGCCAGGGTGGCGATCAGGAGCATCCGTCGCAAGGCGATGGAGGAGCTGGCCCGGATCAAGAAGGACGGTGACGCGGGCGAGGACGAGGTCACCCGCGCCGAGAAGGACCTCGACAAGAGCACTCAGCAGTACAGCGCCCAGATCGACGAACTGGTCAAGCACAAAGAAGGCGAGCTGCTGGAGGTCTGACCATGACCGACCAGCAATCGACTCCCGTGGCAGAGACGCCTGTCAACGAACCGCCCGTAAAGAAGTCGCGTGCCGGCCGCAACCTGCCCGCCGCCATAGCGGTGGGCGCGACGCTCGGATTCAGCGTCATTGCGATCCTGGTGTTCGTTCCGCGCGTGTGGGTCGGCGTCGTCGCGGTCGCCATGGCGGTGGCCACCCAAGAAGTCGTGCGCCGGCTGCGGGAGGGCGGCTACGCCATCCCGGTGATACCGCTTCTGGTGGGCGGGCAGGCGATGGTCTGGTTGACATGGCCATTGGGCACAGCGGGCGCGCTCGGGGCGTTCGGTGGCACCGTCGTACTGTGCCTGATCTGGCGCCTGCTCAACGGCGGCCTCAAGAATGCGCCCGTCAATTACCTGCGCGACGTCTCGGTGACGGTCTTCCTGGCGGCGTGGATCCCGCTGTTCGGCGCCTTCGGCGTGCTGCTGGTCTATCCCGACGATGGCGGCTGGCGAGTCCTGTGCCTGATGCTCGGCGTCGTGTTCTCCGACATCGGCGGCTACACGGCCGGGGTGCTGTTCGGCAAGCATCCGATGGCCCCGGCGATCAGCCCGAAGAAGTCGTGGGAGGGTTTGGCCGGGTCGCTGGTGTTCGGCACCACCGCGTCGGTGCTGGCCGTGGTGTTCCTGCTGGACAAGCCGTGGTGGATCGGTGTCCCGCTCGGAATCATGCTCGTGATCACCGGCACGCTCGGTGACCTGGTCGAATCGCAGGTCAAGCGTGACCTCGGCATCAAGGACATGGGAGCACTACTGCCCGGGCATGGCGGGCTGATGGACCGTCTCGACTCTGTCCTGCCTTCGGCCGTCGCGACCTGGATCGTGCTGTCGCTGCTGGCGTGAGCTTCTGGCGTAAAGCCAGCACGCGGTCGCGCCGAGCACCAGGCCGACCGCGACCCCGACGTCCGGCCGCTGTCCGAGGATGGCCCACGACAGCAGTCCCGCCACCGCGGGAATGACCGCGAACAACATCGTCACGGACGCCGCCCCGTGGGCGTTGATCGCGTGCACGTACCACGTCATGCACAGCGTCGCGTTGAGCAAGACCACGGCAGCGACGGCGCCCACCGCCTTCCACGGATCCAGGACCACGACGGGCATCACCACCACCAGCGCGGCTACCGGAAGCACCGACACCAGGTTCTGCAGGGCTGCGGTGGCCCTGAAGTCCACGGTGCCGCAGAACCGCTGCTGGTAGACACCACCCGCGGCCAGGCTCAACAGCGACACGAGCAGCAACAACACGACGACGTCGACGTGTCCAATCGTCATCAGGCGGCCGGCACAGGCAGCGAGCACCGCGAGCACACCGAGCAGCAGGGCGCCGACCCGGACGACGGTGAGGCGCTCACCCAGGGCCAGCGCCGCGAACACCGCAGTGACGACGGGGTTCATCGAGATGATCACCGCCCCGAGCACCGCCGGAGCGCCGTGCAGCAGCGCGACATAGAGGCAGATGAACTGGACCGCCTGCGACAGCAGACCGCTGACCAGCACGTGGACCAGCGCAGCACGAGTGGGCCATCTCACCCCGGATGCGATCGCCCAGCCACTGAGTAGTGCCCCGGCCAGCCCGAACCGGCACAGCAGAACGCCAGTCGGCGACATTGCCGAAACAGCAAGCGCCCCAATCGGATAGCCGAGTGCGTAGAAGAACGTCAGCGGCGCCGAGGTGCGGAGGGGCATCGGACGCAGCGGCATGAACCCATCGTGGACAGGCGCCATGGCCGTCGTCCAGTGAATTTCTGCCACATTTCGGTGAGATACTGGTCGAAGTCATGCCCACTCCATTGCCCCTCGTGTTCGATGCGCCGCGCCGCGCCATGCCGCCGCGGCACTTCGCCGACCTCGACGACGCTGGCCGTGCCGCCGCGGTCTCCGAGCTCGGGCTGCCCGCATTCCGCGGTAAGCAGCTGGCCAACCAGTACTACGGCAGGCTGATCACCGACGCGACGCAGATGACCGACCTGCCCGCCGCGGTGCGCGAACAGGTGGGTGAGGCGCTGTTCCCCACGTTGCTGAACGCGACGCGGGAGATCGAGTGCGACGCCGGCGAGACCCGCAAGGTGCTGTGGCGCGCAGTCGACGGCACCACGTTCGAGTCAGTGCTGATGCGCTATTCCGACCGCAACACCGTGTGCATCTCGTCACAGGCCGGCTGCGGAATGGCCTGCCCGTTCTGTGCCACCGGTCAGGGCGGGCTGAAACGCAACCTGTCGACCGCGGAGATTCTCGAGCAGGTGCGTGCCGCCAGTGCGGAGCTGCGCACCCGCGACGGGAGCAGGCTGTCCAACGTCGTCTTCATGGGCATGGGCGAGCCGCTCGCCAACTACAACCGGGTGCTTTCGGCCGTGCGGCGCATTGTCGCGCCACCGCCGAACGGCTTCGGGATCTCGGCGCGATCGGTCACCGTGTCGACGGTCGGGCTGGCACCCGCGATCCGCAAGCTCGCCGACGAGAAGCTCAATGTCACTCTCGCGGTGTCGCTGCACACACCGGACGACGAGCTGCGGGACACCCTGGTGCCGGTCAACAACCGGTGGAAGGTCTCCGAGGTGCTCGCCGCGGCGCGGTACTACGCCGACGTCACCGGCCGACGCGTGTCGATCGAGTACGCGTTGATCCGCGACGTGAACGACCAGCCGTGGCGCGCCGATCTGCTTGGCAAGAAACTGCACGGCGCGCTCGGTCCGCTGGTGCACGTCAACCTGATCCCGTTGAACCCGACCCCGGGCAGCGAATGGGACGCCAGCCCCAAGCCGGTCGAGCGCGAGTTCGTCCGTCGGGTCAGGGAACGCGGCGTGTCCTGCACGGTGCGCGATACCCGCGGTCGCGAAATCGCCGCCGCCTGTGGGCAATTGGCAGCCGAGGGTTAGAGCCGCCTATCGGCGGATGAGGGCTCCTAACCGCCGGCCGGCGCGTTGACGAACCACACGTTGTCCTCGCGGAGGCTGCGGCTGCGCCAGCCGTCGGGTGTGCGCACGAGCTCGTGGTGGTAATACCCTCCGCAGGAACTCTGTTCGGCCATCCCGGGCAGCTGCATCGGGTTGTAGAACATCGCCCGCACTGTCGCAGTGTCTCCGGAGATATCGCTTTCGATGTTGGTGATGTAATGCATGGTCCACGGGATCGCGCCGAATCCCGCTGCCAGCCAGTCGGCGACCTCATCGCGGGACCCCGCTGCCGCGCCGGCAGAGGAGTAGTCGATGTGGGCGTCGTCGGTGAACACCGAGCGGTAGAGGTCCCAGTCCTTGGTGTCGACGGCCCGCGCGTAGCGGCTCAGCAGCGCCCTGATCTCCAGCTCGTCGCTCAGCAGTTGCGCATCCGTCATGGCACGACTTCCAGGAGCAGCTTGCGGATACGCCAGCCCAACGGCGTCCGGACCAA
This sequence comes from uncultured Actinomycetota bacterium, assembly GCA_963796545.1. Lineage (GTDB taxonomy): Bacteria > Actinomycetota > Actinomycetes > Mycobacteriales > Mycobacteriaceae > Mycobacterium. The sequence continues at coordinate 153,235 of CAWCMF010000025.1, read as the reverse complement.
CTCGTCGCGCCAGCGCCCATGAAAGAAGGTGATGCCCTCCTGGCCAGGAAGCGCAACGGCGTTGAACCACATGGCAACAACGACGGCGGAATCGCCGTCGATCTGGCTTTCCACGTTCGTGACGTAGTGCATGCCGACGGTGATCGACCCCTGGTGCCGGTTCAGGTAGGCGACAGCCTCGTCTCGGGTGCCCACGACAAGTCCGGCCGCCGAATAGTCAAGGTGGGCATCGTCGGTCAGCAACGAGCGGTACAGGTCCCAGTCTTTGGAGTCGACGGCGCGGCAGTACCGGGTGAGGAGGTTGCCGATCTCCACGGTGTCGCTCAGCTCCTGGAGATTCACGAGTCCGGCATACCGATCGTCTTGGCGTCCAGGTACTCCTTGTAGCCCTCTTCGCCATTGCGGTATCCGAGTCCGCTCTGTTTGGTGCCGCCGAACGGGCTGCCGATCCCGAAGTGGCTCTTGCCGTTGATGGTCACGTTGCCCGTCCGCATCCGGCAGGCGACAGCGAACGCCCGTTCCACGTCGCCGCCACTGACCTCACCCGAGAGCCCGTAGATGCTGTTGTTCGCGATCGCAACCGCGTCGTCGTCGGTGTCGTAGGGGGTGACGGTCAGCACGGGTCCGAAGATCTCTTCCTGCGCGATCTGGGAATCCGGGTCGACATCGGCCAGCAGCGTCGGCTGCGTGTAGTAGCCCACCGACAGATTCTCCGGGACGCCGCCACCGGTGACCAGCCGGGCACCGGATTCGATGCCGCTCTTGATCAATCCGAGCACTTTCTGGCGCTGGCCCTCGCTGATCTGCGGGCCCTGCATGTTGCCGGGAGTCCACGGGTCGCCGACCGGGAATCCCGCCATCATGTTCTTGAGTAGCTCGACGCCTTCGTCATAGCGGCTGCGCGGCAACAGAATTCGACTGGGCATGATGCAGCTCTGCCCGCTCATCACGCACGCCATCATCGCCGCCATCGGCAACGCGGAATTGAAATCGGCGTCGTCGAGCACGATGTGGGCGCTCTTGCCGCCCAGCTCGAGCAGGGTCTTTTTCACCGTCGGAGCACCCGCGGCCAGGATGGCCCGCCCGGTCGCGGTCGACCCGGTGAACGTGATCATGTCCACCCGGGGATCTGCCGACAGCGCCGCCCCCACCTCGTTGGCGTTGGAGACCACGACGTTGAACACGCCCGCCGGGATGTCGGTCTCCTCGGCGACGATGCGGCCGTACTCGCTGCCCGACCACGGGGTCAGCTGCGCGGGTTTGAGTACCACGGTGTTGCCCGCCATCAACGCGGGCACCGTCTCGGCGATGTTGAGGTAGAACGGCACGTTCCACGGCGTGATCGCTCCGACCACCCCGACCGGCTCGTAATGGATCTTTCGCCGCGCCGGGCCCAGCGGCGTCTCGTGCACTCCGTTGTCGACCAGATAGTCGAAGTTCTTGCCGTGCTCGGCCCAGTGCCTGACCTCCTCGATCGGGCTCTCGATCTGGCTGCCGCTGACCGTGACGGGGCACCCGACCTCGGTGATCAGGACGCGGCGCAGCCGCTCCTTGTTGCGCTCCAGCGCGTCGTGCAACTGCATCAGGCAGTGGTGGCGGAACTCCAGATCGCGCGACCAGTCGGTCTCGTCGAACGCGCGGCGTGCGGCACCGACAGCACGGGCCATGTCCTCGACCGTGCCGTCGGTCGCCTGGCCGGCGACCTCTTCACTGGCCGGATGGACTACGTCGAATGTGGCTCCGCTGCCGGTCAATTGCAGTTCGCCATCGATGAGCATGCGCTCGTCGCCCGCAAGCACGCCTGTTTCGGTCTCCGCTGTCGTCATGACAGCTAGCTTTACAAGATTTCGGCCGACTGTCACGCTTTCGTGCGGACTGGGTCGGGTGGGTCAGCTCGTCTTGATGCCTACCGCGTGCCGCAGCTGGGCCAGGAACTGGTCGTCGTCGTCGGCGCGGACGATGTAGTGCGAGACAGCCACCCGGACCGCCGTGGCAGCCTTGACCGCGCCGTTGGAGCCGGGGAGCAGCTTCTCCAGCTGGGCGCGCATCAGCGGAATGATGTAGGAGAGGCGGGAGATGACCACCTCGGGCTCGATGTCGACGAGTCGCACGCCTGAGTAGGACTGTTGGTATCGGACGATGAACCGCATCGCGGCGTCGACGCGCTCGGTGCCGCGCAGCCCGGCGGTCGCCGTGGCGATCCCGGTTTCGAACATTTCCCGCTCATAGATGCCGAACGCCTCGAGCAGCGCCTGCTTGTCGGCGAACCAGCGATACAACGTCGGCCGTGACACCCCGGCCTGCAGGGCCACTTCGGAAAGGCTGAGCTTCGTCTGCCCGCTGCGGCCGAGTACCTCCGCGGTCGCGACGAGGATCCGGTGTCGCGTCGACATGTCGTCGGGGGTGTCGGTGGCATCGCGTGCTGGTTGGTTCACTACCTGGCCTTACTTACGGGTTCGGTGTCGATCGTAAAGCGTGGTGAAGCGCAGGGCCGACGGCGCGCGGGGCGTTGTTGGTCACAGCGCTTTCTCCAACAGCGCGACGGTGTCGAGATCGTCGAGGGCCTCGAGGCTGCGTTCAAGTCCTTTCAGCGCGATGTCTTCGGCCTGCATGCCACCCATTCCGGTGGTGATCAGCGTGGCGACGTAGGGGTACAGCGCGCCCTGCCGGTAGCGGTCCCACAGACCGTCGCGGTCGAGCTCGGGACCGCCCGCCGCGGCCAGCGCACCCCGGTAGACGTCGAGCAGATCCCGCTGGGACTCCCGTCGGTTCTCGGTGGTCATGCTGGTGACCAGCGTGTACGCCAGCTCCCGGCCGGGGTGACCGCGGCGTACCGCCTGCCAGTCCAGCAGCCCGGCCTTTCCGTCGCGGAAGTACAGGTTGCCCGGGTGCGCGTCGCCGTGCATGACCGTATGTGGAGCGCGGTCGACCAGCGCTGCGACGGCACGGTAGTTGTCGTCGATGAACCGGCCGCGGTCCACCGGCAGGTCCGTGCGTTCGGCCAACCGGCGCGCCGAAGTCTTCAGGAGCGGTCCGGTGAGCAGTGAGGCGCTGTCACCGGAGGCCGCGTAGAGCCATCCCAGCGGACCGACTCCCGTGCGTGCGGGCAGGCGGCCCCAGAACGTCGCGTGCAGGCTTGCCAGCAGTTCGACGACGAGGGCGGCCCGGTCCGCGTCGATCGGATGCAAGGTGTCGGGGAACTCGCAGGGAGATTTCGACAGGTCTGCTAGGTCTTCCAGGATGAGCACGAATCTGCCCGTGTACGGGTCGAACCCGGAGCCGTAGCAGTGGGGTACGCCCGTCAGCTCCGGTGACAGCTGGCGGTAGAAGCGCGTCTCGGTCTCGGCGAGGTTGCCGAGTTCACCCATCAGACGGGTGGCGACGGTCTCGGCGGCCATCTTCACGAACACCGACGCGGGGACGTCGTCGCCGGTGAGCGCGAGCCGGGCCCGCGAGGACGTTCCGGCATCACCGTCGATCAGCGACACCGACGTCACGGTCCTGCCGAAAAGTGACGACACCGCCGCGGCGTCGAGGTCGCCGATCGTGCGGGGCAGTGGGCGCAGCCGGCCGATCAGCGTGTCGGCCCCAATTCGGCCGAATCCGCGGCCAAGATGCGACCCGAGCCTGACGGTCGGTGCGATGCGATCGGCGATGACGGACACCAGGAGCCTCCTAGGCTTGGACCGGTAGCGTGATCAGGCTTACAAAAGTGCGCCCATTTGTAAAGCGTAGAAAGGTTGGGTCAATGGCGGGTCCGCTGGAGGGCATCCGGGTCGTCGAACTCGGCGTGTGGGTGGCGGGTCCTGCGGCGGGCGGCATCCTCGCGGACTGGGGTGCCGACGTCATCAAGATCGAACCACCCGATGGCGATCCCGCCCGCACCTTCGGCCGGATGCTGGGTATCAGCCCGCAGGACCGGCACCACGTCAGTCCGCCGTTCCAGATGGACAACCGCGGTAAACGCAGCGTCGTGCTCGACCTCGCGACCGAGGACGGGAAGGCGAGCGCGCGGGCCCTGCTCGACGAGGCCGACGTGTTCATCACCAATATCCGTACCGGCGCGCTGCGCCGGATCGGCGTGGACTTCGACGCGGTGACCGCGGCCAACCCGCGGCTGGTCTACGGGTTGATCACCGGCTACGGCCTCGAGGGGCCCGACGCGGACCGGCCCGCCTACGACGTCGCCGCGTTCTGGGCCAGGGCGGGCCTGGCCCACCTGCTGACGCGACCGGGGGAGTCGCCCCCCCTTCCAGAGGGGTGGGATGGGCGATCACATGGCGGGCATGACCCTGGCCGGTGCGATCTGTGCCGCGCTGGTCGCGCGGACACGCTCCGGCACAGGGCAATTGGTGACGACCTCGCTGTACCGCCAGGGCGCCTACACGGTCAGCTTCGACCTCAACACGTTCCTGATCACCGGGCATGCGATCGCGATCGGGCAGCGGGAGTCCATGGGCAACCCGTGTATGAACAACTACACCGCGGCCGACGGGCGCCGGTTCTGGTTGGTTGGCCTGCAGGGGGAGCGGCACTGGCCCGCGTTGTGCGCGTCGGTGCAACGACCCGACTGGCTGACCGACGAGCGCTTCGTCTCCGGCAGGGCGCGGGCCGCCAACGCGGTCGAGCTGATCGCCGAGCTCGACGCGATCTTCGCCGGTAAGACGCTCGACGAATGGACCGAAGTCTTTGCCGCGCAACCGGATCTGTTCTGGTCGCCGATCAACTCGATGGAGGACGTGATCGCCGACGAACAGTTCCACGCCGCGGGTGGGGTGGTCTACGTACCCGACTCCGACGGCGGCTCGGTGCCGATGGTGGCCACGCCCGCCGACTTCCACGGGACACCCGCCGAGGTGCGTTGCAGTGCACCCGAACTCGGCGAGCACACCGACGAGGTGCTCGCCGACCTCGCTCAGCGCACGAATCGTTCGACGTAAGGCGCGAAGCGGCGGCGCAAGTCGTCCTTGTCCAGCCCCAGGTCTGCCGCGCGGTAATCCACCGAGCCCAGCCTTCCCCTGGTGTGACCGGACAGGTATTCGGCTACCGCCGATCGGGATTCGTCGCTCGGCGTGTATCCTGCCGTGTCCCAGACCCGTTGCACCATGGCGAGGTCGTCGGCCATGAATTCGTCGAAGCGCACGTCGATGGTGCGCTCGGGCGGCAGCTTGTCGTGATCGCGCAGGCACGCGGACAGCATCTCGTCGATGCGATCGATCCAATAGCCGGCGACCGTGGGCACGTCGACCTCGTCGACACTCATGCGCATGGTGTAGGTCATCATCGTCGCCATCGACACGCTCACGTCGACCGGATCACGGTGGGTGACGATGAAGGTCGCGTCGGGGAAGACATTCATGATCGGCACGAACTGCTTGAGGTGCTGGGGGCTCTTGAGCACCCATCTCCGGTGATAGCCGTCCTGGTGCGCAAGCACCTGCAGCATCATCCGCAGGAACTGGTAACCGGGCGTCTGATCGTTGTCCCGCAGGTAATCAGACCATCGCGGCAGGTGTGTCAGCGTCGTGAAGAACCCGCTGGCAAAATCCTGCACCATCAGCCCGATGTCCTCGTGGATGTGGTCGATCGTCATCTCGTGCATCAACTGGAAATAGGGCATCAGCGTGTTCGAGATGTTGAGCGCGTCGCCCGTGCGCTGGCGGCGCGGCTCGATCGTGCCTTCCTCACCGGGCGGCGGCAGAGGTTCCTGTGCCTCCCAGTACGGCAGCGAACGCAGTGCGGGATCGGCGGCGAGCAGGCTGTGCAGATGCGTGGTGCCGGTGCGCGGCAACCCGGCGATGATCAACGGCGCCTGGATGTCGATGTCGAAGATCTCGGGATGGCGCTTGAGGTGGTCGACGACCTGCAAGCGGCCCTTGAGGAACGTCAGCATCAACGAGAACGCGTAGGTGCGGCCGAACGCCGTGAGGCGGGGCAGCTCGTGGAATGCCGCCAGTAACACTGCCATTCGCTCGCGGTAGTCCTGGTCGCCGAAGTCGGTCAGACCGGTCTGTGCCGACGCGTATTCGTGCAGTGCGTCTGTGGTCAGCGGGCAGAAATCGGCCATTGCGGCCATGCCGTCGATGATCGCCTGGGCCTCCGGCGTGAACGTCGGCCGGGCCAGGTCGGTGAGGTGCACTGCTGGGGTCAGAGCTGTCACGGATCGGACGGTACTCGGACGTTACAGATCTTACAAGGAGTGTTGCGATGTAAGTTGTTGGCATTATGATCCTGCCCATGCCTACCCCCGAGAGCGCGGACGCGTGGCGCGAATTGCTTTCCGCGTTCGCTGATTTCGACACACAGTTCCTCGAAGGTCCGAAGGCGGTGCGCGGCCAGACCGCGGTGGCGGAGGGCTACCAGAACCTGGCCACGATGCTCGCGCTGTCGCTGGACATGCAATTCTTCGCCGATCCTGTGGCGCCACGATTCATCGACACGCTGACCCCGTTCCGCCCCGACCGGCGCTGGGGCGGCGACAACACCGACTGCTATTACGGATACGCGGTCGTCGATCCGCGCAGGACCTATCGCGTCAGTGGCCGTCCGAACGACAGCGTCATGTACTCCGTCACCGTCTACAACGAACCCGAACCCGGCGCGTGGCCCAACCGCACCGTCGGGCTGCTCTACGACACCGACATGCCGATCGGTGCCGACGGCCGATTCTCGTGCGTGCTCGGTCCGCAACGCCCCGCCGGCTACGACGGACCGTTCATCGAGCTCGCGCCCGACGCGCGGGGCATCATCACCCGCGACTACCACGAACACCCGGAATCGGGTGCGCGCGTCGACTGGGACATCCAGGTCATCGACCATGGCGGACTCCCCGTCGCACCGGCGAAATCGGATGCGGACGTGGCGAAGTCGCTGCGGGCATCGCTTCGGTTCGCGCAGGACATGTATTCCCTGATCCCGCTCATCCTGACTGAGCGCAAGCCTGTCGAGCTGGCCGATGGACAGTCGCTGAGCAGCAATACCCTGGCACCGCCGTACCGGGCGGGCGGTGCAACGTACGGCTTCTCGATGCAGGACGCGTGCTACTGCCTCGGCGGATTCTCGCTCGAACCGGGTGAAGCGCTGGTGATCACGTCGAAGCATCCGCAGTGCCGCTTCTGGAACCTCACGCTGTGGAATCAGTACATGGCCGCGCTGGACGTCGAGTACGGCCGGGCCGGACTCAATTCTGGTTCGGCAGTGCCCAATTCGGATGGGTCGATCACGATCGTGATCAGCACCGAGCAGGTCGATCATCCGAATGCGCTCTCGACCAAGGGGCACCCGGAAGGGCTGATGTCGTTTCGCTGGTTCCTCACCGACGAGCTTCCGGATCATCCGGTGACCACGGTGGTACCCGTCGCGGACGCGCCGCGCACGGTCAGCTGACGCCGGACGCGCCCATCACCGGGCCGATCCACTGCCGCAGGTAGCGACGCAGCGCGGCAGGGCTGCGCGGCGGATCCGAGGGTGCAATGACCATGGACTGGATCATCCGCAGCAGGAATTCGACGAGATCATCCATCTTCTTGCCGGTGAAACCCTTTGCAGCCCAGTCGATGCTGGTGTGCTCGAGCATGAGCCGCGAACGGGAGATGGCGGCGGGCATCACCATCTGTCGGCTCATCACCCGCATCCGGTCGGTCTCCAGCAGCAGTGCGAGCAGGGGCTCGTGGGGCAGCTGCTCGACCAGATAGGCGACGGCTTCGACAAGCAGATCCGTGGCATCGTCCAGCGCGCGGGTCATCTCACCGATGCGCGTGGTCCAGTGCTCCAGGGCGATCTCGGCCGCAGCGGCCAGAAGCTCCTCGGTGGAGGCGAAGTGGCGATAGATCGTCGGGCGGGTGATCCCCAGGTCGGCGGCGACCTCGGTCAGTGTGGTCAGACGCGGCCCGCGCCGTTCGATACTGGCCAGGGCGGCACCGAGAATGCGTTTGCGTGCCTCGGCATCATCGGTGGGTGGCACACCCCGCCAGCCCTTGCGGCCCATGGCAGAACCCTAGCGGGCTTGAGGTTTCACCCGTGCCGCGTGCCGCAACTGGGCGAGAAAGTCGTCGGAGTCGTCGCTGCGGACGAGGTACTGCGAAATCGCTACGCGGACGGCCGTCGCGGCGGACAGCTCGGCGTCCGGTCCGGTGCACAGGCGCTGCAGTCGTTCGCGCATCAGGGGCAGTACCCGGGCCATCCGCCTGATCACCTGGTCGGGTTCGACGTCGACCATCCGTAGTCCGGGATACGAGAGTTGGTACTCGACGATGACCCGCAGCGCAGCGTCGAGGCGTTCGGGTGCGGGAAGATCGGCGGTGGCGCGTGCGATCGCGCGTTCGTAATATTGCCGCTCCCAGACCACGAACACGTCGAGCAGCTCGCGCTTGTCGGCGAAGTACCGGTAGAGGGTGGGCCGTGAAACTCCGGCCTGCGCAGCCACTTCGGACAGCGACAGCTTGGTCATGCCGTTGCGGCCGAGCACCTCGGCCGTGGCGGCCAGAATGCGCTGGCGCGTCGAGTTGTCCGGGTCGCGCGGATCCTGCGATCCGCGTCGATTCTCCGGCAGCGGTTGCTGCATGGTGACAGCTTTACAAATTTACTGCGAAGTGTCACGCTAATTCTGTGACTGCACCATCGTTGCACCAGCGTGAGCACAGCGCGATCGACATCACGTCTCATGACTTCTGGAGCCAGCCGTTCGCCCAGCGCGACGAGACTTTTGCGCGCCTGCGCACCGGCGACGGTCTGACCTGGCATGCGCCCTTCCCGTCGCTGTTCCCGATGGAGGAGCCGGGGTACTGGGCGTTGACGAGGCGCGCCGACATCGCCTACGTCAGCCAGCATCCGGAGTTGTTCACCTCGGAGCGCGGCGTCGCGCTCGACCCGATGCCTGCCGAGGTGCAGCGGTTCGCGTCTTTCTTCCTGACAATGGACCCGCCCCAGCACTCCACCTATCGCCGGTTGATCAGCTCGGCCTTCACCCCGCGCAATGTCCGCCAGATCGAGGAGCAGATCCACCGCAGCGCGGTGTCGATCGTCGACGACCTGATCGGGGCCGGCGACATCGACTTCGTCGCCGATTGCTCTGCGCGGCTGCCGATGCTGACGATCATGGAGATGCTCGGTGTCCCTGCCGCGGATCAGCCCGCGGTGGCGCTGGCCGCCGAGAAGCTCTTCTCGATGAGCGACGACGAGTACAGCTCGATCGAGGAGCGGGCCGCCAACACCCTGAACGAAATCATGCTGTTGTCGAGCACTGGGGCCGAACTGGCGAAATTTCGTCGCAACAAACCGGGCGACGACTTGATGACGAGCATCGTCAACGCCGAGGTGGACGGCCAACGGCTCACCGACGAGGAGATCGGGGCATTCCTGATCCTGCTGTCGTCGGCGGGCAACGACACGACCAAGCAGACCACCACCCACGTGATGATGGCCCTCGTCGAGCAGCCCGAGCAGCGGGCATGGCTGATGGAGGACTTCGACAGCCGCATCGGTATGGCGGTCGAGGAGTTCGTCCGCTGGTCCTCACCGGTGATGCAATTCGCGCGATTCGCCACCAAGGACACCGAGATCAACGGCCAACCGGTGGCCGAGGGGGACAAGGTCGGGTTGTTCTACTGCTCGGCCAACCGCGACGAGACGGTGTTCGACCGCGCGGGAGAGTTCGACCTGTCGCGCTCACCCAACCCGCACCTGGGGTTCGGCGGCGGCGGTCCGCACTTCTGCCTCGGCAACCAGCTCGCGAAGGCGGAGCTGCGAAACCTGTTCCGGGAGTTGCTCACTCGCCTGCAGACTGTCGAGTTCGGCGAACCCGATCTGCTGTACAGCAGCTTCGTGCACGGCGTGAAGCGCCTGCCCGCCCACGTCCGCTGACCCGAGATCGGAGTAATCATGAAGGTCGGAGTCGATCTCACCAAGTGCACGGGGCACGGCATCTGTGAATCCATCGCCGAAGAGGTCTTCGAGGTGCAGGACGACGGCACCGTCGTGATCCACGGTGCCGACCGGCCCGAGGCCGACCGCGGCCGGATGCAGCAGGCCGTCACGCAGTGCCCGGCCGCGGCGTTGAAACTCAGCGACTAGGGCGCGGGCGGACGAGCACCGACTGCTGGATAGCCCCGACGGCGCCGCCCTCGTCGAACAGCGTCCCGAGTGTTGTACCGATTCCGTCAGGCCCGTAACTGGTTTCGGCGCGGATGCCGACCCACTCCCCGTCGGGCACCCGGTGGATGTGCACGGCCAGATCGGTGTTGAGGAACGTCCACGCGCGGATGTCGAGCTTCGTACCGATCCCGTTGGCGTCGTCGGCGACGGCGAACAGCCGTTCCAGCGGCGTCATCGACTCACCCTTGACGAGATCGACCTCCGGTTTGATCCAGGACTCGCCGGGCCCCTCGCTCATCGGCTTGGTCAGCCAGCGCCAGTCGAGGCTGTGGACGTAGTTGCGGTCCCAGTCCTTCTTCATGTCCCGGCTCCACGCTTCGGCCACCGGTCGCAGCGGCTCGGCAGGCGCGTGCACCACGGCTGCGGTGTCGATCGTCTGCAGCCGCCACCCGCTGGCCCTGGCCACCGGCCTGGGCTCCCCGTCCGGGCCGAGGGCCAGCATCTCGGCACTGACGAGCTCGATCTGCTTACCGGAACGCTCCCGCCGCGCGCGTACCCACAAGTCACCCTCGGCGGGCACCGGCCCCAACAGATCGATCAGCACACGGCTCAGCCTGGTGTCGTCACGGGCCTCGCAGCGCGCCAGCCCGCGCACCAGAAGCGCGGATACCGGTGCGGCGTGCTGGATGGCCGCCGACCACGTGCTGCGCACGAAGTCGGTCGCCACGAACCGCTCGCCGCGGTCGTCGGCACTGTCGATGAGCTCGTAATAGGAATCGTCCGCGCTCATGTTGGACACCGAGCCCTCTCAGTGCGTGTGGATCTCGGCGACGAACCCGGCGGCCGGGACATCGACGGTGGTGGCATCGAGGAGGGAGAGCTTTGTCCCGCGCAGTCGCTCGGGGTAGGCGTCGGTGGTCGTCACCAGGAACAACGTCCGTCCCTCCGGACCGCCCATCGTGCAGGCGATGGCGGTCCGGTCACCGACATCGATGCGGTCAGTCACCCGGCCGCCGTCGACGATCCGCTCGAACCGGTGGGCCAGCGTCATCGCGGTCCACACCCCGCCCTCGTCGTCCAGGCAGATGCCGTCCGGCGGGCCGTCCAACCCGTCGGCGAAAACCCTTCGGTCACTGAGAGTTCCGTCTGCGGCGACGGTGTACGCCGTCAGCCGCCTTCCGGTGGACTCGGCGACGATCAGCGTCGCACCGTCCGGGGTGAGCGCCATTCCGTTGGGGAAGGCGAGATCGCGGGCCACCACCGTGTTGTGCCGCTCGTCGTCGGGATCCAGCCGAATGATGACACCACCTTCGCGCGCCTGAGAGCCGACATAGGCGCACCCGTGCCGATCGATCACCATGTCGCCGAGGTCGGCGGGCGCCAGCGACGACAGATCGGCGACGGTCGCCACGGACTCGCCGTCATAGCGCAGCACCTGCCTGCGCGCGGTGGACACGATCAACAGCGACCCGTCAGGGCGGAACCCCAAGCCGGAAGGGGCATGGTCGCTCAGCGGCAGCGTGGTCATCTGGCCGTCCAGCGTGACGGTGTGCACCGCTTCGCCGAGCATGTCGGAGAACCACACCAGGCCCTCGAACCAGCGCGGGCCCTCACCGAAACAGAAGCCGTTGGCCAACGGGGTCAGTGTCATCGTTTCGCGACTTTACAAAACACGCGACAAGTGTCACGCTCGCTGGGTGCAGCTGTCAACCAGGAGCATGTCGTGAACATGAAGAAATACCACAGCCACACCCTTCTCTATCTGCACGAGACGATCGATCTCGGCTCGGTGCGCGGCGAGCAGTTCGTCACGGAATTCAGTGATGTGTACCAGCCGATGATGAGTGAACTCGGCGCGCGACTGTTCGCCATGTGGGAGACGACTCCGTACAACGGGCACTGGCCCCAGGCCACGATCATCTGGGAGATCGACGCGTTCGCCGACTACGCGCGCATCGGCCGGGCCCAGGCCCGCGGCGGCAGCCACGAGGCCGCCGCTGCCAAGTGGGCGATGTACCTGCGCGACATCGGAGCTCGGGGTGAGGGTCGGATCATGTATGCCGGGCGCAGCAACAAGACGCTGGCCGAGCTGCAGGAGTCGGACTTCAACGCCGGGCTGGTGATCCAGGAAGTCATGCAGACCAAGCCGGGCAGGCAGGACGACTACATCCGCGAGCTCGAACGCCTCTACGTGCCCTGGTCGGAATCGACGGGTAAACGGTGGCTCGGTTCGTTCATCACGACGTTCCGGTTCAACGAGGTGATCCACTATTGGGCGCTCGAAGGGGGCTGGGACTGCTTCGAGAATCATTACCCGTCGTGGAAGGGCAGTCCGCCCGCGGAGATCGTCACCTGGATGAGCGTCGCTCCTGCGCTCCGTGACGGCTGGGAAGACTCGATCCTGGCCGCCCTGCCACCGTCCCCCCTTCAGTGAGCACGAAAATGGCTGCCGCACAACAATTTCGATACGATCCCTTCGATCCGTCGGTGATGGCCGATCCGCTGCCGTTCTATCGCGTGCTGCGCGACGAGCATCCCGTGTACTACCTGGACAAGTGGGACGCCTACGCGCTGTCGCGTTTCGACGACATCTGGAATGTGCTGGAGATCAATGACGGAACGTTCGTCGCCTCCGAAGGGACCCTGCCCGCCGCGGCGGTGCTGGCCGGCCACAACGACGGTCCGGTCGACGACCCGCCGCTGCATCCCATGCCGTTTCACGCCAACTTTGACGCCCCGATCTACGACGAGGTCCGGCGCTGCACCGCGGCGCCGTTCCGGCCCAAGAACGTCGCGAAGCTGGGCGAGCGGATCCGCATACTGGCCAACGAGCGACTCGACGAGCTGCTGCCGAGCGGCCGCTTCGACCTGACGCAGGATTACGGCGGGATCGTCGCCGCGTCGATCGTCTGCGAAATCGTGGGCCTGCCTGCCGATCTCGCGGCCGACGTGCTAGCCACCGTCAACGCGGGCAGCCTGGCCCAGCCGGGCAGCGGCGTCGAGGTGGCCAACGCCCGCCCCGGTTACCTGGAGTACTTGACCCCGGTCGTGCAACGCACCAGGGCAGGCGAACCGGGCACACTGTCGATCGTCGACAACCTACTGGCCTACCGGCTGCCCGACGGTTCGGCACTGTCCGACATGGAGGCTGCCGTGCAGATGCTCGGGGTGTTCATCGGCGGCACCGAGACGGTGCCCAAGATCGTCGCGCACGGCTTGTGGGAATTGTCGTCGCGGCCCGATCAGCTCGCCGAGGTGCGCGCCGACATGGACGTCAATGTCCCGGTCGCCCGCGAAGAGATGATCCGCTATTGCGCACCCGCGCAATGGTTCGCACGCACCCTGCGCAGACCGTTCACGCTGCACGACACCACGTTTGCGCCGGGCCAGCGGATCATCTCGCTGCTGGCCTCGGCCAACCGCGACGAGCGTGAGTATCCGGAGCCTGACCAGTTCATCTGGAACCGGCCGATCCCGCGGCTGTTGGCATTCGGTCGCGGACAGCATTTCTGCCTCGGGGCGCACCTCGCCCGGCTGGAGATCGCGATCATGGTGACCGAGTGGCTCAAACGCGTTCCCGATTTCCGAGTCGACACCGAGGCGGCGTCGCGGCCGCCGTCGAGCTTCCAGTGGGGCTGGAACAACTTACCCGTTGAGGTGTGACATGTGGTCCTACCGACTCGTCGCGCCGTACACGTTCGAGAGATCCGATGTGCCGCACCGCTCACCGGAATCGCTCGATGACGGTCAGGTCCTGCTGCAGTTCCTCGCAGCAGGCATCTGCGGTAGCGATATCCCCGGATTCCGCGGTGCCCAAGGCAGGTTGCCCTTCGACACCGGCACACAGGCGGCGGAGAAGGACGGCTTCCCGATCCACGAGATCGTCGGCGAGGTCATCGCCAGCAGGCACGCTGCCCACCACTGTGGCGACCGCGTGGTCGGATGGGCCTCTGGTTTCGACGGATTGATGGAGCAGGTGGTCGCCGACGGCAACGGGCTTTCGGCCTATCAGGAGTCGCTGAGTCCCGCCCACGCCGTCGCCCTGCAACCGCTGGCCTGCGTCCTGTACGCGGCCGAGCAACTGCCCGACCTGACCGGACGCCACGTCGCCGTCGTGGGCCAGGGTTCCATCGGATTGCTGTTCTCGTACGTCGCCAAAGCGGTTGGCGCCGCACACGTCACCGGGGTCGACCCCGTGGACCGCGAGGATATCGGACCGTCGTTCGGGGTGGACACCGTCGTGCGGGCCACCAGCGACCGCTGGGTGAGCCACCTGTCCCCGGATGCCAAGCCCGACATAGTGATCGAGGCGGTCGGGCACCAGGTGGCGACGCTCTCACACGCCGTGGAGGCGACCGCGTTCGGCGGCACGGTTTTCTACTTCGGGGTGCCCGATGACGACTCCTATCCGATCAGCATGCGCACCATGCTGAGGAACAACCTCACGCTGAAGTCCGGTGTGACGATGGACCGCAGGCGGGTGCTGGCGACGGCCGACGCGTTCGCGCAGGCCCATCCCGGCCTGCTGGACCGTTACCTGACCCACACGTTCGGCGTCGACGACGTACAGGCCGCCTTCGAACTCGCGTCGCGTCCGGTGCCCGGGCGGATCAAGATCGCGATAGTGGCCTGACATGACGGGTGCAACGAGCAGGCTGCAGGACGCACTGGCAAGCGCCGGCCAGGTGTGGGGCGGATGGGTGGTGGGCCCGACGGTCGTCGGGCCTGAGGAGTTCGCCGCCGCGGGGTATGACTACGTCGGATTCGACGTCCAGCATGGCTATCTCAGCGACGCCGATGTCGCGTTGATGCTGCGCAGGCTCGAGCATGTCCCCATCGCGACCGTCGTGCGCCTGCCCAGTGCGGACCCCGCCCCGATCGGCCGGGTGCTCGACGCCGGTGCGGACGGGGTCGTCATCGCGATGGTGGAGTCGGCCGCGCAGGCCGCTGATGCGGTGGCCGCCACGCGCTACGCGCCCAGTGGCGTACGCAGCTTCGGGCCGCTTCGGGCGAGCTTGGGCATCGATCCCGCCGCGCTGCAGGCCCGAGCGTCGGTGTTCGCGATGATCGAGACCACACGAGGACTCGCCGCCGTCGACGAGATCTGCGCGCGTCGACGGACTCACCGGCATCTATGTGGGCCCCGCCGACCTGGCGATCTCGATGGGGCACGGACCCACCGAGGCATTGGCGCGGCACGACGTGCTGGGCGTGATCCAGCGGATTCAGCGCGCCACAGCTGACGCCGGGTTGGTCGCCGGCATCCATGCCAACACGGGCACGATCGGGAACACCATGGCGCAGAAAGGGTTCCGGATGATCACCCTGGCCTCGGAGTCACAGGCCCTTCGCCGCGGCGCGGCCGCGCACCTGGCAGAGGCGGCGGGGGATCTCGCCGCGCCGGTGCCGCAGGCGACACCGAGGTACTCCTGATGGCTGACGATCGCGTCGCGCTCGTCACCGGCGCCGCCCGCGGACAGGGGGCGGCGATCACCGCACGGTTGTTGCAGGACGGGTTCCAGGTCGCGGCGTGTGATCTGCTTGCCGACGATCTCAGGAGTACCGTCGACGCGCTCGGCGACGACCGGGCGATGGCGGTGGAACTCGACGTGACATCCGCAGGCCAGTGGGAGATCGCAGTCGCCGCGGTGGTCGAGCGGTTCGGCGCACTCACCACGTTGGTGAACAACGCCGGTGTGCTGCATCGCGCGTCGCTGGCTGACGAGACGCCGACGGGTTTCGAGGGCAGCTGGCGGGTCAACTGCCTCGGTCCGTTCCTCGGGATTCAGGCCGCGCTGCCGCATCTGCGCGATGCCGACGGTGCGGCGATAGTGAACACCTGCAGCACGGGTGCGATCCGCCCGTTCCCGAACCACAGCGCCTACGGCTCGTCGAAATGGGCGTTGCGCGGTCTGACGCAGGTAGCGGCGGTCGAACTGGCCCCGTCCGGCATCAGGGTGAACTCGGTGTTCCCCGGGCCGGTCGAGACGCCGATGCTCGATGCGACGACCCAGACCCGCCTCGCGGCGCACGCCCTGATGGGCCGCATCGGCACGCCGATGGAGATCGCCGACGCCGTCGCATTCCTGGTCTCCGAGCACGCCACCTTCATCACCGGTTCTGAGCTCATCGTCGACGGTGGGCAGTCCCTGCAGATTGGATGACGACCTTCATGGCCAAAACCTTCTCGGTGGGAATCATCGGCGCAGGACCTGGTGGGCTTGCGCTCGGAATCTTCTTGCGCAAAGCGGGATTCGACGACTTCACCATCTTCGATCGCGAGGACGGTGTCGGCGGCACCTGGCGGATCAACACCTACCCTGGCCTGGCCTGCGACGTGAAATCGCACCTCTACTCGTATTCGTTCGACCTCAACGCGCACTGGTCGCGGCTGTGGTCCGGGCAGCAGGAGATCCTGGAGTACTTCGAGCAGTGCGCGCAGCGCTACCGCCTGCACCAGAACCTGCGGTTGAACACCGAGATCGTCTCGGCACGATGGGATTCCGAATCACGCACCTGGAGCCTGACCACCTCTGCCGGGGAGGAGCACACCTTCGACATCGTCGTATCGGCCATCGGGCTGTTCACCCAGCCGGTGATGCCCGATCTGGTCGAGGAGGAGCCCTTCACCGGGACCGTCATGCACACCGCACAGTGGGATCACTCGGTGGATCTGCGCGATGCCCGGGTGGCGGTGCTCGGTACGGGTTCGACTGCAGCGCAACTGGTTCCCGAGGTCGCCAAGCAGGCCGCCAAGGTGTACTCCGTGCAGCGCTCGGCTACCTGGGTACTGCCGAAGCCGGACCGCGAGTACACGGCTCGGGAGACGTGGATGTTCGCCCACGTCCCGCTGGCCAAGAAGATCTACCGTACTCGGCTGTGGCTGCGCAGCGAGTCCAACATCTCGGTCATCGAGAACGGCAGCGACAAAACCGAGGAATTCAAGGGCATTGCGCTGCGGGCGCTGGAGGCCACCGTCTCCGACGGAGAACTGCGTGCCAAGCTGACGCCCACCCATCCCTTCGGCTGTAAGCGGCTGGTATTCGCCACCGACTACCTGCAGACGCTGACCAGGCCACACGTCGAGGTGGTGTCCAGTCCGGCGCGCACGCTGCGGTCCCGGTCGCTGGTCACCGATGACGGGACCGAACTCGACGTCGACGTGGTGCTGTGCGCGACAGGCTACGCCGCAGCGGATTACCTGGGTCAGATCGAGGTGCACGGAGCCGACGGGGCGCTACTGAGCCACACCTGGCGGGACGGCGCATTCGCCTACCTGGGAATGTCGGTGCCCGGTTACCCCAACTTCTTCATGCTGTACGGGCCCAACACCAATGTGGGCTCCAACAGCGTCATCTTCATGCTCGAAGCCCAGGCGCGTTACATCGTGCGGTCACTGAAATACATGCGGCGCAAGAACAAGTCCTACATCGAGGTGCGCTCCGACGTGACGGCACGCTTCCTCGAGACGATCGACAGGTGGATGCAGGGCACCGTGTGGCTGACCCGGTGCAGCAACTACTTTCGTGCTGCCAACGGCCGGGTGGTCACGCAATGGCCGCGGAGCGCCCGCGATTTCTGGGGACTCACGCGGTGGTTCCGGCCCGGGGATTACACCTTCGACGCGCCGCGGGCCCGCGCATCAATCCACGTCGACGCCCAGACTGCGACGAAACGGTAGACGGCCATGACCATTCCGGGATCACCGTGCCCGCGCGACATCGTCGAACGTCTCGATCCGGCGTTGCGGCACCTGGCGGCCGCGCGCACCGATCTGTCCCCGCACGTGCTCGGTGCCGTCCGGGACTCGCTGAACCAGCGTCGGGCCGACGCCGCGAGGTCCGCAGGCACCGTCGGCGTCGAGATCGAGCAGCGCGACGTCCCCGTTGCGTCGGGACACCACGTCACGGTGCGGATCTACCGCGGCGGCCCGCCGCCGTCACCCGCGGTCATCTATTGTCACTCAGGGGCTTTCGTACTGGGGAATCTCGACACCGACCATCGGCAGTGCATCGAGTTGGCCCGGCGCGGGCGTTGCACCGTGCTGGCCATGGATTACCGTCTGGCACCCGAACACCCGTTTCCCGCGGCGCTGGAGGATGCGGCGGCGATTCTGGAATGGGCGGCGCGCTGCGCTGCCGAACTGGGGATCGATGCCGCCTCGATCGTCGTTGCAGGCAGCAGTGCCGGGGCGGCGCTGGCGGCCGGGCTCGCGCAGCGCTCCGCCGTGGGCTGCGCTCCGCCGGTCGTGCTCCAGCTGCTCCATCAGCCGGTACTCGACGACAGGCCAACGCCCTCGAAGGAGGAGTTCACCACAACGCCGGGTTTCGACGGGCCGGCCGTGCAGTGGATGTGGCAGCACTACGGCGCAGGTGCCTCGCTACCCGACGACGCGGTGCCGGCCCGGGCCGATGAACTATCTTCTCTACCAGCCACATTGATCACCTGTTCCGAGCTCGACCCGCTGCGGGACGAAGCGATCGACTACGCGCTGCGGCTCATGTGGGCCGGGGTCACGACCGAACTGCACGTGTTCGGCAGGACGTGTCACGGGTTCGACTCGCTCGTGCCCGAGTGGGAGGTCAGCACCCAACTCTTCGACATCCAGGGCGCGGCGCTCCGCAGAGCATTCCTACGCTGACTGTTCCTTCGCCAGCTCCCGCGCGATCGCCTCGTGGTAGGCGTCGATGTTGGCGGGGTTGACGGTGCGGAAGAAGCCGTCGGGCATCGGTGAATCCTTGAACGCTTCGACCGTCATCGTGCGGCTGAACAGCGTGATGCCCTTGCCCGGTTGGGTGAACTTGTACTGCACGCTGATGCGTCCTGGCCGACCGCCGTTGCCGTCGCTGTCGTGGCCGAGGTTGCCCACCGAGTTGAACATCCACAGCTTGGGCCGCATCGCGATTGCCAGATGCCAGGTGAAGATGCGGTTGCCGTCGGGGCCGCATTCGGTCCAGGTATCGCCGACCTCAAGCGGCAGCTTCTCGGGCACCTTGCCGACGTGCGTGCTCCCCGGATACGTCTTCGGCCAGTTCGCCGGGTTGGTCACGAAGTCGTAGATCTCCTCCGGGGACTGGGTGAACGCTGTCTCCGAGGTCGTCGTCACGATTCCCACTGTGTGCTCCGTCTGTGGCTGCTTTACAAAGTCACGCCATAATGTCACGCTGCGTGGGAGGTGGCCAAGAGGGTGTGCGGCATGAAGGATGGGAGCTGTCACGATGGACTTCTCCGAAGTCGAACTGTCCGACGAGGATCGGACCTTCCGGGACGAACTGCGCGAGTTCCTTGCGGCCGTGGTGACCGATGACGTCATCCGCCGCGACCGCGAGACGGGCGACAATTTCGACGAGGCCGTCCACCTGGCGCTCGGTGCCGCCGGCTACCTGGAACGTGATTGGCGGGCAGAGGCCGACGGCGGTTTCACCGCCGTGCAGCGCCGCATCTGGGAACTCGAGATCGGCCGGGCGCACACCCCGTGGTTCCACTGGGGCACGACCGCGATGGTTCTCAACGCCGTCAGCCAGTTCGCGTCGGACGGGTTGAAGGACGAGGTGGTCGCCAAGGTGCTGGCCGGGCATCTACCGGTTGTGCCTGGGCTACACCGAACCCGAGGGCGGGTCCGACGTGGCTACCTGCAAGACGCGGGCGGTCCGCGACGGGGACGGCTGGATCATCAACGGCTCGAAGATGTTCACGTCCAACGCCCACAACGCGCAGTACGTCTACCTGATCACCAACACCGACCCGGACGCGCCCAAACACCAGAGCCTGACGATGTTCCTCGTCCCGCTGGACTCGCCCGGCGTCGAGATCCAGCCCATCCGCACCGTCGACGGTGACCGCACCAACATCACGTTCTACAGCGACGTCCGCATCGATGACCGGTACCGCGTTGGGCCCGTGAACGGTGGCTGGGGGGTCTTGCGGGAGGCGCTCAACGCCGAACACGGCACCGTGGAGCGCGATAACAGCGGTCTTCACAAGATCGCGGTCATGACCGAGCACGCGCTGCTGCTCGCCGACGAGGTCGACCGGACAGCGGGTGCCGTTGCAGGCCGACTCGGCGACGGTTCAGTGGCATATCGGCTCGGTCGTAGCGTCGCGCGTTTGGAAGCCGCGTTGAGCACCCCCGAGATGTTCGGCCGGGTGGCGATCGCCCAGACGTTGCGGGACATCACGCCGGATTTGATGGATATCGCGGGCACCCGCGCGGCCGTGCCATCGGGGTTGGGCGCCGAGTATCTGTTCCGGCTGTCCCTGCCCATGGGCATCTACGGTGGCACGCTGGATGTGTTCCGCAACATGATCGCCCAGCATGCGCTCGGTCTCGGCAAGCCGAACTACTCGCCGCCGGCTAAACGGCCTTAGGCGGCTTCGAATGTGGCTAGGTCGATACCGAATTGGTCTTCGATGATGCTGCGGCGGGTGATGCGGGTGCCTGGTGGTGGTGGGGCGATCGACCTGTAGACGGCGTACGTCGGGGTGACGAATTCGGCGGTGTGCGTTCCGTCCTGTTCGCTGGTGGTGACGGTCCACCCTGGCGCTTCTTTGGCGTAGTTGCATGCTTGGCACATGCCTAACCCGTTGAGGGCGCTGGTCTTTCCGCCGTCGCGGTCGGGGGTGGCGTGGTCGTGATGGCGGATCGGGGCGTTGCAGTAGGGGGTTCGGCAGGTCTGGTCCCGAAGCCCGATGAACATCGCCAGTCCTTTCGGGAAGATCCGCGCCCGCGACTCCATCGCCACCAGCTGCCCTGACTCGGGGTGGCGGTAGAGCCGGCGCAGGGTGGCTTTGGCGTTCTCATCGGCCACCGCATCACCGAGCAGGAGTCGCACCACGTCGGCCGGGACCGGGCCGTAGCCCTGCAGATAGCCGGGGCAGTCGTCGCCACCGAACAGTGTCGTATCGGCCATCACCACGTTGAGATTCACATCCACGGGTGCGGTCACGGTGCGCCCGGTGATCCGTTCGTAGGCGGTGTCGGCCATGACCTGCCCTTGGGAGCGGCCGTCGCCGGTCAGGTCGGCGTGGCGCTTCAACGCGGCGTAGATGCCGACACCCTGGGACAAGGGCATCAGCAGGCTCACGTACACCATGCCGTTGGGGGCCGGACGGGTGGTGACACACCGATCTTTCTCGGCTTTGGTGTTGCGTTCGACCACCGCGGCGGCATCCAGGCGCGCGGTGATCTTCTTGGCTTCGGCTTCGACCCTGTTGTTGCCCCAACCCACCAACGTCGACATGTCACGCGCAGAGTTCGGCGTCGAGCTGGCGGCGGTGCTCCAGTGACAGGCACGCCGATTCGCGCACGATCAACGTGGCGCGATACTCGGAGAGGATCCCGGCTTCCAGGGCGGCCATCGTGTGGGGCATCTCGTGCACCAGCGCCGTCGCGAAGCCGAGATGCTGGTTGCCTTTGACCGGGGCGTCGTGGCGGGCCAATGCGATCTCCGAGGCCAACCCCTTGCCGCGCTGGGTTGCGGGGAGCCCGGCCGCCTCCTCCGCTGCACGTCGTTTCTCAGCCCACAGCGCCGTCGCGCGGGCCTGCGCGGCGGCGGCCTGTGACTTCAGCTGTTCGTAGCGCTCGACGAGGACCCGAAGCTCCCTCTCGGACAGCTCCTTCTCACACACAGCCGGATCGATATCGAACACACTTTCGAACATGAATCGACACTACATCGGACCGCCGACAACTTTCAGAGCCGGGGGATGACCCCGGATGCGAGCAGTTCCAGTGTCTGATCCGAGCAGCGGTCGTGGGTAAACAGCACGATCTGACCGAAGCCCATCTCGACAAGCGCGCCCAGCCGGTCCGCCACCATCGCCGGGGTGCCGATCAAGTTCGTGTCATGCAGCCCGAATCCCTCGCCGCCGAAGCGCTTCTCGGCAAGCGAACGGACCGACGGCAACGACCTTTCATCGGGCGCGAGCGCCATCACCGCCTCGATCGAGAGCACGATGCTCTGCGGGTCGCGTCCGACGTCGGCACAGATCGACCGCAGCGCGGCGATCTTCTGAGTGATCTGCCCGAGCGCGTAGGTCGGTACATTCCAGATGTCGGCGTAGCGCGCCACCAACGGCAGCGTGAACCTCTCGCCGACCCCGCCGACGACGATCGGCGGGCGTGGCGACTGCACGGGCCCGGGTTTGATGGGCATGTCGGTGACGGTGAAGTGCTTGCCCGCGAAGTCGATTCGCTCGTCGGCGAAAGCCTGGTGCAGGATCTGCAGCGTCTCGCCGAGTTGCGCTGAGCGCTCGCCGAAAGTGCCCCACGGCAGACCGGCGCGGCGATGTTCGTCCTCGATCGACCCGCTGCCCAAGCCCAGCGACAGCCGCCCCCCGGAAATCTGATCCAGCGTCGTCGCCATCTTGGCCAGCGTGACCGGGTGGCGAAACTGGTTGCACAGCACCATATGTCCGACGCGTAACCGCTCGGTGCGAGCCAGCAGCGCGGTGGCCAGCGTCCAGGCCTCCATGGATGGATAGTCCGGCATCCCCGGCCCGTACAGGTGGTCGTACAGCCACAGGGAGTCGATCCCGAGTTCTTCGCAGCGCCGGGCGCGGTACAGGACGTCGTCGAACGAGAATCCCATCTGGGGCAGGTAGATGCCGATCTCCGGCCTGCTCATGAGCCCTCCCTGTCCGTCACGCTGTACATTCCGTCGTCTGCATGGTAACGACATTCTCTGAAGTGGAGAAGGTAATTCTATCTGGAGGCCGTCCATGCAGTTCGCGATCACCCACCCGATGCACAGCCATCCCTACAACCCGGAACTGGTCACGGGTTCGGGGATCGCGCAGGTGGCCGTCGCCGCCGAGGGGGCGGGGTTCCACGGGTTCGGGTTCACCGACCATCCGGCGCCGACCCAGCGCTGGCTCGAGGCGGGTGGGCACGATGCACTCGACCCGTTTGTCGCGATGGGATTCGCCGCGGCGCATACGACGACACTTCGGCTCATCCCGAACATCGTGGTGTTGCCGTACCGCAACCCGTTCATCGTCGCCAAGGCAGGTGCCACCCTCGACCTGATATCGGACGGCCGCTTCACACTCGCAGTCGGCGTGGGCTACCTGAAGCGCGAATTCGCGGCGCTTGGAGTGGATTTCGAGGAGCGCGCCACCCTGTTCGAGGAAGCACTGCAGGTGATTCGCGACATCTGGACCTCCGACGACCTGACGATCGAAGGCAGGCACTTCGCCGCCAAGGGCATCACGGCGCACCCGAAGCCGGTCAGCACACCGCATCCGCCGATCTGGGTGGGTGGCAACACCGCCGCAGCACGCTCGCGTGTCGCGAAATATGCACAGGGGTGGTGCCCCTTCCGCGCCCCAGCCGCGCTCGCCCAGACGGCCCGCACGGCGGCTCTGGAGTCCGTGGAACACCTGAAGGCCGGTATCGACGATCTGCGTCGCCGTCTCGACGAGGTCGGACGCGATCCGGCCGGCGTCGACGTCACGTTCACCAACGACGCCGGAGGCAGCCCTGGCGCCGACGATTTCAACGCCGACGAGTTCCTCTCCGGGGTGGCTGAGCTCGAACGCGCAGGGGTGACCTGGATCCAGGTGACGGTGCCGGGCGACAGCCTGGCGCATGCAGTGGAGACGATCGAGAGTTTCGGCCGCGGCGTCATCGCCCAGCAGTGAGCGCGGGCCCGATCCAGCGGTGCAGGAATGCCCGCAGCGCGGCACTGTCACGGGGTGGTTCCGGGGGAGCGATCACCATGGATTGGATGATGCGCAGCAGGAATTCGGTGAGTTCGTCGATGTCGGCGTCGCTGTGATAGCCCAGGCCTTCCCAGTCGATCCTGCTGTGCCGCAAAATTATTCGGCACCGGACGATCACCGCAGGGGCCACATCCGGCGGCTGAACGGAAGGTGCAACGATGACTGACCTTGAGGTGCGCCGTCCTCGTTTCGACTTCACCGGGGAGATCCCCTGGCAATGGAACCCGCAGAGGCCGGCCTTCTCGTTCTTCATGAAACGCGACGTCGATCAACGCGATCTGCTTCGAGCAGATGATCGTCGCGGCGGCGCAGGAAGCCCAGCACTTCGGCCAGCCACCGTAAGCACGTCAACGCACTGATCGCGCACTACCCGGGACTGCAGCACACCCTGGATGCGGCGACGTGTGTCGCCGGCGCACTGACCGCGACACGTGCCGCGCCGATGCCGGTCACGACCCGGCGAGCCTGACCAGCGTCTTGCCGATGTTGGCCCCGGTGAACAAGCCGTTGAGGGCGTCCACGCACGACTCGATGCCGTCGAAGATGTGCTCACGGTGGGTGAGCAGGCCCTGTTCCTCCCAGCCGCGCAGGGCGGTGAACGCCTCGTCGAACCTGCCCCATTCGTCGAGCGCGTTGAACCCTTGCATCAGTGCGGTTTTGGCGAGGAGGTTGACGTAGTTGGCGGGACCGGGGTGTTCACCGGTGAGGTAGCTGGAGATCACTCCACACAGCACGACGCGCGCCTTGTGCGCGAGCCTGCCGAGCACGGCGTCGAGAATCGGGCCGCCGACGTTGTCGAAGTAGACGTCGACACCTTGTGGGCATTCCTTCTTCAGTGCCGCGGCCAGCCCGTCCTGCCGGTAGTCGATGCACGCGTCGAACCCGAAGTCCTCCACCACTGCCCGGCACTTGTCCGGACCGCCCGCGATGCCCACCACCTTCGCGCCCGCGATCTTTGCGATCTGCCCGGCCACCGATCCGGTGGCGCCGCCGGCCGCCGAAACGACGACCGTCTCGCCGGGCTGGGGGCGACCGATGCCGGTCATGCCGAAGTAGGCGGTGGCGCCGGTCGGGCCGTAGATCGACATGACTGCGAGTTGGTCGACCTGATCGGCGGGGCCCGGCACCGGCGTGGTGAACAGGTCGTCGCGGACGATGGTGTACTCCTGGAAGCCGGTCAATGTCGTCACGATGTCGCCGACGGCGTAGGCGTCGCAACGTGATTGGACGACCTGGCCGATCCCGGCCGCCCGGATGACCTGGCCCAGCTCCACCGGTGGAAGGTAGCCCGGCTGGTCGTCGAGCCATGTCCTGACAGCGGCGTCCATGCCGATGTAGGTCGTGCGGACCAGTGCCTCGCCATCGGCAGGTTCGGGCGCGGGCCCCGCGATAAGCTCGGTGTCGTCGGGGTCGACCAGCCCGTCGGGACGGCGGCGCAACAAGATCTGGCGGTTCGTCAGCGTCGGCACGTGCAGAACCTACCGCCGAGATTGCATTCCGTGCGCGGAATTGCGGGTGGAGACCGCGCGGAATGCAATTTGGGCGGGGAGAACTAGAGACGCCACAACGCTTCCCGCCGCGGGCTGGGCGCGACGAAGGTGTCGCCGTGCCGCTCGAACCGCAGGAGCTGCCCGATCCAGCTTGTGTCGACACCTGTCATCAGGTGCCGACCTTATCGGGCGGCGAAGTACTTCTGCCCGTCGGAGGCGGCCCGGCCGAACGCGGCCTTGAACACGGGAGCGAGCACCTTGAACGGCAGCTTCAGCGCGCCGAGAGGTTCGATGGCCACCAACCACGTGAATCGTGTTCCGGTTCCCTCGGGTTCGACCCGGTAGTCCTCGGCGAACCGTCGGAACAAAGGAACGTTGGCCTCCGTGACGAAGAACGCGTACCCGTTCCCGTCGGTCCACTCGAAGAACTGCTCACGCACCAGCGTCGGACCGGTGCCCACCTCTCGGGTCGTGCCGACTCCGAACGGCCGCGGGGACGTCCACGTCAGTGACCCGACGGTCTTGCCCCACGCGGCCAGTGACTCGTCGGATTGCAGTGACTCCCAGACCTGTTCGGGGGTCGCGTCGAAGTGCTTCACGTACCGGAACACGTGCGGTGCGGACGCGAAGAACCCGGCGTCGGCGGGCTTGAGGGCGAACCAGCGGGCCATAGGAGAGAAGCTTGGCCTAAAACGACTCCTCGGGCAACGCCATCAGGTCGATCGCGGTGTCGTCGAGGTCTTCGACGATTCGGCGTACCGCAGCCAGCGGCGGCAGCATATTGGCCGCGAAGAACGCGGCCGTGGCAATCTTGCCCTCGTAGAACGGCGCGTCCTGGGCGCTGTGAGCGGTCTCCAGCGCCGCCTGAGCGACCAGCGCCTGGTCGAGCAGGCGCCACCCGATCAGCACGTCTCCGACGGCGAGCAGCACACGGACGGACACCAGTCCCACCTTGTAGATCTCGGCCGGCCGCTCGGAGGCGGCCATCAGGTAGCCCGTGGTGGCCGCCGTCATCGCCTGGACATCCTCAAGTGCGGCGTGCAGCAGCATCGCCTGCGTCTTGAGCCGCGCGTCGCACGCCTCGATCGTGCGGGTGATCTGGGTGGCGACGTGGGCGAGCGCCTCCCCGCGGTCGCGAACGACCTTGCGGAAGAAGAAGTCCAGCGACTGGATCGCGGTGGTGCCCTCGTAGAGCGAGTCGATCTTGGAGTCGCGGATGTACTGCTCGATCGGGTAGTCCTGGAGGAAACCCGAACCGCCCAACGTCTGCAGCGATTCGGTCAGAACCTCGTAGGCCCGCTCGGAGCCCACGCCCTTGACGATGGGAAGCAGCAGGTCGTCGACGCGGTGCGCCATCGACGGGTCGGCGCCCGAAACCTGTTCTGCCACATCATCGTTCTGATGTGCAGCGGCATAAATGTACAGCGCCCGCAAACCCTCGGCGTACGCCTTCTGGGTCAGAAGGCTGCGGCGCACATCGGGGTGGTGCAGGATCGTCACCCTCGGCGCGGACTTGTCGGTCATCTGGGTGAGGTCGGAACCCTGCACGCGTTGCTTGGCATAGGCCAGCGCGTTGAGGTAGCCGGTGGACAGGGTGCCTGCGGACTTGACGCCGATCGTCATGCGGGCGTGCTCGATCACCGTGAACATCTGGGCGATGCCGTTGTGGACGTCGCCGACGAGGTAACCGACCGCGGGCCTGCCGTGCGCACCGAAGGTGAGTTCGCACGTGGGGGAGGACTTCAGCCCCATCTTGTGTTCCAGCCCCGTCGCGAAGACCCCGTTGCGCTCGCCGAGTTCGAAGGTCTCCGGATCGAACAGGAACTTCGGCACGTAGAACAGGCTCAGCCCCTTGGTGCCCGGACCCGCACCCTCGGGGCGTGCCAGCACCAGGTGGAAGATGTTCTCCGCAGTGTCGCCGACGTCGCCGCCGGAGATGAACCGTTTGACGCCCTCGATGTGCCAGCTGCCGTCCGGCTGGCCGATCGCCTTGGTGCGCCCGGATCCGACATCGGATCCCGCGTCCGCCTCGGTCAGCACCATCGTCGCCGCCCAACCACGCTCCAGGCCCTTGGCGGCCCAAATCTTCTGCTGCTCCGTCCCTTCCACGGCGAGTGCATGCGCCATCGCAGGCCCGAGGGCATGGAAGAAGGCCGCCGCAGGGTTGGCGCAGAGGAGCATCTCGCCGATCGCCCAGGTCAGCGCGGCGGGAGCGGGAACACCGCCGATCTCGTCGGCGATGCCGAGCCGCCACCACTCGGCATCCTTGACGGCGGCCACGGTGCGCTTGATCTCGTCGGACACCGAGATGGTGTGTGTCGTGGGATCGAACACCGGGGGATTGCGGTCGGCGTCGGCGAAGGACGCGGCGACGGGCCCCTCGGCCAGTCGGGCTACCTCGTCGAGCATGGTCCGTGCGGTGTCGGTGTCGAGATCGCCGTAGCCGCCCGCGTCCAACACGGTGTCGAGTCGCAGTACCTCGAAGAGGTTGAAGGCGATATCGCGGACGTTGGCGATGTAGTGACCCTGGCGCATGGCCGAAGTGTGACGGCCCAGCAAATCCGTACGCAAGCGTAACCAGGGCAAACCTACGGTGACGCAACCGTAGGGTCCGAGGTCACCCAGCTATGTGATGTGTATCACAGTGAGGGGATCTGGCAGCCGCAGTCTTCGTAGCCGGCCGACACCGGCAGCTCGGCCAACATGTCGACCTTGGTTTCGTCGAAGCTCAGCAGGCCCGCGATGGGAAGACTTTCGGGCAGCGGATCCTCATAACTCCAGGCGGCATCGTCAACGACGGCGTCGCCGACGACAGCGCTCCAATACGTAGCGTCCCCCTTGTAGTTGCAGTAGCTCGACGTCTCCGAGCGCCGAAGCAGATCGGTGCGCACGAGTGAAGGGCTGACATACAGCCGGGGGTGGAGCGCCGTCTCGAACAGGATGACGGTATCGACGGTGTCGACCAGCGTGGTGCCGGCGACCGCCACACGCAGTCCACGCGTAGTCGGGCGGCAGTCCACCCGGTGATAGGGGTTGGGCGGGTAGTGCACCAGGCGTCGCCCCTCCTCGAACCAGGTGTCCACCGCCGCCCACGGCACCACGACGAATCCGGGTGCCTCAGGAACCGGTGTGCTCGGCAGGTCACCGATCTCGTCGACAGCGAACGCATAGCTCAACGGTTGGCCGCGACGGTGCACCATCAACGCGCGTTCGGTGTCGATCACCGTGCGACCGTCGGCGACGGCCTGAATGCGCCGCGGGTGCGGCTCGATGTACACCAGGTCGCCCGTTGCCGGTGGGTTCAGCTGACCCGCGCGGTCGCGACTGAGGGGCCCGCTTCCGGCGACCAGGCTCATCGAAGAGTCCTGGCGGCAATGGTTTTCGTGCGAATCATCGAGTCCTCGAAACTCCCGTTGCTGGCACTGTGATGGTGATGCGCGTATCAAGTTTACAAATGACTCACGAATTGTCACGTTGAGGTTTCCGTGGCCCGATCTTTGGGGAATGAGATTCGGCCAACAAGGAATGTCAGTTTCGACCGAGAGCCGTCCTCGATTGGCGTACACCGGTGGAATGGGTACGACACAACAGATTGTGTCGACGAGGGACGGGGTGGTGGCGGGTGAGGCGACTCAACGGCGTGGACGTGATGATGTTGTACGGCGAGACGCCCGAGATCCACATGCACACGCTGAAGATCGGCATTCTCGACGTGTCGAACGTCGAGGGCTTTGACTTCGATCTGTTCCGCAGGGTTGCCCTCCCACGGCTGCATGCTCTCGCGCCATTGCGCTACCAGCTCGTCGACATCCCGTGGAACCTCCACCACCCGATGTGGGTGCAGAACGCCGAGATCGATCTCGACTACCACGTTCGCAGGGCGCGGGTGGCCGCGCCGGGTGGGCGCCGCGAGCTCGATCAGCTGATCGGTGAGATCGCCAGTACGCCGCTGGACCGAAGCCACCCACTGTGGGAGATGTACATCGCAGAAGGCTTGGCCGACAACCGCATTGCGATTATCCACAAGGTGCATCACGCGCTCGCCGACGGTATCGCCTCGGCGAATCAGCTGGCGATGGCGCTCCAGGCGCACGAGCCCGCAATCGGTGGGCACCTCGCCGAGGTCTCCGCCGATTCGAGGTCGCGCGGCAACCTGCTCAAGGCCGCCGGCGCGTGATCACCTACGACAGCTTCGTCGGCTTCCCCGGTTGATGAACGAGACGGCGACGGGCGTCTCGCGGGTGCGTAAGCAGGGCGAAGGAGCGGGGTCCGCATCCCGATCTGGCGCGGAACTTCGCTCCACCGCCGACCTTCATCAACCATGTCGTGACACCAGGCCGCCGATTCGCGACCGCGCCGTTGGCGTTGGCGGACGTCAAGGAGACCGCCAGGCATCTCGGCGTCACACTCAACGACATCGTTCTCGCCACGGTCGCCGGGGCGTTGCGTCGTCTTCTGCTGCGCTACGACGGAAAGGCCGACTCGCCACTGATCGCCGGCGTCCCGGTGAGCTACAACACCGCGCCCGACCGCCTCGTCGGCAACGAATTCACTTACATGACACCGTCTTTGCCCGTTCATATCGACGAACCGCTGGAACGGGTCAAGCTCACCGCAACGTCGACGGTGATCGCCAAAGAGAATCACAACCTGCTCGGTCCCACGCTGCTGCCGGCCTGGCTCACCTTTCTGCCGCCCGCGACGGCGCCACGGATCTTTCGCGTGCAGGGGCGGCGCCTCGAATCGGCGATGGTCATGAATCTGACGGTTTCCAATGTGCCCGGGCCGCGCGAGCGGGGGCTCGTCGAGGGCGCCGTCGTCGACGAGATCTATTCGGTGGGCCCCATCGTGGCCGGCAGTGGGATGAACATCACAGTGTGGAGCTATGTCGACCAGCTCTCGATCTCGGTGCTCACCGACGACCGCACGCTGAAGGATCCGCATGAGGCCACCGACGCGCTGCTCGCCTCGTTCGGCGAGATCCGCAAGGCCGCAGGGTTGTCCGAAGAGTTGACACCCGTCGAGACGGCTATGCCGGTGGCGCCCGCGCTGTAACTGGCGGAACCCGTTGCTCGGAGCGTGCTTTCGTGGCGAGCCGCGATTTTGCAGCATGTACTGAGATGCGATCGATACTTTACAGATCAGATCATAAGTGTCACGCTGTCTGAGGCGCCACCTGTCGGCGCTGAAGGGTGGTTTGATGACGATCTCGGCTCTACCGTTCGAACGCAAGGGATCCGCGGTGCCCGAATCTCGTGCACTGCGGACGGCCGGACGGTCAACGGCCGATCCGGCGCCCGTGACGGGGCGTTAGATGCCGTCGCGGCGGTTCAGCCCGGCCGACGATGCCGAAGGCAGCGCGCTCCTGTCGGGGTACCGCATCGTCGTGGTGGCGTCCTCGGTCGGCCCCGTGGTCGAGGGCGCCGGGGGTTTCCTCTGCGATCGGGCGCGCGCAGGCTGGGATGTCAGCGTGCTGCTCGCCGGTCCCAGCGACGCGCGCCCGCTGGCCATCCTCGGAGTGTCCGGACACCGGGTGCCTGGCCCGGCTTCGGACGTCGGATCGATGATCCGCGAGCTGCCCCGGGGAACCACGGTGGTGCTCGGCGCCGACCTACTGGGCAGTGATCCGGATGCCCGCGACGCCCTGGCGCGGGTCGCGCGTCAGACGTGCGGTGCGGTCAGGGTCTGGGGCAGGCCCGCGCACGCCGAGGTCGGCAACGGCCTGGCGCCGGTTCCGCACGAACTGAGCCCGGCGGCCATGGCGTTCAAGGCCCAAGCGCTGCGTGCGGCGGGAAGGCCGGGCGTTGCGGAGCCCGTCGAGGCGCTGTATCAGGTGCGCGGCGAGTCGTATCGCCGGATGTATTCGGTCTGAGCGCGCTATCGGGTGTCGCGGTTGCGACTGGTATAGGCGCTGCGGGCGACGAAGCCGAACACGAACAGGGCGAAAGCGACCAGGAAGATGTCCTCGACACGGCCGGAGTGGTTGCCGTGGATCATGGACAGAAGGAAGAGCCCGGCCAGTACTCCACCGATCTGGAAACCCTTGAGGCTGCCCGTCGACCAGCCCCAGTCCGCGGACGGCACTTCCTCGACGTCGACACCAATGCGTCGTTCCACCTCGGTGCTTGCCACGGCTGCTCCTCACGGTCGGGCGGCATCTGTTGGGCTCATTCTGACACAGCTCTACTAGGCGCTGCCGTAGAGCTTCCGGTTGCGCACTAGGCTGGCCCGTCATGACGAACGAGGCTCCGCTGGGTTTCTTCCATGACAAGGTCGTCTTCGTCACCGGTGCCGCGCGTGGCCAGGGGCGCGCCCACGCGGTCCGGTTCGCCGAGGAGGGCGCCGACGTCATCGCTGTCGACCTGTGCGACCAGATCCCCAGCGTCGCGTATCCCATGGCTACACCGGAGGATCTCGACGAAACGGTTCGCCTCGTAGAGAAGACCGGCCGCCGAATCGTCGCGGAGCGGGCCGATGTGCGGGACCGGGACCGGCTGGCGGACGTCGTCGCCAAGGGCTTCAACGAGTTCGGGCGCATCGACTTCGTCCTCGCCAATGCGGGCATCCTGCCCGCGGCAGGCGAACAGGGCCGCGAGATCTCCGCCTTCAACGACGCGATCGCCGTGATGCTCAACGGTGTCTACTTCACCATCGACGCTGCCCTGCCCGCGCTGCTGCGCAACCCCGACGGCGGGGCGATCGTCATAACCAGCTCGGCGGCCGGATTCACCTCCGTCAGCACCGAATTCGGCACCATGAGCCACGGCGCGGCCGGCTACACCGCCGCCAAGCACGGCGTGATCGGTGTGATGCGCCACTTCGCCCGCTCGCTCGCCGAGAAGAACATCCGGGTCAACTCGGTGCACCCCGGTGGGGTCGCGACACCGATGGTACTCAACCAGTCCATGGCCGAATGGGCCGGTGAGCACCCGACTTTCAGTGCGGCGCAACAGCCTCTACTGCAGCTGCCGATGATGGAGCCCGGCCATGTCAGCGACGCGATGGTCTACCTCTGCGGTCCCGCCGGCCGCTACCTGACCGGCGTCGCACTCCCCGTCGACGCGGGCCAGACCCTCAAGTAATCAGATGGCGCCGTACCGGCGCTCGCTGATGGCGCCGTACCGGCGCAGCGACTCGGCGCGTTCCTGGCTGTGATCGACGATCGGCTCCGGATAGTCGTCCGGCCGCGTGCCTTCGAGCTTGTGCACGTCGTCGACCTCGGCGAGCTCGGAAACCCAGCGCCGAATGTACTCACCCGACGGGTCGAACTTCTTGCCCTGCGTCGTCGGATTGAAAACCCGGAAGTACGGCGCGGCGTCGGTGCCGCACCCGGCGGCCCACTGCCAGCCGTGCTGGTTGTTGGCCATGTCGCCGTCGACGAGCTGGTCGAGGAACCAGCGCGCGCCCCACTGCCACGGCAGGTGCAGGTCCTTGACCAGGAATGAGGCGACGATCATCCGTACCCGGTTGTGCATGAAGCCGGTCTGAGCGAGTTGACGCAGGCCGGCGTCGACGATCGGAAAGCCCGTCTTGCCTGCTTTCCACGCTTCGAACGCCGCCTCGGCCTCGCGTCCGTCGTCGACCTCGATCGCATCGAAGGACTTGTTCCAGTTCCACCATGCGCTGTCCGGCCACTCGCTCAGGACTGTGGCGTAGAAGTCGCGGAACGCCAGCTCCCGCAGGTAGGCCTGGGCGCCCTTGCCCCGCCCCAGATCCACGGCCATCGTGCGCGGATGAATGGTCCCGAACTTCAGATGCGCCGACATCCTGCTGGTGGCAGCCAGGTCAGGACGGTTGCGGTCGTCGTCGTAGCCGTCCAGCCCGTCGCTGATGAACTGTTTCCACTGCCGCCGCGCGGCCTGTTCGCCCGCGGGCAGTTCGAGCTCGACCTCCGCGTCGGGGATGTCGACGATGCCGGACCTGCCCGGCACGTCGCCCGGGTCGATCCAGCGCGCCGATTTCCTGCCCGATTCCGCCGGCTTCCGCCACCCTTGCTTGCGCCAGGCGTCGTAGAACGGGGTGAACACCTTGTACGGAGTGCCGTCGCCTTTGGTCACCCGGCCCGGTGACACCAGGTACGGCGATCCGGTCGCGATCAGCGCGACGTCGCCCAGCGCGCCGCGCACGTGGTCATCGCGGCGGCGTCCGAAGGGGGAGTGGTCCTCCGACACGTGCACCGACGTCGCGCCGACGGCCTTGGCCAGTGCTGGGATGCGGGTCTTCGGGTCGCCGCAGGTGACCAACAGCCGGCCGTCGAGATTATCGCGCAGGTCGCGCAGCGCGTCGTACAGGTATTGCAGGCGCCGGGGTCCCGACGAAGCCTTCAGGCGTGGATCGAGCACGTAGCAGGCGAGCACCTCCGCGTCGCTTTCTGCGGCGGCCAACAGGGCGGGCAGATCGGCAAGCCGCAGATCGCGACGAAACCACAACACGGCGGGCATGGCATTGATGCTGCCCCCAAACTCCGATAGAGAAACTAGGACAGGGGATTCTGACGAAAGGGTTAGGTCTGTGCAGTTCTGGTCGGGCGCGACGTTCCTGAAGACGACGGAGATCGTGCCGCTGGCGCGGATGCTCGACGAGGCCGGTTACGACGGCATGATCACCTCGGATCACATGATCTACCCACGACAGCTGCGGTCGGTTTATCCCGATTCGCCCAGCGGGCTCCCGCCGTGGCAACCCGAGACCGCATGGCCGGACGCATGGGTGCTCACCGGTGCCATGGCCGCCGTCACCACCAACCTGCGGTTCTCCAATGCCGTCTACATCGCGCCAGCCAGGCCCCTGCTTGAGGTCGCCAAGCAGGTGGCCACCGCGGCGACGTTGTCCGGCGGGCGCGTCTCGCTGGCCGCGGGCGTCGGCTGGATGCGCGAGGAGTACGCGCTGATGGGCCAGGACTTCCACACCAGGGGCAAGCGCCTCGATGAGATGATCCCTGCGCTGCGCGCGTTGTGGAAGGGCGGCTGGGTGTCGTGGAGCGGCGAGCACTACGAGGTACCCGAGATGATGATCGAACCCCACCCGCCCGGACCGGTGCCGATCCTCTGCGGTGGCGAGTCCGACGCGGCGCTGCGCCGGGCCGCGCTGCTGTGTGACGGCTGGGTCGGCTACGCCTACCGGTGGGACGAGGCGGTCGGCTATGCGCGGCGGCTCGCCGAACTGCGGCGCGAGTACGGCCGCCACGATGAACCGTTCGAGGTGCTGCTGGCGCTCATGGAGCCGCCGTCACCGGAGATGTACCTGCGGGCCGAGGACGAAGGCATCACGTCGGTGATGGTCGCCCCGTGGATGGGCGCCGAGCTCGGTGACTCCACGGACGTCGAACGGTTCCGGAAACCGATCGAGCAGTTCGCCGAGACCGTGATCGCCAAGGTCAGGTCCTGACCGCCGCAGCCGCCCCGCAGTCCTGCCAGAATGCGTGCATGACCATCGAGCCTGGCGACGACTATCCGCGGGACATGGTCGGCTACGGCCCCCACCCGCCCCACCCCCGCTGGCCCGGCGACGCGAAGATCGCCGTCCAGTTCGTGCTCAACTACGAAGAGGGCGCCGAGAACAGCGTGCTGCACGGCGATCCGGTTTCGGAGACGTTTCTTTCGGAAATCATTGGTGCCCAACCATTTCCGAATCGCCACATGAGTATGGAGTCGCTCTATGAGTACGGTTCGCGGGCCGGGTTGTGGCGGGTGCTGCGGGTGTTCGACCGGCGCGGGTTGCCACTGACCATCTTCGGGGTCGCGATGGCGCTGGCGCGGAATCCGGAAGCAGTCGCGGCGTTTCAACAGCGCGGTGACGAGCTCGCCTGCCACGGATTGCGTTGGATCAGTTACCAACTCGTCGAACCACGGGTCGAGCGCGCGCACCTCGCCGAGGCGGTGGAGCTGATGACCGAGCTGACCGGCGCGGCCCCGCTGGGTTGGTACACCGGGCGTGACTCGCCGCAGACCCGGCGGCTGGTGGTCGAGCACGGCGGGTTCCTCTACGACTCGGACTCCTACGCCGACGATCTCCCGTACTGGACCCGGGTCGCCGACACCGACCACCTGGTCGTTCCGTACACGCTGGACACTAACGACATGCGGTTCGCCGTCGCAGGCGGTTTTCCCAGCGGCGACGAATTCTTCACCCACCTGCGCGATGCGTTCGACGTGCTCTACGCCGAGGGCGCCGCCGGGTCGCCCAAGATGCTGTCGATCGGGCTGCACTGCCGGATCGCGGGCAGGCCCGCCCGCACCGCGGCGCTGGAACGCTTCCTCGACCATGTGCAGACACACGAGGACGTGTGGATCGCGCGCCGTATCGACATCGCCAGACACTGGATCGAGCACTTCCCCCCGGCCTGATCCGGTAGGTCACTTCACGTGATCGAACCGGAATACTGCCAAGGTGCCTGCGAGCGCTTCGAACTCATCGGGTGTGCCGTCGGTGACCAAGCCCGCCCGCTTGGCGAACGCCACCCCTACGGGCACCATCACCGCGAATTCGCGCAGCACCGGCCGGGCTGGCTTCGGTGAGTTCGACGATGTGGACCCTGCGCGACCTGCGGCCGCGTGAGAGTGGTCCCGCCGCCGCGGCGCGGGCATTGGCAGCCCAATCCGAACCGGGATAACCGGCGAGGACATACAGACCGCCGTCGTAGCTGAAGGGCGTCATCGGTGTGCTGCATGGTCGGTTGGTCGTGCGTCCCGGCACCGTGAGGACCGTTGCGGGCCCTGTCGGCACACCAAGAGAATCCCCCGCCGCCGGGGGTAGACGTGCGGGGGATCCTCAGCTTCGCGGCCGGGCGGCTATGCGGCCGGCGGCATCAGCACCGTGTCGATGAGATACACGGTCGCGTTGGCCGTCTGCACGCCGCCGCACACCACCGAGGCGTCATTGACCATCAGGTGGTCCGGCGTCCCGGTGACGTTCACCGTCGCACCCTGCACCGTCGTGTGCTCACTGACGACCGCGTCCGGTGCCGCCTGGCCGGGGACCACGTGGTAGGTCAGGATGTTGGTCAGCAGGCCGGAGTCGGTCTTGAGGGTCTCGACAGTGGCCGGGTCGAGCTTCGCGAACGCCTCGTCGGTCGGGGCGAACACCGTGAACTCGGCCCCGTTGAGCGTGTCGACGAGGTTGACAGCCGGATTGAGTTGTCCGGACACGGCTTTCGTGAGCGTGGTCAAAATCGGGTTGCTCGCCGCGGCGGTCGCCACCGGGGCCGCCGCCATGCCCTGGACGGAGCCGGGGCCGTCCGGTACCTGCTGGGCGTAGGCCGCGCACCCCGGTCCGGCGGGTGCCGCGGAGGCCGTCGTCGCCGTGCCCAGCGAGAGGCCGAGCGCGGTGGTCACCGCGAAGCCCGCGCCGAGGAGAGTTCGTCCGTTGATAGTCATGTTCGTTGTCCTTTTCTGGGGATGTCGTTTGCGTCAGGGCTAGTTGGCCGGGGGCATCAGGACGGTGTCGATCATGTAGACGGTGGCGTTGGCGGTCTTCACCCCGCCGCACACCAGGCCGGCGTCGTTGACCTTCAGATCGTTGCCCGCTCCGGTGACCGTGACGGGAGCGCCCTGCACGGTCGTGTGCTCACCGGCGACCGCGTCCGGCACCGCCTGACCGGGGACGACGTGGTAGGTCAGGATGCTGGTCAGCAGGTCGGAGTCGGTCTTGAGGGTCTCCAGCGTGGCCGGGTCGATCTTGGCGAATGCGTCATTCGTCGGCGCGAACACGGTGAACTCGGCGCCGTTGAGGGTGTCGACGAGGTTCACGTTCGGGTTGAGCTGACCGGACAGCGCCTGGGTCAGTGTCGTAAGCATCGGGTTGTTCGACGCCGCGACCGTCACCGGATCGGCTGCCATGCCGGCAACAGACCCGGGCCCTTCCGGCATCTGTTCCGCGTATGCCGCGCAGCCGGACCCGATGAGATTGGCCGCGGGATCGGAACCGTCCGCGGGTGCCGCGGACGAGGTGGTCATCTCGCTGGTCGCGGACTCGACGGCGGATTCGGCCGCGCTGGTGGCCGAGGATGCGGTGCTCGATGCCTCTTCGCTCGAACAGGCAGCCGCGCCGAAAATGGCCAGAGCGGCCAGACCGGCCGCCGCCGTCGTCTTCCGGTGGAACCCTGTCATCCTTGTCATATCGATCATTCCCTTCGCGCACGGACACCGTTGCCCGCACTCAGTTGGCACACGGGTGATTCCGAGCTGCGGCACGTGCGGATGGGTCGGCAGCCCTAGGCGTCACATTCACGTCACATCGGCATTGGCGCGGCGCCGACTACCACCGTGGGAACGACCGGCGGCACAATGGACCTGTGAATGCGGCCGGCGAGACGGACAATCGGGGCAGGCTTCGCGTACTGATTCTGGGCAGCACGGGCTCGATCGGTACCCAGGCTCTCGACGTCATCGCCGCGAATCCGGATCGTTTCGAGGTGGTCGGCCTCGCCGCGGGCGGTGGCAACCCCGACCTGCTGGCCAGGCAGCGCGCCGAGACGCGTGTGACGAACATCGCCGTCGCCGACGACGCCGCGGCCACCACGGTCGGCGATGTCACCTACACCGGACCGGACGCAGTCACCCGCCTCGTGGAGAACACCGAGGCCGACGTCGTGCTCAACGCTCTCGTCGGCGCTCTCGGCCTCAAACCCACACTCGCCGCACTGGCCACGGGCTCGCGGCTGGCACTGGCCAACAAGGAATCACTGGTCGCCGGTGGCCCGCTCGTGCAGAAGGCCGCTTCGCCCGGCCAGATCGTGCCCGTCGACTCCGAGCACTCCGCGCTGGCGCAGTGCCTGCGCGGCGGCACTGCCGACGAGGTGGCCAAGCTCGTGCTGACCGCCTCCGGTGGACCGTTCCGGGGCTGGACCGCCGAGCGGCTCGAGGACGTCACTCCCGAGCAGGCGGGCACCCATCCCACCTGGTCGATGGGGCCGATGAACACGCTGAACTCGGCGTCGCTGGTCAACAAGGGCCTCGAGCTGATCGAGACCCACCTGCTCTTCGGGGTCGACTATGACCGCATCGAGGTGGTGGTCCACCCCCAGTCGATCGTGCACTCGATGGTGACCTTCACCGACGGGTCCACGCTCGCCCAGGCCAGCCCTCCCGACATGAAACTGCCGATCGCGCTGGCGCTCGGCTGGCCGGCCCGGGTCGCCGGCGCCGCGTTCGCCTGCGACTTCACCACCGCTGCACGCTGGGATTTCGAGCCGCTGGACGACGACGTCTTCCCGGCCGTTGCACTGGCCCGCGACGCCGGAAAAGCGGGTGGCTGCATGACCGCGGTGTACAACGCCGCCAACGAGGAAGCAGCCGAGGCCTTTCTCAAGGGCCGGATTCGGTTCCCGGCGATCGTGCGCACCGTCGCCGACGTGCTGCGCGCTGGCGACCAGTGGGCCGCCGAACCAGCTACCGTGGATGACGTGCTCGACGCACAAGACTGGGCCCGTGACCGGGCGCGGAGCGCGGTCGAGCGGGAACCCGCAGGTAGTAGTAGTAAGGACTGGGCCGCCGGATGATGTATGTGCTTGGCGTGACGCTGTTCGCCCTCGCCATTCTGGTGTCGGTGGCGCTGCACGAATGCGGCCACATGTGGGTGGCCCGCGCCACCGGCATGAAGGTGCGCCGCTACTTCGTCGGTTTCGGTCCGACCCTGTGGTCGACGTGGCGGCCCAACAAGCTCGGGCAAACCGAATACGGCATCAAGGCCGTCCCGCTGGGCGGGTTCTGTGACATCGCGGGCATGACCGCGGTGGAAGAGCTCGAGCCCGAAGACCGGCCCTACGCGATGTACAAGCAGAAGACCTGGAAGCGCGTGGCGGTGCTGTTCGCCGGGCCCGCGATGAACTTCGTCATCGGTCTGGTGCTGATCTACGCGATTGCGATCATCTGGGGCCTGCCCAACCTGAAAGCCCCGACGACCGCCGTGGTCGGTGAGACGTCGTGCATCAAATCCGAAGTCTCCCAAGGAGAATTGGGCGACTGCGTCGCCGCCAGCCCGGCGGCCGCGGCCGGTGTCCGGGCGGGCGACATCATCCTCAAGGTCGGCGACACCGAGGTCCCGACGTTCGAGGCCCTGGTCGACGCTGTGCGACAGCAGAACGGCCCGACGAATCTGACGGTGCAGCGCGACGAGAACGGTCAGGTGCGCGAGTTCTCCACCACGGTCAACGTCACGCCGAGCCAGCGCTTCGTCGCAGTCGATGGCGGACAGGCCATGCCCGCCGACGTCGGCAGCATCGGGGTGACGGCCGCGCCAGTTCGGTCCGACCCAGTACAACGCGTTCACGGCAGTGCCGGGGACGTTGGTCTTCACCAGGACCTCGGCGTCGTGCTCGGCAAGGCGGTCGTGAAGATCCCGACCAAGATCGGCGCACTCGTGCACTCCATCACCGGTGGTGAACGGGACCCCGAGACGCCGATCAGCGTCGTCGGCGCTTCCCGAATCGGCGGCGAGACCGTCGAACACGGGATCTGGGTCGCGTTCTGGTTCTTCCTGGCACAGCTCAACTTCGTGCTCGGGGCGATCAACCTGATCCCGCTGCTGCCGCTCGACGGCGGGCACATCGCGATCGCCCTGTACGAGAAATTACGCGACAAGATTCGCGGTGGCGCGCGGCAAAGTGGCCGCCGGCGCCCGTCGACTATCTCAAGCTGATGCCCGCTCACCTATGTCGTGATCATCGTGATGGTGGGCTTCATGCTGCTGACCGTGACAGCAGACGTGTCAATCCGATCACGTTGTTCCAGTAGGAGACGTAAACAGTGACCTCTGTAGGACTGGGGATGCCCGCCCCTCCAGCGCCACCGCCGCCAGTCCTGGCGCCCCGCCGCAAGACGCGCCAGCTCATGGTCGGCGATGTCGGTGTCGGCAGCGACCACCCGATCGCCGTGCAATCGATGTGCACCACCAAGACTCACGACATCAACGCGACACTGCAGCAGATCGCCGAGCTCACCGCGTCGGGCTGTGACATCGTCCGGGTGGCATGCCCGCGCCAGGAGGACGCCGAGGCGCTCGCGACCATCGCGAAGAAGGCGAACATCCCGGTGATCGCCGACATCCACTTCCAGCCCAAGTACATCTTCGCCGCCATCGACGCCGGCTGTGCTGCCGTCCGCGTGAACCCGGGCAACATCAAGGAGTTCGACGGCCGGGTCAAGGAGGTCGCCAAAGCGGCCGGCGACGCGGGCATCCCGATCCGGATCGGCGTCAACGCCGGATCGCTCGATCCGCGGTTGTTGAAGAAGTACGGCAAGGCCACGCCTGAGGCGCTGGTCGAGTCGGCGCTGTGGGAGGCCTCGCTGTTCGAGGAGCACGGCTTCGGCGACATCAAGATCAGCGTCAAGCACAACGACCCCGTCATCATGGTCGCCGCCTACGAGCAGCTCGCCGCGCAAGTGCGACTACCCGCTGCACCTCGGCGTCACCGAGGCGGGCCCGGCGTTCCAGGGCACCATCAAGTCGGCCGTCGCGTTCGGTGCGCTGCTGTCCAAGGGCATCGGCGACACCATCCGGGTGTCGCTGTCCGCACCGCCCGCCGAGGAGATCAAGGTGG
The DNA here is from genome assembly GCA_963796545.1 of uncultured Actinomycetota bacterium. Taxonomy (GTDB): domain Bacteria; phylum Actinomycetota; class Actinomycetes; order Mycobacteriales; family Mycobacteriaceae; genus Mycobacterium. Next base: position 112,393 of record CAWCMF010000025.1, on the reverse strand, counting down.
GCAACCAGATCCTCGAGTCGCTGAACCTGCGGCCACGCGGCCTGGAGATCGTGTCCTGCCCGTCGTGCGGGCGCGCCCAGGTCGACGTGTACACGCTGGCCAACGAGGTGAGCGCCGGGCTGGAGGGCATGGAGATCCCGCTGCGCGTCGCGGTGATGGGCTGTGTCGTCAACGGACCCGGGCGAGGCGCGCGAGGCAGACCTCGGCGTGGCGTCCGGAAACGGCAAGGGGCAGATCTTCGTCAAGGGCGAGGTCATCAAGACCGTTCCCGAAGCGCTGATCGTCGAGACCCTCATCGAGGAAGCGATGCGAATCGCCGAAGAGACGGGGGTGATGACTGCCGCCGGTTCACCCGTTGTGACCGTAAGCTGAACCACGGCCCCGGCGGTGGGGTCACCCGCCCAGAGTCGTCGCAGAAAGAGTCCAGATGTCGGCTCCTCCGCTTTTTCGCCTCGTCGACGAGCGAAGGGTGTCGGTGGTGCGCGACATCGCTCGCGGTCCGGCAGGTCCTCGATGAAGATCCGGTCGCCGTCTGCATGGTCGCTTCCCGCGTCGCCGAACACGGCATCGAGCCCGGCGGCGATCGGTGGCGAGCTGTGGACCCGGCGGCGGGCCGACCGAATCGCTGTGCTTCGCCGGCGCCAACCTCATCCCGCTGCGCGGCAGTCGCCGGCGCTCTGATGCGTTCGCCGACAAGGCGATGAGCAGCGCTCGCCGGTGTTCGTCGCTGGTCGGCCGCGCCGAACTGGTGCTGCCGATGTGGCGCGGCTCGAGCACGTCTGGGGGCCCGCCCGCGACGTGCGGCCCATCAGCCGCTGATGGCGCTGAACACCGCGCCGCTGTGCCCGATCGACCCCGCGGTCCGGCAGGTGCGCATCCACGAACTCGACGCCTACCTCGTCGCGGCCTCGAGATGTTCATCGGCGAGGTCGGCATCGATCCCCGCGTCGGCGACGGTGGCCGGGCTACCGGCGCCGGGTCGCGGATCTGATCGCCGCCGGCCGGGCGTGGGCCAGGTTCGAGCGCGGTCAGGTGGTGTTCAAGGCCGAGGTCGGCTCCGCGTCACCCGCCGTCGGCCAGATCCAGGGCGTCTGGGTGCATCCGGACTAGCGCGGCCGCGGTATCGGGACCGCAGGTACCGCGGCGGTCGCCGCGGCCGTCGTGCGCAGCGGCCGCATCGCGAGCCTCTACGTCAACAGCTTCAACACCGTGGCCCGGGCGACCTACGCGCGCATCGGGTTCACCGAGGTCGGCACCTTCGCCACCGTCCTGCTGGACTGAACGTCCGCGGCCGCTCCTTACGCTTCCGACATGACCGACGCACGACACCCGACGGCGAGCGGGTTATCGCCGACGCGCTGGTCGCACGCACTCGCCCGGCGACACGAGGTGCTCGACGCCGTCGTCGCCTCCGAGGACTACGACGCGGCCATCGAGGCGATCGCCGACCTGCTCGACACGTCCGCGCCGGTGCCGAAGCGGTCCTGCGGTTGTCCTTCGACCGGCTCACCAAGGTGTCGCGCCGCAGGATCGCTGCCGAGCTGGAAACCTCAACCACGAGCTCATCTTCACCTCGGCGAGCCGGCACATGGCGCTGGCGAACGCCTGGCGCTGCGTCCGTTCTCCGCCGATGGCCGACCGCGACATCTTCGCCGCCCGTACCGATGACATGCGCTCGGCGGGTGACGGCACCGGCGCGCCCGCGGGCGATCTCGGCGACGAGATCCGCGCCGCGGTCGATCGGGTCGCCGCCGAGGAGGCCGCGTGGCTGGTGGCCGAGTCGTCGGCTCGACGAAGGTCGGCATGGTGTTCGGTGAGCTGGCCGGCGGCGAAGTCGAACGTGCGCATCTGGATCCACCCGTCGTTCCGCAAGCAGGGTTACGGCACGGCCGCGCTGCGCACGTCGCGCTCGGAGATGGCGGCTTATTTCCCTGCCGTGCCGCTGGTGGTGCGGGCACCCGCCGCCGGGCCCGTTCGGCGCCTGAGCTGACCGGCCGAGTTCTGTCGCCGGCTTCGCGTGGGCGCCAGCACGAGATCGCGATTTTGCGGCCGACTTCTCGATCTCCGCCGTAGTTTCGAGGTCTGCGGAGGTGGTGCGCCTGACGCCGAAATCGGATCTCGGTATTCTTAACATCTGCCCCAATGGCAACATTGCTCTCATCCGCAACACGTATGGCCGAGCCTCACTCGCGGTCGCGCGCTGGTCGTCATCCCTCGGCGCCTGCACCCCCGGCCGAACGGGCCGGAGCCCGCCGCCGAGGAGTTCTTCGCCGCGCTGGCCGACGGCGACACCGCGGCGGCCGCCGAACTCACCGACCGACCCGGACGAAGCGCGGGCCGCACTCAACGAGGCGTGGGCCGGGTCTGCAGGCCACCGGCCTGGACGCCCAGATCCTGAGCTCCAAGTACGCCGAGGACACCGGGAGCATCACCTACCGCTATACCTGGCATCTACCCAAGGACCGGACCTGGACCTACGACGGTCAGCTGAACATGGTGCGCGACGAGGGCAGCTGGGAGGTCCGGTGGAGCGCCACCGGCCTGCACCCGAGGCTGGGCGAGAACCAGAGCTTCGCGCTGCGCGCCGACGCACCGCCGCGCGCGTCGGTCAACGAACGCGGCGGCACCGACGTACTGGTGCCCGGATACCTGTACCACTTCGCGCTCGACGCACAGGCGGCCGGCGCCGATCTCATGCCCACCGCCCGACGCGGTCGCCGATGCGCTGCGCCGCTTCGACAACACCCTGGATCCGCAGCGGATGGCCGAGCTGGCCAGTTCGACGCCGGGACCGCTGAGCCTGATCACGCTGCGGCAGGCCGACCACGACGCGGTCGCGGGTGCCCTGGGCGCGCTGCCCGGTGTGGTGATCACCCCGCAACCCGAAATGGTGCCCACCGACGACAATTTCGCGCCCGCGGTGGTCAACGAGGTCAAGAAGGCCGTCGCCGACGACCTCGACGGCGACGCCGGGTGGCGCGTCGTCACCGTCAACCAGAACGGCGTCGACGTCGACGTACTCAACGAGGTCCCTGGCGACCCCGCGCCGTCGGTGCACCATCAGCCTGGACCGCGCCGTACAGAACGCCGCACAGAACGCGGTCAAGGCATCGCCGGCAAACAGGCCATGATCGTGGTGATCAAACCGTCCACCGGCGAGATCCTCGCCGTGGCCCAGAATGCGGCCGCCGACGCAGACGGGCCCGCTGGCCACCATGGGCCAGTTCCCGCCCGGCTCGACCTTCAAGATCGTCACCGCGGGCGCGGCGATCGAACGCGAGATGGCAACGCCCAACACGCTTCTGGGCTGCCCCGGCACGATGGACATCGGCCACCGCACGGTGCCCAACTACGGTGGTTTCGACCTCGGCACGGTGCCGATGTCGCGGGCCTTCGCCAGTTCGTGCAACACCACCTTCGCCGAACTGGCCAGCAGGATGCCGCCGCGCGGACTGACCCAGGCCGCCGTCGCAGTACGGCATCGGGCCGGACTACGACATCGCGGGCATCTCGACCGTCAGCGGGTCGGTGCCGCCGACGGTGAATCTCACCGAGCGCACCGAGGACGGCTTCGGTCAGGGCAAGGTACTGGTCAGCCCGTTCGGGATGGCGTTGGCGGCGGCGACGGTCGCCGCGGGCCACACCCCGGTGCCGCACCTCATCGAAGGTCGGGAGACCGCAGATAACCGGCGAGCGACAGCAGATCCCGGCCGACGTGGTGGACAGCCTGCGGCCGATGATGCGCCTGGTCGTCACCAACGGCACCGCCAAGGACCTGCAGGGGATAGGCGACGTGCGCGGCAAGACCGGTGAGGCCGAGTTCGCCGGGCGGGTCGCATTCGTGGTTCACCGGATACCGAGGCGACATGGCATTTTCGGCTCTCATCGTCGGCGGCGGCAGTTCGGAGTACGCGGTGCGGATGCTCAAGGCCATGCTCGATTCACTGCCGCCCGACTATCTGGCGTAGCTGGGCCGGGTACCGTGGGACGTGCCATGCCCGACATCAACCACGGCGCAATCGAGATGCGGATCTCTGATGCCGACCGCAACGGCACCCTGCGCCGGCTGCACAACGCCGTAGCGCTCGGCCTGATCGACATCGAGGAGTTCGAGGAGCGTTCGGCGATGGTGTCGACGGCCCGCCTGCCGTCCGACCTCGATGCGCTCGTCGGTGACTTGCCCGGGCCCGGTGCGATCGTCACCTCTGCGGCCGACCGCGTCGAATTGCGGGCGTGCTCGGATCCCTCAAGCGCCAAGGTGAATGGGTCGTACCGACCCGGCTCGCGTTGTACCGGCGCATGGGTTCGGTGGAGTTGGACCTGACCCGGGCGAGGTTCGCCGGGCCGATCGTGATCATCGAACTCGACATGAAGTTCGGTGGCCTCGATCTGCGGCTTCCCGAAGGAGCCAGCGCCTCGATCGACGACGTCGAGGTCAACGTCGGCAGTGCCACCGATCACCGCAAAGACGCACCCGCCGAAGGTAATCCGCATGTTGTCCTGACCGGCAAGGTGGTGTGGGGCTCGGTCGACATCCGGGGACCGCAGAAGTCGTGGCGAATCGGTCTGCCCCGGCGCGCTACCTGAGCGGTTCGGTCGGAACCTCGAAGCATTCCTGGTACGCGCGAACCTTGCGACGGACCTCGTCGGCGTCCAGGCCCGTATCGGACCACCGATACCTGGTGCCGCTGTGATCCCCGGGATGCGTGGCCAGGAAGTCTCGCATCTTCTGCTCGGCCGCCGGTTCCAACTCGCGTCCGAGTCGCTGGTAGACGGTCCGCACGGTGGCGATCGGGTCGCGCATGAAGTCCACGAACTGGACGTCGACGATCCGTGCCGCACCGACGGACTCTCGCTGGGCGATCGCGCGCTCGAGGCCGACGACGATCTGTTCGCACGATTGCGCCGCACAGTCCGGGATCGTGGACTCGTCGGAGGCCATCCGCCGCAGGTGGTGGATCAGCGCGCTGATCGATGAGATGACGTTCAGGGGATCCCGGTGGGTCTGCACGATCAGCGCATCGGGGTATTCGGCGAGCAGGGCATCGAGCTGCCACAGGTGCGCGGGGGATTTGAGCAGCCACTGGGGGGACGCGCAGGACGCGCCAGGAACCCCGGACTGCAGGTGCTGCAGGAACATCCGGTGATAGCGGTAGGCCGGACCGTGATCGGCGTCGTAGAGAAGCCACCGGTAGTAGTCGGGGAGCCGGTACTGCGTCGGGAAGATCATGCTGCAGAACTCGCCGGCGGTGATCCGCACGCACTCCTGTCCGACCAGCGCCCCCATCGGGTGGTGCGTCATCAGTCCCGGCACGATCTGCTCCGACATCTCCAGCGCCGCCTGTGTCTGCGCGATACGGGGATCGGTGTCGTAGGTCTCGGGCTGCGGCAGGGGAATGGGGTTGTCCACCTCCCAGGTCAGCGGTGGGCGCAGCGCGGGATCCTGGGCGAGGAGGTCGAACAGGATCGTCGTGCCTGTTCTGGGTTGCCCCACGATGAAGAGGGGTCGTTCCACGGGCGCGGCGGCGACGTCGGGATGTTGCTTGCGCCAGTCGACGATCTGGAGCCTGCTGGACAACGCGCGGGTGATGTCCATGACGGCGATCTCGACTCCGAGTGCGTTGAGGCGTGCGCCGGTAGCGAGGCCGTCACACAGCCGGTCCAGACCGTCTCGCCAGGAATCGTCGCCGAAGTCGTCGAGAGTCACTGCCTCGCAAGCCTGCTCGACGAGCCGGTCGGGCCGGAACCGGTCGGCGCTCATGAACCGGCCCCGCGGCGCACCGTGGTGCGAACTGTGGGGGCATCGGGATTGTCGAGCCACCGCACGACGACGAAGCCGCGATGACGGCCACCGGTGTCCAGCCAGTGCCCGTGTCCGAAGTCGTTGGCGCTGATCGCGATTCGCACAAAACCGGCCGTATCCGGCTGCACACCCTTGTTGGTGACCGAGCTGTGCCGGTGGCGGGGTTCGAGGCACTCGTGCCAGCACGCTTTCCAGCGTGACGTTCCAGTAGCGGGTGCCGGGCGGAACGAATTCGAGGAGCAGTGTCTGGTCGGGCTCCAATGCGAACGACCCGATCATGTACAGGTTGTCGGGTGTGGTGTCGGCGCTGCCCAGTTCGGCGGCTCCGGCCGTCACCAGCGTGTTCGGCTGGGTCAGCATCTCGGGTTTGACGGTGCGGTGCAGCGTGGTGAGTTTGACGATGGTCCATGCCATCGCCGTGAAGGCCTCTGCCCTCTCCTGGTCCGAAACCGGTTGCGGCGGCGCACTGTCGAGGCACTCGATGGCCATCGACGCGGGGGTTTCGTCGTGGCGGTCGCCGATGTACTCGCGAACCACGAGCGACGAGGCATCCTCGGGGATCTGCAGCCACTGCGCCCCGCCCAGGACGTCGGCGGCCGGTCGTGTCGTCGACAGCACGAACTCGAAAGAACCTGCATCGCAATCGAGTTCGCGGTCGCCCAGATACGCTGCCATCCGCCGTGGGGTCAGGCCGGTGCCGGCCAGCACCTGGAACCCGAGATACGCCGTGCTTCCGCGGTTCCCGGTGACCCGGTAGGTGCGGTCGCCGCGGATCATGGCGAGCAGGTATCTGCCGTCGGGGTTCGGGCCGCCGATCAGCCTGCTGTCGGTGCACATGTCGAAGAACCGGGGCCGCTGCGCGTCGGCCTCGATGGTCATCTCCGTGCACAGTGCGGTTGTCTTGGCCAGGACGCCGAGACCCTCCAGCAGTTCGCGCTCACTTGTCGCATCCTCGATCACCGTCTTGGTGAGGTCGGCCAGCATCTGCTGGACGAACCGCCAGGATTCCAGGCTCGCCGGGGCCCAGTCGTTGCTTTCAGCATTCACGTGAGACATAGTCTCATCATGGACGTCGTCTCACGGCCAAATGCGGTGGAAAGTCTGACTGTCCGAAAACAGCGGACAACGAAATCGCGGATCGCCTCTGCCGCGGCGCAGGCCGTCGTCGACCACGGCCTGGCCGGGGCGACCGTCGAGCGCATCGCCGCGGCCGCCGAGGTCGGCCGTGCGACATTCTTCCGCTACTTCAGCGCCAAGGAAGACGCGGTCGCCGAGGGAATGACGAGCCATTGGCTGGACGTGATCACCGCGGCGATCGCCGCCCAGCCGCCGCAGCTGCCTGCCCACGCGGCGATCGTGGCAGCGTTCGATGGGCTGGGCGACGGCTTTGCCGCTGTAGGTGATGACACGGTCAGCGATCAGGTGCGTGAGCTGGCGACGCTGACCCGCTCATCGCCGGTCTTCAGTGCCTGGACGCTACAGATCTACCTGCGTTACGAAGCAGCGATCGCCGACCTGGTCTCACCGCGGCTGGCCGATCTGACGCCCGATGACCCACGGCCCCGATTGCTCGGCGCACTGGCGATGGCGTCGGTGCGGATCGCGCTCGACGACTGGCTGATTCACGGCGGCTCGCTGCCTTCGCGGGTGCGCAGCGCGATCGCCTCGATCGCCCTCGATTAACGGGGGTCGAGCACCGCGAAGCTGAGGGTGGCGCGTGCCGCGAGTCGGTTGCGCGCGACGTCGGTGACGTCGACGGCGATGACCGAAAGGCGCCGCCCGGCCCGGACGACGGTGGCCTCGGCGCGCGCCGGTCCCTCCAGGACCGGGGCCAGGAAGTGCACGGTCATGTCGGCTGTCGTGACGTCCTGGCCCGGCCCGACATGGCGGTCGGCCAGCCGGCCCGCGGCGATGTCGATCAGCGTCGCCACAAGGCCGCCCTGCAACGCACCGCGGCGATTGACCAGATCCGGCCGGTTGTCCAGTTCGACAACGAGGCGTTCGTCGGATTCCTCGACATCGCGGAAGTTCAGCTGGGCGAACAAATGGCCCGGGGTGACCTGCATGGCGGAACGCTAGCATTGCTGCATGTCTGTACGGACCGCCCTCCGACCCGGCACGGTCACGCCGATGCTGTCGGTGCCCAAGTCGATCGCCCGTCCCGAATACGTCGGCAGGCCGACCGCGCGGGAGGGCAGCGAGCCGTGGGTGCAGACCCCCGAGGTGATCGAGAAGATGCGGGTGGCAGGCCGGATCGCCGCGGGCGCGCTCGCGGAGGCGGGCAAGGCCGTTGCACCCGGAGTGACGACCGACCATCTCGACCGGATAGCCCACGACTACATGGTCGATCACGGTGCCTACCCGTCGACGCTGGGCTACAAGGGTTACCCGAAATCGTGCTGCACCTCGCTCAACGAGATCATCTGCCACGGAATCCCGGACTCGACCGTCGTGGAGGACGGTGACATCGTCAACATCGATGTCACCGCCTACATCGACGGGGTCCACGGCGACACCAATGCGACGTTCCTGGCGGGTGACGTTTCCGAGGAACATCGCCTGCTTGTGGAACGGACCCACGAGGCCACGATGCGGGCGATCAAGGCGGTCAAGCCGGGCCGTGCGTTGTCGGTCGTCGGGCGTGTCATCGAGGCTTATGCAAATCGCTTCGGTTACAACGTGGTTCGCGATTTCACCGGTCACGGCATCGGTACCACCTTCCACAACGGGTTGGTGGTGCTGCACTACGACCAGCCCTCGGTAGAGACCGTGCTGGAGCCGGGCATGACGTTCACGATCGAGCCGATGATCAACCTCGGCAGCCTGGACTACGAGATCTGGGACGACGACTGGACCGTCGCCACCAAAGACAAGAAGTGGACCGCACAGTTCGAGCACACCCTCGTCGTCACCGACGCCGGGGTGGAAATCCTCACCCAGCTGTGACGCCTCGGTAGCCTGATGCCATGACGAGGCGGGCGCTCGGCGCGGCTTTGACCGTGTTACTGCTCTCTGGGTGCGCAACCATCACCGGGACCGCGACGTGGCCCGGCGCCAAGCTGGAGCGCGCAGTGCTCACCGAAGCCGACTTTCCGCCCGGTGTGCGGTTCGAGCGCATCACCCGAGACCCGGGCGAGGGAGACGGTTCGAATTCGCCGCCGCCGATGCTGTCGCGACCTGAGGGATGTACCGACGCACTCACTGGTGACATCGCCGACACCGCCGAACGGGGTCCGGGCAGCGCCGCCGAGTACGTCGTCGCCTATGACGGTGCTCGGATGGTCATCACGGTGCTGACGTGGTCGCTCGATCTGGAGCAGTTGGCGGCCACCGCACAGCGGTGCGCCGAGTACGACACATTCTTCGACCCGTCAGACCCGGGGATCCCGGTGACGACGACCCAACTGCCGGGCCCTCGCAGTGAAGCGCTGGCGTATCAGCAGACGATGCACCTGCGCGGTGAGGAGAGCAGCGTGTACTTCTCCTTCGAGAACGCGGGTGCGATGGCGGTTTTCGGGATCGCATTTCCCACCACCGACCCGTCCATCCCGGTCAAAGGCACGCTGCCGCAGACCTTTCTGGACATCACCGGCAAACAGGCCGAACGCGCGCAAGCGGTTTGACGCTTTGCCGTTAACAGCGTGGAAAGCCCCGCGCCGACTCCGGTATGCCCTGTAGCGTGACGAAATGCCCTCTCCGATGATCACCGTCGACGGCATCGGTGTGCCTGTCGAAGTCAGCGGTCAGGAGAATGGTTCGGTCGTGGTGCTGCTCGGTGCGGCGCACCAGGCGCCTGCCGCTTACGAAGGGGTGTGCCAGCGTCTGCACACGGCCTCGCTGAAAACCGTGGTGATCGGCCCAGATCCGCGGCTGACCGCCAAGGCCGTCATCAGCATCCTCGACTCACTGGACGTCCGGTGGGCGCTGCTTGTCGGTGACCGGCTCGGTGGAGAGCTCGCATGGGAGCTCGCCGCCACCCGACTCGACCGCTTCATCGGTCTTGTCGTGATCGACCGGGGTCACCCCCGCGTGGCCGATCTCGCCGGCGTGGTCCGCGACGAGGCCTGCCCGCCCGTGGAGTTGAACACGACCGCGCTCGTCAGTACGAGCGCCGCTCGCGCCGTGGCCAAGGCCAGCCAGCGCTATGTCTATGGCGAATACCGCATCGTCGATCTGCTGGGCCGGCGCAACGCCGCCGACTCGACCGCGCAACTGGCGGCCGAGATCGTCATGCGTACCAGCACCTGGTAGAACCGCGGACGACTATCCCGGCCGGTCGACCTCGTCGGGCGTCCACGCCTGCGGTAAGCCGGGCTGATTGGGGAACAGGAAGTCCACGAACGCCTTTGCGGTGGGCTGGGGTTCGTGATTGGCCAGTCCTGGTCGCTCGTTGGCTTCGATGAACACGTATTCGGGCCGCGTGACGTCGGGAACGAGCAGGTCGATTCCGGTGACCGGGATGCCGATGGCCTGTGCGGCGGCGACCGCCACGGACCGTAATTCGGGGTGAACCGTCGCGGTGACGTCGTGGATCGTCCCGCCCTGGTGCAGGTTGGCCATCTTGCGAACCCGCAGCCGTACTCCTTCGTCCGGAACGTCGTCGAACGAGAACCCGGCCTCCTTCACCGTGGTCTCGGTGACGACGTCCATCGGGATCTGCGATTCTCCGCCCGTGGCGGCACCGCGGCGCCGGCTCTGGGACTCGATCAGCTCGCGGACGGTGTGCTTGCCCGTTCCGGTGACCTCGGCGGGGAGGCGAAGAGCGGCAGCCACCACCTTGCCGTCGATCACCACGAGCCGCAGATCGTCACCTTCGGCGCGCTGCTCGATGAGGATCTCGGGGTGCTGTTCGCGGGCGCGGGCGAGGGCCGCGTCGAGCTCGTCGGGGCCGTCGATGCCGACGGTGATGCCCTTGCCCTGCTCGCCGCGGGTGGGCTTCACGACGACGTCGCCGACCTCGGCGAGGAAGTCGTGATCGGCCTGGTCGAACGTGGCGAGGCGGCCTCGCGGCACGGCGATGCCCGCCTCGGAGACGATGCGGCGGGTCAGCCGCTTGTCGTCACAGCGGGCCATCGCGACCGCGGAGGTGTATTCCGACAGTGACTCGCGGGTGACGACGGCGCGGCCGCCGTGGGAGAACCGCATCTCGCCGGCCTCGGCGTCGAGCACCTCCACCCAGATGCCGCGCCGCAATGCTTCGTCGGCCAGGATCCGCGCGTACGGGTTGAGATCGTCGACCGTCTCCGGTGGATGGGTGAACAACGGTTCGTTGATGGCGTTCTTGCGCTTGACCGCCATCACCGGTACCCGGGTGAAGCCCAGCTTCTCGTACAGCGCGATGGCGGCCGTGTTGTCATGCGCCACCGAAAGATCCATATAGGCTCGACCGCGATCCCGATAGAGCGCGGCCAGGCTGCGGGTCAGCGCGGCACCGACGCCGGGCAACGCGGCCGCCGGATCCACCGCCAGCGTCCACAGGCTCGAACCGGCTTCCGGATCGGAGAACAGGGCCTGATGGTCGACGCCGGTGACGGTGCCGAGGACCGCGCCGTCCTCGTCGCGCACCGCGACCAGATAGTCGACGGATTTGTGCTCGAGGTGGTTCTTCCAGAGGACATCGGTGGGTGCGGGCACCATCCCGCACTTGACGTAGACGCGGTTCATCTCGTCGGCGTCGTCACGTCCTTCGAGGGAACGCACGCTGAAACCTCTAGGCGCCGAGAGTATTTCCTGGTCCTCGGAGAACCTGAGCCGGTACGTGTGGCTCGGATCGATGAACAGCTCGGCGGGAGCCTTCGACACCAGCACGTGGGGTTCGCGCGCGTAGATACAGATGTCGCGTCGTCCCTGGCCCTCCTGGCGCAGTACATCCGCCAGTTTCTCGGGGTCGGCGAACGTCTGCCCGAACATCAGCCTGCCCCAGCCCAACTCGAGGACGACGTCATCGTGCATGGCGTCGACCATGTCCGGCGGCGAGGCCTCGTGGAGGGCGAGCGTGATTCCTTCGGCGTTCTCCCTGGCCGAATCCGCGGTCATGCGGCAGGCCCGTTGATGCCGTGCTTCTGCAGCCACAACTCCAGGAGGGCGATCTGCCACAGCTCGTTGCCGCGCAGCGGCGTGAGCTTGCCGTTGGGGTCGGCCAGCAGCCGCTCCACGGCCTCGGGGCGGAACAGGCCACGCTCCTTGGCGGCGGGGGCGTACAGCGCATCGCGCACCAGGTCCAGGTACGGACCCTCCAGGTGGGTGAGTGCCGGCACCGGGAAGTAGCCCTTGGGCCGGTCGATCACCTCGGAGGGAACCACTTGGCGGGCAGCCTGTTTGAGCACGCCCTTACCTTCGTAAGCCGTCTTGAGGTGCGGCGGGCAGGTGGCGGCCAGCTCGACGAGCTCGTGATCGAGGAACGGGACGCGGCCCTCCAGCCCCCACGCCATCGTCATGCTGTCGACGCGTTTGACCGGATCGTCGACCAGCATCACGGTGGTGTCCAGGCGCAGTGCTCGATCCACCCCGGTCTCCGCGCCCGCGCGGGCGAAGTGCTCGGTGACGAAGAGTTCGCTCGGGTCGTCGGCGGTCACGTACCCCGGCGAGACCATGTCGGCGTAGGCCGACGGGTCGCGGTCGAAGAACGCGGCCCGGTAACTGGCCACCGAACCCTCGACCGAGGCGGCGGCGGGTTCGCCCATCGGCGGATACCAGTGGTAGCCGGCGAACACCTCGTCGGCGCCCTGTCCGGACTGGACCACCTTGACGTGCTTGGCGACTTCCTGGCTGAGCAGATAGAACGCCACACAGTCGTGGCTGACCATCGGTTCGTTCATCGCGCCGATGGCGCCGTCGAGGGCAGGCAGCATCCGCGCTGTGTCGATGCGGATCTGATGATGATCGGTGTCGAATCGCTCGGCGATGATGTCGGAGTACTTGAACTCATCGCCCGCCACGCCGTTCACGGACTCGAAGCCGATCGAGAACGTCTTGAGCCCGTGCTGGCCCGCCTCGGCCAGCAGCCCGACGATCAGGCTGGAGTCCACACCGCCGGACAACAGGCAGCCGACCGGGACGTCGGCGACCAGGCGTCGCTTGACCGCGGTCCGCAGCGACTCCAGAACCGCGTCCTCCCAGTCTTTTTCGGACCAGCCGGCCCGCTCGTCGCAGCGAGTGAAGTCGGGCTCCCAGTACGTCGTGGTGGTGCGTGAGCCGTCCGGCTCGATCGCCATCAGCGAGGCCGGCGGCAGCTTGTTGATGCCGCGCAAGATCGTGTGCGGCGACGGGACCACCGAGTGGAAGGTCATGTAGTGGTGCAGTGCCACCGGGTTGATCTGGGTATCGATGCCGCCGCCGGCCAGCAGCGCGGGCAGCGACGAGGCGAACCTGATCCGGTCCTGGTTCTCGGCGATGTAGAGCGGCTTGATGCCGAGGCGGTCGCGGCCCAGCAGCACCCGTCCGCTGTCGCGCTCCACGATCGCGAACGCGAACATGCCCTTGAGGTGGTCGACGAAGCGGTCACCCCAGTGGTGGTAGCCCTTCAGCAGCACCTCGGTGTCGCTGTGGGAGAAGAAGCGGTATCCGTGACCGGACAGCTCGTCACGTAGCTGCTCGTAGTTGTAGATGCAGCCGTTCCAGGCCACCGTCAGCCCGAGTTCGGCGTCGACCATCGGTTGCGCGCCGGCCTCGGTGAGGTCGATGATCTTCAGGCGCCGATGTCCGAGGGCGACTCTGCCCTGGGACCACACACCTGCGGCATCGGGTCCTCGGGGGACCATGACCTCGGCCATCGCCGTGACAGCGCGGACATCTGGGGTTCTTCCGTCGAGACGAACCTCGCCGGTGGCTCCACACACGTGTTCGACCCTACCTTGTGACGGCGGTACCCGATCGCTTGAATCAGGGGGGTGCAGCCGCGCAACAGTGCCCGGCAGCGCCGTCGTTAATTACCCCCGCCCATACCCGTCAAACCATTTCGGCAGGTTCACGATCGAGAGTCCGGTCACAGAGTCAGGACACGCCCTCCAGCCGGCCGCCGGTCTCGTCGACCTGCTTGATCGGGCCGGTGAACCAGTGCTTCACCGACACGTGCCAGTAGATGAAGAGCAGGATCAGCACGCTTCCGACGAGCAACGGCGTGTAGTTGACGTACTTCCATTCGAAGGCCTCGCCCCAGAACACGCCACCCGAAGACGTCGGGAACATCGCGATGATCGACGTCACGATGATCTCGATGACCGCGACAGGCGCCATCCACTTGTGGTGGCCGCGCAGATTCCACTTGCCCACTTGGAAGTCGTCGCCCATCCGCCAACGCAGGTAGATGGGGACCGCGAAGCACAGGTACAGGCCGACGACGCCGATGGAAACGACCGCGAAGAAGGCCACCGGAACCGGGGCGCCGTTGATGTCGACCTCGACCAGAGCGGGCAGCGTGATGGTCGCGGCGAGCACCGCGGTGACGATGACGCCGTTGGCCGGGATCCTGTTCTTGCTCACCTTCGACCACAGCTGGTGTCCCGGAACCGCGCGGTCCCGGCTGAACGCGAACAGCATGCGCGACGCGCTGGTCTGGCAGGCAGTGGTGCAGAAGAACTGACCGGCGGTCGAGATGAGCAGGATGATCGCCACCCATTGCGAGTCCAGGGCCTGGGTGAAGATGCCGACCACGGCGCCGCCGCCCGCGGATACCGCCTCGGCATCGTTGACCGCGAACAGGAACGACAGCAGCAGGATCCAGCCACCGATCGCCGAGTAGAAGATCGACCGCCAGATGCCCTTCGCCGCGCCGTCGGCGGCGCTCTTGGTCTCCTCGGAGAGGTGTGCCGACGCGTCATAGCCGGTGATCGTGTACTGCGTCAGGATCGCCGAAATCGGCAGCACGAACAGCAGGACGCCGATGCCCGACATCTCGCCGCCGAACATGCCGCTGTTGTTGATCGTCTGCGCGAAAACGTCGCCGAAGGTGGCGTGCTGCTCCGGAAGCAGCCACAGGATCGCGATCACGATCGCCGCGCCCGCGACGTGCCACCACACCGAGATGTTGTTGATGACCGCAAGCAGGTGCGACGAGAAGATGTTGATGGTCGCAGAGACCGCGAGGATGACGACGAACAGGAGGAACGTCCTGGTGAGGCTGTACCCCGCAAGCCAGGTCTCACTGAACGTGCCGAGGGTGAGGTCGAGGAACGTCGCGCAGCCGTAGGCGACCGAAGCCAGGATCGCGATCAGGCCGATCAGGTTGAGCCATCCGGTGTAGAAGCCCGGCCTTGGGCCGCCGAGTTTGGCTGCCCACCAATAGATTCCACCCGACGTCGGGTAGGCCGACACCAGCTCCGACATGCACAGCCCGATGATCAGGATGAAGCAGGAGACGATCGGCCAGCCCCAGGCGATGGCCGCAGGACCGCCGTTGTTCCAGCCCAGCCCGAACGACGTGAAGCAACCCGCCAGGATCGAGATGATCGAGAACGAGATCGCGAAATTGGAGAAGCCTGACCAGGAGCGGTTCAGCTCCTGGGTGTAGCCCAGGCTCGCGAGATGTCTCTCGTCGTCGTCCAGAAGCTCGTGGCCCTCGGGCATGACGGTTCTCCTCTTTGAGAATCAGCGCAGCGTGGGGAGCGCTGGGTGCAAAGGGACAATAGATCTCCTATTGGTCTGGTGTCCTACCTTTGGACATGAAAGTCTGAGCCCGGCACGATCGGCGGATCCCAGGGAAGGTCAGGCTTGAGCTGATGAGCACACGCGGCATGCTGACGAAGGCGGATCTGGAGAAACTGGTTGCTGACGGTGACATCGACACCGTCATCGTGGCGTTCTGCGACATGCAGGGCAGGCTGACCGGCAAGCGGATCTCCGCGCGGCTGTTCGTCGAGGACGTCGCCGCCCACGGTGCCGAGTGCTGCAATTACCTGCTCGCCGTCGACGTCGACATGAACACCGTCGACGGGTACGCGATCTCCAGCTGGGAGACGGGTTACGGCGACATGGTGATGACGCCGGACTTCGCGACGCTGCGCCTGCTGCCCTGGCTGCCCGCTACCGCGATGGTGATGGCGGATCTGTCGTGGACCGACGGGCGGGTGGTGCGGCAGGCGCCGAGGGGCATCCTGCGGACCCAGCTCGACCGGCTCGCCGAACGCGGGATGGGCGCGGTCGCCGCGACCGAACTCGAGTTCATGGTGTTCGACGACACCTATCGCGACGCGTGGAAGGCCGGCTATCGCGGTCTGACGCCGGCTACCGACTACAACATCGACTACGCCATGCTGGCATCGACCCGGATGGAGCCGTTGTTGCGCGACATCCGGACCGGGATGGAAGGGGCCGGACTCTACTGCGAGGGTGTCAAGGGGGAGTGCAACCTCGGTCAGCAGGAGATCGGGTTCCGCTACGACGACGCACTGGTCATCTGCGACAACCACACCATCTACAAGAACGGCGCCAAAGAGATCGCCGACCAGCACGGCAAGAGCCTGACTTTCATGGCGAAGTTCGATGAGCGCGAAGGCAACAGCTGCCACATCCACATCTCGTTCCGCGGGGAGGACGGATCCGCGGTGTTCTCTGACGAGAACGACGAGCTGGGTATGTCGGCGATGTTCAAGAGTTTCATCGCGGGTCAGCTGGCCACGCTGCGTGAGCTGACGCTGTTCTACGCCCCGAACATCAACTCGTACAAGCGTTTTGTCGACGGCAGCTTCGCGCCGACCGCGGTGGCCTGGGGGATCGACAACCGCACCTGCGCACTGCGGGTCGTCGGCCACGGCCACGGCATGCGGATGGAGTGCCGCGCGCCCGGCGGCGACGTCAACCAGTACTTGGCGGTGTCCGCGCTGATCGCCGGTGGGCTGCACGGCATCGACCAGGAGCTCGAGTTGCCGGAAGCATTGCAGGGCAACGCCTACACCAGCGGTGCCGACCGACTGCCGACGACGCTGACCGAGGCGATGGAGCTGTTCGACAACTCGCGGATCGCGCGTGATGCGTTCGGCGACGACGTCGTCGATCACTACCTGAACAATGCGGCGGTCGAACTCAAGGCGTTCAATTCCGCCGTGACGGACTGGGAAAGGGTGCGTGGTTTTGAGCGTCTGTGAGGTCGAAGGCGCGGTTCGTCCGGTGATCGGGCTGACCACCTATCTGCAGCAGGCACAGACCGGCGTGTGGGATGTCCGGGCGAGCTTCCTGCCTGCCATCTATTTCGAAGGGGTTGGCATGGCGGGCGGCATCTCGGTGCTGCTGCCGCCTCAGCCCGCCGACGACGCCATCGCCGAGCGCGTGCTCAGCGGTCTCGACGGGCTCATCATCACCGGTGGACGCGACGTCGACCCCGCCACGTACGGCACCCAGCGGCATCCGGCCACCGACGAGCCCGTCGCCGACAGCCAGGCCCGCGACGTCTTCGAGTTCGCGCTGTTGCGCGCGGCGCTGCGGCGCGGCGTGCCGGTGCTCGGAATCTGCCGGGGCGCGCAGGTGCTCAACGTCGCCCTCGGCGGCACGCTGCACCAGCATCTGCCCGACGTCGTCGGCCACACCCGGCACCAACAGGGCAACGCGGTGTTCACCACCTCGTCGATCACCACGGTGCCCGGCAGCAAGGTGGCCGCGCTCGTCGGGCCCGACACCGAGGCGCAGTGCTACCACCACCAGGCCATCGACCGGCTCGGTGACGGGCTGATCGTCAGCGCGTCCGACACCGACGGCGTGATCGAGGCGGTGGAGATCGATCCGACACGCCATCCCGATCGCTGGGTGGTGGCGGTGCAGTGGCACCCGGAGGAACGGCTGGACGACCTGAGACTGTTCGCGGGGCTGGTCGGTGCCGCGCGCAGCCATGCGACCGAGAAAGTGAGCTGATGGCGGCAAACGACGTGATCAACCCGGCGACCGAGGAGGTGCTTCGCACCGTCGAGCACACCGACGAAGCCGGGGTCGACGACGCGGTGGCGCGGGCGAAGGCCGCCCAGAAGTCGTGGGCGCGTCAGGCGCCCGCCGAACGGGCCGCGGCGCTTCGCTCGTTCGCGTCGGTCGTCGACGCGCACGTCGAAGAACTGGCCCAGCTGGAGGTCGCGAACTCCGGTCACCCGATCGGCAACGCGCGATGGGAGGCCGGCCACGTCCGCGACGTGCTGCAGTTCTATTCGGCGACCCCGGAACGCTTGTCCGGCAAGCAGATTCCGGTAGCGGGCGGTCTGGACGTGACCTTCAACGAGCCGCTCGGGGTCGTCGGCGTCATCACCCCGTGGAACTTCCCGATGACCATCGCGTCGTGGGGGTTCGCGCCCGCACTGGCCGCGGGCAACGCGGTCCTGGTAAAACCCGCCGAGTGGACCCCACTGACCACGATCCGCCTCGGTGAGCTCGCGCTCGAAGCCGGGTTGCCCGCCGACCTGTTCCAGGTGCTGCCGGGCCGGGGTTCGGTGGTCGGCGAGCGTTTCGTCAGCCATCCCGACGTCCGCAAGATCGTGTTCACCGGATCCACCGAGGTCGGCACCCGGGTGATGGCCGGGGCGGCTGCACAGGTCAAGCGCGTCACCCTGGAACTCGGCGGCAAGAGCGCCAACATCATCTTCGACGACTGCGATCTGGAGCGCGCAGCAGCGACAGCGCCGTACGGGGTGTTCGACAACTCTGGCCAGGACTGCTGTGCGCGGAGCCGGATCCTGGTGCAGCGCGGTGTGTTCGACAAGTTCATGGAGCTGTTCGAACCCGCGGTCAAGGGTGTCGCCGTCGGAGACCCCAGCCTCGAGAGCACCGAGATGGGCCCGCTGGTGTCGAAGGCACACTGGAACTCGGTGTCTTCGTTCGTGCCCGACGGCGCGCCCATCGCCTTCCAGGGTCCCGCTCCCTCGGGTCCCGGGTTCTGGTTCCCGCCAACGGTGCTGACGCCGCACCGGGGCGACCGCACGGTTACCGAGGAGATCTTCGGACCCGTGGTCACCGTGCTGCCGTTCGACGACGAAGCCGACGGCATCGCACTGGCCAACGATTCCGTGTACGGACTGTCCGGATCCATCTGGACCGAGAACCTGTCGCGGGCGCTTCGGGTGTCGCGCGCGGTGGAATCCGGCAATCTATCGGTCAACTCGCACTCGTCGGTGCGTTACAGCACGCCGTTCGGCGGGTTCAAGCAGTCCGGCCTGGGCCGTGAACTCGGCCCCGACGCCCCGTTGTCGTTCACCGAAACCAAGAACGTCTTCATCGCCGTGCAGGAGGCTTGACACACATGGATCTGTCGCAACGTTTGAAGGACAAGGTTGCCGTCATCACCGGCGGCGCGAGCGGCATCGGACTGGCGACCGCCAAGCGGATGCAGGCCGAGGGCGCCATCGTCGTCATCGGGGACATCGACCCGGCCACCGGCAAGAGTGTCGCCGACGATATGAACGTGACGTTCGTGCAGGTCGATGTCTCGGATCAGGTTGCGGTGGACAACCTGTTCGACACCGCCGTCGAAGTTCATGGCGGGGTGGACATCGCGTTCAACAACGCGGGCATCAGCCCGCCGGAGGACGACCTGATCGAGAACACCGGGATCGACGCGTGGGACCGGGTACAGGACATCAACCTCAAGTCGGTCTTCTTCTGCTGCAAGGCAGCGCTGCGCCACATGGTTCCGCAACAGAAGGGCTCGATCGTCAACACCGCGTCGTTCGTCGCGGTGATGGGGTCGGCGACGTCGCAGATCTCCTACACCGCCTCCAAAGGCGGAGTGCTGGCGATGTCGCGCGAACTCGGCGTGCAGTACGCCCGCCAGGGGATCCGGGTCAACGCGCTGTGTCCCGGACCGGTCAACACGCCTCTGCTGCAGGAGTTGTTCGCCAAAGATCCCGAGCGCGCGGCAAGGCGCCTGGTGCACGTGCCGGTCGGCCGGTTCGCCGAGCCGGAGGAACTCGCGGCTGCGGTCGCCTTTCTTGCCAGCGATGACGCGTCGTTCATCACCGCGTCGTCCTTCCTCGTCGACGGCGGCATCAGCGGCCATTACGTGACGCCGCTGTAGGCATCGCCATGACCGCCTCACCGGATTCCAGAGACAGCGCTGACGCGAGCGACGCGTTGCTGCGTCCGGTGAGGCCGCTCAACGCGTTCGAGGACACCGTCGAGCGGCTGCTGCAGACGATCCGTCTCGGGGTGCTGCAGCCCGGCGAATCCCTGCCGCCCGAACGGGAACTCGCCGCTCGGCTCGGGGTGAGCCGCGACACCGTGCGCGAGGCGATCAAGTCCCTCGCCGACACCGGCTACCTGGTATCGCGCCGCGGTAGGTACGGCGGCACCTTCCTGGCCGATGCGCTGCCGACGCATCCCGGTGGGCAGGTCGAGTTCCATCGCGCCGACATCGACGACGCGCTGCGGCTGCGCGAGATCCTCGAAGTGGGCGCGGCGCGGATGGCGGCCGGCCGCACGCTCACCGCCGCCGAACGCGAAGCGCTGTGGAACAGGTTGCTCGATGTGCGCGGCGCCGCTCCCGAGGACTATCGCCGGTTGGACTCGCGGCTGCACCTGGCGATCGCCGAGGCCGCGGGTGTGCCGTCGCTGGTGCCGCTCGTCGCGCAGAACCGGATGCGCCTCAACGAGTTGTTGGACTGCATCCCGCTGCTGGCCCGCAACATCGCCCACTCCGACGAACAGCACGAGGCGATCGTGATGGCCATCCTCGCCGGCGACGCCGACACCGCGGCGCAGACGATCGCCGCCCATGTCTGGGGCTCGGCGGCTCTGCTGCACGGCTTCCTCGACTGATCCAGGAGGGCGGCGTTGGTCACTTCGCTGTCCGAATTCGTCCATCTGCGAATCGGTTACGAATCATCGGCCTGGGCGGAGCGGGTCGTCGAGATCGCCGGTGCCGACCATCCGCGCACGTGCGCGAGTGCGGCGGTACCACCCGCTTGCGGGGGAGTTCGCACACCGACACGCCGCCAACGCCGGCGTTTCGTGCGCGCTCGCCGAGGGCTAGATTGGGGGCTGTGGAGGACCGGTCAGTAGTCGAGCTGGCGTCGTCGGCGCTGACCGACGTCGACACGCAGGGTTGGGCGCAACGTTTCGACCTGGTGTCCGACCCGCATCGACTGGAGATCCTCCTCAGCCTGCATCGCGCGCCGGGGATCTGCGTCAGCGACCTCGCTGCAGCCCTCGGCCGCTCGGAAAATGCCGTCTCACAGGCGCTTCGAGTGCTCCGCGCGCAAGGTTGGGTGACCAGCACCCGCACCGGCCGCTCGGTCAGCTACCGGCTGGACGACGAGATCGTGCACGATCTGCTGCATTGGATCGGTGCCAGGCACGCCGAGCCGCACGGTCGCTCGGCACACCACTGACGCCGCGCTTGAGGATCGCGAATGTCGTCACGGCTCTCCGACGAACAGCTCGACGGGCTGTTCGACCAGATCGCGTTGCTGGCGGGCCGCCCCCGCACCCTTGAGGAACTCTCCGGCGGGCTGACCAACCGCAACATCAAGATCACCACACCAGAGGCCGTGTACGTCGCCCGCTGTGTCGACACCAGTCGCAACCTGCTCGGGATCGACCGCGACCGCGAGCATTACAACAGTGTGGCCGCCGAGCAGGCGGGTGTCGGCGCGCGTGTGCTCGATTACCGCCCGGACCTCGGAGTACTGCTGCTGAGCTATCTCCAAGGAAAGACACTGGAAAATCCGGATTTTCAGCGCGACGGTGTGATCGCCAAGGCCGCCCGCGCGTGCCGCACGCTGCACGACGGGCCGCGATTCCGGGGACGCTTCGACATGTTCGAGCGCCAGCCCGCTTACCTCGCTACGACGCAACAGCACGGGTTCCGGATCCCGGCCGACTACCATGACCACGCCGACGCGTTCGCCGCGGCCAAGCGCGTGCTCACCGCCACCGATGACACCACGGTGCCGTGCAACAACGACCTGCTGGCAGGCAACTTCATCGAGGACGGCGACCGGATGTGGTTGATCGACTACGAGTACTCCGGCAACAACGACCCGTGCTTCGAACTGGGCAACATCTGGAGCGAGTGCGAGCTGTCGCTCGATCAGCTCGACGAGTTGGTCACGGCCTATTACGGCAGGCGGCTACGCCACAAGACGGCACGGGCCCACCTGCAGGGGATCGTCGCCAAGTACGGCTGGACGCTCTGGGGATGCATCCAATATAGCTCCAGCGCAATCGAATTCGACTTCTGGGACTGGGGAATGGAGCGCTACGAGGCCGCGGTCGCCGGATTCCGGAATCCGAACTACCCGCGACTGCTCGATGACGTCGCGGCCGCCGACTGAAACAGCGAGGAATACATGACGTCAGCCAAACCCCTGCCCGCCCGTGCTCGCGTCGTCGTCATCGGCGGCGGGGTGATCGGCACCAGCGTCGCCTACCACCTCACCAAACTCGGCATCACCGACGTCGTCCTCGTCGAGCAGGGCCGGCTGTCCAGTGGAACCACCTGGCACGCCGCAGGCCTCGTCGGCCAGCTGCGGGCCTCGGAGGGCATGACCCGCCTGGTGCAGTATTCGACCGCGCTGTACTCGGAGCTGGAGAACGAAACCGGACTCTCGGCCGGCTACAAACAATGTGGGGGCGTCACCGTTGCGCGCACCGAGGACAGGATGGTGCAACTGCGCCGCACCCTCGCCACCGCTGCCGCGTTCGACATGGAGTGCGAACTCCTCACGCCCGAACAGGCTCTCGATTACTACCCGGTGATGCGGGTGGACGACCTCGTCGGCGCCATCTGGCTGCCCGCCGACGGCAAGGCCAACCCCACCGACCTGACGTTCGCCTTGGCGAAGGGGGCGCGCAACCGAGGATGCCGGGTCGCCGAGAAGACGCGGGTGCTCGACGTGCTGGTCGCCGACGGCGAGGTCAGAGGCGTGCGGACCGACGCCGGGGATATCGAAGCCGAGATCGTCGTCAACTGCGCCGGGCAGTGGGGCAAGCAGGTCGGGACGATGGCCGGTGTCAACGTGCCGCTGCACTCTGCCGAGCACTTCTACGTCGTCAGCGAGACGATCGACGGCGTCCACCCCGACCTGCCGATCCTGCGCGACCCCGATGGATACACGTATTTCAAGGAGGAGGTCGGCGGGCTCGTCATCGGCGGATTCGAGCCGGAGGCCAAACCGTGGGTGTCACCCGACGCGATTCCCTACCCGTTCGAATTCCAACTGCTGGAAGAGGATTGGGAGCACTTCGAGATCCTGATGAACAGCGCGCTGCTACGCATCCCGGCGCTGGAAACGACCGGTATCAAGAAGTTCTACAACGGCCCGGAGAGCTTCACGCCCGACAACCAGTTCATTCTCGGTGAGGCGCCCGAGTGCCGGAACTTCTTCGTGGGTGCCGGATTCAACTCCGTCGGCATCGCCACCGCCGGTGGGGCAGGCCGGGCGCTGGCGGAATGGATCGTCGACGGCGCGCCGACCACCGACCTGACCGGCGTGGACATCCGCCGCTTCGCGCCGTTCAACGGCAACAACCGCTGGCTGCACGATCGGGTGGCCGAGGTGCTGGGTATCCACTACGAAATCCCTTGGCCGAACCGGGAAATGAAGAGCGCCAGACCGTTTCGGCGTTCACCGGTTCACCATCTGCTCGACGCCGCAGGCGCCAACTTCGGCAGCAGGATGGGGTGGGAGCGCGCCAACTTCTTCGCGCCGCCCGGCGCGGTGCCGGTGATCGACTACACGTGGGGCATACCGAACTGGCTTCAGTGGTCGGCTGCGGAGCAGGAGAGCACCCGAAAGGGGGTCACGGTGTTCGACCAGACGTCGTTCTCCAAGTACCTGCTGGTCGGTGGCGACGCCGAAGCCGCGCTGCAGTGGTTGTGCACCGCCGATGTCGGCGTCGAGGTCGGTAGGTCGGTCTACACGGGCATGCTCAACGCCCGCGGTACCTACGAATCAGACGTCACCGTCACCAGGACCGCGCCCGACGAGTACCTCATCGTCAGCAGCGCAGCCACCACCGAACGCGACAAGGACCACATCCGCAAGAACTTGCCGGAGGGAGCCAACGCCCACCTCGTCGACGCCACCTCCTCGTATGCGGTCTTCGGTGTGATGGGCCCGCGGTCGCGCGATGTGCTGTCGGCGCTGACCGACGCCGACCTGACCGATGACGCGTTTCCGTTCGGCGCCAGCAGGCTGATCACGCTCGGGCACGCCACCGTGCGGGCCACCCGAATCACCTATGTCGGCGAATTAGGCTGGGAGCTCTATGTTCCCGCCGAGTTCGCGGTCGGTGTGTACGAGGATCTGCTGGCGGTGGGGACCAACCACGGCATCGCCCGCGGCGGGTATTACGCGATCGAGTCACTGCGCCTGGAGAAGGGTTACCGCGCGTTCGGACGCGAGCTGACGCCCAGCGAGAACCCCGTCGAGGCCGGTCTGCTGTTCGCGTGCAAGCTCAAGAGCGACATCGCGTTCCTCGGCCGCGAAGCAGTGGAGAAGGCGCGCGCCGAGGGCGTGCGCAAGAGACTCGCCGGTTTCCGTGTCGACTCACCCGAGCCGATGCTGTGGGGCGGCGAGCTGATCCTGCGCGACGGTGCGGCCGCCGGACAGGCAACGTCGGCGGCGTGGGGCCGGACGGTCGGCTCGGCTGTCGGACTGGCCTATCTCAAGGCGGCGGACGGGTCCGTCGTCGACGCGGACTGGGTGCGCGGCGGCAGCTACCAGGTCAACGTCGGCGGGCAGCTCTATCCGATCACGGTGTCGCTTCGGCCGCTCTATGACCCGGCGAGCGAGCGGGTGCGCGGATAGACACCTGCCCGTTCGCGGAGGTGCGTGCCTGCTCATCTGATCAGCTAGACAGGTGAACAGATGACGCAATAGGCTCGGGGGATGACTGTCGACCACGTCGCGATGCACATGAGCGACGGCATCGTCAACGCGCCGATCTCGCTGCTGTTCGGCGGCATTGCGCTGGTTGCGCTGGCCGTGTGCGTGACGAAGGCCAGAACCGAGCTCGACGAGCGCACGGTGCCGCTGGCCGGGTTGGTGGCCGCATTCATCTTCGCCGTGCAGATGGTGAACTTCCCGATCCTGCCCGGCGTCAGCGGCCACCTGCTCGGCGGCGCGCTCGCGGCGATCCTCGTCGGTCCGTACACCGGGGCGCTCTGCGTGTCCATCGTTCTCATCGTCCAGGCACTGTTGTTCGCCGATGGCGGCGTCACGGCCCTCGGCACCAACATCACGAACATGTCGGTGATCGGTGTCGCGGCCGGCTACGGAACAGCGGTGTTGCTGTACAGGCTCGCGCGGCGCAGAACCGCCGATGTGCCCGTGCCGGCTGTCGGGGTAATTGCGTTCCTTTCCGCGGTGATCGGCACAGTCTGCGCCGCAATGGGATTCGTGGTGGAGTACGCACTCGGCGGCGCGGCGACGACATCGCTGGCGACGGTGGCCACCTACATGTTCGGCACGCACGTCCTGATCGGGATCGGCGAGGGCGTCATCACCGCGTTGACGGTGATGGCGGTCGTTCGGGCCCGGCCGGATCTGGTCTACCTGCTGCGCACCGATACGCGAGCTGTGGTGGCGGTATGACCGCGACGCCGCAACGCCGCTGGCGGTTCTGGATCGGATTCGCTGTCGTCACGTTGCTGATCGCCGGAGGGGTGTCGTACCTCGCCAGCTCAAGTCCGGACGGTCTGGATTCGGCGACGCTGCAGGGCTGCGAGGTGGTCGAGACCGTTGACGGCGAGGAGCTGCGCGGTGATTGCATCGCGCAGCATGCCGAGGAGCATGCTCTGGCGGGTTCCCCGCTGGCCGACTACGCGATCGGCGGCCAGGA
Organism: uncultured Actinomycetota bacterium; assembly: GCA_963796545.1. Lineage (GTDB taxonomy): Bacteria > Actinomycetota > Actinomycetes > Mycobacteriales > Mycobacteriaceae > Mycobacterium. The sequence goes on along the minus strand of CAWCMF010000025.1, from coordinate 86,838 downwards.
GGGCACGGGTGGCGTGGCCGGGATCGTCGGCGTCGTCGTCACGGTCGTCATCGCGGGCGGCGCGTTCTGGCTGATCGCACGTTCGCGCGCGAAACCGAAGTCGTCAGTGAGAGATTGACGGTGGGCGCCGGTCACTCGCATCCGCTCTACCGCGACGGTGACTCGCCGCTGCACCGGGCACCCGCCGAGGTCAAGATCGTCTGCCTGGTGCTCTTCGTGCTGGCGGTGGTGGCCACCCCGCGAGAGTTGTTCTGGCCCTTCGGCCTGTTCGCGCTGATCGTTCTCGTGGTCTGGCAGGTGGCGCGGATTCCGCTGCGATGGGTCCTGCCGCGGATGTTGATCGAGGCGCCGTTCATCGTGCTGGCGGTGCTGCTGCCGTTCGCCGAGGGCGGGGAGCGCGTGAGTGTCGCGGGAACTGCAGCTGTCGGTCGCGGGCCTGTATGCGGCGTGGGGCATCGTCGTCAAGGGCTCGCTCGGCGTCGCCGCCTCGCTGACCGTCGCCGCCACCACCACCGCGCGGGAGCTACCGGTCGCGCTGAGCAGGCTGCGGGTTCCCGCGGTGATCGTGTCGGTGCTGACGCTGATGATCCGCTACATCGATGTGCTCACCGCCGAAGCCCGCCGGATGCGGATGGCGCGGATCTCTCGCGGCGACTCGCCGCGGATGCTGCATCAGATCGGTGCGACGGCGAGAAGTGTCGGCACCCTGTTCCTGCGCTCGTACGAGCGCGGGGAGCGGGTCTATCTGGCGATGCTGTCGCGCGGTTTCGACGGGCGGGTACCGCCGCTGGCCGTCGGCGCCGGGTGCGTCGCGGCCGCGACGCCGCGGCAGTGGACGGTGGCGTTGCTTCCCGCGGCGGCTGCGATGATGGTGGCGATGAGTGCATGGGTGCTGAGGTGAACCAGCCGGCGGTCCGGGTCAGGGGTCTGCGGTATGCGTACCCGGGTGGGCATCCGGCGCTCGGCGGTATCGATCTCGATGTCGCGCCCGGCGAGCGCGTCGCCCTGCTCGGGCCCAACGGGGCAGGCAAGACCACGCTGATGCTGCACCTCAACGGCGTGTTGAGCGCATCCGACGGCACGGTGGAGATCAGCGGAATCACGCTGTCGCGCAACACCCTTCGTGACATCCGGCGCAGGGTCGGGCTGGTGTTCCAGGACCCCGACGACCAGTTGTTCATGCCGACGCTGGCGCAGGACGTCGCCTTCGGGCCCGCCAACTTCGGCATCCGGGGCGCCGAGCTGGATGCCAGGGTGGCGCGTGCCCTCGAGGTCGTGTCGATGACCGACCTGGCCGCGCGCAGCCCCGCCCACATGTCGGGCGGGCAGCGGCGCCGGGCCGCGCTGGCCACCGTGCTGGCGTGCGAACCCGAAGTGCTCGTTCTCGACGAACCGTCGGCCAACCTCGACCCGGTCGCCCGCAGGGAGCTCGCCGAGACGTTGTCAGGTCTGGCCGCGACGATGCTGATCGTCACACACGATCTGCCCTACGCCGCGCAGCTCTGCGATCGGGCGATCGTGATGGACGGCGGCGTCATCGTCGCCGACGGGGCGATCGACGACGTGCTCGCCGACACCGAACTGCTTGCCGCGCACCGCCTCGAGCTGCCATGGGGATTCGTCGTCGGCGAAGGGGTCTAGTGCCGCCGAGACGGCGGCCACGGCGGCTCCCCGCACAGCGCCAACAGCGCGTTCTCGATCACCTCGGGCAGCGCCGGGTGAATCCAGTACTGGCCCCGCGCCATGTCCTGCGCGGGCACGTCGAACGCCATCGCCTGGATGATCGGCTGAATGATCGAGGAGGCCTGGTGGCCCATGATGTGCGCGCCGAGAAGCAATCCCGTGTCGTCGTCGACGATCAGCTTGGCGAAGCCGGTGGCGTCCTCCATCGCCCAGCCGTATGCGACGTCGCTGTAGTCCTGGACCTTGGAGCGGATGCGATAGCCGGCGGCGCGGGCCTCGTTTTCGGTCAGCCCGACCGAAGCGATCTGTGGTTCGGTGAACACCGCCGACGGCACGTTGCGGTGGTTGGCGGGCATCAGGTTGTCGGTGTCGTCCCAGTCCTGCAGCAGATTGTGCTTGACCACCCGCGCCTCGTGGTTGGCGACGTGCTTGAGCTGATACGGCGAGCTGACATCGCCAAGGGAGAAGACGTTTCGCGCTGTGGTGCGCTGGAATTCGTCGACCTTGACCAGTCCGTCCTCGACCTTGACGCCAGCCAGGTGCGCGTCGAGTTGGTCGCCGTTGGGGACGCGGCCGGTGGCGACGAGCAGCGTGTCGGCGTGCAGCGTGGAGCCGTCATCGAGGTGCAAGGTCACGCCGGACTCGTCTGAGCTGCCCTTCACGATGTTGCGACGGCTGCGGATCTCCCATTTCTTGCCCGCGATGTCGGTGAAGCGCTCGCACAGCGTGTCGTCGCAGTGGGTCAGCATGGTCGAGCCGCGCAGCACGATCGTCACGCGCGTCCCGAGCGACGAGAAGACGTGGGCGAACTCCGCGGCCACGAAACCGCCGCCGACGATGACCAGGTGCTCGGGCAGATCGGAGATCCGCATGATCGTGTCGCTGGTGTGATAGGCCACGCCGCAGTCGAGGATCGCCGGCGGCACCGTCGCCCTCGCACCGGCGGCGATGACCACCTGATCCGCGGTGAACTCGTCGCCGTCGTCGGTGCGCAGCCGGTAGCCGTCGCCCTCGTCCGCACCGGCGAACCGGGTGTGGCTGGCGAAGACCTCGACGTTGGGCGAGGAGCGCCGGTACTGTTCGCCGCCGCTGGCCAGCGGGTCGATCCGGCCGAACACCCTCGACACGATGTCCGGCCACCGCACCCCGTCGATATGACCGTCGACGCCGAATCGGCTCGACTCGCGGATCTGTTGAGCCACCCCGGCGGCGTAGACGAACATCTTCGTCGGGATGCAGCCGACGTTGAGGCAGGTACCGCCGAAGACGCCCTTCTCGCAGATCGCCACGCGCTTGTCCACGTAGCGTTCGTCGAGGATCGAGTTGCCCGAGCCCGTACCGATGATCGCGATGTCGAAGTCAGCCATGGCCTGCGCTTTCGTCAGAGGGGGTTGGATTCGACGCCGTGTCGGCCAGGTAGCGGTCCAGCCAGCGGTCCAGCTCGGCGTAGGCCTCACCTCGGGGCCCCGGCAGCGACAGGAATACGTCGTGCTTGGCGTCGGTGATCGGCACCACCGTCGTCCGGTTGCCGATGCAGCCCGCCCAGCGCGCGATCTGCGCGACGTCGAGCACGGCGTCCCCGCGCTGGATGAGTTCCGGATCGGGGACCTCGCGCACGCTGTGGTCCGAACGAAGGATGAGATTGGGCACACCGACGTCCAGGCCGCGGTGCAGCTTCGCCTGCCCGCGCCTGATCGCGTGGATCCAGCCGAAGGTGACCGGAAAGCCGCCGACCGGCTTCCAGTCCAGGTTGTAGTCGAAGTCACCGAAGAAGTCGCGATGCAGCGTCGTGCCGTAGCCGCCCTCGGTCGACGGACGTCGCAACACCAAGTGCTTGCGTAACCGGCGCATGGCCATGATCGCCGCCGAGGTCGGCGGTGTGCGCAGGATCGCATGCCCGTGCAGATCAAGCCACGGACTGTTGAGGACGAGCCCGGCGACGCCCTTGGCCGCGGTGGCTCGCCGCGCGCGTAGCCGGTCCAGCCACAGCGACACCACCAACCCGCCCGCCGAGTGACCCGTAGACCAGTACTCGCGCCGGGCTCACCGCCGCGATGACCTCGAGCGCACGCTCCAGCTCGATGTCATAGCGGGCGAGGTCGGTGGTGAAGTGCGGGGTCTGGCCTTCACGGTGCGAACGTCCACATTTATGCAGGTCCAGTGCATAGAACGCGAACCCGCGGGCGGCGAAGTGGTCCGCCAGCTCGGTGTTGAAGAAGTAGTCGGAGATACCCGTGCACCATCAGCACCGCGTGGCGCGCCGACGGGTCGGGCTCACCGCGACGCACCAGCGTCGCCTCCAACTGGCCTTCGCCGTCGGGATCGGGACCGAGGGCGAACGTGCGCTGCCAGTATCCGGGCAGCACGTCGGGATCCCATCCAGACACGAATGCCAGCCTAATGGCGCGACGACGTCGCGGAGCGGTCTGGGCGCGGTCGCCACATTGTGGCCGGGCCGGTCGGGATAACCTGAACACCGGTAAGCCGTGTGCAACGGGCCGCAACCACGAAGGACCCAGGAAAAGGTGTCAGAACCAGAGAAGACCGACGTCCTGCTGGTCGGTGCCGGCATCATGAGCGCCACGCTCAGCGCGTTGCTGCGCTTGTTGGAGCCGAGCTGGTCGATGACGTTGGTCGAGCGACTCGACGGCGCGGCCGCCGAGAGCAGCGACCCGTGGAACAACGCAGGGACGGGCCATTCGGCCCTCTGCGAGCTGAACTACACGCCTGCGCGGCCCGACGGCTCGATCGACACCGCCAAGGCGGTGAACGTCAACGAGCAGTTCCAGGTGTCGCGGCAGTTCTGGACCTATGCCGTCGAGAACGGGGTACTGCCCGACGTCCGCAGCTTCCTCAACCCGATCCCGCACGTCAGCTTTGTGCAGGGCGCCGACAACGTCGACTACCTCAAGCGGCGCCACGCGGCACTCGTCAGCAACCCGCTGTTCGGGACGATGGAGTTCATCGACGACAGCGACGAGTTCGCCCGCCGGCTGCCGTTCATGGCCGAGAAGCGCGACTTCTCCGATCCGGTGGGCCTGAACTGGACCCAGGAAGGCACGGACGTCGACTTCGGTTCGCTGTCGCGCCAGTTGATCGGTTTCGGTGCGAAGCAGGGCATGGCCACGCTGTTCGGTCACGACGTGCGCAACCTGAGCCAGAATTCCGACGGTTCGTGGACGGTGAAGGTCGTCAACCGGCGCACCGGCCAGAAGCGCACATTCGCGGCCAAGTTCGTCTTCGTCGGCGCAGGCGGCGGCGCGCTGCCGCTGCTGCAGAAGGCGGGCATCCAGGAAGCGAAGGGCTTCGGCGGCTTCCCGGTGGGCGGCCAGTGGCTGCGCAGCGGCAACCCGGCGCTGACGGCCGCGACACCAGGCCAAGGTGTACGGCCTGCCTCCGCTGGGCGCCCCGCCGATGTCGGTGCCGCACCTGGACACCCGCGTCATCAACGACAAGTCATGGCTGCTGTTCGGCCCGTTCGCGGGCTGGTCGCCGAAGTTCCTCAAGCAGGGCAAGGTCACCGATCTGCCGTTCTCGGTCCGGCCCGACAACCTGGTGTCGATGCTGGGCGTGGGGCTCACCGAGATGGGCTTGCTGAAATACCTGATCGGGCAGCTGCTCCTCAGCGAGCCCGCCAGGGTGGAGAGTCTTCGGGAATTCGCACCCAGCGCAAAGGATTCCGATTGGGAAGTCGACATCGCCGGACAGCGCGTCCAGGTGATCCGCAAGGCGAAGGGCAAGGGTGGCGTGCTGGAGTTCGGCACCACCGTGCTCTCGGCTGCCGACGGCTCCATCGCCGGCCTGCTCGGCGCGTCACCGGGCGCCTCGACCGCGGTGCCTGCGATGTTCGACGTGATGAAGCGTTGCTTCCCCGACCGCTACCAGGACTGGCAGCCCAAACTCAAAGAGATGGTCCCGTCGTTGGGCATCGAATTGTCCAACGAGCCGAAGCTTTTCGAAGAAGTGTGGGCGCGCGGCACCAAGGTGCTCAAGCTGGACAAGCCGGCCAGCGGCGTGCCCGCCAAGACGGACGGCGAATCGACTGCAGGCACGGAGCATTCGGCGACGGCGGCGACCGTTTGACGGGGACTGCCGGATGACAGTGGCGCTGCGCCGCAGCTGGGCCAAGGACCTGGACGCCGCAACCCTCTACGAGCTGCTCAAGCTGCGCGTCGAGGTGTTCGTCGTGGAACAGGCCACCCCCTACCCCGAACTGGATGGACGTGACCTACTCGCAGAGACACGCCATTTCTGGCTGGAAAACCCTGAGGGAGAAGTCATTTCCACGCTGCGACTGATGGAGGAGCATCCCGGCGGGCACAAGGCCTTCCGGATCGGGCGGGTGTGCACCAAACGCGACGACCGCGGGCACGGGCACACTGCCAGGCTGTTGCAGGCGGCACTTGCCGAGGTCGGTGACTACCCCTGCCACATCGATGCCCAGACCTACCTCGAGGAGATGTACTGCCGACACGGTTTTGTCCGCGACGGCGACGAATTCCTCGACGACGGCATCCCGCACGTCGCGATGGTGAAGCCGTGACGGTCGACTCGCCGGTGCCGATCTATCCGTTCAGCGCGGTCGTCGGGCACGATCGGTTGCGGCTGGCGCTGGTGCTGTGCGCGGTGCGGCCCGACATCGGGGGAGTGCTGATCCGCGGCGAGAAAGGCACCGCGAAGTCGACTGCGGTGCGCGGCCTGGCTCGCGTTCTGTCCGAGGCGTTCAGGGCCGCAGGCGACGACGGCGGGCAGCTGGTCGAGCTGCCGATCGGCGCCACCGAGGACCGCGTCGTCGGATCGCTGGACCTGCAGAAAGTGCTGCGCGACGGGGAGCATGCGTTCTCACCCGGCCTGCTGGCGCGCGCACACCGCGGCGTGCTTTATGTCGACGAGGTCAACCTGCTGCACGACCACCTCGTCGACGTGCTGCTCGACGCCGCTGCGATGGGCCGGGTGCACATCGAGCGCGACGGCGTTTCGCACAGCCATGACGCGCGATTCGTGCTGATCGGCACGATGAATCCCGAAGAGGGCGAACTGCGCCCGCAGTTGCTCGACCGATTCGGGCTGACCGTCGACGTGGCGGCCTCTCGCGACGTCGACGTGCGCGCCGACGTCATCCGTGCCCGGCTGGCGTACGAGGCCGACCCCGTTGCGTTCGCCGGATGCTACGCCGACGCGGACGCCGTACTGGCTGCGCGGATCGCCGACGCGCGAGCGGTGTTGCCCGATGTCGTGTTGCCCGACAAGGAGTTACGGCGAATCGCCGCGCTGTGTGCCGCGTTCGATGTCGATGGGATGAGAGCCGATCTGGTGGTGGCCCGCACTGCCGTGGCGCACGCCGCGTGGCGAGGTGGATCGACCGTCGAGGAAGACGACATCCGGGTGGCGGCCGAGCTCGCGCTGCCGCACCGTCGCCGCCGCGATCCGTTCGACGATCCTGGACTCGACCCCGACCGGCTCGACGAGGCCATGGAGCAGGCGGGTGATTCGGCGGAACAGGCGCAGAAGCCCGAACCGGAGCCGGATCCGCCGGGCGGTGGCATCTCAGATCCGCAGGACTCGGCATCGGACCATGCACCGCAACAGAATTCGTCCGGCCCCACCCGCCAGAGCGCAGCGCCTGCGGCGACGTTCAAGACCAGGGCGCTCGTCGTGCCCGGTGTCGGCGAAGGTGCGCCAGGCCGACGGTCGCGCGCCCGAAACCGGACCGGCACCGTCATCTCGGCGACGTCGGAGCCCGACACCGGCCACGGAATGCATGTGTTCGCAACGCTGCTCGCGGCGGCCGCGCGGCAGGCCGGGCCGGGCCCGATGCGCCCCGTGCCCGACGACGTGCGGCGCGCGGTACGGGAGGGCCGGGAGGGCAACCTGGTGATCTTCGTCGTCGATGCCTCGGGATCGATGGCTGCGCGTGACCGGATGTCGGCGGTCAGTGGGGCGACGCTGTCGCTTCTGCGTGACGCCTATCAGCGACGGGACAAGGTCGCGGTCATCACCTTCCGGCAGCAGGACGCCCGGGTGCTGCTTCCACCGACCTCGTCGGTGTACATCGCCAGCCGCCGCCTGGCCCGCTTCGAGACCGGAGGCAGAACGCCGCTGGCGCAAGGCATTCTGGCCGCGCGGGACATGGTGGTGCGTGAGCGGGCCAGGGATAGGGCGCGTCGCAGCCTCGTCGTGGTGCTGACCGACGGTCGCGCCACCGGCGGACCCGACCCTCTCGGCAGGACCCGTTCGGCAGCAGCCCGGTTGGTGGCCGAGGGCGCCGCCGCGGTCGTCGTGGATTGTGAAACTTCTTATATACGACTCGGTTTGGCTGAGGATCTGGCGCGTCACCTGGGTGCGCCCGCGGTGCGGCTGGACGGGCTGCGGTCCGACAATCTGACCGCCCTGGTGAAGGCGCAGGCCGACCGGGGCGCCGCGTGAGAAGGGTGAAGCGATGCCTCAGGGTCAGCCGCTGACTGTTCCCGACGACGGGTTGACCACCCGGGTGCGGCGCAATGCCCCGCTGCTGGCGGTGCACACCGGCCCGGGCAAGGGCAAGTCCACCGCCGCGTTCGGGATGGCGCTGCGCGCCTGGAACCAGGGCTTCAGTGTGGCCGTGTTCCAGTTCGTCAAGAGCGCGAAGTGGAAGGTCGGCGAGGAATCCGCACTGCGCGAACTGGGCCGCGTGCACGATGAGCGTGGCATCGGTGGTCCCGTCGAGTGGCACAAGATGGGCTCGGGTTGGTCGTGGACTCGCAAGGCGGGCAACGAGATCGACCATGCCGCAGCGGCGGCCGACGGGTGGGCCGAGATCTCCCGCAGGCTGGCCCAGGAGCGGCACGACTTCTATGTTCTCGACGAGTTCACGTATCCGCTGAAGTGGGGATGGGTGGACGTGGACGAGGTCGTCGAGGTCCTCCGCGCGCGGCCGGGCACCCAGCATGTGGTGATCACGGGGCGCGACGCGCCGCCCGCGCTGCTGGATGCCGCCGATCTGGTCACCGAGATGACCAAGATCAAGCATCCGATGGACGCGGGCCGTAAGGGCCAGAAGGGGATCGAGTGGTGAGCGCTTCCTTGACCAGCGAGCGTGCGCAAAGTCCGACAATTCCGCGGCGTGTTGCCCGCAGACACGCACGCTCGCGGAGGAACGGATGAGTACCCCCGCGGTGGTGATCGCGGCGCCTGCGTCGGGCAGCGGAAAGACCACGGTCGCCACGGGGCTGATGGGTGCACTCCGCCAAGCCGGTCACCGGGTGGCACCGTTCAAGGTCGGCCCGGACTTCATCGATCCCGGTTACCACTCGCTGGCCTCGGCCCGGCCCGGCCGCAACCTCGACCCGGTGTTGGTGGGGGAGCCGCTGATCGGCCCGCTTTACCGGCACGGCAGCGCCGACGCCGACATCTCCGTCGTCGAGGGTGTGATGGGCCTGTTCGACGGCCGGATCGGCGACGCGATGACCGGTACCCCGCGCGGCTCGACCGCGCACGTGGCCGCCCTGCTGGCCGCTCCGGTCGTCCTCGTCGTCGATGCGCGCGGCCAAAGCCACAGCGTCGCAGCGCTGCTGCACGGATTCGCGACGTTCGACCACACCGTGCGTCTCGCCGGGGTGATTCTCAACCGCGTCGGCTCCGCCCGCCACGACGACGTACTGCGCCAGGCGTGCGAGCAGGCGGGGGTCCAGGTGCTCGGATCGATTCCGAGGGCCGACGAACTCGCGGTGCCGTCGCGGCATCTCGGCCTGGTGACTGCTGTGGAACACGGGCGGCGGGCGACCGCCGCGGTCGAGGCCATGACGGAGCTGGTGGCGCGTCACGTCGATCTGGATGCCGTGGTCTCGGTGGCTTCGAGCCGCGTCGCGTGCTCGCCGTGGACGCCGGCACCGGTCGCGTCACCGACCGGACCGGTGACCGTGGCGCTGGCGGCGGGCAAGGCGTTCACGTTCGGTTACGCCGAACACCGCGAGCTCCTGTGCGCCGCAGGCGCCGAGGTGGTGGACTTCGACCCGCTGTGCGATCAACTGCCGTCATCGGCCGCCGCTCTGGTGCTGCCGGGTGGGTTCCCCGAGGAGTTCGGCACCGAGCTGTCGGCCAACGACGTGGTCCGCGAACAGATCAGGTCGCTGGCGTCCCGCGGTGCGCCGGTGCACGCCGAGTGCGCGGGACTGACCTATCTGGTCGACGACCTCGACGGGCACCCGATGTGCGGCGTGCTCGCGGGGTCGGCATCGTTCACCCAGACCCTCACTCTCGGGTACCGCGATGCGGTGGCGGTGGCCGATTCCTCGCTGCACGTCGTCGGTGACCGGGTTGTCGGGCACGAATTCCACCGCACCACAGTGCAATTCGCTGATCAACGGAAGGCGGCCTGGCAGTACATCGGCCGGGCCGGGCAGGTCGTCGAGGACGGTGCAGTGCTCGGCGGGGTGCACGCGGGTTACCTGCACACCCATCCCGCGGCGCATCCTGAGGCGATCGCGCGCTTCGTCGCCTCCGCCGCAACCTTTAAGCTCGCCGGGTGGTGCGCACGCGTGGGGGTACCGCCCCGCCGGAGGCCAGCGGGAGAGCAATGTGAGTTCTGAGACCGAGAACGCCTATCTGGTGGGGCTGCGCCTGGCGGGCAAGAAGGTCGTCGTGGTGGGCGGCGGGACGGTCGCCCAGCGGCGCCTGCCGCTGTTGGTCGCCAGCGGGGCCGACGTCCACGTCATCGCCAAGGTCGCAACCCCTGCCGTCGAGGCCATCGATGGAATCACCTTGATCATGCGCGAGTTTCGCGACGGCGACCTCGAGGCTGCCTGGTACGCGATCGCCGCCACCGACGATGCGGACGTCAACGCGGCGATCGTCGCAGAAGCCGATAGCCGACATATCTTCTGCGTGCGCGCCGACGTGGCGATCGAAGGGACGGCCGTCACCCCGGCCTCCTTCGACTATGAGGGCCTCTCGGTCGGCGTGCTGGCGGGCGGTGAGCACCGACGCTCCGCGGGCATTCGGACGGCGATCCGCGATGCCCTGCAGCAGGGCCTCATCGCCAGGGACAGCTCGGAGACGCCCGGGGTCACGAAGGGCACCGTCGCGCTGGTGGGCGGGGGGCCAGGGGACCCGGAACTGGTCACCGTGCGGGGGCGCCGACTGCTGGCTCATGCCGATGTGGTCGTCGCCGACCGGCTCGCCCCGCAGGAACTGCTCGCCGAGCTCTCGCCGGACGTCGAGGTGATCGACGCCGCGAAGATCCCCTACGGCCGGGCGATGGCGCAGGACGCCATCAACGACGTGCTCATCGCGAGGGCCAAGGAAGGTAAGTTCGTCGTCCGGCTCAAGGGTGGCGACCCGTTCGTGTTCGCACGCGGATACGAAGAGGTCATCGCGTGTGCCGACGCCGGGATTCCTGTGACAGTCGTGCCTGGTGTGACCAGCGCCATAGCGGTCCCTGCGCTCGCCGGCGTCCCCGTCACCCATCGCGGTCTTACCCATGAATTCGTCGTGGTCAGCGGCCACTTGGCGCCGGACCATCCCGAATCGTTAGTGAATTGGGATGCCCTCGCCGCGATGAACGGCACAATCGTGTTGCTGATGGCGGTCGAACGCATCGAGCTTTTCGTCAAGGTGCTACTTGAGGGCGGTCGACCTGCGGATACGCCGGTCCTGATAGTTCAGCACGGCACTACGTCTTCCCAGCGGACTTTGCGGACGACGCTCGCAGATGCGCCTGAGCGGGTCCGGTCCGACGGTATCCGGCCCCCGGCGATCATCGTGATCGGAGTAGTGGCGGGCTTCGGCCCTTAAAGGATTCTTAAGAGTACTGTAAGGTAACTCGTCATGACGGCTCTCAACGATGCGGAGCGTGCCGCCATCCACCGTGATGCTGAACGCAGGGAAAATCGAGGCTCGGACCGAGCTTCGGATAGAGTCCTGCCCGCTCGGATCCCTGGATTGGGTGGTTCTGGAGGCGGCCGCGGAGGGGACGCGGCCCGATCGAGCAGGACGCCGGCGTGGATGCCGTCGCGGCGCTTCATCGCGGCGGTGGTCGCGATCGGCGGTATGCAACTGCTGGCCACGATGGACAGCACTGTCGCGATCGTGGCGCTGCCGAAGATCCAGGACGAGCTCAGCCTTTCCGATGCGGGTCGTAGCTGGGTCATCACCGCCTATGTGCTGACGTTCGGCGGCCTGATGCTGCTCGGTGGACGCCTCGGCGATGTCATCGGGCGCAAGCGCACCTTCATCGTCGGCGTCGCGCTGTTCACCATCGCTTCTGTTCTGTGCGGTCTCGCCTGGAGCGAGGCGACTCTGGTCACCGCCCGCCTGCTACAGGGTGTCGGCGCGGCGATCGCGTCGCCGACCGCGCTCGCGCTGATCGCCACGACATTTCCCAAGGGACCCGCGCGCAACGCCGCAACCGCGATCTTCGCGGCGATGACGGGTATCGGATCGGTCCTGGGTCTTATCGTCGGCGGCGCGCTGACCGAGGTCTCGTGGCGCTGGGCGTTCCTGATCAACGTCCCGATCGGGCTATTGATGATCCACCTGGCCCGCAGGACACTGCGCGAAACGCACCGCGAGCGGTTGAAGCTGGATGCCACCGGGGCCATCCTCGCCACACTGGGCTGCACGGCGGCGGTGTTCGCCTTCTCGATAGGGCCGGAAGCGGGCTGGGTCTCGCCGATCACCCTCGGATCGGGTGCTGCCGCGATCGCCGCCTTCATCGCCTTCCTGTGGGTCGAGCGCTCGGCGGAGAACCCTGTCGTCCCGTTCGAGCTGTTCCACGACCGCAACCGCGTGGCCACGTTCGCGGCGATCTTCCTGGCCGGCGGCGTGATGTTCACGCTGACCGTGACCATCGGACTGTACGTGCAGGACATCCTGGGCTACAGCGCGCTCAAGGCGGGCATCGGTTTCATTCCGTTCGTCATCGCGCTGGGCGTCGGCCTCGGTCTGTCCTCCGCGCTGGTGTCGAAATATCCGCCTCGCATCCTGGTGATCGGCGGCGGTGTGCTGGTTCTTGCCGCGATGATCTACGGCTCCACGCTGGACGCCGGCATACCGTACTTTCCGAACCTCGTTCTGCCGATCACCATCGGCGGCTTCGGCATCGGCATGATCGTCGTGCCGCTGACCGTGTCGGCCATCGCTGGTGTCGGCTTCGATCAGATCGGACCGGTGTCGGCCATTGCGCTGATGATGCAGAACCTCGGCGGTCCGGTCGTGCTGGCGATCATCCAGGCCGTGATCACGTCGCGCACGCTGTATCTGGGCGGCACCACGGGCCCGGTCAGCAACATGAACGCCCCCCAACTGCACGCGCTGGACCAGGGCTACTCCTATGGCCTGCTTTGGGTGGCCGCCGTCGCGGTCATCGTCGGCGGCGCCGCGCTGTTCATCGGGTACACCGCCGAGCAGGTGGCGCACGCGCAGGAAGTCAAGGAAGCGATCGACGCCGGAGAGCTTTAGCTCGACATCGGGCCGACGAGAGCTTTAGCTCGACATCGGGCCGACGAGAGCTTTAGCTTCCACCGCCCTGGGTAGGCTGGCTCAGCATGCATTCCGGGTCGTCTGAACGCGAGGCGACGCCGCTGTCGAAGTCCGTGCTGGGCATCGCGATCATCGCGATCACCGGCATGCAGCTGATGTCCACGCTCGACGGCACGATCGTGATCGTCGCGCTGCCGCGGATGCAGGCCGAACTGGACCTCTCCGACGCAGGCAAGAGCTGGGTCATCACCGCGTACGTGCTGACTTTCGGCGGCCTGCTGCTGCTCGGCGGGCGCATCGGTGACGCAGTCGGACACAAACGCGCATTTCTGTCCGGGGTCGGCATCTTCACGATTGCCTCGCTGGTCTGCGGGCTGACCAGCGACGAGGTCACGTTGATCGTCGCGCGTGCGGTACAGGGCGTCGGCGCGGCGATAGCCGCACCGACGGGTCTGGCGCTCATCGCGACCACCTACGCCGTCGGCCAGGCACGCAACCGCGCCCTGGCGGTATCGGCGGCCATGCAGGGACTCGGATCCGTCCTCGGCCTGATCCTGGGCGGCGCACTGACCGGGGTGTCCTGGCGGCTGGCGTTCCTGGTCAACGTGCCGGTCGGCATCATCATCGTCTGGATCGCGGTCACCAGCCTGGCCGAGACCCGGCACGAACGCGTCAAGCTGGACATCACCGGTGCGCTGCTGGCCACTCTGGCGTGTACCTCTGCGGTTCTGGTGTTCACCCAGGGCCCCCCACGAGGCTGGGCAGATCCGTGGGTGATCGGCGCGGGTGTGGCGGCCGCGGTGTTCTTCATCGCATTCCTGATCGACGAGCGTGGCGCCGACAACCCGCTGGTGCCGCTCTCCGTGTTCGACAACCGAAACCGGGTGGCGTCGTTCGTGGCGTACTTCATGGCCGGTGGCGTGATGCTGACCTTGTCGGTGATGATCGGCTTGCTGGTGCAGGATGTGCTCGGCTATTCACCGCTGCGCGCCGGGGTCAGCTTCATGCCGTTCGCGGCCGCATTCGTGGCGGGCAACGTGCTGGCCGCGCACCTCGCGCCGCGGATCGCGCCCCGCTGGGTGATTCTGGGCGGCGGTCTGCTGGTGCTGGTCGCGATGCTCTACGGGTCGACGCTCGACCGCTCGATTCCTTACTTCCCTGATCTGTTCCTGCCGGTCGTCGTCGGTGGGCTCGGCATCGGCGTGATCTCGGTGATCCTTCCGTTGTGCCTGCTGGCAAATGTGTCGCCGCGCGACATCGGTCCGGTGTCCTCGGTGGCGCTGATGGTATTCAACCTCGGCGGTCCGCTGGTGCTCGTCGTCATCCAGGCCGTCCAGACCTCCCGCACGTTGTATCTGGGCGGGACCACCGGGCCGGTGAAGGACATGAACCCCGCGCAGCTCGACGCGCTGGGCTACGGCTACACCTATTCACTGCTGTGGGTGGCCGCGATCGCTTTGCTGGTGGGTGTCGCCGCGCTGTTCATCGGGTTCTCCGCCCGGGATGTCGCCCGGGCCCGGGAGACCCGGGAGGCTGTGGAAGCGGGCGAACTGTAGCTGGGTTCCGGCGGGGTAGGAGCGCAGCTACTGGCGGGCAGAACGGAGTCAGTAAGGTTGTCCGCTGTGATCACCCGCATGTCCGAGTTCTTCCTGCGCACACTGCGCGATGACCCGGCCGACGCCGAAGTGCCGAGCCACAAGCTGCTCATCCGGGCCGGCTACGTCCGGCCGGTCGGCCCCGGGTTGTACAGCTGGCTGCCGCTGGGGCTCAAGGTGTTGCGCAAGGTCGAGGCCGTTGTCCGCGCGGAGATGAATGCGATTGGGGGACAGGAGATCCTGCTCCCCGCCCTCGTCCCGCGGGCTCCGTACGAGACGTCCAACCGGTGGACGGAGTACGGCGACAGTGTCTTCCGGCTGAAGGACCGCCGCGACAACGACTACATGCTGGGCCCCACGCACGAAGAGCTGTTCACGCTGACCGTGAAGGGCGAGTACTCGTCGTACAAGGACTTCCCGCTGCGGCTGTACCAGATCCAGACGAAGTACCGCGACGAGGCGCGCCCGCGTGCCGGGATCCTGCGGGGCCGCGAGTTCATCATGAAGGACTCGTATTCGTTCGACGTCGACGACGACGGGCTGAAGAACGCCTACCACGCACACCGGGAGGCTTATCAGCGGATCTTCGAGCGGCTTGCGGTGCGTTACGTGATCGTCTCGGCGGTCTCGGGTGCGATGGGCGGCAGTGCCTCAGAGGAGTTCCTTGCCGAGAGCGAGGTGGGTGAGGACACCTACGTGCGCTGTGTGCAGTCCGGCTATGCCGCCAACGTCGAGGCCGTCGTCACCGCCGCGCCCGAACCGATCCCGTTCGACGGGCTGCCCGAGGCGAAAGTACATGGCACTCCGGACACCCCGACCATCGCCACGCTGGTCGACTGGGCCAACGGCGCAGACCTCGGCCGCACCGTCACCGCGGCCGACACGTTGAAGAACGTGCTGCTCAAGGTTCGCGAACCGGGCGGTGAATGGGAATTGCTCGCGGTCGGCGTGCCGGGTGACCGTGAAGTCGACGAGAAACGCCTCGGCGCCGCGCTGGAACCAGCCGAGTACGCAATGGCCGACGACTCGGATTTCGCCAAGTACCCGTTCCTGGTGAAGGGCTACATCGGCCCGAAAGGCTTGCTGGCCAACGGTGTTCGCTACCTGGTCGATCCCAGGATCGTGGACGGCACGGCCTGGATCACCGGAGCCGACGAGCTGGGTAAACACGTCGTCGGCCTCGTCGCCGGCCGCGACTTCACCCCCGACGGCACCATCGAGGCCGCCGAGGTTCGCGAAGGCGACCCGTCACCGGACGGTGCCGGGCCGCTGGTGGCTGCCCGCGGCATCGAGATCGGCCACGTCTTCCAACTGGGCCGCAAGTACGCTGACGCCTTCACCGCCGACGTGCTCGCTGAGAACGGCAAGCCCGTGCGACTCACCATGGGCAGCTACGGGATCGGGGTGTCGCGGCTGGTCGCGGTGATCGCCGAGCAACACCACGACGAGCTCGGGCTGCGCTGGCCAAGCGCCGTCGCACCCTTTGATGTGCACGTCGTCATCGCCAACAAGGACGATGACGCCCGTACCGGTGCCACCGAGTTGGTTGCCGAGCTCGACCGGCTCGGCGTCGAGGTGCTGTTCGACGACCGGAAGGCTTCGCCCGGGGTGAAGTTCAAGGACGCCGAGCTGCTCGGCGTGCCATGGATCGTCGTCGTCGGGCGCGGCTGGGCTGACGGTGTGGTCGAGTTGCGCGACCGCATCAGCGGAGAAAAGCAGGAGGTCCCGGCAGCCGGTGCAGCAGCTGCGATCAGCGCCGCGATTGCGGCGACGGGTTGACGGCCGCTATTCGGTGCCACCGGGGAACGCGACGGTCACGGCGGTGTCGCCGCGGACGCTGCGCCACCGCGCGGCGGTGACGGTGCATTCCGAGAGGGCCGTGACCCCGAACGCCCGCACGGTCTGATCGGCGGCCTGCTCGACGACGGCGCGCCATGCGACCGCCGCGTCCTCTTCCATGCCGACCGCGAGGTTGGTCGCGTCGGCCGGCGTGTCGACCTCCAACGGCAGCTGGTATCCCGCCTCGGGTAGCGGAGCGTCGGCGCCTTGCTCGACGAGCAGGGCGATGGCAGCCTCGCGCCGCACCCGGTGCTCGGCCATCGCATCAGACACCAGGTAGTTGACCTCGGGGGCGGAGTGCGCCGACACCAGCCCGTACCCGTAGATCGTGGCGTGCTCGGTTGCGATCGCATCGAACAGTGCGCCTGCGGCCGCGTCGTCGGGCCGGCTCGGCATGCCGCTGGTGGGTGGCGGCGAAGGTGACGTCACTGCGGGTCTCCCGAAGCCAGCGCGACGGTGTAGGCCGCGGTGCACGACGCGGCGATGGATGCGAGCAAACCGGCACGGTAGCCGGAAAGAGCGCCGGCGGCCTGCCCGGCGCTGTCGGCCGACGTACGCAACGCCCCGATCACGTCGTCAGCCGTCGGCGCTGGCGGAGAAGTGGCGGCCGCCGGGGTCGAGGTCGTGGTGAGAGAAGGCGCGGATGTCGCGGACGTCGTGGTCGGAGCGGCGTGGCCGGTCAGGCGCACGATCTCCTCGGCGAGTGCCTCGGCGTGTGCCGATCGCTGCGCCGCGATGTCGGCAAGCACGTCGACGAGCGTGCCCTTGGACGTCGCAGCGACATCGGTGGCCAGCCGGCTGTCGGAACGGGCCCGGTCCAGCGCGGTGGTGAGATCGTCGAGGTCAGGCGGAGGGGGCGGGGTGCCGCAGGCCGCTGCGGTGACTCCGAGCGCTGCCAGCGCAGCTGCGCCGGCAAGTACGCGTCGACGGCTGACGGTCGGCGGTCGGCTCGGCACGTGCAACATCCTGCCACCCTGGTACCGGCGGGCGCGGAGCCGAGTTCTCCGCCGGCCGTCTGTGGTGCGGGCTTTCGTCATTTGGCCGTCTGGCGCTGGCGTATCGTGGGTGAACGGATTCGCAGGAGGCCTCCCTGCGCGCAACGTGTCCGGACAACTCAAGACGAGGAGCTCGCCGTGGCGGAGCGGTCTGCGGGATTACCGTCGAAACAACAGGTAATCGAACTGCTCGGTGGGGAGTTCGCGCGCGCCGGATACGACATCGAAGATGTGGTGATCGACACCGCTACCCGTCCACCGCGCATCGCGGTGGTCGCCGACGGCGACAACGGGCTGGACCTCGACGCCGTCGCGGAGTTGTCCAGGACGGCCTCGGAGCTGCTCGACGAACTGGACTCCGCCCCCTACGTTCTCGAGGTGACCTCACCGGGCGTGGATCGCCCGCTGACGTCGGAGAAGCACTACCGCAGGTCCCAGGGACGCCTGGCCGAGATGTCGCTGTCGGACGGGTCGGTGCTGACCGGTCGCATCGGGCAGGTCCGGGACGGAAGCGTCGACATCGTCGTGCGGCAGGTCAAGAAAGGACCTGTGGTCCGCGAAATCGCGCTCGACGCGATTGCCAAAGCTGTTGTCCAGGTGGAGTTTTCGTTGCCCAGCGCACGTGAGTTGGAGCTGGCAGGCGTCTCCGGAGAGGAAAGCTCAGCATGAACATCGACATGGCGGCCCTGCACGCGATCGAAGCGGACAAGGGAATCACGGTCGACGTTGTGGTCGACACCATCAAATCAGCTCTGCTGACGGCATATCGGCACACCGAAGGTCATGAAGCCGAAGCCCGCATCGACATCGACCGCAAGACCGGCGTCGTCAAAGTGCTAGCCAGGCAAACCGATGAAGACGGCAACGTGGTGCACGAATGGGATGACACCCCTGAGGGTTTCGGCCGTATCGCGGCGACCACCGCGCGACAGGTCATCCTTCAGCGGCTACGTGACGCCGAGAACGAGAAGAACTACGGTGAGTTCTCCGCCCGCGAGGGCGACATCGTCGGCCGGCGTCATCCAGCGCGATGCCCGCGCGAATGCGCGGGGACTGGTGGTGGTGCGGATCGGCAGCGAGACCAAGGGATCCGAAGGTGTCATCCCCGCCGCCGAGCAGGTGCCCGGTGAACGCTACGAACACGGCGACCGGCTGCGCTGCTACGTCGTCGGCGTCTCGCGCGGCGCGCAGGGAGCCCCTCATCACGCTGTCGCGAACGCATCCCAATCTGGTGCGCAAGCTGTTCTCCCTGGAGGTGCCCGAGATCGCCGACGGGTCGGTGGAGATCGTCGCGGTGGCCAGGGAGGCGGGGCACCGCTCCAAGATCGCCGTCACAACCAGGGCGCCCGGACTGAACGCCAAGGGCGCCTGCATCGGGCCGATGGGACAGCGCGTGCGCAACGTGATGAGCGAGCTGTCCGGCGAGAAGATCGACATCATCGACTACGACGAGGATCCGGCCCGGTTCGTGGCAAACGCGTTGTCGCCGGCCAAAGTGGTGTCGGTGTCGGTGATCGACGAGGCGGCGCGGGCGGCGCGGGTGATCGTGCCGGACTTCCAGCTGTCGCTCGCGATCGGCAAGGAAGGGCAGAATGCCCGGCTCGCGGCGCGTCTGACCGGCTGGCGCATCGACATCCGCAGCGACGACGCGGCCGCAGACGGTCCGGGCGGACCAGCCGGCCACCCCGAGCGGCACGCGCCACGTCGGGACGCCGCGCGAGGTGCGGTGGACGGCCACTGACCGGCACGGTGGATCGATTTCAGCACCGGTTTTCTTGTCTGGGCTGCGGTGACGGTAGACTCAGCTGTGATCCAGCGCGAGACATCGGCTCGGACGCAGAGAAGCACCGTCGACCCCTCGGGTGGACCGGTTCGGACCTGCATCGGATGTCGTAAACGAGAGCTGGCTGTCGAACTGCTTCGGGTGGTCGCTGTCGACAATGGGAACGGACCTGGGAACGGCTCCAGTGTCCTGACCGTTGACACAGCGAGAAAACTTCCGGGGCGGGGTGCTTGGCTGCACCCCGATCCGGTCTGTCTCCAAGCAGCAGTTCGCCGGCGGGCGTTCGGACGAGCGTTGCGGATCGCCGGTTCACCGGATATCACCGCGGTGTCAGAGTGTCTCCCTTCTGGGGAAGCGCCCGACGCACCCGGTCAAGAGAACAGGTAAGCGAAAAACATGAGCACACCGTGAAGTCCCGATGACCATGCGTCATAGCTAACCCGAGGCGCGGCGCCTACCACCGCTGTCGCCTCCTAGACAGGAGATGTAGTGGCAGGTAAGGCCCGCGTGCACGAGTTGGCTAAAGAACTCGGTGTCACCAGTAAGGAAGTACTCGCCCGACTCGGTGAGCAGGGCGAATTCGTCAAGTCAGCGTCATCGACGGTGGAGGCCCCCGTGGCCCGCCGTCTCCGTGAGTCATTCGGCGGAGCCGAAATCAGGCGACAAGGTCAGCAGCCCAGCGGCGGCCAACGGGTCGGCGGCCAAGCCGTCGGGACCGCGCGCCCGGGCCCGAAGCCCGCGCCTCCGGTAGCTCAGCAGCCCACGGCCCCGCCGGCACCGGTGGCTCCCGCCGCACCGGCTGCCCCGGCCGCACCCGCCGCACCCGCGGCGCCGACCACGCCCGTAGCGGCACAGCCGCCTGCGGCTGCTGCGCCGGCCGAGCCGTCGGCCCGGCCGACACCCGGCCCGCGGCCCGGACCCGCTGCACCCAAGCCGGGTGCACCCAAGCCCGCCCCGCGAACCCCGCGCGTCGGCAACAACCCCTTCTCTTCTCAGCAGCCCGTCGAGCGCCCGGCGCCGCGTCCCGCTGCCGGTCCCGGTGGCCCGCGTCCGGTGCAGGCCCCGGCGGTCCCCGTCCCGGCGGCGGTCCTCGCCCCGGCGCGACCCCAGGCAACATGCCGCCCCGCCCGGCAGGGCGCGCGTCCCGGTGGCGGTCCCCGTCCCGGTGGCGGTCCGCGTCCCGGCCGGCGGTCCGCCGTCCCGGAGCCGGCGGCGGTGGTCGTCCAGGCGGTCCCGGTGGCGGTGGCGGCGGTGGAAACTACCGCGGCGGCGGTGCAGGCGGCGGCGCAGGTGCAGGCGCCGGCGCTGGTGGAGCGGCTGCTGGCGGCTTCCGCGGCCGTCCCGGCGGCGGTGGCGGTCGGCCGCCGGCCAGCGCGGTGGCAGCGGCCGGCGCGTTCGGTCGTCCCGGCGGTGCCCCCAAGCGCGGTCGTAAGTCGAAGCGGGCGAAACGCGCCGAGTACGAGAACATGCAGGCGCCGGTCGTCGGTGGCGTGCGGTTGCCGCACGGCAACGGCGAGACCATCCGGCTGGCCCGCGGCGCATCGCTGGTGGACTTCGCCGAGAAGATCGACGCCAACCCGGCCTCGCTGGTGCAGGCGCTGTTCAACCTCGGCGAGATGGTGACCGCCACCCAGTCCGTCGGCGACGAGACCCTCGAGCTGCTCGGCGGCGAGATGAACTACGTCGTCCAGGTCGTCAGCCCGGAGGACGAGGACCGCGAGCTGCTCGCAGTCGTTCGACCTCACCTACGGCGAGGACGAAGGCGACGAGGACGATCTCGAACAGCGTCCCCCGGTGGTCACCGTCATGGGTCACGTCGACCACGGCAAGACCCGTCTGCTGGACACCATCCGCAACGCCACCGTCCGCGAGGGCGAGGCCGGCGGTATCACCCAGCACATCGGCGCCTACCAGGTCCTCACCGAGCTGGACGGCAACGAGCGACTGGTCACCTTCATCGACACCCCCGGTCACGAGGCCTTCACGGCCATGCGTGCCCGTGGTGCGAAGGCCACCGACATCGCGATCCTGGTGGTCGCCGCCGACGACGGCGTCATGCCGCAGACGGTGGAAGCGATCAACCACGCGCAGGCGGCCGACGTGCCGATCGTGGTTGCGGTCAACAAGATCGACAAGGAAGGCGCCGACCCGGCCAAGATCCGGGGTCAGCTCACCGAGTACGGCCTGGTTGCCGAGGACTTCGGCGGCGACACCATGTTCGTCGACATCTCGGCCAAGCAGGGCACCAATATCGACGCCCTGCTCGAAGCGGTGCTGCTGACTGCCGACGCGGCGCTGGACCTGCGGGCCAACCCGGACATGGAAGCCCAGGGTGTGGCCATCGAGGCGCACCTCGACCGCGGCCGCGGCCCCGTGGCGACCGTGCTCATCCAGCGCGGCACGCTGCGGGTCGGCGACTCGATCGTGGCCGGCGACGCCTATGGCCGCGTGCGACGCATGGTCGACGAGCACGGCGAGGACGTCGCACGAAGCACTTCCGTCGCGGCCCGTCCAGGTCATCGGCTTCACGTCGGTGCCCGGTGCCGGTGACAACCTGCTTGTCGTCGACGAGGACCGGATCGCCCGCCAGATCGCGGACCGGCGCAGCGCGCGCAAGCGCAACGCGCTGGCCGCACGCACCCGCAAGCGCATCAGCCTGGACGATCTCGATGCAGCGCTGAAGGAGACTTCGCAGCTGAACCTGATCCTCAAGGGCGACAACTCCGGCACCGTGGAGGCGCTGGAGGAAGCCCTGCTGGGTATCGAGATCGACGACGAGGTGGAACTGCGCGTCATCGACCGCGGTGTCGGCGGCGTCACCGAGACCAACGTCAACCTGGCGTCGGCATCGAACGCGATCATCATCGGCTTCAACGTGCGTGCGGAGGGCAAGGCCACCGAGCTGGCCAACCGCGAGGGCGTCGACATCCGGTACTACTCGGTGATCTACCAGGCCATCGACGAGATCCAGAGCGCGCTCAAGGGCATGCTCAAGCCGGTCTACGAGGAGAAGGAGCTCGGCCGCGCCGAGATCCGGGCGATCTTCCGGTCGTCGAAGGTCGGCAACATCGCCGGCTGCCTCGTCACCTCGGGCATCATGCGCCGCAACGCCAAGGCCACGGCTGCTTCGCGACAACGTCGTGGTCGCCGAGACCGTCACGATCTCGTCGCTGAGGCGGGAGAAGGACGATGTCACCGAGGTTCGCGACGGCTACGAATGCGGTCTGACGGTGACCTACTCCGACATCAAGGAAGGCGACGTCATCGAGGCGTACGAGCTCGTCGAAAAAGAACGTGTCTAGGCGCGTCCTGATGATCGGCGAGCGGATCCGCGGGGAGCATGATGCCTGACCCCGCGCGCGCTAAACGGCTGGCGAAGCGCATCTCCACCATCGTGGCGTCCGCGATCGAATACGAGATCAAGGACCCACGACTGGTTGGGGTGACGATCACCGACGCCAAGGTCACCAACGACCTGCACGACGCCACGCTGTACTACACGGTGCTGGGCAAGTCGCTCGACGAGGAACCGGATTACGCCGGTGTCGCCGCGGGGCTGGAGAAGGCCAACGGAGTGCTGCGCACCAGAGTGGGCGCTGCGCTGGGGGTCCGGTTCACCCCGACCCTGGCCTTCGCCCGGGACACGGTGCCCGACACCGCCCACCGCATGGAGGAGCTTCTCGCCAGGGCGCGGGCCGCGGATGAGGATTTGGCAAGAGTTCGGCAGGGAGCCAAGCACGCCGGCGATGCTGACCCGTATCGTCTTGAAGGGGCGGTGGGACCAATCCCCACGCAAGCGGGGGGCCCACCCGCCGGCGGAGCCGGTGAGGGAGACGAGGCGACCGGGGTTCCATCTGGGACCGCGGAAACGCCGGACGCTGAGGATACGGGTGACCGCGACTGACTCGACGACTGACGCCCTGACCGGGAGCAGGCGCGTCGATGCCTGCGCTGCCGCCCAACTGCTGTCCGCGGCGGCCAGCGTCAGCGTGTTGTGCCACGTGTATCCCGACGCCGACACGATCGGCGCCGGACTGGCGCTGGCGCTGGTGCTCGAGGCACGTGGGCAAGGACGTCGAGGTCAGCTTTGCCGAGCCGGAGAAGCTGCCGGACTCGCTGCACTCCCTGCCCGGTGGACACCTTCTCGTGGCACCGGAAAGCCTGCGCCGCGACGCCGACCTCCTCGTCACGGTGGACATTCCGAGCGTCAACCGGCTGGGTGCGCTGCGCGAGCTCACCGTCGACCGCGATGTCCTCGTCATCGATCACCACTCGTCCAATCAGATGTTCGGCACCGCGAACTTCGTCGATCCGGTCGCCGATTCGACGACGGTGCTGATCGCCGATCTGCTCGACGCGTGGGACAAGCCGATCGATGTGGGGGTCGCGCACTGCCTGTACGCCGGGCTGGCCACTGACACCGGATCCTTCCGCTGGGCCAGTCCGCGTGCGCACCGGCTCGCGGCACGGCTGATCGAAATGGGCGTCGACAACGCCGACGTCAGCCGCACGCTCATGGACACGCACCCGTACGCCTGGTTGCCGATGCTGTCTCGAGTGCTGGGGTCGGCGCAGCTGGTCACCGATGCCCTCGACGGGCGCGGCCTGGTGTACGCCGTGGTCGACCACGAGGAGTGGACCAGCGCGAGGCCGGAGGAGGTCGAGAGCATCGTCGACATCGTCCGGACCACGCAACAGGCCGAGGTGGCGGCAGTCTTCAAAGAGATCAAGCCGCGGCGCTGGTCGGTGTCGATGCGCTCCAAGACTGTCGACATCTCTGACACCGCCGCCACGTTCGGTGGGGGTGGGCACCGCCTGGCCGCCGGCTACTCGGCGTCCGGAACCGCCGACGACCTCGTCGCGGCCCTGCTTGCGGCCCTTGGCTGACGGCGTTGCACCGGCGACCAGCCGGCGCATCGCCGCGCTGGCCTTCCCGGCACTGGGCGTGCTCGCCGCCGAGCCCATCTATCTGCTGTTCGACCTGGCCGTCATCGGCCGGCTCGGGGCGCTGAGCCTCGCCGGGCTGGCCATCGGCGCGCTGATCATGGGCGTGCTGAGCTCACAGTTGACGTTCCTGTCCTATGGCACCACCGCCCGCGCGGCCCGGTTCTACGGCGCAGGTGATCGCCGGGCCGCGGTCGAAGAGGGAGTCCAGGCCACCTGGCTGGCGCTGGGGATCGGCACCACCATCGTCGCGGTCGTGCAACTGACCGCGATCCCGTTGGTGTCCGCGCTGGCCGCGGGCGGAGAGATCGCCGAGTTGGCATTGCCGTGGGTGCGTATCGCCAGCTTGGCCGTGCCCGCGATCCTGATCGCGGCGGCGGGCAACGGGTGGATGCGCGGAGTGCAGGACACCGTGCGACCGCTGCGCTATGTGATCGTCGGGTTCGTGCTGTCGGCGGTACTGTGCCCGCTGCTGGTGTACGGCTGGCTGGGCGCCCCCGAACTCGGGCTACCAGGTTCGGCGGTGGCCAACGTGGTGGGGCAGTGGCTGGCCGCCGTGTTGTTTTGTCGCGCGCTGGTCGTCGAGAAGGTACCGCTGCGGATACGGCTGTCAGTGCTGCGTGCCCAGGTGGTGATGGGACGGGACCTGGTGTTGCGCACCATGGCATTCCAGGCATGCTTCATCTCCGCGGGTGCGGTTGCGGCGCGGTTCGGCGCGGCCTCCCTTGCGGCGCACCAGGTGGTGCTGCAGTTGTGGAGTTTCCTTGCGCTGGTACTCGATTCGCTGGCCATCGCTGCACAGTCACTGGTCGGTGCGGCGCTCGGTGCGGGCCAGTTGGCTCACGCGAAGTCGGTGGCCTGGCGGGTGACGATCTTCTCCACGGTCGCCGGTGTCGCGCTGGCCGCGGTGTTCGCGATGGGTTCCTCGGTGTTCCCTACGGTGTTCACCGACGACCGCTCGGTGCTCGATGAGATCGGTGTGCCGTGGTGGTTCTTGGTGGCCCAACTGCCGGTTGCCGGAATAGTTTTCGCGATCGACGGGGTGCTGCTCGGCGCGGGGGACGCCACGTTCATGCGCAATGCCACTCTTGCGAGCGCGTTGGTCGGGTTCCTGCCGTTGATCTGGCTGTCGCTGGCATTCGGGTGGGGCCTGTTGGGTATCTGGGCGGGGTTGAGCACCTTCATGGTGCTGCGCCTGGTGTTCGTCGGCTGGCGGGTTCTGTCCGGTCGCTGGCTGGTACCCGGCACGCGCTGAGTGTCAACCCTTGTGAGCCAGTGCCGCCCAACCGAATTCGTTCGTGCGCACCTCGACGTCGACGAAACCCGCCGCGGTGAGCCGGCCGGGCAGCGTCTGTGGGTCGATCGGGTTGTAGGTGTCGCCGGCGTGCATCTGCAGCAGCGGCTCGCTGGCGAGGCTGTCGCTGGCGACCAGCACGGCGCCGGGGCGTAACACCCGGGCGATCTCGGCGAGCAGCTGATCCTGGCGCTGCGTCGGCTCGACGTGGTGGAGCATCGTGAAACAGGCCGCGCCGGTGAAGCGCCCGTCCGGGAAGTCCAGCGACGTGGCGTCGGCGTTGACGATCCGCACCGACGGCGTGCCGGCGAATCGGTCAACCAGCATCACGGCGAGGTCGGAGTCGATCTCCACGGAGGTGAGCTGCGGGACGGCGGTGCTCAAGACATCGGTGGTGGCGCCGTATCCGGGCCCCACCTCGAGGACATCGTCGCCGAGCTGCTCGTCACCGATCGCCCACGGCAGGATGACGTCGCGGATCATCTGACGCCACTCGTCGCTGCCACAGAACTGGTGCGCCTCGTTCACGAGCGAAGCCTACCGCTGACCACTCACACCGACCGCCGCCCAGCGTGCCGCGAGGCCACGGCGGCTCGCAGATGCCCGCTGAACGGCACAGCGCGGCAAAGGATTGCGCCTGTTCGGTCGTCCATCCGTGGCTGGCGACGCCGGTGGCGCCCGGCGGGGACTGGTGTTCGACAGCAAGCAGTCGTCCGCCCGGTGCCAGGACCCGGCACACTTCGGCAAGTCCTGCCTCGACGTCGCGCCAATGGTGCACCGTGGCCAGCGCCCACACGCTCGTCGCCGAGGCGTCTGGCACCGGAAGGGCCTCGGCGCCGCCCTCCGCCCAGGTGATGGCAGCGCGTCGGCGCGTGACGAACCGAGCCACCCGCAGCATGGACTGCGACGGGTCCACCCCGGTGACGTGCGCTCCGCTGCGGGCGGCGATCCGGGCCGCAGTCCCGGGACCACAGCCGATGTCGACCACTGATCGCCGGGGGCGAGGTGGCTCAGGTCCGCGGCCAGCCTCTCGCTCATGGCTCGACCTTGCCGCTTCAAGCCGGGTTGAAGTCAAATGGCGGTATGGATCTGATCCCGATCGGTGAGGCGGCGGCCAGACTGCAGAGTCGTCATCGGCGTTGCGTTACTGCGACGACCGCGGCCTCGTCCGTCCGCAGGCGCGGCGCTCCGGACGACGGATGTACGGCCTCGACGAGCTGCGCAGGCTGGCGTTCTGAAGATCGTCCACCGGCTGGGGGTACCGCTGGACACTGCTGCCGCGGTGCTCGATGCCCCGAGCGAGCAGTGGCGCGACAGCGTGCGTGGCCAGATCGCCGAGTTGGACAGGGTGATCGCCCAGGCTCGGGCGGCCCAGCAGTTTCTCAACCGTGCGTTGAACTGTCCGACGGATCATCCCGCCAGCGAATGCGCCGCCATGACAGGCGCTCTCGATCGACTGCTCGACGGGGTGAGCGTGGAACAGCTTGCGGCAGAGCAGACGTGACACTGTCGACGGCGACGAGCGCGCGCCTCTGCACACGACACACCGGGGTGTGTCTGTACAAACGCGCGCGCTCGCGGAGGGTGCCCCGGGTTGCGGTGCAAAACCGGTCAATCGGTGGCGGTGGAGCTGCCGAGTAGGTCGCGCACACGGTTGGCCACCTGGATGAACTCCGGGCGCTCCATGGTCTCGGCGTAGTCGCGATCGGCGGGCAGGTTGACGTCGAGCGTCTCGATGATGCGCCCCGGCCGTGGGCTCATCACGACGACCCGGTTGGCCAGATACACCGCCTCGGCCACCGAGTGGGTTACCAGCACGACGGTGGTGCCCGTCTCGCGCCAGATGCGATGCAGCTCGACGTTCATCTTCTCCCGGGTCAATGCATCGAGGGCACCGAAGGGCTCGTCCATCAGCAGCACGCGGGGTTCGTGCAGCAGCGCGCGGCACAGCGAAACCCGTTGCTGCATACCGCCGGACAGCTCATGGGGGAGTGCGCTCTCGAACCCGGTCAGGCCCGTCATCTCGATCAGGTGATCGCAGCGCTGCTGCGCCGCCTGCCGCGGCATGCCCCGCATCTCGGCCTGCAGCAGGATGTTCTTGCGTACCGAGCGCCATTCGAGCAGGGCTGCGCGCTGGAACACATAGCCGATCTCACGCTGTGGACCCTTGACGCGATTGCTGCGCAACCGGACTTCTCCGGAGCTGGCGTCGGTGAGCCCGGCGACGACCTTCAGCAGCGTCGACTTGCCACAGCCGGACGGGCCTGCGATCGATACGAATTCGCCGTCGGCGACCTGCAGGTCGATGTCGTCGAGTGCCGTCACGGTGGCGCGTTTCGAGGAGAACGTCACGCTGAGGTTCTCGATCGTGATGGCTGCCGAGTCGACTGACGTCATGCGTGTCCCGGGTGGGGTGATGGTTGCGGTGGTCATATCCATGATCTCCTACTGCTGGCCGTCGGGGGCGAATGACGAATCCCAGTACTCGGCAGGATCTTTGGCGTCCTGGAGCAGTCCGGCCTCGTTCAGCGTGGTGATGGTCGTCGTCCAGTCCTCCTTGGCGTTGTTGCCCGGAGGCTGGTTGGCGGTCGCCGGAGTCGTCAGCAGTGGAATGGTCTGCTGCCACTGCTGCAGGAGCACCTCGCGCGGCGGCATCTGCGGATCCTTGCCCGCCATTGCCTCGACGGCGGCCTCGGGATTGTCGGCCGCAGCGGTGAACGCCTCACTGGTGGCATCGACCATCGCCTGCACCAAGTCCGGATTGTCGGCGATGGTGGCGAGTGTTGGCGATCAGACCGTTGCTGTAGAAGTTCAGGCCGGCGTCGGAGTAACGGAGGTAGCGCACTTCCCGTCCGCTCTTGTTCGCGATGGTCGGTCCCTGGTCGTGGGCGAAGCCGATCAGACCGTCGACGCGGCCGGACAGCATCGCGGCCATCTTGCCTGCGGCGTCGAGGCTCTGTTGGGTGACCTGATCCCCGGGCACCCCAACCTTTTCCAGGTAGATCGGGAAGGTCGTGGTCGGAGCGTCACCGGCGGACACCGCGATGGTGCGGCCCACCAGATCCTTCGGGTTCTCGATGCCGGAATCGGCGAACACCTGCACTGCGGACGGTGTCGTCTGCAGGAACACCCCTGCGCTCTTCACCTTCACCCCCTTGTCGATGTTGCTCAGCACGGCCGGGGTGTCGGCCCAGCCGAAGTCGGCCTGCCCGGAGCCGATTGCCTGCACCGTCTTGGTCGAGCCCTGGCCCGCGTCGATCGTCAGGTCGATGCCGTGCTTGGCGAAGATTCCTTCCTGCACGCCGTAATAGAAAGGGGCGTGCTCGCCATAGGGGTACCAATTGAGCATCAGGGTCGCCGGCGTGGCGGAACCGTCAGCGGCAGGGGTGTTTTCGGAACTGCTACCGCCGCACGCGGACAGCGTGAGGATCGCGGCGGTCGCGGCGGCCGCGGCAGCGGCACGGCGTCGGGTAAAGAACATGGTTTCTTCTCCTGGGTGTGTCTGGGTCGGTGCCGGGTCAGGCGTTGCTGGTGGAATTGGTGGTTCGGCGCGACGAGTGCCACGGAATGAGCAGCTTCTCGGCGATCTCGATGATCGCGAAGAGCACGATCCCGAGCAGCGACATGATGATCAGCGCGGCGAACAGCATTGCGGTGTCGACGTTTCCGTTGGCCTGCAGGATGACGTACCCGAGCCCCTCGTTGGCGCCGACGAACTCACCGACGACAGCGCCCGTCACCGCGAGCGTGGCCGCGACCTTCAGGCCGGACATCAGCTGTGGCAGCGAGGCCGGGAAACGGATCTTCATGAAGGTCTTGAACCGGCTGGCGCCCATCGTGGAGGTGAGCTCGAGGATTTCGGGGTCGACCGAGCGCAGGCCGGCCAGCCCGGAGATGACGATCGGGAAGAACGCCATCAGGACGGCCACGAGGATCTTCGGTGACGGTCCGAAGCCGAGCCAGACGACGAACAGCGGCGCGATGGCGATCTTGGGAACCACCTGGGCGAACAGAATCAACGGGTACACCGTTTTCTCCAGGCTCGCGGAGTAGATCATCACCACGGCGACGAATACGCCGAAGACGGCGGCGATGGCGAAGCCGATCACCGTCTCCCAGGTGGTGACCCAGGTGTTCTGGGCGAGGTACGCCGCGTTCTCGTGCGCCGTGCGCCAGGTGTCTCCGGGCGACGGCAGGATGTAGGGAGCGACGAGTTCGGCCTCGGTGACGGCCCACCAGGCGGCGACGATCGCGACGACCAACGCCAGTGGACGCCACAGGTTGGATGCGGTGCGGCGCAGGGAAATGGTCGGGC
This sequence comes from uncultured Actinomycetota bacterium, assembly GCA_963796545.1. GTDB lineage: Bacteria > Actinomycetota > Actinomycetes > Mycobacteriales > Mycobacteriaceae > Mycobacterium. The sequence goes on along the minus strand of CAWCMF010000025.1, from coordinate 56,933 downwards.
GCCATGATCGCCGCGATGTGGGTTGTGGTCGGCGGGGACGCCGACGAGGAGGGGCGCAAGCCGGCCGAAGCGGTTACCGCCATGGAGTGTCCTATGTTCGCAGTGGCTCGGGTCGGGAACCCGATACGGGAATGCGCTTTCCGAAGCGGTTCCGACCATAACGTGACCCAGCGCACACTGTCAACGACAGAGCGGGACTCGTCGATGCCGTGCAGGTCAGGACAGGCGCGTGCTGTCCCGGAGCACCACGCGTCCTGGGACGCGCTCCCTGAGATCATCGGCGTCGGTGCTCAACGCCAGGTCGACGGCGCGCGCCCCGATCTCCTCAAGGGGCAGCGCCACGGTCGACAGGCTCGGCGTGTGATCGCGAAGTGTCGGGATGTCGTCGAAGCCTGCGATGCATACGTCGGTGGGTACGCTGAAGTGCCAGCTCACGCCATGCGGCGATGGCGCCGATCGCCATCACGTCGGTCACCGCGAAGACGCAGACCGGCGGCTGGCCGCCGGCGCCGGGCTGCAGCTGCAGTGCGGCGGCGAGGCGTTGCGCCGCGGCGTAGCCGCCGTCGCGGGTGAATGCGCCGGAGACCTCGACGAGAGGGGTGAGGCCGCGGCGACCGAGTGCCTCGACGAATCCGTTTCGCCGGTCGACGGCGGTCCGGATGCTCGCGGGACCCCCGATCAAGGCGAACTGGGTATGCCCGGCTGCCACCAGGGCATCGGCCAATTCGCCTGAGGCAAAATGAGTTCTCGGGCTCGACAGCACCACCGAAGGCGAGCGGCTGGCCGATGACCACGACCCGTCCGCCGTTGTCGCGGTACCGGCCGAACTCCGCTTCCAGTTCCCGGTCCAGGTGCCCGCTCTGCCGTGAGCCGGCGAGCACGATCGCATCGGCACGGTGGGCTATGAACGTGGCTACCGACTCCCGTTCGATGTCGAAGTCGCGGTCGGTGCTGGCCAGCAGCACCTGCTTACGAGCGGTCCTCGCCGCGGCCTGGACGCCGCGGACGATGGACGAGAAGTACGGGTCGGCGATGTCGTGCACGATCAGACCGAGAAGTCCCGGTAGACGCCCGCGCCAGCGCCTGGGCCTGCGCGTTCGCCACGTAACCCAGTTCGCGGGCGGCGGCGCGGACCCGGTCGGCGACGCCCTCGCCTGGGACCCGGCTCGAGCCGTTGAGCACCCGAGATGCGGTCGCCTGCGAGACGCCGGCCCGCGTCGCTACGTCCTGCAGTGTCACCGCTGCCATCGCCGCTGCTCCCACTCTTCTGCTGGTACCGCGTGCCGACCCCGGGCTTGACCGCGGCGCCCGCACAGCTTACCGTGGAAAGCGCATTCCGAAGTGCTGACACCGCGTATTCCTCGTTGCCGAGGGTGCGACCGGTGCAGGTCAACCGACAGCACGCGCCGGCCCGTGGCCACATTCCACCCCGGCGCACCGATAAGGAAGCTCTTCCATGACTTCATCTCGCAAGACGCTGCGCATCGCCATGAACGGCGTGACCGGGCGGATGGGCTACCGCCAGCACCTGCTGCGCTCGATCCTGCCGTTGCGCGACAGCGGCCTACTGCTCGACGACGGCACGCGCTTGGCCGTCGAGCCGATACTGGTGGGTCGCAACGCCGACAAGATCGCCGACCTCTCAGCCCAGCACGACATCCAGGAATGGACCACCGATGTCGCTTCGGTGATCGCCGACCCGACTGTCGACGTGTACTTCGACGCCCAGGTCACCTCGCGGCGGGTGGAGGCGCTGTCGTCGGCGATCAAGGCGGGCAAGCACGTCTACACCGAGAAGCCGACCGCCGAAACGCTCACCGAGGCCATCGAATTGGCCCGCATGGCAGAGAACGCCGGTGTGGTCGCCGGGGTGGTGCACGACAAGCTGTACCTGCCCGGCTTGGTCAAACTGCGGCGTCTGGTCGACGAGGGCTTCTTCGGCCGCATCCTGTCGATGCGTGGCGAATTCGGTTACTGGGTGTTCGAGGGTGATGGACAGCCCGCTCAGCGGCCCAGCTGGAACTACCGCTCCGAGGACGGCGGCGGGATCACCGTCGACATGTTCTGCCACTGGAACTACGTGATGGAGGGTCTGCTCGGCTCCGTGCAGGCGGTCACCGCCCGCGCGGTCACCCACGTCCCCACCCGGTGGGACGAAACGGGGCAGGCGTACGCCGCGACGGCAGACGACGCGGCCTACGGCATCTTCGAGATCGACGGCGGCATCATCGCGCAGATCAACTCGTCCTGGGCGGTCCGCGTCTACCGCGACGAACTGGTCGAGTTCCAGATCGACGGCACGCACGGCTCCGCGGTCGCCGGTCTGCGGCGGTGCGTGGCGCAGCAGCGCGCCCACACGCCGAAACCGGTGTGGAATCCCGACCTTCCGGTGACCGAGAAGTTCCGTGACCAGTGGCTGGAAGTGCCCGCCAACGCCGACCTGGACAACGGGTTCAAGTTGCAGTGGGAGGAATTCCTGCGCGATGTCCTCGCGGGCGCGGCCGCACCGGTTCGGGCTGCTGTCGGCCGCCCGGGGCGTGCAGCTGGCCGAACTCGGCCTGCGCGAGTTCCGCCGAAGGGCGTCGGCTCGAGGTTCCGGAGATCGTGCTGTGACCGCGACGACCGGTCCACGGACCGCGTCGGTACCGCTGCCTGTCGACGGCGGCGCTACGACCGCTACGACCTCGGCGAGCCCGGGCCATGGCGGCGCCCGCTGCGCCCGATCATGTCGCGGATCGCCTATGCGGCAGCGCATGTGGTCCCGCGGGCGATGGCGGACAACACGCCGGGCGCTCCGGCCGACCTGGACTGGGACACCACGATGGCCTACCGCCACGAGCTCTGGTCCTACGGGCTCGGCGTCGCCGACGCGATGGACACCGCGCAGCGCGGCATGGGCATGGACTGGGCGGCGACCCGTGAACTGATCCGCCGCTCGGGCCGCGAAGCGGCGGCGGTGGGCGGCCTGCTGGCCTGCGGCGCGGGAACCGACCAGCTCGTCGCAGGCGACGTGCCCTCCGGAAAGCCGGGGCTCAACGCCATCGTCGATGCCTACCGCGAGCAGATCGAGGTCGTGCGCGATGCTGGCGCACAGGTCATTCTCATGGCGTCGCGGGCACTCGCGCAGGTGGCGACCTCACCGCAGGACTATCTGTCGGTGTACTGCACGCTGCTGCCGAAGCGGACCGCCCCGTGATCCTGCATTGGCTGGGCGACATGTTCGACCCGGCCCTGCGCGGCTACTGGGGGAGTCCCGACATCTTCAGGGCCACCGCCACATTCGAGGGACTTGTGCGAGAGCACGCCGACAAGGTCGACGGCGTCAAGGTGTCACTGCTCGACGCCGCTCACGAGGTCGCGCTGCGCCGCGCGCTGCCCGACGGCGTGCGCCTCTACACCGGCGATGACTTCAACTACCCCGAGTTGATCATCGGCGACGGGCAACGGCCATTCCGACGCGCTGCTCGGCATCTTCGCCGCGATCTACCCCGCGGCGTCGACAGCCCTGCAGGAACTCGACGCGGGCAATGCCGCAGGCGCGCAGGCGATCCTGGAGTCCACCCGTGCACTCGGCAGGCACATCTTCGCGGCACCGACGTACTACTACAAGACCGGCATCGCGTTCCTGGCCTGGCTCAACGGCCATCAACCCGGCTTCGCGATGGTGGGCGGTCTGGCCAGCGGACGCTCGGTCGGCCACCTGAGTCGAGGTGTTCGTCCTCGCCGACCGCGCGGGCCTGCTCGCCGACCCGGATCTGGCCGCCGACCGGATGCGCACCTTCCTCTCCGTGAACGGAGTCAGCTGATGTCGGATGCGTTCGGCCGCTTGTCGCTCGAACACGATGACCACCAAGAATTGGACGCTGCAGCAGGCGGTCGAGGAGACCGCCGCTGCGGGCCTGCCCGGCCATCGGGCTGTGGCGCGACCGCGTCGCTGAGGCTGGGGTGGAGCAGGCGGCGAAGATTGTGCATGACAACGGATTACGGGTCTCCAGCCTGTGCCGCGGCGGCTTTCTCACCGGAGCCGACGATCGCGACGCCGCTCTCGACGACAACCGCCGCGCCATCGACGAGGCCGCGACCCTCGGTGCGCCGGAGCTGGTGATGGTCGCCGGCGGGATCCGGACCGCGATCTCGCCGGCGCCCGCCGCGCTTGGCGGAGCGGCTCGCCGAACTCGTGCCGTACGCCGCCGACCGCGACGTCCGGTTGGCGCTGGAACCCCTGCATCCGGTGTTCTGCGCCGACCGGGCGGTGATCTGCACGCTGGGCCAGGCGCTCGATCTGGCCGCACCGCATCCGGCGCGGACCGTCGGGGTCGTCGTCGACACCTACCACGTCTGGTGGGATCCCGCGCTGGCCGAGTCGGTGGCCCGCGCCGGTGCCCAGGGCCGAATCAGCAGTTACCAGGTCTGCGACTGGCTCGTGCCGATGGCTGCCGACCCCCTCGTGTCGCGCGGCATGATGGGCGACGGGGTCATCGACTTTGCGGCGATCAGCGCGCTGGTTCGCGATGCCGGGTACGACGGCGACGTCGAGGTCGAGATCTTCAACGAAACGATCTGGGCCACTGACGGTGTCGCCGTCCTTGAGACGATGAAGCAGCGCTATCGGAAGCTGGTGTGGCCTGCGCTCAGCGCACCTGGGAGCGGCCCCGCTCGATGACCGCGCTGCGGCTCTCCGCGATGTCGTCGCCACTGGCGCTTTTCATCCACTCGCGCGCTGCCGCGGCCTCGTGCCAGAGCGCCGCGCCGTTCTGCAGATCATCGATCTGGTGGTAGGACGCCAGCAGTGAACGCACCGCCTTCTGGTTGTTCCCGACGATCGACGTCGCGATCTGACGGGCGGTGGCGAGCAAATCGCCATGAGGCACCACCTGGGTGACGAGTCCACAGCGCAGCGCGTCCTCGGCGGACAGGTAGTCCCCGGTCATGCTCATCCGGCGCGCCATCCCGACACCGACCTTCTGCGGCAGCCGCACCGACAGTCCCCAGGTGGGCAGCAGCCCGACGCGGGCGTGGGTATCGGCGAAGCGCGCCTGCTCGGAGGCGATCAGGATGTCGCAGTACAGCGCGATCTCCAGACCTCCGGTCACCGCAGCCCCGTTGATCGCCCCGACGACCGGCTTGCTCATCGGCGGCCACTTCGGCGAGATGTCGGGCAGCTCGGTGGTGTCGCCGAGCTCCTTGAGGTCCAGCCCGGCGCAGAACACGGGGTCGGCGCCGGTCAGGATGACGACGTCGACGTCGTCATCGGCCTGCGCCTCGCGCAACGCCTCGAACAAGCGCCTGCGCAGCGCCGACGACAATGCGTTGCGGGAACCGGGCCGATTCAAGGTGAGGGTGCGGATGCGGTCCCGGGTGTCGACGAGCAGGACGTCCGTGGCGTCAGCGTTGGTCATCCGCTCACCGTATCGACATGTGTCAAGCGCCTATCGTGGAGGTCATGTGCCGAAACATCACCGAGTTGCGGGGCCTGGAACCGTCCGCTACGGGCGACGAGATCGCGGCCGCCGCGCGTCAGTACGTCCGCAAGGTCAGCGGCATCACCCGGCCGTCGGGTGCCAACGTCGAGGCCTTCGAGATCGCCGTCGCCGAGGTGACGGCATCCACGCAGCGTCTGCTCGCCGGGCTGCAGCCGCGCAGGCAACCGCCGAAGACCGTCCCGCCGCTACGCCGCCCCGAGGTTCGCGCGCGCCTCGGGCTCGGATGACGTCAACGCTGACCACTCCGGCTCTGAAGGAGTGGAGCGCCGCGGTGCACGCCCTGCTCGACGGCAGGCAGACGGTGCTGCTGCGCAAGGGAGGCATCCACGAGAAGCGGTTCGAGGTGGCAGCCTCGCGGTTCCTGTTGTTCCCGACGGTGGCCCACAGCCACGGCGAGCGGGTGCGTCCCGAGCACCGTGAGCTGATCGCCAGGTCCGCGGCGGACAGCACCGACGGCGAAGTCGTGGTGCGGGCCGGAGCGCGAGTGGTCGCCGCTATCCAGGTGGAACGGCCGGAGTGCCTGGAAGATATTGCACCGCTGCATATCTGGACCGCAGAATCGGTGCAGGCCGACCGGCTCGACTTCCGGCCCAAGCACCGGCTGACGGTGCTGGTGGTTTCGGCAGCACCGCTGCGTGAACCCATCCGGCTGGCGCGCACACCCGACTATCGGGGATGCGCGAGTTGGGTTCAGCTGCCGGTGCGTGCGCAGTGGTCCGATCCCGTGCACGACGATGCGAGCCTGCAGGAGATCGCGGCGCGGGTCCGCGCGTCAGTCGGTTTCCTCTGAACGGGAGGTGCTCCCAGCGCGCCCGAGGCCACGCAACTCAGTAGATGTAGAACGGGCTCAGCTCGTGGGCGCGCTGCAGATTGGTCTGCATGCAGTCGGGATCCGGCTCGGAGTAGATCGGGGAGTAGAACAGCGACTGCTGGATGACGCCGTAGCTGGTCTGGAACGCCACCATGCAGGTGATCCACCAGCGGTTGTTCCAGTCCGGTCGGCTTCATGATCCAGTACTGCGCCGCGCGATGGCCGTTGATGTCGAGCTCGACGGCGTCGGGCGGCAGCGACTCCTCGTAGGTGCGCCAGACGAACGCCTCGACGGCCATCTGGTAGTTCCCGGCGTCGTACTTGCACCGCAGGCTGTCCTCGGGCGCCGGCGGCGTGTAGGCCAGCCCGATGCGCTGCACGACGTCGAGTGGGATGTCGCGGCACGCGTCGAACGGATCGGGATCGGTGACCTCGACCACCGGCGATTTGATGGTGGTGGTGGCGTTCGGTCATCGGCGCGAAGGTGGCCCGCAGGTCGACGCCCTCGGAAATCACCGGACCGGCCGGGTTCGCCTGCCAGCACCACGACCACCGCCGCGACCAGCGCACACAGCGCCGAGAACAGTCGCAGCTTGGCGACCATCACACCCCCTGGTCTCGTGGCCCGTCCCGACCGGGCACCACTGGTTCATCGTGATCCTGCCCGGGAGTGTAACGGGCAGCGGCGGCAGCCGGGCAGGAACTTAGAACCTGTTCTAGTTGCCGGGCGGTGGCCACCCGGTACCCACCAGTAGGCTGACGGGTTGTGACCATGACGAACGGCGTCCCACGTTATGGGCGGTCAGTGACCTGCACACCGGCCACACCGGCAACAAGCCGGTCACCGAGTCGCTGCATCCGGCCTCGCCCGATGACTGGCTGATCGTCGCCGGCGATGTCGCTGAACGCACCGACGAGATCCGGTGGGCACTGGACCTGCTGCGCAAGCGCTTCGCCAAGGTCATCTGGATACCGGGCAACCACGAACTGTGGACCACCCAGCAAGGACCCGATGCAGATCTTCGGCAAGGCCCGCTACGACTACCTGGTCAACATGTGCGACGAGATGGGCATCGTCACCCCCGAGCACCCGTATCCGGTGTGGACCGAGGAGGGCGGCCCGGCGACCATCGTGCCGATGTTCCTGCTCTACGACTACTCGTTCCTGCCGCAGGGCGCCGGCACCAAGGCCGAGGGCCTGGCCATCGCCCGGGAGAAGCAACGTCGTCGGCACCGACGAGTTCCTGCTGTCGTGCGAGCCGTATGCCACGCGCGACGCCTGGTGCCGCGACCGGGTCGCCTACACCCGCAAGCGGCTCGAAGAGCTGGACTGGATGATGCCGACGGTCCAGGTCAACCACTTCCCGATGGTGCGCGAACCGTGCGACGCGATGTTCTATCCCGAGTTCTCGCTGTGGTGCGGCACCACCGCGACCGCGGACTGGCACACCCGCTACAACGCGATCTGCTCGGTCTACGGCCACCTGCACATCCCGCGCACCACCTGGTACGACGGCGTGCGGTTCGAAGAGGTGTCGGTCGGCTATCCGCGGGAGTGGCGGCGCCGCAAGCCTTATCGCTGGCTTCGGCAGATCCTGCCCGACCCGAAGTACGCGCCCGGCTACCTCAACGAGTTCGGCGGTCATTTCGAGATCACCCAGGAGATGCGGGACAGCGCCGAGAAGATGCAGCAGCGGATCAAGGACGCGGCGTGATCGCAGCGACCCTGCTCGCCGGGGTGCTGCCCGGTGACGTGGATGCGCTGGCCGCCGCCGAGTTGTATTCGCGATCCCACGGATCTGGCGCCGCTGCCCGAAGAGGAGCCGCTGATCGCCAGGTCGGTGGCCAAGCGCCGCAACGAGTTCGTCACCGTGCGGTACTGCGCGCGCCAGGCGCTGGTCGACCTCGGGCTGCAGCCGGTGCCGATCCTCAAGGGGGACAAGGGCGAACCGTGCTGGCCCGACGGCGTCGTCGGCAGCCTGACCCACTGCGAGGGTTCCGCGGCGCCGTGGTCGGCCGGCGCGCCGAGGTTCGGTCGGTCGGCATCGACGCCGAACCCCATGACGTGCTGCCCGACGGTGTGCTCGACGCGATCAGCCTGCCGGTCGAGCGGCACGAGCTGGCAGGCGCTGCCGGCCGGGGTTGCACTGGGACCGGATCCTGTTCTGCGCCAAGGAGGCGACGTACAAGGCGTGGTACCCGCTGACGCATCGCTGGCTGGGCTTCGAGGACGCCCACATCACCTTCGACCGTCGACGGCATCCGGCACGCCGGAACGCTTCACAGTCGGAGATCCTGATCGACCCGGCCGCCGAGTTCGGGACCGCCGCTGACCACGCTTGCCGGCCGGTGGTCGGTCCGCGACGGGATCGCGCTGACGGCGATCGTGCTGTGACAGGCTCGCGCACGCGACTCGGCCCGGCATCGTCGTCGTCGACAAACCCGGCGGGATGACGAGCCACGACGTGGTGGGCCGGTGCCGGCGCCTCTTCGGCACCCGCAAGGTCGGGCACGCCGGCACGCTCGACCCGATGGCGACCGGCGTGCTGGTCGTCGGCATCGAGCGGGCGACCAAGATCCTCGGCCTGCTCACGGCCGACCGACAAGTCGTATTCGGCGACGATCCGGCTGGGGCAGACCACGTCCACCGAGGACGCCGAAGGTGAAGTGCTGCAGTCGGTTTCGGCGTCGCAGCGTGACCGACGCGCAGATCGAGGCGGCGGTCGCGGCGCTGCGCGGTGACATCGACCAGATCCCGTCGGCGGTCAGCGCGATCAAGGTCGACGGCAAGCGGGCCTACCAGCTGGCGCGGGAAGGCCAGACCGTCGAACTGAAGCCGCGCCCGGTGCGCATCGACCGCTTCGACGTGCTGCCGTGCGTCCGGCGCGATCGCGCGGAGTTCGTCGACGTCGACGTCGGCGTGGACTGCTCGAGCGGCACCTACATCCGGGCGCTGGCCCGCGACGTCGGCGCCGCGCTCGGGGTGGGCGGGCACCTCACGGCGCTGCGGCGCACCCGCGTCGGCCGGTTCGGCCTCGACGCAGGCCCGCACGCTCGAGCAGCTCGGCCGAGCGCGCCGCGCTGAGCTATTCGCTCGACGAGGCGTGCCTGCAGGCGTTTCCGCGCCGCGACCTCGACCGAGCCGAGGAGGCCGACGGCCGACCGGCCACGGCCGCGCGCTGTACGCCGGCAGGAATCGACGGCGTGTATGCGGCGACGGCACCGCGACGGCCGGGTGATGGCGCTGCTCGAAGACGCGGACGACGGCGAACCAGGTCGGTGGTGGTCGTGCCGTCCGGCGACGCTGTGCGACGCTCACCTGCTCAGGCGTAGAGCGTCCTCGAACTTCTCGATCGACGTCTCGATGTCGCCCTTGACGCGCGCGGACGGCAGCGGAGCCGATCGGTCCGAACAACGGCGCGCCGCCGAGATCCATCCGCACCGTGAACGTGCAGCCGTCGCCGGTCGGACGCCACCTTCATCGCCAGTTTGTATCGGGTGCCGCCCACACCCTCGCCGCTGATCTCCAGCGCCGACGGCGGGTCGAACCTGCGGACCGGTCCACGTGACGCGATTGCGCATCCCCTTCGCGCCGCGCGACCCCGACGACCGTCGCGCCGACGCCGAGTTCCTCGGGCAGGTTCGAACGCCAGCCCTTGGTGCATGCCCATCCAGTCGCCGAGGCGTCGACAGATCCGATGCGTGCTCCCAGGCCTGCTCGGGCGGACATCGACAGCGATCGGGACAGACTTCGAGTTTCGCCATCATCTGCGGCTCCCTACGCTACGACCCAGATTGCTTCTGCCGCAGGGCTTCCCAGGTCGACGTGGTCTCGGCGACCGGCTCCCGGCGGCCGCAGCGCCGGGATTCTCGATCGGCCACCGAGATCATCCCGGCGAAGTCGCGGCGGGCCAGCACCCGCAGCCGGGAGTCCAGGCTGATGCCCACGGTGTCGAAGTAGCGCAGCATCTCCGGGTCGGCGTCGGAGATGCGGGCGACGGTGCCCGGCGTCGCCGTCCTGGCAGACCGACAGCTGGCGCGCCGGCGGCGTGGGCACCTGGCCGTCGGCGGCCGGGATCGGATCGCCGTGCGGATCGCGGGTCGGGATGGCCGAGTTTGGCGTCGATGCGGTCCAGCATCCGGTCGGAGACCGCGTGCTCGAGCACCTCGGCCTCGTCGTGCACCTCGTCCCAGCCGTAGCCGAGTTCGCGGACCAGGAAGGTCTCCATCAGCCGGTGTCGGCGCACCATCGCCAGCGCGGCGCGCCGGCCGGCGTCGGTGAGCGTCACCGCGCCGTACTTCTCGTGGTCGACGAGGCCCTGGTCGGCGAGCTTGCGGATCGACTCCGAGGCGGTGCTCGCCGACACCCCGATCCGCTCGGCGAGCATCTTGGTGCTCACCTTCTCGTGCGACCACTCCTGGGCGGTCCAGATGACCTTCAGATAGTCCTGGGCGACCGTCGTCAGCTCGGTGGGTTGCCGTCCGGACTCACGAGCACGAAGTTTAGGCAATCATCACCTGATCCGGGGATCCTGGTGCGGCCACGTTGCCGGCCGGGCCGTAGGCTAGCGGTCGTGCAGCGCTGGCGGGGTCAGGACGAAATCCCCACCGACTGGGGCCGATGTGTCGTCACCATCGGCGTGTTCGACGGCGTGCACCGCGGGCACGCCGAACTGATCAGCCACGCCGTGAAGGCGGGCGCGGTCGCGCGGTGTGCCCACGGTGCTGATGACGTTCGACCCGCACCCGATGGAGGTCGTCTTCCCGGGCAGCCATCCGGCGCAGCTCACCACCCTGACCCGGCGCGCCGAACTGGTCGAGGAGATGGGCATCGACGTCTTCCTGGTGATGCCGTTCACCTCCGACTTCATGAAGCTCACGCCGGAGCGCTACATCCACGAGCTGCTGGTCGAGCGACCTGCACGTCGTCGAGGTGGTGGTGGGGGAGAACTTCACCTTCGGCAAGAAGGCCGCGGGCAACGTCGAACTGCTGCGCAAGGCCGGCGAGCGGTTCGGATTCGCCGTCGAGAGCCTGTCGCTGGTCGCCGAACACCACCGCGACGAGTCGGTGACCTTCTCGTCGACCTACATCCGGTCCTGCGTCGACGCCGGTGACGTGGTCGCCGCCGCCGAGGCGCTGGGCCGCCCGCACCGGGTCGAGGGCGTCGTGGTGCGCGGCGACGGCCGCGGCAAGGAGCTCGGCTATCCGACCGCCAACGTCGCGCCGCCGATGTACTCGGCGATCCCGGCCGACGGCGTCTACGCCGCCTGGTTCACCGTGCTCGGGCCACGGACCCGTGGTCGGGCACCGTGACCCCGGGCGAGCGGTACCAGGCCGCCGTGTCGGTCGGCACCAACCCGACGTTCTCCGGGCGCACCCGCACGGTCGAGGCGTTCGTCCTGGACACCACCGCCGACCTGTACGGCCAGCACGTCGCCGTCGACTTCGTCGCGCGGATCCGCGGGCAGGAGAAGTTCGACTCGGTCGACGACCTGATCGTCGGCGATGGGCGGCGACACCGAGCGGGCCCGCACCATCCTGCCGCGCACTGCTTTGCGTTGGGCACGCTCGCCGATTCGCGGCTCACCGCGGCGCGCTGCTAGACTCCCTGCCGACCCGGCACGTTGCTGCAGTTCGCGGTGGCCGTGCCTTTCTCGGGGTTTCGCCCCCGATCGTTCGCGGACCGAAATGATGGAGTGAATTCGTGGCGCTCACCGCCGAGCAGAAAAAAGAAATCCTGGGCCAGTACGGCCTGCACGAGACCGACACCGGTTCGCCGGAGGCCCAGGTCGCGATGCTGACCAAGCGCATCGCCGACCTGACCGAGCACCTCAAGCAGCACAAGCACGACCACCACTCGCGCCGCGGACTGCTGCTGCTGGTCGGCCGTCGCCGCCGGCTGCTGAAGTACGTCGCGCAGGTCGACGTGAGCGCTACCGCTCGCTGATCGAGCGCCTGGGCCTGCGTCGCTGACACCGGCGCACCTCCACCGGAGGATTGCAACTGAAATCCGGTCCGAAGACGGCGTAGCGCCAGTTTTCCGCCATGCCCCGCAACGGCCCCGGATTAGGGATTGCGCATATACCGGGATGTACGATGGTTGCGTTCGCCAGCCAGCGTGTCCGCGAGCGGCACAGAAGGCAAAGGCGCGAACAACCGGGTGCGGTCCTCGCAGATCCGCAAGCACCGTTCCCGCGTGACACGACAGGTACCGCCCGATCGCGCGGTCTTCGGTAGTGGCTGCCGGAACGAATTCCGGCCGCTTCGATCGACGGCCGTCGACGCATACGGGCCGGTCTCGGGGTCTTTCGAGCTCTCCCGAGGCTTGTCTGATTCTTTGCGCGTGGTCACGCGAAACAGCTGAATATGAGAACCAAAGAGGCCTGACACACGTATGTCTGCAACTGAAATAGAAGACGGCGTATTCGAATCCACCGCCGTGATCGACAACGGGAGCTTCGGCACCCGCACCATCCGCTTCGAGACCGGCCGGCTGGCCAAGCAGGCCGCCGGCGCCGTCGTCGCCTATCTGGACGACGAGACAATGCTGCTGTCGGCCACGACCGCCAGCAAGACTCCGAAAGACCATTTCGACTTCTTCCCGCTCACGATCGACGTCGAGGAGCGGATGTATGCCGCGGGGCGTATCCCCGGCTCGTTCTTCCGCCGCGAGGGCCGCCCGTCCACCGACGCGATCCTGACCTGCCGGCTGATCGACCGGCCACTGCGTCCGACCTTCATCTCGGGTCTGCGCAACGAGATCCAGGTCGTCGTCACCATCCTGAGCCTGGACCCCAAGGATCTGTACGACGTGCTGGCCATCAACGCCGCATCCGCGTCGACCCAGATCTCCGGCATCCCGTTCTCCGGTCCCGTCGGCGGCGTGCGCGTCGCGCTGATCTCCACTCCTGAAAACAAGGGAGGCCAGTGGGTCGCGTTCCCGACGGTCGAGCAGCTCGAGAACGCCGTGTTCGACATGGTCGTCGCGGGTCGCAAGACCGCTGACGACGTCGCGATCATGATGGTCGAGGCCGAGGCGACCGACAAGGTCATCGAGCTCATCGCCGGCGGTGCGGGCGCCCCGACCGAGGCCGTCGTGGCCGAAGGCCTCGAGGCCGCCAAGCCGTTCATCGCCGCACTGTGCGACGCGCAGCAGGCTCTGGCCGAGGCCGCAGCCAAGCCGGTCGCCGACTACCCGGTCTTCCCCGACTACCAGGACGACGTCTTCTACGCGGTGTCCTCGGTCGCCACCGACGAGCTCTCCAAGGCGCTCACGATCGCGGGCAAGGAAGAGCGCGACGACCGCACCAACGAGATCAAGGTCGAGGTGCTCGAGCGCCTCGGCGAGACGTACGCCGGACGCGAGAAGGAGATCGGCGCGGCGTACCGCTCGCTGACCAAGAAGCTCGTCCGTCAGCGCATCCTGACCGACCACTTCCGCATCGACGGCCGCGGCGTCACCGATATCCGCGCGCTGTCGGCCGAGGTGGCCGTCGTCCCGCGCGCGCACGGCAGCGCGATCTTCGAGCGTGGCGAAACCCAGATCATGGGTGTCACCACGCTGGACATGGTCAAGATGGCCCAGCAGATCGACTCGCTGGGCCCCGAGACCAGCAAGCGCTACATGCACCACTACAACTTCCCGCCGTACTCGACCGGTGAGACCGGCCGCGTCGGTTCCCCCAAGCGTCGCGAGATCGGCCACGGCGCGCTGGCAGAGCGGGCCCTGATGCCCGTGCTGCCGAGCGTCGAGGAGTTCCCGTACGCCATCCGTCAGGTGTCGGAGGCGTTGAGCTCCAACGGCTCGACGTCGATGGGCTCGGTGTGTGCGTCGACCCTGTCGCTGCTGAACGCCGGTGTGCCGCTGAAGGCGCCGGTTGCCGGCATCGCGATGGGCCTGGTGTCCGACGATGTGGAGGTGGACGGCAAGACCGAGCGTCGCTTCGTCACCCTGACCGACATCCTCGGAGCCGAGGATGCGTTCGGCGACATGGACTTCAAGTGCGCAGGCACCAAGGACTTCGTCACCGCGCTGCAGCTCGACACCAAGCTCGACGGGATCCCCTCACAGGTGCTGGCCGGGGCGCTGTCCCAGGCCAAGGACGCCCGGATCACGATCCTCGAGGTGATGGCCGAGGCCATCGACGAGCCCGACGAGATGAGCCCGTACGCGCCGCGCATCACCACGATCAAGGTGCCGATCGACAAGATCGGCGAGGTCATCGGGCCCAAGGGCAAGATGATCAACTCGATCACCGAGGAGACCGGCGCGTCGATCTCCATCGAGGACGACGGCACGGTGTTCGTCGGCGCCTCCAACGGCGAAGCGGCTCAGGCGGCGATCGACAAGATCAACGCGATCGCGAACCCGCAGCTGCCGAAGACCGGCGAGCGGTTCCTCGGAACCGTGGTCAAGACAACCGATTTCGGCGCGTTCGTGTCCTTGCTGCCCGGCCGGGACGGCCTGGTGCACATCTCCAAGCTGGGTCGCGGCAAGCGGATCAACAAGGTGGAGGATGTCGCCAAGGTGGGCGACAAACTGCGCGTTGAGATCGCCGACATCGACAACCGCGGCAAGATCTCGCTGGTCCTCGTCGCCGAAGAAGACACGGCCGAGGCAGCACCCGTGGAGACGCCGGCTCCGGTTGATGCAGCGACCGCCAGCAGCTAGCTCGGGGTCGCTTCGCCGGGGAACCGCCGGCGACGACACGGCTGAGAAGTCGATGGCAGTGCGACGTACGGATCTGCCCGGTGGCCTGCGTGTGGTCACCGAGCACATCCCGCACGTGCACTCGGCGTCGGTCGGATTGTGGGTGAACGTCGGATCCCGCGACGAGGGTCGCAGCGTGGCCGGCGCCGCGCACTTCCTGGAGCACCTGCTGTTCAAGGCGACCCCCACCCGCACCGCGGTGGAGATCGCCCAGGCGGTCGACGCCGTAGGCGGTGAGCTGAACGCGTTCACGTCCAGAGAGCACACCTGCTACTACGCACACGTCATCGACTCGGATCTGGCGCTTGCCATCGACCTGGTCGCCGACGTGGTGCTGCGCGGCCGGTGCTATCCCGACGATGTGGAAGTCGAGCGCGACGTCGTGCTCGAAGAGATCGCCATGCGCGACGACGATCCCGAGGACACCCTCGGTGACGTGTTCCTGTCGGCGATGTTCGGCGACCATCCGGTGGGCCGCCCGGTGATCGGCAGCGTGGAATCGATCTCGGCGATGACGCGCGCGCAGCTGCACTCCTTCCATCTGCGCCGCTACACCCCGGATCGGATGGTGCTGGCAGTCGCGGGCAACATCCAGCACGACGAGGTCGTCCGGCTGGTCCGTGAGCATTTCGGTCCGCGGCTGGTGCGCGGCCGTTCCCCGGTGGCGCCGCGCAAGGGCGCCGGGCGGGTAGGCGGTCGTCCGACTCTGCAGGTGGTACGCCGTGACGGCGAGCAGACCCATCTGTCGATGGGTGTGCGCACTCCTGGTCGGCACTGGGACCACCGCTGGGCGCTGTCGGTGCTCAATACCGCGCTCGGCGGAGGCCTGAGTTCGCGTCTGTTCCAACAGATTCGCGAGACCCGCGGGCTGGCCTACTCGGTGTACTCGACGGTCGACACCTTCGCCGACAGCGGCGCGTTGTCGATCTACGCCGGGTGTCTGCCCGAGCGTTTCGACGAGGTGGTGCGGGTGACCACCGACGTGCTCGCGGAGGTGGCGCGTGATGGCATCACCGCGGACGAGTGCCGGATCGCCAAGGGGTCGTTGCGTGGCGGACTTGTTCTGGGCCTGGAGGATTCGGGCTCCAGGATGAACCGCATCGGGCGCAGTGAGCTCAATTACGGTCAGCACCGCAGCATCGCCGACACACTGGCCAAGATCGAGGACGTCACGCTCGACGAGGTCAATGCTGTTGCGCGGCAGCTGCTCACCCGCCCGTTCGGTGCAGCGGTGCTGGGGCCGGTGAAATCGAAGCGGTCGCTGCCACGGGCGCTGCAGACGATCACGGGCTGACGCACACCCGGAGGGTACCCACGCATGATTGTTCTGAAGGCCTCTGTCTGGCGTGCGCGATTTCTTCCACTCGCCGTCGCAACTCGGCCATGACGGCCACCGTGTTGTCGACTCCCATTTGCGGCCGCTGATCGGTGAGCTTGCCGCGCTCGTACTGGCGGAGCTAGACCAGCCGTAGCGAGTTGTCGCGTTGCAGCACAAAGAAATACGGTGCCTTGATGCCGCGCAGGTCCATCGCGCCGAGCACGGTGGCCTCGTCGATCTGACGGAATACGTCGTTGATCGGAAGCTGGTCGTAGATCATCGTCGCGGTGTCGACGCCACGAAAGCGGGTCGTGCGCAGCCGGGCTTTCGGTCCGTGGGCCTTGAGGGCCGGCCTGAGTGCGGCGATGGCGCCGGCGAAGTTCGAGCTCTTGAGGCCTGGGATCTTCGTGACCACGCCGAGGCCCGCGAAGGCGAGCGCGGGGTTGAGTGCCCATAGCGCTTTGCCGTCACTGGTGGGGAAGAGTAGGGGGTCCACTGATTCGCTGTCGCGGAAATGCTTGCCCCACCACCCACTCGCTTCCAGCATTCCGTCCAGTGGATGGCTGGTCGGGAGTTCGGCGCCGTGCCACGTGCCGATCATGAACTCCGGTTCGACAGCCGGGCAGGAGTCGAACAACGCAAGGGCGTCGACCGTGGTGGTCGGCATGTTCGGAAGTGCGTCAGTGAGTGGAAGCATGCCCTTGACAATACTTGACACCCGTCAAGTCGGGCACACTGTGTCCATGCGATCTGACCAGAGCTGCCCGTGCGGTAGCGGCGGGGTGTTCAGTGCCTGCTGCCTGCCGCTGCATACAGGCGAGCGGCAGGCGCAGACGGCCGAGCAGTTGATGCGGTCGCGCTACAGCGCGTTTGCCGTCGGTGATGCCGACTACCTCTGGCGCTCGTGGCATCCACGGACGCGCCCGGAGAGCGTCGAGATCGATGCCGGGGTGATGTGGACAGGTCTGGAGGTGGTCCGATGCGTCGGCGGCGGTCCTGGCGACGACCGGGGCGAGGTCGAGTTCCTGGCGTCCTATCGCGAAGGCCAACGAACCGGGACGCTCCATGAGCTGTCCCGGTTCGCTGTGAGAGCCCGTCGGTGGTTCTACCTGGACGGGGATTTGTCGTAGAGGCCGCTCAGCCCAGCACGGCGGCTGGATCGGTGAACGGCAGGTCGAGGTCGGCGGCGACCTGCTCGGACAGCAGCGCGCCCTCGTGGGTGGACAGGCCCTTGGCCAGTGCGGCATCGGTACGGCATGCGTCACGCCAGTCGTTGCCCGCGAGCTTGAGCACGTAGGGCATGGTGGCGTTGGTCAGCGCATACGTCGATGTGCGCGGTACCGCGCCGGGCATGTTCGCCACGCAGTAGAACACGGTGTCGTGCACCGCGAACGTCGGATCGTCGTGTGTGGTCGGCCGGGAATCCTCGAAGCAGCCGCCCTGGTCGATCGCGATGTCGACGAGAACTGCGCCCGACTTCATCGCGGCGACAGTGGAATTGGAGACGAGCTTGGGCGCCCTTGCGCCAGGCACCAGGACCGCGCCGATCACGAGGTCGGCTCCCTTGATCGCGTCTTCGAGGTCGAGGCTCGACGAATAGCGGGTCTCGATGGCGCCGCTGTTCTCGTTGTCGATCTTGCGCAAGGTGTTGACGTTGAGATCGAAGACGGTGACGTGTGCACCCATGCCCTTGGCGATGCGCGCGGCGTTGTAGCCGGAGACGCCGCCGCCGATGACGACGACTTCGGCCGGCGCGACGCCAGGGACGCCACCCATCAGCACGCCGCGACCGCCGTGACTGCGCATCAGGTGGTAGGCGCCGACCTGAGCCGAGAGCCTGCCAGCGACCTCACTCATCGGGGCGAGCAGGGGGAGTGCGCCGTCAGCGGTCTGGACGGTCTCGTACGCGATCGACGTGGTTCCGGAGGCCATCAGCGCGTCGGTGCAGGGTTTGGAGGCGGCCAGGTGCAGGTAGGTGAACAGGGTCTGACCCTCACGCATGCGCGAGTACTCGGCTTCGATCGGCTCCTTGACCTTCAGCAGGAGGTCGGCCTCGGCCCACACCTCGTCGGCCGAGTTGATCATCAGGGCGCCCGCGCGCTTGAAATCAGCGTCGGAGATGGCGGATCCGTCTCCCGCGCCCGACTGGATGAGGACCTCGTGGCCGCGCTTGACCAGCTCGGCGACGCCTGACGGTGTGATCGCGACGCGGTACTCGTTGTTCTTGATCTCGGTCGGGATGCCGACACGCATGATCGCTCCTCAGTATTGTGGCTTGTTGCCTACAAGTGTGAAGAATCAGCGGAAAGATGGCAATAACCATGATGATAATTCAGTAGCATTGCAGTATGTCTGAAAAATCATCCGAAATCGATGGAAAGCCCGCGGCGCGCCCGAAGGATGTTCGGGCCGCGATCGACGATGTCGACCGCCGCATCCTGACCGCATTGCACGCCGACGCCCGCATTCCCAACAGCGCGTTGGCCGAGCTGGTAGGTATCGCGCCGTCGACGTGCCACGGCCGGGTGCGGCGCCTGCAGGATCTGGGCGTGATCCGCGGGTTCTACGCCGACATCGATCCAGCCGCGATCGGGCTGAACCTGCAGGCGATGATCTCGGTCAGCCTGCAGTTCAACGCGCGTGGCAAGATCCGCGACTTCATCCAGACGATCCGCCGCAAACCTCAAGTGATGGACGTGTACTTCCTCGCTGGAGCGGACGACTTCATCCTGCATGTAGCGGCGCGGGATACCGACGATCTACGGTCGTTCGTCGTGGAGAACCTCAACGCCGATGCGAAGGTCGCGGGCACGCAGACCTCACTGATCTTCGAGCATCTGCGGGGCGCGTCACCGCTGTAGCGGTCAGGCGGGTGTCAGAGTCACGTTGAGCAGTGAGACGGCCACATCCGTGGGAAGGATGTCCACGAAGGTCGGGGCGTCGCGTAATGCGGCTCCGGTGGCGATGATGTTGCCGGGAAACGTTCCGCCGCAAGGGAAATTGCTGCATCGCAGCCACATCCCCGACGGGCTCTGGTAGGGCTGCATGCTGGGGGACTGGTCGACGCGATACCGGCCTGGGGGGATGAAGGTGGTGGCCCATCCGTCGCGCGGCTGTGTGGTCACGCCGAACACGCCGTTGCTGCCGTACAGCGGGGCGGCAGTCGCGGGTACTGCGGACAGAACCCATCCCAACGTGCATGCCGCAGCAACGGCGAGCGTCCACGACCGCCGATGTTTGCAGCTCATGGGCTGAGGCTAGACCCGCTTACGGGACGCCGTCCTCGTCTTGGGGTAGCTCGTCTTGGGGTAGTAGGTAGCGTTCGGGGTGGTGGTAGCCGTTGATGCGGTGTTGGCCGGTATCGAGGTCCGGTGGTGGGAGCCATTCGGTCTGATTCCTCGTGTTCTTGCGGGTGTGCCAGTCGGTGTTGTCGAGCATCCGATGGTCTTGGGGGCAGGCCAGGGACATGTCGTCGACGTTGGTCTGGCCGCCGTCGTTCCAGTCGTCGACGGCGTGGTGGGCTTGGCACCAGTACCCCGGCGCGGTGCAGCCGGGTCGGGTGCAGCCGCGATCCCGCGCATGCAACACGATCCGTTGCGCGGCGTTGGCGAGGCGCTTGGTCCGCGCCAGGTAGAGACTTTGACCGGTGTGCTGGTCGTAGATGTAGAGGTAGTGGTGCGCGTGGGCGGCCATCCGGATCAGATCGGGCATCGGCAGCCAGCTGCCGCCGCCGGTGACCGCGACGCCGGCCCCTTTCTCCAGTTCTTGCAGGGTGGTCGAGACGATCACCGTTACCGGCAGGCCGTTGTGGTGGCCGAGATCGCCGGATTCCAGAGCCCGGCGGCCGAGCGCGAGCAGGGCGTCGTGCTGGCGCTGGGCCTGGGTGCGCAGATCTGATCCGCAAGGATCGGGGTGCGGGTCATGATCGTCGGCCGGCGCGGGCGCCTCGTCGCCCGTTGGTGTCTCATCGGCACCGGCTACTGCACCGTCGCCTTCAGGTGCCTGGTCGTCGGCTTCGGGTGTCGTCTCGGCGTGGGGGTCTGGTGCGGGCTCGTCGTCGGAGATATTGCGCCCTGGTGCGGCTTCCTTGGCGAAGACCGCTTCCATCACGGCGCGGCACTGGGCGGACACCCACCCGGAGATACTGCTGTAGCCATCGGGTTGTTGAGGTCCGAACCGGACTCCGCGTCTGCGGTCCCGCTCCTCGTCGCTCGGTTCGGGGCCGTCTTGATCGATGGTGGCCCGCAGATAGTCGGCGCACGCCTGGAGATCTTCAGGACTCAATCCGGATCCCAGCTCGGCCAACTGGGCATCCGCGTGCGCGCGGGTATCGACATCCACCCACGACGGCAGCTTCTTATGGAAGCGCGCGATCACCGCGACATGGTCGTCGTCCAAGGATCCCCGCGCTTGGGCGGCGGCGGTCGACTCCCACAACGGCGCCAACGGCTGGCCGGTCAAGCCGCGGCGCGGGCCCAGTGTTTTGGCCCGCTTCAACCGGCGCGCGGCCTCAGCGCCACTGCAGCGCAGCGTCGTGGTCAGGACCTTCTTCCACGACGCTTCACCCAACCGGCAGGGTTCGGTCTCGGCCATCAGCCGCGCTAACACCCGATGCTCCAAGGCGGGCACCGACCGTGTCACCGTGGTCAGCTCCGACAGCAATCCGATCAGCTCACGGTGGGACAACTCATCGCAGGCCTTGGCCAGGATGGCGAGCTGCTCGCCAATCCCGTCCACCGCCTCCGACACCACATCCATGACTCGAACACTAGTGCGAACCACTGACATCTCAGCCGAGAATGTGGCCACAGAAACTAAAGTGACAGAAGAGAATTCAGACGCTGACACATGTGGTGTCATCGGGCAAATCACCCCACGACAAGTGGGCGATAGGGTGAGGCCATGCGAGTCGGTGTGCTGGGCGCCAAGGGCAAGGTGGGCGCGACGATGGTGGCGGGTGTCGAGGCCGCCGACGACCTCACGTTCACCACCGGTGTCGATGCCGGAGACGCACTGTCGGCCCTCGTCGACACCGACACCGAGGTCGTCATCGACTTCACCCATCCCAGCGTCGTCATGGACAATCTGAAGTTCCTGATCGACAACGGGATTCACGCCGTCGTCGGCACCACCGGCTTCACCGACGAGCGGCTGGCCCAGGTCAAGGAGTGGCTCTCGGCCGCGCCCGATGTGTCGGTGCTCATCGCCCCGAACTTCGCCATCGGCGCCGTGCTGTCCATGCACTTCGCGCAGCAGGCCGCCAAGTACTTCGAATCCGTCGAGGTCATCGAACTACACCATCCACACAAGGCTGATGCCCCGTCGGGCACCGCCGCACGCACCGCGAAGCTCATCGCCGAGGCACGAAAAGGCATGCCGCCCAACCCGGATGCGACCAGCACGGGGCTGGAGGGTGCGCGTGGGGCTGACGTCGACGGCATCCCGGTACATTCGATCCGGCTTGCCGGCCTGGTCGCGCATCAGGAAGTCCTCTTCGGGACCCAGGGCGAGACGCTGACCATCCGCCACGACAGCATCGATCGCAGCTCCTTCGTCCCCGGGGTGCTGCTCGCGGTGAGGAAGATCCGCGAGTTTCCCGGTCTGACGATCGGCATCGAACCGCTGCTCGATCTGACATGAGCGACGGGGCGCGCGCGTTGCGCATCCAGCTGCTGATCGGGTTCATGTGCATCGCGCTCGTCGTGTACTTCCTGTTGTTGGGACGCGCTGCGCTGATTCTCATCGGCTCCGGAGACGTCGCGCCGATCGGTCTCGGCCTGGCCATTCTCATACTGCCCGTCATCGGCATCTGGGTCATGGTCGCCACACTGAAAGCCGGTCTCGCACACCAACGTCTGGCCCGCCTCGCCCGGGAGGGCGGAATGGAGCTGGATGTCAGCGAGCTGCCGCGGCGGCCGTCGGGACGTTTTGAACGCGATGCCGCCGACGCGCTGTTCGACACAGTGCGTAGCGAGCTGGAAGCCGATCCCGACAACTGGCTCCGCTGGTACCGGTTGGCGCGCGCATACGACTACGCCGGCGATCGCGGTCGAGCCCGCGAAACCATGAAAAAGGCTGTGCACATGGAAGAATCCGCGCGATGAGCAAACGGCTGCTGATCGTCCACCACACGCCGTCGCCGCACTGCCATGAGATGTTCGAGGCGGTGGTCGCCGGTGCCACCGACCCCGAGATCGAGGGCGTCGAGGTGGTGCGGCGGCCAGCGCTGGTGGTCTCGCCGGTGGAGATGTTGGAGGCCGACGGCTACCTCCTGGGCTCCCCGGCCAACCTCGGATACCTCAGCGGGGCGCTCAAGCACGCCTTCGACCAGAGCTACTACCAACTGCTCGACTCGACGCGCGGGAGACCTTTCGGCGCCTACTTGCACGGCAACGAGGGAACAGAGGGAGCTGAACGTGCCCTCGCCGGGATCACCGGCGGGCTCGGCTGGTCGAAGGTCGCCGAGACCGTCGTGGTGGCAGGCAAGCCGACCAAGGACGATCTTGCAGGGTGCTGGAACCTCGGTGCGACTGTCGCCGCGCAGTTGACGGGGTGAGGTGTCGTACGCTTCGGGTAGTTCGGGACGGGGGTATGTCGTGACGGCCGAGAACAAGAAACTGGTCGAACGTGGATACGCTGCGTTCGCGGCAGGCGACGCGGAAACCGTGATGAACATGTTCGCCGACGACATCGAGTGGATCGAACCGGGCCGAAGTACTGTCAGCGAAACCCATCGCGGCAAAGCCGAAGTAGGTGTCTATCTGCTGAAGATGGCCGAGAAGGGCGTATCGGTGGAACTGCAGGACCTTGTCGCCGAGGGTGAGACTGTGGTAGCTCTGACGAAGGTGCGCATTGGTGATCAGATCGCCAACGGTGCAGATGTTTTCACCATCCATGACGGCAAGACAGTCAGGGTCCGGGCTCACCCGACACCAGGCTGATCGAGCAAGTGTTCGGGACGAAATAGACGAAGGAGCCTCATGCCCGGAATCGCCGATATCGCCCTCGCCGGCGCACCGATCGCCGGTGGTGCACTACTCGGTGTCGCCGCGGGCAACCTGAAACCCCAAGATGTGCGGGGTCTGATCGCCAAGGACATCGAGCTTCTCCAACACTTGCCGGCCGAACAGGTCGAGCGTCGTGCGGAACTGCAGCGAGTGATCGATCTCCGCATCGACAGCCTCATCGCCGCCGTCGACAAGAACCGCCAGATGCGCGAACTTGCCGCTTCCTACCAGGGCAACTGGCGCGACATCGTCGTGTTCATCTGCGCCGTTCTGTTCACGATCGTGTGGTGGAACGTCGAACACGCACGGGCGAACTGGCTGCTCATGTTCGTGGTGCTGATCGTGTTGTCGGTCATCGCCTTTGTCTACGCTGCTCGCGGAGTGGTGCGTGGAGTGTCGTCGGTCCTGTATGCGCGTAAGAAGTCCACGGAATCCGGCGCACAGTAGCGATCGCTCATCCCAGATGCGCGCCGAAGAACGACTTCATCGCCTTCCAATGCCTGTGCGCCGCTGATTCGTCATAGGGCGCATTGTCGGGCACCGCGAAGCCGTGGCCCGCGGAGTACCAGTCGAGCGTGTGCTCGACGCCTGCCGCGGTGAGTGATTTGTCGAGCGTCTCGCCGTTCTCGGTGGTGAAGGATCGGTCGTCCTGCGCAGCGCCCACGTAGACCGCCGCGCGCATCTGATCGGCGGACAGGTGCGGGCTGTCGGGGTCATCGGTGACCAGACCGCCGCCGTGGAACGACATCGCCGCCGCAACGCGCTCCGGAACGCGTCCGGCCACGACCAGCGACGTCCGTCCGCCCATGCAGTAACCCGTCGTCCCGAACGACTCGCCACGTATTTCAGGCCGTGCCGCGAGATAGTCGAAGAACGCGGCCGCGTCGGACGCCATGATCGTCGGGGTCACCTTCGAGATCATGCCGAACAGTCGCGTGCGCTCGGCCTCGTCCCCGAAGACCGTCTCCATCGAGAACGGCGCCCAGTCGCCGTCGCGGTAGTACACGTCAGGCACCAGGACGGCGTAGCCGTACCCAGCGAGTTTGTCGGCCATCTCGCGGAAGGTCGGACGGACGCCGCCGGCGTCGGGATACATGATGACGCCGGGCCAGGGTCCGTCGCCGTCGGGTGTGTGCAGGCTGACGGGGCAGGAGCCGTCGGCAGTTGTGACGGAGTCGTTAAACGTCGGCATGGGTTCCGTTCTACTCCCGTCCGTGGCACGTAAGCTGAGTGCGTGCCGATCGCCACCCCGTACGAGGATCTGTTGCGACTGGTGCTCGACTCCGGGATCGAGAAATCCGACCGCACCGGCACCGGCACACGCAGCCTCTTCGGGCATCAGCTGCGCTACGACCTGAACGCCGGCTTCCCGCTGATCACCACCAAGAAGGTGCACACCAAGTCGATCGTCTACGAGCTGCTGTGGTTCCTGCGCGGTGATTCGAACGTCAAATGGTTGCAGGAGCGCGGAGTCACCATCTGGGACGAATGGGCTTCTCCGACAGGAGATCTCGGCCCTGTCTACGGGGTGCAGTGGCGCTCGTGGCCGACGCCGTCCGGTGAGCACATCGACCAGATCAGTGCCGCGTTGGACCTTCTCAAACGCGATCCCGATTCGCGGCGCAACATCGTCTCGGCCTGGAACGTCGGCGAGATCCCGCAGATGGCGCTGCCGCCCTGCCACGCGTTCTTCCAGTTCTACGTCGCCGACGGGCGGCTCAGCTGCCAGTTGTATCAGCGCAGCGCCGATCTGTTTCTCGGTGTGCCGTTCAACATCGCCAGCTACGCCCTGCTCACCCACATGATGGCCGCCCAGGCGGGCCTGAGGGTGGGCGAGTTCATCTGGACCGGCGGGGATTGCCACATCTACGACAATCACGTCGAGCAGGTCACCGAACAACTGTCGCGGGATCCGCGGCCGTATCCGGAACTCGTTCTGGCGCCGCGGGATTCGCTTTTCGACTACACCTACGAGGACGTCGTCATCAAAAACTATGACCCGCATCCGGCCATCAAGGCCCCGGTGGCCGTATGAGGACTGCTTGCAGGTCCGAATCGAAGATGATGAGGACTGCTTGCAGGTCCGAATCGAAGATGATGAGGACTGCTTGCAGGTCCGAATCATGAGTATGACGAAGCCGCTGAACCTGGGAATGATCTGGGCGCAGTCCAGTTCCGGAGTGATCGGTCGCAACAACGGGATTCCCTGGCACGTGCCCGAGGACATGGCCCGCTTCAAAGAACTAACCATGGGCCACACCGTGATCATGGGCAGGATGACGTGGGAGTCGCTGTCCGCGAAGTTCCGCCCGCTGCCGGGCCGCCGAAACGTCGTGGTGACCAGGCAAGCTGACTACACGGCCGACGGGGCAGAGGTGGTCACGACCCTGGAAGACGCACCGCTCGACGACGCCTGGGTGATCGGCGGCTCGCAGATCTTCGGGCTGGCGACGCCGCTCGCGACGCGATGCGAGGTGACCGAGGTCGAGATCGACGTACGCAGGGAAGACGACGACGCTCTGGCGCCGCTGCTCGACGAGGCGTGGGTCGGCACCGAAGGACACTGGCAGGACAGTTCGTCGGGGTTGCGGTACCGGTTTTACAGCTACCAGCGCGCGTAACGCGAACGCCCACTGGGAGACCTGTCGGTGCTGTCGGGCACGATGGCGTCGTGGCGATCAGACTGACGGCTACGCAGGCCCGGCGGGTAGCGGTCGCGGCTCAGGGTTTTCACGAGTCCAAGCCGACGGGACCAGTCACGCGCGCGCACCTGAAGCGGCTGGCCGCCAGGTTGCAGGTGCTGCAACTGGACTCGGTGTCGGTCGCCGTCCGCGCGCACTACGCGCCGGTGTTCAGCCGCCTCGGTCCCTACGACCGCGACATCCTCGACCGCGCCGCCTGGAGCCATTCGGCGCGCGCACCACGGCTGCTCGTCGAGTACTGGGCGCACGAAGCCGCACTGATGGCCGTCGACGACTGGCCGTTGCTGCGCTGGCGGATGCGCGAATACGAGCACGGCCGGTGGGGCAGGGAGATCGTCAAGAAGAACCACAAGCTCGCTGAGGACGTCATCGCCGCGGTCGGCGAACTGGGCCCATCGACGGCGGGCCAGATCGAGGCGTATCTGGAGTCGGCGCCGCGCGGCCGTAAGGGCCCGTGGTGGGACCGCAGCGACACCAAATGGGTCGCCGAGGCGCTGTGGTCGGCGGGTGTGCTGACCACAGCCACGCGAGTCGGGTTCGCCAGGCACTACGACCTCACCGAGCGGGTGCTGCCTGCGGACGTGGTCAATCGTCAGGTCGACGAGGCGGAGGCGGTCCGGGAACTCATTCTCCGCGCCGCCGGCGCGCTGGGGGTGGCCACCGAAGCCGACCTGCGCGACTACTTTCGACTGGGCGCGCGGCAGGTGAAGCCTGCCATCGCCGATCTACTCCTCGCGGGTGAGATCGAACAGGTCGATGTCGACGGCTGGTCCGCACCGGCCTATCTGCGCGCGGGCCAGATCGTCCCGCGACGTGATCGCGGCACCGCGCTGCTGTGTCCGTTCGACCCGCTGATCTTCTTCCGGCCGCGCGTTGAGCGGCTGTTCGGGGGCTTCCACTACCGCATCGAGATTTACACACCCCAACCCAAGCGCCAGTTCGGTTACTACGTATGGCCGTTTCTGCTCGACGGTGATCTGGTCGGCCGCGTCGACCTCAAGGCCGACCGGGCCGCAGGCGCGCTTCAGGTTGTCGGAGCGTTCACCGAGAGCGGTCGCGACTCCGCGCAGGTGGCCGGCGCGCTCGCATCGGAGCTGCGGTCGATGGCGGTCTGGCTCGGGCTCACCGACGTCGAGGTGGGAGAGCACGGCGATTTGGTCACGGAGTTGGGCGCCGCCTTGGTTAGCTGAGTCATGGACGTTCTCCGCACGCGCGACGAACGATTCGCCGACCTGCCGGACTTCCCGTTCGCGCCGCAGTACGTCGAGGTGGACGCGTTGCGCATGCACTACCTCGACGAGGGGCCGGCGGGTGGACCGGTGGTCCTGCTCCTGCACGGAGAACCGTCCTGGAGCTACCTGTACCGGTCGATGATCCCCGTTCTCGTGGCCGCCGGTTTGCGCGCCGTGGCGGTCGACCTCGTCGGTTTCGGCCGCAGCGACAAACCGACCCGCCGCGAGGACTACACCTACCAATCGCACGTCGACTGGACCTGGGCGGCGATCGAGGCCATCGGCCTGACCGACATCACCCTGGTGTGCCAGGACTGGGGTGGCCTGATCGGATTGCGTCTGGTCGGAGAGCACCCCGACCGGTTCGCCCGCGTGGTGGCCGCGAACACGACCCTGCCCACCGGGGATCAGCACCCCGGCGAGGCGTTTCTGGCCTGGCAACGCTTCAGCCAGGAAACCCCGGAGTTCCCCGTCGGCCGCATCATCGACGGCGGATGTGTCTCGACGCTGCCGCCGGAGGTTATCGCCGCTTACGATGCGCCGTTCCCCGACGACTCGTACAAAGCAGGCGCGCGGCAGTTTCCCACCCTGGTGCCGACCAGCCCCGACGATCCGGCTGCGCCGGCGAACCGGGCGGCCTGGGAGGTCTTGCGACGCTTCGACAAACCGTTCCTGTGCGCGTTCTCCGACTCCGATCCGATCACCACGGGTGCCGATGCGCCGCTGCGCAGGTTAATCCCCGGTGCCCAAGGGCAGCCGGAGATCACGATCGCCGGCGGCGGGCACTTCCTGCAGGAGGACAAGGGTCGCGAACTCGCCGCCGTCGTCGTCGATTTCGTGAAGGCCGGGTAGCTAGTTCAGCGGAATGTCGTTGTCGCCCTTGGATTCCTGGTACTGCGACGACAGCGCATCGTAGCGGCTGCGAATCTGGTCCCGCTGCGCCAGGAGCTCGGTGCGCACCGGTTCGGGCTCTGCGTCGATCAGATCGGCGATCGCATAGGCCGTCCAGAACTCGTTCGTCCGCCGATAGCCGCCAGGGTCGAGGCCGAACACCTCCTTGAGGATCTTCAGGTCGTGGGGAATCGCGAAGCTGTCGCGGGAATCCTCGTGGCTGTAGAAGTAATAGAAGTTGTCGAATCCGGCCCAGGTGATGGCCGACATACACAGCGTGCACGGCTCATGGGTACTCAGGAAGACAAGATCCTTGGTCGAGGGGCGTTCCGGCATCGCGTAGAACTGCCGCAAAGTATTGATCTCGCCGTGCCACAACGGATTGTCGGTCTCGTCGTTGGTGCCTGCGATGACCACGGACAGATCGGATTTGGCCAGCAGTGCCGCGCCGAACACCTTGTTACCGCCGGCGACTCCGCGTTCGGTCAGCGGAAGGATGTCGCTGCTGATGACCTCGAGCAGGCGCGAAGCGATCGTCGTGACGGCCATGGGGAACCCTAACGTCGATGCTCGCGCGTCGCGCGCGGAGAGCGACGGTTACGCTCACCCGGTGGCCGAGATCGCGCCGCTGCGTGTGCAGCTGATCGCCAAGACGGAGTTCTCGGCGCCCGCGGACGTGCCGTGGGACACCGATGCCGACGGCGGCGCCGCGTTGGTGGAGTTCGCCGGGCGGGCCTGTTACCAGAGTTGGTCGAAGCCCAATCCGCGCACCGCCACCAACGCCGCGTATGTGCGTCACATCATCGACGTCGGCCACTTCTCCGTGCTCGAGCACGCGTCGGTGTCCTTCTACATCACCGGGCTGTCCCGCTCGTGCACCCACGAATTGATCCGGCATCGGCATTTCTCGTACTCACAGCTGTCGCAGCGCTATGTGCCCGAGAACGACTCACAGGTCGTCGCTCCACCAGGGATCGAGGACGACGCGGAGCTGCTGGACATATTCGCCGAGGCCGCCGACGCCAGCCGCGCCGCCTACAGCGAGTTGCTTGCCCGGCTGGAGGCGAAACTCATCGGCGATCAGCCCGGGGGAAGCGCTGCTGTCCTGCGGCGCAAACAGGCGCGCCAGGCCGCGCGCGCGGTGCTGCCCAACGCCACGGAGACCCGCCTCGTGGTCACCGGGAACTACCGCGCATGGCGGCATTTCATCGCGATGCGCGCCAGCGAACACGCCGACGTCGAGATCCGGCGGCTGGCGATCGAGTGCCTGCGCCAACTGGTCGATGTCGCGCCCCAGGTGTTCTCCGACTTCGAGATCACCGTGCTGGCCGACGGGACCGAGGTGGCCACCAGCCCGCTGGCAACCGAGGTGTAGGCGGGAAAGGAATTCGTGGGGCTGAAGGGCGACCGGGTAATCTTGGTGCCCGTGAGCACCAGCGGATTCGACGCCCCGGCCCGATTCGGCACTCTGTTGACCGCCATGGCTACTCCGTTCAAGCCCGACGGGTCGCTGGACACCGACACCGCCGCCCGGCTGGCCACCCGCCTGATAGATCAGGGCTGCGACGGTCTGGTGATCTCCGGAACCACCGGTGAGTCGCCGACGACCACCGATGACGAGAAGATCCTGCTGCTGCGCACGGTCCTCGAAGCGGTCGGCGATCGCGCCAGGATCATCGCGGGAGCAGGCTCCTACGACACCGCCCACAGCGTCCACCTCGCCAAAGCCAGCGCCGCAGAGGGGGCGCATGGGCTGCTGGTCGTCACCCCCTACTACTCACGTCCGCCGCAGGCAGGGATCGCCGCCCACTTCACCACCGTCGCCGACGCGACCGACCTGCCCAACGTCCTCTACGACATCCCGCCGCGCTCGGTGGTGCCGATCGAATGGGACACGATCCGCACGCTCGCCGAGCATCCGAACATCGTCGCGATCAAGGACGCGAAGGGGGATCTGCACGGCGGCGGCCAGATCATCGCCGAGACCGGGCTGGCCTACTACTCCGGTGACGACGCGCTGAACCTGCCGTGGCTGGCCATGGGTGCCGTCGGGTTCATCAGCGTGTGGGGCCATGTCGCCGCTGGCCAGTTGCGAGACATGTTGACGGCCTTCGCCTCCGGCGACATCGCGACGGCCCGCAAGATCAACGTCACGCTCGGCCCGCTGGCGAACGCGCAGTTGCGACTCGGCGGGGTCACGCTGTCCAAGGAAGGCTTGCGGCTGCAGGGATTCGAGGCCGGTGATCCGCGGTTGCCGCAGATACCCGCCACCGACGAAGAGATCGACGCGCTTGCCGTCGACCTCCGCGCTGCCGCGGTACTGAGATAGCGGACCGGACGTGGATCAGCTAGGACTCACCCCGCCCGCTCCTCTCACTCCGGGCGGCCTCCGGGTGACCGCGCTCGGCGGCATCAACGAAATCGGCCGCAACATGACCGTTTTCGAGCATCTCGGCCGCCTGCTCATCGTCGATTGCGGAGTGCTTTTCCCCACCCACGACGAACCCGGCGTCGATCTGATCCTGCCGGACCTGCGTCATGTCGAAGGCCGCCTCGACGACGTCGAAGCGCTTGTGGTGACGCACGCGCACGAGGACCACATCGGCGCGATCCCGCATCTGCTCAAACAGCGCGCAGACATCCCCATCGTCGGCTCGAAGTTCACCCTGGCCCTGGTGGCCGAGAAGTGCCGTGAGCATCGCATCAAGCCGGTGTTCGTCGAGGTCACCGAGGGCGGGCGATCGACTCACGGCGTGTTCGAATGCCAGTACTTCGCGGTGAACCACTCCATTCCCGGGTGCTTGGCCATCGGTATCCACACCGGCGCGGGCACGGTGCTGCACACCGGTGACATCAAGCTCGACCAGTTGCCTCCCGATGGCAGGCCGACCGACCTGCCCGGGATGTCGCGGCTGGGCGATGCCGGTGTCGATCTGTTCCTGTGCGATTCGACGAACTCTGAAATACCGGGAGTCGGTCCGTCCGAGAGTGAGGTCGGTCCCGCGCTGCACCGCTTGATGCGAGGTGCCGAGGGTCGGGTGATCGTCGCGTGCTTCGCCTCGAACGTCGACCGCGTGCAGTCGATCATCGACGCCGCGGTCGCCCTCGGCAGGCGCGTGTCCTTCGTCGGCCGGTCGATGGTGCGCAACATGGGCATCGCCCGTGACCTGGGCTATCTGAAGGTCGCGGACGAGGACGTCCTGGATATCGCCGCCGCCGAGATGATGCCGGCCGACCGGGTGGTGCTGATCACCACAGGCACTCAGGGCGAGCCGATGGCGGCGCTGTCGCGGATGTCGCGTGGCGAGCACCGCAGCATCACGCTCACCGACGGTGACCTGATCATTCTGTCGTCCTCGCTGATCCCCGGTAACGAAGAGGCGGTCTTCGGGGTGATGGATGCGCTGGCGAAGATCGGCGCCCGCGTGGTCACCAACCAGCACGCCCGAGTACATGTCTCGGGTCATGCCTACGCCGGCGAGTTGCTGTTCCTCTACAACGCGGTGCGGCCACGCAACGTCATGCCTGTGCACGGGACGTGGCGGATGCTGCGTGCCAATGCCGCTCTCGCAGCCAAAACCGGTGTGGCGGAAGAGAACATCGTGATCGCCGAGAACGGCGTCAGCGTCGACCTGGTGGGCGGTCGGGCGAGTATCGCCGGCGCGGTGCCGGTAGGCAAGATGTTCGTCGACGGGTTGATCACCGGCGATGTCGGTGACGCGACACTTGGCGAACGGCTCATTCTGTCTTCAGGTTTCGTCGCGATCACCGTGGTGGTGCGCCGCGGGACCGGCAAGCCTGCCGCTCCGGCACATCTGCACTCGCGCGGCTTTTCCGAGGACCCCAAGGCGCTGGAGTCCGTCACCCGCATGGTCGAGGCGGAACTGGAAAAGCTGGCCTCGCAGAACGTCACGGACCCGACCCGCATCGCACAGGGTGTGCGCCGCACGGTCGGAAAATGGGTGGGCGAGAAATACCGTAGGCAACCGATGATCGTGCCGACGGTGATCGAGATCTAGCTCGCTGGTGCGGCCGCTTGGGGATCTGCTCTCGGGATGGACGCGGCGCGCCGCGCTCCGGCCGTGCTTGCCCGCCGGAAAGTCATGGCTACCCCTCGTGAACGCCATGGCGCGGCGGCCGCGTGGACTGTGGCCGATTTGTCGTTGCTCCATATGCTATGCACACCCTGTGGCAACCGCAATAGGGATTTCAAAAAAGCCCACCAGTACAAATAATAGGTTGCGTTAATATTCCCGGTCACGGTTTCCGAGAATTTGTCAAACTTTCCTTGGACGGGCAGTTTGTCGTGATTAATGCGGTTTCTGGGTGTCATTCATCGTATTTGTTGCAGATTGCGTGATGTTCCATGGGGCGCGTGCGGGCGCGTGTCGAGGTGTTCTTCCATATTGCGGTCTGGCAAAGAAGAATTCCCGTGAACTATTTGGTGAGTGGACTATCTCACGGGCTTGCGGTCCGCCCGGCGAAAGTCGTGCCCGGGGAAACGGTGTGTGCTGTCGGTGCGCGTCACCCACGGGCAGCCACCACGGCCGCTCTCGTCTCAGCGCTCGGCCAGCACCGTCCACTCGACCGGGGACGCGGTCATATCACGGCCTGTCGGCCGAATGTAGAGGTCGCGGAAGTAGCTCGGACCGGCCTGCTCGACCAGCCGCCAGCCGTAATCGGCGAGAAGGTCGCCGACGTGCTCGGGCACCAGGCCGGATTTCCACACCTGGCGGCGCTTCCGGAACCGGCGATACACCGGCTCGGCCCCGTAGGTGTTGGTGCCGTCGATGAAGTCCTGACGAATGTAAGTGAAGACCAGCCTGCTGCCGGGGGCGGCGTCGCCGAGTTGTGCCAGCGTCGAGCGCACCGCCTCGGGCGTCAGGTATTGGGTGACACCCTCCCAGATGAAGAAGGTGCGCTGTTCGCTGCGATAGCCGTGCGACTCCAGCGCCGGGATCAGCGCGTCGTGCTCGAAGTCGACGGGAACGAGGTGCACCGATGCCGGTGGCGTACCCAGCACGCGCTGCAGTACGGCGGTCTTGCGGTCGATGTTGATCTGCTGGTCGACCTCGAAAACGGGGAGGGCGCTGTGGCGGGCGATGCGGCAGCCTCGGGTGTCGAGGCCGGCGCCGAGCACCACCACGGAGTCGGTGTCGTT
Organism: uncultured Actinomycetota bacterium; assembly: GCA_963796545.1. Lineage (GTDB taxonomy): Bacteria > Actinomycetota > Actinomycetes > Mycobacteriales > Mycobacteriaceae > Mycobacterium. Next base: position 23,617 of record CAWCMF010000025.1, on the reverse strand, counting down.
GAGTGGGTCCGACAGTCGCTCGTCGATGAAGCGCTTGCGGCAGGCGATGCTCGCCCACAATCCCGGCCCTGTCCGTTCGGAGGCCGCGATGGCCGCCCGGCGCAGCGCCGCCGAGCGGGTCAGCGAAACAAGGACCCGAAACCGCTTGGGCAGGAAGGACTCGGCGAGCTCATCGTCGACCAGGCGATGCTGCGGTGGCTCGTTGTGCTCGATCGCCGCCAGCACGATGGGCCCGTAGGCGGTCTGCGCGGCGGCGTTTCGGGCACTCATCGCTTATTGATATACCCCGCATCGACGGGCAGCGTGACCCCGGTGACATAGCGGGCCGCGTCGGACACCAGCCAGAACACCGCGTTGGCGATGTCCTCGGGCTCCAGCGCACCGACCGGCAGCGCGTTGCCCATGTCCGGCCCGCCCTCGGACTCCTGGGCCAGTCCGGCCAGCCAGGAGCGGGTGAACTCGTTGTCGATCATCGGGGTGTTCACCGCCGCCGGATGCACCGAGTTGACCCGAATGCTGTATTGCGCAAGGAAATTCGCGTAGACCCGCATGACGCCCACCATGCCGTGTTTGGCCGCGGCGTAACCGACCGAGCCTCCGACCGGCGCGCCGAGCCCCACCAGGCCTGCCACCGAACTGGTCAGCACGATCGCGCCGCCGTTGCCGAACTTCACCATCGGCTTCATCGCGACGTCGATCGTGTTGTAGACGCCGGTGAGGTTGACGTCGATGACGTCCTGCCAGGCGTCCGCCGCGGCCATCGGCGCGATACCGGCATTGGCGACCACGATGTCGAGGCGGTTGCCGAGTTTCTCGGTGCCGTCCCGCACTGCGGCCTTGACGGCGTCGCGATCGCGGACGTCGGCCTCGTAGGCCGCGATCCGCGCACCGGTGTCCTCGACCAGTTTGACCGTGGCGGCCATGTCCTCGGGGGAGGCCAACGGGTAGGGGACCGAGTCGATCTGCGCGCACAGGTCGAGCGCGATGATGTCCGCGCCCTCGGACGCGAGTTTGACCGCGTGCGCGCGGCCCTGCCCTCGCGCGGCGCCGGTGATGAACGCGACCTTGCCGGTGAGCTCACCCATCGCTGTGTCCTCTTCCTGTATCAGGGACGCAGCTGACCCTTGGCCGGATCGCCGGCCACTACCGGCTGCAGCACCTTGATGTCGGGCGCGCCGTCGAGGTGATCGCCGACGGAGCCGAACAGTGCGGCGACCGCGGGTGCGGCGCTGTGGGCCTGCAGTGCATCGGCGTCGACCCACTGCTCGACGAACACGAATGTGCCGTCGGCCTCGTGCAGCGAATAGAGGTCGCAGCCGGGCTCGCCGTGCACGGCCTCGATGGCCTGCGTACACGCGTTGCGGACCGTGTCGATGGACTCGGGCTTGGCGGTCATGGTGGCGATGACGACGATCGGCATGCAGAAACTCCTCGATGAGCGTGACTGAACAGATGTCACCGTACTGTCTCGTTCGCGCCGCGGTCGATGGAGCCGAGGTGTTCCGTTCTGAGCGCACCGCGGGGCGTCGAGTCCGCCGCTGCGCTTCTGAGTCCAGGTCGACACCTCTCTGTGACCTGTGTGGCAGATGGTGCATCTGAGGCAATTGCGACTAGGCTTATCGGCATGGCGAGTAAGACCGCGGCCCGATCAGTTGCCCGTCAGCCCAGGTCAAAGGCCTCTTCGCGCACTGCGGGACGGCCTGCGCGCCCGTCGGCTGCGCGCCGCAAGCCGGCTCGCCGCAACCCGTCGGCCGTCGCGTCGGCAGGCACTGCCGTCGGCAGGGGGGTGCGTGCCGGCTGGCTGATGCTGGCCAAGGGCGCAGGAAGCACCGCACGGTCGGTGGGTCGCGCGCGTGAGCTGGAGCCCGGGCACCGTCGGGACGGCATCGCGCTGGCGCTGCTGGGTCTGGCCGTCGTCGTCGCCGCGAGCTCGTGGTTCGACGCGGCGCGGCCGGTGGGCGCGTGGATCGACACGATCGTGCGCGTCCTGATCGGCTCGGCGGTGGTGCTGGTCCCGCTCGTGCTGGCCGCCGTCGGTGTGACGCTGATGCGCTCCGAGCCCGACCCGGAGTCGCGGCCCCGGTTGATTCTCGGATCCGCGATGATCGCGCTGCCCGCACTCGGGCTCTGGCACCTGTGGTCGGGGGCGCCGCAGGCTCCCGGCGCGCGTCAGCACGCCGCCGGTTTCCTCGGCTTTGCGATCGGCGGACCGCTGTCGGACGGACTGACCGCCTGGATCGCTGCGCCGTTGTTGTTCATCGGCGTGCTGTTCGGCCTGCTGCTGGTGACCGGGACGACGATCCGCGAGGTGCCGTCGACCGTCCGGGACATGTTCACGACGCGCTGGCAGCGCGGCTACGACGACGAATTCGACGACGAGTACGACGACGAGGGCGACGCTGGACACCCTGAGGACTTCTCGGACGGCTACTACGACGATGAGAACGGGTACGCCGAGGACGAAGCGCAGTCCTGGCCGTCGGCGACGCAACCCACGGTGCCGCTGACACGTCCCGACGGACCGTCAGGCACCCCGATGGACAACTATCCGATCGAGGACGACGCGCCGACGGCTCCCGACTCCGCGGCACGTTCGCGCAAGAAGCCGCGCAAGGAGCCGAAAGTCTCCCTGGACCGCGTCGTCGAGGGGCCCTATGTCCTGCCGTCCCTGGATCTGCTCGTCGCCGGCGATCCGCCGAAGCTGCGCAGCGCGGCCAACGACAAGATGGTCGACGTCATCAGTTCGGTGCTGCAGCAGTTCAAGGTCGATGCCGCGGTCACCGGCTGCACCCGCGGGCCTACCGTCACCCGCTACGAAGTCGAGCTCGGGCCCGGCGTCAAGGTCGAGAAGATCACTGCGCTGCAGAAGAACATCGCCTACGCGGTGGCGACCGAGAGCGTCCGGATGCTCGCCCCGATCCCCGGCAAGTCGGCCGTCGGTATCGAGGTACCCAACACCGACCGCGAGATGGTGCGCCTCGCCGATGTGCTGACCGCGCCGACCACCCGGCGCGATCACCATCCGCTGGTGATCGGCCTCGGCAAAGATATTGAAGGCGACTTCATTTCGGCGAACCTGGCCAAGATGCCGCACCTTCTGGTTGCCGGTTCCACCGGCTCCGGCAAGTCCAGCTTCGTCAACTCGATGCTGGTGTCGCTGTTGGCGCGGGCGACCCCCGAAGAGGTCAGGATGATCCTGATCGACCCGAAGATGGTGGAACTCACGCCGTACGAGGGCATTCCACATCTGATCACCCCGATCGTGACGCAGCCCAAGAAGGCCGCCGCTGCGCTGGCGTGGCTGGTCGAGGAGATGGAGCAGCGCTACCAGGACATGCAGGCCAACCGGGTGCGCCACATCGACGACTTCAACAAGAAGGTCAAATCCGGTGAGATCACCGCACCGCTGGGCAGCGAACGCGTTTACAAGCCGTACCCCTACATCTTGGCGATCGTCGACGAGCTCGCCGACCTGATGATGACGGCCCCGCGCGACGTGGAGGACGCGATCGTGCGGATCACCCAAAAGGCCCGTGCGGCAGGCATTCACCTCGTCCTTGCGACGCAGCGGCCGTCGGTCGACGTCGTCACCGGTCTGATCAAGACCAACGTGCCGTCCCGGTTGTCGTTCGCCACTTCGTCGCTGACCGACAGCCGCGTCATCCTGGATCAGCCCGGCGCCGAGAAACTGATCGGTATGGGCGACGGCCTGTTCCTGCCGATGGGTGCCAACAAGCCGATCCGCCTGCAGGGTGCGTACATCTCCGACGAGGAGATCCAGGCCGTCGTCGAGGCGACCAAGACGCAGGCCGAACCCGAATACTTCGAAGGCGTCACCACGGCCAAGCCGACCGGCGAGCGCACGGACGTCGATCCAGACATCGGCGACGACATGGATGTCTTCCTCCAGGCGGTCGAGCTCGTGGTGTCCAGCCAGTTCGGGTCGACGTCGATGCTGCAGCGCAAGCTGCGGGTCGGCTTCGCGAAGGCGGGCCGGCTGATGGACCTGATGGAGACTCGCCAGATCGTGGGGCCGTCCGAGGGATCCAAGGCGCGCGAGGTGCTGGTCAAGCCCGACGAGCTGGCGGGAACACTCGAGCTGATCCGCGGCGGGTCGGACGCCTCCGGGGAGTAGCTCCTTCGCTACTCCGTGGCCTTGCTGACCACGTACATGGCCTGCCCTGGGATCCGCAGAATGCGGATTCGTCGAGGCGCGCCGAATCCGGCCCCGCGCAGCCAGCTGTACAACTGCTCGGGGGGATGTACTTGAGACCCCGAGCTGAGGTACATGAACAGTCCGAGGACGTTCGCCTGAGCTGACGTACGGCGACTCGGCTCGGCGAAGGCGTCCATGACGGCCAGCGTCCCGCCGGGCGCGAGCGCCTTGTGGATTCTGCCGAAGAGTTCGACGGTCTGCTCAGGGGTCAGGTGGTGCAGCAGGTTGAAGCACAGCACGGCGTCGTACCCGGTGCCCAGGTCGTCTGTCGTCGCGTCGCCGTCCCGGTGTGCGACCCGGTCGGCCATCCCGGCCTTTGCGATGATCTCGCGGCCGATGGCTGCGCTGCCCGGCAGGTCGAATACGGTCGCCATCAGCCGGGGATAGCGGCGACACAGCTGCGCCGAGTACCAGCCGTGGCCGCCGCCGATGTCCAGCAATTTCCGCGAATCACGGGGTAGCCGAACCTTTTTGGCCACCTCATCGGCACTGAGCCGCGCGAGTTCCAGCTGACCGCAGATGTATCGCCGCCAGTACGGGTCATCGGGCGGCGCGTCGTGATGCCCTGCGGGCTGCCCGCTGCGGGTGACTTGGTCCAGTTCCGACCACCAGCCCCAGTAGTCCGATGTGCCCGCCACGTACTGCGCGACCGACAGCGCCGACTCCGGGTCCAGCCAGCGCCGCGACCTGCGGCTGAGACGGTAGCGCCCGTCCCGGACCGTGACGTGGCCGCCGGATCGCAGGCAGTCGAGCAGGAGTCGGGTGGGCACCGGATCGAGACCCAGGTCAGCCGCGAGATCCGCGGCCGTGGACGGTTGCTGGGCTAGGCGGGCGGCGATGCCGGTCCGCACTGCCGTGATGACGACCGCCGACAAGGCCATCCCGCCCCACGCCTCGGCGGCGGCCGTCGGGACGATGCCGGCACGCAGGGCAAGCCACTCCGCTGGGTTGGCGCCTCGCAGAGCAAGCCTCACCTTTTACGACCTTCCGTCGCGAAATTTACTACCATGTCAACGGTCCATCTCAGGCCGATTCACAGATTCGGCGGCCGCACAGCGGCGACCCGAGGGGAGATCGGCGTGACGGTCCACATCCGGGCAGTGCCCCCATCTTGAGCCATGCCAGAGCGCTGATCGTTGCCGGCCATCCGGGGCCGTCGCTGGCCATCACCGCCCTGGCCACCCTGCTCGCGGTGCAGGCGGCACCCCATGGCTTCGGGCCCGTATTGACGGCGCCTGCCATGTTGGCCGGTCAGCTCTCGGTCGGCTGGTCCAACGACGCCGTGGACGCACCAAGGGACGCCGCGGCGGGCCGGACAGACAAGCCCGTCGCCACCGGTGCCATCAGCGTGCAGGCGGTGTGGATCGCTGCCGTCGTTTCGCTGCTGGCCGCGCTGGCCATGGCGCTGGCGATCAGCGTGACCACCGCGATCCTCCTGGCGGTGATCGTCGGCGCAGCGTGGGCCTACAACCTGGGACTGAAGTCGACGCCCGCGTCCGGTCTGATGTACCTCCTGGGGTTCGGCCCGATACCCGCCTACGCGGCCAGCACGCTGCCCGATCAGCCCATGCCGACCTGGTATGCGACCGCGGCGGCGGCCCTTGTCGGCCTCGGCGGACACTTCGCGAACGTGCTGCCCGACCTCGCTGCGGACCGGGCTGCCGGCGTCAACGGCCTGCCGCAGCTGGTGTACGCCCGCTGGGGTGCCGGAGCGGTGCGCGCCATCGCGCTGGCGCTGCTGCTGTCCGCGTCCGTGCTGCTGTTGCTGGCTGCAAGCCGCCAGTGGGTCGCGCTGGCGGGGCTCGGCGCCGCCGTGGTGCTCGCGGCGATCGGCGCCCTCGGCAAGGGCCGGGTGCCGTTCGCAGCTGCGTTCGGGATCGCGGCCGTCGACGTCGTGGTGTTAGCTGTGGGTGGATATGCACAAACCTGAGATCAGCCGGATCATCGCGGTGCACTCCGACTTCCCGGTGCATCGGTATCCGCAGGCCGAGTTGACGGCGACGGTGGCCGAGCTCAGCGGACTCGACCCGGATGAGCGTGCGCTGCTGGAGCGATTGCACGCCAAAGCCGGCGTCGATTACCGCCATACCGTCCTGCCGTTGGCGGACTACAGCGACCTGCGCGGGATCGAGCTCGCCAACGATCGCTATATCGATGAGGCGGTCGACCTCGGGGAGCGAGCGCTTCGCGGAGCACTGGAGTCGGCTGGGCTGGCCGGGGACGATCTGGACCTGCTGATCGTCACATCGGTGACCGGCGTGGCCGTACCGTCACTCGACGCCCGACTCATTCCCCGGCTCGGGATGCGGCCCGACGTCAAGCGACTGCCGATCTTCGGGCTGGGCTGCGTCGCCGGTGCGGCCGCCCTGGCCAGGCTGCACGACTACCTGCTTGCGTGGCCCCGTCATCACGCGGCGCTACTGGCGGTGGAACTCTGCTCGCTGAGCTGGCCGACGACCGACATCGCGACGGCAGACCTGGTGGTCACCGGCCTGTTCGGCGATGGGGCGGCCGCTCTGGTGGCCACCGGTGGGGAGGATGCCGACGGCGCAGATGGTCTGCGGGTCATTGCTTCGCGCAGCGAGGTGTATCCCGACAGCGGCGACACGCTGGGCTGGCGGCTTGGTGCGGACGGTTTCCGCATCGTGCTGACGGCGGAACTGGCCGACGTGGTCGAGCGGCGCCTGAGCGGCAGCGTCACCTCCTTCCTTGCCGAACACGAGCTGACCGTCGAGGAGATCACCGCGTGGGTGTGCCATCCAGGCGGCCCCAAGGTGATCGACGCCATCCAGAACAGCCTCAAGCTGCCCGACAGCGCCGTGGAACTGAGCAGGCGCTCGCTCGCCGAGGTCGGCAACCTGTCCTCGGCGTCCGTGTTGCACATCCTGGAAAAGACCATCGGCACGGACCCGCCGCCGGGATCGACCGGCCTGATGATCGGGCTCGGCCCCGGGGTCAGTGTCGAGCTGGTGCTGCTCCGGTGGTGATCTACTACGCGCTGCTCGTCGTCATCACCGTCGAGCGGCTGGCCGAGCTGGTGGTGTCGCAAAGGCACGCGACCGAACTGCTACGTCGCGGCGGCATCGAATGCGGCCAGCGGCACTTTCCCATCATGGTCGCTCTGCACATCGCGCTGCTGATCGGTTGCTGGGTGGAACCGATCATCTCGCACCGCACCATGGTCCCGGCGCTGGCATATCCGATGATCGCCGTTGTGGTGGCGGCCAATGTACTGCGCTGGTGGTGTATCGCCACGTTGGGCACGCGGTGGAGTGCGCGGGTGATCGTGTTGCCAGGGCTGCCCCTGGTCAAAGCCGGCCCATACCGGTGGTTTTCACACCCGAACTACGTTGCGGTCGTCGTGGAAGGCGCGGCGCTGCCCCTCGCCGGTTCGGCCTGGATCACCGCGGGCACGTTCACCGTGCTGAACGCGGCGCTGCTGACGGTGCGGCTGCGCTGCGAGACGCAGGCACTGGCCTCGGCCGCGCCTTGAGCGGCAAGGCACGGTAACCGAGTTCACCCAGGGCGGCGGCGGGCTACAACAGCAACAGCATTCGGGTGTTTCCGAGGATGTTCGGCTTGATGTACGACAGGTCGAGGAACTCGGCCACGCCCGTGTCATACGAGCGGCACATCTCCTCGTACACCTCCGATGTGACGGGCGTGCCCTCGATCTCCCGGAAGCCGTGTCGCGCGAAGAACTCCTGCTCGAAGGTGAGCACGAAGATCCGTTGCAGGTGCAGATCGGCGGCCACCGCGAGCAGCCGGTCGACGATCGCGTGACCGACACCCTTGCCCCGGACCTTGGGATGGACGGCGACCGTCCGCACCTCGCCGAGGTCCGACCACAGCACGTGCAGGGCGCCGCAGCCGATCAGTTCGCCTGCCAGCTCGGCGACCCAGAACTCCTGCACCGACTCATACAGCGTCACCAGGTTCTTCTCAAGCAGGATCTTGCCTGCGTAGATGTCGACGAGCGCCTTGATAGCCGGCACATCGGAGGTCCTTGCGCGGCGCACGACGAGCTGACCGGCGGACGTGTCCGGAACTGCGCTCATGCTCCGAAGGGTATCGGCACGGGCAACAAGTATTCTGTGGCGGTGCCGGGCCAACCACATACCGATCCTGTGGTTCCCCGTGCCCGGGTGGCGAACCTCGCAAATGTGCTCACCGGCATCCGCATGGTGCTGGTCCCGGTGTTCCTGGTCGCGCTGTTCGTCGGAGACGGTCACGAAACATATTGGCGGATAACTGCATTCGTAATCTTCGCGGTGGCGGTGATTACCGACCACTTCGATGGTGCGCTCGCCCGCAGTTACGGCATGGTCACCGAGTTCGGCACATTGGCCGACCCGATCGCCGACAAGGCACTCATCGGCGCTGCCCTCGTCGGACTCTCGATGCTCGGAGACCTGCCGTGGTGGGTGACGGTCGTGATCGTGGTCCGCGAGGTCGGGGTCACCCTGCTGCGCCTGCTGGTGCTGCGCCGCGGCGTCATCCCGGCCAGCCGGGGCGGCAAGTTGAAGACCCTCGTGCAGGCCGTGGCGATCGGGCTGTTCATCATGCCGCTGTCCGGGACCTGGCTCACCGTCGCCTGGGGCATCATGCTCGCCGCGGTGGTGCTGACCGTGATCACGGGCATCGACTACTTCGTGTCGGCGGCCAGGGATTCGCGCGGCCGCCCCGCCGGTTGATGACGACCCGCGTCCGTCGGGAACCATCGCGGCGGCTTTGAGCGTTGGGGTGAGTAGTCGAGCCAAGGAGGACGCGCGATGACGACATTGCTGCGCGAGGTGATCGGCGACGTGTTGCGTCGCGCCCGGGTCGAGCAGGGCCGCACCCTGCGCGAAGTGTCGGATTCGGCACGGGTCAGCCTGGGTTATCTGTCCGAGGTCGAGCGCGGCCGCAAGGAGGCCTCCAGCGAGCTGCTCAGCGCTATCTGCGGGGCACTGGATGTCCCGCTGTCACGGGTGCTGTCCGAGGCCGGCGACGAGCTTGCGATCGAGGAGTCCCGCAGCGTCGCCCCCGCGCCCGCCGGTACCGCGAACATCGATGCCATGACCAAGGTCGTCATTCCGCAGGTCGTGTCCATGGCGGTGGCCTGACCGGTTGACCGCGCAGGGGTGTGGCGATCTGCGCGAAACCGATAAGTTGGGTCAAGGTACTTCCGAGTACAGCCGACATAGACAGACACGAAGGCGGAATGAATTCATGGCCAATCCGTTCACCAAGGCGTGGAAATACCTCATGGCGCTGTTCAGCTCCAAGGTCGACGAGTACGCCGATCCGAAGGTGCAGATCCAGCAGGCCATCGAGGAGGCCCAACGCCAGCATCAGGGCCTGACCCAGCAGGCGGCACAAGTGATCGGCAACCAGCGCCAGCTGGAGATGCGGTTGAATCGCCAGCTCGCCGATATCGAGAAGCTGCAGGTCAATGTCCGTCAGGCGCTGACCTTGGCCGATCAGGCCGCCGCGGCCGGCGACTCCGACAAGGCCACCGAATACAACAATGCCGCCGAGGCGTTCGCCGCGCAGCTCGTCACCGCCGAGCAGAGCGTGGAAGACCTCAAGGGGCTGCACGATCAAGCGCTGGGAGCGGCCGGCCAGGCGAAGAAGGCCGTCGAGCAGAACGCAATGATGTTGCAGCAGAAGATCGCCGAACGCACCAAGCTGCTGTCTCAGCTCGAGCAGGCCAAGATGCAGGAGCAGGTGAGCTCGTCGCTGCGGTCGATGAGCGAACTCGCCGCGCCAGGCAACACGCCCAGCCTCGACGAGGTGCGCGACAAGATCGAACGTCGCTACGCCAACGCCATCGGCTCCGCTGAGCTGGCACAGAACTCGGTGCAGGGCCGGATGATGGAGGTGCAGTCGGCCAGCGTGCAGATGGCCGGTCATTCGCGGCTCGAGCAGATCCGGGCGTCGATGCGCGGCGAACAGTTGCCTACTGGAGGTTCAGCCGGCGCGGCTTCTCCCCAGAACCCCGCCACCCCGGCAGCCAATCCCAACCCGGCGCCGGAGAATCCGCTGTCACAATAACTTTTACGGGAGCATGACGTGAGTACTCGAACCCGCCGACCCGAAGCCTGGCGCTCGCTGGCGCAGCGTGGAGTCGATACCGCCGCGGAATGGTCGGATGTGGTTGCCGAGAAACTCAACGCCGCAGCCGATCCGCGCGCCAAACTGCTCCGCAAGCGGCGTTGGGCGCTGCGGCTCGGATGGTTCTTCACGGTGTCGGCGGTGTTCTGGGTGAGCATGACGGCTTTGGTGGCGGCCTGGGACACTCCGGTGTGGGCACTGTTCATCCCGTCGCCGATCGCAGTCGGGGCTGCGTTCCTGGCCACGCTGGCATTCCTGCGCTACCGCTGGCTGCGGGGGGAGCCCCTGCCGCCGCAACGGTCGTCACGACGGCTGCCTCCCTGGGGTTCGGCGGCCCGTCAGCCGATATCGGCGTTGGTGGCCTCCGAGCGGGGGCTGATTTCGCTGCTGGGGATCATGGAGCGCGGTGAGATGCTGCCCGCGGGCGAACTGCTCGAGCTGCGCGTCGCCGCCGAGCAGACCGCCGCGACCATGGTCGCCACCGCGAACGAGGTCGTCTCGATGGAGAAGGCGGTGAAGTCGTCGCCGCAGTCACGGGCCTACCTGACGCCGACCATCGCGGCGTTCACCACCCAACTCGACCGCGGCGCCCGTCAGTACAACGAGATGGTTTCCGCGGCAGCGCAATTGGTGTCCGCTGCGAACTCCGGATCGCTGTCCAGCTCGCCGATGTCGCAGCGCCGCTACCGGGACCAACTCGGGTTGGCCACGGATCGTTTGGTGGGGTGGGCGCAGGCGTTCGACGAACTGGGCCGTCTCAAACAGGCCTGACGGACTGTACTCAGAACTTGGGGCGCAGTGACGGAATCAGGATGCCGCGGACGGCGCGCAGCGGCGCTTTCACCAGGAGATCGAGCGGGTCGAGATAGTCGCGCCACACCGTGATCTGGCCGTCGTCGTTGATCTCGAAGGTGCCGCACACCCAGAACTGCAGGCGCACCGGGCCAAGGATGATGGCGTCGGTGCGCTCGGTGAGGACGGTGCCGCCTGCGCCTGTCTGCTCTTCGCGCGAGCGCTCAACGGTGGCGATGTGGTGGAAGATCACGTCGAATCCGAACTTGCCCTCGCCGCGCCGCAGCAGCTTCGCGATCCTGCTGCGTCCGCGGAGGGTCGGGAAGCCGACGTTCTGCCAGATCAACTCGGGGGCGGCCAACGACTCGAAGGTGTCGAAGTCCTCGTCGGCAAGGGCGAACAGGAACTTCTGCACTGTGTCTGCGTTATTGGCGACCGCAGTGGGAGCGGTCGGCAGTACCTCATCAGTCATATCGCCCGAGCCTAGTGCTGCACGCTGTGGCAGGGTAGCCCGCATGCGCGTTGCCGTGGTCGCGGGACCCGATCCGGGACATGCCTTTCCGGCGATCGCGCTGTGCCTGAGGTTTCTGGCCGCCGGGGACAACCCGACGCTGCTCACCGGCACGAAATGGCTCGGCACTGCCCGTGCCGAGGGGGTCGACGCCGTCGAACTGCTCGGCCTGGATCCGACCGCATTCGACGACGATGCCGATTCCGGTGCCAAGCTCCATCATCGTGCCGCGCGGATGGCGGTCCTCAACAAGGACGTGATCGCCGGCCTTGCGCCGGATGTGATCGTCTCCGATTCGATCACCACCTGTGGTGGACTGGCCGCCGACCTTCTCGGGCTGCCGTGGGTCGAGCTGAACACGCATCCGCTCTATAGGCCGTCGAGGGGTTTACCGCCGTTGGGCAGCGGCCTGGCACCGGGAACGGGATTACGCGGCCGCCTGCGCGATGTGGTGCTGCGGGCGTTGAGCGCGCGATCGTGGCGTGCCGGGCTGCGGCAGCGGACGGAGGCGCGCGTCGGGATCGGCCTGCCTGCCGACGACCCTGGCCCGGTGCGTCGTCTTATCGCCACGCTGCCCGCCCTGGAAGTTCCGCGACCGGACTGGCCGGAGGACGCCGTCGTGGTTGGCCCGCTGCATTTCGAGCCGACCACATCGGTGCTGACGCTGCCGCCGGGAGACGGTCCCGTCATCGTGGTCGCTCCGTCCACCGCGATGACGGGCACGGTCGGGTTGGTCGAACTGGCGCTGGAGACGCTGACGCCGGGTGGCGTACTGCCCGACGGGGCCAGGGTGGTGGTGTCCCGCCTGGAAGAGCCGGACTTCGAAGTGCCGTCGTGGGCGGTGGTCGGGCTCGGTCGCCAAGACGAGCTGCTGTCTCATGCGGACCTGCTTATCTGCGGAGGCGGACACGGCACGGTCGCGAAATCGATGCTGGCCGGTGTGCCGATGGTGGTGGTCCCCGGCGGGGGAGATCAGTGGGAGATCGCCAATCGTGTTGTGCGCCAAGGCAGTGCGCGACTCATCCGGCCGCTGACCGCCGACGCGCTGGCGGCGGCGGTGCAGGATGTGCTCGGCTCGCCCAGCTACCGGGAGGCGGCAGTGCGGGCCGGCGCGAGCGGGGCCGACGTCGCCGATCCGGTACGGGTGTGCCATGACGCGCTCACGGCCTACGGCTAGATTTGGCGTGTGCGGCTGACGGAATTCCAGGAACTGGTCAAAGGACAGTTCGGCGCGGTACGGGCGTCGTCGATGCTGGTGGACCACGTGCTGACCACCCTGGGCGGACGCACCGCCGCGCAAGCCATCGAGGACGGCGTCGACCCGCGCGACGTGTGGCGGGCATTGTGCGCGGACTTCGACGTGCCGCGCGATCAGTGGTGAACTCCTAGCGCTTGTCCTCGGCGCGGCCGGTCCCGGCGCTGTGCGAGGGTCCCACCATGTCATCGCCGCGGTCGGACTGCGTCATCTGCGCTGCCGGCTGTTCGTCAGCGGGTGACGCGGTCGCGCCGCCGGGTGTGTCGTGCGGCGAAGCGTCCTTGTACTCGCTGTCGGTGACCGGCTTGACGGCGCCGGCCGTGCGGGTGCCGCCGTCGTCACCTGCGCCGCTGTCGGGCTTGGCCGTGGTCTGGCGCCCTTCGTACGGCGGGACCGCGGGCTTGACGTCCGACGGCGGCACCGTGGTCTTCTCGGCGCCTGTCCTGGCCCGGCTCACCCGCCTCCCCGTGTTCTGGCACCGACTCGTCTCCGCGGTAGCTGCCCGACGGCCGATCGGCCGGTCCGCCCGACGGCTCATCGGACCCGGTGTCCCGCGACCCCGGGGCTCCGCGCTCTTCCTGGGGCTCCTTCGACAGATGTTCGCTCGAACGGCTCATGACTTCTCCTTCGTCTCTCATGATGTACATCAACCCTCTTGTGGCCACGCCGAGGAGCGCAGCCTTGTGCCGTTGACCAATGCCAGCGTCGTGAGCGTCGCGGCTTCCAGGTCGGACGACTTCCGCGGCGGTCAATGGTGCGCAGATCCAGTCCCAGTGCGCGGACACCGTCTGCCCGGGTATCGGCATGGGCGCCAGTGAGGCGCCGTCCCTGCGCCACCGCACCCGCTCGGGTGTGGGTTCCCCGAGTCCGAGCGCACCGGACTCGAACGTCAGCGGGCGCGACACGATCACCGCGTGCTCGTCCTCTACGGCATCGACAAGGCCCCAACGAATCCTGCAGTCCTGCATGACCTTCAACGGTGTGGTGGGATTGCGATCCAGAAAACGTGTCCATGGATAGACAACGAAGACGTGGAAACTGTGGTTCGCCAGCACACCATCCGGCGAGACCTCGGTGAGAAGCCCGGTGACCTGCCCGCTGAACGCGTCCCTCAACGTGGACAGCAGCGCCAGTGCGTCGACGTCGGCCAGCAGCGGCCCGCCCACCCAATAGCTGCGAACTATCTGCTCATCGAGGGGGTCGGACTGGCCCACCGCGTCGGCGATGACACGCAGATACGGCCAGACGCCGTCGAATTCGCGGGCATGGCCGGCCAGGTCTGCCGCCTCGCCGCGGGGTAGGGCGCCCGTGCCGGGTGGCCCGCAGTACCCGAGCTCGTTGGGCGGGAACGCGTACCTGGCGAACAACGCCTGGCCGGGATGGGTCCGTTGCTGGGTCACCGTCATCTCAGCAGATCCGCGGAAGTTGTTCGCCGATCGGGAGATCGACCACCCGGGTGCCGCCGAGCGCGGTGCGCGCCACCACCATCCCGGGGTGTTCGGGGACGCACATGCCGATCACTGCGGCTCGGCCGCCGTAAGGATGACCGTGCATCGCGGCGAGCACCCGGTCGGCGTCCTCGGGTGCCACGAAAGCGATCAGCTTGCCCTCGTTGGCGACATACAGCGGGTCGAGTCCCAACAGTCCACACGCATCGCGCACGTCACCGGGAATGGGAAAAGATTTCTCGGTCAACGAGATTCCGACGCCCGCGGCCTTCGCGATCTCATTCAGGGTGGCTCCGACCCCACCTCTGGTGGGGTCGCGCAGCGTATGGATGTCGGCGCCGGTGTCGATCATCGCGGCGACAAGTCCGTGCAGCGGTGCGCTGTCGCTGGCGACAGTGGTGGCGAACTCGAGGCCCTCGCGACAGCTCATCACCGCGACGCCGTGCACACCGATGTCACCACTGACGATCACCACGTCGCCGGCGCGGGCGCGCTGCGGGCGGATGTCGGCACGTCTGTCGACCAGTCCGATACCTGCGGTGTTGATATATACGCCGTCGCCGTGGCCGGAGTCGACCACCTTGGTGTCGCCGGTGACCAACTTGACCCCGGCCGCGAGCGCCGCGGTACCCACGGCGTGTGCGACGCGCGCGAGCTCGGCCAGCGCGGTGCCCTCCTCGAGGATGAACGCGGTGGACAGCGCCAACGGCTGCGCACCGGCCATCGCCAGATCGTTCACCGTGCCGTTGACGGCCAGATCGCCGATGCTGCCGCCGGGGAAGAACAACGGCTTGACGACATAGGAGTCCGTCGAGAACGCCAGCCTTTCGGCGCCGACCTGCAGTACCGCAGAATCGCCCATCCCGGCATCCGCAGCGGAGCCGAAGGCCGGCAGGAACAGGTGCTCGATGAGCTCGGCGGACATCGCCCCGCCGCCGCCATGCCCCATGAGGATGTTGGGTGCATCGCGCAGCGGTGCGGGACACACCCACGCTTCCATGTCGATGGCCGTGGGCCCGGGCGTTTCAGGCATGCGTCACCTCCAGCCGGCGGTACAGGTAGTAGGCGGCGCACGCGCCCTCGGACGAGACCATCGTGGCGCCCAACGGATTGCGGGGCGTGCACAACGTGCCGAAGGCTGAGCACTCGTGCGGTTTGATCAAGCCCTGCAACACCTCGCCGGAACGGCACACCGCGGACTCCTCGGTGTGGATGTCGGTGACGGCGAACCGGTGCTCCGCGTCGAAGTCGCGATACTTGTCGGACAACCGCCAGCCGCTCGAGGGGATCATCCCGATACCGCGCCAGGCCCGGTCCGTCACGTCGAACACGTCGAGCAGCATCGCCTTTGCCGGGGTGTTTCCCTCGGCGCGCACGGCGCGTTGGTACGCGTTCTCCATCTCATGACGGCCGGATTCCAGCTGCAGCACGGTGCGCCGGATGCCTTCGAGGATGTCCAGCGGCTCGAAACCGGTGACCACGATCGGGATGCCGTACTTGTCGCACAGCGACGGGTACTCGTCGGTGCCCATGACACAGCAGACGTGACCGGCAGCCAGAAACGCCTGCACCCGGCAGGTCGGTGACTCCATGATCGCCGCGATGGCCGGCGGAACGAGCACATGCGACACCAACAGTGAGAAGTTCTTGATGCCAAGGCGGTTGGCTTGATACACCGTCATCGCGTTGGCGGGGGCGGTGGTCTCGAATCCGATCCCGAAGAACACCACCTGCTTGTCGGGATTGTCCTTGGCGATGGTGAGCGCGTCCAGCGGCGAATACACCACCCGCACGTCGCCGCCCTCGCTCTTGATCCGGAACAGGTCCTTGCCGCTGCCCGGGACCCGCAGCATGTCACCGAACGAGCAGAAGATGACATCGGACCGGGACGCGATCTCCAGCGCTTTGTCGATGATCTCCAGCGGTGTCACGCACACCGGGCACCCGGGCCCGTGGATCATCTCGATCTCATCGGGCAGCAGCTGGTCGATGCCGTGCCGGATGATCGAATGGGTCTGTCCACCACAGACTTCCATGATGGCCCACCGTCTGCTGGTTGCCGCCCGGATCTGCTCGATCAGATTTCCCGCAAGTTCAGGATCGCTGAACTCGTCCAAATACTTCATCGCGTCACCTCAGGATTGCTCAGGCCCGCCTGCTGCGCGGCCAGTTCGAAACCATCGCCGAACTCCTCCTTGAGCACCCCGAGATGCTCGAACTCGGCCAGCGTCCGATTCGCCGATTCCTCGTCGAGACGCTGAATCGCGAAACCCACATGGACCACCACGTATTCGCCCACTCGGGCGTCGGGTATGTATTCCAGGCAGACGTCCTTCTGGACACCGCCGAAGTCGACGACGGACATCAGCGTGCCGTCGCGGTTCTCCAACCGCAGAATCCTCCCCGGTACCGCCAGACACATGAGCAGTCCTCCTTTCCGCTACCCCGAAGTTCCGACCATGAGTTGCCCCAGCGCGATGCCGCCATCGTTGGGCGGGACCCGGCGATGCGTGATCACCTCGAAACCGCTGTTGTTCAATGCTGTTGATGAGGCGCTCAGTAGCAGCGCGTTCTGGAACACGCCGCCGGACAGCGCGATCGTGTGAGTGCCGATCGCGCATTCGGCGGCGAGATCGGCGATCAGTTGGGCGACTGCGGCGTGGAACCGGGCGCCGATCACGCCCGGCGGCACACCGGTGCGCACATCGTCGACGACGGCGCACAGCAGCGGAGCGGGATCGATGAGCGCCGGTGCGGCGGCGAGGTCGACGCGGAAGTGGTATCGCACCTCGCCCTGGCCTGATGCACGCGACAGTCCCTCCAACTCGATCGCCGCCTGGGCTTCGTAGTCCACCGCCTGGCGGACGCCTGCCAGCGCGGACACGGCGTCGAACAGCCGGCCCATGCTGGATGTCGGTGCGCATCCCAGCCCGGTCTCGAGTTGACGCAGCAGGACCCTTCGCTCGTCCGGCGGGCAGGCCCGCACCGGCGGCAGATCGTCATCCCAAGGCACCCCGGCGGCCCACAGGTGGGACATGGCCATCCGGTAGGGCCGCAGCACGCTCACATCGCCGCCCGGCAGGGGGACGTATTTCAGGTGGGCCATCCGCTGGAAGCCCTTGTAATCGGCGAGAAGAACCTCACCGCCCCAGACCGCACCGTCGGGGCCGTAACCGGTACCGTCGAAGGAGAATCCGACCACTGGCGCGGAACCATCCAAGCCGTGCTCGGCCATCACCGCGGCGATGTGGGCATGATGATGTTGCACCGCGCGCACCGCACGGTCGTCGGCATTGCGACGTGCCCATGAGGTCGAGCGGTACCCCGGATGCGCGTCGCAGACCAACATCTCCGGTCGCACACCCGTCAGCGCACCGAGATGCCCGGCGGCCGATTCGAACGCCGACAGCGTCGCGAGGTCGTCCATGTCGCCGATGTGCTGGCTCAGCCACGCATATCGGCCTTCGGCCACCGCCATGGTGTTCTTCAGATCCGCGCCGACCGCCAGCGTCGGTGGCACGGACACCGGAAGGGCGACCGGCAGAGGTGCGTAGCCCCGCGATCGGCGGATCGGGAGCTCCGCGCCGTTCACCACCCGGACCACGGAGTCGTCGCAGGGCACCAGGATCGGCCGGTCATGCGTGAGCCAGCCGTCCGCGAGGTGTGAAAGCCGTTCTCCTGCATCGTCGTCGCGATAGCAGATCGGCTCACCGCCAAGGTTGCCCGAGGTCATCACCAGGGCGGGCGGCCCCGGCTCGTCGCCACGAAGCCCGAACAGGAGTGTGTGCAGCGGTGCGTAGGCCAGCATCACCCCGAGATCGGGATTGTGCGGCGCCACCGAAGCGGCGACGGGAGCGGACGGTGACCGGGCCATCAGCACGATCGGTCGCTGCGTGCCCGACAGCAGCCGCGTCGCGGCCTCGTCGACGACGCACAGCCTGCGCGCCACGGTCAGGTCGGCAACCATCACCGCAAAGGGCTTGGCTCCGCGCTGTTTACGGCGGCGCAACTCAGACACCGCGTCCTCATTCGCGGCATCGCAGGCCAGGTGGTAGCCGCCGATGCCCTTGACTGCCAGGATGCCGCCGTCGCGCAGCAGCCGGCGGGCACGTCGCAGCCCATCTTCGCCCTCGATGCATTGTCCCCGCGCGCCGCGGAAGGACAGGCTCGGGCCGCACTGGGGGCAGCACACCGGTTGGGCGTGGAACCGGCGATTGGTCGGGTCGGCGTACTCGGCCGCGCAGTCCGCGCACATCGGGAAGGACGCCATGGTGGTGCCTGCGCGGTCGTAGGGCAGCGTGGCGATGATCGTGAAGCGCGGACCGCAGTTCGTGCAGTTGACGAAGGCGTGCCGGTACCGACGGTTTGACGGGTCGCGTTGTTCGGCCTCGCAGTCGCGACACATGGCCACATCGGGGGAGACCAGGGTGCGGCCGCCGTCGGATCGGGAGGTGTCCACGATCCGGAAGGCGGTGCCACCGACGGTCGGGATATCTTCGACCTCAACAGCTTCGATGACCGCAAGCGGGGGCGGGTCACCGCGCAACCGGTCGAGAAACCCGTCGACGTCGTCCGGTGCGCCCTCGACCTCGATGACGGCGCCCGAACTGTCGTTGCGCACCGAACCGGAAAGGCCGGCAGCCGCTGCCGTGGTGTATACGAACGGCCGGAAACCGACGCCCTGGACCACACCGTGCACGCAGACCCGCCTCCGGCACCGGACCGTCATGGCGAGTCCCCGCTGCCCATCAACTTCAGACCGGCCAGCGCGGCGTCCGCCCCCGCCTTGTCGGTCTTCTCGACGACGAAACCCATGTGGATGACCACCCAGTCGCCCGCCTCGAACGTCTCCTCGGGCAGCATGCCGATGTTGACCTTGCGGGGCTCGCCTGCGACGTCGACGAGAGCGAGCTGCCCGCCGTAGCCGTCGAGCATCTGCAGTACCTGTCCGGGTATCCCCAGGCACATGGCTCAGCCCTCCCGCGCCACGGTGCGTGCCGACAGCTCGGCGAGCACGTACTCGACGGCGCGCATCGCTGCGGGCACAGCGGCCGCGACCGCGTCGGAAAGGCCGATACCGTCCTCGACACAGGCGACTTCGCAACCGATCACCACGGTGTAGGGCGGGCGGCCTCCGAGTGCATTGAGGCTCGCGAACACCGCCGCCGGATCCATCGCGTGGGCATCCAGACCGGTGGCCCCGGAAAGGCTTTCATGATCCGCCTCGAAGACGTGCAGGGTGCCGGGCGCGCCCCGGGATGGCAGCGCATCGACGAGCACCAGGGCGTCGTATCCGTCGAGGAGGTCGTACGCCAGGTGCATACCCCGGATCCCGTAATCGGTTGCGCGGATCGCCGGGTCGGTGATTCGCGGCGCGACACTGCGCAACACCTCGGGTCCGAAACCGTCGTCGGACAGGAAGATGTTGCCGATGCCGGCTACCAGAGTGGTGGACGTGATGCCTCCCTCACTGCTACATCCGGCGCATCTTCAGGTATCGCCTGGCATCCGGTATCGACCGAACACCGACCGTCAACGCCACCACGATGACCACTGCCACGACTCCCGTGGCGATCCTGCCAACTACATCCATCTCGAACTCCTTTCTGGGCTGTGATCCTGAGTTTCGAGAGGTTCGACTTCGTCGGGTGCGAAGTACAGGTAGCGGCCGTACCACTCGTGCAGGTCGGCAGCCGGGTCGTCCTCGATCACCACACCGATGTGGGTCTCGCCGTCGACGGTCTCGTGTACCGAGGTGACCCGGGCGACCCTGTCGGCGTAGAACAGATCCTGGGCATCGGCGCGCCGGGTGGGCCGCAGGCGCACGCGGCTGCCGCTACTGACGCGAACGCCGTTCACCAGCACCGCGTCCACGCCGGGGTTCACGGCGTTGTCCGCCATCGGATCCCACCAGTCGATGCCCTCGGGAACTTCGGGAATGAGCCCCGGATCGGCAGCAGCATGCGGATCACGAAGTACGCCATGCAGATTGAGCAACGCCTCGGGGGACATCGTGTCGCATCGGTCGATGATCTGGGCGGCCAACGGGTCGGTGGCGCGGGCCTGGGCCTTCTCCTCGTCGGTCATCGTCATGATCCGCAGCGTGAGAATCTCGTCGATCTCGCAGGAGTCATAGAGCGCACCGTCGCTCTGCTCCGCGATCTCGGGATGGTCGTACAGGATGATGGGCGAGATCAGCATCAGGTCAGTTGCGCCGGCGGGGCCGGCCAGCACCGGGAAGCAGCGATGGCGTTGGCACCGTGCCACCGCGCCGGTGGCCTCGGGTGGGGGTTCGAGAAGCGAGACGAACTGTCCGTCTTGCACTTCGGTGAGCACATGGGTGCCGATCAGCGAGGTCGCGATCGCATCGTCCTTGTCGCCGGCGGGCGGGGCGATGTTGCGCACAGCGATTCGCACCCGGCTCAGCCCGTCGTCCGGTTCGGCCGACAGCGTGACGTCGGCGCGGAGTTCGCGCCGTGTCCGCAGCAGCCGACCGCCGTCGATTGTCTCGACCTCCTCGCCCGAGGACACCACCAGCGGAAGTCGCAGCGTGTCCGTCAGTTCGGCGAGGCGGAAGGGGCCGAACGGGATCTCGTGTTCGACGGCCTCGTCCCACGTCAGCCACGATCGGTCACTGTCGGCCAGTTCGTCGGTCGGCTCGAAACGACCGTCGCCGGTGTCGCGTTGGACCGCCCGGTGTTGAAGTTGCAGGAAGCGGACCACGACCGACAGCATCGTCGTGGCGCCCGGTTGCACCAGCACGTCGGCCGAGAGGCTGTCGTCTTCACCGATGCCGCGCTGTTCGGCATCCTGCGGGCCGAGCACCCCGAACTGCCAGCGGGATTGGTTCTTCGCCGACGTCGCGCGGTAGGGGTAGAGCAGATAGCCCTCGTAGAGCACGGCGTCGGCGACCGCGCGGGCCCGGTCCCAGATGGTCATTGCACGTCCTCCCTGGTCCGGGCGAGCAGTGACACGATGGCCTCGTCCTGCGACAGCAGTCCGTGCGCGGAGCGGTAGTCGGCGAGCGCGTCGACGGTGCTGCGGTCCAGTCGTAGCCAGCCGGTGTTCGGGAAGTGCTGTTGGATCAGGTCGCGCCATACCGACACCGGCATGTCGTAGCGGTCTTCCCGGTCCCATGGCACCTGCTGGACGGAGAAGCCACGGGCGCCGTGGACGAAAACAGTTCCGCTGAAAAGGAACTGCAGCGGCACTGTGCCCTCGCGCAGTGCGTGCAGATATTTCGCGGAGGAGACCTCGAAGTCGTATGTGCACTGCAGCGGCATCGCTACTTGGGTTGCTCCGCTGAACCCGGGCACCATGGCCGTTGTGTGTTGCCACAAGAACGTGTGCTGGGTGGTGGCCCAGCGCTCCCGCGTGCCGAACAGATCGGTCATGCCCTCGGCCTCTGCGTCGGAGTAGTTGCGCCGCAGTGGGTCGATCCGCACTTGGCAGCGCAGCGCGATCGCGTGGATCGGTTCATTGCCGACTGCGGCGATGCCGACCCGGGCGGTCAGAACGGGGGTCACCGCATACGGTTCGGGCGCCACATCCAGCACCGCGAACGTCACCTCGGTCACCGGTCCGGTCATCGCACCGTCACCTTGCTTCGGTCGGCGACGGTCTCGAAGAACTCGCTCATGTACCGGCGCGCGTCCTGTCCGCCGTCGAAGCCGCGCCAGAGCATCCGGAGCCGCCCGACGAATTCGTAGCAGGCGTCGATCGGCAGGAGATGGCAGACCGGCTGCGCGTCCTCCTGGTCGGGAACCCGCACCAACAGCGCTTCGGTGTCGTCGGCCAGCGTGTCGACCCGCGGGTCGGCGGCGCGCAGGTCGTTCCAGGACTGCAGATCCAGTTCTGACTCGGTGGCACCAGCAGGCCCGGGATAGAACGCGACCGTGCGGTCGAGGTGGGAGTTACGGAAGAAGAACGCCACTCCGACCGGAATCTGCAAGGCTTCCCACCGCCGGCGGTCGAGCGCGAAATCCGGGAACGCCAGGTAGCGATCCGGCACCGCCCGATACCGCAGGGTGGCATGTCGATCGGTGAACAGCAGATAGCAGCCACGGCAGACGCACATCAGTTGGCGGCCCTCGATGTTGACCACGTGCTGGTGCTCGTCGGCGATCTGCTCGGCGCACATCTCGCAGGCTTCACCGGCCGGCTGCGGCGCAGTCCGGTTGGCGCGAATGCGAGCCAGCACGTCGTATGCGCTCCCGGCGCTCATCAGGCCACGCTCTCGGCCGATATGCCCGGGAGGGCCATCGAGAGCACACCGTCGCGCATCAACACCGGAACCGGATCCAGATGCGCCACGCTCCCGTCGGCCGACCCCCCGGCGTGGACGACGTCGAAGTGGGCGTGGCAGCGCGGACAGCGCAACACCACATCGGTCGAGGCCATCCGGCGGTGCAGTACCGCGCCGGCGAGCGACTCGCCACAACCGGCGCAGCGATCCCGGTAGGCGTACACGTCGTCGCCGACACGGCAGGCGAGCACAGTCATCCCCGCCACCAGGAAGCCGCCGACCTCCCCGGGGACCAGCTCGGCCAGGCCCGGGACCGGATGCCACGCGGCCGGTGCATGCCGACCTGCGTGCACATGATTCAGCAGCGACTCCGTCGGAATCACAGCGGCCGCCGACTGTTTCTCCTGCGCAACGACTTCGATCGACGAGATCTCGGGCGCGGCGGCACGCACCGCGTCCTCGACAGCCAGTTCCAGCGTGACGGCCGACGACGGGCAGCTCTTACAGCTGCCGGAGAACTGCAGACGAACGGTGTAGTTTCCTGGGTCCCCATCGACATTCAGCAGGTGCACGTCGCCGCCATGCGACCCGAGGTAGGGGCGCACGGTGTCCAGCGCGTCGGTGATCCGGCGTTCCACCGGATGTGGGTGCAGACCATGCACCAGAAGCAGGCTGGCGATGAGGTCGTCGGCGATGAGTTCGTCGGCCACTTGGGGGGCGGCCCGAACCGCGAGCCCCAGCAACCGTTCCAGCCCGGCACCGTAGAGGTCGGTGATCTCACGCACCAGTTGCTCGGCGCGTTCGCGTGCGGCGGCGCCGCCCGACGCTGTCGCGTCGAGCAGTGCCTGTATCCGATCGCCCGCCCCGCGCCACTGCGCGTCTGCGGATTCGTCCGGGTATGACGATCCAGACGGGCCCATACGCTATTCCCCGGTGACCGACTGAGTGGGGGAGTGCAGCAGGTCCAGGCTCTTGCCCTCGCCCAGATACATGTGCACCCCGCACGGCAGGCAGGGGTCGAAACTGCGCACCGTGCGCATGATGTCGATGCCCT
>CAWCMF010000024.1:0-15646 GCA_963796545.1 uncultured Actinomycetota bacterium | reverse complement strand
TTGAGCGCGCGGTGCTCAGCAACGACGCCCAGGTGCTCTGCTTTGGGCAACGCGTCATCGGCATCGAACTCGCCCGCCGGCTAGCAGCCGAGTGGCTCGACTACCGGTTCGATCCGACTTCGGCATCAGCATCCAAGGTCGCCGCGATCTGCGGATACGAGCCGCAGGGCGTCTAATCCGCGCCGAAGACCAGTTTCCACTATCCGCCGGTCAGTGCCTCGTCCTCGTTCTCGTCACCTGACAATTGCCTGCGAGTTCTCAGCCGGTACATGACGAAGTCGGCGGGCACCCCTTCCTGCTTGGGGGCGAAGACCTGCCTGCGCAGCCTTTTCGCCGTCACCCCGAGAGACTCGAACTGTTCGTGCGGTATCCGCTTCAGCGTGGCCTCCGACACGACGAGCTCGCCACGGGTCGCGCGTTCCATCACGCGCGCGGCCACGTTGACGTCGATACCCAGCCAGTCCGAACCGATCCGCTGCGGCCGTCCAGTGTGGACACCTACGCGCATTCGGGGTGTATAGCCGTCCACATCAAGCGATTTCACGGCCTCCCTGGCCGTGATGGCCGCGCGAACGGCGGTGTGGGGTTCGGTGAACACAGCCATCAACCCGTCGCCCATCCGCTTGACGATGTGGCCGCCCGATTCCAGCAGCGGGGGCTCGACCGCCTGCGCGACGCGGCGTAGCAGCCGCAGGGTGGCGTCATCTCCGGCGCTGAGGGACCAGGCCGAGAAACCGACGAGGTCGGTGAAGACGAGGGTGACCTCGGCATTGGCGGGGCGGCCCGAGACGCGCTCGGTCAGTGCCTGCCAGACCTGCAATGCCCCCAGGCTGACCTCGCGGGTCGCTGCGTCGCGTTCCAGCAACCGGTCGGCGGCACGCGCCGCCGCGGAGGGGCCACCCACCCCACTGACCGAGAGTGGATCGCCGAAATCCGGATCGCCGGGCAACGCACGGCGGGTGCGGCGAAGGAAGGAGATCAAGCCGTCGTTGTGGTTGACGTCCCTCAACCAACCCTTCGACCCTGCGGACTGGTCGCCTTCTCGTTCACCCGGCGGGTCGTCGTCCACACCGCCAGCCTAATCGAGCGACATCGTCGCAATGAAGTGGCAGGTCACGGCCGCATGGCGCACCGGCGGCGGCTCCGTAACACTGGTGGGCAGAGCCGCTCAAATCGTGGACAACGGGCGTTGTCAACGCCTATCTTGGGAAGGTGCGATCAACGGCGATGGCAGGATCCTCCACGGCTCCGACGGACAATCCCCTCGGCCCAGATTCACTGACGTGGAAGTACTTCGGTGATGTACGCACCGGCATGCTCGGTGTCTGGATCGGCGCGATCCAGAACATGTTCCCCCAACTCGGCGCCGGGGTCGAAGATCACTCGGTACTGCTGCGGGAGCCGCTGCAGCGTGTCGCCCGCTCGGTGTATCCGATCATGGGCGTCGTCTACGACGGCGATCGCGCCGCGCAGACCGGCGCGCAGGTCCGCGGTTACCACAAGACGATCAAAGGCGTGGACACCGCGGGCAGGCGCTATCACGCGCTCAATCCCGAGACGTTCTACTGGGCGCACGCGACGTTCTTCATGTTGATCATCAAGACCGCCGAGTACTTCTGCGGTGGTCTCACCGAGACCGAGAAGGAGCAGCTGTTCGACGAGCACGTCCAGTGGTACCGGATGTACGGGATGAGCATGCAGCCGGTTCCCGAGTCGTGGACGGCGTTCCAGGAGTACTGGGACCGCAAGTGCCGCGAGGAGCTTGAGATCAATCAGGCGACGCTGGACATCTTCTCGATGCGCATCCCGAAGCCGTGGTTCGTCCTGATGCCGACACCCGTGTGGGACCAGCTGTTCAAACCGATGGTCGGGGCCCAACGATGGATTGCCGCAGGGGTTTTCGACCCGGTCGTGCGAGAGCGGGCCGGCATGCGGTGGACGCCGGGCGACGAGATCGTGCTGCGGCTGTTCGGCAAGCTGGTCGAACTCGCATTCGTCGCGGTGCCTGACGAGATTCGGCTGCACCCGCGGGCGGTGTCGGCCTACCGGCGCGCCGAAGGCAAGATTCCCGCGGACGCCCCTCTGGTCGAGGCGCCGGCGTTCATGGCGCCGCCGCGGGACCGCCGCAAGATGCCGATGCATTACCTGCCCCCGCACAAGTCGCTTCTCGACCGCGTGGGGTCGCTGGTGCACACGACGTTCTCTCTGGCGGGTGGGCGTCCGGCACGCGGACGCAATAAGGCAGCCTGAGTACATGCTCGAATGGTCTGACGTCGATATCGCTGTGCGCGACGCCGTGCGGGAATTCGTCGACAAGGAGGTCCGCCCGCATGTCGACGCGCTGGAGAGCGGCGAGATGGCGCCCTACCCCGTCATCCGCAAGCTTTTCGCCACCTTCGGTATCGCCGACATGGCGCGCGAATCGCTGAACAAGCGACTCGCCCGACTGCGCGACGGCACCGAATCCAAACCGTCCTCCGGAAGTGGCGGCATGTTCGGCGGTGACGGCGGTTCGGCAGGCATGGGGTTCGTCGTGGTCAGCGAGCTCTGCCGGGTGTCGATGGGTGTGGTCACCGGGATGGGCGTCAGCCTGGGCCTCACGGTGCCGACGATCATGGGACGTGGCACACTGGCCCAACAGGAACGCTGGCTGCCCGACCTGGTGACCTACGACAAGGTGGGCGCGTGGGCGATCACCGAACCCGATTCCGGCTCGGACGCGTTCGGCGGCATGAAGTCGTATGTGGTCCGGGACGGGGACGACTACATCCTCAACGGCCAGAAGACCTTCATCACCAACGGCCCCGACGCGGACGTCGTGGTCGTGTACGCGAAGCTGGACGAAGGCGACCCCAGTGTCAGCAAGCGGGACCGCAAGGTACTGACGTTCGTCCTCGACCGCGGCATGGATGGCTTCGTCCAGTCAAAGCCGTTCCGCAAGATGGGTATTCATTCGTCGCGCACCGGAGAACTGTTCTTCAACGATGTTAGGCTCGGTCGCGACCGGCTGCTCGGCGAATCCGAGGAACAACGGTGCCGGCGACGGCCGGGAAAGCGCCCGCTCGAACTTCTCCGCCGAACGTATCGGTGTCGCCGCGATGTCGCTGGGGGTGATCGAGGAATGCCTGCGGCTGTGCGTCGACTACGCGAAATCCCGGACGCTCTGGGGCAAGGAGATCGGTCAGTTCCAGCTGATCCAACTCAAACTCGCCACGATGGAGGTTGCGCGGATGAACGTGCGCAACATGCTATTTCGGGTTATCGAGGCCGCCCAGACCGGCGCCCCGATATCGCTTGCCGAGGCTTCGGCGATCAAGTGGTACTGCTCGGAGGCCGCCACCGACGTCGCGATGGAGGCGGTTCAGGTATTCGGCGGCAATGGCTACATGACCGAGTACCGGGTGGAGCAGCTTGCCCGCGACGCCAAGTCGCTGATGATCTACGCCGGCAGCAATGAGGTACAGATTACGCACGTCGCCCGTGGGCTGCTATCGAGCTAAGGGCGAGCCTCACTCGTCGTCCTTTGTCTTCGACAGATTCATCGTCGCGCTTGGGTGACCCTTCTTCACCTCAGGAGTCGTCGAATCGTCCTTTGGCTCATCGAGATCCGGCGTGTCCCGTTCGAGGTCAGGTTGCTGCTCGATGACAACGTCTTCCTCGTTGCCCGGCTGGAAGCCCTTATCTTTTCCGTCACCGGCGCCCCCGCCGTCGTCAGGAGCTGTCGCGGGAACCGGCACCACAGGAACGTCAGGAACGTCAGGGACGTCAGGGACGTCAGGGACGTCAGGAGTTCGCCGGAACCGGCGGCGGCGTAGCCTGCTGCGTTTCGTCGACCGGCCCTTTGTTCTCGGCGCCGAACCGCTGGACCGACGGCGGGCCGGGAGCCGGTGCGACGTTCTCCGCGGGTGCTGCCGCCGTAGTCATCGTCTGCTCAGGGACTGGTGCCGCCGGTAACACGGCCGGGGGGATCCCCAGCGTCATGTCGGGGCGGTTGTATGCCGAGTCGATGATCGGCCGTAACAGCGAGTCCATGAAGCTGACGAAGGCCGGGTCGAACCCCGACTCGAGGAGAGGGCTCAGCAGAGGCAGCACCGCGGTTGGGATCAAGACGATCGTCGTCGTGCCGTGTAGCTCGTTGGTATTCGTGACGTAGTAGGTCGGTGTGTTCCGAATGTCAGTCCATGCAGCTGCGACATGCAACTGCTCCGCACCCATGATGGCATTCACGACCGCAAGAAGGTTTAACCAGTTGTCCGGAAAGTCAGCGATCCCGTCGTACTCGGCGCGCACCACGAGGATGTCGTACGGGGTAATCGGGAGCGGAAGGTAGGGCAGGTCCCCGTAGAACAGCCGACTCGGCGAGCCGTAAATCACCGCGTTGAGGTCCGTCGGCAATGGCCGTGCCGACTCGTCGAGTTCCATCAGCCGACGCAGCACTTCCGGTACTGTCGGTGCACCTTCTGAGACACCGCCGATGGTGATGGGCCGGTCGGTGTCCTGCATGGCGTCGGTCAAGGCTACATACAGGTTTTCCGCACCCACCTGGACTGAGTACCTGAACTGGTCGCCGAGACCCGGGAACGGCACACTGATCCGCTTGTAGTCCTGGAAGTATCCGCCGAACGCCGTCGACATCTGATCGTCGGTGAGCCCCGCGTAGCCCCCTTCCCCACCGACGAGAAGAGCGGTCGCCCCGAAGGCCACACCGGGCGAGAAACCCAGGACGATCACTGCGAAAAAAATGGCCAAGCGACACATGTCGCATCCACCCGCTTACCTCCAGCAAGCAGTTTGCTACCTTGTATTAAGGCTACCTCTGGCCGACTGGCACGACAATGGATCCGACGTTCTATTTTTGGCCTGGATGCTGGATGTATGAACCATCCATCCAGCAATCGAGCCCCGGCCTCGAACGCTGGGGTCGGGGGCGACAGCCACTGGGCCGTAGCAGGTCCGACCACGAAAATTGTCGAAATGACCGAGGTGTCAGCCGCAGCCGAGGACGGTTCCACGCCCTCGGAGGAGCTTGTGCGAGCACTGTAGATCCATGAGCGGATGTGCAGCAAAGTGCAAATCCAGCAATCAAGTTGTCGGTACCTGTGATGCGAGTCGGGGCAGAACTCGCATATCAGCATTCGCGGCCCGGGTGTGCAGTTGTCTGCAGAGGGACGCGAGCAGGCCTTTC
The DNA here is from genome assembly GCA_963796545.1 of uncultured Actinomycetota bacterium. Taxonomy (GTDB): domain Bacteria; phylum Actinomycetota; class Actinomycetes; order Mycobacteriales; family Mycobacteriaceae; genus Mycobacterium. The sequence continues at coordinate 10,461 of CAWCMF010000024.1, read as the reverse complement.
CTCGCGCCGTCAGGGGTCTCGTGGTTGTCCATTGCACCCACCGCTGAGCGAAACGCCGCTTTTCGTTAGCCCTGCCGCGCCGCCCGAGCACTTTGATACAGACAGATCGCCGCGGCCGCAGCGACATTCAGGCTTTCGGCGCTCCCTCTCATGGGAATGTGCACCCCTGCCGCCGCCAATTCGACGACCTCGACAGGGAGCCCCTGGGCCTCCGGCCCGAAGAGCCAAGCGGTCGGCACAGAGAGATCGGCATCATCGAGGCTGGTCGGGGCGTCGAGCACGGTCGCCAGCACCTGAAGGCCCGCGTTCTTCAACTGCAGGACGGCTCCTGTGGCATCGGGATGACTGACCACTGGGATCGTGAAGATGCTGCCCGCGGACGCGCGTAGGCACTTGCCGTTGTATGGGTCGACGCTGGGGCCGGCGAGAATTACGGCGTCTGCCCCCATAGCGTCGGCGACACGAATCACCGTGCCCGCGTTCCCGGGTTCGGAGATGCCCACGGGCACTGCGACCAACTGGGGGTCACCGCTGAGCACGTCGTCAAGACTGGTCTCGGGCATCGAGCACACGGCCACCAGCCCCACCGGGGTGACCGTGTCGGACAACGCCTTCGCGGCACGTTCGGTCACCAATTCGACGCGAGCATCGGTGAGCATGTCGCTGAACCGTTCCGCGGCGGACTCAGTGGCGAACACCTCCGAAACGAGTCCGCGCCGCAGCGCGGCCTCGACGAGGTTGGGACCCTCGGCGAGGAAGCGTGCGGCGCGGCGGCGCCCGATGTGACGGTGCAGTTTGACCGCAGCCGCCACCCGGGCAGATCGCTCCGTGAGTGTCAGGCAGCCTCGCCTGACGGTGCGTTCACGTCGGCGGGCAGCGCGGTCCTGGCGACCTCGACCAGCGCGGTGAAGGCGGCGGCGTCGCTGACCGCGATCTCGGCGAGGTTCTTGCGGTCAACCTCGACACCGGCGGCCTTGAGGCCCTGGATCAGCCGGTTGTAGGTGATGCCGTTGGCGCGAGCGGCGGCATTGATGCGGGTGATCCACAACTTGCGGAAGTCGCCCTTGCGCGCCTTGCGGTCACGGTAGGCGTACGTCAGCGAATGCAGCTGCTGCTCTTTGGCCTTGCGGTACAGCCGGGACCGCTGGCCGCGGTATCCCTTGGAAGCCTTGAGTATTGTGCGCCGCTTCTTCTGCGCGTTGAGTGCGCGCTTCACGCGTGCCATGGGGGTTTTCCTATCTTGATCGGGTCAGGTTCTAAGCCGGCGGCGAGCCGGTGCAAGCGAGCGAAGTGCTCTAGCCGTTCAGCATCTTCGCGACGCGCTTGGCGTCGTTGGGGGCCACCACGGTACGGCCGTCGAGGCGGCGGGTGCGCTTGCTCGCCTTGTGCTCGAGCAGGTGGCGACGGCCGGCCTTCTGACGGACGATCTTGCCGGTTCCGGTGCGACGGAACCGCTTCGAAGCGCCGCTGTGGGTCTTCGCCTTGGGCATTTTTCCTCAGTTCTGTGGTGTATCGGTTGGGGCTTCGGCGGCCTGCGCGTTGGCGCGTTGAGCCGCCGGGGCGTCTGCATCGTGCGCCGCCTTCGCGCGGGTCTTCGCACCGCGGTGCGGTGCCAGCACCATCGTCATGTTGCGGCCGTCCTGCTTGGCGGACGTCTCGACGAAGCCGTAGTCGGCGACGTCGGCGCCCAGGCGCTGCAGGAGCCGGAAACCCAGCTCGGGCCGCGACTGCTCGCGTCCGCGGAACATGATCGTCACCTTGACCTTTGACCCGGCTTCGAGGAAGCGGATGACGTGACCCTTTTTGGTCTCGTAATCGTGCGGGTCGATCTTGGGACGCAGCTTCTGTTCCTTGACGACGGTCTGCTGCTGGTTCTTGCGAGACTCGCGCGCCTTCTGTGCCGTCTCGTACTTGAACTTGCCGTAGTCCATGATCTTGCACACTGGCGGCTTGGCGTCCGGGGCTACTTCTACGAGGTCGAGGTCGGCATCCGCGGCGACGCGGAGTGCATCTTCGATGCGCACGATGCCTACCTGTTCACCGCCAGGTCCGATCAGGCGGACTTCAGGTACGCGGATGCGCTCGTTGACGCGGGTCTCAGTGCTGATGGGGCCTCCTATGTTGTCCTCAGGAGTCCCTCACGCCGTCAGCTCTCTGTTCCACAGAACAGGTAAGCCCTGCTGGTAGCAGGGCCCAAGCCGACCAGGACAGACATCTACGATGCCTGTAACCGGACCGCAGTACCTTCGAATCATCGTCGGCCAGCGGTGGGAGTGGGACTCCACTTTGCTGTCCCTGGCGTCAGCCGGGACGGTCGCGCATGCGAGTCTAGCAGGCATGACGGATAGTCCTGCATCGCCCGAATCCGCGGCTCCACCGCCAGTTCGCGAACTGGCCGATGTCCCCGCCGTCGAGGTCATCACCAGGGCAGCCGTGATGCTGATGAGCGCCACCGCGGAAAAGCTGGGATTGTCGGACGACGATCCCGACGACAGCCCACACCGCGATCTCGACGAAGCCCGGCGCCTGATCACCGCGCTGGCCGGGTTGGTCACCGCGTCGGCCGAATACCTGGGTCCCCACGCCGGGCCGGTGCGCGACGGACTCAAGACCCTCCAACTCGCGTTCCGCGAGGCCAGCGCCGCACCCGACGAGCCAGGTCACGGTCCTGGCGAGAAATACACCGGGCCGGTCTGGTAGCGCCACAATCGGCGGTCGAGCGAATATCCTCGCCGCCTATGACCCCTACCAGGCTCGTCCGGGCGCATCCGAAGTCCAGTTACCGGTGGGTGCCTGCGGCGGCCGGCTGGATCGTCGGCGTCATCGCGACGTTGTCGCTCCTGGCGAGCATCTCGCCGCTGGTTCGATCGATCATCCGGGTTCCGCGCGAATGGGTCGACGACTACATCTTCAACTTCCCTGACACCAGCTTCGCGTGGGCTTTCGTGCTGGCGCTGCTGGCTGCGGCGCTGGCGGCGCGCAAACGGATCGCCTGGTGGATCCTCGTCGGTTACATGGTCGCCGCCGTCGGCTGGAACATCGCCGATCTGGTGGAGGGCGGCGAACGATGGTTTCAGGAGGTCGGCGAGATCATCGGGCTGGTCTTCCACCTGGCCGCCATCGCATTTCTGCTGCTGGCCCGCACCGAGTTCTGGGCCAGGGTGCGCCGCGGCGCACTCCTGAAGGCCGCCGCCACTCTTGTCGCGGCGATGGCGGTCGGCACGCTGATCGGCTGGGGTCTGCTCGAGCTTTTCCCCGGCTCTCTCGCCGAGACGGACCGCTTCTGGTACGCGCTGAACCGGGTCAGCGCGTTCGCCGGTGCGGACGCCGACTCGTTCACCGGCCATCCACATGTGTTCGTCAATGCCCTGCTGGGTTTGTTCGGCGCGCTGGCGCTGATGGTGACGGCGATAGTGCTGTTCCAATCGCAGCGCGCGGACAACGCGCTGACCGGCGAGGACGAATCCGCCATCCGCGGGCTGCTGGAGTTGTACGGGAAGAACGACTCCCTCGGCTACTTCGCCACCCGTCGCGACAAGGCGGTGGTGTTCGCTCCCAACGGTCGCGCCGCCATCACGTATCGCGTCGAGGTCGGCGTGTGCCTGGCCAGCGGCGATCCGGTGGGCGACCCGAAAGCGTGGCCGCAGGCCATCGAAGCCTGGCTGAAGCTGTGCGAGACCTACGGGTGGGCGCCGGGAGTGATGGGCGCCAGTTCGGCGGCCGCCCAGGCCTTCCGGGAGGCCGGACTCAATGCGCTTCAACTCGGCGACGAGGCGATCCTGCATCCGGACGACTTCCGGCTCTCCGGGCCCGACATGCGAGCTGTCCGGCAGGCGGTCACACGCGCCAAACGCTCCGGGGTGGGCGTGCGTTTCCGCAGACACCGCGAACTGTCCGCCGATGAGATGACCGAGGTGATCAGCCGGGCCGACGCGTGGCGGGACACCGACGACGAGCGCGGGTTCTCGATGGCGCTGGGCAGGCTGGGCGACCCGGCCGACGGCGACTGCCTCCTGGTCGAGGCGGTCCAGGACTCCGACGGGAAAGACCCTGAGGTCGTCGCGATGCTCTCGCTCGTTCCGTGGGGCAGCAACGGGGTGTCGCTGGACCTGATGCGCCGCGCCCCCCAATCCCCCAACGGCACCATCGAATTGATGGTCAGCGAGCTGTGCCTGCAGTCCGAGGACGTCGGGATCACCCGAATCTCGCTGAACTTCGCGATGTTCCGCTCTGCCTTCGAGCAGGGCGCCCAACTGGGCGCGGGGCCGGTGGCGCGGCTGTGGCGCTGGCTGCTGGTGTTCTTCTCCCGCTGGTGGCAGCTGGAGACCCTGTACCGGTCGAACATGAAATACCAACCCGAGTGGGTGCCGCGCTTTGCGTGCTACGAGGACGCGAGGTTGGTGCCGAGGGTCGGGGTGGCCTCGGTCATCGCGGAAGGCTTTCTGGTGCTTCCCTTTTCGCGACGCCACGAGCAACCCCACACCGGCCACCACATCGCCGCGCCCGGGTCGTTGATGGCGACCGGTCTGCTGCACCACGACGGCACCGCCCCCGACGTCAGCGGGCTTCGGGCCGACCTCCCCGATGACGATGATCAACCACGCCTGCCGGAGCAGGTCCGGGTTCGGATGGCCAAGCTGCGGGCCCTGCAGGAGCAGGGGATCGACGCCTACCCGGTGGGCAGTCCACCCAGCCACACCGTGGCCCAAGCGCTCACCGCTCAGGACGGCACCGCGGTGACCGTCTCGGGCCGCGTGCTGCGACTGCGCGACTACGGTGGCGTGCTCTTCGCCCAGCTTCGCGACTGGTCGGGGGAAACGCAACTGTTGCTTGACAATTCGTTGTTGACCGAAGGGACCACCGCCGACTTCACCAGGACGATCGACCTCGGCGACCTGATCGAGGTCACGGGCACGATGGGTCACACCCGCTCGGGTAAGTGGTCGGTGCAGGTGACCGGGTGGCGGTTGATCGGCAAGTGCCTGCGACCGCTGCCCGACAAGTGGAAGGGCCTGACCGACCAGGAGGCCAGGGTGCGCGCCCGCTATGTCGACCTGGCGGTCAACACCGATGCGCGCGAGCTCATCAAGGCGCGCAGCGGGGTCCTGCACGCTATCCGGGAAACCCTTGTCGCCAGGGGCTTCCTGGAGGTCGAGACCCCGATTCTGCAGCAGATTCACGGTGGCGCCAACGCCCGCCCGTTCCTGACTCACATCAACGCCTACGACCTCGACCTGTATCTGCGCATCGCGCCCGAGCTGTATCTGAAGCGGCTGTGCGTCGGTGGTGTCGAGCGGGTCTTCGAACTGGGTCGCGCGTTCCGCAACGAGGGCGTCGATTTCAGCCACAACCCGGAGTTCACGCTGCTGGAGGCCTACCAGGCCCACGCCGACTACAACATCTGGATCGACGGGTGCCGGGAGCTGATCCAGAATGCCGCGCAGGCGGCCAACGGCGCGCATGTGTTCATGCGCCCGCGTGCAGACGGCGTGCTCGAGCCCGTCGACATCTCGGGCGAGTGGGCGGTCAAGACCGTGCACGGCGCGGTGTCGGAGGCACTCGGCGAATACGTCGACGTCGAGACGGACCTGCTGGCACTGCGCCGGTTGTGCGACAAGGCGGGCATCCCCTACCTGACCCACTGGGATGCCGGCGCAGTGGTCCTCGAGATGTACGAGCACCTCGTCGAGGACCAGACGCAGGCGCCGACGTTCTACAAGGACTTCCCGACGTCGGTATCCCCGCTGACCCGGCCGCACCGCAGCATCCCCGGGGTGGCCGAGCGCTGGGATCTCGTCGCCTGGGGTGTCGAACTCGGCACCGCCTACAGCGAGCTCACCGACCCGGTGGAGCAGCGCCGCCGGTTGCAGGAGCAATCGCTGCTCGCTTCCGGGGGCGATCCGGAGGCGATGGAACTCGACGAGGACTTCCTGCAGGCCATGGAGTACGCGATGCCCCCGACCGGTGGACTCGGAATGGGTGTGGACCGGGTCGTCATGCTGATCACCGGGCGCAGCATTCGGGAGACCCTGCCCTTCCCGTTGGCCAAACCGCGGTAGCGCGACCCTCGACGGGTCCAACGCTTTGGCAGCAGGGTCACAGCCGGCGCCAAGGATCGGCGGCCAATCTGGAAACGTGACGTTGACTGGGCCTTCCTTTGAAGGCCTACTCCACCATCTGTCGCCGATGCACGGGTGGCTGCCCGTCTCGGTGCAGATCCTCGCGGCCATCGCCCTGGTCACCGCGATCGGTTGGCGTACCCGGCGGTGGCGATGGATCTGGCTACCATGGTCGGCGCTCATCGGGGCCGGTCTTGCCGTGGGCACCTACTGGTACATCGATTCGGCGGGCTTTGCCGACGACACCAACCCCGCTCCGCACACCCTGTGGGTTTGGATTGCGTTGTCCGGCATCGCTTTCGGGGTCCTCCTATCGGGGTGGTCGGGCTGGTCGATGGGCGGCACCTGCGCCGTAGACCGCCTGTTCGGCGGCAACGTCGCCGCCTACGCCTCGTTCGATCCCGCGGCAGTGATCACCCGGCACGGGCGATATCAGGGAGTCGCCGGCAGGATCGGGACGCCGGGGCGTACGCCAGGTAAACCTGTCCGGAGCCATTCGGGGGTAGCGTGGTGCGCATGCCGGACGAACCGATCATCGACGCCGAAGTCATTCCGTCGGTGCCGACGACGCCGTCCGATACCGGCTATTCCGCCGACGGCGTACCGACTTTCGATGCGGTCCGGGAGAAGATCGAGACGCGCTACGCGACATCGCTCGGCTCGGTCGAGCTCGCCTCGGAGACTCCCGAAGGCCGCACCATCGAGGAGCAGTACGCCCTGCGGCAGAAGGCAGCCGCAGAGCGGCTCGCCCAGATCCGGCAGTCGATGGATCCGAAGCCGGACACCGATCAGTAGTCAGACTCCGCAGCAAGCACCTCGGCGAGAAGAGCATCCGCACCGGGATGCCGATTTTCGGTGCGCTGTCGGTGCCCGAAGGTACGGTTCGTCCCGATGCGGTCCTTCACCCTCGAGGAACGGCGCGCCCGGTTGGCCAGGCGCCACCACCTCGCTCCCGGCCCAGACCGACCGGCTTCGGTCGACGCCGTGACAGCGCGGATGGTCGGACTGCACGCCACCGATCCGGCGTCTCCCTATCTGTCGTTGTGGGCACGGATGTCCGGCGTCACCGTCGAGGACCTCAACACGGCGCTCTACGAGAGCCACTCGCTCGTCAAACACCTGGCGATGCGGCGGACCCTCTGGGTGGTCCGCGCCCAAGACCTGCCGTCGATCCAGCAGGCGGCCAGCGATCGGGTGGCCGCCAACGAGACGCGCCGGCTGGCCGCTGACGTCGAGCGTGCGGGTGTGGCGCCCGACGGGAATGTCTGGTTGGAGACGGCGTGTTCGGCGGTGTTGCGCCACCTGGACGATGCCGGACCCTGCACCGCCAGACAACTACGGGAGACGCTGCCCGAGCTGACAGGCACCTATGACCCGGCTCCGGGCAAGTCCTACGGCGGGGAAGGACATCTGGCGCCCCGGGTGCTGACAGTGCTGTCGGCGCGCGGCGAGATCGTCCGCGGCCCGAATGACGGCGGCTGGACCACGTCGCGGCCACGCTGGGCGGCGGCCGGACAGTGGCTGGCCCCAAGCGATCCCGTGAGCAGCGAGCAGGCCCGCGCGGAACTGGTGCGGCGGTGGCTGTACGCGTTCGGCCCCGCCACGGTGACCGACGTCAAATGGTGGTTCGGCAACACCCTCGGCTGGGCGCGGCAGGCGCTGACAGACATCGATGCCGTCGAGGTGGATATTGACGGCGCGTCCGGCTTCGTGCTGCCCGGCGACGACGAACCCGAACCCCCGGTGGAGCCGTGGTGCGCGCTGCTTCCCAGTCTGGACGTGACGACGATGGGATGGGTCGACCGCGACTGGTATGTGGGCGCGCACCGCAGCCAGGTGTTCGACCGCAACGGCAACGCGGGCCCGACGGTGTGGGTGGACGGACGCGTGGTGGGTGCGTGGCGTCAGGACGCCGGTGGCCGGGTCGAGCTGTCGCTGCTCAAGGACGTCGGGCGCCGGAGCCGCAGGCGACTGTCGGCACGTGCCGATGAGCTGACGTCGTGGCTCGGCGGGGTGCGGGTGAACCCGAGGTTTCCGTCGCCTCTCAGCAAGTCCCAGAGCACGGGCGCGCAGTCACAGCAATCTTGATCACACCGCGTTTCGTCCACGGCGCGCAGCGGGTACCGAAGCGGTGACCACGTAACGAAAGGAGTCGTCATGGGCGACAGTGGACCGGAAAATGCTGTTAGCGGCGTCGTTGAGGATGTCAAGGGCAAGGCCAAAGAGGTCGCCGGCATCGTCACCGACAATGACACTCTGCGCGAAGAGGGCCGTGCCCAGCAGGACAAGGCCGAAGCCGAGCGCGACGTAGCGAAGAAGGAAGCCGAAGCGGAAGCCGCCCGCGCAGCTGCCAGCGCCGCAGAATCGCGCCAGAAGGCAGCCGAGTAGCACTCTTCACCGACGCGCCGTCAGTCTCCCGTCGAAGGGTGAGGCTGACGGCGCGTCGTCGTTGCGCCTTGGTCAGGCGCTGACTTTGCTTCGACTGCGCGACTTCGGCTTTGGTCGCGCCACCCCCAACGTGTCTGCCAGGAAGTGCCCGGTGTAGCTGGCCGAATTGATCGCGACATCCTCCGGCGTCCCCTCGGCGACCACCATTCCGCCGCCCGATCCACCCTCGGGACCCATGTCGATGATCCAGTCCGATGTCTTGATCACATCGAGGTTGTGTTCGATGACGATCACCGTATTGCCTTTGTCCACAAGGCCGTTGATCACCGTCAGCAATTTCCGGATGTCCTCGAAGTGCAGGCCGGTGGTGGGCTCGTCGAGAATGTAGATCGTCCGACCGGTCGAACGCTTCTGCAGTTCGGATGCCAGCTTCACGCGTTGCGCCTCACCGCCCGACAACGTCGGCGCCGGCTGGCCCAGCCGCACGTATCCCAGACCGACGTCCACCAGTGTGCTCAGATACCGGTGGATGGAGGTGATCGGTGCGAAGAACTCGGCTGCCTCCTCGATCGACATGTCGAGGACCTCGGCGATGGTCTTGCCCTTGTAGTGGACTTCCAGGGTTTCGCGGTTGTAGCGGGCGCCCTGACACACCTCGCACGGGACGTACACGTCGGGAAGGAAGTTCATCTCGATCTTGATGGTGCCGTCGCCGGAACAGGCCTCACACCGGCCGCCCTTGACGTTGAACGAGAATCGGCCGGGCTGATAGCCGCGGACCTTCGCCTCGGTGGTCGCGGCGAACAGCGTGCGGATCTTGTCGAAGACGCCGGTGTACGTCGCCGGATTGGACCGCGGGGTGCGCCCGATCGGTGACTGGTCGACGCGAACGAGCTTGTCAAGCTGATCGAGTCCGTTGATCCTGGTGTGCCTTCCGGGCACCTGACGAGCCCCGTTGAGCTTGTTGGCCAACACGGAGGCCAGGATGTCGTTGACCAGTGTCGACTTGCCGGATCCCGAGACGCCGGTCACCGAGGTCAGAACTCCGAGCGGGAACGCCACGTCGATGCCGCGCAGGTTGTGTTCCCGCGCCCCGACGACGGTGAGCTGACGCTTCTTGTCGGTCACTCGCCGGAAATCGGGGACCTCGATCTCCTCCTTGCCCGAGAGGTAGGCCCCGGTGATGGAATTCGGGTTCGTGAGCAAGTCCTCGTAGGTGCCGCTGTGCACGATCTGGCCGCCGTGTTCACCGGCGGCGGGACCGATGTCGACGACCCAGTCGGCGTGGGCGATGGTGTCGAGGTCGTGCTCGACGACGATCAGGGTGTTGCCCAGGTCGCGCAGACGCACCAGCGTGTCGATCAGCCTGCGGTTATCGCGCTGGTGCAGTCCGATCGACGGTTCGTCGAGCACGTAGAGCACGCCGACCAAGCCCGACCCGATCTGTGTCGCCAACCGGATGCGTTGTGCCTCACCGCCGGACAACGTGCCGGCTGCCCGGGACAGTGACAGGTAGTCCAGTCCCACGTCGAGCAGGAAGCCCAGCCGCGACTGGATCTCCTTGAGCACCTGACCGGCAATGGCAGCTTCGCGGATCCCCAGCGTCAGCGCGTTGAGGAACTCCGCGCATTCGGCGATCGACAGTTGGGAGACCTGGGCGATCGACTTGGGGCCGAAGTTCCCCGCGGTCATCGTCACGGCGAGGATCTCGGGCTTGAGGCGGGTGCCCTCGCATACGGGACACGGCACATCGCGCATGAACCCTTCGAGCCGCTCCTTCATCTGCTCGGAGTCGGTCTGCTCCATGCGGCGGTGCAGGAAGGCCATGACGCCCTCGAAGTCCGCGTAGTAGGACCGGGTGCGGCCGTACCGGTTCTTGTACCGCACGTGCACCTGTTGGTCGCAGCCCTCGAGAATCGCCTTCCGAGCCTTGGCCGGAAGCCTTTTCCATGGC
>CAWCMF010000023.1:0-857145 GCA_963796545.1 uncultured Actinomycetota bacterium | reverse complement strand
TGATCGGCTTCACCCGCAACCTCGCCCACGAGGTGGCCCCGCGAGGGGTGAACGTCTTCTGCGTCGCGCCGGGCATCATGATCAAGGAACAGATGAAGCAGTATCTGTTCGATCCACAGAATGATCAACAGCGGGCGGGTCGCGGCGCCATCATCGAGTCCATCACCCATCAGGTTCAGCTCGGCCGTGCCTCGCTTCCCGAGGAGGCTGCGAACATGGTCGCCTACCTGGCCTCCGAGGCGGCGAGCTACATGTGTGGTCAGACCATCGATGTCGCCGGCGGACAGTGGATGGGCTGAACATGGCCTCCGTCAACGAGATTCAGGCCGCAGCTGTCAAACAGACCGGTCTCGACGACTTCGGCGACGACTCCTACCGAGAAGGCTTGGAAATACTGTTGGCCTCGCTGGCCGACGAGGCCAAGCTCAACGCCCGCGGTGAGGGATTCCTCTACGCGCGCATCACCGGGTACCTCGCACAGCGACTCCAGGTCGAAGATTGGTACCGGCGGCACCCGGAGATCGATGACGTGCCCATCGTCGCGCCGGTCATCGGCATCGGATTGCCGCGCACGGGGTCCACTGCGTTGTCCTCGTTGTTGTCACAGGATCCCGGCGTGCGCTACCTCCGCAAGTGGGAGTCCTCGCAGCCGTGCCCACCCTCTTCCACGGTGCGGGGTGTCGACCCCCGCATCCCCGGAGACCCCAAGGGCGAGATGATCGGCACGCGTTATCACGTGCCGACCGACACTCACGGACCCATGGAGTGCCACGAGTTGATGGCGCTCAGCTTCTCCTCGCACATCTTTCAGTCGTTCGCCCACGTACCCACCTATTCGGAGTGGCTGATCGAACGGGCGGACATGCGCCCGGCACTCACCTACGAGCGGCGCGTGCTGAAGCTCGTTCAGTGGGGGGAACCGGAGCGTCCCTGGCGGTTGAAGTGCCCGTCGCACGTGTTGTGGTTGGACGCGGTCGACGCAGCTTTCCCCGACGCCCGCTACGTCATGACACACCGTGACCCGACGGACGTGATCCTGTCGGTCGCCGACCTCTACGCCGACATCATCGGAACGTTCACCGACGACATCGACCGCCCCTACATCGGAAGGCTCAACGTCGAACACTGGTCGCTGGGCATGGAACGCACCATCCAATTCCGTGCCGCCGGAGCCGACAATCGGTTCTACGACATCGATTTCCGCGCGATGCAGGCCGACCCCGTCGGAGAGGTGACCGGGCTGTACTCCTGGTTGGGAGTGCCGGTCAGCGACGAATTCGCCGGCCGTATGCAGAGTTGGTGGAGTCAAGCCGCCGCCGAACGAGAGCCCAGTTCACGCGCCGATCCCACAGCTTTCGGCATCGATTTCGATGCGGTGCGCCCGCTCTTCGCGGACTACGTCGAGCACGTCACGCATTGGACCGCCCGCGACTCACCTACCTCAAGGATTTGACATGTCTGTCGACTTGACCGGCGGCATCAGCACTCTTCGCGAGCACGTCTTCGCCCATCGCCCCGACGATCCCGAAATGCGCGACTCGGTCAGCTTCTGGACCGTCGATGACCGCGGACGGATTGGGCTGCCCCGCATCGGCGTCGAAGCCGTGGCGGCCAACTGGGACAATCACGAGACGCAGATCAACATCGCCTTCCCCGACGGCCGGGTGTACCGGCTGCGCGGCGCAGGCCCATCGTTGCCGCCCGAAGGAACCGACGGCAAACCCACGGTCCTCGGCGCCAACGGGTTGGCCTTCCGCTGCATCGAACCGTTCGACACCTGGACCATGAGCTACGAAGGGACGGCCGCTGTGACGTCGTCGTCGGCACTGCTCGCTGGTAGCTCAGACGGCCCGCTCGTCGATGTCTCGTTCTTCGTAGAGGCCAAGATGGCCGTGCCGCCATGGGTTCAGGGTGCCCTTCGGCCCGACGCGGGCGACCGGATCAAGAAGTCCGTCGAAGGCGAGCTGATGGGCGGCACACGCTACGAACAGCTCTATCGCGCAACGGGTTCGGTAACCATCGCAGGCGACACTCAGGATTTCACCGGAACGGGTCTGCGGATCCGCCGCCAAGGGGTGCGCCGCCTCGCACAATTCTGGGGCCACGCCTGGCAATCGGCGGTCTTTCCCAGCGGCAAGGCGTTCGGATACATCGCCTACCCGCCGCGCCCAGACGGCCAGCCCACCTTCAACGAGGGCTACCTCTTCACCGGGGATGGCGAACTCATTCCGGCGCGCGCCGTGAAGGCGCCGTGGCTGACTCGACTGCAGGCACTCGGTGAAGACGTCTCACTGACCCTCGAGACCGCCGATGGCACCGTACATATCGAGGGCGAGACGGTCTACTCGACGCACGACATCCACCACAACGACGACACCTACTCCGTACGCGAGATGAAGAAGGAGAACCCGAACTTCCCTGCGCTGCAACAAGCGGGGGTGCGATACCGATGGGATGGAGAAGAGACCTACGGCATGCTCGAGCGATCGAACCCGCTCGACAAGATCGAAACCTAGCCGGACGTGCCGACCAAAGCGGCCGAATACGGGAGAAGCGCATGCAAGGTCTCAGCGGAAAGACGTTCATCATCGCGGGCGGGGCAACCGGAATCGGCGCGGGCACCGCGAAGCGGCTTGCCGAAGAAGGTGCGAACGTCACGGTAGGCGACATCAACCTCGGCGGTGCGACCAAGACTGCCGAGCAGTTGAACTCCTCCGGTGGCCGCGTCATTGCCGTGGAGTTCGACTTGGCCGACGAGTCGTCCGTTCAGCAGTTGGTGGACCGGACCATCACCGAGTTCGGTTCCGTGGCTGGACTCTTCAATGTGGGCGCAGATCTATCTGCCGAGACCAACGGCAAGGACTTCTCCATACTCGACACCAGCCTCGACATCTGGCGACGTACCTTGGACGTGAACCTGCTGGGCTACGTGCGCACGATCCGCGCCGTACTGCCACACCTGCTCGAGCACGGGTCGGGCAGCATCGTCAACACGTCATCGGGCGGCTCACTCGGCAACGACCCGATGCACGTCGCCTACAACGCCTCCAAGGCAGCGGTGAACCAGCTGACCCGTCACGTCGCAAAGAACTACGGCAAGAACGGCATTCGCAGCAACTGCGTGCTTCCCGGCCTGGTGTGGGGCGAGACCCAGGAACGCGCGAATCTCGAGCCTCTGCGCGACATGTTCGTCAATGCGGCCCAGACAACGCGCGTCGGACAGGCCTCCGACCTCGCGTCGATCACTGCCTTCCTCCTGTCCGACGAGGCTGAGTGGATCAACGGGCAGTGCTGGTACATCGGCGGCGCCGCCCACATGCGTCAGTGACACAGAGCTCCAGCCTGGACCGCCGCAGTAGATCGCGACGTTGCAGCTGTCGATCGCTCAACGGGCCGTAACGGTGCCGGTGAGTTCACATGCGCGCCATAGGGTCGTCGGTGTGTCGCGGTGGTCAGGGTCGATACCGATGAGTCGGCCGCCCGCGAGGTGGACGGATTCATGTTTGGCGTCGGCGTCGATGGTGACGAGGGCTTCGATGCCTGGCGGGGGAACCGTCGTGTCGTCGCCCCGCCATCTGGTGAGGCTGTTGTGGCCATGGATCTGACTGAACGGCATCTGTCGGTCTGCCCAACCCGGCAGCAGCTCGGTCATGGTGTCCGCCCACAGCGGCCCGGCGTCCGGGGCGGTTGTTCCGTGCAACATGACACCGGCGCGGAACACCGTATCGGCGCCCGCCTTCGCAAGGTCGTTGATGCGGCGGGCGGCCTCCTCGGCGGTGGGTGGACCGCCGAGGACGCTGGCCCAGAATTCTGCGGTGATGCCTGCGTGGGTGATGAGGATGGACTCATGTGACGCTTCGACCGCCGCGGCGGCAACCGCGGCACCGCTCTGCCACCAGCGTTTGATGATGCGAATGTGTTTGCTACTCAGGGCTTCTGGCCAATCGAAGACGGGCGGCTGAAGGTAGTGTGCCTCGTGGTTGCCGATGAGCTGAATCCACTGGGTGGGCTGGGTGTCCAGGTAGCGGTCGACGATGTCGACGACCTGAGCGGAGTCGGGGCCACGATGGATCAGATCACCGACCTGGACGACGATCAGATCCTCGGGTAGCGAGCCGTCGGGGTGCGCGCCGAGACGGGCGAGCTCGTGGCGCAGTGGGCCGGCATGTCCACCGACGTCACCGATGACGGCGATCCGCATCGCGGTCAGGTTGCCTTCCGCCGTGTCGGTAGGGTCGGCCGGGTAAGCGATGTGGGGCGGAGGACGGGGCGGTCCATCCGGCGCGCGATGGTGTTGATCTCCCGGACAACCTGGCCGATCATGCTGCGTTCGATCGGTGACAGTTCGTCGCGGTCGATCAGGTCGCTGGGTTGCTGCCCATGACGGAGCCGATTCAGGTGATGGCGCAGGCGCATTCGCTGCAGGATCTCGAAAACCTCGATCAGGCGGTCGGCCTCGGCGCTGCGCAGGATGGTCGAACCGGACGCATCGCGGAGTCGCTTGACGGTCTGCAGTTCGGTGGATCCGACCCCGAGTGCGGCCCACCGGGCGATGCTCACCACCGGAAGCAGCCCATGGGTTTTGACATCGAAGGTGTCGCCCTTGCCGGTGAACACGTCGCGAAGCGTGCGTTCCCGTTCCTTGGCCCGGTGCGACACCGATTCCGACAGCAGCAGATCCATCGCCGCCGGGTGCTGCCGGAAGTCGGTGAAAACCCGTGCCACCTGCGGCAGTCCGGGTGTGCCGTGGACGGGCCGGGCATCCACCAGTAGGGACGCGATGACGGCCAGTCCCGTGCGGTGGACCGCCATCGCCGCGCGGGAGTGCTCCCCGGGGGCGGTCAGCCAGCGCGTCGCCGCGGCCCGCCACTCGCCGTTCGTCCGGGAGAAGGCTTTGTTGGACGCGTTGGCGCCATTGACGTCGACACCGAGACCGGCGGCGGTGAGCAGTTCGTTGACGTCTCCGAACGCACCGCGGAACCGCTCCATCGTCTCCGGGGACACGTCGTCGTCGAACGCGATGGCCACATCGACGTCCGAGCCCGGCACCGCTTCGCGCCGACCGTGACTGCCCAGAAAGAGCCAGGTGAATTGATCGAGAGCGAGGTCGGGATGGTCGGCGAAGACCAGCTGGATCGATCGACGGACGATCGCGTCGACGATCGCGGAGTACACCCGGATGACCCGGTCGACGGCCAGACCCCGGTCGAGGATGTCGCCGAGAACCGACGGCGCACGCCGGGCCCGTTCGATCAACTCGGCGCGGTTGCGGGCACGGCGGATCTGTTCGAGCATCCCGACCCCCGCCGTCGTCGGCGCCAGCACGAAATCACGCGCCCCGAGCACGCCGCGCAGACTGCCGGCTCGATCGACAGCAGGCAGATACTCGGCGCGGGTGTCGAGCAGCGTGAGCAGCGCTTCGTCCGATGAGTCGGAGAGCTCGACCGTATTGGCAGGGTGCACCATCACTACGCGTACGGGGGTGTCGGCGGAGATGCCGTCGCCGACGACCCGGCGGCCCAGCATGGAATCGGTGACGAGCCCGTAGGTGCCATCACCAGAATCGATTACCGCGCAGTGCATGTCACGATCCGCAAGCTGCCGTGCGACGCTGGCGACGGGCGTCTCCGGGCCGACGACCAGCGGGGTGCTCGCGATCAGGTCTTCGACCGTGCTGAACAACGGGGCCGAGGTAGATCCTCCGTCGGGTTCGGGAGATGTAATCGGCCAGGAACCTGGCGCCGATGCGAGAGTAGAACGCCGGCTCGACCAGGTTGCCCGGCAAGACCGCAATGCTCGCCGACGTGGTGGTGACCACCCGGGGGCCGATCGGGCGCTCGGTGAGCATCGCAGAGAATCCGAACACATCGCCGGCAACGAATCGGTCGTCACCGGCCTTCGTCACCCGATCCTGGTCGTGCCAGAGGTCGACTTCGCCGCTGAGCACAACGTAGATCTCGGTGGGCGGTGCCATGAACGCGTCGACCACCAGGTCTCCGGCCGAGAACTCGCGGACTGTCGCTGCCGCCGCGATCGCCGCCAACTGTTCGGGGCCAAGCGCACTGAACAGCTCGACTCCGGACAGAAATCGGACCAACTCCTCCGCCTGCGCATCCGCGGTACCGCCCATCGTCGTTTACTAAGCCGGCTCAGCGCATGCCGACATAGATCTGCCCGGACGCCACGTCTTCTTCGAGCGCCTCCAGCGAACGGCCGCGGGTTTCGGGCACCTGGGTGTACACGAACACCAACGCGACCACTCCGATCCCGGCGAACAGGAAGAACGACCCGGTGATGCCGATCCCCGCGACCAGGGTCGGAAAGTAGAGCCCGAGGAATCCGTTGGTGACCCAGCCGAAGAAGACCGCTACGCCGATGCCGAGACCACGCATGTGCAGTGGGAAGGCCTCCGCCAGCCACACCCAGACGGCGATGTTGAGGAAGGTCTGCATCGAGAGCACGAACCCGACGACCAGGACGAGGATCACGTACGGCCGCGCCGGGTTCCCCGCCGGCAGCAGCATCGACGCGATACCCACGAGGCAGTGGCAGGTCGTGGTGAGAGTGAGACCGATCATGAAGGTCTTGCGGCGGTCCAACCGGTCCATGTTGCGCAGCGCGATGATTCCACCGATGACGGCGACGACGCCGAACGCGATGTTGGCGAGCACGGCCTCTTCCTTACCCATGCCTGATTCCTCCAGCACCCGGGTGCCGTAGTACATGATCGAGTTGATGCCGGTGAGCTGCTGGGTCATGGACACACCTATGCCGATGAAGATGATGCGCCGCAGCCACTTGCTGCCCATGATGGCGCGGATTCCGATCTGGTGGTTCTCCCGCTCCTCGCGGGCCACCAGCTCCACCTGAGCGAATTCCGCCATGGCCCGGTCCTCGGAACGCACGGTCTTGAGCACCGCGAGCGCTTCGTCGTACTTGCCCTTCTCCACCAGCCAGCGCGGCGACTCCGGCATCCGCAGCATGCCGAAGAACAACGCCACGGCCGGCAGCGCGCAGACCGCGAACATCAACCGCCAGACGCCGTCCACGTGGCCAAGGGTCACGCCGAGGATCGCGTTCACCACGAATGCAGACAGCTGACCGACGACGATGGCCAACTCGTTGCGCCCGGTGATCGAGCCGCGGATCTCGTACGGCGACATCTCCGCAAGGAAGACCGGGACCACCGTCGATGCGCCACCGACCGCGAGCCCGAGCACGATTCGGCCGGCCACCAGGACCGCGAAGCCCAGCGGCGGAGAAGGTGCCCGGCTCGGGTCCGGCCGGCGAGAACACGACCAGCAGGACGCCGACGAAGAACAACACCGCCAGGATCAGGATCGTCTTGCGCCGCCCGATGGCGTCAGAGATGATCCCGCCGACCAGGGCACCGATCGCGGCGGCGAACAGCAGCGAGCTGATGACCACGCCCAGCTGGAGCAGGGAGAGCCCGAGTTCTTCGGCCATCGGCCCCTCGGCGCCGTTGGCGACGCCGGTGTCGTAGCCGAACAGCAGGCCGCCCAGGCAGGCGACGACCGAGATGAGGCCGATCCGTTTTCGGTGGGGGCCGCTCGTCAGGGGTGGTAGATCGGCTTCGGCCGTTGAGTCCGCATGTGCAGTCATGTAGGGGCTCCTTCCATTGTCTGGCCCGCGGGGAACACCGGCGCTGGCTGGCGACGGTGACGCCCGTCACATCAGGCGAGACTACCGCGTCGATCCGTATTTGTAAAGTCATATGGACATTTTACTATCAATCGCAATGAGATCGGCGGCGCGACGATCAGTCCATAGATCCGCTAATTAAATTGGTAGACAACTGTTTTGGTGTCATCCTGATGCCTGATTACCTAAACTGAACCCGGTCTATTAGACCGGTCTAATAGACCGGTCCTTAGACAGTAGACGACACCGTCCAACGTCGGGGCTCCAGGTCTGCTCCGCGGTTCGGCGATTGGTCGATTGGGCAAGGAACTCAATCGGCACCTGGAATCGCCGCAGCGAGCCACGAGGCTTCGGCGTTCCCATCGCAGGTGTCGGCGACTTCCTTCGTGCGGTGCGAATCAGCCGAGCACTCCCGGTATCCGACTGAGTCCGAGCGCTCTCTTGGGCAGAAGCCTCCACGAACAGGTAGCCGATCAGTTGAGCGCGAAGACGTCGCACCGCAACCCGCAGGTTCCACGGGGTCCAATCGTCCGCGGCCTCTGCTGTACTCATTGGCTCAGGACAGCGCCCATGTCACCGAGAAGGCTGTCCCCTACCTGCGCGACTGCGGCGATGTGGGGATCAGCAGTGACATGAAGTACCTCGATTCCTTCCGGCACATACTCGCCAGGGACGAAGGGGTAATGCCGGAAGGCCTTGTGCACCAATCGCGATGACTACGTCGAAACCCCCGCAGGGCCTCGTTGACACCGGCGATCGTCAGGGGCAACGGAACCCGTACAGGGCGCTCTTCGGTAAAGGAACACCGGACCTGCCGGGGGCTGGGTCGCGACCGCGTAGGCGCGCATGAAGGCCGCAGAGACGTCCTCCGCCCGCGCCGCTTCGTAGGCCCGCTCGACCCACGGCTGCCGCATCACGGTCGGATGCGGCGCCACGCAATGACGGCGGCATCGCAGAGTCGCTCTGCGGCTAGCGACCACAGCCATTCCGCAGCAAACAGATTCACTTGCAGCGGTGCATCTCGAATCTGTGGTCAGGCATCCTCCACCACAGGTGCGGTGTTCGAGGTTCGCGGTGTCAGGCTGCCTGGCCTTCAGGCGGTGCGGGTCCGCCGGGTTCGTCGATGTCGTCGATCGGTGGTGGGGTGCCCGGCTCGGTGTCGCCGACGTCTATCGTCGCCGGTGGGTTCGCGCAGTGGTGTTGTGGCCGCTGGGGTTCTGGTTGTTCGGGTGGGCGCAGGAGTCGTTCGGGTCGGTGGTGGTAGTTGATGCGGGTTTGGCCGGTGTCCAGGGGTGGGGGTGGGGTCCATTCGACTTCGCCGCGGGCGTTCATCCGGGTGGTCCAGCCGTCGACTTCGTCGACGCTGCGGTTGTCGGGCCCGCACGCGAGGCCGAGTTCGTTGATGTTGGTGTTGCCGCCGGCGGCCCAGTCGGCGGTGACGTGATGGGCTTGGCAGCCGTAGGCGCCGATGGTGCAGCCCGGTTTGGTGCATCCACCGTCGCGGGCGATCAGCATGATCCGCTGGGCGGGGGTGGCGACCCGTTTGGCGCGGAACAGATCCAGCGCGGATCCGGTGGCGCCGTCGAACACCGCCAAATGATGGTTGGCGTGGCCGGCCATCCGGATCACCTCGGCAATCGGGACGACGGTACCCCCACCAGTGACACCCACCCCGGCGCGGGATTCCAGGTCTTGGAGGGTGGTGCGGATGATCACCGAGACCGGGAGGCCGTTGAGTTTTCCGAGGTCGCCGCTCATCAACGCGATGCGCCCGACCGCGACCATCGCATCGTGTTGACGCTGGGCCAGGCTGCGGTGGTCGTTGTCGATCTGGGCCTGTGACGGTGTCCCGCGAGGTGCAGGGTTCGGGATCGGCGGGATTGCACATCCCGGGGGCGGCGTACTTGGCGAAGAGCACTTCCCACACCGCCCACGCTTCCGGGGTCAGAGTCCCGACGATGTCGATCATCGAATCGGCGCGCTGCTTGCTCTTGGAGATTCCGCGTTTGCGGGCGCGTTCGGTGTCGTCGGGTTCGGGGCCGTCCTGATCGAGCAGGAACAGGGTGAGGTCGGCGGCGTCTTTGAGTTCTTTGGGGCCGACCCCGACCGCGGTACGGACCAGATCAACCTCGAACTGCTCCCGGGTGGCGGTATCGACGAACCCGGGCAGTCGGTGGATGGCTTTGCGGATGACCTCGACGTGTTCGCCGTTGATCAACCCGTGCGCCACGGCCACCGCGGTGGCAGCCAACACCGGCGGCAGCGACGGGCCGGTCACCGCCTGCCGCGGCGCCAACAGGGCAGCTTCGGTCAACCGGCGATTAGCTTCGCCGCTGGAGATCCGCCACCGCACCGCCAGCACCTCACGCCAGGATTTGGCACCCATCTGCTGCGGTGACGTCTCGGTCTGCAGGCGGGCCAGCATCCGGTGACTCACCGACGGCAGCCGACACCACAGGGTTTCCAGTTCATCGAGGGCGTCCACGAGGTCCGGGCGGGTCAGCAGGTCGACGTCACTGGCGGCCACCTCATCGAAAGCCGCACGCAACGCCGAAACCGCGGCCTGCACGTCGCTCCCCGACATGACTTCGAACATACATTCGACCACCGACAAATTTGAGCTACCGCGGCGGCGGACGAACCGACTGTCAACCTGATGTCGAGCCGAAATTGCTGTTGACGAATCCGGGGTGGAACGACAGCAGCGGACACGTTCAAGCCGCGATAGCTCCGGTGCATTTCGCGAGCGAGCATCACGCGGCGACCTTGGGCATCCCGCTCATCAACCTGTTCCCACACAACTGGCGGCGATGACGTATTCGACATGTGCGGTATTCGTTTAGCAGTTCAGAACGTCCGAGACACAGGTCGCGGGAATGGCGGTAGCGCCGTCCTTGCGGCCGCCTTGCGAACGTCAACTTCGTCGTACGCCAGATTCGCTCCTTGATCTCGAGACGCTCGCACCTGCGCGAGCAATTCTTCAGCCTTGCCTTCGGTAGCAGCGATGGCGTCGGCGCCTGCGACGAAACGTCGCGGTGGCTGCTCTTGCTCGACGATCGTCAATAGTGCCTGAGCAAGCTTGGCGGGGTCGCCTGGTTGAGCGCCATTCTGACTCTTCCACGTCTCGATCATCTGAAGGGTTCTGGGCGCGTAGTCGTCGATGGAGAGTTCGGGCCAAGTGGTCGAGGCATCCACCAGGAGTTCGGTACGGAAGAAGCCGGGTTCGACGATCGTGGTGTGAATATTGAAGGGAGCCAAGTCAAAACGCAGTGACTCCATCCACCCTTCGAGGCCGAACTTCGAGGCCGCATAGGCGGCGCAGAACTCCTGCCCGATCAAACCCGCGAGGGACGAGATCGTGACGACGTGCCCCGCTCGCTGTTGGCGCAGGACGGGCAGCACCGCGCGGGTGACGTTCATCGGACCGAACAGGTTGGTCTCGATCTGTTGGCGCAGAGCTCCGGCGAGATCTCCTCGAAGTAGCCGGCGAAGAAGTTCCCGGCGTTGTTGATCAGCACGTCGATCCGTCCGAAACGCTGCACCGCCGCGTGCGCGTCGTCGGAGTTGGTGATGTCGAGTGTGACGGTGAGCGGGTTGTCCTGCGTACCGCCGAGGGTCTTCTCGACCTCGTCGGGTAGGCGGCCCGTGGCGACGACCTGATGACCCGCGGTCAGTGCCTCGCGGGCGATATCGGTACCCAGGCCTCGCCCGGCACCGGTAACGATGATGACCTTGCTCATGATGATGTTCCCCTCCACCGCGGCCGACGGGCCATCGTGATGTCGAAGGATTTCTTGAATTACGTTGTGTTGCGGTTCTTCTGGACCGCCGATTGCTGAACGTCTGGTTGATCGTCGTGGTTGGTCGCGGCCCAGCTCGCGAGTAGTTTCAGCCCGTCCCGCGAGGCCGGGTCAGCGGCGGTGAAGGCGGTCAGCGCCAGGCCGTCATCGGCCGAGAGGTCCATGACCTCGAACTCCAGGGTGAGCTGTCCGACGACGGGGTGGTGGTAGACCTTGGCGCCGGTGCGGTGCAGTCGCACATTGTGGTTCGCCCAGCGGTCGCGGAATGTGTCACTACGCGTGGACAACTCACCGATGAGATCGGACAGGTCACGGTCATAGGGGTGGCGGCCGGCTTCAGTGCGCAACATGGCCACGGTGGTGTTGGCCGCCTCGTCCCAGTGGGGGTAGAGCGCTCTGGCCTGGGGGTCGAAGAAGCAGAACCGGGCCAGGTTCGCCGGCCGCGCCCGATCGTCGTACACCGGCGAATACAGTGCGGCGCCAAGCGTGCTGGTGGCCAGCAGATCGAGTCGTCCGTTCATGACGATCGCCGGCACGTCTGCCATGCCGTCCAGGACGCGCTGCACGCTGGGCCTAATCTGCTGCTGAGCGGGCCGGCGGCGGGCCGCCTTGGGTGCGGTGTTGGCGGCGCGGGTCAGGTCGTACAGGTGGGCCGTTTCGGCTTCGTCGAGTCGCAGGGCGCGCGCGATCGCATCCAGCACGCTATCGGACACGCCGACGAGGTTGCCGCGCTCCAGGCGGGCGTAATAGTCGGTGCTCACCCCGGCCAGCATGGCGACCTCTTCGCGGCGAAGCCCTGGTACGCGACGGCGTCCGTAGCTGGCCAGGCCTGCCTGCTGCGGGGTGATCTTGGCGCGACGTGTGGCCAGGAACTCGCGGACGTCGTCGTGGCTGGACATAGGCCCAGGCTACGACCGAACCCCACCGGTAGGGATGGTCTGCCATTACATGGCTAAGCAGGTCCTGTTGCCGACGTGGCAACACCGATTTCCTTGAGTCATCACCCCTCACAGAAACGAGATGACCGTGGAAAACGTCCACCCGAGAAGCAGTGTCCTGAAGAGAACGTCGGCCCTCCTCCTCGGAACGGCTGCCGCCGTCACGCTCGTCGCGTGCTCGTCCGGCACTCCCGACACCACCGCGGCGCCTTCCAGTGGCGCCAGCGGAGCTCCCTTCAACCCGAGCGATCTCCCGGCATCCATCGCCGGGCAGACTTCGATGCAGGCCGTCGAGTTCAAGAATGGCGACATCACCATGGCGGGCAACGTCTTCGTCCCCGCCGACTTCGACGCCGACCGCACCTACGCCACCATCGTCGTCGTGCACCCCGGTGGCGGAGTCAAGGAACAGACCGCGGGCGTCTACGCCCAACGCCTCGCCGATCAAGGCTTCGTCACCCTGGCCTTCGACGCGTCCTATCAGGGTGCCAGCGGCGGCGCGCCCCGCTTCCTCGACAACCCGATGAACCGCGTCGGTGACATCTACAGCGCCGTGGACTACCTGACCACCCTGTCCTACGTCGACGACGCCAACATCGGCATCCTCGGCATCTGCGCCGGCGGCGGAGTCACGATCAAGGCCTCCACCACCGACCCGCGCATCAAGTCCGTCGCGACCGTGAGCGCAGTTGATACCGGCGCCGTCGCCAGCCGGGGCTGGAACGGTGACGCCAACATCTCCGCGGCAGATCAGCAAGCCAACCTCCAAGCCGCTGCCGCGCAGCGCACCGCCGAAGCCGCTGGGGCCGAACCCATCTACCTGCCCTACGTCCCGGCAGTCGGCGACACCACCGCGCCCCTGGATCTTCAAGAGGCCGCCGACTACTACCTCACCCCTCGCGGCCAGTACCCGACCGCGCCCAACAAGATGTTGATGTCGGGCCAGATCTACGCGGCAGGGTTCAACGGCTTCGACCGCATCGACACCCTGCTGACCCAACCGCTACTGGTCGTGGCCGGCAGCGACGCCGGGTCGCTGTGGCACAGCGAAGAGCTCTACAACAGGGCGGCCTCCACCCAGAAGGAAATCGCCATCATTCCCGGCGCCACCCACATGGACCTCTACGACGGCCCCGGCGTCGACCAGTCCATGCAACACCTGACGCCGTTCTTCACCAACACCCTCTAACTCGCCCGCCCAGCCGATGAACACTCTGGCAAAGGAACATTTATCGCCTTGCCAGGGTGTTTCGAGGTCATCGCACCACGCTGCGTCGTCGCCAGAAACACACGAAGCCAGGGAAAGACGCGGCGAGCAACTGACACCTGTACTGAGCCAGATCTACAGACCGCTGTTGCATGAATGCAACATCGCGCTCGACAGCCGTGTGAAGTATCACGCGAATTCGTGCAAGTAGAGTGAACTCCGCACGCACGCAGCAAAATACGGTACTAAAACTACTCCCACACCACCTCGTCAGGCACCTTGTCCGGCCGCAGCCCACGCCAGCTCGGCTGACGCAACCTGCCGTCCGAGGTCCGCTCGCTGTAGCGCACCTCCCCCACCAGCTCCGGCCGCACGTAGGTCACGCCCTTGGCGTCGGGCCCGGTAAGCCTTGTGGCGAAGGGTGATTCGACGGTCTCCAGGGAAGCCAACGTCTTCTTCAGCGATGCGAGTGCCTTGTCGGTGAAACCCGTTCCGACCCGCCCGACGAACTGCAGTCCGTCCTCTGTCGGGATGCCGAGCATCAGCGCGCCGATCCCACTGCTGCGCCCACCTTCACCGGCTCGCCAACCGCCGATGACCACCTCCTGGGTGTTCCAGATCTTGTCCTTGAGCCACGACGCCGACCGTCGCCCCACCTGATAGGTGGAGTCGCGCTTCTTCGCGATGACTCCTTCCCATCGCTGGCTGCGGGCATGCTCGAGGGCCTCGGGACCGTCGCCGTCGAGCGCATCGGGCACGATCAGCCCGCCGCCGTCAGCCAATGCCTCGAGCAACCGTCTACGGTCGGAGTACTTGGCGCGCAACAGCGATCGGCCGTCCAGATACAGGATGTCGAAGGCCCAGAACTCTACGCGGGTCGAGCGCGCACGATTCTGCATCTCGCCGAAGCTCGGCACCCCGGACTCGTCGAGCGCCACCGCCTCACCATCGAGGATGACGTGATGGTCGGCGAGGTCGGCGGCCAACGCCTTCAGTTGCGGATACTCGTCGGTGACGTCGCGGCCACGCCGCGACCGCAACATGAGCCGTCCGTGGTCGACATCCACCAGGAGCCGATACCCGTCCCATTTGCCCTCGAACGCCCACTGGGTCGACTTCAATTTCTGCACCGAACCCTCGGTGGCCAGCATCGGCGCGAGATCCGCTGCGGACGGCTCTGCCTGCTCCTTCATGCGATGCGCGAGCCAGTTCTTGCCGCCGGTCTGGATCAGCGCGTAGCGGCCTTTCGCCTTCTCCCCGTGCAGAGTGACGATCACTTCGCCGCCCTTCTCCGGTCCATCGGGGGCGTTGTCGTTGAACTTCTCCGTCTCGTAAGTACCGGTGTCCCACACGTAGACCTCCCCACCCCCGTACTCGCCCTTCGGGATGTCACCGGCGAAGGTCAGGTACTCCATCGGATGGTCCTCGGTATGAACGGCAAGGTGGTTCACCGAGGGCGTGTCCGGAAGATTCTTCGGCACAGCCCAACTCACGAGCACGCCGTCACGCTCCAGCCGGAAGTCGTAGTGCAGACGACGCGCGTGGTGCTCCTGGATGACGAACTTGTCGTTGTTGCCCGTCTTCGGCGCCTCGGCCGGTACCGGCTCGGGCGTCTTGCCCCTGTCGCGCATACTTCGGTACGTCGTCAGGCGATCGGGCCCGGCCAGCGCCGGGTCGAGGTCTGCGAGCAGATCGCCGTCGCGCTCGAGCCGGTCCAACACTTCGTCGTAAGTCAGGTGCCGCAGGTCGGGATCCTCGATCTCGTCCCACGTCCGCGGTGCGGCCACGGTCGGATGTTCGCGCCCGCGAAGCGAATACGGCGCAATAGTGGTCTTGTTGCCGTTGTTCTGACTCCAGTCCAGGAACACCTTGCCGTCCCGCAGGCTCTTCGTCATCGTCGCGGTCACCTGCTTGGGCATGGCCTGCTCCAGCTGCTGGGCGACCCTCTTGGCGAGTACCGACGCACCCCGCGAGCTGATCGGATCCTGCAGCGGCACATAGAGATGCAAGCCCTTGCTGCCGCTGGTCAACGGAAAGGTGCGCAGGCCGATGTCGGTGATGAGGTCGCGGACCTCGTGGGCCACCTCGCAGAGCTGACGCATCGTCACACCCTCGCCGGGATCGAGGTCGAACACGATGCGCGTCGCCGGGCCGATGCCACCTCCGTCGTCATCATTGCCCGCCCCGCTTCGCCCGCCCGTGAACCGCCATTGCGGCACGTGCACTTCGAGCGCCGCCTGCTGGGCGATCCAGGCCAGCCCCTCGGCGGTGTCGATCAGCGGATAGGTGGTGGTGCCCGACTTGTGCACGATGGTGCCGCGGTCCATCCAGTCCGGCGCCGACGACGCCAATTGCTTCTCGAAGAAGGACCCCTCGTCCACCCCGTTCGGCCAGCGCTTGCGCGTCACGGCCCGGCCTGCGATATGCGGCAGCATCGCCGGGGCGACGTTGACGTAATAGTCGAAGACTTCGGCTTTCGTGGTCCCGGCTGCCGGATACAGCACCTTGTCCGGGTTGGTCAGTTTCACCCGGCCATAACGTTCCACCACTCAACGGTATTACCCACTTGCGACGCGGTAGCGTCAAACCGTGCGGGCACTGGTGATCGGCGAGGCCTTGATCGACATCGTCGAGCGAGACGGGCGGGTGACCGAGCACGTCGGCGGCAGCCCGCTGAACGTGGCTGTCGGGCTCGCCCGGCTGGGTCGCGACGTCGACTTCCTCACCCACATCGGCACCGACCCCCGTGGCAAGCGCATCAGCGGATACGTCGAATCCTCAGGCGTGCAACTGGTTTCCGGAAGCACCGCCGCTGCCAGGACCGCCACCGCGCGCGCTGCACTCGACGCCGCAGGCTCGGCGACGTATTCCTTCGACATCGACTGGACACTGACCGGAACCCCTGAGGTCCGGCCGCCCCTGATCGTGCACACAGGCTCGATCGCCGCGGTGCTCGAACCGGGCTGTCTGGCCACCAAGGCGCTCGTCGACACCTATCACTTGTCGGCCACCTTCACGTTCGACCCGAACATCCGGCCTGCGCTGATCACCGACGCCGACGTGGCTCGTGCCCGCATCGACCGACTCTTGGAGCGGGCCGACGTGGTCAAGGTCAGCAGCGAGGATCTGCACTGGATCGATCCGACCCGAACACCCGAAGAGATCGCGACGGCGTGGCTGGAGCTGGGACCGTCGATCGTTGTGGTGACCTTCGGCGGGGACGGCGCGGTGGCTATGTGTGCAGGCGGCACCGTGCGGGTACCTGCGGGGGATGTTGAGGTGGTGGATACGGTGGGTGCGGGCGACGCGTTCATGACCGGCCTCATCGACGCGCTGTGGTCGCAGGATCTCCTCGGCGCCGACCGCCGCGCCCGCCTTGCCGGAATCGGGGCGGATGCGCTCACGGCCGCGGTGCGCGCCGCGACGCTCTGTGCGGCCCTGACGGTCTCTCGACCCGGGGCCGATCTACCCGATCGCGTTACCTGTGACACGGCAGCCGCATCGGACATACTGGGCTGATGCGGTCCATCTGGAAGGGTTCCATCGCCTTCGGCCTGGTCAACGTCCCTGTCAAGGTCTACAGCGCCACCGAGGACCACGACATCAAGTTCCACCAGGTCCACGAGAAGGACAACGGCCGCATCCGGTACAAGCGGGTCTGCGAAGTGTGTGGCGAGGTCGTCGAGTTTCGCGACATCGCGAAGGCCTACGACTCCGACGACGGGCAGACCGTCATCATCACCGATGACGACATCTCCACCCTGCCCGAGGAGCGCAGCCGGGAGATCGAGGTGCTGGAGTTCGTCCCCGCCGGCGACCTCGATCCGCTGTTGTACGACCGCTCGTACTTCCTGGAGCCCGACGGTAAGTCATCGAAATCCTATGTGCTGCTGGCTAAGACGCTGATGGAGACCGACCGCGTCGCGATCGTGAACTTCGCGCTGCGCAACAAGACCCGGCTGGCGGCGCTGCGGGTGAAGGACTTCAGCAAGCGCGACGTCATGGTGATCCACACGCTGCTGTGGCCCGACGAGATCCGCGATCCCGATTTCCCGGTGCTGGATCAGAAGGTCGATGTCAAACCAGCCGAGCTGAAGATGGCCAGCCAGGTCGTCGACTCGATGACCGACGACTTCAACCCGGACCGTTACCACGATGACTATCAAGAACAGCTGCACGAGCTGATCCAGGCGAAACTCGAAGGCGGCGAAGCCTTCACCACCGAAGAGCAGCCGCAGGAACTCGACGAGACCGAGGACGTGTCCGATCTGCTGGCCAAGCTCGAAGCCAGCGTGAAGGCCCGCAAGGAGCAGAGCGGTTCGGGCAAGGAGCCCGCCAAGAGAGCCGAAGCGAAGAAAGCGCCCGCCAAGAAGGCTGCAGCGAAGAAGGCACCGGCCAAGAAGGCGCCTGCGAAGAAAGCCGCGGCCAAGAAGAGCTAGGCACCGCCACCGAACGTGCACCCAGGGCGGCGATAGCCCGGTTGCTCCGCCGCTG
The DNA here is from genome assembly GCA_963796545.1 of uncultured Actinomycetota bacterium. GTDB lineage: Bacteria > Actinomycetota > Actinomycetes > Mycobacteriales > Mycobacteriaceae > Mycobacterium. The sequence goes on along the minus strand of CAWCMF010000023.1, from coordinate 839,044 downwards.
GCGCACGCTCGGCACAAAGTAGAACGTGTTCCAGAAACCGGCCACACGGGCGGACCCTCCTTGCTAACGTGACCGCGGCAAGCGAATGGAGAAGCATGTGATTCTGGACCGTTTCCGGCTCGACGATCAGGTGGCAGTGGTGACCGGGGCAGGACGCGGACTGGGTGCCGCCATGGCTCTGGCGTTCGCAGAAGCCGGTGCTGACGTGCTGATTGCCGCACGCACGCAGTCACAGCTCGAGGACGTCGCAGAGCAGATCGCCGGCACCGGGCGGCGCGCTCACATCGTCGTCGCCGACCTGGCGCGCTCCGAGGACACCGCCGGTCTCGCCGCGCAGGCCGTCGAGGCTTTCGGAAGACTAGACATCGTCGTCAACAACGTCGGCGGCACGATGCCGAACGCGCTTCTCAACACGTCTGCCAAGGACATGCGCGACGCCTTCGCGTTCAACGTCGCGACGGCGCACGCGCTGACGACGGCCGCAGTCCCGCTGATGCTCGAACATGCAGGCGGCGGCAGCATCATCAACATCACCTCGACCATGGGACGCGTCGCCGGCCGCGGATTCGCCGCCTACGGCACCGCGAAAGCCGCACTGGCGCACTACACCCGGCTGTCGGCGCTCGACCTGGCGCCGCGCATCCGGGTGAACGCGATCGCGCCCGGCTCCATCCTCACCTCGGCGCTGGAGATCATCGCGACGAACGACGAGCTGCGCGACCCCATGGAGAAGGCCACCCCGATGAAGCGACTCGGCGACCCGCTCGACATCGCCGCCGCCGCGGTCTATCTCGCCTCCCCCGCAGGCAGTTACCTGACGGGCAAGACGCTCGAGGTCGACGGCGGGATCACGTTCCCCAATCTCGAACTCCCGATCCCCGACCTGTAAGGAGCTCCCCTCATGGCCATCAAAGTCGCTGCCATCGGCACCGGAAACGTCGGCAAGCACGCGCTGACACAGCTCATCACCGACCCCCGTTTCGAGTTGACCGCGGTGTGGGTGTCCTCGGAGGCGAAGGCCGGCAAGGACGCCGCAGAGCTTGCGGGACTTGAGGATCCGACCGGGATCCTTGCGACCAACGACCTCGACGCCGTGCTGGCCACCCAACCCGCGTGCGCCGTCTACACCGCGCTGGCCGACAACCGGCTTCCCGATGCGCTGGAGGATTACCGGCGCATCCTGGCTGCCGGCGTCAACGTCGTCGGCAGCAGCGCGGTGTTCCTCCAGCACCCCTGGCAGGTGCTGCCCGACGAACTCATCGCACCGATCGAGGACGCCGCCAAGGCCGGCAACGCGACCATATTTGTCAACGGCATCGATCCGGGCTTTGCGAATGACCTGCTGCCCATGGCTCTTGCGGGAACGTGCCAGAACATCCAGCAGATCCGCTGTATGGAGATCATCAATTACGACACCTACGACAGCGCGACGGTCATGTTCGACGTGATGGGTTTCGGCGGCTCGCTCGAGGAGACCCCGATGCTGCTGCAACCGGGTGTGCTGAGCCTGGCGTGGGGTTCGGTGGTGCGGCAACTGGCGGCCGGGCTCGGGATCGAACTCGACGAGGTCAACGAGACGCATGTCCGCGTGCCCGCGCCGGAGGCCTTCGACATCGCTGCAGGCCGCATCGAGAACGGCACCACCGCCGCGATCCGCTTCGAGGTGCGCGGCATCAAAGACGGCGAGGTGGCCGTCGTCCTCGAACACGTCACCCGGTTGCGCGACGATCTGTGCCCGGACTGGCCGCAGCCTGCGCAGCACGGCGGCTCGTATCGCATCGAGATCACCGGAGAACCGTCGTACACCCTCGATCTGTGCCTCAGCAGCCCGAACGGTGATCACAACCACGCCGGACTGGTCGCCACGGCGGCCCGTGTGGTCAACGCAATTCCCGCTGTAATCGACGCGGCACCAGGAATTGTGACTGCGCTGGAGTTGCCCCCCGTAACTGGCAAAGGTCTGTACGCTAACCCTTGACACTTGCTGGAAGGATCCTGGAAATGACGGCTCGCCTGCGCACTCTCGCTGCTCTCCTGGTCGCCGGCGGTGCTTCCGTAGCGATCGCCACGGCGCCTGCCGCACTCGCTCAGCCGAAATGCGCTGAAACCAGTCAGGGCGGCGGCATCCAGGGCGGCGCAACGACGGTGTGCGAGTCACCTGGCAACGTACAGATCAGCTCCACTCCCCCCGAGTATGCGATGCCGTGGAACGGCGGCTACCTCATGGGTGGTGGCTACGGGCCCTTCATTTTCTGACGTTCCCGACCGCGATCGGAGCACGACGTGGAAACTGTCTCGCGTTACCTCGTAGGGCTTTTCGCGGGCTTGGGCTTCCTCACCGTCCTTCTCGCACCGTCCGCCGCGGCCGCGCCGGATTGCACTGACGTCGGCCAGACTGTGACCTTCTGCGAGACCAACGGCAGCACGCAGATCACCACGACCCCGCCGCCCTGGAATTACGGCGGATGGACGGGTATCGGAGTGTGGCCGTTGGTCGGCGCCTATGGGCTCGGTGACTGGTAAGACCCGGATGCTGGCGACTGCCACTGGCTCGCCAACAATGTTTCGGATACCCTAACTTTTCTATTCGATAGTCCGGATAAAAAGGGGTGTGGTGAAGCAGGACGTCCAGCGGATGCGGCCCAGCTGGCTGCTTCTCGGGCCCGCATTCGTCGCCGCCATCGCCTATGTCGACCCGGGCAACGTCGCCGCCAACGTCAGCGCGGGCGCACAGTTCGGCTTTCTGCTTCTCTGGGTCATCGTCGTCGCCAACCTGATGGCCTGCCTCGTTCAGTACCTGTCGGCCAAGCTCGGGCTGGTGACCGGTCGCTCGCTGCCCGAAGCCGTCGCCGCGCGGATGGGCGGCCGAGCCGGGTGGCCTACTGGGTCCAGGCCGAATTGGTGGCGATGGCAACCGATCTCGCCGAAGTGGTGGGTGGCGCGATCGCGTTGTATCTGCTGTTCGACCTGCCGTTGCTCGTCGGCGGTGTGATCACCGGCGTCGTGTCACTGATCCTGCTGATCATCAAGGACCGGCGCGGCCAGCAGATGTTCGAGCGGATCATCACGGGCCTGCTGATGGTCATCGCCATCGGATTTCTCACCAGCCTCTTCGCGTCGCCACCGCCCGTGGATGCCACTGCCGCGGGTCTGATTCCGCGGTTCGACGGCGCCGAGAGCATTCTGCTCGCCGCAGCGATGCTCGGCGCCACCGTGATGCCGCACGCGGTGTACCTGCACTCCGGACTGGCCCGCGATCGCCATGGCCACCCCGAAGCCGGCCCCGCGCGACAGATGTTGCTGCGCGTCACCCGGTGGGACGTGGGCATCGCGATGCTCGTGGCCGGCGCGGTGAACCTGTCGATGCTGCTCGTCGCGGCCACCAACCTGCAGGGCATGGACAACACCGACTCCATCGAGGGCGCCCACGCCGCCGTGCAGACCACGCTCGGCCCCGTCGTCGCGCTGCTGTTCGCGATCGGCCTGCTGGCCTCCGGACTCGCGTCCTCGTCGGTCGGTGCCTACGCCGGCGCAATGATCATGCAGGGTTTGCTGCGGCGATCGGTGCCGCTGTTGACCCGCCGGCTCGTCACGTTGCTGCCCGCCCTGGTAGTTCTGGCGGTCGGCGTCGACCCCAGCCGTGCGCTGGTGTTGTCGCAGGTCGTGTTGTCATTCGGCATCCCGTTCGCGCTGATTCCCTTGGTGCGGCTGACCGCTGACACACGGTTGATGGGCGCGGACGTCAACCACCGGGTGACCACCGCGTTGGGCTGGGTGGTTGCAGCACTCATTACGCTTCTCAATGTGGTGCTGATCTATTTGACGCTTGCCGGCTGAATGGGTGGCCGGCACACCTACTTCGCGTACGGGTCCAACCTGTGCGTGCAGCAGATGGCGCAGCGCTGCCCTGACGCCAGAAATCCGCAGCCGGCGACTCTTGCCGACCACGACTGGCTGATCAACGAACGCGGCGTCGCCACCGTCGAACCGTTCGCAGGCAGCGAGGTGCACGGGGTGGTGTGGCAGGTGTCCGACCGCGACCTGGCCACCCTCGACAGCGCTGAGGGTGTTCCGGTGCGCTACCGCCGCGACGAGCTCACGGTCCGCACCCACAACGGACCCTCGGCGGCGTGGGTCTACATCGACCACCGCGTGGAACCCGGACCGCCGCGACCTGGCTACCTTGAGCGTATCCTCGACGCAGCTCACCACCACGGATTACCGGGCCGCTGGATCCAATTCCTCGAACGCTGGGATCCCGCGCATTGGCCGCAACGCCGCGAAGGCATCGATGCTGTTGCACCACAAACTCTTTCAGAGCTTCTCAGCGATCCCGCGATCACCGAGGAGTCCACGCTGCGGTCTCGTTTCGGATTTCTGGCCATCCACGGAGGCGGCCTTGAGCAGATGACCGATGTCATCGCCGAGCGCGCCGCCGACGCCGCGGGTGCGTCGCTGTACGTGCTGCGACACCCCGATCACTATCCGCACCATCTGTCGTCGGCGCGGTATGACCCGGTTGAGTCGCGACGACTGCAGGAGTTTCTCGATCACGTCGACGTGGCGGTGTCCCTGCACGGCTACGGCCGGCTGGGCCGCAGTACTCAGCTGTTGGCCGGCGGTCAGAATCGGTACCTGGCGGAGCACCTCGCCCGGCACATCGACATCCCGGGCTATCGCGTGGTCACCGACCTGGACGCCATCCCACGTGAGCTGCGCGGCCTGCACCCGGACAACCCGGTCAATCGCGTCCGGGGCGGCGGCGCCCAGCTGGAGCTGTCGGCGCGCGTGCGGGGCAACAGTCCGCGCAGCGCCGTGCCGGCGGACGACGGCCTCTCGCCGGCGACCTCCGCACTCGTCCACGGACTGGTCAGCGCGGCGCGGTCGTGGACGAACGCTCGCGTGAGGACTATGTCCTGGAAGATGCGCAGCAACTAGTGCGCCTGGCCACGGTCGCAGCCGCCCTGTTGCTGGCCTGCGTGGCCGCGCCGCCTGCGCACACGCAGCCTGCCCGGGTCGACGGGGTGTTGGCGGGCGCCGTCACCGACCACGACCTCGCGGGAGCGGTCGCGGTGATCCGCAACGCCGCCGCGGTCACAGTATCGACGGCGGGGTACGCCGACGTCGCCACCAGAACTCCGTTCGCCCCCGAGACACACGTACGCGTCGCGAGCATCACGAAAACGTTTGTGGCCGCGGCGATTCTGCAACTGGTCACCGAACGCAGAGTCGACCTCGACGCGCCGGTCGAAACGTATCTGCCCGGCGTGATCCGCGGCGACGGTATCGACGGCAACGCCATCAGCGTGCGGCAGCTTCTTCGACACCAGAGCGGACTGCCCGAGTACTTCGGAGAGGACACACCGCCGCCCACCTCGCCTGTCGCACCGCGCGAACTGCTGTCCTGGGCGCTGGCCAAACCGGTTCCCTACCCGCCGACATCGGTGCCGGTGTACACCAACACCAACTACATCGTCGCCGGCCTGATCCTGGAGGCGGTCACCGGCACGCCGGCCGCCGACGAGATCACCCGGCGCATCATCACGCCACTGGGACTCACCCACACGTACTTCCCCGCCCCCGGCGACACCTGGCTGCGGTCACCGATGGCCCACGGCTACGAGATGGCCGACGGCGGCCGCGAGGATGTCACGGCCTGGGAATCGTCTGGCGGCTATATGAACGGATCCCTGGTCTCCACCGGTGAGGACCTCACAGCGTTCGTCAGCGCGCTGGTCGACGGCCACGTCGTCGCGCCCGCCGAACTCGCGCAGATGATGGACACCGTCGAATGGCCGCTGCACGGGCCGGGCTTCCGGTACGGCCTTGGGCTGACCAGCATCGATCTCGGATGCGGGGTCACGGCGTGGGGGCACGGCGGCGACCTGGCCGGCTACCACGGCATCATGGCCAAAGTACCTGGTAAACAGGCTGTTTCGGTGACATTCACGCAGGCATCCCCTGGCGTGACGTCCATCGCGGACGATCCGCGGTTCGCGGTGCTGACCGCGCTGTACTGCCCGGGCTGAAAGCCGCACCCATCCGGAGGTCACGCAGCTCCGAATCATGGGTGTGGAATCCATGAGTGCAGGACACCGGTCGGTAGCCGTCGTCGGCAGCGGAGTGGCAGGACTTGTCGCCGCATATCTGTTGGCGGCCCGCGACCGTGTCACCCTCTTCGAGGCCGATACCCGCGTCGGCGGGCACGCGCACACGCACTACGTCGACCGTGGCGACGGCCACACCATCGCCGTGGATTCCGCTTTCCTGGTGCACAACGACCGCACCTATCCCACCCTGTGCCGCCTGTTCGACGAACTCGGCATCGCGACCCAGGACACCGACATGTCGATGTCGGTGCGCGATGACTCCATCGGGCTCGAATACGCCGGGGCACGGGGCGTCGGCGGGCTGTTCCCCACCTGGACGTCGTTCACCCGACCCCGTTATCTACGCATGCTGGGCGAGGTCAAACGCTTCCACCGAGCGGCCATCCGGCTGCTGCAGGAACCTGACGGAAATCCGGAGACGCTCGGCGCCTTCCTGAACCGGCACCGCTTCTCCCCCTACTTCACCGAGCACTTCATGACGCCTCTCGTCGCGGCGGTGTGGTCGTGCCCACCGGGCGATGCGATGCGCTATCCGGCGCGCTATCTGTTCGTGTTCCTCGAACACCACGGGATGCTGTCGGTGTTCGGGTCGCCGACGTGGCGCACCGTGACGGGTGGATCGGCCAGTTACGTCGACGCCATCGTCAGCCGTGTCCAAGAGATCCGGGCCGGGCAGCCGGTCACCGCGGTGCGACGGGTGCAGGACGGCGTCGAGGTGACCGCCCGGGGAAGCGCCCCGGTCCACTTCGACGCGGCCGTCATCGCAACCCATTCCGACCAGGCGTTGCGTATGCTCGCCGAGCCCACGTCGGCGGAACAGTCAGTGCTGGGCGCAATCCCGTACTCCATCAACCTCGCTCAGCTGCACACCGACGAATCGGTGCTGCCGCGCCACGGACGCGCGCGAGCCTCGTGGAACTACCTGGCGACGACGCGCGACGACCGCGTGGTGGTCAGCTACGACATCACCCGGTTGATGCGGCTCGGCGGGCCGCGTCGCTTTGTGGTGACATTGGGCGGGCAGGACGTCGTCGATCCCGCTTCCGTGGTGGCCGAGATGACATACAGCCATCCGTCGTACTCCGTTGAATCCGTTGCTGCTCAACAGCTTCTGCCAACCTTGAACGACGACCGCGTGGCTTTTGCGGGTGCCTATCACGGTTGGGGATTCCACGAGGACGGTGCAGCGTCGGGCGTGCGTGCCGCACACCATCTCGGCGCAGGATGGGCGGCTGAGCTTCCCGAGCCCGAGGCGGTGACGGTGTGAGCGCCGCGCTGTACCGCACCCGGATCACCCATCTGCGCCGCGCGCCGGTGCACCACTATTTCGAACATCGCAGCTACAGCTGGTTTGTCGACCTCGACGCGTTGCCCCGTCTGCCGCGCTGGCTGCGGCCGTTCGCCGAGTTCGAGGCCCGCGACCACCTGTGGGAAGCACCGGACGACACGCTGCGCGGACGGACCGAGGCGTTCCTCGCCGGCAAGGGTGTGGACCTGCCGGGCGGCAGGATCACCGCGCTGATGCATGCGCGGGTTCTCGGGTATGTGTTCAATCCGCTGAGCCTGTACTGGTGCCACGACACCAACGGGGTGCTGCGCTACGTCATCGCCGAGGTGCACAACACCTACGGCGGGCGCCACGCCTACCTGCTTCCACCCTCGACCGACCAGCCGGCGATGGTGGACAAGAAGCTCTACGTCTCACCCTTCAACGATGTCGACGGGCACTATCTGGTGCGGGCTCCGCAGCCCGACGAGCAACTGAACGTCAGCATCTCCCTGCACCGCGACGGCCAGCCCGCTTTCGTCGCCACGATGCGCGGCACGCGCCGCCCGGCAGGGATACGCCACATCGTCGCGCTGCAGATCCTGGCGCCGGTGGCGCCGCTGATGAACATGTTGAGCATCCGGGTACAGGGGGTCCTGCTCTGGCTGCGACGCGTACCCGTGGTTCCCCGCCCCAGTGGCGACCGAGAGAAAGTGGATCAGTTGTGACCATCGAGATCGCCGGAACTCGACCCACGGCAATCGATTCGACGCGCTGGCCGGCGGTGTCCCAGGCGCCCAGCGGATTCGCGAACGTCACCGTTGGCACCGTCGCCGATTGGTTGTTCCGGCGTGCCGCTGCGCGCCTGCCCATTCGGGTGATCTACCCGGACGGGACGAGGGTCGGCGCCGCCGACCCGACACTGCCGACGATGGTGGTGCATCGCCCGGAGGCGATGGTGCGCCGCGTCGGCCGCTACGGGCTGATCGGTTTCGGTGAGTCCTACATGGCCGGCGACTGGTCCTCGACCGATCCCGCCGGCCTGCTCACCGAGTTCGGAAAGCGTCTTGCTGACCTCATACCTGCTGTGCTGCAACGCTTCCGGCCGCTGGCGGTGGTCCGTCAACCGCGCTCACACCGCAACAGCATCTCGCAGGCACGCCGCAATATCGCCGACCATTACGACCTGTCCAATGACTTGTTCGCCCAGTTCCTCGACCAGACCATGACGTATTCCAGCGCCTTGTTCGAAACACTGCCTGCGTCTGCTTCGGACCTGCCTGAGGCGCAGCACCGCAAGATCGACCGGCTTCTCGACGCCGCCCGCGTCGGGCCGGGCAGTTCTGTGCTCGAGATCGGAACCGGTTGGGGCGAGCTGTGTCTGCGCGCGGCGCAACGTGGCGCCCGAGTTCGCTCGGTCACCCTGTCCACCGAGCAGCAGCAGCTCGCGACCGAACGTGTGGCTGCCGCCGGTCTCAGTGACCGGGTGGACATCGAGCTGCTGGACTACCGGGACGTGGAGGGCAGCTACGACGCGGTCGTGTCCATCGAGATGATCGAAGCCGTCGGTTACCGCTACTGGCCGGCCTACTTCTGCACACTGGACCGACTCGTCGCCCCCGGCGGACGCGTCGCGATTCAGGCGATCACGATGCCCCACGACCGGATGATGGCCAGCCGCAACACCTATACCTGGATTCAGAAGTACATCTTCCCGGGTGGGCTGCTCCCGTCGACCGAGGCGATCATCGGCATCACCGAGCGGCATACGCGACTGCGAACCGTCGACATGTTCTCGCTGCGGCCCCACTACGCCGAGACACTGCGGCTGTGGCGGGAACGATTCGTCGCCCAACGAGACACCTTGTCGGCATTGGGTTTCGACGATGTCTTCCACCGCATGTGGGAGCTCTACCTGGCCTACTCGGAGGCCGGATTCCGGTCCGGCTACCTCGACGTCTACCAATGGACCTTCGCGCCGACCGGCTCACAGTAAATGTCTCCTCTGGTCGCTTCCGGTGCCTCCCCGGCGATCCTGGCGATCGCATCCGGAATCACGTTCCCGATCGGCTTCCGGCTCGGTCGTGACGACATCGTCGACGTGACCGTCGAAATCACCGTCGTTCCGAGACCTCCGAAGAAACGCTCGACGTGACGGCACCAGCGCTGGTGGGCGCTAGGCTACGGCTCGTGACCGCCGAACTCGACGCACTGTTGCGCCAGGTGGCCCGCCGTGACGCCGACGCGTTCGCAGCCTTCTACGATCAGACCCGCTCGCGGGTGTTCGGCCTGGTCACCAGGGTATTGCGCGACCCCGGCTACAGCGAGGAGACGACGCAGGACGTCTATCTGCAGGTGTGGCGTAGCGCCGGTAACTACGACCCGTCAGCCGGGTCTCCGATGTCCTGGTTGCTGACCCTGGCCCACCGGCGCGCGGTGGACCGGGTGCGGTCCGAGGAGGCGGCCGGCACGCGGGAGTCGCGCTACGGCGCCGCCACCGTCGAACCGCCGTCCGATCACGTCTCCGACGCAGTGCTGCTCAGCGACGAACGTCGCCGGGTGGTCGAATGTCTGAGCTCCCTGACCGACATTCAGCGGGAGTGCATCCAGCTCGCGTATTACGACGGCCTGACTTATGTGCAGGTGTCGGATCGGCTGGCGGCGAACCTTGCGACCATCAAGTCCCGGATGCGTGATGCGATCCGTGGCCTGCGCAGATGCTTGGGGGTGGCATGACCGGACCCGGGGGTCCCGGCGGACCCGTTCGACCCACCGACTCCGTCGACGACGACCTGTTGTCTTTCGCGACGGTCTACGCACTGCATGCAATCACCGACGCTGACGCCGCCGACATCGACCGGCGACTGCGCGATGCAGCTGCCGACATCGCCGAGGCGTTCATCGCCGAGGTTCGGTCGGTGCGCGAGACGATGGCCGTCATCGCCTCGGCTACCGCCGTCGAGCCACCGGCCCACCTGCGCGCCGACGTGCTCCGCCAGATCGCCGACGACCGCGTGCGCGCTCTGCCCGTCCCGACGCAGCCCGCTCAGCCGCGGTCCCGCCGGTGGGCCGCCGCGGTGCTGGCCGGGGCGGCGGCCGTGGTGATCGCGCTCGGCGCCCTCGGTGTCGGCCTCGCGCTGCGACCCGCGCAGACCCCGTCGACCGCGGAGCAGATATTCGCCGCGCCCGACGTGCGCACCGTCTCGGGTGAGATTCCCGGCGGCGGAACCGCGACGGTGGTGTTCTCCCGTGCGAAGAACTCCGGTGTGCTGGTGATGAACAACGTGGCACCGCCGGAATCGGGCAGCGTCTACCAGATGTGGCTCGTCGGCGCCGACGGTCCGCATTCGGCGGGCACGATGGACGCCGAAGCGGTCGCCCCGTCGACCACCGCGGTGCTGCCCGACCTCGGTACGTCGCAGGCGCTGGCGTTCACCGTCGAACCGCCTGGCGGATCCGCACAGCCCACCAGCCCCGTCTTCGCGGAACTGCCACTGATCTAAGGGCTTTCGAGCGTCGAGGCAGCGGCTTCGGCGAGGACGTCGCTGACATCGTGCCTGCGTTGCCAAGCCCGCCGCTGCCTGATGGCGCCGTTACCGACGTCGGCGACACGGGCGAGTCCGGTCGTGACCAGGTCATAGTCACCTGCGATTTCCAACGCGGGCCGGACGCGTTCGACGAGACGTTGCAACAACGTCAGCATGGGTGCCGCGACGTGGTTTTCGAGGTCGATGCCGTCGCCGCCGAGACCGTCGCGCGCGGCTTTCCAGTACGCGGCCTTGAGGACGTGCGGCGCCAACGGCAACACGGGCTCCCCACGCCGCTCGTCGTCGAGGAGCGTCATCACACAGCCGCGGACCAATGCCGCGAACAACACCGTCTCGGAAACCGTCGCGGGAACATCGGCGACCCGCACCTCGACCGTCGGGAAATTGGCCGACGGCCGCACATCCCAATAGACCATGCCGTCGTCGCGGATCACGTCGGTGTGGCACAGCAGCTGTACCGCGGCGTCGAAATCGTCGGCCGACTCGAAGTGTGGCGGTGGGCCGGCACTGGGCCATCGGGCCCAGAGCACGCTGCGCCAACTGGCGTGCCCGGTGTCGGAATTCCGGTAGATCGCCGAGTTCGCGGTCAGCGCCAGCAGCAGGGGCAGCCAAGGCCGCAGCCGGTTGCTGACGCCGATCGCCGTGTCACGGTCGGGCACCTCGACATGCACGTGGCAGCCGCAGATGCCCTGCTCGTGAGCGATCATGCCGAACCGTTCGCCGATGTCGGTGTAGCGCGGGGTGTCGGTGATCGGGAAGTCATGGGGCAGGGTCGGCGGGAGGCCGACGGCGAGCAGGCGGGCGCCGGCATGCTCGGCGGCGTCGGCGGCGACGCGCCGCAGCCGCACCAGCTGCTCGCGCAGCTCCGCCGTTCCGTCGATGACGCCCGTCGTCGTCTCCACCTGACAGCTGGTGAGCTCGAGCTGCAGTTCGACATCCTGTTCGGCGGCACGTTCGGCGACCTCGCGGTTGCGGGCGACGGGGGCGCCGGAGTCCGGGTCGACGAGCAGGAACTCCTCCTCGACGCCGAGAGTCGGGGTGTCGGTCACGGCAGAAAACCGATCCGGCCCGTCGGATGGTTCGACGACGGGCCGGATCTCGGTGAGAAAGTCACTCGCCTTTATGCCCGTGCCGATTCCGATTCAAACCTCCACCTACGATCACAAAATGGCCAACGCATTCCGGTTCGGTGTCGGCGTCACGCGGGGAACCTCTCGGACCCGACTCGAAGAGGCGGCACGGCGTGCGGAGGAGCTCGGCTTCGATGTGCTGCACGTCCCCGACCATCTCGGCGGCCCCGCGCCATTCCCGGTGATGACCACGATCGCGATGGCGACGTCGACGCTCCGGGTGGGCACGTTCGTGATCAACTCGGCGTTCTACCGCCCGGCGCTGTTGGCGCGCGATGTCGCCGCGTTGCACGACCTGTCCGGTGGACGGTTCGAGCTGGGACTCGGCACCGGCTACGTGAAGGAAGAGTTCGACGCCGCGGGCATCCCGTTTCCCAGCGCAGGCGAGCGCGTCGACCATCTCAAATTCACCGCGGAGTACATGGGCGAACATCTGCCCGACGTACCCATCATGATCGCCGGCAACGGCGACCGGGTGCTGCGGATCGCGGCGCGTTCCGCGGACATCATCGGGTTGACCGGTGGCGACCGGGCTGCCACCGCGCAGGAGGATCCGCTGGCGGATCGGATCGCGTTCGTTCGTGATGCGGCCGGTGACCGCTTCGACGAGTTGGAGCTCAACGTGGCCATCACGGCCATGCCGGTCGATGATTCAGGACGACCTGACCTGACGATTCCCCGGATCTCGCTGCCGGGGCTCTCCGATGAGGAGCTCTTGCGGCATCCCGGTGTGCTGTCGGGATCGACCGAGGAGATCGCCGAGAGGATCCGCGGATACCGCGACGTCTACGGCATCAGCTACCTCATCGTTCAGATGCGGCACGCCGAGGCATTCGGCAAGGTGATTTCGCTCCTGTAATAGCTACAGCCCCAGGTATAGCGCCGAGAGAAGCGCCCACATCAACCAGTAGGCGCCTACGCGATTCTTCACCAGATCGACGACGCGCTGCAGAGTCAGCCCCACGGAGTGACTTTCCGCTGACAGAGCCGTGTTTTGACACTTTTGCCATAACCGTTCGGCGTTGTTCGGAACCCTGCCGCATCAGCCAGGTAAGCTTCCAGCGCGTTGCCCCCGTAGCTCAGGGGATAGAGCACGGCTCTCCTAAAGCCGGTGTCGCATGTTCGAATCATGCCGGGGGCACTCAAGTTTTTGCAGTTCAGCGAGGGTTTTCAGGTTGCATGACAGTAGCCGTGCTATCTACGTGCTGTCGGTAGCGTTCATCCCACGGTCTGATTACGGGCACGACCGCCGGGTGTCTTGAGCCGCCCGGCCATCACCCCGGCCGAGGGGGATACGTGAGCTACAGGGCCCCGGGGCTAGCCATGTTCGGTCCAGTCGCCTGTGGGTCTAGGCCGTCGTCCCAGTCGCCCCAGGTTCGGTGGCGTCTGGGGGCGATGATGCGCCGTCGTAGTTCCAGCAGCAATTCCTCGGTGGACACCTGAGATAGGGCGTCGGGGCTGGTCAGGCGCAGTGCGTATCCCTGGGCTGGGGCTCCCTGGGCTGGAGCGTCGGGAACGCTGCGGTGCAGGGTGGGCACGGTCTCGGTGGGTTCTCCTCCGGCCAGGATGGTGTCGATGCTTCCCGGTGCCCAGCCCAGCTTGTTCTCCAAGATGGCGTAGCTGCCCGCGCTGGCCTTGCGCACGCCGTGCTCGATGTCGGCCAAGGTGCGCACGGTGAACTGCAGACTGCTGGCTAAATCGGTGCGGTTGCGGTAGCCCAGCGCGACGCGGCGACTCACGACGTAGTGGCCGAGCCGTTCCAAATTCCGTCGGTCCATGCATGGATGATGGCGTACCCGAACGGCAATGTCTAATCGCCATACCCATTTCGTTCCGTCCGCCGCACGAATGCGGAACCTATTTCCTCGGCACGCCCGCGAGATCCGCCCTGGCCTGGGTAACCGCGTCCCAGAACAGTTCCTCCACCTTGTCCTTGGATCGCCCCACCACCTCAATCTTCGGCTCCCCGGTCAGTTCCCGGCGCACCACCGTGGCGTCGGGAAGCGCGTCGCCGGTCCACCACTCCTGGCGGATGGCGAAGTCGTCGAACCGTTCGCCCGCGTCGGAGTCGCGCAGTGTGCCGCGCCGCTTGGCAAGCGGCATGCGCGCCCACCACTGCGCCCGCCAGTACGGGCCGTCGTAGACCGACGGCGGAGCACCGTCCTGCCATTCCTCCACCTGAACAGGCTCAACAGGGGAAATACCGTTGTAGTCCTGGGCGAACCGGTACGCCTCGTCGCTGTCGAGGTAGACCCGTTCGATGCGGTAGCTCTCGCCGCTGCCCGCCGTCACCACATACACCGCCGTCATTACCGTCCCCCGTCTCCACTGGTGGGCTTCAGTCTGGCAGCAGCCCACAGGCCATGTCCGACAAACCCGGCGGGAAACAACGGGGTCAGGCGACCGGCGGAGAGTTCGTGCCCGCCAGATCTTGCTATCGGTCGGACCGTGAGGCGCATCACTCGGAAACTGTTACCAGATTGTTGACGTGAGTTGCCGTTTATTTCCTATAGTTGCAGCATCCGACAACAGAGGGCGGGGCTTGACATGTTGAACCGATTGCTCCTGGTTGGGGCCGTCGCGGCCTCGATCAGTGCTGGGGCTTGCGTGGGGGTGGGTGCTGCGTCGGCTTACCCTGCCGTGTGCGGTGGGCCCGCGACGCCGCCGTGTGCGCCGCCGCTGAGTCCCGAGCAGCAGTGCGCGCTGGTCGCGTGGCGGACCTGGACGCCGTGCAACTGGCAGGGCGTGCAGGTCCCCATCGGTACCCCGGGCAGCGTCGGCTGATGACGCGCAAAATGCACGTTTTCATCGTCATCAGCGAAGGCCGCGATAGCGAACACGTTACGCGGACGTTTTACGCCGCCGACGAAGACGACGCGCGCCAAACACACCAGGACAACTACGCAGACGAGCCCCTCGTGGGGTGCCAACGTCCTGGTGAACTGCGCGACCGACATCTACCTGGGCTTCGGGCCGCAGCACGGCACCGACATCGACGGGAGGCGGGTGTGACCACCACCCGTCGGGACCGCCCGCTGCCCGCCAAGAACTGGACGCCGCTGAACCGGGCGCAGAACTTCGCCACCGCCGCCACCATCCAGGCCCGCAGCCTGGCTCTGGAGGCCGCGGAGCGCGGCGACCACGACGGCGACCAGTCCGCTGTCAAGGCTGTCGAAACTCAAGACGCGGCATTCGAGATCCTGGCAGTAGAGCACGTCGCCAAGACCATCACCGGAGTCAGCCAGATCGGGCAGGCCTGCCGCCTACTCGAACTCGCGGGCTTCACCACGAAGATCACCGGCCAGCGCATCACCGTCAACACCGAGATCGAGGCCCAGCTCACCAGCACCGGCGGTCAATCCTGGTGGCAGGTCTACGCCATCGACGGCACACCGCCGGTGTGGATAGTCGGCACCCAGTGTCCGACCGCCCCCTCCACCTGGGACGGCGCAGACTAGTGGGCCGCACAATAGACGGGCTATCCACGGCGATAGCCCGCAATCCCGCAGGCCCGTTCCCGGTGTTCTACGACAAGAGCGGCAAACGGCTACGCCGTCTAGTGCTCATCACCTGCGCCGTCCTGCTTGCCGTGGGGACGCTGGCCGCGTGCGTGGCCCCGACCATGCTGTCTCCCACCCGCTCGGTCGAGTCCGACGAGGGCTGGGCGCGGCGGGTGCTGGGCAACACGACGGGACCGCTCCCGGTCATCGGGGACGGCCCGTTCACCCGGCTGGTCCAGACAGAGCACACCCACGCCGGTACCGGGCTCCCCGGCCCCGTGCCGATCCCGGTGCCCGACAACGACGGCGACGGCATCCCGGACGATCTGGACGGCGACGGCGCTCCCGATGAACCGACCATCCCCGACCCGCCACCCGCGCCTCCGGTGCGGCTGATCGACCCGGTCTCGGGCGAGTTCATCCGCAACGCCGAGGACTGGGAGGGCGAGGAGATCGGCCAGGACGGGTTCGCGCTCGACCACTTCGGAATGGTGCCGGATCGCACGCTGGTACTGACCTTCGATGACGGACCCAGCGCCACCGACACCGGCAAGATCCTCGACATCCTGTCCCGGGAGCACGTGCCCGCCACATTCTTCGTGATGGGGTCGCGGGTAGTCATGCACCCGGACGTGGTCCAGCGGATGATCCGCGAGGGCCACACGGTCGGGAACCACACCTCGACGCACCCGCAGTTCGAGGACCAGTCCGACTTCCAGAACCGGCAGGAGATCGTGCAGACCGATCACGTCATCCGCTCGGCTGCCGACTACGCCACGTCCCTGTTCCGCATTCCGACCGGCTACCCGCAGGACAACTTCCTCGCGCAGCTGACCGCGCAGCAGCTGGGCTACCTGCAGTTCGACTTCGACCTGGACTCGCACGACTGGGAATACGAGCCGGGGCAGGAAGTGCCGATCCCACCACTGGACGGCAAGGGCCACGTGGTGCTCATGCACGACGGCGGCGGGCAGACCCGAGCGGGCACCGTCGAGATGCTGCCCAGGCTCATCGCGGAGGCTCGGGCGCAGGGCTACACGTTCGCCCCGGCGGGGGCGATCCTGCCCCCGGAGTTCATGCCGCAGCGCAACGTCGCCCCCACGGTCGGTGACCGCGCCACGCTGGTAGTCGCTCAGGCGACGAACACCCCCTCCAAGATCCTCACGGTGGTGTTCTGGTTCGGCGTCGGCTCGATGGTCGTGTTCACGCTGTTCTACCTGCTGCTCTCCGGTGTCAACGAGTGGCGTCAGCGGCGGCGGGTCTGGCCGGATACCCCGGACGAGGAACTCCCGTTCGTGAGCGTGGTGCTCGCCGCGTACAACGAGGAGAAGGTGATCGCCCGGACGCTGGACGTGATGCGCGAAAGCGACTATCCCGCTTCACGATTCGAGGTCGTCGCGGTCAACGACGGCTCCAGTGATCGCACGCTGGAGATCCTGCGCGGCTATGACTGGCCGCAGCTTCGGGTGGTCGATCAGCCCAACAGCGGGAAGTCCTCGGCCATCAACAACGGGGTGAATCACGCCGACCCGGAGGCCAGCGTGGTCGTGACGCTGGACGCGGACACGCTGTTCCACACCGACACGCTGCGCAAGCTGGTGCGGCACTTCGCCGATCCGAAGGTGGGCGCGGTCGCGGGCCATGTCAAGGTGGGCAACCGGCGCAACGTGCTCACGGCGTGGCAGAGCCTGGAGTACCTCAACGGCATCTGCGTCATCCGCATGGCCGAGATGATGATCGGCGCGGTGGGCATCGTGCCCGGGGCCTGCTCGGCCTGGCGACGGAGCGCGCTGGAGGAGATCGGCGGGTTCTGCGAGGACACCCTGGCCGAGGATGCCGACGCGGCGATGAAGTTCCAGCGGCTCCGCTATCGCGTCCTGCACGACAACCACGCCCTCTGCGACACCGAGGCCCCCGAGACCATCGTCCCGCTGCTCAAGCAGCGCAAGCGCTGGATGTTCGGGAACTTCCAGGTGCTATGGAAAAACCGGACGATGCTCCTGCGGCCCCGCTACGGGATGCTCGGCATGGTCACGATGCCGTTCTCGGTGGTCCAGCTGGGGCTGAACTTCGTGTTCATGCCCATCCTGGCGGTCGCTGGCGTGTACGCCCTGTCGCACGGGGACTGGGAGCCGGTCGCGGTGGGCGCGGCCATCATCTTCGCCATCCACCTCGTCAGCGCGCTCGCCGCCCTTGCCATCGCTCGGGAGAGCTACTGGCACCTGCTGGTGTTGCCGCTCTACCGACCGATGTATGAACTGATGCGGGTCTATCTGCTCTACGCCTGCGCGTACCGCGTGGCCAAGGGTGCCGAGTTCGCCTGGGACAAGCTGGAGCGGCGCAACAGCGTCGTGAGAAAGGATGCACATGAACGTGTGGCAGAAGATCAACCTGAACTCCTGGTTCCTGGTGGCGGTTATCGTGGTGCTCCTGGTTTCGTCGGGGCTGGCTGAGCGGCTGTGCGCGTCAGCGAAGGCAGGCGACACCGCCCACGTCAAGCTGACGTTCTACGGCTGGCCCGACAACGACCCGCCCAACAGCGCGAAGATCGCCAGCCCGATCCTCCACCGCGAGGCCGGGGGAGCGGGCACCTACGACGACCCGACCACCGTGGCCGTCAAGGGGCCGTGGGCACCCGGCACCCGGATGTACCTCCCGTACCTCTCGAGGTACCTGATCGTGGAGGATCTCTGCGCGTCCTGCACGAACGACTGGATCGACGTGTGGGCCGGTGGTGTGAGCAAGCCCAAGTCCTCCGTGCTGCCCTGCCAGGACGCCCTGTATCACCGCGGACCGAGGGACCCCTCGGGCCGAGTGGAGGTCGAGATCGACCCGCCGTCGTGGTACCCGGTCGTCAACGCCGGGTCGCTCTGCTGACTCAGGCGGCGGGGAGCCCTCTTCTGACTCCCCTGCTTCATCACCGCGGCCACCGCGGTGGTCTCCTCGGAGTCGTCGTCCACGGTGTAGCTCCTAGCCGTCTCGAAATAGAGCACATCTGCGACACTCATCGAACCCGTTGCGGGGCGGGTGATTCCGCACGTCGCGATGTCTCAAATGTTCGTCTCACAGCGACGTGTCTCATCTTCCGCCCTTGAGGAGCAATGAGACGCCTGCCCAGATCGAAACGTGGGTGGGCGCTTACGGAGCGACTAAGGCTTTCTGGCCCACACCGCAAGACTTGGGCCCGCTGACTACTAATACTGGGTCGGGGCCAAGATCGACGCTGACGCGCTCGGTAAAGTACCAGCCCCGCACCGTCGCCGCGGTGAGGTGGCGCAGCTCAACGGTTCCCAGCCCGGGGGTGATGTGGTTGGCCAGTAGCGCGGTGTAATGCGCTGCGGTGCGGTGCTTCAGGTTGCGCTGGGCCAGCCAGGTGGTCGAGTACTCGGCGACGGTGACGCCCTTGATCTTCTTGACGGCTGCCCGGGTCGCCGGTGGGGTCCAGTCGTCGCCACGCTCCATCAGGCGGCGTTCGTCAGACAGCCATGCCGCGGCGTCCATCTTCACGGTGTAGGTCACCGGCGCGGTGTGCCGTGCCTTGTCGGGACCGATATAGCTGGCCTGCCAACGCTTGGACGGCAGCTTGCGAATCCAGCCCCACCCGCGTCGGTTGGGTCGTCCGGCCATCAGGAAACCTCCGTGCTATCTCCGTGCTATCTATTTGGTCCTTTCTAGGGTGCGGCAGTCCCTAGCAGTCCAGGCGGGAATCCTGGTATGGGCTGTTGAGGAGGGGATTCTCGCTGGCAGCAACGGTGCTGCCCAAGGCGACACGGCATGTTCGAATCATGCCGGGGGCACTCTGTGATGTGTATACGTCGAGCGTCCCGCCTATTCACGGTCGACGACCACATCTGCCATCGACGTCGAATGACTCCGACTCGCAGCCGCGCGAATCGATTTGTCGGACAAGCGATCCCGTTCCGCCACGGCGACCGTGACGAACTCCTACCGGAGACCGCCCCGGCCAGTTGTGAACTACCCTCCGCCCGGCGCATCGCATGGGTCAATATCCCCCAAAGTGGGGGATGCCCGACACCTACCTTGACCGGCAGATTGAGCACGAGCCAAGCTGGTCCTCGCTTGTCCGGGAATGCGCTTGTTCCGGCCTCCGAGCTTCCGGCCGCGACTTCACAGCGAGCGGGCAGGAGAAGGCAATGCGGAAAGCGTTTTACGCAATACCGATTGTGGCGGCGGGGACGTTCGCCGCGGTGTTGTCATCGTCCGCGGTGGCAAGCGCCACTCCGGGCCTGATGGCGCCCTTCCCCACTGAATATCCATGGTGCGAGCTGGATCTGTACTGCTACGACGACGACATCGACATCGTCCTCAACTCCGATGAAGACCGGGACGGCGTGAACTACGGCGGCGGCGCCGCCTTCGGCAACTGATGACGACGACACCTTATCGCCACACAGTCCCTGAGATGAAGATGACTCGACCACGAAGAGGAGTGGCTATGTCCGTTCTCGTCCGATCCGCAACTGCCGCGGTGCTCGCGGGTGCTGCCCTCATGGGTTCCGCCGCGATCGCCGCGTCGCAACCCCCGCCCCCCCTGCCCCCCCCGCCCCCGAACTGCACGGTCGCCGAACAGGTGGGAATCCTGTCCGGCGTCTCGGCCTCGTTGTCGACCTACATGCACACCCACCCGGACGTGAATTGGTTCCTCACCGGCCTGCGTGGGCTGCCTCAGGACGAGCGGCGCGCGAAGATCGATGAATACTCGGACAGGAACCCTGGCGTGAAGGCCGAAATGCAGGCGATCCGTCAGCCGTTGAAGGACTTCCGCGCTCGGTGCGGCCTGCCGCCCGTCGCCGGACCGGAAGAGTGACCTGAGCTCACCGCTCTGAATCCAGCACCGCCATGTGCGCTGCAGGTTAGGGGTCGCCTGCGACGCCACGCAAGCAGTCGACCAGCGCGACATTGCGGTCGAGGTTCTGGCCGGCGAAGCGGGGATCCATGCTTCGCGAATCACCCTGTCCGCGGTCACTTGTCGCCGTCCAGTGCCCGTTGATGAGTGCGCGCGCCAGAACCCGTACGCCGTCACGGCGATACGCGCAATTCGCCGAGTTGTGACCCCGCCGCCCAGATCCTCGGCGCTGGAAAACCTGCATCTGCTCGCCGTCGTCGGCGATCAGGCGGTCGACTCGCGCTGACTCACCAAGCGGCAATGACATTCTCGCAAATGCGAGAGCGCCTCTCCGTAAAGGTGAGTACGTTCTCGGAGTATGCAAACGGTCCGTAGTTTCTGCCGAGTCTGCACGTCCGTCTGCGGCATCCTCGTCGACGTCGAGGGCGACGAGGTCCTCCGCGTCCGCGGCGACCAGGACCACCCGTTCTCGCACGGTTACACCTGCGGGAAAGGCCGGGCGCTGCCGCAGCTTCATCACCATCCGAACCGTCTCGAGCAGCCCCGGATGCGTATCGACGGCCGGCTGCAGGACAGCACATGGGACGCGTGCCTGGACGACCTCGGCACACGGTTGAAGGACATCATCGACCGACACGGGCCGGAATCAGTCGGCTTCTACTTCAGCACCATGGAGAGCGCCGGCTTCCGGATGGCCGAAGCGTTGCATGCCGCGATCGGCACCCCGGCCAAGTTCAGCCCACTGACCATCGACGGCACGGCCAAACCGCTGATCTCCGATCTGGTGGGCGGTTTCATGGGCCTGTCCGGCCGGACGGACCTCGGCAACGCCGACTTCCTGATACTTGTCGGCGTCAATCCGGTTGTCTCCCACGGGCATGCGATCTCGATGCCGAACCCGACCGGCACTGTGCGAGACATCGCGAAGCGCGGACAGGTGTGGGTGATCGATCCCCGGCGCACGGAGACAGCCCGGCTGGCCACCGGCCATCTGGCTGCCCGCCCGAGTACGGATCACGCAGTGCTGGCCTATCTGGTGCGCGAGATCCTGCGTGACGGCATGAAGCCGGAGGTGCCGGTGCAGGGTGCCGACGCACTGGCAGCCGCTGTCGAACCGTTCACCCTCGAGCACACCGCGACACTCGCCGGTGTCGCGGAATCCGAGCTGACGCTGCTGTGCGCGGCAGTACGCGCCGCCAAGTGCGTGGCGATCGAAACCGGCACCGGCGTCACCATGACGGCCGATCGCGGCAACGTCACCCAGTGGCTGGCATGGGTGCTGATGATCCTGACCGGCGCGATGAACCGGCCCGGTGGCACGTGGTTCCACCCCGGATTCGCTTACCAATTAGAAGTTTTCGGTGATCTACTGCCGATCACACCCATCGAGGGATCATTCGGGCCCGGTCCACGCAGTCGCCCCGAGGCCCAGGCGTTCATTAACGAATGGCCGTGCGCCGTGCTGCCCGACGAGATCGCAGCAGGCAATATCCGCGCCCTGATCAACGTCGGCGGCAGCTTGGTGACGTGTATGCCCGAGACGGGGAAGTTGATCCCGGCCCTGCAGAACCTCGAAGTATTCGCCACCACCGAGATCATCAACAACGAGACCACGCAGCTGGCCACTCATGTGCTGCCGACCAAGGACCCGCTGGAGCGGCCCGACATCACGATTCACGACGTCCTGAGTTCGCGGGTGTCCGTGCAGTACACGCCCGCCGTCGTGGACCCGGTCGGCGAGCGGCGGTCAATGTGGTGGGTCTTCGCCGAACTCGGCCGACGCCTCGGCTATGACTTGGGCAATCTGGGTGACCCGGCCAGTAGCAGCGACGACGACGTGCTCGCGGTCCTGCTGGCCGGTGCCCGCACCAAATACGACGAGGTGGCGGCCACGGGTTGGGCCGACGCCCCGCAGCAGTTACCCGCGCCGTGGGTCGACGACCACATCGAGCGGATGGGTGGTTGGCGCTTGGCGCCGCCGCTGCTCGTCGACCAGCTCGCCGCCCTCGAGCCGACCCCGCCACTGGTGATGGTGCCGCGTCGGCAGCGTAAGAAGCTGAACGGGCAACTCGATTTTCTCGGTGAGCGCGCCGACATCCTCATCCACCCCGAGGACGGCGCCGCGGCAGGCGTCGTGGACGGGAAGCCGGTGATCGTCCGCAGCGCAAACGGCGAGCTGACAGGTATCGCCAAGGTCGACGACTCGATCCGGCGCGGGGCCGTGTCGATTCCGCACGGCCATCACGACGCCAACGTCAACCGGCTCACCAGTAAGGACGACATCGACGTGGTCACAGGCATGGTGCGGTATTCGGGCATCGCCGTCAGCCTGCACCCTGCGTGACTGTCAGGGGCCTCTGGTCTCGATGACCTTCTCGGCGACCTCGACCAGCTTGGTGTTGCTGTCCTGCGACAGCTTGCGCAGCATGTCGAACGCCGCGACGTCGTCGACGTTGTAGCGCTCCATGATGATGCCCTTGGCCTGTCCGATCCGATCCCTGGTCGACAGCGCCGACTCCAGTTGTTCGGTCTGCCGGCTGGCCAGGATCGCAGCGGCGGCGTGCGCGGCGAGCACCGCGCCGATCGTCTCGGCCTCGCCGTCGAACACATTGGCGCGAAGCGAGAACAGGTTAAGCGCCCCAGCTGTCTGCGAGCTCGTGTACAGCTTGAACGACAGCCCACTGAGCACACCCAGTTCCACCGCCGCAGCCGAATACTTCGGCCACCGCTCCTCGGTACGGAAGTCATCGGTGCGCACGATGAGCTCGTCCAGCGCAGCCTGCAGGCAAGGACCTTCGCTGTACTTCATCTGCAATTCGTCCAGACGGTGGGGCAACTGCGATGTGCCGGCGACTGAGTCGAACTGTCCTGCCTTGCCGACGAACAGAATCCCGGCCGCGTCGACGCCAGGGATCAATGTCAGAGCCTCGGCGGTGACGTCGGACAAGACGTCCTCGACTTTGCGCGGACTGGCTACGAGGCGAGCCAGCTCAGCCATTCGGCGGGCGAGCTCGTGGTTGGTCGTCTCGGTCATCACTACAGAATCCCCTATTCGGGTTCGCCGTACACCCAGTTGGGTTTGCGTGGTCTCTTAGTGGGCATGCCATCCCAGAGACAGGGACGACGGTCGACCGTGGCTCCTGTTGAGGTCTCGTCGGTTCAGACTACGTGCCGGCGGGGCCGCCTTCTTTTCGTCTCTCTGTTGATTCATTTAGCCACTCTGTTAGTTGTAGTAACGTGCCGGTGTGGGCTGGTCGGATGTGTGGATCCTCGGGGGCTGTCACAGCGACTTTGCGCGCAACTTCGACCGTGAGGCGCTGGACTTCTCCGCCTTGACTGCTGAGGCCGTCGACTCGACTCTTGACGCCGCGCGCATCGACGCCGAGGACATCGACGTCGTCCATGTCGCCAACGCCTTCGGCGAACTGTTCGCCCACCAGGGGCACTTGGGCGCGATGCCTGTCACGGTGAACGACGGTCTGTGGGGAACCCCTTCCGCCCGCCATGAGGCCGCATGCGCCTCCGGAAGTGTGGCGACGCTGGCGGCCATCGCCGATCTGCGGTCCGGCGCCTACCGCACGGCACTCGTCGTCGGCCGGCTGCCGATCAATCCGAGCGGAGGCCTGATCGGTGGCGGGCATCCCGTCGGCGCGACCGGGGTCAGGATGCCGCTGGATGCGGCACGACAGGTCAGCGGCACCGCGGGTGACTACCAGGTCGACGACGCGAAAGCGTTCGCAACATTGAACTTCGGCGGCAGCACCGCCACCACCGTCAGCTTCGTCGTCGGGAGGACACCATGACCATCAGTACCCACCCCGAGATCGTCGGCAAGTTCCTGTCGACCCTGCCCGAGGACGACGACCACCCCTATCGGACCGGGCCGTGGCGTCCGCAGACCACCGAGTGGGACGCCGACGACCTGACGGTTGTCGAAGGACAGATCCCGCACGATCTCGACGGCGTCTATCTGCGCAACACGGAGAACCCACTGCACCCTGCCCTGAAGTACTACCACCCGTTCGACGGCGACGGCATGCTGCACATCGTCGGCTTCCGTGACGGAAAGGCCTTCTACCGCAACAGGTTCATTCGCACCGACGGATTCATCGAGGAGAACAACGCAGGCGGACCGCTATGGCCCGGGATAGCCGAGCCTGTCGAGCTGGCCCGGCGCGACCATGGCTGGGGGGCCAGGACACTGATGAAGGACGCGTCGTCCACCGACGTCATCGTGCACCGCGGCGTCGCGCTGACGAGTCACTACCAATGCGGCGACCTGTACCGGATCGATCCCTGCACCGGTGACGATCTCGGCAAGGAGGACTGGCACGGCGGTTTCCCGACCGACTGGGGTGTCTCGGCCCATCCGAAGGTCGACGACCGCACCGGCGAGCTGATGTTCTTCAACTACAGCAAGCAGGCGCCGTACATGCGCTATGGCGTGGTCAGCGACGAGGGCCGGGTGGTGCACCGCGTCGACGTCCCACTACCAGGCCCGCGACTGCCGCACGATATGGCATTCACCGAAAAGTACGTCATTCTCAACGACTTTCCGCTGTTCTGGGACGCCGGGCTGCTCGAACACAACGTGCACCTGCCGAGGTTCCACCGCGACGTGCCATCCCGGTTCGCGGTCATCCCGCGGCACGGGGACCCGTCCCAGATCATGTGGTTCGAGGCCGACCCCACCTACGTCCTGCATTTTCCCAACGCCTACGAGGACGGTGACGAGATCGTGGTGGACGGGTTCTTCCAGGGTGATCCCGAACCCACCGACGGAGTCGACAACGGCATGAGCCCCAAGTGGCGCCAGATCTTCCGGAGCCTGTCCCTGGACGGTATGCAGACTCGACTGCACCGCTGGCGCTTCGACGTGAAAACCGGCGCGGTGCGCGAAGAACAACTGTCCGACAGTCTCACCGAATTCGGCATGATCAACCCCGCCTACGCCGGACGCCCCTACCGCTACACCTATGCCGCCACCGGCAAGCCCGGCTGGTTCCTGTTCGACGGGCTGCTCAAGCACGACCTGCACACCGGCACCGAGCAGCGGTACGCGTTCGGCGACGGCGTCTTTGGCAGCGAGACCGCAATGGCACCCCGGTCCGATGTCGCAGCCGGGGCGGCTCCGGGCGTCGGCAGCGCAGCCGAGGACGACGGCTACCTCGTCACGCTGACCACCGACATGACCGCCGACGCCTCGTACTGCCTGGTTTTCGATGCCGCCCGGGTCGAGGACGGCCCGATCTGCAAACTGGCCCTGCCCGAACGCATCTTGAGCGGTACCCACTCGACGTGGGCACCGGGGTCGGAGCTGCCCCGCTGGCGCCTGGCCGATTCCGCCGCCGACGCGATCGGCCTGTAGTTGCCGGTCGACCCAAACGCCGTCGCCCGGATGCTGGGCCTGCTCGGTGACGAGTGGACCATGCTCATCGTGCAGCGGGCACTGCTGGGCGCCCGGCGTTACGGCGATTTCGCGGCGGCGCTGCCGGTGTCCAACAGCGTGCTCTCCCACCGGTTGCAGTCGCTGACCTCCGACGAGTTGCTGGTCCGCCGCGAGTACCAGTCGAACCCGCCCCGCTCGGAGTATCTGGCGACGTCGAAGGGCCGCTCGCTGTGGCCGATGCTGACATCGATCTGGGAGTGGGAACGGCGCTGGGTCCCCGACCACGCCGAGGCACTGCCACACATGAACCACACGGTGTGCGGCAAGGAGTTTGCACCTGCGCTCACGTGCCTGGCCTGCAACGGCCTGACGAGCAACAAAGACATTGTGGCGCAATGGGGTCCGAGCGGATCCTGGGAGCGTTCCATCCCGTCGGGCTCCAACCGCAGACGCTCCGGTGGCCGTCGTTCCGGTAGCGCCCAGTCGTTTCCGCAGACGATGAGCGTCATGGGCGACCGGTGGGCGTTCGCCCTCCTGGTCGCCGCGTTCGTGGGCACCAACCGGTTCACCGACTTCCAGTCTCAACTCGGCGCACCGCCCTCGACGATCGCGGGCCGCCTGTCGGTGTTCACCGATGAAGGAATCCTCGTCAACAGCGACGGTCGCTACCGGTTGACCGAGAAAGGCCGGGCTTTCCTCCCGGTGCTGGTAAGCGCACTGGCGTGGGCGCAACGCTGGTTTCCGGCGCCCGAGGGTCCCGCGGTGATCCTGACCCACACCGAATGTGGTCGGCTCTTAACCCCTGTGTTGGTCTGCGATCAGTGCCGCGGCCGCTTACGCGGAGCGCAGATCCTTCCCGTCACGTAGCGGAAGGTCGGCCCGTAGTCATCGACTCGGAGACGGATGCCGCGTGCGGTCGACTCTGCACGGCGCGTTCACCCGCGGCTACGGCGTCATCCTCGTCGGTGATGCGCCCACCGCTCCGGGCCGCAAAGCCGGGGGTCGCCACAACCGCAGAAATTCGTCTGAAAAACATCTAGCACTCTCGCCGCTCGAGTGCTAATCTCTCTGGCGCACAGTGATTTGGTCGCCCGCCAGGGTGGCGGGCTCTGGACGAATGAGGAGGTGGATTACTGTGCTCCGTTTCGATCCGTTCAGTGATATTGATGCCCTGACCCGCGGCCTGCTGACAAGCCAGACCGGAACAAATCGCGCACCTCGGTTCATGCCGATGGATCTCTGCAAGATCGACGACCACTACGTGCTGACCGCCGACTTACCCGGTGTCGATCCCGGTTCGGTCGACGTCGACGTCGACAACGGCACACTGACCATTTCGGCGCACCGCACCGCACGGTCGGAGGATTCAGCGCAGTGGCTCGCCAACGAGCGGTTCTTCGGCAAGTACCGCAGGCAACTTTCCCTCGGCGAAGGCATTGACAGCGCAGCGATCTCGGCGACGTACGAGAACGGTGTGCTGACGGTGACGATTCCGCTCGCCGAGCGGGCCAAGCCGCGCAGAATCGAGATCAGCCACTCCAGGGCCCAGACCTCGATAGAGCCGACCACGGTCGACTCTGAATAACTCCGGCGCGTCAGCCGTTGCGGTCCAACCGGAAGCGCAGGTTGGACCGCACGGCAGGCCATTCGATGTCGAGGATCGAATACACCACGGTGTCGCGCCGCGAACCGTCGGCCAGCACTTGGTGGCTGCGCAGCACACCGTCGAGTTTCGCGCCGAGGCGCTCGATCGCGGTCCGGCTGGCTGCGTTGAAAAAGTGGGTGCGAAATTCCACTGCGACACAACCCAAGTCGTCGAAGGCATGGCTCAGCATCAGAAGTTTGCACTCGGTGTTGATGCCGGTACGCCTCGCCGCGGCGACGTACCAGGTGTTGCCGATCTCCAGCCTGCGGTTGACTCCGTCGACGTTGAGATAGCTCGACGAGCCGACGACGGTCCCGTCGGCACCCCGGGCCACGAACGTCAACCCGGTGTCCGGGGTTTGAACAGACAGGCGCATGTCGACCCAGTCCGCGGCGGCGTCTGCCTTCGGCGCGCCGGTGAACCACAGTCGGCCCAGCTCGCCGTCGGCAGCTGCGGCTTCGATCGCCGGAAGATGTTCGCGGGTAAGCGGTTCCAGCGTGACCCAGCGCTCCCCCGTCAGCAGGACGGGCTCGACGAAACCGCTCACCGTGGTGTCGCCGGCGCAGATGATCTCCAAGCTGCCAGCATCGTCCACACCGACAGAAAGACCGCAGCCAGCGCGACCCCGCCCCCCACATAGAGCCCGTAACCCGCCGACACCGGCGGATAGACATAGAGCCGGTAGTACCACGCGGCCAACACCACGAGCACGACCGAAACCGCCAGTGCTGTCGTCGATGCCATCCGCCCCGAAATGTTCCGCGCCGACATCGCTCCCGCGACGACCAGGGTCGAGGCCAGCAGCACCACCAGCTGGCCGACACCGAATCCGGGGGGCGGCACCGGCATGGCGCCCGCGACCCCGCCGATCGCGTTCGCCCGGCCCCCGCCCTCGGCCGACGTCAGCCACGGAAACCAGGCACTCACCGCGATGACCAGCGCGCACAGCGCGACGAGCCACCCAGGACGCGCGCGAATCATGGGAGAAGACTACTAAAGTGAGCCGATGAGCGATCTTCCCGAATGGGCGCGTCGTCTTGACCTTTCTCCGCATCCCGAGGGCGGCTGGTTCCGGGAGACGTGGCGTAGTGAGCTGACGGTTCCGCAGTCGGTGCTCCCGCCCGACTATGCCGGGTGCCGCAACGCGGGCACCGCGATCCTCTTCCTACTCATGCCGGGTCAGCAGAGCGCCTGGCACACCGTACGCAGCGCGGAGCTGTGGCTGTACCACTCCGGCGGGCCACTGCTGCTCGAGGTGGGCGCACAGCTTGAGACCGCGACAACCCATCTCCTCGGCGCCGACATCATCGCCGGCGAGAGCCCGCAGTTCGTCATACCTCCGGGACACTGGCAGCGTGCCCGTCCCCGCGACGATCAACCCTGTCTGGTGAGTTGCGTCGTGGTCCCTGGTTTCGACTTCGCCGACTTCGCCCTCGGGGCGCCTACTGACTGAGCAGGTCGACGGCGGCTGACACCAGGGCAGCGTTCCCCGGCGTGACGGTACCGTCCGGCAGGGCGAGCGTGTCCTCCATCCCGATGCGGGTCTGCACCCCGCGCACCCCAGCGTGTTGCAATAGCGGCCAACAACTTTCGTCCAGCCCGTGCAGCAGGACAGGCGCAGGCGACTCCGCCGCGGCGACCATGGCGATCAACTCGTCGGCCGTCGCGACGTCGCCGTCGGCGCCGAGCTCGATCATCACCCGCATGCAGTGCGGCGCGATGTCGGAGGCGGCCCAGGACTGCGCTGCTTCGGCGTGGAAGATTCCGACCTCCACGCCGAGTCCCCGGCTGAGCAACAGCCGCGCCAACTCCGGCGAGCCGGGCTCATGCCAGTTCAGCGACGTGAAGTCAGGCAGCACGCTCCAGCTCTGGACGGCGCGAAGGCGCTGCCGGGCGTCGGGCAGCGCCCAATATCCGGTCGTGACACCGAGCGGCAGCCCGGGCAGGGCCTGACGCACCGCCGCGACCGCGGCGTCCACCTCGCCCGGCAACAGGGAGTCCACGCCGTCGCTGTTCTTGGGATGCATGTGCACTGCCTTGGCGCCGGCCTGGTGTGCGGCGACCGCCTCGGCCGCCAGCTGCTCCGGCGTGACCGGGAGGTCGGGGTGCTGGTCGGGTGTTCGAGCGCCGTTGATGCACGCCTTGACGTAGATCCTGGGGTTCCTGGGGCCACCTGCCATACCCCCATCTTCGCCTTCATCGGAGTGGTGCGCTCGCCGCTCTCACCGGGCCGCGTACATTCTGAAGTTGATTGTTTTTGCGATCCGCGGCCCGGGTAGTGGAGAAGCAGCGCCCCGCCGGGCGAGGATTAACGTGCCGACAGGATGATTCGATGCCGAACAGCTCAAGTGACCAAGCGAACCAGACCGCCGAGTCCGCGTGGTTGGCCAAGTCCGCGTCGCAGACCCGCGGCTCGGACAAGAAGGAAGTCCAGTTCCACTACGACATCTCCAACGACTTCTTCAAGCTCTGGCAGGACCCGAACCAGGTCTACAGCTGCGCCTACTTCGAGAAGGACGACTACACGCTGGAGCAGGCCCAGATGGCCAAGATCGACCTCTCGCTGGGCAAGCTGGGCCTCAACCCGGGATGACGCTGCTCGACATCGGCTGCGGCTGGGGCGCGACGATCATGCGCGCGGTCGAGAAGTACGACGTCAACGTCATCGGCCTGACGCTGTCGGAGAACCAGAAGCAGCACATCGAGGACCACTGGTTCGCGAACTCGAGCAGCAAGCGCAAGCATGGAGGTCCGCCTGCAGCCGTGGGAGGATTTCGACGGCGAGGTCGACCGGATCGTGTCGATCGGCGCGTTCGAGCACTTCGGCTTCAACAAGTACGACGACTACTTCAAGAAGACGTACGACTGGCTGCCCGACGACGGCGTGCAGATGCTGCACACGATCATCATCCCGGAGGATGAGGAGATCAAGGCCAAGGGCCTGCCGCTGACGATGTCTCGCGTGCGGTTCATCAAGTTCATCATGGACGAGATCTACCCCGGCGGCCGTCTGCCGCTGGCCTCGATGGTCAAGCAGCACGCGGTCAAGGCCGGTTACACCGTCACCCGCGAGCAGCACCTGCAGCCGCACTACGTCAAGACGCTCGACACCTGGGCGCGCAACCTCGAGGCGCAAGAAGGACGAGGCCATCGACGATCACCGGCGAGGAGATCTACGAGCGGTTCCTCAAGTACCTCGACGGGTGTGCCGACCTGTTCCGCGAGGGCTACACCGACGTCGCCCAGTTCACCCTGGAGAAGACTGCCCGCTTAGCAGTAATCTAGGCAACGCGTCATCTGGGCTATGAACACACGGATCTGATCCGCGCGACATTGGAGGAGGTCGGTAGATGACGGGACAGGCGGGCCGCCGGGGGCACGAACATGGAGGCCGCATTCGAAGATGTCCAGGCGCACTACGACCTCTCGACGACTTCTTCGGGCTCTGTGCAGGACCCCACGCGGACGTACAGCTCGGCCTACTACGAGCGTGAGGACATGACGCTCGAGCGAGGCGCAGCTGGCCAAGATCGACCTCGCGCTGGGCAAGCTCGATCTGCAGCCCGGCATGACGCTGCTCGATGTCGGCTGCGGCTGGGGCTCGGTGATGCAGCGCGCCGTCGAGAAGCACGACGTCAACGTCGTCGGGCTGACGCTGAGCCGTAACCAGTGCAAGTTCGCCGCAGATCCTCGACGGCATCGACACCGAACGGTCGCGCCGGGTGCTGCTGCGCGGCTGGGAGCAGTTCGACGAGCAGGTCGACCGCATCATCAGCATCGAGGCGATCGAGGCCTTCCCGCAAGGAGCGCTACGAGGCCGTTCTTCAACATGTGCTGCAACGCGCTGCCCAGCGGCGGACGCATGGTGCTGCAGACGATTCTGGGTCACCCGCTGAAGAGATGGCCCGAGATGGGCATCCCGATCGCCATGTCCGATCTGAGGTTCATGCGGTTCATCGCCAAGGAGATCTTCCCTGGCGGCTCGGTGCCGTGCGACGAGAACATCCATCGAGTATCCGCGAGGCCGGATTTCACGCTGGAGGAGCGCAGTACCTCAACCAGGACTACGTCCGGACGCTGGACACCTGGGCCGAGGCGCTGGAGGCGCAACCACGACGAGGCGTCGCGGCGACCTCCGAGGAGGTCTACGAGCGCTACATGAAGTACCTGATCGGCTGCAGCGACTTCTTCAACCGCGGCATCAGCGAGCTGGGGCAGTTCACGCTCGTCAAGGTCTGACCTCCCGGCTGACGAATTGGCTTCCGGCAGCCGACGTCGAGAAGTCCTACTCAGCTGCAGTCTCGGCGTCGCTACGGCCGGCCGAACACCAGCGAGACATTGTGACCGCCGAAGCCGAACGAGTTGTTGATCGCGTACTGATAGTTGCCGGGCCGGGGACCGCCGGCGACGACGTCCAGATGGATCTCGCGGATCGAGGTTCTTCAGGTTGCGCGTCGCGGGTACGACACCGTCACGCAGTGCAAGCAGCGTCAGGATCGATTCCACTGCGCCCACCGCACCGACAGAGTGCCCGAGCGCAGCCTTCGGGGCATACACCGCGGGTATGTGCCCGCCGAGCGCATTGTTGATGGCCACCGACTCGGCGACGTCGCCGACGGTGGTGCCGGTCGCGTGCGCGTTGACGTGGTCGATATCGGCGACTGACAGCCCCGCCAGTTCGATCGCGCGGGTCATCGCGTAGCCGGCGCGCTTCCCGTCGGGGTCGGGGGCGACCATGTGGAATCCGTCGGAGGTCATCGCTGGCACCCATCAGCCTGCCGAGGATGCGCGCACCACGGGCGGTGGCGTGTTCCTCGGTCTCGATCACCAACAGCGCTCCGCCCTCGCCGAAGACAAAGCCGTCGCGGTCCCTGTCGAACGGCCGGCATGCGCCGGCCGGATCGTCGTTGTTGGTCGACATCACGATGCGCATCTGGGCGAACCCGGCGATGGGCACGGCCTCGATCCTCGCCTCGACTCCCCCGCAGATCGCGATGTCGGCGTCGCCGAGCACGATATGCCGCCAGGCCTGGGCCAGGCCCTCTGCCCCGGACGCACACGCCGAGACCGGCGCGAGCACGCCCGCGCGGGCCCGGCGTTCCAGCGCGACCGCAGCGGACGGACCACTCGGGGCGTATTGCTGCACGGCCGTCGGGCACACCTCGTCCAGCCTGTCGGCGCGGAGGTGTTCGTAGGCGAACAGGAGCTCCTCGATGCCGCCCATACCGGTGCCGATGGACACCGCCAACCGGCACGGATCGACCTCGGGCGCGCCCGCGTTCTCCCATACCCGCCGGCCGAGCACGAGGGCCATCCGCTGGACGTAGGAGTTGTTCACGTTCTCCTCAGAGGTGAGGTGATGGTCGAACGTCTCCAGCAGGTGACCGCCGATCCGAACCGGGAGGTCGAATTCGTCGATGAAGGAATCCTTGAGCCTGCGGATACCGCTGCGGCCGTCCAGCAACGCCTGCCATGTCGTCTCGGCGTCCGTCCCAAGTGCCGTTGTCATGGCGATTCCCGTCACCACCACATTCGGGAACTTCCGGTCGAGCATGTTCATCATCGTCACCCTCCGCAAAACTTCAGCGGTACTTACCCAACTATTACGTTATTTCATCCCCTCGAATAGCAGATTTTTGTGCGGGTATCCCCGCGGGCATGGCTGAGAGCGCCTTCCGCAAACGCGACAATGTGACCTGGCAAACCCACGGCCGCACCGCCCATGGCACGGTTGTTGTTCTGCTTCACGGCGGCAAGGCCAACAGCACGCTCCCCTCGCGGCCCTGGCATCTGGCGAACCTGCGCATGGTGTGGTTTCAGCTCACGCTGGGGCGGCAATTGCCCCGCGGTGTCGCGGTCCGCCGGGTGCGCTACCGGCTACGAGGCTGGAACGCACCACGCAAAGATCCGGTGTGCGACGCAGAGACCGCACTGGACGCGCTGACGGGTGCGCGCCGGGTGGTTCTGGTCGGACACTCGATGGGCGGCAGGGTCGCTGCGCATCTGGCGCATCGGCCCGAGGTGGTCGGCGTTGTGGCTCTGGCTCCGTGGTGGCCCACCGGTGACGCGAAGCGGATCCCTGCGGGCACCTCGCTCGTCACACTGCACGGCACCGCGGACACGTGGACCGACCCCGAAGCCTCGCGGCAGCAGTCCGAGCAGGCGCAGCAGCGCGGCGTGGACGCACGCTGGGTCGCGATGCCCGGAGGCCACTTGATGGTGCGTCAGGCCGCCGCTTGGCACCGCCTGACGGCCGATGCGGTCGGGGCGATGCTGGCGACAGGCGACGAGTCAGTATTGGAGCGATGACACGTTGAACCCGGCACCGGTCGGGGTCGGCGACTGCGGCCGGTCACGATCGCGGTCTTGTCCTCGGGGTCGGGTCCGTCACCCGAGATCAGGTTGTAGACGCCCGCGGGAACACCGGCGGCGTCGAGGATCTCGGTGAAGATCTGCGCCGAATACGGCGCCACCTCCGACGGTTTGAGCACCATCGTGCAGCCCGTCGCCAGCGCCGGATACACCTTCACCGCGATCTGGTTCATCGGCCAGTTCCACGGCATCATCAATCCGCACACCCCGATCGGCTCCCTGACCACCAGCGTTGAGCCGTGCTGCTCCTCGAACTGGAAGTTCTTCAGCACATCGATCGCGGTGGCGAGGTGGCCGAGACCGAGGCCGACCTGCGGGCCGATTACCTGTGCAGTCGCTTGCCGGCCAGCTGCCGAAGGTCGCTGGACTTGATCTTCGCGCTACCGGTGAGCGCGATCTCGTCATCGCGGAAGAAGAGCACATGACGCGGCACCTTGTAACTCGCCAAACGCTGCGCCAGGAACGCCCGGATGTCCTCTACTTGGAGCGTCGCTCCGTCGTGCGGTACCACACAGGAGACGACTATTTGCCCCAACGTCTCATGCGGTACACCGACGGTCTGCGCCACCTTGACGCCCGAATGCTGGATAAGCGCCTCGTCAATTTCACGTGGTGAGACGTTGGCGCCGCCCGTCTTGATGACGTCGGTGAGCCTGCCCTCCCAGAACAGTCGGCCCTCGTCGTCGAGGTATCCGCCGTCACCTGTGCAGAGGAAGCCCTCGGCGTCGAGCGTCTCGTCAAGCGGCGTGCCGATGTAGCCCAGCATGAGTGTCGGGCCCTTTACGCAGATCTCCCCGCGCTCGCCGCGGTCAACGATGACCCCGGTGAGGGGATCGACGATCTTGAGGGTAACCCCCGGCAGTGGTATGCCACTGCTGTCGGCGTGAACTTCCGGCGGGGTGTTGGCTGGGTAATTCGTTGTGATCGTGAAGGTTTCCGTGTTTCCGTAGGCATGGCCCGGTTCGAACCACTTGGTCGACACTGTCGGGTGGCGTGCGACGGGAGTCTTGAAGTCGACGAACCGCATGCTGCTCAGGTCCACCTCACCCCAGTTGGGTGCGGCCTCGAGCTGCGCCCATTGGTGCGGCCAGGCGAACGGGAAGTTCACTCGTTCCGTATCCATGAGCGCGAGCGCCTCGTCGGCGACGAAGGTCGGTTGCAGCACCAGTGCGCCGCCCGCGGCGAACGTCGAGCCGAGCGACATCGCGAAATTGCCGGACCAGAAGAAGCCGTTCGCGGACCAGCAGCGCACATTGTCCTCCGGCCCGAACTGATACAGGCGCCGGAACCGCCACATCTGGATGCTGACCCCACGGTGTGCGCTCAAGATACCTTTGGGCTTGCTGGTCGACCCCGACGAGAAGAACAGCACTCCGGCGTCGCTGGGCTGGACCGCCGCGCCCGTTGCCTCGACAAGGTCGCGGGGTTCGTCAGCCCCGTCGGCCAGGAAATCGTCCCACCGCTGCATGCCCGGCGATGGTTCCCCGACCGAGACGAGCCGACGCAGGTAGGGGTACTTAACCGATTGCAGCGCACCCGGTTTCGAACCGGCGATCTTCGGTTCAAGCTCCGTCACAATGTCCGCGAAGTCCTTCTGCAACACTTCGCGCTCGAACAACAACACCGACACACCCGAGGCCTGCAGGAGATAGTTCAGCTCGGGACCCGTCGAGAACGTGCTGATCGCCGCGGCCACGCCACCGGCGATCGAGATGCCGAACACGGCCGCGATCCACTCCGGCCGGTTCGTCATCATCACGCCGACGCGGCCACCCTTGTCCACGCCGCATGCGCGAAGCGCTCGCGCTACGTCGATCGCCCTATCCCACAGCTCCGCATACGTCCAGCGCGTGACGCCATCAACGGTCGGGAAGACGAGCGCCTCACGCTCGCCATACATCGCCGTCACTTCACGCAGAAACCCCGGCAGGGTAAGCGCCCCGAGCCCGGGTTCGTCCGCAAGCGGCGGACCGCAAACCATCGAAAGCGATTGTCGCACTTCGGATGCCATCTCAGCGGCCACGGCTACACCAACGGAAGTTCGACCTCGGCCATGCAGCTCACCAGCACAGTGCCATCCTGGTTCGTCAATCGCAGCTTGACCTGAACGAGCGGCACACCCCAGGTGGACTCTGTCTGCTTGTCGACGATCTCGGCGTCGAAGTACGTGACGTCACCCTCGAAGGCGGGTCCCCGGAAGTCGGCCTTGGTGTGGCGCACCATGCCGTCGTGGCCGGCCCAGTAGGCGAGATAGTCGGTGCACCACGCGCCCATCGTCGCGCCGTAGCCGTATGCACGGGCCATACCCACTTCACTTGCCCGGTCCGCATCGATGTGGCCGCGCGACGGCCCCACATACAGCCCGTCGCGCTTGCGCGGATCGATCTTCGCGTCCTCCTCGTCGAACGCGAAGTCCTTGCCCCATCCCGGATCCTGGTACACCCACGGATCCTCGATGCCCGGCGGTGCCACCCAACGGAAGGTGCCCCAGATGTTGAACAGGAACGCCCGGTACTCGGTGGTGAAGCTGGCGATGGTGTGCGGACCGATCACCCGTCGCGGCAGCGTGTCTCCGACCTTTACTTCGTCGAACCGCGGCGAGAGGCCGTTGCGATTGGATTCGAGCCACTCGCGGCGCAGCCTGTCGACTTCTTCCAGCTCGGGTTGCGTCCAGCGTTTGATCTCCCCGAGCTGGGCTTCGAACATGCCGCGCTTCGTGGCTTCTTCGTACAGATAGCGGATGGCGGTCGAACGCTCGCGCGCCACCAGGGCGCCGTTTTGATTGGTGTGGACGGTGTCCCCGCGCGAAAACATCGTCGGTCCGGCGAATTTCGTATCCGCCACCTTGTAGTCGTGGAATCGGCGTTCCTGGAACAACTGGTCTCCCGGCCGCACCGGGCAGCCGTAGAACCACCACTCCTCGCCACCGAAGATCAAGTGGCTGTTCGGAATGTGACCCACGCACGCGGGTGCGGCACCGTGCCCGTAATCCAGTGCCACCGCGATGGACTGAGGTGCGATGAGGCCGCCGAACTTGGAGTCGCGGGCGTACTCCTGGTCCCAGTGCAGCGGGTTGGGATAGTCCATCGCCATCACCCACCTCCGAATGTCGGAGGAACTGCAGGGTTCCCATAGTTGCCCGCCACCGATCGGTTTGCCGACGCGGTGTTCGACGTCGCTCAGGTCGAGTTCGACGCTCTGTGGCTTCACAGACTTTGCAGCCATGTCTACCCTCCGATCAGCGATTGACGTCGACGACGATGCGCCCGCGCACGTTGCCGTCCATGAGCCGACCGGCGGCGTCCACCACGTCGGCAAGAGCGATCTCGTCGGCGATGGAATCAAGCACCGCCGGATCCAGGTCGTTGGAGAGGCGCTCCCAGGCGGCCAGCCGTGGCTGCTTGGGCGCCATCACGCTGTCGATGCCCAGCAGGGAAACACCGCGCAGGATGAACGGGGCGACAGTGGCCGGAAAATCCATTCCCTGGGCGAGACCGCAGGCGGCAACCGATCCGCGATAGCGGGTTTGGGCGCACGCGTTCGCCAGGGTGTAGCTGCCGACGGCGTCGACGACCCCCGCCCAGCGTTCCTTCTGCATAGGCTTGCCCTTCTCGGCGAACTCCGCGCGGTCCAATACGGCGCCGGCGCCGAGGTTTTGGAGGTAGTCGGACTCCGACGACTTGCCGGTGACGGCGGCGACCTTGAACCCGGCCTTGGCCAGCAGCGCGATCGCGATGCTGCCGACGCCACCGGTGGCACCGGTCACCAGTACCTCACCCTGATCGGGGCGAACGCCATTGGCCAGCAGCGCGTCGACGCAGAGGCTCGCCGTGTAGCCGGCGGTGCCAATCGACATCGCCTGCTTGGCGGTGAAACTGGACGGCAGAGGAACCAGCCAGTCACCGTTGAGGCGGGCGCGCTGGGCGAAGCCGCCCCAATGGGTTTCACCCACGCCCCAACCGTTGAGCACGACGCGATCGCCCTTTTGCCAATCGGTGTGCGAACTCTCGGTGACGACTCCGGCAAGGTCGATGCCGGGCACCATCGGAAACTTCCGCACCACCGGCGATTTGCCGGTGATGGCGAGGCCGTCCTTGAAGTTCAGCGTCGAATACTCCACGTCGATGGTGACATCGCCCTCGGGGAGTTGCGCTTCCTCCAGGCTGGCCACACCAACCGTTTGAGCTGTCTCGTCCTTCTCGATCAATATTGCCGAAAACACCTGCTGCACATTCCTTTCAGAGATTAACTGCCGGCCTATTCCGGCGCGTAGCCGAGGGCGGCCTTGGTCTCCAGGTACTCGTCGAACGCGAACTGTCCCCACTCGCGCCCGTTGCCGCTGCGCTTGTAACCGCCGAAGGGCGCGGCCATGTCGAAGCCGTGGTTGATCGCGACCGAACCGGCCCGGATGCGACGGGCCACCGAGCGCGCCTTGTCGAGATCGGCGCCGGACACATACCCGGCCAGTCCGTACTCGGTGTCGTTGGCGATCTTGAGGGCTTGCTCGAGGTCGTCGTAGCCGAGGATGCACAGCACAGGGCCGAAGATCTCCTCGCGCGCGATCGTCATGTCGTTGGTGACGTTGCCGAACACCGTCGGCTTGACGTAGTAGCCCGCGTCGATACCGTCGGGTCGTCCGGTACCGCCGACCACGAGGGTGGCGCCTTCGTCGATGCCCTTCTGGATCAGGTCCTGGATCTTCTCGAACTGAGCCTTCGAAGCGACCGGACCCATCGCGGTCTTGTCCTCCGCGTCGCCGACCTTGACCGCGCCGGCCACCTCACGGGCGACCGCGATCGCCTCCTCCATCCGCGAGTTCGGAACCAGCATGCGCGACGGCGCATTGCAGCTCTGCCCGCTGTTCACCATCATCACCGACGTCCCAGCCGTCACACTCTTGGCGAAGTCGTCGTCGTCGAGCACGATGTTGGGGCTCTTGCCGCCGAGTTCCTGGGTGACCCGCTTGACCGTGGCTGCGGCGTTCTTGGCGACCTCGACACCGGCCCGGGTCGACCCGGTGAACGAGACCATGTCGATGTCGGGATGACTCGACAGTGCTGCTCCCACGCCCGCTCCGTCGCCGTAGACGAGGTTGTACACACCCGCGGGAACGCCTGCGGCATCGATGATCTCGGTGAAGATCTGCGCCGAGTAGGGCGCGACCTCGGACGGCTTGACGACCATCGTGCAGCCGGTCGCCAACGCCGGATACACCTTGACGGCGATCTGGTTGATCGGCCAGTTCCACGGGGTGATGAGGCCGCACACGCCGATGGGTTCCTTGACCACGAGCGTGGAACCGTGCTGCTCCTCGAACTGGAAGTTCTTGAGCACGTCGATAGCGGTGGCCAGGTGGCCGAGGCCGAGGCCGACCTGGGGGCCGGCGGCGAGCGACGCGGGGGCACCCATCTCTTCGGTGACCGCGTCGGCCAGATCGGAGGCACGCTTCTGGTACTCGGTGAGGATGTTGCCGAGAACTTCGAGGCGTTCGTCTCGCGTGGTCTGCGACCACGTCGTGAACGCCTTCCGCGCCGCCTCGACCGCCTTGTCGACGTCGGCGGAACGTGCCGATCGCGATCTGGCCGGAGACCTGCTCGGTGGTGGGGTTGTCGACGTCGAGTGACCTCTTCTCGACAGGGTCCACCCACTGGCCGTTGATATAGAACTTCAGATATTCGCGCATGGGTTTCACTCTTCCCTATGGACGGGCCCTACTGGGTACCTTCGGCATACCAGGTGCGGAATCGGTCGTACTTGGGCATCTCCTCGGAATTCGCGGTCGGGTCGATGCACACGTGCACCACACCGACTTTGCCGCTGGCGTACGCGCGGGCGATCGCCGGGCCGATCTCCTCTTCCTTCTCGACATACTCGCCGTGGCAACCGAAGCCCTCGGCGATCTTGTCCATGCGGACATCCTTGCTCCAGTGCACGCCGGGCTGGGGGGACGGCTGCTCGAATGTGCGCTTGTACACGCCCACCTCGAGGCCCCACTGGTGGTCGACACCGACCACACACACCAGCGGCAGATTCCGCCGCGCCGCGGTCTCCAGCTCCGCAATGTGGAACAGGAACGCCGAGTCACTGGTCAGCAGCATGACCGGCCGCTTGCCGCCCTCGGCGACCGAGGCGCCGACGGCGTACGGCAGGCCGGTGCCGAGGTGGCCGAAGTTCTGATTCCAGATCACGTCGCGCGGCTTGGACTGCGAGTAGGTCCACTGGAAGATCACGGTGGCGCCGCCGTCGCGCACCATGATGCCGTCCTCGAGTTCGGCGAACGCCTTGGTCGCCTCGACGACGTAGCGCGCCGGGTGCACCGGGGTGCGTCCGCTCGGCGCCTCGTCGGCCACCCGCGCCAGTTCGGCGGCGTCGGCTTCGACCAGAGCCTCGAGGTTGGCCGACGGTGTGCGCGGGGTGTCCCGCAGCGCCTCGACGAGCTGCGGCACGACGCCGCGCAGATCGCCGACCAGCGCCACGTCGACGGGCCGGTTCACGCCGATGGCGGTCGGATCCTGCTCGACGTACACCCATTTGCGGTTCGCATCGTTGCCGGCCCAATGCTGGGTCCGGCCGTAGTGCATGGGCTCACCGAGCTCGGTACCCAGCGCGACGCACAGGTCGGATTCCTCGACCGCCTCGTTGGCGGCCGGGGAGAACAGGTAGGGGAACGTCCGGTCCTGCAGTCCCGGGATGAACGACGTGCCGCCGGAGGTCTGGATCACCGGGCAGGCCATCAGGTCGGCCAGCTCCTTGACCTCCTGCTGGGTGCGGGACGTGTGGACGCCGTGGCCGACGAGCAGGATCGGGCTCTTGGCCTCGCGGATCAGCTTGGCCGCCTCGGCGACCTCCCTCTCGCCTGCGCCCTGGTTGACGAGGCGATACCTGCTCGGCGGCAGCGGATCCGGGACGTCGAGCTCTTCGAGGATGACGTGCGACGGGAACTCGACGTAGCTGGGTCCCGGCGTGCCGGACAGCGAGCGGCGGATGGCCTCACGGATGATCTCGTCGGTCTGATCGGCGTATTCGATCGAGCTGCTGTACTTCACCGACGGCGTGAAAAGGCCTTCCTGCTGGATGAATTGGATGCGGCCGCGACGTACCCGACGCTCCGTGATCGCGGGCTCGCTGGCCGCCGAGGAAGATCACGGGTGAGTTCTCCACGAGGGCGCACATCATGGCCCCGGCGATATTCGCCACACCAGGTCCGAGGGTGCCGATGCAGAGCCCCGGCTTGCCGGTCATCCGGGACGCGGCTTCAGCCATGAAGCCGGCGCTGAGCTCGTGGTGGGGCGCGACGACAGACCAGCCCCGAGCCTCGGCCTCGGTGAACATGTGCACGAAGTTGGGGTCGGGGATGCCGAACAGCGTGTTGACCCCCTCGGCCTCGAAGAGGTCGAGAATGCGTTTGTATACGGGTACGCCCATAGTCATTTCCTTTTCCGTTAGTCACAGATAACGCTGTGCGAGCTTTTTTCGTTGTGCTGCAGGTGAACCGAACAGTGAACGGTTCAGTGCGGCGCGTTTGAGGTAGGTGTGGATTCCGCTCTCCCACGTGTAACCGATGCCGCCGTGTAGCTGCATGGCCTTGCCCGCGACATCGACGGCCGCCGAGCACGTATACGACTTCGCCATGGCCGCTGCCACCCCGGCATCGGTGTTATCGGAGACGGCAGCCACCGCTTCAGCGACGAGCTGGCGCGACACCTCGATGGCGACGAGCATGTCCGCGCACGCGTGCTTGACGGCCTGGAACGATCCGATCGGACGGCCGAACTGGTGCCGCACCTTCACGTATTCGACGGTGGCCGTGAGCATCTGCTCGGCGATACCGAGGCTGTCGCACGCGATGGCCACTTCCGCGCGCTCCCGAATCCGAGTCATGCCTGCGGCGGGGTCCGCGATGAACGGCAGTACCTCGTCGACCGTGGCCGCCTCGGCGGTCACGGTGGCCAGGTGCCGCGTCTCGTCGACGCGGGTTGCGCCGTGACGGTGACGTCTGCGGCGGCGACGAGCGCCGCGCCGGCTCCGGTGAGAACCAGTAAGCGGTCGGCGCCCACCGCGTCGGGCACGAAGGCTGCGTGCCCGCTCAGCCGTCCGCTGTCGACGGTGAAGTCACCCGTCACGGTGACCAACCTGCCATCACCAGAAGCCACACTGCCCAGCAGCTGATTCCTTAGATCGTTGGGCTGCAGCAGGTTCAGCGCCCCGACCGCCAGTACCGCACTGCCGAGGTAGTCTGTTGACGCCTGCCGCACGCCCGATCTGGTCGAGGATCACCGCGGTTTCGGCGAAGGTCGCGCCAGCACCGCCGAGCTCGTCGGGCACCTCCAGCCCGGTCCAGCCGGCGTCGACGAGCACCGGCCAGTCGGCCTGGCGGTCCTTGGCCAGCAGGTCGCCGGCGACCGAGCGCAGCTCGTCGTGGAACTCGGCGAAATTCGGTCACTCACGCCACGCTCGGCTCTCGCGGCAACCCGAGCCCGCGTTCGGCGATGATGGTCCGCTGGATCTCGCTGGCTCCGCCGGGAATGGTCCACTCCCAGGATCCGACGAAATCGAGCTACCCACGAGCCGGATTCCCATCCGCTCGACATGGGCTTGGCCAGCACGGTGTGGGCTTCGGGACCGCCGATCTCGACGGCGAAATCGGTGAGCCGTTGCAGCAGCTCGCTGTAGTACAGCTTCACGATCGGACGCATCAGCAGGCCCGCGCAGGCGCCGTGCTCCACGATGCGCCGGCACATCCCGCGCAACGCGGTGAGCTCGGTGTCGAATTGTGCGAGCCGGTCGGCGACGATCGGGTCGTCGACGGGTGCGGACTCCACCAGCCAACGGAATCCCGCCTTGCCCAGCCGCTCGGCCAGCTCGAGCATCGTCATGCCGCGTTCGGCACCGAGTGTCTCCTGCGCCACCTGCCATCCGGCGTTCTCGGCGCCGATCAGGTTGGCGGCGGGGATCCTCACGTCGTCGAGGAAGATCTCGCAGAAGTGCGAGTCGCCGATCGCGTTGCGGATGGGCCGCACGTCGACGCCGGGGGTCGTCATGTCGAGCAG
This sequence comes from uncultured Actinomycetota bacterium, assembly GCA_963796545.1. GTDB lineage: Bacteria > Actinomycetota > Actinomycetes > Mycobacteriales > Mycobacteriaceae > Mycobacterium. The sequence continues at coordinate 796,166 of CAWCMF010000023.1, read as the reverse complement.
AAAGTACGAGATGCCTTTGCGTTTCGGGGCATCCGGGTCGGTGCGGGCAAGCAGCAGGCACCAGTCGGCGTGCATACCGCCACTGGCCCAGAGCTTTTGACCGTTGACGACGAACTCGTCGCCCTCGCCGGCGGGCTGTGGTGCGCAGCGCGGCGAGGTCGGACCCGGCTTCGGGCTCGGAGAAGCCCTGCACCCAGATCTCGCCGTCGAGGATCGCAGGCAGATGGCGCTGCCGTTGCTCGTCCGTGCCCGCGACCAGCAGGTCGATGCGGCGTGGTGGATCCCGACGAAGGCGAGCACCAGCCGCGGCGCATCGTGGGCGGCCAGTTCCTGGTAGAGCACGACCTGCTCGCTCCACCGACATGCCACCGCCCCACTCGGCGGGCCAGTGCGGCACCGCGTAACCCGCGCTGTGCAGTTCGGCGAACCAGGCCTTCTGGAAGCGGACGAACTCCTCGTCGGCTGACACCGGTTTGCGCGGCGCGCCAATCGGCCGGGACATGCTCCGCGGCACCAAGCACGCACCTCCTGCCGAAACTGAGCTTGTGACCGAGAATCTGCCGGATTCTCGCGCAGATCTTCAGTTTCGGTCGCTCACGTGAACAGTCCTGTCAGGCCGCGCCGCCCGGCGGCCGTGCCAGCTGGTCGCGGGTCGCCGACAGCCCGAACGGCAGCCGGCGCAGTGGCTGGCTGTACCGCGACAACCAGGACAGCGTGGTCTCGTCGCAGAAGCCGACCGCACCGTGCAATTGGTGGCACACCCGGAACACGACGTCGGCGGCCTCGATCGCGGCCATGCGCAGCGCGAGCGCGTCGTCGACCGCGTGCGGCCTGATCGGTGGCGATGCTCCACAGCGCATGCTTGGCGAGGATGTCCACGCCGCTGCGCTCGACCTCGGCGTCGGTCAGCTGGAACTGCACACCCTGGAACGACGACAGTGACTGCCCGAACTGCTTGCGCAGGCTGACGTGGGCGACGGTCAGTTCGCGATCGCGCGGTCGAGCATGCCCAGCAGTGTCCAGCACGGCAGCACCAGCCCCAGCGCCACGTCGCGCGCGCCGGCATCGTCGAGCGGGGTCAGGTCGAGTTCGGTGACGAATGCCCGCCCCGACGGCACCACGACCGGTGACCAGCGCGCGGTTCCCATCGATGTCGACTGTGCGCCCAACGGGACTCGAGGCCCCCGATCGTGGCCGACGGACGGGGCCCGCCGACGACGATGAGCCCGTCGACGTCGAGGTCGGACGGCGTGGCCAGCCGCTCGGCCAGCGGGTAGGGCAGCGCCCAGTATCCGGCGCTACGGCACAGCGCGGCCGCGGCCTCCAGCCCGTCGGCTGTCGGTGCGCGGGTCGAGGTCCCACGCGCCGAGTTCGGCGAGCACCGGGCCCACCAGTGACTCCCGGATACCGGAATTCGCTTCGGCCTGCTCCACCAGCCGGTCGCCGCCTGCGGACTCGAAGGCGTGCACCGCCTGGCGCCCGTACTCCAGTGCGTCGTCGCTGAGATCGAGGATCATTTGCCGCCACCTGCGGCCAGCATCGCGCGCGACAACAGAATCCGTTGCATCTCAATGCTTCCCGACGACACGGTGGACGCCTGCGAGTAGCGCCAGTGGTCTTCGACCTCGCCGAGGAACCACGCCGCGCGGTGATCGTCGTGGCGCGACCTCGGCGGCGATGTCCATCAGCACCTCGGCGCTGTCCTGGTCCAGTTTGGTGACCGCGATGCGGTAAGCGGACGCGTCACCCGGGGTGATCCGTCCGCTGCTCTGCAGCGCGACCACGCGGTAGGCCAGCAGTCGGGCGCGGCGACAGTGCGTCAGCATCCGGATCCAGCGGCCCCGCAGCTCGGCGGGCAGTGTCGTCCCACCGCTGCCCCAGGACCGTCGGCGCCGCCGCGAGCAGGCGTTCACAGCGGGCGTAGCGCGCGATGCCGACCCGCTCGAACGACATCACGTCCTGCACGATCGACCAGCCCTGGTCGACGGTGCCCAGCACATCGGCCTCGGTGACGCGAAGGTCGTCGAAGAACACCTCGTTGAGGTGGTGCGGCCCCATCATGCACCTGATGGGGCGCACCGTGATGGCCGGATTGTCCATCGGGACAAGGAAGATCGTCAGGCCCTGTTGCTTTTTCTCGCCTCTGGAGGTGCGCGCGAGCAGGAAGCACCACTGCGCCATCGTCGCGTAGGACGTCCAGATCTTCTGACCGCTGACCAGCCAGCCGTCACCGTCCGCGGCGCGCCGTGGTGCGCAGCGACGCCAGGTCCGATCCCGCTTCCGGCTCGGAGAAACCCTGGCACCAGATCACCTCGCCGGCGGCGATGGGAGGCAGATGCGTGCGCTGCTGGTCTTCGGTGCCGTGTCGCATGATGATCGGCCCCACCCAGTTGACGCCCATGTACTGGGCGCCGCGGGGCTCGTGGTGCGCCCACATCTCCTCGCGCACCACGGTCTGTTCCCACACCGAGGCGGCGCCGCCGCCGAACTCCTCAGGCCACGCCAGGCACAGCAGGTTTCGTTCGGCCAGCGTGCGGCAGAACTTCTGCGCGGTGTCGAGGTCGGCAGGATCGTCGGTGAAAGCACCGAGAAAGTGTTCGGGCACATGCTCGTTCACCAGGTCCCGCAGCTCACGCCGCAGGTCGCCGGCCCGCTTGCCCATATCGAAGTCCACGGTGTCCCCTACCCGATCCGCTGCATCTGGAGCAGCAAGTCCCAGCTCTTCAAGCACCGCAGCGGTGTCGGCGCCCGATTCGGGTGCCGGTCCACGCACCTTGCCAGGAGTGCGCGAGAACCACGTCGGCACACCGGGGAACTTGACCGGCCCGTGCGGCGTGTCGATGGTCTCGAACAGACCGACAGCGTTGAGATGCGGGTCATCGAACAGCGCGTCGGGTGTATTCAGTCCGCGCCGCAGGGATTTCCAGCTCGCGGAAGAGCTCCAGCCATTCGTCGGTGGTGCGCTCTTCGAGTGTCTGCGCCACCAGGCCGTAGACGGCATCGATCTGGTGTGCACGCGATTCCAACGTGGCGTACAGGTCGGAGGCCCATGGCGGCTGCACCGCCGAGATGAACGCATTCCAGTGCTTGTCGTTGTAGATCAGCGCGGCGATGTGGCCGTCCTTGGTGCGATACGGACGGCGATTCGGCGCCACCGTCCGCGGATACACGGCCGGACCCAGCGGGGGGTCGAACATGGCACCGTTGGCATGCTCGACCAGCATGAAGGATGCCATGGTCTCGAACATGGCGACCTCTACCTCCTGGCCCTCCCCGGTCCGCTCCCGATGGAACAACGCCATCATGGTCGCGTACAGCGCCGTCAAACCGGCGACCTTGTCGGCCATGATGGTGCCGACATAGTCGGCTTCGCCGGTGAGCTGTTCCTGCACCGCCGGGATGCCGCATTCGGCCTGGATGGTGTCGTCGTAGGCGGGACGGTCACGCTCGGGACCACGCCTGCCGTAGCCGTAGCAGTTGGTGTAGACGATTGCCGGGTTGATGGCGGCGACGTCGTCGTAGCCGAAGCCCAGCTTGGTGATCGCCTTGGAGCGCATCGAGTGGATGAAGACGTCGGCGCGCTCGATCAGCGCCCGCATCGCTGCGCGGTCCCTCGTCGGACCGCAGGTCCAGCACCACGCTGCGCTTGCCACGGTTGACGTTGACGAACACTCCACTCATCCCCGACACCGGTCCCACGGAGATATATCTGGTGTTATCCCCTTGCGGTGGTTCGACTTTGATGACCTCGGCACCCATATCGGCCATGATCTGTGTGCAGTACGGACCCATCACCATCGCGGTCAGGTCGACGACCCGGATCCCCGCGAGCGGTCCCGTGTCAGGCATGGACCGCTCCCTGCGCTGTCTGCTCTTCGCCCGAGAGGCTCATCGCCCCAGCCATCGCAAAGCTGTAGCGGATGTGGTCGTTGTGCCCGTCCGGAACGACAGGGAACGTGACGGGTTCGGAGCGGTCACGGATCGCGGTGAGATGCTCGGCCACGTCCTCGATGTTCCAGGAGGGGCGGTACACGCCCGGCGATTCGGTGACGACGGCCGTGGCCACCCGGCCGGCCAGCGCAATGAACATCTCCCCTGTGGCAGAACAGGATTCGTGCGCAAGGTAGCCGACGACCGGCGCGACCAGTTCGGGACCCATCGGGGGGTAGGCCGACGTGTCGATGCCCGCCGCCATCCGGGTCACCGCGGCGGGGACGATGACGTTGCTCTTGACGTCGTGCGCCGCCCCTTCCATCGCCGCGACGTTGGACAGCCCGATCACGCCTGCCTTGGCGACCGCGTAGTTGGCGACGTCGTGATTGCCGTACAGCCCGCCGATCGAGGAGGTCAGCACGATACGGCCGTAGCCGGCGGCGCACATCTGCGGGAACGCAGGCCGCACCACGTGGAACGCGCCGCGCAGGTGCACGTCGAGCACGGCCTCGAAGTCGTCGTAGGACATGTCCTTCAGCGACGCCCGCCGGACGATGCCCGCGTTGTGCACCAGGATGTCGATGGCCCCGAAGCGCTCGAGCGCGGTGTCGACGATCGCCTGGCCGCCCTCGGGGGTGGCGACCGAGTCGGTGCTGGCGGCGGCTTCGCCTCCGGCGGCGGCGATCTCGCGCACCACATCGTGCGCCGGGCCGGTGTCTGCGCCCTCGCCGTCGAGTGTGCCGCCGGGATCGTTGACGACCACCTTGGCGCCGCGTGCGGCGAACATCAGGGCGTAGGCACGGCCCAGCCCCCGCCCGCCGCCCGTGACGACGGCGACGCGTCCGTCGAATCTCAGATCGTCGCTCAAGCGAACGACTCCTCGCCCTCGAGTTTGGTGCGGTTCAGCAACCGTCCGGAGTCCGGGTTGTACGGCCGCGCCCGGTGCATCGTGCCGGTGTTGTCCCAGATCACCAAGTCGCCCACGGACCACTGGTGGCGGTAGACGAACTTTGGTTGGGTCGACCATTCCCGCAGCCGCACAAGCAGTTCCGTGCTCGCACGCGGGTCCATGCCGACCACGTGCCCGGCGGTGCATCCCAGCACCAACGACTTGCGACCCGAGCGATGCCGCCACACCAGCGGCAGCTCCCGCTCCCCGATGGACATCATCGCCTGCAGCGTCTTGAGCTCGGGTTCGGGTTCGTAGTACATCAACGTCGTCCACGTCGAGTGCACGACACGAAGCCCCTCGATCTGCGCCTTGTCCTCGTCGGACAGTTCGTCGTAGGCGGCGTAGGTGTTGCAGAACTCGGTGTCGCCGCCGCCGTCGCTGGGCAGGACCTTGCTCGACAGCAACGAGGCGAGGATCGGAACCTCGTTCATCGTTCCGTCGAGGTGCCAGTACAGCGAGCCCTTCAGATAATCGGCCTGCTTGTTGACCTTGGTATCGAGGGTGACGTTGTAGACCTTCTCACCTTTGCGCTCGGTGGCCAGCGTGCCGAGGGTCTCGGTGAACGCGACCTGCTCGTCATCGGTGAAGCCGATCTGCGGGAACACCAGCACGCCGCGCTGCTCGAGCAGTTCGCGGATCTCGCCGGCATGTTCACCGGAGAGCAGGGTCGCCTTGTCGGCGTGGATCTGGGTGCCGATGCGCGGGTGGATCTCCTGCGTGGGCAGTGTCAGCGAGGTGGTCATCGGGACAGCTCCAGCCCGTCGAGGTCGCCCTTGTCGCGCCAGTCGGCGATCAGTTCGTCGAAGGCGTAGAAGCCGGGCGAGTAGAAGTCACCGAGGAACGAGCCGTTGCCGTCCGCCCCTCCGCGGCCTTCATTGTTGTAATAGCCTGGTGTGCAGGAGAGTTCGAAGGCCGAGTTGTCGATCGCGAGCTCGCGGACGGTATGGACCCAGGCATCCTGCCCCTCCTGGCTGGGCTCGACCGTCGTCGCGCCTCGGTTCTGCGCTTCGGCGATGATGTAGGCGATGTGCTTGGCCTGCTGCTCGAACATCGCCGTGGTGTTCGCCGACACGCCGCCCTGGATGAAGCCCATGAAGAACTGGTTCGGAAAGCCTGCGGCTGGTCATGCCGTGCAGTGTCTTGTAGTTGTCCTGCCAGTACTCGAAGAGCGACAACCCGTCTCGGCCGGTGATGGAGTCGATCGCGTACCTACGGCTGATCTCGGTGGAGATCTCGAAGCCGCTGGCGAAGATGACGCAGTCGACCTCGTACTCGACACCGTCGGCGACGATGCCCTTTTCTGTCAGCCGCTCCACGCCCTTTGACGCCGACACGTCGACGAGCGTCACATTGGGGCGGTTGAACGAGGCCAGGTACTGCTCACTGGAAGTCGGCCGCTTGCACATGAAGCGGTAGTACGGCTTCAATGCCTCGGCGGTGTCGGGATCCTCGACGATCTCGGCGACGCGGCGACGCAGCCGCTCCATGATCTTGTAGTCTTCCTCCTCCCGGAACGCCATGATCTGTTCGATGGTCACCGATGCCGGGTCGTCGCTGCCCGCAATCCGGGCGGTCAGGTTGCGGCCGAGCTCAGTCCAGAAGTCGCACACCAGATCCGGCTCACCGAACACGACGCCGACGAACGGCGACCAGTTGTGGAAATTGCGCTTGCGCTCTTCCTGCCAGCCCGGCTGCAGGGACCCGGCCCAATCAGGATCGGTGGGCGGGTTGGAGCGCTGGTCGACCGACGACGGCGTCCGCTGAAACACTAAGAGCTGCTGCGCATCACGACTGAGGTGTGGCACCAGCTGGATACCCGTCGCGCCGGTGCCGACGAGGGCGACGCGCTTGTCCGCCAGCTTGTGCAGGCCGCCGTCGGCGTCACCGCCGGTGTACTCGTAGTCCCAGCGCGCGGAGTGGAACACGTGTCCCGTGAAGTCTTTGATGCCCGGGATGCCGGGCAGCTTCGGGCGGTTGTAGGAGCCTTGCGCCATGACGACGAAGCGGGCCCGGATCTCATCGCCACGGTCGGTGCTGATCTGCCAGCGCTCGGATGCGTCTTCCCAACGCAATTCGCGCACCTGAGTCGAGAACAGTGCGCCGTCGTACAGCCCGAAGTGCTTCCCGATGTTGCGGCAGTGCTGGAAGATCTCGGCACCGTCGGCGAACTTCTTCGACGGCATGAAGTCGAGTTCTTCGAGTAGCGGAATGTAGCAGTAGGCGTCGTTGTCACACTGGATTCCGGGGAACCGGTTCCAGTACCACACGCCACCGAAGTCACCGGCCATCTCGATGACGCGGATCCCTTCGACGCCGGCCTTCTTCAGGTAGGCGCCGGCCAGCAGGCCGGAAAAGCCCCCGCCGAGAATGACGACCTCGGCGTCCTCGACGATCGGGTCACGCTCCGTCACTGTCGTGTACGGGTCGACCTCATAGAACTCGGCGAAGTCACCTTCGAGTTCCAGGTACTGCGAGGCGCCTTCGGGCCGCAGTCGCTTCGCGCGTTCGGCGGCGTACTTCTCCCGGATCGCCGGGATGTCGATGTCGGTGGGCGTGTCAGTAGGCCCGCAGGGGGTCGTCATGTGTCTCCTTACTGGCGAATTAGGCGCGCTTGGCGACGCTCAGCGTCCGTAAGCGCGCCCGATTCGCTAAATTTCTCGGGGTTCTCCGGTGCCCATGTACTTGGACAGCTGGGTGTGCAGGTTGACGGTGCTTCGTTCGCGGTACGGGTTGGGCCTGGTTCCCGGGAATCCCGCCGACTTCATGCCCTGCTGCACCGCGGCCATGTTCGAGAAGTCCTGCGGCAGCACCGACAGCCAGTTCGGCGAGTCCTTCGGGGTGTACTGCCATTCCGTCTGCGGCTCTTGGCCTTTGGGGTACAACTCGTAGACCGCGACCTCGAAGATGCACTTGTCCGGGTGGTAACTCGGGTCGGGCCTGGCGCCGTAGCAGAGCGCGCTCGTCAGGCCCTGGCCGACCTGGAAGTTCGGGAAGATCTGCCATGCGGTCCCGCTCTGGCCGAGGATGTCCGGCGGGATCGTCGGCCAGATCACGCCGCGCTCCTCGTCATCCCGGCGCGCCGAGGCCAGCCAATGCTGAAGCACCTTGTCTGCCGGTGTGCCCTCAGGCAGTTCGTCGACCAGCCGCTTGGCCGCGTTGACCAGTGTGTTGGTGGTGGTCGCGTTGGTTTCTTCCATCGTGTAGATCTGCATCTCGGCGGTCGAGATACGCGGATCCCCAGTGCCGAGGCGGATCTTGGACTTTGTCTCGTCCATCCCCTTCGGCGCGTCGTAGCCGATGTTGCTGTGCCGGCCTTGCGCTTTGGCCCAGCCCTTGAATTCGCCGAACTTGTTGAACTCCGGGTGCGTGGTGAACACGTGGTAGGTCTCGTTGAAAGCCTCCATCGCGACTTTCCAGTTGCAGTCGAAGTAGAGCCATTTGCGCCACTTGTAGCGCATGTTCTCCAGACCGAACGGGTCGAGAATCTTCGACGCCGGAAACAGGTAGTCGGTCAGCGGCTCGCAGTCGGGGTCCATGTTGATGAACAGCCAGCCGCCCCAGGTGTCGACCTGGACGGGAGCGAGATGGGTGTTCTGCGGAGTCAGCACGCCCTTCCAGTCGTCCTGCTCGCGGATGTGAGTGCAGGCACCGTCGAGACCGTATGTCCAGCCGTGGAATCCGCACACGAACGACCGACGCGCGTGGCCGACCGCGTTCTTGGCGCCCTCCGGGTTGTCGACCAGTTTGCGCCCGCGGTGCATGCACACGTTGTGATGCGCCCTGAAGTTGTCCGGCGTCGTGCCTGGCCCTGTGCGGACGACGATGATCGAGTCGTCGAGGATGTCGTAGGTCAGGTAGCTGCCGACCTCGGGGATCTCTTCGACCCTGCCGACCTGTTGCCATACCTTGCGCCACAGCTTGTCGCGTTCGGCGCGCGCATACTCCTCGGAGATGTACGCCTCGACGCGGAATGGTCGTCGGCTCGGACAGATCCTCGGCGATCGTCCCCGTCGAGTCGTCGGGTTCGCCGTCGATCTCGATCGCCGTGTCGAGGTGGGATTCGGTATGGGTCACTTCATCTTCCTTTCAGGGCCGACTGATGGCTTCTCGGAAGGACTCGTCTTTCAGAAACAGAGACGTGTTGTCCGCACCCAGGTGGGTCCACTTCAGGTTCAGTCCGCCGTCCACGAGCAGGGTTTGACCCGTGACGTAGCTCGACAGGTCGGACAGCAGGAACAGGATCGCGCCGGCCTGTTCCTCCGGCGTGCCGCGGCGTCCCATCGCGATCGCGGTACGGTCACGTTCAGGATCCTCGTCGACGTACATCGCCGACGCGGCCGTTTCCGTAACCCCGGGTGCGACGGCGTTGACCCGGATCCCGTCCAGCGCCAGTTCGACCGCCATGGTCCGCGTCATAGCCACCACTGCGGCCTTGGCCGTGCCGTAGGCGATGTGGAACGGTGCGGTGTTCATCCCGCTGATCGAAGACACCGAGACGATCGACCCCTTCAGGCCTTCGGCGCGTAATTCCCGACTCACGGCCTGGCTCATGAAGAAGGCCGTCTCGAGGTTCGCAGCGAACAGTGAGCGCCAATCCTCGCGGGTCACGCGGGTCGACGGCATCCAGGTGGCCGGTGCGGCGCCGCCGGCGATGTTGACCAATCCGTAGAGATCACCGTCGGTTCGGCGGACCTGTTCGAGCACCGTGGCGATTCCGTCGTCGGTGGATGCGTCGGCCGCGACGGGGACAACGGACAGGCCCAGCTGCGCCAGCGGTGCGACGTGTTCGTCGAGGTTCTCCTTCGAGCGGCTGACCGCCACCACCGTGGCACCTGCCTCGGCGGCCAGCCGCGTCACCGTGGTCCCGATGCCGCCACCACCTGCACCTGAGACGACGACGATGCGACCGTCCAGGCTCACTGACACCCCGGGACTCATATCAATTGTCCGGACAAATAATGTTGCTCTGCATATTGCAGAACACTATTCCGCAGGGCTTATGCCACCGTCAAGGCCGATCCGCCGATCGCGGTGCCACTATTGTCTGGACTAGTCGGCCTTGCTAACGTCCGAACGCATGAACGCCCGGTACATCGCGCAGAACCCGTCCCCCGCGCAAGGATGGCAGCTGGACAGGGTGACCGAACCCAGCCGGCTGTTCGGCGCCAATGGCCTGCGCACCGGACCCGACGGGCGAATTTACGTGGCGCAGGTGACCGGCAGCCAGATCAGCGCGCTGGACCTGTCCACCGGCCGCGTGGAGACGGTGAGCGCCAAGGGCGGCGACATCATCGCGCCCGACGACGTCGCGTTCGGCGACGACGGCACCCTGTTCGCGACCGAGGTGATGGACGGCCGGGTCAGCGCGCGTGACAGCACGGGCCGCACCCGGGTGCTGCGAGACGACCTGCCCTGCGCCAACGGCATCACGGTGCACCGGGGCCGACTGTTCGTCGGCGAGTGCCGCGACGGTGGCCGGCTGATGGAGCTGCCGCTCGACGGTGGCGAGCCGCGAATTCTGCTCGACAACCTGCCGTCACCCAACGCGATGGAGGTCGGCCCCGACGGTCTCCTCTACTACCCGGTGATGACGGCGAACGAGATCTGGCGGATAGACCCCGACGGGGGTGAGCCGCAGCGCGTCGCCGGCGATCTCGGCGTGCCCGATGCCGTGAAGTTCGACGCGGACGGCTACATCGTGTCGACCCAGGTGGCCAGCGGACAGGTGTTGCGCATCGATCCGCGCAACGGCGAGAAAACAGTGCTGGCGCAACTCAATCCGGGGCTGGACAATCTGACGTTCGTCGGTGACCGGCTGTTCGCGTCGAACTTCACCGGCGAGATCACCGAGATCCTTTCCGGCGGGCAAACTTCCACGGTATTGCCCGGAGGGCTCAACTGGCCTCTGGACCTGACCGTGTCCGGCGGCCGCCTGTTCGTGGCGGACGGCACCTACTTCTATGCCGTCACCCCCGAGGGATCGCTGCAGACGGTCGGGATGCTCTTCTCCCCCGGATATCCCGGGTTTCTGCGCGGAATCGATGCCGTCGGCGCCGGCGAGTTCATCGTGACGACGTCGGGCGGCCAGGTCGCCCGCTACCGCCCCGAAGCCGGTGAAACCGACTTCCTGGCCACCGACTTCGACCAGTTGTACGGCGTAGCCGTGACACCCGACGGAACGATCGTGTTCGCCGAGCTGGGTACCGGGCGTGTGCACAGCCTGACGTCGGGCACCGTGGAGACGCTGGCTTCCGGCCTGCGGGATCCGATCGGTGTCGCAATAGATCCCGACGGCTTGCCGTTGGTGGCCGAGTCCGGCGCCGGACGGGTGGTGCGGCTCAGCCCGGGCGGGGTGGACACCGTCGTGGACGGTCTGCAGCGCCCGCAGGGACTCCACGTGCGCGACGGCCGGCTCTATATCGTCGACGCTGCGGCCAAGGAACTCATCGAGTTCGACCTGGACAGTAAGGCGCGCAACACCATTGCTACCGGCCTTCCGGTCGGCGCCCCACCGGGCGTCGAACCGAAGCCGCTGAAGGGCATGCCGCCGTTCTCCGGCCCGCAGGGACCGTTCGCCGGCGTCACGTCGGGACCCGACGGCACGCTGTATGTCTCGGCAGACGGCGACGGCAGCGTGCTGGCGGTTCGCCGGATATGACTGCCATGGCCGGCGATCACCGCTACCTGCAGGTGGCGCGCGCGTTGCGCAAGGAGATCGTCGACGGGGTGTACCCGGTGGGCTCCCAGCTGCCCACCGAACACGAACTGTGCGAGCGATTCTCGGTCAGCCGCTACACCGTTCGAGAGGCCCTGCGCCGGCTGCGTGACGACAACCTCGTCGCATCCCGCCCGCGGGCGGGAACCCTGGTGGTCCCCCGCCCCAGTACGAACTCCTACGCGCAGGACGTCATGTCCATCGACGACCTGCTGGCCTTCGCGCAGGGTGCCCGCTTCGCTATCGAGACGAACGCGATGGTCACCGTCGACGCCCCACTGGCCGAACGCACGGGCCTGACGTTGGGCACCGAATGGCTTGCAGCGAGCGGATATCGGCGTATGGACGATGCGACCGCACCTGTCTGTCGCACCGAGTACTACATCAACCGTAGCTTCGCCGCGGTCGGCCGGCTGCTGCACCGGCACACCGGGCCCATCTTCCCGCTCATCGAGGACCTGTTCGGGGTCAGCATCGTCGAAGTGCACCAGGAGATCTCGGCGGTGATGCTCGACGCCGAGTTGTCCGGGCGGCTGCAGATCGAAACCGGCAGCGCCGGTTTACAACTGCAACGCACCTATACGACGTCCGACGGGGAAATAGCCCAGGTGACGGTCAACACCCACCCGTCGTCGAGATTCCGGCACGCGATGACGATGCGGCGCGTCAGGGATGTTCGGTGACCACGCTTGCCGATGCACTGCGGGACGCGGCCGCGACGACTCCGGACCGGGTTCTCGTGCGGGACGGAGACGCAACGCTGACCTGCGCGGAGCTGCTCGCCCAGGCGACAGGGCTGGCCGGCGCACTGGCCGAGCGGATGCCTGTCGGCAGTGTGGTGTCGTTCATGGTGCCCAATTGGCATGAGGCAGCAGTCATCTATCTCGGTGCGACGCTGGCGGGCATGGTCGTCAATCCGATTCTGCCGTCGCTGCGCGATCACGAACTCGGCTTCATCCTCGCCGACGCCGACAGCCGGGTGATATTCATCCCGGAGACCTTCGGCGGCCACGACTACGCCGCGATGCTGTCCCGGGTGGTCGCCGATCTGCCTTCCGCCCCCGAGGTCGTCGTGGTGCGCGGCGACTCAGGCGACCATACGGCGTTCGCGGACCTCGTCGGGGAGCGGGGATCGACCCGCTTCCCACGCTGGATCCCGACGCGACCCGGATGATCCTTTATACGTCGGGCACCACCGGACGCCCGAAAGGTGTTCTGCACACGCACAACTCGCTTGCACGCGCTGATTCGCTCAACTCGGGACGTACTGGCGGATCGATCCGGGCGACACGTTCCTGGTGCCGTCCCCGATCGCCCACATCGGCGGGTCGATCTATGCCTTCGAATGCCCGCTGCTGCTGGGCACCCAGGCGGTGCTGATGCAACGCTGGGACGCCGATGCCGCCGTCGCGCTGATGCTCGAGCACCGCTGCACCCACATGGCCGGGGCGACGCCCGTTCCTGTGGGGCTGCTCGCAGCCGCCGAGCGGGCCGAAACCCGACTCCCCGACCTCAAGGTGTTCATCTGCGGCGGCGCCTCGGTGCCGCCGTCGCTGATCCGCCGTGCCGCAGGTTATTTCGAGCGTGCCGTGGTGACCCGGGTGTACGGGTCGACGGAGGTGCCCGTGACCACCGTGGGCTCGCTGGACGACGTCGACCGCGCCGCCGACACCGACGGCCGGCCCGGCATCGCCGAGGTCACGCTCGTCGACGGCGAGATCCGGGCCCGCGGACCGCAGATGCTCACCGGCTACCTCCACGCCGATGACGACCCGTGACGCCTTCGACGACGCGGGGTACTTCCGCACCGGCGACCTCGGACGCTGGACCGACGACGGCTATCTGGTCGTGACCGGCCGCGCGAAGGACATCATCATCCGCAACGGCGAGAACATCTCGCCCAAAGAGGTCGAGGACATTCTGGTCACGCACCCGCAGCATCACGGAGGTCGCCATCGTCGGCCTGCCCGACCCGCGGACCGGCGAGCGGGCCTGCGCGGTGATCGTCGCGTCGGAACCGCCCGGTCCCGACGTCGCGGAGCTTGCGCGAGTTCCTGCTGGGCCGTGGCGTCGCGAAGTTCAAGGCACCAGAACGGTGGTGATCTGGGACGCGCTGCCCAAGAACGACTGCGGGCAAGGTGCTGAAGCATCAGATCAGAGGCTGCGAACTGACGAAGAGGAGTGCCGTGACATGCAGGTAGCGATCGTCACCGGTGCCAGTAGCGGAATCGGGTTCGGCTGTGCGACAACACTTGCCGAGCGCGGGATGGCCGTGCTGGGTACTGGCCGCGACCCCGAGCGGCTTGCCGAACTGGAGAAGGCGGTCGGCGATCCCGACCGGATCGACGACCCTGGCCGTGGATCTGACCGCCGACGACGCGCCCGGGCGCATCGTCGCCGCCGCGTTGAAACGGTGGGGCCGGATCGACTTCCTGGTCAACAACGCAGGCGTCGGCAGCCCCAAGCCGCTGCACGAGACCGACGACGAATCGCTGGACTACTTCCTGGATCTCATGCTGCGGGCGCCGTTCCGGTTGGCACGCGACGTCATCGCCGCACATGCAGCCCGGATCGGCGATCATCAACGTGACGTCGACGTTCGCCGTAGTCGGCGGGCTGCGCGGCGGAGCGTACTCGGCGGCCAAGGGCGGCCTGACGTCGCTGACCACCCACATCGCCTGCCAGTACGGGCCGCAAGGCATCCGGTGCAACGCCGTGGCTCCCGGCGTGACGTTGACGCCGATGGTGGCCACCCGTCTGGAGGACGAGCGGTTCCGCAAGATCAACACCGAGATGACGCCGCACGCAGCGGCTGGGCCGGGTCGAGGACATCGCGTCGACGGTCGCGTTCCTCTGCTCCGAGGGCGGCAGCTTCATCAACGGCCAGACCATCGTCGTCGACGGCGGGTGGAGTTCGACGAAGTACCTGTCGGACTTCGCGCTCAACTCGGAATGGGTGGCCGCGTTGAACGCTGTTCTCCCTTCTCGACCAGACCGCGGCCCGCCACGGTGGCCGCGGTGCGGTGTATCTCGGTGAGCAGCCAAGTACATACGTGGGCGCGAGCTGCGCGAGCGAGCGTTGCGGCTTGCCGGTTCACTGCGCGCGTTCGGGCCGGGTGCGCGGATCGCGGTGGCGAGCGAGAACAGCCCGGAGATCGTCGAGCTGATGTTCGCGATCTGGGCGGCCGAGTGCGTGTTCGTCCCGATGAACTACAAACTGCATCCGAGGGAGATGGAACAGATCCTCGACGACGCCGGTGTCGCGCTGGTGTTCGCGTCGCCGAAGATCGCCGCGCAGCTGGCGCCCGCTGACCTCGGTGCCGATCGAGACAATCGGCGAGCGACGGGTACCGAAGCCGCTGCACCGCAGAACCGTTGACCGTCCCACGGAACACCGAGCCGGCCGTGCTGGCCTGGCTGTTCTACACCAGCGGCACGACGGGCCGCTCGAAGGGCGCGATGTTGTCGCACCGCAACCTGATGGCGATGACGGTGTCGCACCTCGCCGACTTCGACACTCCCGACGAGAACTGCAGCCTGATCCACGGCGCACCGATGTCGCATGGCTCGGGACTGTACGTCCCGCCGTACGTTCCGCGAGGCGCTCGGCAGGTGGTGCCCGCGTCGGGGGCCTTCGAGCCCGTGGAATTCCTTGACCTGTGCGACCACCATCCGGGCTGCAGCGCGTTCCTGGCGCCGACGATGGTGGCACGGCTGGTGCAGACGGGCCGTCCGCGTCCGGCAAACCTGAAGACGGTGGTATACGGCGGCGGACCGATGTATGTACGACAGCCTGAAGAAGGCGATGGCGGCCTTCGGGCCCGATCTTCGTCCAGCTGTACGGGCAGGGCGAGGCGCCGATGACGATCACCGGTCTGCGGCAGCGCGACCACATCGCCGATTCCGGATGGGCGGCCGACGCGGTACTCGGCTCGGTCGGGTATGCCCGGTCGGGAGTCGACGTGGCCGTGCTGGGTCGAGGACGGACAACCGGCACGCGATCGACGAGATCGGCGAGATCGTCTGCCGCGGCGACGTCGTGATGTCGGGGTACTGGAAGAACGCCGCGGCCACCGAGGCGACGCTGCAGAACGGGTGGCTGCACACCGGGGACATGGGGTCGTTCGACGCGAACGGTTTTCTGACGCTGCGCGACCGGTCGAAAGACGTGGTGATCAGCGGAGGCAGCAACATCTACCCGCGCGAGGTCGAAGAGGTGCTGACTCGAGCACCCCGGCGTCCTGGAGGCCGGCGTGGTGGGCGCACCGGACCACGAGTGGGGCGAGGTGGTCGTGGCATTCATCGTCGGGCAGGCGTCGCCCAGCGAGTTGGACGCGCATCTGCTGGAGCGGATCGCCCGCTTCAAACGGCCCAAGCGTTACGAGTTCGTCGACGAGCTGCCGAAGAACAGCTACGGCAAGGTGCTCAAGAGGGAGCTTCGCGACCGGCTCGGGTGAAATCGCCGGTTTCTCGACTGTCCGGTTCCAACCTCCCCCTGGTGGCACACCTACGATGTCTGGAAGGGCCCTCGCCAGGAAGGAGTTTGCCAGCTGCCATGACGAACGCGGGGTGGGCGCAGGGCCGCTGGGCCTCAGTCAAGCGTGCTCAGATGTGGCCTGGCATCGCCACCCCGAGGCTGTGGGCCCGCACGGCCGGCGCATGTTTCCTGTTCGTCGGCATTCTCGTAGCCCTCCTTACGGCCCTGGTGCTCGACGGTGTCGCCGTTCATTACGCCAATGCATCGGTCGCCGTTGTCGTCGGCATCTGCGTCCTGGCCATCGGACATCGGGTGACTCTGTGGCAGTTTCATCTGCTCGTCGCCACCGCCATCCTGCAGATCACGGTGTCTGTCATGGTGTCAACGGGCGCCATTGCCGTGTCGTTCGCGACGCTGTACGCGTTCGTCGGCTGCGCCGCCTTCTTCGTGGCGTGGCCAACCGCGGTGGCGTATCTGGGGCTCGCTGTCGGATGCAGCATGACTGCCCTGGGTGTGGCAGCAGGCGTGCCTTGGTGGACTGGAGTCGTCACTGCCAGCACGACGGCGGCGATCGGAACGATCGTCGTGATCCTCGGTCGGATCGTGTCGAAAGCCGAACTCGACCTTGCGACCGGGGTGCCCAATCGCCGCGGGTTCGACCGTGAAGTCGGCGCGGAGATCAGCAGAGCGCATTCCACAGGATCCGGCCCGGCCGTCGTCTTCATCTGTGTCGACGGTTTTGCGGCGATTCACGAAGAGTTCGGCGACCGCGCCGGCGACGCGTTGATGCAGCAACTCGCCGCATCGTGGCTCGGCTTGTTCCAGCCCGGGCAGGTCATCGCCCGGCGTGGCGACGACGGATTCGCTTTGATGCTGCCCGCCTCGACTGAGCAGGAGGCGTTCGCGCTCACCGAGCGACTTCGCGCGGTCAGCTCCAGAGAATTCTCGGCAGGTGTGAGCGCATGGGACACCGGCGAGTCCGCTTCTCCGGTTTACGATCGCGCGGATGTCGCGCTGCGCCGGGCGAGATCGATCGGCCGCAACCGCACGATGCTCGAGTCGTCGCACCTACCGCCACTGGCCATACAACTCGGCAATGCGCTCACAGCAGAGACGATCGACGTCTCATACCAGCCCATCGTCCGCCTGAATGAGGACCACGGCGGCCTCATCGGAGTCGAGGCGCTGCTGCGGTGGACGCCGGCGTTCGGACCGCACCTCGAAGCCGGCGAAGTGATCAGGGTCGCCGAAGACAACGATCTGATCGCCCGGCTCGACCAGTACGTGCTGCGGCGCGCCTGTCGCGACGCACAATGGATGCAGCGCCAGTCACCTGATCTCCGACTGTCGTTGAGCGTCAACGTTTCCGGACTTCGAGCTGGTTCAACAAGGATACGCCGCCCGGGTCATCGAAACGTTGGCCTCGACCGCCTGGCCCACCGAACAACTGATCTTGGAAGTCACCGAGACCGTCCTCGATGTCGACAGGCCGTCATCGATCAGCGCACTGCACGAGCTTCGTGCGCATGGCATCCGGATCGCCGTCGATGATTTCGGCACCGGTTATTCATCGCTCAGCAGGCTTCAGAAGATGCCGAGCCGATCTACTCAAGCTCGACCGGTCATTCACCGCGTCGATAACGTCGACATCGTCTTTCGCGCCGCCACTGTTGCAAGCAGTCGCCGGACTCGCACACGCCCTCGCGCTGCCCATTGTCGCCGAGGGAGTGGAGACGGCGCACCAGGCATCCGTTCTGCGAACCGCGGGTTTTCGCGCTGGCACAGGGCTACTACTTCGGTCGGCCGCAGGCGCGCGAGGAAGTGGTCGGCATGGTTGCGCGCGCCCTCGCAGTGACATCATCGACGGACAGTGCGACGCCGGTGACGAAACTGGCGTAGTCACCGTCGGGGGAGCCGATTCTGAGTGCCCAGAGGGGGGTCCTCAGTTGAAGGGACCGCGTCCAATGCTGCGATTTTGACCGGGATGTTGCCCTGGCGGGGCAGGCCGGTGATGGGGTCGTATTCGACGTCGGTCGGCACCAGCCGGCCGACATTGCTCCCGTGGTCGCGGAACTCGTCGTCCTCGGCGGGCATCCGCCGAAGGCGTGGTGCATGGCGACGACGTCGCGGCGCAGGGTGTCGTCGGCCTCGACCACGCTCGGGATGCTGTCGTGCGGCGACGTCACCGCCACCGCGGCTCCCGACTCCAGTCCGAGCGCCGCCATGCGCGTCCGGATGCATGTACGCCGGGTTGTACGGCTTGCCGCGGTTCAGCGCCGCCAGGGTGATGCCCGACGAGTTCATGAAGTTCTGGTGCCGGCGCGGGATCAGCCGGAACGGGAACTCGGTGTCGTCCTGCGTGGCGCCGGAAGTCCTCGGCCAGGATCTCGGCCAACTCGCGAGCAACAGGCTCGTTGCCGACGTCGAGTCGCGCGGTGCAGTCGGCGTCGCGTTCCTCGACCACCGCGTCGACGTCGAAGATCTTGCCGTGCGGATGGCTGCGCACCTCGTCGAGCGGAATGCGCGACGTCGAGCACATCTGCTCGAACAGTTCCTCGGTGGTGAGTTCGGTGTCGCCGTTCATGTTCAGCACGATCGGCGGCGATTCCATGAACCTGCCGCCGCCGCCGCCGAAGAAGTTCACGAACCACAGTTCCAGCTCCATCCGCTTGGCCAGCCCGAGGAAGAACTGCCACTCCTCGGTCAGGTCGGAGCCCGCCGGCGGGTCGACCAGCCGCGGCACGTACTGCGCATAGGCGGCGGGGATCCCGGTGCCGCTGGTGTAGTACTTGATGAGCTCGCTGCCCATCGTCATGGCCGGCGTCTCCATCTGCATCAGCGGGGCGATGACGTAGTCGGCCAGCCGCGAGGTCAGCGACATCTCCGTGTCCAGGGTGACCAGCAGTTCGAGGCTCTCCAACGCCCGCATGCGTCTTGCGCTGATCCGGCCACGCCGCCATCGGGTTTCCGCCGATGCAGATCAGCGCCTTCACCTGGCCCTCGCCCTCGAGCAGGATCTCGTCGGCCAGTGCGGCCGTCGGCATTCCGGCCACGGTGTCGGTCAGCCCGCGCACCCGCAGCCGTCTCGCCGTAACCCCAGCCCTCGTAGGGCGGATGCGGCTGGGCCTTCGCGGTGAACGCCGGCAGCAAGGTGTTCGGCCGCGTCACCTTGCTCGCCGGCCCGCTGCCAGCGCCCGCAGATGG
The DNA here is from genome assembly GCA_963796545.1 of uncultured Actinomycetota bacterium. GTDB lineage: Bacteria > Actinomycetota > Actinomycetes > Mycobacteriales > Mycobacteriaceae > Mycobacterium. The sequence continues at coordinate 776,885 of CAWCMF010000023.1, read as the reverse complement.
TCGTCAGACACAGGCACAGGTACTCGAGCAGGCTGCCGTGCATCGCGAAGTTCGCGCCCGTGCCCGCGTTCACCATCCCGCCACGCGTGCCGTACGTCGCGAACAGCCGTGCGGCATCGAGGAGTCTGCTGCTACCGGGACGTCGGCGCGTTCGGCGACGTACGCGGGGGTGAAGCCGGACACCGCCGCGGCCAGTGTCGTCGAATCCGTCGACGTTCTCGGCGAGGAACTGCCGGTCGCACAGCCTCTCGCGTGATGATGATGTTGATGATGCCGGCCAGGATCGCCACGTCCTCGCCCGGCCGGGGCTGGATGTGGATCGCCGCGCGCGCGGCGGTCTGCGACCGGCGCGGGTCGATCACGATGAGCTTCATGCCGCGCTCGACGGCCGCCTTCAGGTTCTGCGCCGGATTCTGGCCCGGGATGCCGATCGCCTTGGACACCAACGGGTTCGTGCCGACGAGCAGCCAGCTGTCGGCCTCGTCGAAGTCGACGTCGCCGCCGAGCCAGTGGCCGTGGGCAGCCAGGGCGATCTGCTTGCCGGGTTGGTCGATCGTGTTGGCGGTGAAGAACATCGGCGACTCGATGGCCCGGATGAAGGCGTTGCCCATCAGCGCGGAGGCGGGATAGGGCAGCCCGTTGGTGCCGAGATACAGCGCCACCGACCGCGGCCCGTGCTCGTCGATCAGATCCTGCAGCCTCGCCGCGATCTCGTCCATCGCCCGCTCGGACTCGACCGGCGCGTAGCGCGCCGTCGGGCCGCCGCTTCTGCTGTGCAGCAGGCGCTCCGGGTTGTTGTGGATCTCGGGCAGCGCCCGGCCCTTGGCGCAGGTGTAGCCCTTGAACATCGGGTTGTCGGGGTCGCCGGTGACCTTGGTCAGCCGTCCGTCGGTCACGGTGGCGAGCACGCCGCAGTGCGCCGAGCAGATCCGGCAGATGCCCGGATGGGTGGTCGTTTGTGGCATGGGTCCGCACTTCCAGGGGCTGAGACGGACAGCTCCCGTAGCCGCCGTCGAGGCCATGCTAAGCGACTGCACAGCACCGGCGGGCAGAATGCTCCGAAACGTCACCGCCCGCCCCCGCCCGCCCCGAGAATGCGTTCTCAAATATCGTCATGGACGTACACCCGACATGAGAACATAATTCTCATCTCTGGCCTCGAAGCGATAGGAGTTCCTCATCGACGCGTGGATCGTCGACGTCGTCCGCACGCCGCGCGGCAAGGGCCGCCCTGACGGCGCGCTGCACGACGTCCATCCACAGGAGCTGTTCGCGCAGTGCCTCCGGCGCTGGCGACCCGCGGTCGGATTCGACCCTGCCGAGGTCGACGACGTCATCGCCGGCAACGGCATCCTTGCCGGCGACCACGACGGCGACATCGGCCGCCTGTCCGTCCTGCTCGCCGGCTGGCCTGAGACCGTGCCGGGCATGACGCTCAACCGCTTCTGCGGATCCGGCACAGCAAGCGATCACCGTCGCGGCCATGGGCGGTCGCAGCCGGCGCACCAGGACCTGGTGGTCGCCGGCGGCGTCGAGTCCGATGTCCCGCTGGGACCTCAGCGTCGGCGTCCGTCGACCATCGACGGCGGCAACCCCGACTTCCGGGCCGCTGTACCCGACCGTGCCACAGGGCATCTCCGCCGACCTCATCGCCACGCTGGAAGGCTTCAGCCGGACCGATGTCGACACGTTCGCCGTGAGAGCCAGCGGCGCGCCGCGGCAGGCGATCGCCGAGGGCCGGTTCGATCGCTGCGTCATCGCGGTCACCGATGCCGAGCGGAGCGACGCTGCTCGAGCAGCGACGAACATCCACGGCCGGGCACGACCGTCGAAAAGCTCGCCGCGCTGAAGCCTGCCTTCGCCCAGATGGGGACCGCGTCCGCCGACGCAGAGGGCCGGACCTTCGACGCAGATCTGCCTCGATCGCTACCCCGGACATCGAGCCATCGACCATGTCCACCATGCGGGCAACTCCTCGGGCGTCGTCGACGGCGCCGCCGCCGTGGCCGTCGTCTCCGAGCATTGGCTGAAGGCGCACGGCGTCGACGCCGCGCGCACGGATCCGCGCGACCGCCGCGGTCGGGTCGCGAGCCCATCATCATGCTGACCGCACCCGGGCCCGCCGCCCAGCGGTGCCTTGACCAAGGCAGGGATGCACGCGCGCGACGATCGATCTCTGGGAGATCAACGAAGCCTTCGCCGCCGTGCCGCTCAAGACGATTCGGGACCTCGACCTCGATCCCGACCGCGTCAACGTCAACGGCGGCGCGATCGCGCTCGGCCATCCGATCGGGGCCACCGGCGCCATGCTCATCGGAACCGTCCTCGACGAGCTCGAGCGCCGCGACCTCACCACCGGGCTGGTGACGATGTGCACCGGCGGCGGCATGGGCACGGCCACCATCATCGAGCGGGTCTGAACGTGACCGAGACACTCGGGTCGACGTCGGCCGACGGCGTCGCCGTCCTGACGACTCAACCGGCCCGGCCGGCTCAACGCGATCAACGAGGTTCTGCGCGACGAACTCATCGCCGCACTCGCGGCGACTCAGAGACGACCACGACGTCAAAGCGGTCGTCCTGACCGGCGCCGGGCGGGGCTTCTGCTCCGGCATCGACGTACGCGACTTCGGGCCCGGCATGCTCGACGCCGCCGACCCCGCCATCGACCGGCTGCGATTCCAGGAGGCCATGGCCGCGCTGCCGCAGGCCATCCGCGACGCTGCCACAACCCGTCGTCGCCGCTGTCAACGGTCCGTGTGTCGGCGCCGGCCTGGCGCTGTGCCTGGCCTCTGACATCCGAATCAGCGCCACGGCAGCAACATTCGGCAATGCCGCTATTCTGCTCGGCCTGTCCGGCGCCGAGATGGGCATGAGCTACCACCTGCCCCGCATCGTCGGCACGAGCGTGGCCGCCGACTGGATGCTCACCGGCCGCACCGTCACCGCCGAGGAGGCTGATCGCCGCGGGCTGGTCAGCGAACTCGTCGACCCGACCGGCTGCTCGACCCGTGCCGGCGAGCTGGCCGCCCGGATCGCGGCCACTCGCACCGCTGGGCGTTCAATGACCAAACGTGCCCTGCAGGCCAACACCGATGCCCGACCTGGCGTCCGCGATGGAGCTGGAGAACCGCAACCAGGTGCTGACCCACGCCACCGACGAAGCCGCCGAACTGCGGCAGAAGTGGTCCTCGTGACCGGAAGGACGAACTGATGGCATGGGATTTCTCCACCGATCCCGAGTGGGCGGAAAAGCTCGCCTGGGTGGACGATTTCGTGCGTACCGAGTGCGAACCCGTGGACATGGTCGTCAAGGAGTCGCACGATCTGAACGATCCGATCCGCCAGGCGCTGATCCCGCCGCTGCAGCAGATCGTCAAGGACCGCGGTCTGTGGGCCACCCACCTCGGCGCCCACCTCGGCGGCCCCGGCTTCGGGCAGATGAAGCTCGCTCTGCTCAACGAGATCCTCGGGCGATCCGAATGTGCACCCATCGTCTTCGGGTCGCAGGCTCCCGATTCCGGCAACAGCGAGATCCTCGCCCACTACGGGACACCGGAGCTCAAGCAGCGCTACCTCGAGCCACTGCTCGACAACCGCATCATCTCCTGCTTCTCGATGACAGAGCCTCAGGGCGGCGCCGACCCCAAGGTGTTCACCACCACCGCGGTCCAGGACGGCAACCACTGGGTGATCAACGGGGAGAAGTGGTATTCGTCCTTTGCGTCGATGGCGTCGTTCATCATCGTGATGGCGATGACCGACCCGGACGCGCCGCCCTACCAACGGTATTCGATGTTCGTCGTCCCCGCGGAGACCCCGGGAATCAACGTGCTGCGTGACGTCGGCCTCGGCTACCAGCCGGTGGGCGGCGGCGGTCGCGAAGGGTACGTACGTTATGAGAACGTCCGGGTGCCGGACGACCACATGCTCGGCCCGCGCGGCGGCGCCTTCGTGGTGGCTCAGACCCGCCTCGGTGGTGGCCGCATCCACCACGCGATGCGCACCGTGGGTTTGGTGCGCCGGATCTACGACATGATCTGCGAACGTGCGGTGTCCCGACACACCCAGGGCAGCGTGCTCGCCGACAAACAGATGGTCCAGGAGATGATCGCCGACTCCTGGATGGAGATCGAGGCGTTCCGGCTTCTGACCCTCCAAACCGCCTGGAAGATCGATCAATACAACGACTATAAGGCGGTGCGCGCCGACATCTCCGCGGTCAAGGCGATGATGCAGAAGGTGCTGCACGACGTGTCAGCCCGTGCCTTGCAGATCCACGGATCACTCGGCACGTCGCACGAGATGCCGTTCGTGCAATACCTGACCGAGTCATTCGTCCTTGGATTGGCCGACGGGCCGACCGAGGTGCATAAGGTCACCCTCGCGCGGCTTCTGCTCAACGGGGTCGAACCAGCGCCTGACGCGTTTCCGTCGGAGCATCTGCTGCGGTTGCGCGACGCCGCCGAGGCCAAGTTCGCCGACAAGCTCGCCGGGATACCCCGCACCTAACCCAGCAGCGTCACTGCCCGCTGGAGCAGCCTGGGCAAGACGTGTGCCATCGCGTCGATCTCCGGCCGCGGCGTCGCGCGACGCCGATTGTGCTTGACGATCAGTGACCATGTGGCCGTCGACTTGAAGCACGCCAGCGCCATGAACCACGAGAGGCCCGGAACTCCGCCACCCACCGCGTCGGTATAGCACCGCGCGAGATCGTCGACGGGCGGGACGATGTCGACGTATGGCGTTGCCATACCGTAGGTCTCGGGATCGGCGTTGATCAGGAACCACCCGACGTCGATGCGTGGATCACCGATCGACCAGATTTCCCAGTCGATCACGGCGGCGATCGCCTCGCCCCGCGCCAACAGGTTCCCGAGCCGGAAGTCCCCGTGGACGACGGCCGGGCGGACCCCGCCGGGCACCGTCGCGCGCAGTGCGTCGCGAACGTCGATCCATCCCGGAACCAGTTGCTGGTCGACAGTGTCCAACGTGGCACACCACCGGTCGATCTCGGCGGAGGCATCGACCACGTCCTGGTCGCCGAGCCCCAGCGTCGTGGGATCGATACCGTGCAACTGCGCCATCACTCGGGCAGCTGCGACATAGCGTTGGCGCACAACGCTATCGCGTGGCCCCTCAGGCGGGTCGAACAACGGCTCGAAGGACTCGCCCTCGATCAACGACATCGCGAACACCGGGGGCACATCCGGCGGATCGCCCGGGTCTACCCACAACAGTTCGGGAACGGGCACGTCGGTCGCCCTCAGCGCCTCGATCATCCGCGCCTGCCGAAGGACGTCGCGGTGGCCGACGGCCGGGCGCCCCGGTGGCGCCGCCTTCACGATCACCGGGCGGTCAGCCAGCAGAGCCCGATAGGTGAGGCTCGAGGCTCCTCCCGCGACCGGGCGCACGTCGACGAAGCCCTGTGCCGAAAGCCGCGTTCGGAACTCCGTCAGGTCGTGATCAGTCACTCAGCCAACCGATTTCGCGGAGGAACGGCTGGGTGTGCGCGATCCGCCCCGTCATGGTCCTGGGGTCACCGCTGCACAGCCGGAAGGCGGTCTCGGTGATCAGTGCGATGTCCTCGGTGTCGGTTTTGGCCAGATCGAGCGTCCCGGCACCAGGCGTCGCGACGGGATCCGACGGTGCAGCCGCGTTGACGGCGATGCCGTCGGCGTACAACTCGGCGGCGAGACTCTTGGTCAGCCGGTTGAGTGCCGCCTTCACCGTGCCGTAGATACCGAACCCCGCCGTTGCGTCGAAGTCGGAGAACGGTGGTCCGGCGGGCAGGTCTCCCCCGACCGAGGTCAGGTTCAGGATCCAGCCGGCGCCGCGCTCCCGCATCGTGGGTATCGCCAGTTGGCTGAGATGAAGTGGACCGAGGAGATGCATGTCCAGCATCAGCCGGACCCGGCGCTCGGGGAATCCATCGAGTGGCCGCAGGAACGTCACCGCCGCGTTGTTGACGAGGATGTCGGGCGCCCCGACCGCGGCGACCACCTCGGTGAAAAGCCGGTCGCGGTCCTCGCTTACCGACAGATCCGCTTGAATCGCAACGGCATTGCCGCCGGATGCCGCGATCTCGTCACGCGTCTGGACGAGCGAGCCGTCGTATCTGGCGTCAGCATCGAGAGTGCGGGCCGTCAACGCGACCGTCGCCCCCTCGGCAGCGAGCCGCTGCGCTATGGCCTTGCCCAGACCCCGGCTGCTTCCCGTAACCAACGCGACCTTGCCGTCACAGGCACCCACGCGAGACGCTCCCTTCCTGTGGTTGGAAACGGCCTCTCATATACGGAGAACGCCGTTACCATCGAGACCGGAGTATAGGTGGGCGCAGCCCGCGACACCGGCGATTGCAACCGTGAGGAGTCATCGATGGCGGAGTGGTTCCTGTATATCCCGCAGAGCCGGATGGGCCTGGAGGATCTCGTCGTCCGCGCGCAGGCGGCGGAGGCCGCAGGCTTTGACGGCGTCGCCTTCCTGGATCACCTTGAGACGCCGATGGCCCCCGCCAGCCCGATCTGGGAGGCGATGACGGTCGCCACCTGGGTCGCGGCCAAGACGGAGCACGTCAAGCTCGGTCATCTCGTGTTGTGCGACGCATTCCGGCATCCAGCGGTGTTGGCCAAGCAGGCCACCACGCTGGCCGAGGCTTCGGGTGGCCGATTCGAGCTCGGTCTCGGATCCGGGTCGATGGCCGACGAGTTGGCGAAGTTCGACATCAGCACGGCCAGTCCGCGGGAACGCGTCGACGCGTTGGGCCGGACCCTGGCGTCATTGCAGGACTACTGGTCTGACGGCGGCGACGTGGCACAAGTGCCGACCCCCACCGACCCGATCCCGATCGTGCTCGGCGGCGTCGGTCCGCGGATGCTCGACCTGGTCCGCCGCTACGCCGACTGGTGGAATCTGCCTGCCACGTACGTCCACCGGCTGCCGGAGTTCCTGCCGAAGATCGGGTCGGCGCGAGCCTCCGTACAGCAGATGGTGGGCTTCGTCCGGCACGGTCAGGACGGCGATACCGTCACCGACAAGGCACGTCGCCGCTTCGGTCACCTGGGTTCAGGACTCGTATGCGGTGACGCCGGCGCACTGAGACGACATTTTTCGAGCGCTGGAAAGTCAAGGTGCACAACGTTTCTATATCTGGTTCGCAGACTTCGCGTTGCCGGAGTCGATCACCGAATTCGGCGAAACGGTGATCGGCGTAGTGTCCCCGTTGTGATCCCAGCGCTCTCTACCGACTGGTCACGATCGATAGGCCTTCGGGTGCCAATCGTGAACGCACCCATGGGGGGTGCCGCCGGCGGAGCATTGGCCGCGGCGGTGTCGCGCGCCGGCGGGCTAGGCATGGTCGGCATGGGCAGTGCAGGAACCGTCGAACGTCTCGATGTCGAGCTGCGTCAGCTCCGGGACGTCGGCCTTCCCTTCGGTGTCGGCCTGGTGGACTGGGCACTCGCGGAGCAGCCGGAACTCCTGCCCACCGCGTTGGCGGCCCGACCGACACTGCTGTCGGTCAGTTTCGGCGACACGTGGCACTGGGTTCGCCACGCGCACGACGCAGGCGTGCTGACTGCGGTCCAGGTGAGCGATCTACGGGCGGCCCACCGCGCGGTCGACGCCGGGGTGGACGTGGTGATCGCTCGCGGCGCCGAAGCCGGCGGGCACGGGGCGCCGCGGGTCGGCACGCTACCTCTGCTGGCCGAGATCCTTGACGAGCTGTCGGTTCCGGTCCTCGCCGCAGGGGGAATCTCGTCGGGGCGGGCGCTGGCCGCTGTCCTCGCCGCGGGCGCGTCCGCGGCGTGGATCGGGACCGCCTTCGCCGCCTGCACCGAGAGCTTGACTCCGCAGCCTGCGCGGCGCGTTCTCATCGATGCGGGCGACACCGACACCGTCACCACTCGTGTTTTTGATGTCGTGCAGGGATATTCGTGGCCGCGGGACCTACCTGAACGGGTGGTTCGTGACGCGATTGTCGACCGTTGGAACGGAAGGGAAGACGAGCTCGCTGCCGACACCGAGGAGCGCGCCAGGTTGGCTTCCACACTCGCGGCTGGGGAGGACAAGGCATACGGGGTCAACGCCGGACAGGGTGTCGCGCTGCTGAAATCGGTGCGGGACGCTGCTGATGTCATCGCAGACATGCGCCGCCGAGGCTCGCCAACTGCTGGATCGATGGTGACATTCTCGGCTCTCGGTATGCGTGTCGAGTCCGGCCGTCGCGAAGATCGGCGTGGTACTGCCGGGGTCTGGCCGACCACGCGTACGGCAACGAAATCCGTTCGTACTGAAGGGTGAACCACGCTACGGTACGTCGCAGTAGTGATGCCTAGAGCGGAGAACGCGTTTGGCCGGGATGAATCAGGTCCGAGCACCTGATGGCGGCAGGACTTTTAACCGACAAAGCCGAGCACTGCATTGCCCGATGGAACGTGCTGGAAGCCATTCTGTCAGAGACAGCGATCACCGAGGAGCGTCGTGTTTTCGTCCACTTCATCAAGCAGTCCGATGAAGACGATTGGCGAAGCTGTCCGCCGTTGCCGTACCGCCGCGTCCTCCTGCCCAAAGAATCTCAGGCGCTCTCCGAGACATTCGAACAGCGATGGGGGCAGTGGCACGGCGGGTACGCCGACGATCCAGGTCGACAAGACCACTGTCTGACGCTGCACACCGACTGGTGGGATGTCGTACTGGGGCAGCAGCAGGCGATCCGCTCGCTCCTGTCCGCCCAGGGCCTCATCCGGATCTTCGAGATCCGTGAGTCCGGCGACAACCACGAGTTGGACCTCGAGGCCACGTACTTCTCCTACGACGCCGATGGCGAGGGGTATTGGTTCGATCGTGAGCTCAACTGGATGATCTACGCCTCCCATGAAGCCTCCATCACTTTCGGGGGCGAGTGGCTCATCGAAGCCGTAAGCAAGTGCACGCCAGACGTCGAGGACTAGCGCTGGACTTGGCAAACCGCGTTCCGCGAAATGTAGCGCCGCAACGTTTCTACCCCCGTAAGTAGGCCAGCACCGCCAGCACGCGGCGGTGCTGCCCGTCGTCGGGCGGCAGCCCCAGCTTGGCGAAGATGTTGCGGACGTGCTTCTCCACCGCGCCGTCGCTGACCACCAGGGTGCGGGCGATGTTCGTGTTGGAGCGGCCCTCGGCCATCAGCGCCAGCACCTCGCGCTCCCGCTGCGGTCAGCTCGCGCAGCGGGTCGTCCCGCCGGCGCCGGACCAGAAGCTGCGCCACCACCTCCCGGTCGAGCACCGTGCCGCCGGAGGCCACCCGGTCCACCGCGTCGAGGAAATCGGTGATCGCCGCGACCCGGTCCTTGAGCAGATAGCCGATCGCGCCGGCCCCGTCGGCCAGCAGATCGTCGGCATAGGAGACCTCGACGTACTGGGACAGCACCAGTATCGGCGAGCCGGGCACCCGCCGGCGCGCCTCGACCGCGGCCCGCAGCCCCTCATCGGTGTGCGACGGCGGCATCCGGACATCCACCACCGAGACGTCCGGCCGGTGTTCCGTCGATCGCCTCGACCAGCGACGGGCCGTCACCGACCGCGGCGACGACCTCGTGGCCGTTCTCGGTCAGCAGCCGAACGAGGCCCTCCCGCAGCAGCACCGAGTCGTCGGCCACCACGACTCTCAGCACGGCAGCGCCACCCCGATCGTCGTCGGGCCGCCGGCGGACTCACGACGGTCAGCGTGCCACCGGCCGCCCGCACCCGGTCGGCGAGGCCGGACAGGCCGTGCCCCTTCGCCAGGTGCGCGCCGCCGTCACCGTCGTCGACGATCTCGACGCCGATCCGGCTCGGCCCGTTCGCCACGCGTGACCCAGCAGTTCGCCGCGCCGCTGTGTTTGGCGACGTTGGTCAGCGCCTCGGCCACCGCGAAGTACGCGGCGGTCTCGACCGCCGCGTCGAGCCGGCCCGCCGGCGTGCCGAGGTCGGGGTCGACGGTCAGCTCGACCGGGACCGTGCACCGGCACGGCCAGTGCCGCCAGCGCGCTGGGCAGGCCGCGGTCGGTGAGCACCGGCGGCGCGATGCCGCGGGACAGCGCCCGCAGCTCGTCGAGGGTCTCCTGGGTCTGGGTGACCGCCTCGTCGAGTGCGGCGCGCAGCACGTCCGGGTCGCCGTCCACGTGTTGGCGGGCGCGGCTGAGGTCCATCGCGAGCCGGATGAGCCGCTGTTGCGGCCCGTCGTGGATATCCCGTTCCAGCCGGCGCAGCGCGGTCGCCTCGGCGGAGGCCGCGGCCGCCTTCTGCTCGGTCAGCACGGTGATCGTCTGGCGCATCTCGGCCACCCCGGTCAGCAGCAGGCGGCTGAAGCCGGCCGAGATCAGCGCGCACCCCCGCACCACGAGCGGGAGGCTGACCAGGCAGACCAGACCGATGGCGGTCTGGAAACCGATCCGGGCGAAGGCGCTGTCGCCGAGCCCGATCAGCTGGGCGAGCGAGGTGTTGTCCGGGCCGCGCGGAATGCTCCAGTCCCAGGCGATGGTCAGCGTGCCGCCGATCGCCGACGCCCACCAGCTGACCACGACGCTGAACGTCGCCACCGCGATCGGGAAATGCAGGATGCCGTAGGTGAGATCGAGCCAGAACTGGCTCTGCGTCAGTGGCGTGACGATCCGCTTCCAGACGCCGGCACCCGGCTCGGCCGCCCGGTAGGTCGGCCGGATCAGTGGCCGGCGCAGCACGGCGGGGATCCGCAGCCGCTCGATGTCGGCGAAGACAGCGGGCGGCGAACAAGCGTGCCGGCGAGCACAGGCACGCCCGATGACGATGACGAGCAGTGCCGAGCCCTGCCGACAGCCCGGTCACGATGACGCAGAAACCCACGATGGCGAGCGGGAATCCGAGCAGGACGTAGCCGGTGTCGACGCCGAGCTGACGAACGAAGCCGATTCGCTCCGGCCGCTCGGTGTCGACAGATGTGTAGGCGGTGCTCATGCGTTCGACGCTAGGCATGTGTCGCCGTCGCTCCCATCCGGTGCGCCTGCGTCTTCAGGGTAGGGCTATCCCTACCGCGCACCGTGGCGATCCCCCACAATCATCGGGTGACCGTCGCTCTTTGGATCGTGATCCTGCTTGAGACGGCTGGGTTGATCGCGCTCGGCGTGGTGCTGATCGTGTCGCGGCGGTCCCTGGCGTCGACTCGCCGGGCGCTGGATCGCGAGCGCCGTGAGGATAAGCCCCACCGCAGGCGTAAACCACTGGGCGTGGCCCCCCTTGCCGTCAAGACGGTGATGAACACCGTGCAGACCGCGGATGCGATCATGCGCAAGAGTCTCGGCGGGTCGGTGCGCAGTTCGATCGAGGATCTCGCGGGTTGGGCTCGGATCGAACGGCCCGACCTGGCGCGGGTCGTCTCCGCGGACGGACGGGTCGTTCTCGTGTTCTCCGACATCGAGGGCTCCACCGAACGCAATGCCTCGCTCGGCGATCACGAGTGGGTGAAGGTTCTCGAGCGGCACAACACGCTGATCAGACGGTGCGTGGCCGAACACCACGGTCACGTCGTGAAGAACCAGGGCGACGGGTTCATGATCGCGTTCTCCGAGCCGGTCGACGCGGTCCGTTGCTGCGTCGCCGTGCAGCGCGCGCTGGGACAAGACACCGATCGTTGGGACGGCATCCGGGTGCGGATGGGCGCGCACGTCGGCACGTCGGTGCGACGAGGTGACGACCTGTTCGGACTGGACGTCGTCATCGCGTCGCGGGTCGCCGACCTCGCCGACGGCGGACAGATCCTCGTCAGTGACGCGGTGCGGGAATCGGTCGGCGAACTCGACGGCATCAGCTTTGACGCACCGGATGAGTTGGAGCTCAAGGGCTTACCCGGGACACACACCGTCTGCGCGGTCGATCTGTCGCATTACCTTCCCGGGCCGTAGAGACCTGGCCGGTCCGGGGTACTGGTGAGCCGGCCGATCGATCCGCCGACGACCGCGCGCGCCTCCGTAATCCTGCACGGCGCAAGCTTGCTCAGAATCTTCGCCCTAGGAACTCGATAGCGAAGAACGGGCCGACTTGCGTGACTTGGCGACCTCCTTCAGGTCTGATCTCAAGGTTTTGAGGGTGTCGCGATGGTTCTTGGTGGCCTTCTTGAGCTTCTTGAGCGTTTTCTTCTGTCGTTGCAGGGCTGACTGCAGAGACTTCTCACGGCGTTCGACCGTGGCCAGAACCTTTTGCGCCGCTGCCACACTCGCGATCGGCGGGGTGGACTTCGATCTGCCCGACGATGTCGCTGCCGACGCACCGGAGCGGCGTCGCGTTGCCGGCCGAGCCTTGGCCGATGCCGTGCGTTTCCGCGCGGCCGTCGACCGACTACCAGCACCGGCCTTCCTGGCGCCGCTGCTCGGCCGCTTTGTTTGAGAGTTGGTCGCCATCTGTTCATCCTTTTCAAGTTGTGGTCTACATCACACTATGCCCGTTCGGGGACGCCCTTAACCAGACCGCCCATCGAGATGCCGCTGACTGCCGCCTCCACAAAGCGGTCCCGCCTCTGCGGCAACGTCTAGGCCCCAGGTGACGAAACTCCGGCTACCGCCGGACCGTGCTCACCACATCAGCCCGCGGATCATCGCCGTCGGCGGAATGTCCTCGAGGGCAGCCAATCCCGCGGGCGCGCCGCAGACCCAGTCGATCGCATTGACCGCCCTGGCCGCCGTCGAGACGCATCCGGCGTCGGTCACATCGAGCACCGGATGGGACAGGTGGGTGCTCACCTCGATGCGCGGCTCGCCCTCGACGATCACCTTGTGCACCCCGGACTGGCCGTCGGGCGGATAGTCCCACTCCGGCGCCGCCGCCGGCGTCAGCCGGGTGGTGTGTTCGACGGTGATGATCGGGACGCCGTCGCGCACCCCTTCGACCGCGAACCGCACCCCGGCCAGCTGTCCGGGCTCGACGGTCATCATCGTGCATTCGATCCGCTTGTCGGTGTACCAGGGCTCGTACGCTGCCGAACCTCGTCCAGTTTCACATCGAGGTGGTGCGCGAGATTGTGCACCAGGCCACCGAACATCGACGTGATGACTCCCGGCTGGAAGGCCATCGGTAGATCGTCGTCCGGGGTGGTGCCGAAACCCATTGCTGTGCCGGTGTATTCGTAGTCATCGTAATTGCCGTAGTCGAAAACCTCTTTGACGGCCACCGACTCGGCGCGGGTCACCAGGCTCAGCGCGGCATGCACCGCGGTGTCCCCCGAATAGCCCGGGTCGATCCCGTTGACATACAGCGTGGAATTGCCCGCCGCGCAGGCCTGCTCCAACGGCACCCGCAGCCAGTCGTCGGCCTGACGCGGGGTCACCAGCCACACCATCGACGTCCCGACGACGTTGATCCCTGCGGCGAGCAGCTTCGACATCTGCTCGATCGCCTCCATCGGCCGGGTCTCGCCCAGCGCGGTGTAGACCACGCAATCGGGCTTCAGCGCGATCAGTGCGTCGATGTCGTCGGTCGCGATGATTCCTGTCGGCTCGGTGAGCCCACACAGCTCGGACGCGTCACGCCCGATCTTGTCCGGGTTGGCCGCGTGCACGCCGACCAACTCCAGATCGGGGCGGCCGATGATCGCCCGCAGCGAGTGCTGACCGACATTGCCCGTGGAGAACTGAACCACTCTGCGCATCGTTGGGACCTGTTCTTAGCTCAGTAGTCGGGAATCGGCAACGGCGAGTTGTTCGAGTCGATACCGCCGTCCACGTGGAAGATTGCGTTCGTCGCGTAGCAGTCGCGCGTGGACAGATACACGCACAACCTCCCGAGGTCCTCCACGTCGCCGAGGCGATGCAACGGCGTCGCCTCGTTCATCTTCTCCAACGACCCGGGCATCAAGTCAAGGCTTCCCTGTAAACCGTCGGTCGCGAAGGAACCCAACGCGATCGCGTTCACCCGGATCTTGGGCGCCAGCTCCTGCGCCATGGCCCGGGTCAGCGCCTCCAGCCCGCCCTTGGCGACGCAGTAGGCCGTCAGCGCACGGATTCCGAATCTTGCCGAGCCCGACGAGATGTTGACGATCGACCCCCGCCCGGCCTCGATCATGTGGGGCGCCGCCAGCTGGCTCATGATGAACGCCGATGTGACACACCAGTCGAACGTGTGCCTGAAGTCCTCGTCGGTGATGTCGAGAAACCGTGCGTAAGTCGAACCGCCGACATTGTTGATCAGGATGTCGATGCGTCCGAACCGTTCCATCGCCGTGTTCACCACACGTTCGCCGTCCGGCCGGCTCATTGCGTCGGCGACGACCGCCACGCCCTTGCCGCCCGCTTCTTCGATCCCGGCGATGGTTCCGACGATGTCGGATTCCGTTCTCGCCGTGCCGACGACGGTGGCACCCGCCTCCGCCAGCACCCGCGCGATGCCCTGCCCGACGCCCTTTCCGGCGCCGGTCACGATCGCGACCTGACCTTCCAGTCCGAACTGCTCCATTGCCATGGCGTTCCTCCCCGTTGAGGTGCTGTCGTCCAGTTCTGCCGAAAGCAGCCGATTGACTACCTCGGTTCGTTGACTATAGTCAGCCTGCATGAACTTGCCAACGTTCGGTTCGATCCGTGGCGGCGGCCGGGACACCGCATCGCCGCCGTCGCCGAGCGGGCTCGACGAGCACATGGAAGCCTCACGGCGCGCTCAGCGCCAGGCCGACAAATGGCTCATCTCCGGCAGCCTGCTCATCGGCACGGCGGCGCTCGGCATCTTCGGCCTCCCGCTCTTTCTGCGCGGCGTCTGGCTCCTCCGCAAGGCCCAACGCGATGGGCTGTCCGTGCGCCCGATGCTGGTCACACTGATCGGCTATCTGGTCATCATCGACGCCGCCATCAACACTGTCGGCTGGGCGTTGGACCTGGTTGCCAACCACACCATCCTCGCCCGAATCCTGTTGAACGGCTGGGGAGCAATGTTCGATGCCGGCTACTTCTGGCACTACAACGAGCTCTGGCTGGGCGGGGCCGCGGGTCCCGGCGAAAAGGCCATGGAAGTCGGCATGATCCTCACCGTCTTCACCATGCGGATCGCTGCAGCCATCGGCTTCCTCCAGATGAAGCGGTGGGGCCACCAGTGGATGATCATCACCTGCTGGATGGGGATCGTCATCTGGTCGCTGTATGTGTTCAACATGACGATGTTCGCCGATGTCCGCTTCGCCGGCGTCGTGCTGCCGGTCGTCGGCTGGTGGCTCTACGACATCTTCTACATCACCCCGTTCCTGGCGATCCCGTACCTGCATTCGGTCAACCGCGAGATCTTCTCCGACTGACTCAGATGACTTGACTCATTGACTGTAATCAGTAATTGGGCTAGAAAGAGCAGACCATGACGCCACAGGTCAAGACAGTCGGCGCGCATGTTGCGCCGCCTGCAGACGCGGGAACGGATACTCGGCGCGGCGATCGCCGAGTTCCAGGCGTCGGGCATGGCCGGCGCGGATGTCAGCGCGATCGTCTCCGCCGCAGGCGTCGCCCACGGAACCTTCTTCTTCCACTTCCCCAGCAAGGAGCACGTTCTGCTGGAACTGGAGAGTCGCGAAGAGACACGCATGGCAACCGAATTCGCCCGCTTTCTCGACGGCGCCCATGATCTCGCGACGGCGCTGACCGAACTCGTCCACCTGGTGGCCCGCCTGGAGCAGCGCCTCGGCCCGCTTCTGTTCAAAGAACTTCTTGCGCTGCACTTCTCACCGTCGCGACCCACCGAGGACGAGTGGACCGACCACCCGGTGATCGTGTTGCTGGTCCGCGAGATCGAACGTGCCCGCGGCGACGGCGAGGTGCATCCCGAGGTCGACGCGTTCTACAGCGGGGCGTTCTTCCTGCTGGGGATCTACGGCGTGCTGACCACCACCGCCAACAGCGAGAACCGCGACACGATGCTGGCCAACCTGATCATCACCGCACGGCGAGGACTGGAGATCCGATGATAACATCCGAAACTTACTGACGAGGAGATCTGACAGTGGCCGCTGGATTTGGGAGATACTCCGCTATGTGGCCGCCTGGGGCGGCACCGGCTTGATCATCTGGTTCTGGTACTGGATGTTCTCCAATATCGGCACCTTCTGAGGCCTGACACAGACGATGTCCGAACTCTCCGACGCCCACGCCATGGCGATCGAGCGCAGTTGCGCTGCTGACCGCGGTCGCGCTGAGCGAGCAGCGCCGCGACCGGCGCTCGCCTCGTGACCGGGCAACACCGTGGCTTCGGCCTGAGTTCCATGCTCGACGTCGTCCATGTCCCGTACCCGGCGACGCACCGAGAGTGGACCCGCCGGACGTTGACATGTGGTGTCGCGCTGCAGTGTTCGCCGTCCAAGGATCGGCTCGCCGACTACCGACTCAACGAGCTGTCCGGCCGCGAACTGAGCGCGCTCGCGCTCGTCGAGGCCGGTGTCGCCCTGGGGTGGGTCGCTGCCAATTGGCCGGGGCTGCTCACAGAGATGCGGCGCCTTCTTCCTGACCTGGAGGTCGCGCCGGCCGACATGGACGCCGAGGAGATGCTCAACCGGGCGGTCGCGCTGGCCCGCACTCAACAGCCGCTCGTCGTCGACCCACTGCTGGGAATGCTCCCGAAGTCCCACACGATGCCGCAGAGCTTGTCCGACAAGCTGCGCCGCACGTTCGGCACGATTTCCGTGGACCACGAACCAGAAGCGGGCACCGCAGCCACATTCTGTCCCCGCCGGTGGTGACGGCGGAGTCCGCAATCCCAACCTGCCACCCCCGAGCCGCCCACAGGACAACGACCTCGACATCACCCCCGACCACCGTCCGGGGATCCCCTATCCGGAGTGGAACGCATGGACGAAGAGCTTCATGCCGGATCACGTCGCCGTGCTCGAGCGGCCACACGACGGCCGTACCGGGGCGCCCGGTGCCATCGCCGCCGACGTCCGAAAGTGGTTCGAGGAGAGTACCCACCGCGCGATGAAGAACCGACTGGAGGATGGCTCCGACTCGACGTCGACCAGTACGTCGATCACTACATCGACGTCACCACCGGGGAGGCCGTCGAGCCACGCATCTTCCGCGAACTGCTGCCCACCAGCCGCGACGTCACAACAGCACTCCTCCTCGATGGCAGCTCGTCACTGGGCGTGCACGGCGGCACCATCTTCAAGCTGGAACTCGCCTGCGCCGACGCGCTGTCCCGCGCGATGACAACGGCCCGCGAACGGCACGGGATCTTCACCTTCACCGGGAACACGCGGCATCGCGTGGAAGTCAGCTGCCTCAAGGATTTCCCGGAACGCCGATTCGTCCCGCCGGGCGGCCTCGGCCTGTCCACCGGCGGATACACCCGCCTCGGCGCCCCGCTTCGTCACATGACGAGCCGCCTCCTCGCCCAATCGTCGGAACGGCGTCTGCTCATCGTCATCGGCGACGGCCTGATCTCCGACGAAGGCTACGAGGGCCGCTACGCCTGGGCCGACGCGGCCCACGCTGTCGAGGAAGCCAACGACGCCGGCGTCTCCATGTACTACGTCGGCATCGGGCCTGTCCGAGTCGACCCACTCCCGGAGGTGTTCGGACCGCGCCGATCCCAACGGATCCGGCGGGTCGAAGACCTCCCCCGCGTCCTCGCCCACGTCCACAGGGAGCTGGTAGCAGCATGAAGAGCAAAAAGCCGGAGGCGGATTGCGCATGAGCCAGCCGACCAGTACCTATTACGCGAACGGCAATGAAGTTCAGCTGTTCGAGCAGGCCTACCGTCAGCGCTTGCCCGTGATGCTCACCGGCCCCACCGGGTGCGGGAAGACCCGGCTGGTCGAGCACATGGGCACACTGCTGCGGCCGCCCCGTCGTCACCATCAGCTGCCATGACGACCTGACCAGCTCCGACCTCGTGGGCCGATTCATGGTCACCGGCGGCGACGTCACGTGGACCGACGGACCACTCACCCGGGCCGTCAAGGCCGGCGCGATCTGCTACCTCGACGAGGTGGTCGAGGCACGGCACGACTCCCTGGCCGTCCTGCACTCCCTCACCGACCACCGGCGCACGCTCTACCTCGACCGTGCAGGCGAAGTCGTCCAGGCGCCAGAGGCTTTCATGCTCGTGTGCTCCTACAACCCGGCCTACCGCAGTTCACTGAAGGAGCTCAAACCGTCGTTCCGGCAACGCTTCGTCACGCTGCCGATGCGGTATCTGCCGCCGGACCGCGAAGCCGAGGTGATCGTCGCCGAGGCGGGCATCGGGTTGCCGTCGGCCCAGCGGCTGGTCCGGTGCGCTACCGCGATCAGGACCGCGGACGATGCGTTCCACTTCGAGCCGCCGTCGACCCGCGTTCTGGTCACCGCTGCCCAGCTGATCGCAGCGGGCGCAACAGAACTGGAAGCCGCCGAGGCGTGCATTCTCGCTCCGCTGTCCAGCGACGGCGCCATCACCGAAGGACTGCGCGAGGTGGCTGCGGCCAGCCTCGCCGATGCCGACAGCACCGACTCTAGGAAGGATTCGACGACATGGTTGACCAGAAGGAAAAGAAGCGCAAGAAGGCGCTCATCATCCTGCAGATCATCATCTACGGGTACCTGCTGACGATGTTCGGAATCCAGCTCTACATGTCGTTCGCCCGAGGCTGGTGGGAACTGTGAACTTCCCTCTGCTGTCCCGGAAATCGGGCGCCAAGGTCACGGCATCCGTACCGCTCGAGGGCTCGATCAGCCTCGAGGAGCACCACGACGAGTCCCGGCTGGCTCAGCGGCGGGCCGACAAGTGGATGATCGTCGGCGCGGGCCTGATGGGCATGTGGGCCCCGGGCCTGATCGGCTTCCCGATCTTCATGCGCGGAGTGTGGCTGCAGCGGCAGGCATTACGCGCGGGATACTCCGTCCGGCCGATGATCGTCACGCTCATCGGCTATCTCGTGCTGATCGACGGGATGCTCAACAGCCTCGGCTGGGCGCTCGACCTGGTCGCCAACCACACGCTGATCAACCGGGTGCTGATGGTCGGCTGGGGCGCCATGTTCGACGCCGGCTACTTCTGGCACTACAACGAAGCGTGGATCGGCGGCGCCGCAGGGCCGGGCGAGAAGTCCATGGTGTTCGGCATGATCCTCACCGTCTTCGCGATGCGCTGCGCCGCGGCGATCGGATTCCTGCAGATGAAGCGCTGGGGCCACCAGTGGATGATCATCACCTGCTGGATGGGCGTGCTCATCTGGTGCCTGTACGTGTTCAACATGACGATGTACGCCGACGTCCGCTACGAGGGCGTGGTCTTCCCGGTCATCGGCTGGTGGCTCTACGACATCTTCTACATCACCCCGTTCCTCGCGATCCCGTACCTGCACACGGTCAATCGCGAAATCTTCTCCGACTGAATGCATTCGAGGAGCAATTGTGACCACTACCCCTGACGTCACCGAAGCCAAGCCCGAGGATCTGCCCCCGGGCACCACGCCCTACTACGCGCGCATGCACAAGTGGATCAAGCGTGCCGTCCTCGTGTGTCTCGTCGCGCTCGTCATCGAGGGCGCCTTCACGCTGCCGTTCATGGCGGTCTACTACGGCTACCCGACGCTGAGCCTCACCGAGATCTGCAGTGAGCTGCTCAAGGTCCGCTACTCCGACGACACGCTGGAGTGCAAGGTTCCGTACCCGGCGTTCGGCCCGCCCGAGGGTGCCGAGGGCAAGGACACCGCGCAGGACGAGTGGGGCATTCAGCCGGTACCCAAGTACAACCGGATCGGCTGGCGCGAGCTGGTTCGCCTGCACGACGAGCGCGAAGCTCGCCAAGCTGCCGAACAGCAACAGAGCCCGTAGGAGCGTCGCTGTGCCGGAATCTCTTGAACGCCATGCCGAGAACTGGGATCTACGTCACCAGGACTTCAACGACAACGACTTCCTGTACGACGTCTACTCGGTGATGCGCAAGCAGTCACCGTTCGCCCGCACCGACAACCCTTTTCTCAGCGCGACGCCGGCGGGCGCGTGGGTGGCGGTGCGCTACGCGGAGTGCGTCAAGATCCTGCAGGACTGGGAGCACTTCTCCAGCAATCCGACGCCGGAAGGGGCCGAGCAGCTCGCCGGCGACCTGGTGATCACCCTCGACCCGCCGCGGCAGCAGAAGTTCCGCAAGGTCCTCAACCCGTACTTCTCGCCTGCGCGGATGAAGGCGCTGCGTCCCGAGATCGGCGCCGAAACCGACAGGCTCATCGACGATTTCATCGAGAGCGGGTCCGGCGACCTCGCCCAGATCGCCTGGCGCCAGCCCGGCATCGTGTTCTTCAAGTACCTGCTCGGCATGCCCGTCGAAGATGTGCCGCTGTGCGTCGAGCTGACCGACACCGCGCTCAACGGCGCCACGGAGCAGGACCGGATGGGCGCCTGGGGCGGGCTCTATCAGCATCTGCACGACGCGGTGACCGCCCGCATCGACCAGCCGCCCCGCGACGACATGATCGACGTGCTTCTGTCCGCCGAGATCGACGGGGAGAAACTGGCCTTCGGCGATGTCGTGTCCAACGCCATGCTCCTGGTCCAGGCCGGACTCGAGACAACCGCCAGCGCAATGTCTTTCGCCTACCACTACCTCGCCACCAACCCTGCCGAGCGGGACCGCCTGATCAGCGATCCCGAACTCCTGGCACGGGCGGTGGAGGAGTTCATCCGGTTCGCCGGATCGATCCACGGCATCCCCCGCACCGTCGCCAAAGAAGTCGAGCTGAGTGGCTGCACCTTTTCGCCCGGCGAATCGGTAATCGTCAACTACGCCGCCGCCAACCGCGACGAGCAGGAGTTCCCCGACGCCGACCGGTGCATCCTCGACCGCCGCGAGAACCGGCACCTCGGTTTCGGCGCCGGTGTGCACCGTTGCCTCGGATCCAACCTGGCGCGGCTGGAATTCCAGGTGGGCCTGGAGCGGGTGTTGTCCCGGATGCCCGACTTCACGCTGGCGTCAGGAGAGCAGGCGAAGTTCCACGGCAACTCCGTCACCCGCGGATTCCGCTCGGTTCCAGTCACTTTCACACCCGGCGAACGGACCACCGAGTGACCTACCGGGTCGTGCAGTGGACGACGGGAAACGTCGGCACGCAAGTCGGTCCATGCCATCGCCGCCAACCCGCTGACCTGGAACTCGTCGGCTGCTACGCGTGGGCCCCGGACAAGGTCGGCGAGGACGTCGGCGAGCTCTGCGGCATCGAACCGCTCTGGGCGTGACGGCCACCGACGACGTCGACGCGCTGCTCGCTCTGAAGCCGGACTGCGTCGTCTACAACCCGATGTTCGCCGACGTCGACGAGCTGATCCGGATCCTCGGTTCGGGCATCAACGTGGTCACCACCTCCGAGTTCATCAACGGCCAGCACCCTGGGCGACGACCGCGAACTGATCGTCGGCGCATGCGCGAGAAGGCGGCTCGACCATCTTCGGCAGCGGCATCAACCCTGGGTTCATCCAGCTGTTCGCCGATCGTCACCGCGGGCATCTCCGACCGGGTGGACCGGATCTCCATCGTCGAATCCTTCGACACCACCATCTACAACTCGCCGGCCACCGAAATCCCCATGGGCTTCGGCTATCCCATCGACACCCAGACGCTGCCCGCGATCACCGAGAAGGGTTCCGGCATCTTCCGCGAGGCGGTGCAGCTGGTCGCCGACGCGCTCGGCACCGAACTCGACGACATCCGGTGCGAAGCCGACTACGCGCAGACCACCGAAGACCTCGTACTCCCCGGCGACTGGACCATCGGCGCGGGCTGCGTCGCCGGCATCGACGTCCGCTGGAAAGGCATCGTCGACGGGCGCGACGTCGTCGAGATCCGCGGCATCTGGACGAAGGGCCAGTCGCTGGAGCCGGCCTGGTCGACCACTTCGGCTACACGGTCACCGTCGAGGGCCGGCCGACCATCAAGAGCACGCTGAGCTTCGAACCTCCGCCAGATTTCGTGGCCGAAACCACTCGACGACTTCATCATGCTCGGGCTTGACCATCACCGCGATGCCCGCAATCACCGCAATCCCCGCTGTGGTCGCTGCACCCGCCGGCATCGCCACCTACAACGACCTGCCGCTGCTGCTGCCGCGCGGAGTCCTGACCGCACGCTGAAGGGTCGACCATGCCGAAAGTCAGACTTACCGAGTCATCCAGTGGATGACGGGCGACGTCGGACAGGTCGGTGTCCGGCACTTCGCCGAGCAACCCGGTCTTCGACCTCGTCGGCGTCCTGGTGCACAGCAAGGACAAGGTCGGCAAGGATGCCGGCGAGATCGCGGGCATCGCACCGACCGGCGTCGCCGCCGACCGACGACATCGACGCGATCGTCGCCCTGGACGCCGACTGCGTCTTCTACACCCCGATCATCATGGACGTCGACACCGTCTGCCGGCTTCTCCGGTCGGGCAAGAACGTCGTGACCACCAGCGGCTTCTTCCACCCGTCACCGGACTTCCGCGAACCCGCCGAACAGATCCGGGCCGCGTGCGCCGACGGCGGCGCCTCGTTCCACGGCGGCGGAATCCACCCCGGCTATGCCGGTGACATCCTGCCGCTCACCCTGGCCAGGGTGATGAGCAGGATCGACACCATCCACGTGTACGAGGTCGTCGACGTCCTCAAAGATGCGCCGATGGACCACATCGACTGGATGGGATTCGGCAAGGACAAGGACAAATTCCTCACCGAGCCGACGATTCTGGGCCTCGGACTGCCGTTCTTCGCCCAGTCGATGCACATGATCGCCGACGGACTCGGCGTCGACGATCGACGAGGTGACCGCCGCCGAGGTCGGCGTCGCGACCGCCGTCGAGGACATCCCGCACGACGAGGGCGCGATCCCGGCAGGGACCGTCGCCGCCCAGCGTCACGAATGGACCGCGTGGGTCGGCGGCAGGCCGCTCATCGTCTTCCACGCGATCTACGTGACCGCGGGCCCGGACAAACTCGAACCGGCCTGGGACTGGGGCGAGACCCGGTACGAGATCGTGATCGAGGGCGACCCGCCGACCGAGCTGACCCTCAAGGGCGTCAGAGCGGCCCGACGGCACCATGGCCCATCCCGGTTACGACTGGACAGCGATGGGCGCCATCAACGCGATCCCCGATGTATGCGATGCCCCGCCCGGCTGGCTCAACCATCTCGACCTCGGCCTGATCCGGCCCCGCGGACTGGTACGACCGTGACCACCGAGCCCTCTGCTGCACCATGTCGTGTTCGCGGTCGCCGCGGAACGGCAGGCGGTCGATGGCGCAGATGTTCACCGACCTCGGATTCTCGTTCAACGCAGCCGAACTCACCGAACTCGGCGTCCACGTGCAGCTGGACTGGGACCGCGGCGTCGAGCTGATCAGCCCGGTCCCCGGATCTACCGCGTCGGTGGCGGCATCGGTCAACGACTTCCTCGACCGGCACGGCGACGGCGTCTACACCGTGGTGGTCCGGGTGCCGGACGCCGCGGCGGCCGAGTCCGTGGCCGAACGATACGGGTCGGCGACGCGGTTCCGGCAGGGCTTCTCCGGTGAGGGCTCCTATCTCGACGAGATCGACCTGTCCGTGCTGGGTCTGCCGCTCACGTTCCTGTCCACGAACATCTGAGACGACCGATGACCGAGAACCGTTGACGCACCGGACCTCCCGCACGTCCTCTACGGCGACCTGCCCATGGCGCGGGACCGCGGAATCGGGTGGGCAACGCTGCGCGAGCTCGGGCCCGTGCTCTACGGCGACGGCTGGTATTACCTGACCCGGCGCGAGGATGTCCTTGCCGCACTGCGCAATCCGGAGGTCTTCTCGTCGCGGATCGCCTACGACGACATGATCAGCCCGGTTCCGTTGGTGCCGCTCGGGTTCGATCCCTCCGGAGCACACCCGGTACCGGCATATCCTGCACCCGTTCTTCAGCCCGCAGACGCTCGGCGCGCTGCTGCCGTCGCTGCAGGCGCAGGCGATCGAGATCGTCGAGGCAGATCGTCGGCCGCGACGAGTGCGAGGTGATGGCCGAGTCTGGCGACGCCGTACCCGTCGCAGGTGTTCCTCACGCTGTTCGGGCTACCGCTGCAGGATCGGCGAACGCCTCATCGCGTGGAAGGACGCCATCATCGCGTTCAGCCTGACCACCGATCCCTCAAGCGTCGACCTCACGCCGGCGGTGGAGCTCTACACGTATCTCACCGAAGCTGTTGCACAACAACGTGACCAGCCGTGCGATGGCATGCTTTCGCACATCCTTCACGGCGACGATCCCCTCACCGACAACGAGGCGGTCGGGCTGTCGCTGGTCTTCGTCCTCGCCGGCCTGGACACCGTCACCGCGACCATCGGCACCACCATGCTGGAGCTGGCGCGCCGACCCGCATTGCGCGCGTCGCTGATCGCAGAACCCCGACAGCGTCGCGGCATTCGTCGAGGAGATGATCCGGCTGGAACCGGCGGCGCCCGATCGTCGGACGTGTCACGACCCAGCCCGTGACCGTCGCCGGCGTCACGCTGCCCGCCGGATCCGAAGTCCGACTCTGCCTCGGCGCGATCAACCGCGACGGCAGTGACGAACTGTCCGGCGACGACTTCGTGCTGGACGGCAAGCTGCACAAACATTGGGGCTTCGGCGGTGGCCCGCACCGGTGCCTCGGGGCACACCTGGCGCGGATGGAGCTCAAACTGGTGGTCACCGAATGGCTTTCCCGGATACCCGAATTCGAGCTCGCGCCCGGCTATCGTCCCCGAGATCACGTGGCCATCGGCCACGTGCAGCCTGCCCACGCTGCCGTTACGGATCCTCTCGTGACCGAATCATTGTCACTCCGCAAGCTTCACTCCGGCGCCACCGCAAAGCCCAGTGTGTTCGATGCCGGGTCTGCCGACGCTGACCTACGACATCACCGACACTCCGCAACAGATCTATCCGCAGTTCCGCGAGGCGCAGCGGATCGCGCCGATCGCGCTCGGTCCGATCGGACCGGAGGTGCTCTCCTATGAGATGGCGCGCACCGTACTGCGCGATCCACGGTTCGGCATCCCGCCCGGGATCCACCTGTCCGCCCACGGCATCACGTCGGGGCCGTTGTGGGACAGGGTGACCCGCAGCATCCTGAACATGGAAGGGCAGGAGCACAGGAGGTTGCGGAGCCTCGTCTCCCGGGCCTTCACCCCGCGCGCGACCGCACGGATGCACGACGCGATCCACACCGTGGTCAACGAGCTGCTCGACAGCGTCCAGGACGCGGGGCGGTGCGAGTTCGTGGCCGATGTCGCGCGCCCCTATCCGATTCCGATCATCTGCGCGCTGTTCGGTGCGCCGCGCGAGGACTGGCAGCAGTTCTCCCGGTGGGCGGAGGACATCTTCAAGATCGTCAGCTTCGACTGCAACCTCGCCGACGAGGAGCCGGTCGTACTCAAAGCGTGGGGCGAGTTCGACGACTACATCGACGACATGATCGTCGACCGGCGCAAGCACCTGACCGACGACCTGCTGTCCGACCTGATCCGTATCGAAGACGGCGGCGACCGGCTCAATGCCGCCGAGTTGCGGATGCTGGCATTCTCGATCCTGGTTGCGGGCACTGATACCACCCGCAGCCAGCTGGCGGCCTCGATGCAGGTGCTCTGCGACCATCCCGATCAGTGGGCCCGGCTTCGAGATCAGCCCGACCTGGCGATGCGGACCGTCGAAGAAACCATGCGTCATTCACCGTCGATGTGCAGCACGGTGCGCAGCGTCACCGAGGATGTCGAGATCGGTGAGTACAGCTTGCCTGCAGGAACATTCATGATCGTCAACACGTACGCGGCCAACCGGGATCCCGCCGTCTACGACGAACCGACGCGGTTCGACATCACCCGCGACGACCCACCCCCGATCCTCACGTTCGGCGGCGGCGCGCACTACTGTCTCGGCGCCAACCTCGCTCGGCTCGAACTCGCCGAGGCGTTGAAGATCCTGTCGGTGCGGCTCGGGAATCCTCGGGCGGCCGGCCCGGTCCCATGGAAACCGCTCCTCGGTCTCAGTGGCCCGACGAGCTTGCCTCTAGAGTTCGACTGATGAAGTACAAGATCGACCCCGACGTGCTGCACGGCGTGGCCAAGCAGGTGGTCGGCCTGCCGCTGCAGGGCGGCGAGCTGATCACCCGCACCGTCGAACTACTCGCCGAGGAGTACCCAGACCTGATTGACCCCGCCCCGGGCCGCTGGGTCGGGAGCAAGGCCGGCGGTGTCCTCGGCAAGGTCCGCTTCCTCTATTTCAGCCCGCGCGAGTATGTCGTGATCTTCGGATCCCCGACTGGAACACAGGGCTTTTCGGGTCGCTACAAGCACGTCGACATCCACAAGTTCCTGCTGGCCGGCCAGATCGACTCCTACGATCTGGAGTCCGACGACACCATGCCGTTGCCGACGCTGCTGCCCGGCGAGCGCACGTGTCTGGAGCGGGGCCATGCCCGCGGTCTGACCATCCACCCCGGCTCCTGGCACCTCGAATACGGCCGCGGCGCGGTGGCCACCACGCTTCCGTTCGCCATGGTGGATACATTGTTGGTGTCGCTCGAGTTCGAATCGGTGCGCCGTTCGACAGTGGAGTTCGCGAAGCTGGTGCGGCGCCGAAGAAAGTAGGCCGCATGCGTGTCGTCATCGCCGGTGGGCACGGCAAGATCGCACTGATCACCGAGCGGCTGCTGTCGGCCCGCGGCGACTCAGTGGTCGGACTCATCCGCAACCCCGACCACGCCGACGAACTTCGCGTCGCCGGCGCCGAACCGATCGTCGTCGATCTGGAGAACACCACCAATGGCGTTGTGTCCACGCACCTGCGCGGCGCCGATGCCGTGATCTTCGCCGCCGGAGCCGGACCGGGCAGCGGCGCGGCCCGCAAGGAGACTGTCGACCGCGACGCCGCGATCCTGCTGGCCGACGCCGCCGAGGCCGCGGGAGTGAGCCGCTACGTGATGGTCTCGGCGATGGGTGCCGATGTCGATGCACCGGACGACGCGGGTGACGACGTCTTCGTCACCTACCTGCGCGCGAAGGGCGCCGCCGATGACATAATCCGCTCGCGCGCAAGCCTTTCCGCGACGATCGTGCGCCCCGGTCTGCTGACCGACGAGCCGGGTACCGGTCAGGTTGCGATCGCGGAGCGCACCGGCCGCGGCAGCATCCCACGCGCGGACGTCGCCGCCGTGCTGGTGGCTGTGCTGGATGCACCGCAGACCGCAGGCACGACGTTCGACGTCATCTCGGGCGAAATCGAGATCGCCGATGCGGTTGTCGCTTTCACGTAGGGCAGCCCCTCGCGAGCAGACACAAAGTCGCACGCTTTCGGGCACCACAGCGCGAGTTTGCGTCTGCTCGCGGAGGAATTCACGAGGCCGGCGCGAACACGGCCTTGAAGCGGTTCAGCGACTGCTGAATATCGCCCTTGAGAGCGCTCGCGACGACCATCCCGATCGGACCGAACAATGCGGGCCCACCCAGGTGAACATCAAACGTCACCGTCGAGGACGCGGCCGGGTCTTTCTCGCCGGGTTTGACCTTGCCCATCAGCTTGACCTTGACGCCGCCCTTGCCCTCCCCGTTGAGCGTCATCGCCTCCGGCGGCCGGTAGTGCACGACCGTCCAGTGCATCCGATTCGGCATGCCCTTGACCTCGACGATGGAGTCGAGTTCAGTGCCCTTTTCGATGACATCGGGCAGCTTGGAGCGCCACACCCGGTGAATGGACAGCCACTCCTTGAAACGAGCCAGATCCGACGCGCTCTCCCACGCCTGTCTCCGGCGACAGCGGCACGTCGACGGAGACGGACAGCTTGGCCATGCTGCGAACTCCGCCTAAGACGTCGGCGGGGCTGTCGGTGGCTGCTGCGAGGCGGTGGGGGGCTGCTGCGGCGATACCGGCGGCTGGGTCGGCGGCGCCTGAGGCGGCGGACCTGCCCGGACTGCTGGGTCGGCGGCGCCTGAGGCGGCGGACCTGCCCGACTGCTGCCCGGCGGTACCTGACCGGCGGGCCCGGTGTTGTTCTGTACGGCTTTCTTGGCCGCCTGCTGCACCTTGCCGACCGTCGAGGTGTACTTGCCCGTGCGTCTTCTTGTCGACGAGGTCGCCGGCCTTGTTGATCGCGGTGTCGACCTTGTCGGCGTTCTTGCCGAGGAGGTCTTTGGCCTTATCGAGGAATCCCATGGAATCCACCCTACCCATCGCGCGGACGCCATAATCTGCGCTTTTCGCCCAGGACGCGGCCCTGCACCCACCAGATCACCTCGATCGCGGCAGCGCCGGCGAGCCCGATGCCCAGCGCAATCGACGTCATCGCCGTGTTCGACGGATCGAGCATGAACAGTTCGCGCGCGAACGGGATGCTGAAGATGATGACGTACGCGAGAGCCGACACCGCGACGAGCGCCACCCGCCACCATTCGTAGGGCCGGGCCACCACGGCCAGCACCCACACCGCAGTCACCAGCAGGGTGATCAGCGCCGCGGTGGACGCCTGGGTCTGCTCGGTGTCGGTGGCCGCCCGGCCCTGATACGCCAGCAGGTAGGACGTGAACGTCGCGATGCCGACGACGAGGCCCGACGGCAACGCCGACGTCATCACCCGGCGTACGAAGCCCGGGTGGGCGCGCTCACTATTGGGCGCGAGCGAAAGGACGAACGCCGGGATACCGATGGTGAACCAGGCCGCGATCGTGACGTGGATCGGCTGAAACGGGAACAGCAGCGGGTCGGTGCCGAAGATCTTGGCGGACAACCCGGCCAGCCCGACGAGCACCGCCAGCAGCACCGAGTACACCGTCTTGGTGAGAAACAGGTTCGAGACCCGTTCGATGTTGCCGATCACCCGGCGGCCCTCGCCGACCACGTAGGGCAGCGTGGCGAACTTGTTGTCCAGCAACACTATCTGCGCCACCGCACGGGATGCGGAACTGCCCGAGCCCATCGCGACGCCGATGTCGGCATCCTTGAGCGCGAGCACGTCGTTGACGCCGTCGCCGGTCATCGCGACCGTATGCCCGCGGGACTGCAGCGCACGCACCATCGCACGTTTCTGGTCGGGCCGCACCCGGCCGAACGTCGTGCACTCCTCCAGAGTGTCGGCAAGCGCGTCCGGCTGCTCCGGCAGGTTCCTGCCGTCCATCGTCTCGCCCTCAAGACCCAGCGAACCGGCCACCGCACCGACCGACACGGCGTTGTCGCCGGAGATGACCTTGATCGTGACCTTCTGCGCGGCAAAGTAATCGAGCGTCTCACGGGCGTCGGGGCGGACGCGCTGCTCGAGCACCACCAACGCCGCAGGGTGGACGGAGCCCGGCGCGTCGGGATCGTCGACCGCACAGTCGCAGGAACCGAGCAACAAGACGCGAAGCCCCTGCGCGCCGATCTGCTCGGCCTCCTCCGCCACCGGCGAGGCCGGATCCAGCAGCACGTCTGGCGCGCCGATCACCCAGTTGCCGTGCTCCCCATACGAGGTGCCGCTCCACTTCGTGGCCGACTTGAACGGAGCAGACGCCGTCGCCGTCCATCCGGGTGGCATCTTGTAGGCCTCGGCGATCGCGGTCATGCTCGCGTTCGGCCGGGCGTCGTCCGCGGCGAGCTGGGCAAGGACGTCGGTGACGGCCTGGTTCACCCCCGGTCGCTTCGCTCTGCCCCGCCGGAACCCTCGTCGAGCTTCCTCAGATCGCTGACCCGCATGCCGTTTTCGGTCAGCGTCCCGGTCTTGTCGGCGCACACCACGTCGACGCGGGCCAGTCCCTCGATCGCGGGCAGCTCGTTGACCAGACACTGCCTGCGCCCCAGCCGGACCACGCCGACCGCGAATGCGATCGACGTCATCAGCACGAGACCTTCGGGGACCATCGGGACCAAGGCCCCGACCATGCGCAGTACGGATTCGCGCCAGCCGGAGTCGGTGGTGAACAGCTGGGTGTAGATGATCAGCGCACCCGCGGGCACCAGCAGGTAGGTGATGAACTGCAGGATCTTGTTGATGCCGGTGCGCAGCTCGGATTTCACCAGCGTGAACTTGCTGGCCTCCTCGGCCAACTTGGCGGCGTAGGCCTCCCGGCCGACCTTGGTGGCACGGTAGGCGCCGCTACCCGCGACGACGAAACTTCCCGACATCACCTGGTCGCCAGCATCTTTGGCGATCGGATCGGCTTCGCCGGTCAGCAGCGATTCGTCGATCTCGACGTTGACCTCCTCGAGGATTTCGCCGTCGACCACGATCTGGTC
This sequence comes from uncultured Actinomycetota bacterium, assembly GCA_963796545.1. Classification (GTDB taxonomy): domain Bacteria; phylum Actinomycetota; class Actinomycetes; order Mycobacteriales; family Mycobacteriaceae; genus Mycobacterium. The sequence goes on along the minus strand of CAWCMF010000023.1, from coordinate 746,722 downwards.
ACCGGGGCCGAGCTCGATCACGTCGTCGAGCACGACATCACTGGGCGCCAATGGCCCGGTGCCGGATTGCCTGCGCACCAACGGTTTCGCCTGCCCGACGATGGCCAGCTTGTCGAGCGTCTGCTTGGCGCGCAGCTCCTGGATGATGCCGATCGCGCTGTTGGCGACGATGAGCAGACCGAAAGCGCCGTTGATCACCGATCCGGTCGAGAGCACGATGATCAGCAGCACGCCCAGGATGGCGTTGATGCGGGTGAACACGTTGCCGCGGATGATCTCCGAGACGCTGCGTGCCGCGCGGGTGGGAACGTCGTTGGTCTTGCCGTCGGCGACGCGCTGCGCGACCTCGGCGTCGGAGAGCCCGACGGCCAGTGAGGCGCTCACGTGTACCTTCCGTCGCCGGCAGACTTCATCGGGCCCCCTCGGCCTCAACCGCGCCGAAACCCACCTTTTGCAGACCTCTTCGCGCACTTCCGCTGCAAAAGGTGGATTTCGGCGTGCTGGTGCCCGTCCACAAGACGCTCACTTGAGGAACACTCCTTTGCCCTCCTCGTCGAAGTACTCCAGCGTGAGCGTGCCTCGGTCGAACGTGGCCGCGGAAACCGATCCGGGAGGCGCATTCTCGGACGACACCCGGAAGGTGAACACGTTCCCGTCCCAGAACTGCAGCTCGAATGAGCCGCGCGGTCCGAGTGCCAGCTCGAGGTGCCCGTCGCGTTCGGTGACCGTGGCCGGTCCCCAGTAGTCGTTGTTGTAGACGCCGGAGTAGGACGCAAACGGCTCCTGCGGCGGCGCCGCGTTCACGGGTCGTGACTGGCCGGCGAGCGAACCCACCGGCTTCTCCATATCCTCGAAAACCCTGCTGTACAACGCAAACCAGTCCTCGCGAACCTCCCCGAACTGCACCAGATCAGCGAATTGCGCGGTCAACGCCTCCGGCACCCCTGACGGTGTGGCGTTGGTCAGCGCGACGATCGCCACGTCGGCGGACGGCAGCATCAAGATGTTGGTGCCGGAGCCGAGTTCGAACGCCCCGGAGTGGCTGAGTTCGGTGCGCGCACCCGACGTCGTCCCCACGTTGAACCCGTAACCGTAGAAGCCCGACCTCATCGCGGGCTCGGTGCCGCGCGAGGACACGGCCTGGGGGGTGATCGCGGGCAGCAGCGCCGTTGCGTCGATGAGTTGCTTGCCGTCGTGAGTTCCGTTGGCCAGCACCATCGCCATCCACCGGGTCATGTCGTTGACCGATGAACTCACCCCACCCGCCGGGGACTGGGCCTGTGCGTTGCGCACATACCGCGGCTCGTAGCCGCCGTCGACGTGGATGTGGCCGACCGCCCGGTCGGGCCGAGATTCGTAGTCACTGAACTGGTAGCTCGTCGCATTCATGCCCAGAGGACGAAACAGCGTCTCGGCGGCCAGGTCCTCCCAGCTCTTCCCCGTGTTCGCAGCCACCGCCTCAGCACCGGCCGTCAGCCCGAAGTTGGTATAGGCATAGGACGTCCGGAATGCGTCGAGAGGAAGCTGTCGCAACCGCTCCAATATCTGACGGCGGTCGTAACCGAGGTCCTCGAGCCGATCTCCCGCGTGATCAGGCAAGCCGGACCGGTGCGAGAACATGTCGCCGATGGTAAGCATCTGTGTCACAGCGGGATCCGACAGCGCGAACCACGGCAGCTTCGACACGATCGGGGTGTCCCAGCTGATCTGGTTCTGCCCGACCAGCGTGGCCACCACTGTCGCACTCAGCGGTTTGGACAACGACGCCAACTGAAAGACGGTGTCGGGGTCGACCTTGTTGTACGGGCCGTCGGACAGCGTGTTGTTCTTCACCCCGAAACCCTTGGCGTACACGGTCTTTCCCCCATGCACCACCGCAACGGCCATACCTGGGACGTCCGACTTGGACATCAGGTCCTCGACCATGCCGTCCAGTGCGGCCACCGCGTTCTCCACCGCGTTCTCCGGCAGTGGCATCGCGGGCACCAGCGGCGGCGGGACGTCGGAGGCCTGGCTGGACGGCGGGGTGGCAGGTGGGTCGGACTCCGCGCCGCCCGTGTCGCCGGCAGCACAGCCTGCCAGGAGTGCGACGGTCAACGCGAGCGCGGCCAACCGGGCCAGGGGGTTCATGATCAGCACCGTAACGCGCCGGGCGCGATTACAACCGCCACCACGGATCGAAGGTCGACTCCGGGACCACCCGCCCACCGGGAATCGGAACCGCGATGCGCACCCGCTCGGCGTCGGCGGCGGCGACCAGGCGTTCGGCGGGCTCGGCCCACGGATGGGGCGCCAGCCGGAAGGTCGCCCAGTGGATCGGCACCATCAGGCTGCGATCCACGTCGGCCAGGTCGAGGTGCGCCCGGACCGCCTCCTCGGGGTTCATGTGGATGTCGGCGAACGCCGGATGGTAGGCACCGATCGGCAGCAACGTCAGGTCGAACGGGCCGTGCTCGGCCCCGATCTCGGCGAAGCTCTTGGTATATCCGGTGTCGCCACCGAAGAACGCCTTGTGCGTCGGCCCGGCGACCACCCAGGACGCCCACAGCGTGGAGTCCCGGGAGAACAGCCGACCGGAGAAATGGCGCGCGGGCGTGCAGGTCAGCGTCAGATCGCCGATCCGGTGCGCTTCGTCCCAGTCGAGTTCCACGATCCGGCTCTCGGGGATGCCCCATTTGCGTAGATGGACTCCGACGCCCAGCGGCACCACGAACGGCGCCCGCTGGGTGTGCGCGAGCGCCACGATGGTGTCGATGTCGAGGTGGTCGTAGTGGTCGTGGCTGATCACCACCGCGTCGACCGCGGGAAGCGCTTCGAGGAGCACCGGGACGTCGTGCATCCGTTGCGGCCCGACCGTGCGCGACGGCGAGCAACGGTCGCTCCACACCGGATCGGCAAGCACCCGGTAGCCGTCGACCTCGATGAGCGCACTGGAGTGACCGAACCAGCTGGCGGCGGCCGGGGCCGGGTTCAGGTCGCGTTTCGGCGGATCGGCCAGCGGGATGGGAGCAGGCGGCTTGCCTGCGGAGCCGGCGTTGGCCAGGTCCCGAAGCAACTTGCGCTGCAACTCGCGGTCCATCGGGAGCCCCGACGACGAGGACTCGAGGTTGATGAACTTCCCGTCCTTGTAATGCGGAGAGCGGCGGGCGACCGGCGCGATCTCTGCAGGCGTCGCGCCGAGCGAGGCCGGGGTGCCGTGTAGCGCACGCAGCGCCCACCCGCCGGCCAGCACGGACGCCGTCCCGAATCCGAAGCGCACCGCCGTCCGCACGACCATCAGGCGCCCTGGAACCGGGGCGGACGCTTCTCGATGCGTGCCACCTGGGCCTCGATGATGTCCTGGCTGGCCCACGCCCGGTCGAACAGCTCCTTGTGGATGGGCCACGGATCCTCGTAGGCACCGTCGTCGTTGAGCACACGCTTGGCGTGCTGCAACGCCAACGGCGCGAATCCCGCGATCTCCTGCGCCCACGCCTGGGCGTCGGCCAGGGTGCCGATCCTGTTGGCCATCCCAGTCTGCAGCGCGACCTCGGCGGTCAGCCGCTCGGCGGCAATGAGCATGCCCCTCGCCCGGCCGGCGCCGACGAGGGACGCCAGCCTGCGGATGCTCCAGTTATCCAGCGCGATACCGTATTTCGCGACGGGGAACTGGAAGTAGGCGTCCGGCGCCACGACGCGCAGGTCGCAGATCATCGACAGGATGACGCCGGCCCCGATCGCCGGGCCGTTGACCGCTCCGATGACCGGGATCGGCGCCTTGTCGATCGCCAGATTGAGCGCCTTGGCCTTCTCGGGCAGCTCGTCGGCCACCCCCTGGCCGCCAGACAGGTCCGCGCCCGAGCTGAACACGTGGCCCTGCCCGGTGAGCACGATCGCGCGGACGTCTTCGGTAACAGCCTTGTCGATCGCATCGCGCAGGCCGTCGACCAGTTCGCTGTTGAGGGCGTTGCGGCGCTCGGGGCGCTGCATCTCCAGGGTCATCACGTGGCCGTCTCGGGTCACACCAATCATGCGACCACCCTATTGGACCGTCATTACCCTGACCGTGTGAGCCGAATCGGCGCCCTTGCGCTGCGTGATGCCCTGCTCGACGAGGGGTCGTTCCTCAGCTGGGACGAGCCGCCCCTCGCCGTCCCCACATCCGCCGAATACCGCAAGGATCTCGATGCCGCCGAAGCGGCGACGGGCCTCGACGAATCCGTACTGACCGGCGAAGGGACGGTCTTCGGGCGCCGTGTGGCGCTGGTGGCCTGCGAGTTCGACTTCCTGGCCGGGTCCATCGGCGTCGCCGCAGCCGAGCGCATCGTCGCCGCGGTGCACCGCGCCACCGACGAGGGCCTGCCGCTGCTGGCGTCGCCGAGCTCTGGCGGCACCCGCATGCAGGAAGGCACCGTCGCGTTCCTGCAGATGGTCAAGATCGCCGCCGCCGTCGAACTGCACAAGAAGGCGCACCTGCCCTACCTGGTGTACCTGCGTCACCCCACCACCGGCGGGGTGTTCGCGTCCTGGGGTTCGCTCGGGCATGTCACCGCCGCCGAGCCCGGCGCGCTGATCGGCTTCCTCGGCCCCCGCGTCTACGAACACCTCTACGGCGACCCGTTCCCGACAGGCATCCAGACGTCGGAGAACCTGCAACGCCACGGCGTCATCGATGCCGTCGTCCCCCTCGACGTGCTGCGCGCCACGCTCGACCGAACCCTCACCGTCATCTCGGACGCTCCCGGCGAACCGCCGGCGACCCCGTCGGCCGAGCCGCTGCCGGACGTCCCCGCGTGGGACTCGGTCGAGATCTCCCGGCGCCCCGATCGGCCGGGCGTCAGTGCGCTGTTGCGGCACGGCGCCACCGACCGGGTGCTGTTGTCGGGCACCGGGCAGAGTGAGGCGGCGACGATGCTGCTCGCGCTCGCGCGGTTCGGCGGCCAGCCGGCCGTGGTCGTCGGGCAGCAGCGCGTGGTGGGTGGCTTGGTGGGACCGGCGGCGTTGCAGGAGGCGCGGCGCGGGATGGCGCTGGCCGCCGGGCTTCGGCTGCCACTCGTGCTCGTGATCGACACGGCAGGCCCGGCGCTGTCGGCTGAGGCGGAGGAGGGCGGGCTCGCCGGGGAGATCGCACAGTGCCTGGCCGAACTGGTCACGCTCGACACCCCGACGGTGTCGGTACTGCTCGGCCAGGGCAGCGGCGGCCCAGCTCTGGCGATGGTGCCCGCCGACCGGGTGCTGGCCGCGCTGCACGGCTGGTTGGCGCCGCTGCCCCCGGAGGGTGCGAGCGCAATCGTCTTCCGCGACGTCGACCACGCCCCGGAACTGGCTGCTGCACAAGGCATCCGATCGGTCGATCTGCTGCGCGGCGGCATCGTCGACGCGATCGTGCCCGAGCTTCCCGATGCGGCCGACGAACCGAAGGCTTTCATCTCGCGGCTGTCGGCCACCATCGCCGGGGAGCTGCACCGGCTTCGGGCGATGCCCGAGCAGCGGCGGCTGGCCGTTCGGCTGGAGCGCTACCGCCGCATCGGCCTGCCCTGACACGTCTTCGGCGCGGCTCACGACCCGGGCGACTGTTCGCGGGCCCGGGTGGCAGAGCGGCTGACACCGGTCGCCGACCCGGCAGCCGCGCGCTGATTTACGCCAACGCGAGCGCGGTCAGCATCGCGCAGGAGGTCACCAGCAGCAGCGGTACCCGCAGCATGTTCCGCCGCGTCCAGTTCACCGCCGCGGCCTCGTCGACGCCGGCGGGGTCGTTCCGCTCGAACTCCGCCGCTTTGGGGATCAGGTCGAACATCGCCCACAGCCGCATCGCCGCGTGGCTGAGCAGGGCGACGAGCAGCGCCACTCCGACGTTGTTCTCACCCCAGGTGAGCAGCACGGTCACCACCAACAGCACCTCGAACAGCACGGGGGCGGGCAACCAGAACCGGACGCGCGAGATGCCACCGTTCTGCGACTGGATGATGCCCGGCCGCTTCGGCCAAGACGGATCGACGACGAGTACTTCGTAGATGGCCCCGCCGAGCGCCACGCACGCCGCCAGGGTCGTCGCGGCGAGAAGGATGAGCGTCGGGGTCCCCACACCGTCTGATTATCCGGATGCCAGGATGTCTCATGGCCCACATCCAGCCATTTCAGATCGCGGTCCCCGACGATGTCCTCGCTGACCTGAAGGAACGGCTCGCGCGCACCCGCTGGCCCGAAGCCGAATGCGTCGACGACTGGAGCCAGGGCATCCCGCTCGCCTACACCAGGGAGCTCGCCGCCTACTGGGCCGACGGGTACGACTGGCGCGCCCGCGAGGCGGCACTGAACAGGTTCGACCAGTTCACCACCGACATCGACGGCATGCCCATCCACTTCGTGCACCAGCGCTCCAGCCGCGAGGACGCCTTCCCGCTGATCATCACCCACGGCTGGCCCGGGTCGATCGTCGAGTTCGCCAAGGTGATCGAACCACTCAATGACGCAGGCTTTCACGTCGTCTGTCCGTCACTCCCGGGGTACGGGTTCTCCGGCAGGCCGACGGCCACGGGCTGGGGTGTGCACCGCATCGCCGAAGCGTGGGACCAGCTGATGGTTCGGCTGGGCTATGACCGCTACGGCGCGCAGGGTGGCGACTGGGGCGCCGCGGTGACCACGCAGATCGGTCGCAACGTCGGGCACTGCGTGGCGATCCACACCAACATGCCGTTCAGCAACCCGCCCAGGAATCTGACAGATCTGACCGAGGAACAGCGCAGCGCCCTGACCGCGATGGACCACTACCGCCGCTGGGATTCGGGTTACTTCAAGCAGCAGTCGACGCGGCCGCAGACGCTCGGCTACGGTCTGGTCGATTCGCCCGTCGGACAGCTGGCATGGATTGTCGAGAAGTTCTGGTCCTGGATGGACTGCGATGGTCATCCCGAGAACGTCCTGACCAAGGACGAACTGCTCGACAACGTGATGCTCTACTGGACCACCGGCACCGCGGCGTCGTCGGCGCGCCTCTACTGGGAGAGCGCCAACAGCTCAGGCAAGCTCGGGCGCGTGACACTGCCGACCGGCGTCGCCGCCTTCCCGAAGGAGATCCTGCGGTCACCGCGGGAATGGTGCGAAGACAACTACACCATCACGCGCTGGACGACGATGCCACGCGGCGGGCATTTCGCGGCGTTCGAGCAACCTGAGCTGTTCACCTCCGACGTGAGCGCATTTTTCGCCGACTTCCGTTGAGCCCGTCCGGCGCTATGCCAGGGACTGCACCCACGACCGGTGCAACGCGGCATAGTGGCCGTCGCCGCGGGCGATGAGTTCGTCGGGCGGGCCGTCCTCGACGATGCGGCCGTGTTCGAGTACCAGCACCCGGTCGGCGATCTGCACCGTGGACAACCGGTGCGCGATCACCACCGCCGTCCGGTCGGCAAGCACAGTCGCCAACGCGCGCTGGACCAATCGTTCGCTCGGGATGTCGAGCGACGACGTGGCCTCGTCGAGGATCAACACGGCAGGGTCGGCCAGGAAGGCGCGTGCGAACGCGACCAGCTGACGCTGCCCGGCGGACAGGCGCCCCCCGCGCTTGGCGACATCGGTGTCGTAACCATCGGGCAGCGCGTCGATGAAGGTCGTCGGCTCCGACGGCGATCGCCGCGGCGCGGACCTCCTCATCGGTGGCGGCGGGCCTGCCGAACCGGATGTTGTCGGCCACCGTCCCCTCGAACATGAAGTTCTCCTGCGTCACCATCACCACGTGTCGCCGCAACTGGGTCTGCGTCACGTCCCGCAGATCCACGCCGTCCAGCGAGACCTGCCCCGAGACCGGGTCGTAGAACCGGGTGAGCAGCTTGGCGATCGTGGTCTTGCCCGCGCCGGTCGTCCCGACCAAGGCCACGGTCTGTCCGGCGGGGATCTCCAGGTCGAGACCGGGCAACACCGTCCGACCGGGCACGTACTCGAATTGCACGCCACGGAACGCGATCTCACCGCGGACGTCGTCCATGCGTACGGGTTCGGCCGGGTCTCCGATGCCCGGTTTCTCGGCGAGCACTCCGGCCAGCTTCTCCAACGCCGACGACGCGGACTGGAAGGTGTTGAAGAACTGGGAGATCTCCTGCATGGGTTCGAAGAACATCCGCAGGTACAGCAGGAAAGCCGCCAGCGTGCCGATCGTCATGTCGCCGTGCAGAACCCGGTAGCCGCCGTAGAGCAGCACCACACCCGTGGTGAGGTTGCCGACAAGCTTGACGCCGGGCATGAAGACGGCCAGAAGCTTGAAGGTCTTCTCGTTGATGACCCGGTAGCGGTCGGCGATGTCTTCGAAGATCTCCTGGTTGCGCGGTTCCCGGCGGTACGCCTGCACCGCTTTGATGCCCGTCATCGTCTCGACGAACTGCACGATGACCAACGCCGAGATCTCGCGGACGTCGCGGTAGATCTTGGAGGATTCGCGGTGGAACCACCACACCAGAAGCACCAGAACGGGAAACGCGGCCAGGCACATCAGGCCCAACTTGACGTCCAGCACCACCAGCAGCACTGCCGTGCCGACCAGCGTGAGCACCGCGGTGATCAGGCTGTCGAAGCCGGTCTCCAACATGTCCTGGATCGCCTCGACGTCATTGGTCGAGCGGCTCACCACCCGTCCTGAGGTGTAGCGGTCGTGGAACGCGATGTCGAGACGGCCGAAATGGCGGAAGACCCGCCTGCGCAGTTCGCGGAGGACCTTCTGCCCGATGCGCCCCGACCTGCGCAGGAAGAACATCCGGCTGATGGCCTGCACGATCACCACACCGCACAACGCCGCGACGACGAGCAGCAGCGTGTGGGCCGGTCCGCCCTCGAGCAACGGCGGGATCCCGTCGTCGATCCCTTTCTGCACCAGCAGCGGAACAGACAGTCGCGCAAGGTTTTCCACCACCACGACGACGGCGAGTACGGCCACGACCCAGCGGTACGGGCGCAGCAGCGAGATCAGCAGCGCGCGCGCTTCACGCCGCCGCGGGACCGATTCGTCGATCGGCAGGTCGGCGTTCTCGTCGAACTTTCCGCGCCAGTCCGGCCCGGTCGCCTGCTCTTCGCGCGAGCGCTCATCGGCGTGGGTCATGGCCTCCCCTCCAGAATCTCGCGATCCAGCCGCGCGCGCTGTTCCCGTTGCTCCCAATCGCAGTCGCGCTCGCACCCGTCGTCGAGCTCGTCGTCGGCCGCCAGCAGGTACCGGTATGCGGGGACCTCCGCCAGCAGCTCGGCGTGGGTGCCGACGTGGGTGATGGTGCCGTCCTGGAGCAGCGCAACCCGATCGGCCAGCAGCACCGTCGACGCCCGATGGGCGACCACAATGCCGGTCACCTCGTGCAGTACGCGGCGCAGCGCCTCCTCGACCACAGCCTCGGTGTGAACGTCCAGCGCGGACAGCGTGTCGTCCAGCACCAGGATCCTCGGCTCGGCCAGGATCGCTCGCGCCAGCGAAAGCCGTTGGCGCTGACCACCGGACAGGCTCATGCCCTGCTCGCCGATCCGGGTGTCCAGACCGAACGGCAGGTCGTAGGCGAACTGCGCGGCGGCGACGGCGATCGCCTGACGCAGGTCGGCGTCTGTCGCATCAGGACGACCGAGCCTCAGGTTCTCCGCCACCGACATCGAGAACAGCGTCGGGTCCTCGAAGGCGGTGGCCACCGCATCGCGCAGCGCGTTCAGCGACAGCTCGCGGATGTCCTGGGCGTCGATGCGGATCTCGCCCTCGCTGACGTCGTAGAGCCGGGACAGCAGCCCGGCGAGCACCGACTTACCCGATCCCGTCGCGCCGACGAGAGCCACCGTCTCTCCGGGTTCGACGGTGAGTTGACGTGGCGCAGGCGCCCAGTCGGCTCCGGCTCGCCTGTCCGGCCCGCCGGACGCGGAAACTTGAACCCGACGTCGACGAGCTCGAGCCGGCCGCCGCGCGGGGTCTGATCCCGCGGGCCATCGGTGATCTCCCTTGGCGCGTCGAAGATCTCGGCGATGCGATTGGCCGCGGTGAACGATTCCTGCGTCATCGACAGCAGAAAGCCCAGGGACGCAATGGGCCACACCAGCGAGAGCATCATCGTGATGAACGCGACCAGCGTGCCCATCGTCACGTGGCCGTGGCCCGCGGCGTAGGCGCCGAAGCCCAGCACGATGATCAAGGTCAGGTTGGGGATGACCTCCAGCAGGGTCCAGAACTTCGCGGACACCGAGACGCGGCTGACCTGGGTGTTGTAGAGGCTGGTGAGCTGGTCGTCGAACCGTTGGTAGACGTAGTCCTCGCGGCCGAACGACTTGACCACGCGCAGGCCGAGGGCGGCCTCCTCGACCTGAGTGGCCACGTGGCCGGCCTGGTCCTGCGCCAGCCGGGACAGCCGGGTGTATTCCTGCTGAAAGTGCAGCACGGTCAGCGTGATCGGCACGATCGACACCAGCACGACCACGCCGAGCGGCCAATACATCGCCAACAGGATCGCGGTCACGATGGTGATCTGTAGAACGTTCAGCATCAGGAAGATCAGGCCGAACGAAGAAAACCGGCGAATCGTGCTGAGGTCATTCATGATTCGCGACAGCAGCTGTCCGGATTGCCAGCGGCCGTGGAATGACATCGGCAGGATCTGCAGCCGTGCGTAGAGCTGTTTGCGGATGTCGGCCTCCACGCCCATGGTGGCGCGGGCAACCAGCCAGCGGCGGATGAACCACAGCACCGCTTCGGTGATGCCCACACCCATGGCCGCGGCACCGACCAGCCACAGCCCCTGTTGATCCTGGTGGCGCACGGGCCCGTCGATCACGGCCTTCGTCATCAGCGGGATCGAGATGGTGGCGCCGAGACTGGCCAGCGCGATGACGATCATCACGATCCAGCGGCCCCGGTAGGGCAACAGGTAGGGCAACATCCGCCACAGATCGGAGCTGGGCTTCACCCGTTTCGGCGGCGCCGCGATCGCGGGCGCCGCATGGAGTGCGTCGTGTCGGGAGTCAGCCACTTAGAACATCTTCCCATTGCGGGCAAGTGGTTAACTTCTCCGTCGAAATGGCATTCCGGCAGCCGAAGTTCGAGTGCGGGCCTGTTCGGCGATCGGTGCTGCCGAATTGGGTGCGGTACAGCTCGGCGTAGCGACCTCCGCGCGCGAGCAGCTCGCCGTGGGTGCCGCGCTCGACGATGCGCCCGTCCTCGACAACGAGGATGGCGTCCGCGGCCCGCACCGTGGAGAGCCGGTGGGCGATGACGATCGATGTGCGACCGGCCAGTGCCTCGGCGAGTGCCTGCTGCACGGCGGCCTCCGATTCCGAGTCGAGCGATGCCGTCGCCTCGTCGAGGATGACGACCTGCGGGGAGGCCAGCAGCACCCGCGCGATCGTGAGCCGTTGCCGCTGCCCGCCCGAAAGCCGGTAGCCGCGCTCCCCCACCACCGTCTCCAGCCCGTCGGGCATAGCCGCGACGACGTCGTCGAGGCGGGCGCGGCGCAGTGCCTCCCACAGTTCGGCGTCGGTGGCGTCCGGCGCGCCCAGCGTGAGGTTCGACCGGATCGACTCGTGGAAGAGGTGCCCGTCCTGGGTGACCATGCCGACCGTCTCCTTGAGCGAGGCGAACGTCGCATCGCGGAGGTCGACGCCGTTGAGCCGGACCGCACCCGAGACTCCGGCCGAATCTGACGGCTCGCCGTCGACGTCATACAGTCGCGCCAGCAGCGACGCGATCGTCGACTTGCCCGCACCGGACGTCCCGACCAGCGCGATGACCTGTCCGGGTTGCGCGGTGAACGAGATGCCGTGCAGTACCTCCTCACCGCCCCGATGGTCGAGTTCGGCAACCTCTTCCAGCGAGGCCAGCGAGACCTGGTCGGCAGCCGGGTACGAGAAGCGGACAGAATCGAATTCGACGGCGACCCCGCCGCGGTCAGGAATCTGTACGGCGCCGGGGCGTTCGCGGATCAGCGGCACCAGATCGAGCACCTCGAAGACCCGCTCGAAACTGACCAGAGCCGTCGCGATCTCGACGCGTGCGTTGGCCAGGGCGGTCAAGGGTGCGTAGAGCCGAGTCAGCAGAAGCGCCAGCGAGACGATGGCGCCCGCCTGCAGGTGCCCGCCGATCGCCAGTGCGCCGCCGAGCCCGTACACCAGCGCCAGGGCGAGCGCGGACATCAGCGTCAGCGAGTTCATGAACGTCGCCTGCAACATCGCGGTGCGCACCCCGATGTCACGCACCCGGCCGGCCCGCACCCCGAACTCGCGGGATTCCTGCGCGGTGTCGCCGAAGAGCTTCACCAAGGTCGCGCCCGGCGCCGAGAACCGCTCGGTCATCTGCGTGTTCATCGTCGCGTTGTGGGCCGCCGCCTCGCGGGACAATCCCGCCATCGCGGCGCCGATCCGGCGCGCCGGAAGCACGAACAGCGGAAGCACGGCCAGAGCGACCAGCGTGATCTGCCACGAGATGCTGAGCATCACCGCCAGCGTCAGCGTCAGGGTGACGACGTTGGCGACGACGCCGGACAGCGTGTCGGAGAACGCGCGCTGGGCGCCCATCACATCGCTGCCCAACCGGCTGACCAGGGCACCCGTGCGGGTACGGGTGAAGAATGCGACCGGCATGCGCTGGACGTGGTCGAACACCGCGGTGCGCAGATCGAGGATCAGGCCCTCGCCGATGTTCGCCGACAGCCAACGCGTCAGCAGTGACACGCCCGCTTCACCGACGGCTACCGCCGCGATGACCGCCCCGAGGACGACGACCGTGCTCGCGCGGCCGCGTCCGGTGATCTCGTCGACCACCCGGCCGGCCAGCAATGGCGTCGCGACCGTCAGCACCGCACCGACCACGCTGACCGCGACGAACACCCCCAATCGGCGGTGGTGTCGCGCGGCGAACCGCCAGATCCTGCCGAGCAGCCGCCTGTCGGCCAGCGTGCGTAAATCTCCGCCTCGAGCGTGGGTCTGCCGGTACAGAGATTGCCGGGCCACTGTTTCCAGACTCATGTTTTCACCGTAGAACCTCAACGACCATTGAGGTCAAAGGCTTCCCGTGCTCAGCGAGCGAGAGCGGTCCGCAAGCGAATGTGCAGTTGATTCGGCGCCGGCTCAGGCGCTTTGACCCCGACAGTCTCGGTCGAGTCGAGCTACACACTCTTGCCCTAGCAAACAGTGCCGCGGAAAATGGCGCGTTCGTCGGTTGCGTGGCTCGAATCCTGGGGCACAGCCTCCCACCTGGGGGTCGATTCATCGTGCAAGATTGCGTGCATGGACAGTGGTGTGGGCTCACCCCGCGTACTCGTGGTCGATGACGATCCCGACGTCCTCGCCTCGCTCGAACGCGGCCTGCGCCTGTCCGGGTTCGATGTCTCCACCGCGGTCGACGGCGCCGAGGCATTGCGCAGCGCCACCGAGACCCGCCCAGACGCCATCGTGCTCGACATCAACATGCCGGTGCTCGACGGGGTATCGTGGTGACCGCGCTACGGGCGATGGACAACGACGTGCCGGTCTGTGTGCTCTCCGCGCGGTCGTCGGTCGACGATCGGGTGGCCGGTCTGGAGGCCGGCGCCGACGATTATCTGGTCAAGCCCTTCGTGCTGGCCGAACTGGTGGCCCGGGTGAAAGCGCTGCTGCGCAGGCGCGGCTCGACGGCGACGTTCTCGTCGGAGACCATCACGGTCGGCCCGCTCGAGGTCGACATCCCGGGTCGGCGCGCACGGGTGGACGGCTCCGACGTCGACCTGACGAAGCGGGAATTCGACTTGCTGGCCGTGCTGGCCGAGCACAAGACCGCGGTGCTGTCCCGCGCGCAGCTGCTCGAGTTGGTGTGGGGTTACGACTTCGCCGCTGACACCAACGTCGTCGACGTGTTCATCGGATACCTGCGGCGCAAACTCGAGGCCAACGGTGCGCCGCGTCTGCTGCACACCGTCCGCGGCGTGGGATTCGTGCTCAGGCAGCAGTAGGGCGGACGGTCATGATCGCGCTGTCCCGCATCTTCCGTCGCACACCGTCACTGCGCACGCGGGTGGCGTTCGCCACTGCGATCGCGGCCGCGATCGTCGTCGGGATCGTCGGGGCCGTGGTGTGGGTGGGAATCACCAACGACCGCAAGGAACGGCTGGACCGCAGGCTCGACGAGGCCGCGGGGTTCGCGATCCCGTTCCTTCCCCGCGGCCTCGACGAGATCCCCATGTCGCCGAACGACCAGGACGCCGTCATCACCGTTCGAAGGGGCGGGCAGATGACGTCGAACTCGAATGTCGTTCTGCCCGAATTGGAACCGGGTTACGCCGACACGTATGTCGACGGCGTCCGCTACCGGGTACGCACGGTGCAGCTCTCCATCCCCGAGCCGATGTCGGTGGCCGTCGGCGCCACCTATGACGCGACGATCGCCGACACCAACAACCTGCACCGTCGCGTGCTGATCATCTGCACGCTGGCAGTCGGGGCGGCGACGTTCGGCGGTTGGCTGTTCGCGGCATTCGCGGTGCGGCCGTTCAAGCGGCTGGCCCAGCAGACCCGCCAGATCGATGCGGGTGATGAGGCACCGGACATCGACATCCGCGGTGCCACAGAGGCTGTCGAGATCGCGGACGCGATCAAAGGACTGCTGGAACGGGTGTGGGAAGAGCAGGGGCGCACCAAGGCCGCGCTGACGTCGGCACGCGACTTCGCGTCCGTGTCAGCGCACGAGCTGCGCACCCCGCTGACCGCGATGCGCACCAACGTCGAGGTGCTCGCAACGCTGGACCTGGCCGAGGACCAGCGCAAGGAAGTGGTCAACGACGTGATCCGCACCCAGTCGCGGATCGAGGCCACGCTCGGCGCGTTGGAGCGTCTCGCCCAGGGGGAGTTGTCCACCGAGGACGATCACGTGCCGGTCGACATCACCGAACTGCTCGACCGCGCCGCACATGACGCGATGCGCGTCTACCCCGATCTTGAGGTATCGCTGGTTCCCGCACCGACGGTGATCATCGTCGGACTGCCCGCCGGCCTGCGCCTTGCGGTGGACAACGCGATCGCCAACGCCGTCAAGCACGGCGGCGCCACCCGCGTGCAGCTATCGGCAGTCAGCTCCCGCGAAGGGGTCGAGATCGCGATCGACGATGACGGGGTGGGTGTTCCCGAGGAGGAGCGCAAGGTCGTGTTCGATAGGTTCTCCCGCGGGTCGACGGCGTCGCGCACGGGTTCGGGACTCGGGCTGGCGCTGGTCGCCCAGCAGGCCGAATTACACGGCGGCACAGCGTCTTTGGAGTCGAGCCCGCTCGGCGGCGCACGGCTTCTGCTGCGCCTGCCCGGACCGCGCTGACTTCCGCCGAATGGCATTCCGCAGGACTTTTGCGAGTAAGCGCCTGCTGGAATGCAGTTCCGGCGGAAGGGTCAGCGAGTCGCCAGGAGATCGATCACGAAGATGAGGGTCTTGCCCGAGAGGCGGTGCCCGCCACCTGCGGGACCGTAGGCCTGCTCCGGCGGAATCGTCAGCTTGCGCCGGCCGCCGACCTTCATGCCTGGGATGCCGTCCTGCCAGCCCTGGATGAGGCCGCGCAGCGGGAACTCGATCGACTCGCCGCGGTTCCAGGAGCTGTCGAACTCCTCTCCGGTGTCGTACTCGACGCCGACGTAGTGCACCTCGACATTGGCACCGGGGACCGCCTCTGGGCCGTCGCCGACGACGATGTCCTCGGTCACCAGTTCGGTTGGCGCCGGGCCGTCGGGGAATTCGATCTCGGGTTTGGTAGCCATTCGCCCACCCTAGACCGCGGACGTGGTCGCCAAATCACTGCACACTGGTAACCGTGGCTACTGATCAAGACATCCTCCAGCAAGTGAATGAGCTCGTCGCCGAGGAGCGGGACCTGAGGGACAAACTGCAGCATCGCCAGATCGACGAGTCCGAGGAGCACCGCCGCCTGAAGTCGTTGGAGGTGCAGCTCGATCAGTGCTGGGATCTGCTGCGCCAGCGTCGCGCGCTGCGCGCCAGCGGCGGCGACCCGCAGGACGCGACGGTGCGCCCCGAGGGTGAGGTTGAGGGCTATCTCGGCTGACGCCGACTGAGAGCCGTCCGGCGGGCGAGACCGCACAGATGGCGCGCGCGGAAGCAGGAACGCGAGCCTGGGGAGGCGTCACACTGGGTCCATGGCTGACTCGCGCTTCGATGTCGTCATCGTCGGCGGCGGACACAACGGCCTGGTCGCGGCGGCATACCTGGCCCGGGCGGGCCGCCGAGTGCGGGTTCTGGAGCGCCTCGACCATGTGGGCGGGGCGGCGGTGTCGGCCCACCCGTTCGACGGGGTCGACGCGCGACTGTCACGCTACTCGTATCTGGTGAGCCTGCTGCCGCGACGGATCCTCGACGAACTGGGCGCGCGGGTCAGGCTCGCGCGGCGCCGATATTCGTCCTACACGCCCGATCCCGCCACCGGCGGGCAGACCGGACTGCTGATCGGGCCTCAGTCGACGTTCGGCGCGATCGGCGCTGCAGCCGACGAGGCCGGATTCGAGGATTTCTATCGCGGCTGCCGCGCGGTGACCACACGGCTGTGGCCGACGTTGATCGAGCCGCTGCGGACCCGCTCGGAGCTTCACCGGGCCCTCGTCGCCGACGGCGGCCGCGACGCCGACGCCGCGTGGCGCTCGATGATCGAGCGCCCCATCGGGGAGATGATCACCGCGGCGGTGACAGACGACCTGGTGCGCGGGGTCATGGCGACCGATGCATTGATCGGAACCTTCGCCAGCATGGACGACGAATCTCTGCTGCAGAACCGATGTTTCCTCTACCACCTGATCGGCGGCGGAACCGGGGACTGGGACGTGCCGATCGGCGGGATGGGCGCGGTCAGCGGCGCGCTGGCGGCTGCGGCCGCCGGATTCGGCGCCGAACTCCTCACCGGCGCAGAGGTTTACGCGATAAACCCGGACGGCGAGGTGCATTACCGGCACGCCGACTCGGAATATCGGGTGGCCGCCGGTCACGTGCTGGCCAATGTCACGCCAGCTGTCCTGGCACGTCTACTCGGGGAGGACGCCCCCGAGGTCGCGCCAGGCGCACAGGTCAAGGTGAATCTCATGCTCCGGCGGCTGCCGCGGCTTCGCGATGAAACCGTCACTCCGGAACAGGCTTTCGGCGGGACATTCCACATCAACGAGAACTACACCCAGCTCGCCGCCGCGTATCGGCGAGCTGCGTCGGGGTCGGTGCCGGATCCGCTGCCGTGTGAGATCTACTGCCATACGCTGGCCGACCCGACGATCCTGTCGGAGCCGCTGCGCGCCGCGGGCGCTCATACGCTGACGGTGTTCGGCCTGCACACACCGCACAGCCTGACCACGTCGGGCACCCCGGAACGACTGCGCGACACACTCACCTCCGCGGTGCTGAGCTCATTGAATTCCGTTCTCGCCGAACAGATTCATGACGTACTCATGGAGGACTCCGAAGGCCGGCTGTGCATCGAGGCCAAGACGACCTCGGACTTGGAGAACGCGCTGGGCATGACGAACGGCAACATTTTCCACGGTGCGCTGACCTGGCCCTTCGCCGAGGATGACGAGCCGCTGCGCACTCCGGCGCAGCGGTGGGGCGTCGCAACATTTCACGATCGAGTTCTGTTGTGCGGCTCGGGTTCCCGGCGCGGCGGTGCGGTTTCGGGAATCGGCGGCCACAACGCGGCGATGGCGGTGCTGGAGAGTTAGGGCATGGCCGCGGCCCACGCCATGTGTCCTTCCAAACCCAGTTCGGCGGCCATCGCGCGGTACAGATCTCTGAACTCCCTGTAGAACATCTCGTCGCCGCGAGCGTGGGCGACCATGGCCCGCAACCTCAGCACGAAGATGTCGCGAGACACCCACCGCAGACCAGGCAATGCCCCGGACAATCGTTCGATCGCAGCCTCGGCGTCGGCGATGTCAGGTTCCGCGCCGCGGACGAGCAATGCCCCGACGAGACAATAGGTGGCCGCGTCGCAGTTCACGAGGTTTCCGGTATCGAAAATCTCGTCGGCAAGTCTGCGAATCAGACCTATCGCGCCGCCAACATCCCCTTCGCCGACTTTCTGCCACGCCACGTTCAACTCCAACCCGGGAACCGCGTTGAGGCCAAAGCCCTCTCTGGTGCACAAGTCGATCAACTCGCGCAGTACGCGCAGCCCTCGCTCTCGTTGTTCGCCGCGGCGTTCGATCAACGCGACGCCGAGTGCAATCCGCACCAGAACCAATGCAACGTCATCGCTGGACCGCTCCGCCAGCTGCACCGCTTCGTCGATCTCGGTCAGAGAGGTGTCGTCGATGAGAAAGGTCCCGCGGGATAACGCGGAATACTTGTAGCCGATGACAGTCGCCAGGGACAGGGGATCAGTCGTACGCGCCACGGAGACTGCGCGATCCCAATCTTCCCGCCAACCGGTCTCTCCGATGCTGAACCGGGCAAACCCGCGAAACACCAGTGCTGCCGCCAACGGCGATCCCAACAACCGGTTGCCCATTCTCGCATTGTCCCCGGCAAGATCGATGATCCTCTGCGACCATCGCAGCACATCCATCCACTCGCCGGCCTGGAGCTTGACGGCGCAGGCTGCGAAAGCCAGCCCGGCCGTCAACGAGGCATCTCCGATGGACTCCGCCAGCTCCATACATTCGGAGGCCAGCCGCGATCCCTCCACAATCCGCGCACGATGCAGATGTTCCATCACCAGCCCCGCCATACCGACGGCCAACGACGATTTGTCCCCGGCCTCCTCACAGAGCTCACGCAGCTCGTCGAAGCGTGCCGACATGTCGGGGTGGAACCTGCGCCAGGCATTGCCGCACAGAAGAGTTCGCGGAGCGATCCGTATCGCCATCCGATCCGGGTGGTCGACGGGCAAGGCATCAGCAACAAGGCGTGCGCGTTCCCAACTCAGTTGCGCTGCTGCGTGATCCCGGTTCTTCGACCACTCGGCGGCACGCATGTGCTTGTCGTAGGCGGCGGGCAGATCGCCGGCGGCTTCGTAATGCTCGGCGATCAGTGCGGCGTTCTGGTCCTCCTGGGCCAGGGTGACCGCCAGTCGACGATGTAACTTCGCACGATCGGATTTGAGCTGCGATTCGTACGCCACCGTCCGAATCAGCGGATGCCGAAACACGAACTCTGCCCGTGGGGTGAAGGCGATCTGGTCGATCATCTCGGCAGAGACCAAGGCGTCCAGTTCGGGAGAAATCGCCAGGCTGTTGAAGATCTCCGAGTCGAAGCGGGATCCGATCACCGCTGCGGCATTGAGCGTCCGTTTGGCAGCGGGTTCGAGGCGATCGATTCGGGCGGCGATCGCCGCCTGCAGGGTGCTCGGCACGGTGACGCCGCCCACCTGCTCGGCGCAGACATACGCCCCCCGTTGGCCGACCAACACGCCCCGTTCGACCAGGTCCCGCACGATCTCCTCGGCGAAGAACGGGTTACCGGATGCCCGCGTGGCGATGATGGTCCCGATGTCACCCACTGACGGATGCGTGCCGAGATACTCCGCGGTCAGGTTGCCGATCGATGAATCATTCAGCGGTTCAAGAGCGATGGTCTGCGACCGAGGTGTACGTGCCAGCGCACCGACGTACTCCGGCCGGTATGTGATGAGAACGAGCGAGGGGGTTCGGGGAACCACGACCAGGAATTCCGCAAGCATCGACTCGCTGACCTCGTCGATCCAGTGAGCGTCCTCGACAACGAACAGCGCGGGCTTGGTGCGCGACAGCGCCGCGGCGTTGACCATCGCCGCCAAACGACGACGGCGAGCGTCCGGATCGATCTGTGGCAGCGCGGCCGCGGCATCCGAGATGCCCAAGAAATCGTCGAGCAAAAGCAGACCCTCGTCATCCGCAAGCGGCAGCCGCGAACGCACCTGCTCTTGCGCCGGCGCGTCGTCGAGGCCATCGATGGCGAATGCAGCGCGCATCAGCCCCGCGGCAGCATGAAACGGAACCTCGGTGGTATGCGCTTCGCAATAGGTGGTGAATACGTCGACCCCGGCATCTCTGGCCTGGGTTGCCATCTCGCGCACTATGCGGCTCTTGCCGATTCCCGGCGGTCCCGCCACGCCAACGACACATCCGTTGCCGTCCATCGACCGTCCGAGGATGCCTCTCAGAGCGTCCATTTCCCATTGCCGGCCCACGAACGTCAAATCCATCCGAGTCGTTCGTTGAAGTGTCGACATCCCGAGCAATTGGCGGGAAGGTACCGGCCGTTCGGCGCCTTTGACTCGCACCTGCTCAGGCTCGCCGAGAACAGTTGCGCTGCGAACAAGGCGTGCGGTGGATTCACTGACCATCACCCCGCCCGGTGGTGCTGCCGATTCCATCCGCTGCGCCATGCCGACCTGTTCACCGATCGCGGTGTAAGCCGAAGGCCCCGAACCGATCTCACCGGTGATCACCTCACCTGAGTTGAGCCCGATCCGCAACTGCAGCAGCACCCGGTCACGACGGTCGACCATCTTGGCCAGATCGAGGATGTCCGCCTGGACGGAAAGCGCTGCACGGCAGGCACGCACCGCGTGGTCCTCGAACGCGACCGGGGCACCGAATACGGCCATGATGCCGTCGCCGGTGAACTTGTCGATGGTTCCGCCGTAGCGCTTGATGATTGTCGACGAGCGACGGAGCAGCTCCGCCATCAGCTCGCGCAACCTTTCGGGCCCCAATGCGGCGGCGATGTCCATCGACCGGACGACATCGGCGAAGAGGACGGTGACCTGTTTGTATTCAGCAGGCTTTTCGACCCCGATCTGCGCGCCGCAGGCGTCGCAAAACCGAGCGCCGTCGCGCGGTTCGGCGCCGCATCCGTGACACAGTGTCGCCACCGTGGGAATTATCGCGCAAAACCGGGCCAGGTTCGCGAAATCGACGGGGTGACTCCGAAAGCTGTCGCGAGCTAACCCGCAGTCAACTTGTCGACGATCGACCGCAGCGTCGTCAGTTCGTCGTCATCGAGTGCAGCGAGCGCATCGGGAGCAGGATCGTGCACGGCGTCGATCGCGGCGACCATCGCGCGCCCGGCGTCGGTCAGCGAGACCACCTTGCACCGCCGGTTCGCCGGATCCACTTGGCGCATCACCAGTCCGCGGTCCTCCAGATCGTTGATGGCGACCGTGGCCGCGGGTGCGTCCACCGTCGCCGCCGCGGCGACCTGCTTGACCGACAGCGGCGCTCGCCTCAATCGTTGGAGGATGCGGATCCTGCTGAAGGGCAGACCGGATTTCTCGACGACGGCCCGCTTCCATCCGTCGCGGTTGTCGTGTACCACCGCGGCGAGATCGCGCCACACCCCGTCTGCTCTATCGGACATGGGCACCGATCACCGGCTCTGCCGATCCCGCGATCAGCGGCGCCAGCCGCTCTGCTGAGTGCAGACCGCGCTGGGACGTCGCGTACAAACCGAGCACCAGAATGACCACACCCAGTGTGGCACAGATGAACCACAAGGGTCTCGCTGCCGTCGCGAAGTCGGTGCCACTACCGGCCATTGCCGACCCTGCCACCGAACCACACAGTGCCACACCGATGCTCACACCGACCTGGCGGCTGGTCGACGTCACCGCGGAGGCGGCGCCCGCCCGGTCCAGTGGCATTCCGCTGACGGCTGCGTTCGTGATCGGGGCATTGACCATCGAGAACCCGATGCCGAATACCGCGAAGACCACCAGCAGCCACCACACCGGCGTCGTCGCGTTCAGGAACGTCAACATCGTTGCCGCCGTGGCGATCAGGACACCCGCCGCCACCAGGGACGGCCGGGCGCCATAGCGGCCGACAAGGCGACCGGACAGCGGTGAGAAGAGCAGGGCACCGACCGCGATGGGCAGGTAGATGAGCCCGGTGTGCATCGCGGAGTAGCCGCGCTCACCCTGCAGGTACACCGACATCATGAACAGGAAAGCGCCCCACGCGGCGAAGGCGCTGATCGCGGTGACTGTCGCCGTCGTGAACGGGATGCTCCGGAAGAACCGCAGATCGAGGAACGGATCGTGGCGCCGACTCTCGTAGCGCAGGAAAGCGCCGAATGCAGATTACGGCCACCACGGCGATGCCGATGACGCGGGCGTTGGTCCAGCCCAGCACCGGGCCTTCGATGAGCGCGAAGACGATGCCGAACAGGAAGAGCACGGCGAGGCCCTGGCCGATGGGATCGATGTTCCGCATGGTCGCCGATTTGGACTCTGGCACGAACACGGCGGTGAGCAGGATCGCCGCGGCGCAGATCGGCAGGTTGATCCAGAACACCGATCGCCATCCGATGGTGTCGATGAGCAGTCCGCCGACGATGGGACCGAGCGACATCGAGATCCCGACCACACCGCCCCAGATGCCGAGGGCTCGGGCACGTTCCACGCGGCCGGTGAAGATCTGCGAAATGATGGACAGGGCAACGGGATTGAGCATCGAACCACCGATGCCCTGCAGGAAGCGGGCACCGATCAGCATGTCGATCGTGGGCGCGAGGCTGCACGCCAGAGAACCCAACGCGAACAGTGCGAGCCCGGTCTGGAACACCCGCCTGCGGCCGAATCGATCGCCCGCTGCCCCGGAAAGCATCAACAGTGACGCGAGCACCAGCGTGTAGATGTCCACCACCCACTGCATCTGGGCGGACGAAGCGCCGAGGTCGGTGCGGATCGACGGGATCGCGACGTTCACGATGGTCGCGTCCATCGACACGATGAGCAGGCTCAGGCAGCAGGAGGCCAGGATGATGGCCTTGCGCCTGGGCGTCATCGCGTCGACGACAGTTTTATTCACACAACTATTGTGAAACTACAACCGTTTGTTTTGCAAGTGACGGCGGTGTGACGTTGGTTGCCGGTGAACGTGCGCGAACTATTCGTGGACTGCGGCGTGGTGGCCGCAGGCACTCCCCGCAAGCGGGAGGTACCCCCACGCTCGGCCGAGGGGTTTCCTCAGCGGCCGTTGATGTCGGCGTAGTCACGCTCGGTGTAGCCGGTGTAGATCTGGCGCGGGCGCCCGATCTTGTTCGGCTCACCGTGCATCTCCCGCCAATGCGCGATCCAGCCGGGCAACCGGCCCAGCGCGAACAACACCGTGAACATCCGGGTCGGGAAGCCCATCGCACGGTAGATCACGCCGGTGTAGTAGTCGACGTTCGGGTAGAGCTTGCGCTCGACGAAGAAGTCGTCGGTGAGCGCGATCTCTTCGAGCTCTTTGGCGATGTCGAGCAACGGGTCCTGCACGCCGATCTTCGCGAGGATCTTGTCGGCCTGCTCCTTGACGATGCGGGCGCGCGGGTCGTAGTTCTTGTAGACGCGGTGACCGAAGCCCATGAGTTTGACGTTGTCTTCGCGGTTCTTGACCTTCTTGACGAACGTGGCAACGTCGTCATCCCCGTCGCGGATCTTCGACAACATCTCCAGCACCGCCTGGTTGGCGCCGCCGTGCAGCGGGCCCCACAGCGCGTTGATGCCGCCGGAGATCGATGTGAACAGGTTGGCCTGGGAGGATCCCACCAACCGTACTGTTGAAGTCGAGCAGTTCTGCTCGTGATCGGCATGCAGGATGAACAGCATGTCCAGCGCGCGCACGATCTCCGGATCGACCTCGTAGGGTTCCGCCGGGAAGCCGAACGTCATCCGCAGGAAGTTCTCGACCAGCGTCAGCGAGTTGTCCGGATACAGGAACGGCTGACCCTCGGACTTCTTGTACGCGTACGCCGCGATCGTCGGCAGCTTGGCCAGCAACCGGATGGTCGACAGCTCCACCTGGCCGGGATCGAACGGATCCAGCGAGTCCTGGTAGTAGGCGCTCAGCGCATTGACCGCGCTCGACAGCACCGGCATCGGGTGCGCGTTGCGCGGGAAGCCGTCGAAGAATCGCTTGAGATCCTCGTGCAACAGCGTGTGTCGCTGGATCTGGGTGGTGAACTTCTCCAACTGCTCGGCGGTGGGAAGCTCACCGAAAATCAGAAGATAGCTGACCTCGATGAACGTCGACTTCTCGGCCAACTGCTCGATCGGGTATCCGCGGTAACGCAAGATGCCGGCATCACCGTCGATGTAGGTGATGGCGCTCTTCGTGGAGGCCGTGTTGACGAACCCACCGTCGTACGTCGTGTAGCCGGTCTTGGCCAGCAACGAGCCGAGGGCAATGCCATCAGAGCCCTCGGTGGCATGGACGATGTCAAGGTCAATCTCGCCGCCTGGGTAATTCAGCGTGGCGTGCTGCCCGGCTTCGGCGTTGTCGGCCACTGGGATCCCTTCGTGTCTATGGGTCTGTCGCGATCACGGAGTCTGCCTACAGAAGGTAGTCCCATTCCAGCGGTCACGCCCGCGGGGGGCGGGTACATCGGTCAGACAGGTAGGCCGAGTCCGGCGATTTCCCCCGCGAACTCGGCATACGTGTCCTCCAAGGCCGTGACGACATCGTCGACCCCGATACCGGCCGTGCTTGATGCGGTGCGCGCCAGTTCTCGCATCGCCACCATGAGCAAGGCGCTCCATACCGCGGCGAGCAGCTTGACGCGACGGTCCTCGAGAGTGGCACCCATTCGCTCGGCAAGAACGGCATCGACAGCATTGGCACGGTACTCCACGGCCGCCTGGCGGAGCGTGGCCGAAGACATCACGATGCGAAGGATCTGCAGCAACCTCTCCGCCGACAATGCGCCGGTAGACGCCAGCTGCGTGTTCCTGGCCATCGCGACGTAGGCGCGTCGCATCGCTTCCATGTGGCTGAGATTCAGCGGCTGGCGAGCGAGCTCCGCGGCGGCGTTCTCGAGTACTTCGTCGATGAGGGCGAGGGCGATGGCGTCCTTGGTGGCGAAGTATCGGCTGAACGTCCGGGGCGATACCTCGGCGATCGCGGCGATCTGGTCGACGGTGGTGCCATCGAACCCCTGGCGTTCACACAGCCCGACCGCTGCGTCGATCAGGGTGGCTCGCGTGCGGCGCTTCTTGCGCTCGCGCAAGCCGATCGCCGGCTCCCCCCTGACTTCAGCCACGCCCCGAATGCTATCCCGCCGAGCAATCCAGCGAGGGCGGAAATGGCATGTTAAGACAATTGTCGACAACGGTGATTTGTATGGGGTCGCCACCCTCCATTCAAGGGTGAGCTGAGGTTCCGGCGAACACAGCGACCATGCGGTTACGGCTGAAGTCGCTCGGTCCGTCCGCCGTGAACCCGGATCCGGTTGTGCACCCTGTTCTCGCGCCCCTGCCAGAACTCGACCACCTCGGCGGCGATGAGATAACCGCCCCAGTTCGGCGGCACCGGCACCTCGTCGACACCGGCGAACCGCGCGGTGACGTCGGCGAGCTGCTGCATCAGCGCCGCCCGGGACGCGATCGGTCGGCTCTGGTGGGACGCCCATGCCCCCAGCTGGGACCCGCGGGGACGCTTGCTCCAGTAATCGGCCGTGGCCGCCGCCGACACCTTGGTGACGGGGCCGCGGACGTGTACCTGCCTGCCCACGAGGTACCACGGGAACGTCGCCGACGCATACGGCTGGGCGGCCAACTGCTCGCCCTTGTCGGAGTCGTAGTTGGTGTAGAAGGAGATCCCCGATTCGTCGACGCTCTTGCACAGCACGCTGCGGGTGACCGGTCTGCCCTGACCGTCGACCGTGCCGACCACCATCGCGTTCGGCTCGGCGACACCCGCCTGTTGGGCGTCGGTCATCCACTGGTTGAGCAGCGCGACCCACCCGATATCGAGCCAGTCCGCGTCGAGATCACCACTGCCGTCCTTCTCCACCGAGCCGTATTCGACGCGCATCCGCGCCAAGTGATCAGAAGTGCCCATGCGCCGAACGCTACGCCCGATGCCGTTTGGTCGGCCCGCCGACGTGGGTGCAACAATCTGCGCATGACGACTGCGGTGCCGAAGGATTTCGCCCCGGGATTGGCCGGGGTGGTGGCGTTCGAGACCGACATTGCCGAACCCGACAAGGACGGCGGCGCGCTGCGTTACCGCGGAGTCGACATCGAGGATCTGGTCGCCCAGGGAGTCACCTTCGGTGATGTATGGGGCCTACTGGTCGACGGCCGCTTCGGCCACGGACTGCCGGCCGCGGAACCGTTCCCCCTGCCGATCCACAGCGGCGACGTGCGCGTCGATGTCCAGGCCGGCCTGGCGATGCTCGCACCGATCTGGGGCTACGCACCGCTTCTGGACATCGACGACGAGACCGCGCGCGATCAGCTTGCCCGCGCCTCGGTGATGGCGCTGTCCTACGTCGCCCAGTCCGCGCGCGGCATCTACCAGCCCGCGGTGCCCCAGCGCACCGTCGACGGATGCGACACCGTCACAGCACGTTTCATGACCCGATGGAAAGGCGATCCGGACCCGCGTCACGTCGAGGCGATCGATGCCTACTGGGTGAGCGCCGCCGAACACGGCATGAACGCCTCCACCTTCACGGCGCGGGTCATCGCGTCGACGGGCGCCGACGTCGCCGCGGCGCTGTCCGGGGCGATCGGCGCCATGAGCGGTCCGTTGCACGGCGGCGCGCCTGCGCGGGTGATCCCGATGATCGAAGAGGCCGAGCAGACCGGCGACGCGCGGGCCGTCGTCAAGGGCATTCTCGATCGCAACGAGAAGTTGATGGGCTTCGGGCACCGGGTCTACCGGGCCGAGGACCCGCGGGCGCGGGTGCTGCGAGCCACGGCCGAGCGACTTGCAGCGCCGCGCTACGAGGTGGCGGCCGCGTTGGAGCAGGCCGCACTGGCCGAACTGCGAGAGCGGCGGCCCGACCGGGCGATCGAGACCAATGTCGAATTCTGGGCGGCGGTGATCCTGGATTTCGCAGAAGTGCCGCCGAGGATGATGCCCGCGATGTTCACCTGCGGCCGCACCGCGGGTTGGTGCGCACACATCCTTGAGCAGAAGCGACTGGGCAAGCTCGTACGACCCTCGGCGATCTACACCGGCCCAGCCCCGCGCAGCCCCGAGTCCGTCGAGGGCTGGGACCTGCTCAACCGGGCAATGACCACGAACGGACAGCGCGCGGTGTTCGCTTCGGCGGCACGGAGTTTCGCAGCGCTGGTGCGGCAGATCCCGGACGACGGGTGGGACGGCCCCGGCCTTGGCGACTGGAACGTGCGCGATCTCGTCGGGCACACCTCCCGGTCGTTGATCACGGTGCGCACGTATCTGAAGACGACGGCACAGCGCGAGGACGTCGTGAGCGCGACCGATTACTACGTGCGGATGCATGAATACTCGGCGAGCCTCGGGGCGGCCGCCATCGTCGAACGGGGCCGACAGGCCGGCCGCGATCTTGGTGAGGATCCCGCCGCGGCGATCGACGTCCTTGTGCCGCAGGTGCTGGCGGAGATCGACGCGGTCGACGACCCGCTGATCGAGGTGATCGGCGGCCTCGGCATCCGGCTGAGCAGCTATCTGCCGACCCGGACGTTCGAGATCGCGGTGCACGGCCTCGACATCGCCCGCGCCGTCGGAGTCGACGTCACGCCGCCCGATGACGTGCTCGCCGACGCGGCGGCATTGTCCGCCCGGATCGGGGTCGCGCTCGGCCACGGGCCGTCGGTACTGCTCGCTCTGACAGGACGGGCCGACCTGCCTTCGGGATTCTCGGTGGTCTGAGGGCGGTCGTGCTCGCCGTGTGGTGACACCGATGACTTTTCGCGCCATGGTGGGTCTGCATCGACGTCCACCACTCATCCCTGAGGAGACATCATGGCGATCGACAACACCCCCATGCTCGTGCCCCATCTCGTCGTCGACGACGCCGCGGCCGCACTCGACTTCTATGTCAAGGCGTTCGGCGCCGAGGAGATGGTGCGCATGCCTGGACCCGGCGGCAAACTGATCCACGCCTGCATGCAGATCAACAGCTCGCTGGTGTTCCTCAACGACGACTTCCCCGAGTTCAACGACGGCAAGTCGACCACGCCACCCGCGCTGGGCGGCACCTCGGTGACGATTCACCTGCAGGGCCCCGACGTCGAAGGCCGGTTCCAGCGTGCGCTCGATGCCGGCGCCACGGTGGTGAACCCGCTCGAAGACCAGTTCTGGGGTGACCGCTACGGCGTCGTGCGGGATCCGTTCGGCCACCAGTGGTCGCTGGCGGAGACCGTGAAGGAGGTCGACATGAACGAGCTGCTGGCGCAGATGAACAGCGAGGCCTAACCGGGAAGGTACGCCTGCAGCAGCGACACCGGCAGCCCGTTCGCGGTGGTGATCCCGCTCAGCGCGGCGATGCTCGCCGGTTTCGGAATGCGTTCCAGCTCAGGGGTGTCCGGGTCGGACCCGTAGAGGCCGAACTGGAGGTCGTAGCCGCCTGCCCATTCGAGGTTGTCGACGAACGACCAGTGGGTGTAGCCGCGAATGTCGGTCCCGTGTGTGACCAGGTCCTGCACCACCGACGCGTGGCTGAGGAGGTAAGACGGCCGCTTGGAGTCGTCGTCGTCGGCGATTCCGTTCTCGGTGACCCACAACGGTTTTCCATAGGACGCCGCAACCTCCAGCACTTCCCGGAAACCACCGGGGTCGGTCGGCTGGTTGAAGTCGCTGCAGGTCGACTCGTCTGGTGAACACGGGATCGGGAATCCGCGCAGGAACGGGAAACCGGGCAACGGTGCGACGCCGAAACCCACTATCGGTTGCGACCCGTAGTACTGAACCCCGAGGAAATCGACCTTGCCCACCATGTCGGGATGGATCTCGTCGGCGGTCTTGACACCGTCGAAGTCGGCGTCGACCCAGCCGTCGATCACCGCGTTGGGGAACCAATTGTTGTAGTAGTTATTCCACGCGTCGGCCGCCTGCACATCCAGCGGATTGACGGGGTTCGACGGCCGCGCAGGGATCATGTTGTGGGTGAAGCCGACGAACGCGGCCGCACCTCCCGCGGTGGCGGCAGTGGTGTCCCAGGCATGGATGGCGTCGTAGGCGGCGACGTGGCCAACGGCCTGGTTGACCAGGAATGTCGACGCGAGGTCCGGCCTAATCACGCCTGGCGGCCAGTTCGGCACCACCCACGGGATCGCGAGGAACTCGGTCAGCACCGGCGGGAACGGCTCGTTGATGGTCGCCCAGTTGTCGACCTGGTCGCCGTACTTCCACGCGACGTAGGCGGCGTACTTCTCGAACTCGGCGGCGGTGCCCGAGGACAACCACCCCGCCGCGGGCGCAGGCAGTCCGAGCTGGATCAGCGGCCGGGCGGTGACGGGATCATGGACCCATACCGGGAGGGTGAAGTGGTTGACGGTGACGAACGGGTCGAGGCCGTGCTGTCGCAGCGCGGCGAACACCGCACGGTAGTGGTCGACCTCATCCTGGTCGGCCAGCGCATCGAGTGCCTCGAGGTCGGCCTGGCTGAGGACCCCGCCCTCGTCTGAGATATCCACTGCTGATGTCGAATTCGGAAAGATCCGACTCCACTCGATACCCATCCGGAAGGTGTTCACGCCGAGCTCTTCTCGTGCCAGCTCCGCGTCGCTGTCGTAGGCGTGATAGGCACCCGGCCCGTTCTCGGGTACGCCCTTCACCAGACCGAGCAGCTGGTTGAACGGGTCGTGCACCCAGCGGTACCAGTCCGACCGGGTGTCCACCGGCACGCCGGGACCGCCTTCGGCCTGGAAGCCGGAATGCGCCACGCCCCAGCGGAAACCGTCGGGAAGCGACAGGTCGATGCCCTCGACGGGAGCGACCGTGACAGTGACGGTACGGGTGATCCCGTGCCCGCCACCGGGGTTCAGGAAGCTGCCGATGATCGGGACGAACTGCAGCCAGCCGGACGGGCCGTGCACATGCAGGCCCGCCTGCTCGTCGCTGACCGCGACGGTGAACGTATCGGTGCCACCGACCGCGGCCAACGCGTTCATCGGGCGGTAGACGAAACCGCCGTCGGCATCGACCACGACGGTGCCCCCGTTGTGGGGTCTGCCGATCACGGTGTAGGTCAGGTCATCGCCATCGAGGTCTTCGGCACCGACGTTCCCGATGATCCGAACCTCACCGTCGACGAGACTCTGGTTGTGCGGCAACGGGTTCGCCACCTCGGTCGGTGTCTCGTTGAACAACTCCCGTCGCACCCAGGCCAGCAGCCCCCATGCCGACGGGTCGGCGGGCGGCGTCGGCGCGCCCGCGGCGAACGGGTGGAACAGGGCGTCGACGAAGCTGGTCCCGATGTCAACCACGTAGGTCACCGCACTGCCTAGATCGAACGCGGTTGGCCACGGTCGCCACGACGGCACCTCGGGCGGCGCGAGGTTGGTCGTCACGAGATTCTGCGACGGTTCCGGCGTGGGCTGCTGCACCGCGACGGTCTCGGGATCGTCGACCGGATCGGCCCGTAGTGACATTCCAGGCTGGTCGGTGGAATCGCCGTCGACGTCCCGCGCCGGCGCGTGCCGGACGGACTCGGTCACGTCGGGAGAATCGTCGTTGCGGGCGGCGTTCTTCCGCTTGACGGAGACGTCTGCCGTGTCGCCGTCTGCCGTGTCGTCGTCGACGGGTACCTCGTCGGTGACGTCCTCATCCTCTGCCTCGTCGGCCGGGTCGACGGTCTCCTCGGCCTGGAACGTTCGCTCGGGTGTCTCCGCCTTCTCCGACTTCTCCGCGGTCGGCGCCTCGGATGCGGAGGCAGTCTCGCCCCCGGGGTCGTCTGAAGCCCAGGCCACCCCGGAGCCGGTGAACACTGCGGCCCCGACGCCGAAGGCCACTGCCAGACCGCCGACGCGGCCGACGAACTGCCCAGAAGTCATTCCCACTGCATACCGCCGCCCCGCACGGGCGGTGGGGAGTTTGGCCAAACTACGCCAGTTTGCGGAGATTCGGTGCGTCTCGCGGGTGGCGGCACACCCGCCCGGTGATGATTCGCCGGCTGCGCCGCGAACGCGGGCACCACGGCTCACCGAGTTCGTGAACGTGCTTCACGTCTGAGCGGACAGCGGATCACCGGCGCAGACCGGCCAGCAACCGCTGCTGCATCGATGGCGCGGGAGCCCCCGCAGCGGCGTTGGCCATCTCCGCAACCTCGGTGAACTTGGCGCGCGGCCGCAAACCGCCCCCGCGGGCGACCTCCGCGTCATCGATCGCCTTCCAGCCGTCGGCGTCGATCACCGCGGGTTGCCTTCCCCGGACGAACCGAGCCAGCGCCGAACCCTTGTGGACTGGATCGGGCAGCAGGCCATCGTTGTAGTCGGCGACCAGGTTGCGCACCGTCTCGGCGGCACATGACTTGTTGGTGCCGATGAAACCTGTCGGGCCGCGTTTGATCCAACCGGCCACGTAGCTGCCCCGCTGCGGCGTGCCGGCGCCGATGACCCGACCGCCGACATTGGGCACCACCGCAGCCGCGTCGTCGAACGGGAGCCCGCGAATCGCCTTGCCGCGGTACCCAATTGATGTCAAAACCAGGCCTGCCGGTACATCGACGACGTCGTCGGCGCCGTTCGAGGCGAACTCGACCGCGGTGGCCCGCGACTCCCCCACCACACGCTTCGGGGTGAGGTGGTATGCCAGCCGGATTCGCCGCCGGGTGATCGGTGCGGTCGCGTCACCGAGCTTCGACAGGATCTGGAGTTTGTTGCGGGTCAGCGGATCAGTCTCCCGGGACAGGTCGACGAGCACCCGCTCGTGGTCGGCGGGAGCCAACACGACCTCAGCCGTGGAGACCAGACCGATCAACTCGGGCAGCGTGAAGGCCGATGCCGCGGGCCCGCGCCGTGCGGCGATCAGTACCTCCTGCACCCGGGAGTCGCGGAGCGCGGCCAGCGCGTGGTCGGCGATATCGGTGCCCGCCAACGCATCCGGGTCACTGGTCAGAATCCGCGCGACGTCGAGGGCCACATTGCCGTTGCCGATGATGACGACCCGCTCACCGCTGAGATCCACCTGGAGACCGGCGAAGTCCGGATGCCCGTTGTACCAGGCGACGACCTCGGTGGCCGTCGCAGTGCCGGGCATTCCGACACCGTCGATATCGAGACGACGGTCGTCGGGCGCACCCACTGCGTACAGAACCGCGTGATGGTGCGCGAGCAGCTCGTCATGGGTGACGTCCGCTCCGACCTCGACGTTGAGGTAGAACCTGAAACCGGGCAGCCCGACGATGCGATCGAACAGCTTGGTCACCCGCTTGGTGTTCTGGTGATCCGGCGCGACACCGGCGCGCACCAAACCATAAGGCGTGGGCAGCTTCTCGAAGACATTCACGCGGACGCCCGACTGGGTGAGCAGTTCGTCGGCAGCATACATCGCGGCAGGACCTGACCCGACGATCGCCACCGTCAGCGGACGGCTCCGCCGCGGATGCACCATCGGTGCTTCTTGCACCGGCGCCAGCTTCGACGTCGGCGGCAGCTTGCCTTCCCGCTTCGGGTAGAACGCGGCGTTGAGTTCCACGAACGGCAGCTGCGCGGGTTCCAGCCGGGTATCCGGCGCGATGGCACCGACCGGACAGGCCGACACACATGCGCCGCAGTCGACGCACGCGACAGGGTCGATGTAGAGCATCTCGGCGGTGGCGAAGCCGGGTTCGTCCGGCGACGGATGGATGCAGTTCACCGGGCAGGCGTAGACGCACGAGCCGTCGCTGCAACACGACTGGGTGATGACGTGAGGCATGGGTCAGGCGGCGCTCACCACGTGCTGGCGCGCCGGTTCGCTGCGGTAGCGACTGGGCGGACCGTCGATCTTGCAGATCCGCCACATCAGCTTGGCGAGCGGATTCATCAGGCCGGTCTCGTGGCACAGCATCCGGACATCGCCGAACATGTCGCGCAGGAACTGCCTGGCCTCCGGCGTACCGAAGAAGATCTCCTTCCTCACCGAACGCGGGATGTCGAATTCCTTCCAGAAGGCGTTGGGCGGCACGATGATCGACTGGCACAGCACCCGCATGATGACCGGCACGGTCAGCGACAGCAGAAAACGCTGCCTGCGGTTCAGATGAGGCACCCGCTTCCGCAGGTACTCGTGAGCGAAGGAGATATGGCGCGCCTCCTCGGCCACGTGAATGGCCATCACCCGCTCCATGATCGGATGCAGCGCCTTGCCCTCACGCAGCACGTTCTTCTGCGTGTGGTCGATGGGCTCTTCGCCGGCGAGGACGCCGAAGAAGAACGGGATGGGCAACGGTCCGGCGACGAGCGGGATGAACTGTGAGAGCCACTTGAGCAAGCGCGGCATACCCGGCACATCGGCGCCGATGCGGTTGACCATCTCCTGGAACATCAGGGTGTGGTTGCACTCCTCGACGGATTCATGGAGGCAGTAGCGGTACTCGGGTGAGCCGTTGGGCACCCAGAACGCGTAGTTCATCAAACCGCGGATCAAGATCGACTCGAAGTGCAGACCCACCTTGGCGACGTTGGCCTGCCGCCACATGCCGATCTCGATCTGGCGTTCCTTGCGCTGGGCCTGGTACCAGGGGTGTCTACCGAACGGGTCGGTCCCCGGCAGGATCCAGCGATCGTCGCCGGGCGTGACGACGAATTCGGGTGAATCCCAGTCGATATCCGTGTACGGGTTGAAATTTCGCCGGACAGAACCCTCGGACAGCGTGGTCAGGGTCTCCACGTATGCCCGATCTTCCGGATCGTCACCGATTTCCATGTTCTTGCGCCAGCGCCGGATGAGTCGGGTGCGCGGTTCCTTGACAGCCATTCGAGCCCTCCCATGAGGTTTACATTTACGTGCTCGCTGTCCAGAGACGGTACCCGAGGTCCCAGGAATTAACCAGGCCCTTCGGCGGGTGTGCGGCAGCCGGGTTATCCGCATCGCATGTGCGCCAGGTCACGTGGAGCCGGGAACGCTCGCCGGGCTGGCGACCGTGGGCCGCACGCACCGATTCGCACCGAATCCGCGCGCACAGGGCCCACGTTCGTCGAACTGGGCTCCGGAACTACGCTTGGGCCATGGCCGACAGCTCGCCCTTCCCTACCATCCCCTCCGACCTGAAGCCCGCCGACGGACGGTTCGGTTGCGGGCCATCCAAGGTGCGGCCGGAACAACTGCAGTCCCTGGCGGCTGCCGGCGACCTGTTCGGCACCTCGCACCGACAGGCGCCGGTGAAGAACCTCGTCGGCCGCGTCCGCGACGGCCTGCGTGAGCTGTTCTCGCTGCCCGACGGTTACGAGGTGATCCTCGGCAACGGCGGATCGACCGCATTCTGGGACGCCGCCGCATTCGGGCTGATCGACAAACGTTCGCTGCATTTGACCTACGGCGAGTTCAGCTCCAAATTCGCCTCTGCGGTGGCCAAGAACCCGTTCGTCGGTGACCCCGTGATCGTCAAGACCGACGCAGGCAGCGCGCCCAAACCCGTTTCGGATCCGTCCGTCGATCTGATCGCGTGGGCGCACAACGAGACCTCCACCGGCGTCGCGGTTCCGGTCGAGCGGCCGCAGGGGTCCGGCGACGCGCTGATCGCCATCGACGCCACGTCCGCGGCGGGCGGGCTGCCCGTCAACATCACCGACGCCGATGTGTACTACTTCGCGCCGCAGAAGAACTTCGCCGGCGACGGCGGCCTGTGGATCGCACTGATGTCTCCCGCCGCACTGGCCCGTGTCGAGGCGATCGCCGGCGCCGGACGCTGGGTGCCGGAGTTTCTGTCTCTGCCCATCGCCGTCGACAACAGCGTCAAGAACCAGACCTACAACACCCCCGCGATCGCCACACTGATCTTGCTTGCCGACCAGATCGACTGGTTGCTCGGCAACGGCGGCCTCGACTGGGCGGTCAAGCGGACCGCCGACTCGTCGTCGCGGCTCTACTCGTGGGCCGAGGCCGCTTCGTTCGCCACGCCGTTCGTCACCGACCCGGCGCTGCGCTCACAGGTCGTCGGGACAGTCGACTTCTCCGGCGACATCGACGCCGCTGCGGTGGCCAAGACGCTGCGGGCAAACGGCATCGTCGACACCGAGCCCTACCGCAAGCTGGGCCGCAACCAGCTGCGCGTCGGGATGTTCCCTGCGGTCGAGCCCGATGACGTGAGCGCACTGACAGCGTGTGTCGATTACGTGGTGGAGCGGCTTTAGCCGCGACATTCGGCCGAGAAAGGCATTGACCATCTGCCGCGTGTCACCCGGGTTACGGACTGATAACGCAGTAGGGTGACCCGAATATCGGGCATGCGCCAGCCCGGAGGAGGTCGCAATGCGGGAGCTCAGAGTCGTCGGACTGGACGTCGACGGTAAACGGATCATCTGCGAGACCGGAGACTCCGCCGAGAAGTTCGTCCTGCGGTCCGATGACCGACTCATAGCCGCGGTACGCGGTGACCAGGTCGGCTCGAATCAAACCACGATCGATGTCGAGGTCCCGAACGTGCTGCGGCCCAAAGAGATTCAATCCAAGGTCAGAGCAGGCGCGTCCGTGGAGCAGGTTGCCGCGGCCACCGGTGCGGACATCGCGCGGGTGGCGCGTTTCGCCCACCCGGTGCTGTTGGAGCGTGCCCGCGCCGCCGAGCTGGCGACCGCCGCACATCCGGTGCTTGCCGACGGCCCATCGGTGCTCACCCTGCTGGAGACCGTCACGACCGCCCTTGTCGCACGCGGGCTGGACCCGAACGCCGACTGGGACGCGTGGCGCAACGAAGACGGACGCTGGACGGTGCAGCTGGCCTGGAAAGCAGGCATGTCGGATCTTCAGGCGCACTTCCGCTACGCGCCAGGCGCACACGGCGGCACCGTCACCGCCTTCGACGAAGCCGCCGCAGAGTTGATCGATCCCAACTTCGCGCGAACGTTGCGACCGCTGGCTCCGGTCGCCCAACTGGCTCTCGAGGACGTCGAACTCGTCGAACATGTCGTAGCACCCGAGCCGGAGCCGGAACCAGTCGTCGCGACGCCTGAACCCGAGCCAGCGGCCAAGGCCCAGCGCCCGCGCAAGGGTCGCCCGGCCGTTCCGGGCTGGGAAGACGTCCTGCTCGGTGTGCGTTCCAGCGGCGGCCAGCGCTGACAACCGCTTGACCTGAAGCTCCGTTGAGGGCTTAGCGTGCGTGCATGATCACGCTCGGGCCGATCGGTCTCGCCAGCAGCAACCCCTATACCGACGACGCCGCCGTCGTTGCCGAGGAAGCGCGACAGGCCGAACGCCTGGGATTCTCGACATTCTGGCGGTCGGGCAACCTGCCCATGCTCGACATCGCCGTCCGCGCCACCGAATCCATCCCGGTTGCGACGGGCATCATCCCGGTGTCCACCGTGCCCGCGGCCGACGTCGTCGCGACGTACGCGTCGCTGCAGCACGACCATCCCGAACGCTTCCTCGTCGGACTCGGCGGGGCGCGCACCGATCATCCGCTGAAAACCCATCACGCCTATCTCGACGAATTGGACCGCGGCGGTGTGCCTGCTTCCTCGCGCATCCTGGCCGCGCTCGGCCCCAACATGCTGGCGCTGGCTCGTGACCGGGCCGCCGGCGCCTACCCATATCTGGTGACCCCGACGTACGTCGCCCGGGCGCGCGCAACGCTGGGCCCCGATCGGTTGTTGGCCGTATTGCTGATGGTCGTTCCCGTCAGCGATCGAGAAGTGGTCCGCCGTGCCGCCGCGGTCCCCCTCGACTTCCTGGCGAAGGCCGGCGGGTACCGACGCAACCTACGGCGGCAGGGCTACTCCGAGACCGACATCGACGTCGTCAGCGACCGCCTACTTGACGGAATCGTCGCGTGGGGAACACTTTCGGCGATCGCCGCGCGCGTCGCCGACTACCGGGCAGCAGGGGCGGACCAGGTCGTGCTGCGGATCCTCGGCGCCGAGGACATGACAGCAGCACGGGAGCGACTCGCCGGCGCGCTCATCGGATGAATCATGTTATCCACCAACGGATATGACGATCAGCGCGACCCAAGCCCCGGCGACGCCCACACCGGAGCCCAGCACGAACCAGCGCCACACCGGCACCTTGCGCCATCCCCACACGGTCGGCGCGAGGCCGCCGACGGCAACGAGATTGAGCCCGGCGGCGAGCAGCGGGTGCACCCGCATCAGCCCGATGCTCAGCACGACGATGGCCGTGGCGATCACCGCGGCGACGAACGCAGCCACCGTCAAGCCGGTCGCCCAGGGCGTCTCCTCGGTCACCGGCCGAGCCTATCCCGCTCGTAGAAAGCCAGTGCCGCAGCGGTCGCGACGTTGAGCGAGTCCGTTCCGCGCGACATCGAGATCCGCACTCGCACATCGGCAGACCGCATGGTGTGCTCCTGCAGACCCGGCCCTTCCGCGCCGACCAGGATGGCCAACCGCTGCCCGACCAACCCCGTCATCGCCTCGGCGAGCGTCTGCGCGGCGGGGTCGGGTGTCATCGCGAGTATGCGGAAATCCTTTTCCCGCAACAGTTTGAGATCGGCGGGCCACTCCACCGCCCTGGCGAACGGCACCAGCAGTGCATGTCCCATCGACACCCGGACAGCCCGCCGGTAGAGCGGGTCGGCGCAGCCGCTCCCGAAGATCACGGCGTCGACGCCCAACCCGGCGGCGTTGCGGAAGACAGACCCGAGGTTCTCATGATCGTTGACACCCTTGAGTACGGCGACGGTGCGGGCCCCGTCGAGCGCCTGCGGCACCGTGAGCTGAGCAGCGCGCGACGCCGACGCGAGAACCCCGCGATTGAGGTGGAAGCCGACGGCCTCGGCCATGATTTCTGCGGTCGCCCGGTAGAACGGCGCCTCGAGCCCGTTGAGGTCGGCACCCAGTTCGATCCGTCGCCGTTCGGTTCCGAGCAGCGCACGCGGCACGAACCGGGATGCCAGCATCCGCTGCACCACCAGCACGCCCTCGGCGATCACCAGCCCTTTGCCGCTGGGCAAGTCCGGTCTGCGGTCGACACTGTTCAAATCGCGGAAATCGTCCAGCCGGGGATCGGCGGGGTCGGTGATGTCGATGACGTCAGACCCGACGCCGCCGGGGACACCGTCGACGATCACGCGATTTCGGTGCGACGGACGGCTTGCACAGCGGTAGAGACTACCCACCGTCGTATCGGGGTCGTTAGGTTGGACGCGATGGATCCGGACACCGAACCACCGCCGCCACCCCCACTGCCTGCAGCACTGCTCGCGCCGTGGCCCGTCATCGCGGTGATCACCTGCGGCTGGGTGATCGCCACGGTGCTCGCATTCACCGTCGGTGCGCTGCACGACTGGCGTCCCGTCACGATCGCCGGCCTCGGTGTCGGAGTCCTTGGCACATCGATCTTTCTGTGGCAACGTCACGCCGTGCGGCGCGGACACCGCGGCGCCCAACGCGGCCTGACCTGAAGGAGAAGCTGTGGCAGCCCCCATCTTGCAGGCCGAAGTCGACATCAATGCCCCGGTGACCAAGGTGTGGGCCCTGGTCTCCGACCTCAAGAAGATGCCGCAGTGGAGTCCGCAGTGCCGACTGATGAAGCCGATCGGGCAGGTGCGTCAGGGCGGCCGCACCGTGAACTTCAACCGGCGCGGCCTGCTCTTCTGGCCAACCACGTGCCGCATCACCGAGTTCATCCCCGAGACGAAGCTGGGATTCCGGGTCAACGAGAACAACACCGTCTGGACCTACGAGCTCGAGCCCACGGAGGCAGGCACCCGGCTGATCGAGACTCGACATGCAGAGAACGGCACCACCGCGGTGTCGAACTTCTTGGTCGGCAACCTGATGGGCGGGGTACCGAGCTTCGAGCAGGAGCTCGTCGAGGGCATGAACGCGTCGCTGATGCGGATCAAGGCCGCCGCGGAAGGCTAGTTCTCCGCCCGGGTTTCTGCGCGCTCGACGAGGTCGAGCACACCGTCGTCGTACGGGTCGAACAGCGGTGATCCGGTGCCTGCCGGCGCGGGCGTGTCCGAGTGGGCACCACATCCGAACTCGGCGTCCACGACGTGTCCGTCGGACGCGTACTCGTTGGCGCACACCCCGAAGGTCACGCCGAGCGCTCCGCCGAGCGGTAGGTAGTAGCCGCAATCCCGGCAGGACCGACGCGTCCCTTTGGCCATCGCCGACCCTGGCCCGTAATCACCGTCGTGCCAGCGCTGAGCGGCGTCGTTACGTCCCCACAGACTCAGCACCTGTCGACGGCCGAGCCCGATCTCCAAAGAGACCTCGTCGATCTGGGGGTCCCCGGTGGCCGTGTACCCCGGTACCAGACGGGGATCGTCGGCGGGTGGGGAAAGTAAGTCACCGGGACCCAGGTCGCCGGGTCGCACCCGCTCCTCCCACGGCACCCACTTCGGTGCGAGCAATGCCGTCGGCCCCGGAACGAGGACCACTTCACTGATGGTCGCGTGCGCCGCGCCCGGGCAGGCGGCGACGACAACGGCCCACTGCCAGCCGCGATAACCGGGCAGTTCGGCCAGAAAGCGGTGGGTGGCAGCGCTCGGATCCTCGAAACCGGCGCCGAGATACTCGCCGACGCTGTCCTCACCGCTGTACTCGACGATCGCGGCCCGAGCGTCGTCGACGGCGCCCAGCAGCACCGCCTCGAGATCAGGGGTCACCTCCGCGGTCTCCGGTGCCGACACCGTGTCGTCCGGTTCGTGACCCGTCACCGCGTGCTGGTAGTCAGGTTCGGTCATGCTGTCCATCGCCTCCAATACTGCCTGAACGAGGCAAGGTATAGCCACACCGGTCGCCTGCGCGCCCACTGTCGACCCTATGGGGGAGAATCAAACCGTGACCGGAGCGCGGCGTGACCCCCGGGACCCTGACGATCAGCAGGGTGGACGCTACTACCCGCCGCGCCCACCTCCCGGAGAACACCCGGGGATGGCCAACTATCCCAGCGACCCGGGGATGAGTCCGGGCAATCGCAGCAGCGGGCGCTCCGAGGCATCGCACCACAGCGCCAATCGATGGTTGCCGCCTCTGGACGAGAGTGCGCGGCGCCGAGGGCATTCCTTCGACTCGCCCGGCGGGGGCACGGGTGGCGGCGAGAAGGTGACCGTGACGCGGGCCGCCGCGCAGCGCAGCCGTGAGATGGGCTCGAAGATGTACGGCCTGGTGCACCGGGCCGCCACCGCCGACGGTGCAGACAAGTCGGGGCTGACGGCGTTGACGTGGCCGGTGGTCGCGAACTTCGCGGTGGACGCCGCGATGGCCGTCGCACTGGCGAACACGCTGTTCTTCGCCGCGGCCAGCGGTGAGAGCAAGAGCAAGGTCGCGCTGTATCTGCTCATCACCATCGCGCCGTTCGCCGTCATCGCTCCGTTGATCGGGCCCGCGCTGGACCGGCTCCAGCATGGCAGGCGCGTCGCGCTGGCCACGTCATTCGCGCTGCGAACCGTCCTGGCCGTCGTGCTCATCGCCAACTTCGACAGCGCCACCGGTAGCTTCCCGTCGTGGGTGCTGTACCCCTGCGCGCTCGGAATGATGGTGTTGTCCAAGTCGTTCTCGGTCCTGCGCAGCGCAGTCACCCCGCGGGTGCTGCCGCCCACGATCGATCTGGTCCGGGTGAATTCCCGGCTGACCACGTTCGGTCTGCTCGGCGGCACGATGATCGGCGGAGGGATCGCCGCCGCCGCAGAGTGGGGCTTCCAACTCTTCAAGATGCCAGGCGCGTTGTATGTCGTCGTGGCCGTCACGGTCGTCGGTGCGGCACTGGCGATGCGCATCCCGAAGTGGGTCGAGGTCACCGAGGGCGAGGTCCCCGCGACCCTGAGCTACCACGGCCAGGACGGGGAACCGGGCCACGAACCGCACCGCGCTTCGTCGAAGGCCCGGCAGCCGCTGGGTCGCAACATCATCACCTCGCTGTGGGGCAACTGCACCGTCAAGGTGATGGTCGGATTCCTGTTCCTCTATCCGGCGTTCGTCGCCAAGGCCCACGACGCCAGCGGCTGGGAGCAGTTGCGGATCCTCGGCATGATCGGCGCTGCGGCGGCCATCGGCAATTTTGCGGGCAACTTCACCGCAGCGCGC
Source organism: uncultured Actinomycetota bacterium (assembly GCA_963796545.1). GTDB lineage: Bacteria > Actinomycetota > Actinomycetes > Mycobacteriales > Mycobacteriaceae > Mycobacterium. The sequence goes on along the minus strand of CAWCMF010000023.1, from coordinate 705,926 downwards.
CTCAAGCTCGGCCATCCGGCCCGGCTGGTGGTTCGTTGTGCCATCGCGGTGACGGCCGTGGCGCTGGCGACCGCCGTGACCGGAAACCTGTTGGTGGCGGCGGCCGCGACACTCGTCACGTCAGGGGCCAGCGCGATCGCCAAGGCATCGCTGGACGCGTCCCTGCAGGACGACCTCCCCGAGGAATCGCGGGCGTCGGCATTCGGGCGATCGGAATCCGTGCTGCAGCTGGCGTGGGTGGCCGGCGGCGCGACCGGGGTGCTGATCTACACCGAGCTCTATGCGGGCTTCACGACCATCACTGCGATCCTGTTGCTCGGACTGGCCCAAACCGTGCTGAGCTATCGGGGCGAATCGCTGGTGCCGGGATTGGGTGGCAACCGTCCGGTGCTCGCAGAACAGGAAGGCGTTCGAACGGATGCGACGGTGACGCGGGAGTGAAACGTGTTGTCGCTGTTCTTGCAACGGTGGCGCTGCTTTCGTCGATCGCAACGGGTGTGCTGGTGTGGCGCCTGACGCGCGATCACACGCCACAGCTTCCGGAGATCTCGGCGTACTCGCAGGGCCATCTGGCTCGGGTGGGCCCGTACCGGTTCTGCCACGTCTTCGACCCGACCGACTGCGTCGTCCCGACGGACCAGGGTGAGTTGCCGGTGACCGGCCGTCACCCCGTCCAGCTGTCGATCCCCCAGGAGATCGCGCGGGCCCCGTGGGTGCTCTTGCGCACCTACGAGGACGACGACCTCGTCGAGATAGTCCCCCCCGACACCAAGCTGGCCGTGACGATCCCCACCGTGGATGCGCAGCGGGGACGGCTCACCGGGATCGTGGTGCAACTGCCGACGTGGGTGCGCGACGAAGCAGGCAACGAGTTTCCGGTGCCGCACGCGGAATGGTCGGTCCAGACAGTCTGGAGTTGACGGCCGAGACGCGGTTAATCTGCCGAGTGGCCTTCGGGTACACGTTCGGCCTCTAGCGTCGGCCCTGGTGGGGTGCCGTCGCCGAATGGCCTGCCGCCCAACGCTTCTCGGCCATGCGGAGTCAGCCAGTTCGTCAGATCAGGCCCCTTGGGCACCACGCCTGTCGGGTTGATGTCCGAGTGGACGATGTAGTAGTGCTGCTTGATCTGGACGAAGTCGGTGGTGTCGCCGAAACCGGGAGTCTGGAAGAGATCCCGCGCGTAGGCCCACAGCACCGGCATCTCGGAAAGCTTGTTGCGATTGGTCTTGAAATGACCGTGGTAGACCGGATCGAAGCGTGCCAGCGTGGTGAACAACCGCACATCCGCTTCGGTGATGGTGTCCCCGACCAGGAATCGGCGGTCGGCCAGCCGGCCGGACAGCCAGTCCAGGGCAGTGAACAACCGGTCGTAGGCCTTGTCGTAAGCGCGTTGCGTGCCTGCGAAACCGCAGCGGTAGACGCCGTTGTTGACCTCGGTGTAGATCCGCTGGGCGACCTCGTCGATCTCGTCGCGCAACTCTTCGGGATACAGCCGCGGCGCGCCGTCGCGGTGATAGGCGGTCCATTCGGTGGAGAAGTCCAGCGTGATCTGCGCGAAGTCGTTGGTGACCACCTGCCCCGACGCGACCTCGACGATAGCGGGAACCGTCACGCCCTTGGGGTAATCGGGCACGCGCTTGTTGTAGGCGTCGCGGAGGTAGTGGATGCCCAGCACCGGATCGACGCCGTCCGGGTCGAGGTCGAACGTCCAGCTGCGCTCGTCGTGGGTGGGACCGCAGAAGCCGATGGAGAGAACACCTTCCAGGCCCAGGAGCCGCCGCACGATGATGGTCCGGTTGGCCCATGGACACGCCCTCGCCACCACGAGCCGGTAGCGATCCTGCTCGACGGGATAACCGTCACGACCGTCTGCCGTGATTCGGCTGGTGATGTAGTCGGTGTCGCGGTTGAAATCACCCTGAGAGGCCGACGCGCTCGCCACGTAACTCATGGGTCAAGTCATACCCGGCGAATCTGAAGTTGTCGGTGCAATGGCCCGGCAATCTCGAACACAGCCTCAGTTTCGGCGTGGCGGCCGATTTGCCCCACCCGGTGCGCTGGACGACAAGCGCCCGGCGCCGGTGCGGGGCGGAACCGCGAACGTCCGTGCCGCGTCCTAACGAAGTGCGCCCCTTCATCGGCACAGAGGCCGTAATCGCCGGGACTCTCAACCGGTACCAGCTGGCCACCCGGTTCCAGCAGGTGCATCGCAATGTCTACGCGCCGAAGGGGATACAGCTCAATGCTGTCGACAAAGCACAGGCAGCGTGGTTGTGGTCGGGTCGCCGCGCCACCGTGGCGGGATTGTCCGCGGCGGCACTGCATGGTTCACACTGGATCGATCCCGGCCTACCCGCGTAACTGAACCAACCCAGTCAACACAAGACGACCGGCATCGTCCTACACAACGAAGTCCTCATCTCCGACGAGATCGTCACCATCGGCCGGATACGGCTGACCAGCCCGGCGAGGACGGCGTTCGATCTTTGGGGAGACGACGCGGATTGGTCGTGGCGGTCAGCCGGTTGGACGCGCTGATGCGGGCGACGGCTGTGACGGCCGCCGAAGTGAAAGCACTCGCTGTCTGTCACCGCGGGGCACGGGGGCTGGTGCAACTGCGCCGGGCCGTCGACCGGGACGGCTACCACGTCGTCGGTCGCATTGACATGGGCTGGGACACCTGGAAGGTCGGTGTGGAGTACGACGGGCCACAACACTGGACCGATCCCGTCCAACGAGCCCGCGACATCGACCGGCAGGCTGAGCTGGAAGCGCAGGGCTGGCGGATAATCCGTGTCAGCGCCGAGATGCTGCGTGCCCGCCCGACGACGATCGCGGTACGGGTTTGGAAGGCGCTGCGGGCGGCAGGCGCGCCCCTGCCTCCGCCGAATCTGAACTTATGAGCGAATTTTCAGTCGGCTCTCGAACACAAGCTCAGGTTCGGCGCAATGACGCAGGGACCTAGGCGTCGAGCTCGCGGGCGACGGCCTTCACCACTTCGGACACCCGACGGGCCACCTTGCGGTCCGGGTACTTGCCCTTGCGCAACTCGGGCTGCACCGCGCTTTCCAGCAGCGTGATCATGTCCTCGACCATGCCGTGCAGCTCGTCGGGCGTGTGCTTGTGCTCGACCGGCGTGGCCTCACGACGGTTCCGGCTCACACTCGGCGGCGGGTCGATCAGCTTCAGGCTGAGTGCCTGGGGACCCCGGCGACCCGCGGCCACGCCGAATTCGACCTTCTGCCCCGCCTTGAGGCCCTCGACACCGGCAGGCAACGCAGAGGATCGCACGTAGACGTCCTCGCCCTCTTCCTGCGACAGGAACCCGAAGCCCTTCTCGGTGTCGTACCACTTCACCCGGCCGGTCGGCACTGGTCTCACCTGCTGTCTGTCTGATCCGATAATCGTCTGTACCTCTTCGGGTACATAAAGTAAGCGCCCCGCCTGCTCCGGGACGCGTCCTGAAAGATCCTACTCGGACGGCGGCGCGGCCAGCATCCCCTTATGTCGGTAGGCTGCAGGTCACCGCTGCAGAGAGACGAAGCGACTGATATGCGATTGATCCTGAACGTAATCTGGCTGATTTTCGGCGGCCTGTGGCTGGCGCTCGGCTACGCACTCGCGGCGGCCGTCTGCTTCGTCCTCATCATCACCATCCCGTTCGGATTCGCCGCGCTGCGCATTGCGGCCTACGCGCTGTGGCCCTTCGGACGCACCATCGTCGAAAAGCCCGGGCCGCGGCCGGGAGCGCTCGTCGGGAACGTCATCTGGATCATCGTCGCCGGTGTGTGGCTGGCCATCGGCCACATCACCACCGCGATCGCGATGGCCATCACGATCGTCGGGATCCCGCTGGCGCTGGCCAACCTGAAATTGATTCCCGTGTCGCTGATGCCCCTCGGTAAAGAGATCGTGCCGGCAGGTCAGGCACAGGGGCGCATCGTCGGGTCGGTCCCGTGACGGTCGTCGCCCTTGGCGTGCCGTCGGTGCACCGGCCACCGTCCTCGGCGCCCGCAGAAGGGCCGCTGGTCGACACGTTCGGTCGGATCGCCACCGATCTTCGTGTCTCCCTGACCGATTTGTGCAATCTGCGCTGTACCTATTGCATGCCTGCCGAGGGCCTCGACTGGCTGCCCGGCGACCAGAAGCTCCAAGCTGACGAGCTCGCGCGGCTGCTCCGCATCGCCGTCACCCGCCTCGGCATCACCAGTGTCCGGTTCACCGGAGGCGAACCTCTCGTGGTGCCCCATCTCGAGAAGGTGGTCGCGGCGACGGCGGCGTTGCGGCCCCGGCCGGAGATCACGTTGACGACCAACGGCGTCGGCCTCGCCAAGCGAGCCGATGCGCTGAAGCAAGCCGGTCTGGACCGAATCAACGTCTCTCTCGACACCGTCGACCCCGTCCGGTTCGCGGCCATCACCCGCCGGGACCGGTTCGACGACGTGCTGAGCGGACTCCGTGCCGCCAAGCTCGCCGGGCTCAGTCCGGTGAAGGTCAATGCAGTTCTGGACCCGATGTCGGGCCTCGAGGATGCGGTTGAGCTGCTGAGGTTCTGTCTCAGCCACGGCTACCAGTTGCGAATCATCGAGCAGATGCCGCTCGACGCGGGCCACTCGTGGCAGCGGGACCGCACCATCAGTGCCGACGACATCCTGAGCACGCTGCAGCGCCACTTCACGCTGACGCCGGACCCGGCGCCGCGCGGCTCGGCGCCCGCGCAGCTGTGGCGTGTGCACGAGGGTGACCAGGTGATCGGCCGCGTCGGGATCATCGCGTCGGTATCCCACGCGTTCTGCTCGACGTGTGACAGGAGCAGGCTCACTGCTGATGGTCAGATCCGTAACTGTCTGTTCGCACGCGATGAGACCGATCTGCGCGTGTTGCTGCGTTCCGGCGCCGACGACGACGTGCTGGAGTCGGCCTGGCGTGCTGCCATGTGGGCCAAGGCTGCCGGGCACGGCATCAATGACCCCGATTTCGTCCAGCCTGATCGCCCGATGAGCTCGATCGGGGGCTGAGCGTGCCGACCGACATCCGCGTGCGAGTGACCGTCCGCTATTTCGCAGCTGCCCGGGCAGCTGCCGGTGCCGATGCCGAGACGATCGACCTGCGCGCGGGGGTGACGGTCGCCGACCTCGTGGAGATACTCAAAACGCGCGATGCGGAGCTGGCCAAAGTGCTCGCCCGGTGTTCGTATCTGCGAGATGGCGTTGCGGTGCGCAACATGGCGACCGAACTCGGGGACTCGCAGACAATCGACGTTTTGCCTCCGTTCGCCGGGGGGTAATGGCCCGTTTTCGCTAACTCTATTCCGTGATTTGTGTCACATCACGGAATGGTCACAGGATGGCTACGGCGAGATAGAGCAGCATGGCACCTGCAGGTACAACAGTCTTTCCTGGTCTTTTAGAGTTTTTTTAGTATTTGCCGCCCGCATAGACACGGCGGCGAGCAAAAGGTGACGGGGCTTTGGCGAGCCGTTACCGTCATGAACCAAGCCGTCGACCCCCTCAACGACTGGCCTCCCGCGCCACCAACTGCGCCGAACTCCATCCGTTGGTGCCGCGGGAACAACGAGACACAACCTGGATGGAGGCGGGGGACCCACTGGTCCACCGACTAATAGGGAGACCTGGAATCGATCTGATTCCTTGGGGTGAAGCCGTCGTCGTTTCGACGATGACGGCCGGGCGACCTCTCCAGCCCGAACCCGACAGCTGACCTCGCGGGCGCTTCAGAGAGGAACCACGCACGTTATGAGTGGACGGCACCGTAAGCCCGCTTCATCTGCAGTACACGTCGCCAAAATCGCTTTCACCGGCGCAGTCATCGGAGGCGGAAGCCTCGCGCTTGCCGGCCAGGCCGGCGCTGCCACCGACGGTGAATGGGATACGGTCGCGAGCTGCGAATCCGGCGGCAACTGGGCGATCAACACCGGCAACGGCTACCACGGCGGCCTGCAGTTCTCTCCGGGTACCTGGTCAGGCCACGGCGGCAGCGAGTACGCGCCCGCGGCCTACCTCGCCACCAAAGAAGAGCAGATCGCGGTCGCCGAACGTGTCCTGGCTTCCCAGGGCAAGGGTGCTTGGCCGTCGTGCGGCAGGTCGCTCTCGGGCTCAACACCCCGCAACGTCATCAACGACCAGCCGCCTGCCCCCGTCCATCCGCTCGGCCTCGACGGCCTGCTGCCACCTCCGCCACCGCCGTTAGATCCGTTCGCGCCGCCGCCACCTGCGCCTTTCGATGCGATGGCCGCCTCCGCGCCGCTACCGCTGCCACCTGCACCCGAGGCTCTTCCCCCGGCACCCGCACCGATCGATCAGCTCGCCGCGTCGGCACCCCTGCCGCCCGCACCGATCGATCAGCTCGCCGCGCCGGCACCCCTGCCGCCCGCCCCGATCGATCCCCTCGCGGCCCCGGCACCCCTGCCGCCCGCCCCGATCGATCCCCTCGCGGCCCCGGCACCCCTGCCGCCCGCACCGATCGATCCCCTCGCGGCCCCGGCACCCCTGCCGCCCGCACCGATCGATCCCCTCGCGGCCCCGGCACCCCTGCCGCCCGCACCGATCGATCCCCTCGCGGCCCCGGCACCCCTGCCGCCCGCACCGATCGATCCCCTCGCGGCCCCGGCACCCCTGCCGCCCGCGCCTGAAGCGCTGCTCCCGGTCCCCGCGCCGATGGCCGCCCCGCTCGCGCCCGCACCATTCGACGCGATGTCGGCTCCCGCACCGGTTGATCCGCTCGCCGCCCCGGCCCCGCTGGCGCCCGCACCGGTGATCGATGTCGCCAACATCGCACCCCTCGATGCACCCCTGCCGCCACCGGCCCCGGCCGCACCGAGCGCAATCCTCGCCCTGGCCAACTGGGACACCGCACCGGCTCCCGGCGACGAGCAGCCTCAGCTGTGGTCGCTTGGCATCGACGCGCCGTTGCAGCCCGCGCCGGGCGCTCCCGCACTGCCGCCGCTACCTCCGGTCCCCCCCGCGCCGCCTGCGGCGCCGAACGTCGCGCGCGGCGCCCGCCCCCGACCCGCTGGCACCGCTGGGCGGAGTCGACGTGCCCGGCCCGGCGTATGACGTCGCCAACCAGGCGATTTCCGGCGAGCTTCCGCTTCCCGCCGAGGTGCCTCACCTGGTGAGTCCCGAGAACCTGCCTCCCGGTACGGCGATTGCGCCTCAGGGCCTAAATGAGGGCGCGAACGTGACCTATCTCAAGGAGATCTGGCACGCGATCCGGACTCAGGAGATCTCCGGCTCGGACGCGCTGCTGGCGCTGACTCAGCGGCCGATGACGACTCCCGACAATCGGGGCGGCCCGCAGCCCTTGGCCCCGGTCGTACCGGCTGACCCGCTGGCTGCCGCACCGGTGCCGGGCCCTGGCGTCCCGCCGGGCCCGGTACCCGCTCCGGCGCCTCTGCCGGCTCCGGTGCTCCCGCCCGCCTGAGGCTTCAGGCGGAGTTGACCCACTCCTCGGTGCCGTCGGCGAAGAACTGATGCTTCCAGACGGGCAGCGTCTCCTTCACGCGGTCGACCAACCGCGCACACGTCTCGAACGCTGCGCTGCGGTGATCGGCTGCCACCGCGGCGACCAGAGCGGCGTCTCCGATGTGGAGCCTGCCCACCCGGTGGCTCACCGCAATGGCTCGCACGCCCCGGCTTTCGGCGGCGACCTCCGCGACGACGTCGGCCAGGGTCTGCTCAGCGGACGGGTGCGCCGAGTACTCCAGCCTCGTCACGTTCCGCCCGCCATCGTGGTCTCTGACGACGCCGGCGAAGGCGACGACGGCCCCGGCCGCCTGATGCGCGACGAGATTCTCGTGTTCGGTCAGATCGAGGGACTGTTCGGTCAGCGCGGCGCGCACGACGGTGGTCATCGCGGGTGGTCCTTACCTCGGAGTTGATCGAGAGCGTGGTCGAGGACGTCGGCAAGCACGCCAAGGCCGTCCTTGACGCCGCCGAGCGAGCCGGGCAGGTTCACGACAAGAGTGCGGCCTGCGACACCGCAGACACCGCGGGACAACACCGAGGTCGGTACGTGCGGGAGTCCGGAACGTCTGATCGCGTCGGCCAGGCCGGGAAGTTCGTAGTCCAGCAACGCGGCGGTGATCTGGGGCGTGGAATCCGTCGGCGAGATGCCGGTGCCACCGGAGGTGATGATGACGTCATGGCTGTCGCCCACAGCGGTTCGAAGCGCGGAGGCGACGGGATCACCGTCGGCGACGACGACCGGTGCCGGGACGCTGATGCCGCGCTCGGTCAGCCACTCCACCAGGACCGGACCACACCGGTCCTCGTACACGCCGCTCGATGCCCGGGTCGACGCGATGACGACCAGGCCCGACCGCGTCACCTGACCCATGACCCCGTCTTGCCGCCCTCTTTGCGCACCACGCGAATGTCATCGATACGCGCGGCACGATCAACGGCCTTGATCATGTCGTAGACCGTCAGTGCGGCGACGCTGACGGCGGTGAGCGCTTCCATCTCCACGCCGGTACGGTCCGTCGTGCGTACGGTCGCCGTGATGGCGACCGCGCCGGGGTCGTCGTCTGCGCCGACCGTGAACTCGACGTCGACGCCGGTGATGGCCAGTGGATGGCACAGCGGCACGAGGTCACTTGTTCGTTTGGCCGCCATGATGCCCGCCACCCGGGCGGTCGCCAGCGCATCGCCCTTGGGCAGCCCGTTGGCGGTGATCATTGCGACGACGTCGGGACGGGTGTGCACCGTGCCCGCGGCGACCGCGATCCGCTTGGTGGCGTCCTTGGCGGTGACGTCGACCATGTGCGCTGCGCCGGTCGCGTCGAGGTGCGAGAGGCCGTCCGGATGCGAGAAGCCGTCGGCGTCCACCGCTACTTGTTGACGACGGTGGCGGATTGGATGAACGGCAGCTCTTCGGCCGGCAGCGGGAACGTCACGTCACCGAACGGCGACAGCGCGCCGGTGCGATCGGTGGCCAGCTCGCTGACCGCGTGGTCGTCGGGATCGGTCGTGGGCCAGCCCGGGTCGACGTATGGGATCTTCTTTTCATCAGCCACGGTGACATTGTGGCAGGCCGATCGCCGGCTGGCGAGGTCGGGCGGCTCCTTTACGCTGGTCAGCGATGAGCTCTAGCGCGAAGGGTCCGGGTGTGCCGCTTGGCGCCTGGTTGGCCGACTCAGACGACGAGCGGCTGATCGGGCTGCTACGCCTGCGGCCGGACCTCACCCAGCCCCCACCGGGCAGCATCGCAGCGCTGGCCGCCCGGGCCGCCGCGCGTCAATCGGTCAAGGCCGCCACCGATGACCTGGACTTCCTCCACCTGTCTGTCCTCGACGGTCTGCTCACATTGCATGCCGAGACCACCACCGTCACCTTCGCCGACTTGGCCGAACTGTTCGGTGACCGAGCCGACGGCGCCGACCTGCGTGCGGCCGTCGACGATCTGTGCGCACGCGCCCTGGTGTGGGGCGACGTGACCGGTGCCGGTGCGCTGCGCGTGGTCGCCGAAGCGGCTTCGAGTCTGCCCTGGTACCCCGGACAGACCACCGTGGAGAACGCCACGCTGTCCAGCGCCGACGTGACCGATGCGGTTGAGGCGCTCGACGCTCCGGCGCGTGACCTGCTGGACAAGCTGCTCGGGGGTCTCCGATCGGGCGGACTCGCGATGCGATGCCCGGCACACCACCCGACCGGCCGGTCCCCCGCCTTCTGTCCGCCGGCCTGCTGCGCCGACTCGACGAGGACACCGTCATCCTGCCGCGTCTGGTCGGCCAGGTCCTGCGAGGCGAAGCGCCGGGCCCCACCAGCCTGTCGAAGCCCGACCCGACAGTGACGACCACGAAGGCCGCCGACGTCGATGCCGTGGCGGCCGGGGCGGCGATCGATCTGCTGCGCGACGCCGAGGTGATACTCGAAACACTCAGCACCACACCAGTTCCCGAGCTCCGCAACGGTGGGCTCGGGGTACGCGAGGCCAAACGGCTGACCAAGCTCACCGGTATCGACGAACGCCGCCTCGGCCTGCTGCTGGAGGTGACCGCAGCGGCCGCATTGATCGCCCCAGGCATACCGGAGCCCGATCCGTCAGACGCCGTGGGGTCATCGTGGGCGCCGACAGTGGCCGCCGACAGGTTCATCGAATCGTCCGCGGCAGCCAGGTGGCACCTGCTGGTGTCGGCCTGGATCGACCTTCACGGCCGTCCCAGCTTGATCGGCAGCCGTGGCGCCGACGGTAAACCCTATGCGGCGCTGTCAGATTCGCTGTACTCGACAGCGGCACCGCTTGACCGTCGGCTGTTGCTCGAAACACTGAGCGAACTCCCGCCCGGTTCGGGGGTCGATGGCGACAGCGCATCCCGGGCCATGGTGTGGAAGCGGCCTCGATGGTCGGTACGACTGCAACCCCAACCGATGGCCGACATGCTCACCGAGGCTCACGCCCTCGGAGTCGTGGGCCGCGGAGCCCTCGCCTCCCCGATCCGGCGCATGCTCGCCGGTGACGTCGACGACGCGGTCATCGCCGCCATGGAGAAGGTTCTCCCTGCACCGATCGATCACTTCCTGCTGCAGGCAGACCTGACGGTCGTCGTGCCCGGCCCACTCGAGCGTGCGCTGGCTGAACAACTGGCTGCCGTTGCGACCGTGGAGTCGGCAGGCGCGGCGATGGTGTACCGAATCACCGAAGCCTCCGTGCGGCGTGCACTGGACGCAGGCAAGACTGCGGGCGAACTGCACGCGCTCTTCAATCGACATTCCAAAACTACTGTGCCACAAGCATTGACGTACCTGATCGACGATGTGGCCCGGCGCCACGGGCAACTGCGGGTCGGCATGGCCGCGTCGTTCGTGCGATGCGAGGACGCGGCCCTGCTCGCGCAGGCGGTGGCCGCGCCTGCGACCGAGTCGGTGGAACTGCGCCTTCTTGCTCCGACCGTAGCGGTATCGCAGGCGGCGATCGGAGAGGTCCTCGCCGCGCTGAGAACCGCGGGTTTCGCGCCGGCCGCGGAGGACACGACCGGCGCGATCGTGGATCTGCGCAGCCGCGGCGCGCGCGTCCCTGCGCCAGGACGCCGCCGCGGATACCGTCCCAACCCCGTGCCGACTGATCAGACGCTCGCGGCGATCGTCGCCGTGCTGCGTCAGGTCGCCTCAGCGCCCTCCTCAGGCATGCGCCTGGATCCGGCGGTCGCGATCTCGGAGTTACAGCACGCCGCCTATCACAAAGAGTCGGTCGTCATCGGCTACGTCGACCCGGCCGGGGTGGCAACCCAACGGGTCGTGGCTCCGATCAATGTCCGAGGCGGCCAGCTGACCGCGTACGACCCCGCCTCGGGGCGCGTGCGCGAGTTCGCCATCCACCGCGTGACGTCGGTGGTGTCCGCGGAATCGGGCTAGACCTGCCCCGCTGATCCCCCAAATGTGTGATCTCCCGCGCAAAGCCCGGTCGGGTCCACCGCGAGAGGTACGAGAGCAAATAGTGACGCGCGTGTCACAACTATGGGCGCAACGCTTGCTGAGACATACAGCCAGCAAGGTTAATATCCGCCTGCAACAGGACATACGAAATCCCTAGCAAATTGTCGAAGGCAACGATCAGCATGCCTCTCTCCCTAGTTGAAGTGCCTGTCAGGGGGCTCCTGCAATGCGTCCAGCGCTCGTCACCACGAGGGCTGAGGCGTGCTCGTCGCCAGTAGCCCGGCCGACCCTGGATAATGGGAAAACGTGACTTTTCCGCGATACCTCAGAGTGGACGCCGCGTGACTGACGGCCCGCTGATCGTGCAGTCCGACAAGACGGTGCTGCTCGAAGTCGACCATGAGCTGGCCGGTGCCGCCCGCGCCGCGATCGCACCATTCGCCGAGTTGGAGCGGGCACCGGAGCACATCCACACCTATCGCATCACGCCGCTGGCCCTGTGGAACGCCCGCGCCGCCGGCCATGATGCCGAGCAGGTGGTCGACGCGCTGGTGAGTTTCTCGCGCTACGCGGTGCCCCAGCCGCTCCTGGTCGACATCGTCGACACGATGGCCCGGTACGGCCGCTTGCAGTTGGTGAAGCATCCTGCGCACGGCCTGATGCTGGTCAGCCTGGACCGGGCCGTGCTCGAAGAGGTGTTGCGCAACAAGAAGATCGCTCCGATGCTCGGTGCGCGCGTCGACGACGACACCGTCATCGTGCACAACAGCGAACGCGGCCGGGTCAAGCAGATGCTTCTCAAGATCGGTTGGCCGGCAGAGGATCTGGCAGGCTACGTCAATGGCGAGGCGCATTCGATCGACCTCGATCAGGACGGCTGGGAACTTCGCGATTACCAGCAGATGGCCGCGGACTCGTTCTGGGAGGGCGGCTCAGGCGTCGTGGTGCTGCCATGCGGAGCCGGCAAGACGTTGGTGGGTGCGGCCGCGATGGCCAGGGCCGGTGCCACCACGTTGATCCTGGTCACGAATACGGTGGCAGGACGGCAGTGGAAACGAGAGCTGATCGCTCGGACGTCACTCACCGAGGAGGAGATCGGCGAGTACTCCGGTGAACGCAAGGAGATTCGGCCGGTCACCATCGCTACCTATCAGGTGATCACGCGGCGCACGAAGGGTGAGTACAAGCATCTGGAGCTGTTCGACAGCCGCGACTGGGGCCTGATCATCTACGACGAGGTGCATCTGCTGCCTGCGCCGGTGTTCCGGATGACGGCCGATCTGCAGTCGCGCCGGCGGTTGGGCCTGACGGCCACGCTGATCCGTGAGGACGGCCGCGAGGGTGACGTCTTCTCCCTGATCGGACCCAAGCGCTACGACGCGCCGTGGAAAGACATCGAGGCGCAGGGCTGGATTGCACCCGCCGAGTGCATCGAGGTACGCGTCACGATGACCGACAACGAGCGGATGGTCTACGCGATCGCCGAACCCGAAGAGCGATACAAACTGTGCGCAACAGCCCACACCAAGATCGCGGTGGTGAAATCGATCCTCGAGCGCCACCCAACGGAGCCGACGCTGGTGATCGGCGCCTATCTGGATCAACTCGACGAGTTGGGGTCGGAACTGAATGCGCCGGTGATCCAGGGGTCGACGAAGACGGCCGAACGTGAGGCGCTGTTCGACGGTTTCCGCCGTGGCGAGATCCGTACCCTGGTGGTCTCGAAGGTCGCGAACTTCTCCATCGACCTTCCGGAAGCCAGTGTCGCGGTGCAGGTTTCCGGGACTTTCGGTTCGCGCCAAGAAGAGGCTCAGCGCCTCGGCCGGTTGCTGCGGCCCAAGGCCGATGGGGGCGGCGCGGTGTTCTATTCCGTGGTGTCGCGCGACAGCCTGGACGCCGAGTACGCCGCGCACCGGCAGCGGTTCCTGGCCGAACAGGGCTACGGCTACATCATCAAGGACGCCGACGATCTGCTCGGGCCGGCGATCTGAGGCGAACTTGGCTTGCTGGGCGCACACCGTGATCGTCCAGCGTGCGCCCAGCTGGTTGCGAGCCTAGAAGCAATATCGTGACTCCAATAGCGAAATTGATGTGATTGTTAACACATCTACGTATTCAGCGAATAGAGTTTTCTTCCGCCCGAATATCTTTTGCTGCAATAACAGTGGTTATGTGTGACATGAGCAAATTGATCGATAGGACAATTCACCGCCAATTCGTCGTCGCCGTATCGTGGGTTCATGAGCGTTCTCCGCGTGGTGCCCATCGTCACCGTCGACGACATCGCTGGGCCCGTCGCGCAGTACACGGCGGTTTTCGGCCTCGATGTGGTGATGAATCACGGCTGGGTTGTCACGTTGGCCGATCCCGAACACCGGCATCAGGTCAGTCTGATGACCAAGGATGCGACGGCCGCGGTCAACCCGTCGGTGTCTGTCGAGGTCGACGACGTGGACGCGGCCTACGAATCAGCTGTTAGCGCCGGGCTCGACATCGTCCATCCGCTCAGCGACGAAGAGTGGGGCGTCCGCCGGTTCTTCTTCTCCGACCGCAACGGCAACGTCGTCAACGTGCTGAGCCACGCGGGGTGACGCCCGCCAGGTCTAGGCCAGCGCCGGGATGACCTCGCGCTCGAACAACTCGATTCCGGAGCGGTCGTATGCCGCTTCGGGGAAGTAACAGATCGCGTACTCACATCCGAGATCGCGCAGCGTCTGCAGCGCTTCGATCAACTGCTCAGGGGTACCGCTTCCGGCCTGCGGCGTACTCATCGAGTTCAGCATCGCGTCCGCGGCGGGCTCGCCCGCCAGGCCGCTGATCCGCGACCGCACCCGGCTGAGCCGTTCTTTGACGTCGGCCTCGGACTCTCCAACGACGGCATTGATGTTCGCCGATCGGACGATGGCGCCGAAATCCGTTCCGACATCCCGGCAGTGGTCTGCGAGCACCGCAGACTTGTGCGCGAAGCCGTCGGGTTCCGAGGTGAAGTTCGTGTACTGCGCATACTTCGCCGCGATACGCAGCGTCACCTTCTCACCGCCGCCGGCGATCCACAACGGGATCCCGGCGTCCTGGAGCGGGCGTGGGGCCACGATCGCCCCATCGACCTGATAGTGCTTACCGTCGAACGTGACGACACCGTCGCGCCACGCGTCGCGCATGATCTGCACACCTTCGTCGAGGCGCGCCAGCCGCACACCGGCCGACGGGAACCCGTATCCGTATGCGCGCCATTCGTGTTCGTACCAACCGCCACCGATACCCATCTGGATGCGCCCGCCGGAGATGATGTCGGCGGTCGCGGCGACCTTGGCCAGGTACGCGGGGTTGCGGTAACTCATCGCGGTGCACATCTGGCCCAGCTTGATCCGCGAGGTGGTGGCGGCGTAGGCGGACATCAGCGACCACGCCTCGTGGGTCGCCTCACCCGTCGGAACCGGCACCGTGTGAAAGTGGTCGTAAACCCACAGCGAGTCCCAGACGTCGCCGCCGTCGACGTAGGTGGCGAGATCGCTCATCACCCGCCACTGATCACGCGGTTCGATACCGACCAGGTCGAGTCGCCAGCCCTGCGGGATGAACAGTCCAAAGCGCATGAACCCGACTCTAGGTGGACGAGAGGGTCTGCGAACGGACCCCGGCTGAACCCCTCGACGTGTCACATCGAATCAGTAGCGTGCGTATATGGCCCTCTCCAAAGATGAACGAGAACGATTCCTGGCCGAGCCTCATATCGGGGCCCTGTCCGTTTCCGCCGGCGACAAGCGCGGCCCGCTGACCGTGCCGATCTGGTACCAGTACACGCCGGGCGGCGAGCTGTGGTTCATCACCGGCGCTGGTTCACGTAAGCACCAGCTGATCGAGGCCAGCGGCTACGTGTCGCTGATGGCGGAACGCGTGGAGCCGACGGTGCGTTACGTCGCCGTGGACGGTCCCGTCTTGCGGATCGAACCCGGCACTGACGAACAACTCGTCGAGGTGACCAAGCGTTATCTCGCCCCCGAAAAGGTGGATGGCTACCTCGAGTTCGCCCGTCGCGAGCACGGGGAGAGCGTGGCGGTCTTCCTCAAGCCGGAGCACTGGCTGTCGGCCGACCTCGGCTCCCTGTAGCCCTAGCTGCCGGGGTGCAGCGCCGCGACCGCGGGCAGGCTCACCTTGAGCGCGGGGTTTCGTGGCAGCTCGTCGACCACGGCGAAAGCGACAGGCACGTTGTAGACGGGGAGTGCTTGGCGCACGAGGTCCTTGAGTTCGTCCTCGGACGGCGTCGGTACACCCGGCACGGGCTCGATGGCCGCGAAGGGGACCTGGCCCAGGCGGACGTCAGGGACGCCGACCACGCAGGCGTCCCGCACACCGGGGTGCGAGACGAGAACTCTCCTGACCGTTTCCGGCAGCACCTTGAATCCTCCCCGGTTGATCGCGCCGTCGGCACGGCCGTGCAGCGTGACGAAACCGTCGTCGTCGATGCTGGCGATGTCGGTGGTGCGGATCCAATCGGGGCCGATCGGCGCGACCCTGGCCTCCAGTAAGCCCTGCGTCCCTGCGGGCAGCTCGTCCCCGGTGTCGGGGTCGACGACCCGAAGTTCCGTGTCGGACAGGGCGCGGCCCACGCTGTTGCGCTTCGTATCACCGAAGTCCCGCAACATCTCGGGGGTCCATGCGCACAGCGAGCCGGCGAATTCGGTTGCCCCGTAAGCCAGCCGAACCGGGATTCCGTACCGACGCTCGAACTCGTCGCGAGTGTCCGGGTCCAGCGGTCCCGACGCGCTGATCAGGAACTCCAACGAGGCGAGGTCGCTCGCGGCCACATCGGCGTCGAGGAGCATCCGGATCACGGCAGGCTGGACGCCGGATCTCGCGACACGGTGCCGTTTGACGGCGTCCACCCAGCCGTCGACGGTGAACCGCTCCATCATCGCGATCCGCCTGCCGTTGTAGATGCCCGCGATCAGCTGGCAGACGCCGATACCGCCGAATTGCCAGTAGGCGAACTCAGGTGGCGCGTCGACAGACCCTTTCTCCCCCGCGGTCACGCTGAATACCGTGCGCTCCAGGACACGCACCCTGATCGCCTGTCGCTTCGGGGGCCCGGTGGTGCCGCTGGTCAGGATCTTCAGCGCCACGCCCGGTTCCGCCGGAGCATGTTCGCGTGCGGCGTCGCGCCGCTCGAGGCCCGCGACGCCGGCCACCGTCGGCTCGGCAAGGGAGATCGCCAGCCCGGCGCTGCCTGCCCGCTTCGCGGCGGCCACCACCGGCTCTGTCCAGTCTTCGCGGTCGGCCACCACCGCGGACAGGTTCAACCGCTCGACATCGCAGGCGATCGCCTCAGGTGACTGGAAGGAGTAGATCATCGACACCGCGCGCCCGGCCGCCAGAAACCCGGCGATCGCAGCGGCGTGCTGGAGCCGATTGCGGACCACCAGCCCGACCGGGGCGTCGTCTGCCACATCGGCCGCGCGCAGCGCCGATGCGATCGCCGCGCCATAAGCCGCGACCTCCACACCCGAATACCAGCGGCCCTCGAACTCGATGCACGGACTGTCGCCGTAGTCGTTCAGCGCTGCCGCGATGCTTTCGGTAAACCCTTCGGTCACCCCGTCATTGTGGGGCATCGGACGGACACACCGTAACGAGAACTTCACCGCCGAGGTCGTCGACGAAGCGCTCGGAACCTGAGCGCTTACCGGTGAAGGCGCTTCGGTAATCGCTCGGGGTGGTGCGCATCTGCCGGACGAAATGATGGCGGAACGTCACCGGTGACTCGAACCCCACGCGCGCGGCGATCTGTTCGATCGACAGCGCGGACGATTCCAGGAGCGCGAGGCTGGCCTGTATCCGCTGCTCGATCAGCCACTTGATCGGCGTGGTACCGGTCGCCTTCGCGAATTGCCGCAGATAGCTGCGCCGCGACATCGTCGAATGTGCGGCCAGCTCGTCGAGCGTGATCGGCCTGTCGAGATGCTCTACCGCCCAGGACATTCCGGCGGCAATGCGGCCGTCCGCCGCCGGCTCGGGCACGGGCGACTCGATGTACTGCGCCTGTCCCCCGGCCCGGTGCGGTGAGATGACCAGCCGCCGGGCCACGTCGTTGGCGACGCGCCCCCCGTGGTCGGACCGCACGATGTGCAGGCAGAGGTCCAGCCCGGCGGCGCAGCCCGCGCTGGTGAGCACCCGTCCGTTGTCGACGTAGAGCGGCGCGGGGTCGATGTCGATGTCGGGATACTGCTCCCGGAGCAGATCCGTGTAGATCCAGTGGGTGGTGGCCTTCCGGCCGTCGAGCACCCCGGCGGCGGCCAGCGCGAAGGCCCCCGAGCAGATCGACACCAGTCGCGCGCCACGCTCGTCGGCTGCCCTGATTGCCTCTACCAGTGCCGGCGACGAGGGCTGCGTGACATCGCGCACGCTGGGGATCACCAGGGTATCCGCCGTGGCCAGGTCAGCCAGGCTGTAGGACGTCCGTACGGTGGCGCCACCGAGGAGACGAAGTTCCTCCCTTTCGGAGCACAGCTTCACGGAATACCAAGGCCTGACAAGCCCTGCGGAGAACAGCTGTGAGAGCTCCGTCATCCCGAAGATCTCCGCTGCGAGCCCGGACTCGAACCCCGACATGCCGTCGTAGGCCAGTATCGCGACGGTATGCATGTCACTATCTTAACGAAGATAGTCGCTAGGGCCACTGTTCGATCGCTCGGCACGGAGACACGATGGAGGCATGTGCTACACACGCGCCTCGCGATGGACTCGCCTCCGTCGGAAACTGTCTTCCTCCAGAGCATTACGGCCCGTGGCAGAGTTCGCCGCCGGCTTGCACGCAGCCCATGGTCTGACCCACGGCGTGAAATCGTCACCGACGTCGGCGGCTCGCCCTAGCCTGGGAAGGTGGGCTCCCGACGACTGCTCTTCCGCACCTTCTACCGCTTCGGTTTCACGCCGTGGGACGGACACGCGCTGGCGAACAGCCTGACCACGCTGGTCGAAAGCGCCTCGCTGACCCCGACCACGGCACTCGATCTCGGATGCGGCACCGGCGACAACGCGATCTATCTCGCCGATCACGGGTGGCGTGTCACCGGCGTCGACTTCGTCGACAAGGCACTGGCCAAGGCCCGCGTCAAAGCAGGCGACCGCACCGTTACTTTCCTCAAAGCCGATGTCACACAACTTCGTTCAGAAGGTGTCACCGGAAGCTTCGACCTCGTCATCGACAGCGGGTGCCTACACGGGATGAACGACGCGGACCGCGACGCCTACGTTGAGGAGGTGTCGGCGGTGACCGCCCAGGGAGGGCGACTGCTCATCGTCGCGTTCATCCCGGGTAGCTCCTACGGCGTTCCCGGCATCACCGCGGGAGAGGTCCAGCGGCGCTTCGCCGATGGCTGGACACTGCTGGCCTCCGGCGACGAACCGCAGCTCGACCACAACGGGAAGAATCCGGCCCGCTTCCACCTGTTCGAGCGCACCGCCACATAGATACGCGAACGCAAAAGCCCCCGCGACGCCGATGTCGCGGGGGCTCTGCGTCGAACAGTTACGTCAATGACGCCGGCGGGGTGAAGCGCTCGCCGTACTTGGCGGCCAGTTCCTTGGCCCGGGCGACGAAGGCTTCCTTGCCCACGCCGCCTGCACCCTGGTAGCCGACGATGAACTGCGCCGAACCGCCGGTGTAGGGCGGGAAGCCGATGCCCATGATCGAGCCGATGTTGGCATCGGCGGTCGACGTGAGCACGCCCTCGTCGAGACACTTCTGCGTCTCGAGCGCCTCGGCGAACAGCATGCGGTCGATCATGTCCTGCAGCGGGATATCACCGGCGTCGCCTGAGTGAAGGTCTCGGCCAGACCCCTCCACAGACCGGTGCGCTTGCCGTCGACATACTCGTAGAAGCCGGCGCCCTTGAGCCGCGACGGCCGCTCGATCTCGATCATCTTGTTGACGACCGCCTCGGCCGGGTGCGGGGTGTAGGCGCCTCCCGCATCTTCTACGGCCTTACGGGTAGCGGCAGCGATCTTCTGCATCAGCTCGAGGTTGAGCTCGTCGGACAGCTGCAGCGGCGGCGCCGGGTAGCCGGCCTGCGAACCCGCCTGCTCGATGCTGGCCGGCGCCACGCCCTCGCCGAGCATCGCCAGTGCCTCGTTGACGAAGGTGCCGATGACGCGGCTGGTGAAGAAGCCGCGGCTGTCGTTGACGACGATCGGGGTCTTGCCGATGGCCAGGGTGTAGTCGAACACCCGGGCCAGCGCCTCGTCAGAAGTCTTCTCGCCCTTGATGATCTCCACCAGCGGCATCTTGTCGACCGGCGAGAAGAAGTGGATGCCGATGAAGTCGTCCTGGCGCTTCACGCCCGTCGGCCAGACCGGTGATCGGCAGCGTGGAGGTGTTCGAGCCGAGGACCGCGTTGGGCTCGACGATGTCCTCGATCTCCTGGAACACCTTGTGCTTCAGCTCGACCGACTCGAAGACGGCCTCGATAACGAAGTCGACGCCCTTGAGGTCCGCGGCGTCGGCCGTCGGCGTGATCCGGGCCAGCAGCTCCTTGGACTTCTCCTCGGTGGTGCGGCCACGCTCCAGCGCCTTGGCCTCGATCTTCTCCGAGTAGTTCTTGCCCTTCTCGGCGGCCTCGATGCTGACGTCCTTGAGCACCACGTCGAACCCGGCCTTGGCCGAGACGTAGGCGATGCCTGCGCCCATCATGCCCGCGCCGAGCACACCGATCTTGGTGATCGGCGTCTTGCCGATGCCGTCCGGCCGGGACCCGCCACCGTTGATGGTCTGCAGGTCAAGGAAGAACGCCTGGATCATGTTCTTGGCGGTCTGGCCGGTGACCAGCGTGGTGAAGTAACGGCTCTCGATGCGGCTGGCGGTGTCGAAGTCGACCTGCGCGCCCTCGACGACGGCATCAAGAATGGCCCGCGGTGCGGGCATCGGCGCACCCTTGAGCTGCTTGCGCAGCAACGCCGGGAACGACGGCAGGATCGCGGCGAGCGCAGGGCGAAGACGGGGTGCCGCCGGGCATCTTGTAGCCCTTCTGGTCCCACGGCTGGGTGTGGCTTCGGGGTTGGCCTTGATCCAAGCCTTCGCGGCCGGGAAGCTCATTCCACGGACTGGACGAGCCGATCGTCGACCAGCCCGATTTCGAGGGCCTTGCCCGGCTTGAAGCGGGTGCCCTGGCGACAGCACCTCCATGAACGCCTTCTGGATACCGAACATCCGCACGGTGCGGGCGACGCCGCCACCGCCGGGCAGCAGGCCCAGCGTGACCTCGGGCAGACCGATCACGACGCCCTTGACGTCGGCGGCGATGCGGTGGTGGGTGGCCAGCGCGATCTCCAGGCCACCGCCGAGCGCGGCGCCGTTGATGGCGGCGACAACCGGCACGCCGAGGGTCTCCAGCTTGCGCAGGTCGGCCTTGATGAACTCGACCTCGGCGAACGACTCGGCCGCATTGTCCGGGCCGACGTTCATCATGCCCTTGAGGTCACCGCCGGCGAAGAAGGTCTTCTTCGCGCTGGCGATCACCACGCCGGTGATCGAATCCTTCTCCGCGACAAGGCGTGCCACTTTCCACGGCGTTGTGCATCGACTCCTTGTAGTGCTCGTTCATCACGTTGGCCGAGCCCGGTCGGGTCGTCCAGCGTCAGGGTGACGATGCCGTCGGCATCCTTGTCCCACTGAATGGTGTTCTCTGCCATTGGTCTTTAAACCCTCTCGATGATGGTCGCCACGCCCATGCCGCCGCCGATGCACAGCGTGATCAGCGCACGCCGCGCATTGCGGCGCTCGAGCTCGTCGACCATGGTTCCGGTGATCATGGCGCCGGTGGCGCCCAGCGGGTGGCCGAACGCGATGGCGCCACCGTTGACGTTGAGCTTCTCGTCGGGGATGTTCAGGTCCTTCTGGAACTTCAGCACCACCGAGGCGAACGCCTCGTTCAGCTCGAACAGGTCGATGTCGTCGACCGTCAGGCCGGCGCGGTCGAGCACCTTCTTGGTGGCCGGCGTGGGGCCGGTGAGCATGATGACGGGATCGGCGCCGCTGGTGGCGGTCGCCACGATGCGGGCGCGCGGGGTCAGGCCCTGCGAGCGTTCCCGCACTTTCGGTTCCGATGAGCACCAGCGCGGCGCCGTCGACGATGCCCGAGCTGTTGCCGCCGGTGTGGACGTGGTTGATCTTCTCGACGTAGTGGTACTTCTGCAGCGCCACATCGTCGAAGCCGCCCATCGCGCCGACGCCGTCGAACGCGGTCTTCAGCTTGCCGAGGCTCTCGACGGTGGATGCCGGGTCGCATGTGCTCGTCGTGGTCGAGGACCACGAGGCCGTTCTGGTCCTTGACCGGCACGACGGACTTGGCGAAGTAGCCGCCCGACCATGCCGCGGCGGCCTTCTCCTGCGAGCGCGCCGCGTAGGCGTCGACGTCCTCGCGCGAGAAGCCCTCGATGGTGGCGATCAGGTCGGCGCCGATGCCCTGCGGCACGAAGCCGATGCGGTAGTTGGTCTCGGGGTCGCTGGCCCACGCACCGCCGTCGGAGCCCATCGGCACGCGGCTCATCGACTCGACGCCGCCGGCGAGCACCAGGTCGTCCCAGCCGGACCGCACCTTCTGCGCGGCCAGGTTGACGGCCTCCAGGCCGGAGGCGCAGAACCGGTTGAGCTGGAAGCCGCCGGTGGTCTCGGGCAGACCGGCCACCAGCCCGGCGGTGCGGGCGATGTCGCCGCCCTGGTCGCCGACCGGCGAGACGACGCCGAGGATGACGTCGCTGATCAGGTTCTCGTCCAGGTCGGGGTGGCGCGATCGCGGACCTCGTCGATCAGGCCGACGACCAGGTTGACGGGCTTGATCTCGTTCAGTGAGCCGTTGCGTTGCTTGCCGCGCGGCGTACGGATGGCCTCGTAGATGAAGGCTTCTTCGGACATGCGTTCTCCAGGTCCTGTTCAGGTCGGTTTTCGCGGTCGCTAGTGCCCGCGGGAGGGTAATCCTCTGTCCGCGATGGTAGCAGCCTCGCCCAACCGCTTGGTTGGGACTGCCGTCAACAGGGCGAGCTGGGGGTAACTCCCGCTTGCGAGCAGACGCAAACTCGCACGAATTGCCACTGTCAGGGACGCGAATTTAGCGTCTGCTCGCCAAGAGACGCGCAGCGACAATCTCACGGCGGTCTGGCGCCGCGCTTCCAGCGTCGGGTAGTCGGTGTAGCCGGCGGGCCCGGCGCGTAGAACGTCGCCGCATCGGGCTCGTTCAGTTCGGCGCCCGAGCATGCAGCCGGTCCATCAGGTCCGGGTTGGCCAGGAAAGCCCGCCCGACCGCCGCGGCGCCGATCACGCCCCACTCGGCCAGGTTCTCCAGCTGCTGAAATCGGTGCCGGCGTCGCGCGGGGTGTTGAGCACCAGCGAGCCCGCCCACAGCGGCGCGCAGCGCGGCGAACGGCGGCGTTGAGCGGCTCGATCAGCACGTGCAGATAGGCGATGCCCAGCGGCGTGATGCGGCACAGCAGCGACTCGTAGGCGCTGATCTCGTCGACCTCGCGCATGTCGCCTGCGCCGATTGCCGGGCGAGATCCGCAGCCCGACCCGCTCCGGCGCCGATCTCCGCGGCGACCGCTTCGATGACCTCGGCGGTCGAACCGCGCACGGTTCTGCGGCGAACCGCCGTAGGAGTCGGTGCGCTGGTTGATGACATCGGAGAGGAACTCGTGCAGCAGATAGCCGTTGGCCGAATGGATCTCGACGCCGTCCATGCCTGCGTCGACGGCGCGACGGGCGGCAGCGCGGAAATCGTCGACGATCCCCGCGATTTCGTACGACCTCCAGCGGTCGCGGCACCGGCAGCGGCTTCTTGCCCTCAGGGGTGTGCGCCACCATGTTCGCGGCGACCGGCGACGGGCCCACGGTGTCGACCCCGCTGATATCCGGGTGCCCCATCCGGCCGACGTGCCACAGCTGCACGAACATCCGCCCGCCCTCGGCGTGCACGGCCTCGGCGATCGCGGCCCACCGCTGCTGATGCCGGTCGGTGTAGATGCCGGGGGTGTTGACGTACGCGCCGTTGGCCGAGCGCGACACCGCCGTCGCCTCGCTGATGATCAGGCCGGCACGCGGCACGCTGCGAGTAGTACATCGACGCCAGGTCAGACGGCGTGGCGTCGGATTCGGCACGACTTCTGGTCAACGGCGCCATGAAGATCCGGTTGGCGAGTTCGGCACCCCCGAGTGTGACAGGCTTCAACAGGGCCGAGCTCACCTCGAGAGCGAAAGTCATAGTGCGCAGAGCGCACAGCGCGACGAATTCATTCCCGAAGCCTGTGGTCCGCCGCGTGGCGCGTTGCGAGGCAAGGTGCTTGATCAGCTGGCCGCCGCCGATCTACGGTGGCCGGGTCGTCACACTGCTCGGAATCGACATCGGCGCCGGGACCGGGACCGCGACCGCGTACTCACCGACGCCGTGGGTACGGTGTTGGCAACCCAGACGCTGCACCACTCGATGGACCTCTCCCATCCCGGTTGGGCAGAGTTCACTGTGCCCGCAGCGGCCGGCCATCCTCTACGGGATCGACACCGGCGCAGTCGCTGAGATCGACTTTCTGACAGCGGAATTCGGCGATGCGCAGACCATCGAGCGGGTCGGCGGCCGGTTGTCCAGCCAGGCGATCGGGGCCAAGTTGGAATGGGTGAGACGGCACGAACCGGACGTCGTCCGCCGCGCCACAAGATGGTTCAACTCGACGTCCTACTTCACCGCGAAGCTGACGGGCGAGCACATCCTGGACCACCAAACTGCCAGCCAGGACACCATCGCCTGTCGGTGCCCGGGCCGGAGTGAGGAACTCCCACGGCCGATAGGCTTTGAAGCCGTGACGGTGCAACGCCTCAAGCCCTATGCGGTGACGATCTTCGCCGAGATGTCGGCGCTGGCCACCCGGGTCGGCGCGGTCAACCTCGGACAGGGATTCCCCGACGAGGACGGCCCGGCCGCGATGCTCAAAACCGCCGAGAACGCCATCGCCGAGGGAGTCAACCAGTACCCACCCGGCCTCGGCACTCCGGAGCTGCGACAGGCGATCGCGGAGCAGCGTCGACGCCGCTACGGCACGGAATACGATCCCGACACCGAGGTGCTGGTCACCGTCGGCGCCACCGAGGCCATCGCGGCGTCAGTCCTCGGTCTCGTCGAGCCCGACTCCGAGATACTGCTCATCGAGCCGTTCTACGATTCGTACTCGCCCGTCATCGCGATGGCCGGATGCCACCGCCGAGCGGTGCCGCTACGCCAGGACGGCCGCCATTTCGCCATCGACATCGAGGGGTTGCGTCGCGCCATCACCCCGAAGACGAAGGCGCTGATCGTGAACTCTCCGCACAACCCCACCGGCATGGTGGCCTCCGACAAAGAGTTGCGCGCGCTGGCCGAACTGGCGGTATCCGCGGACCTCCTCGTGATCACCGACGAGGTCTACGAACACCTGGTGTTCGACGGGCACCTGCACAGGCCGCTGGCCAACTATCCGGGAATGGCCGGTCGCACGATCACGATCTCCAGCGCGGGCAAGATGTTCAACGCCACCGGTTGGAAGATCGGATGGGCTTGCGGGCCAGCCGATCTCATCGCCGGAGTGCGCGCGGCCAAGCAGTACCTCAGCTATGTCGGCGGCGCCCCATTCCAGCCGGCAGTGGCGCAGGCGCTCGCGACCGAGGACGCCTGGGTCGACGCGCTGTGCGCGTCGTTCCAATCTCGGCGCGACAGGCTCGGTTCAGCGTTGAGCGACATCGGGTTCGACGTGTTCGACAGCTTCGGGACGTACTTCCTGTGCGTCGATCCGAGGCCGTTGGGCTACCACGACTGCACGGCGTTCTGCGCAGAACTCCCCGAAAAGGTTGGCGTGGCGGCCATCCCGATGTCGGCGTTCTGCGACCCCGCGGCTGACCACGCCGATCAGTGGAATCACCTGGTGCGCTTCGCATTCTGCAAACGCGACGAAACTCTCGACGAGGCGATCCGGCGGTTGCAGACGCTAAAGGGAACCGGCTAGTTCCCACAGCGCTTCGTCCGGCCGACTACGATCCAGTGGGCTGAACACCACGTCGGTGGCACCCGCGTCGAGATAGCTCTGCGCCTTGCGCCTGAGCGCGTGAGCGTCACCGATCGCTGCGAGATCGGCGAGACTCTCGACCCCCTCACGCGCAATGACCTTCTGGTACGAGGGGATGGTCGCGTAGAACCCCAGCTGTTCCTCGGCCGCCGCGCGAGTCGCGTTCACGTCATCAGACACTTGGGCGGGGACGAACGCGATGATCCGCGGGCTCGGTCGACCCGCATCGGCGGCGGCCTTCGAAATCGTCGGCTCGATGAACTCCGCAATGGTTCGCGGCCCCGCCAGATATGGCAGGGTGCCGTCGGCGAGTTCGCCGGTGACTCGTAACGCCTTGGGCCCCATCGCCGCCACGTATACGGGCACCGGCGAACCAGCCGCAAGGGTGACCGGCCACGAGGGGCTCGCCGTGAACTCCTCACCGTGGAAATCCACCGCGCCCGTGTCGAACACCGACCGCAGAATCGTCAGGTACTCCCGCAGCCGCGCGATCGTGTGGGGCGGAGCAATGCCGAACGAGGTCCGCTCGATCTCGTGCGCACCGAGAGCCAGACCGAGGCGGAAGTTGCCGTGCGCGGCCGCCTGCGCGGTCTGCGCCTGCGATGCGAGGGTCAGCGGGTGCCTCGGATTGAACGGGACGGCCGACGTCCCTACCTCCAGCCCGGGCACCGCCGCCCCGATCAGTGCGGCCAGCGAGATCGCGTCGTGGTCGAACTGCTGGGCCACCCAGACCTGACGAACGCCCAGTTCGTGCGCCCTGCGGGCCTGGGAGACGTAATCGTCGACGGCATTGTCGGCTTCGGCGCTTCCGAACAACACAATTCCAGCGGTCATACGCCGAGCAACCCACGGCTCGCCGCAGAGTATTCCGGCCCGCGGAGATCTACTCGACATGATGAGAACTGTTGTTGCGCAGCGCCAGCTGCCGTATCCCGGTCGTCTGCGTCCAGCACCGCGCTGCTGGCGCGTTTGATCAGGAACTCGGGTATCGGCACCGCCGGTTCGACGGTGACGTCGACGCGCACCCGGGTCGCCTCTCGGTGTCGCTGAGCCCGAGCACGCGCACCTTCACCCGGACATGGTGCGGCCGGCCGTCGGGATAGCGGTCGACCACGTCCACATGCTTGTGCATCGACGAGTACGACGGCCACGCAGTGACATCGGCGAGGGCGTCCATGACCGCAGACCTGGGCGCCTCGATGAGGATTTCCCGTGTCGCCCGGATCGCCATGGAGACCTATTGCGCCACAGCCATGACGTATTGGCGCAGATTTTCCAGCGCGACGTCGAGGACCATCTTTTTCGCCCGCTTGACCAGAAACGACGGATACGGGGCGGCGAGGTCGAGGATCAGATCGAAGCGAACCCGAGTTCGCTCCTCACCCACCGGGGTCAGGTTGTATTCGCCGTGTTGGCAGTGCTGACGCGATGTCCGCTCGGCGTCCCACACCACCCAGTCGTCACCCCAGTGATATTCCAGGAACTCTTTGTCCGTGAGACCCATGATCTTGACCGTCGCCTTGACGTGGTGCGGCCGACCGTCGGGATAGCGGTCCACCACCTCGGCGTCCTTGTGCAGCGCCGACCACGACGCCACTGCCTCGATGTCGGCGAGCGCATCCAGAATCGCCTCCGGCGGGGCGTCGATGAGGACCTCACTGGAAGCTTGAACCGCCATACTGGCAAATCCTAGTCATGCACGAGGCCTCCTGCAGAGTATTTTGCAGCTAATGTCGCTTACCAATCGATCCGATCGATCGGAGTGACCTCCTGCGGTGGCAGACCCACTGGCCCCGACGGGGTGCGCGAGAACCGGGCGCCGGTGCCGCCTGATCGACGCCGTGTACGGTCACCATCGTCTCGCGTGCGCGCAGGTGTTCACTGCGTGCGGCCTCGCGCCACGTCAGGACGGGTGTGACGCAGGCGTCGGTGACTGCGAAGATCTCAGTCCACTCGTCGCGCGTCTTGGTCGCGAATCGCTTGGCGAACAACTGGTGCATCGCGGGGAACGACGCGCGGTCCGTTTGCTGGGGCAGCTCGTCGGCCGCCAGGCCGAGCCCGGCCAACAGTGCGGCGTAGAACTGCGGCTCGATCGCGCCGACCGCGACGTACGCGCCGTCGACCGTCTCATACGTGCGGTAGAACGGCGCGCCGCCGTCGAGCAGGAACGACTCCCGCTCGTCGCGCAGCGAGCCGACCGCCTTCATCGTCCACGCCATCTGGGACAGCATGCTGACGCCGTCCACCATCGCCGCATCGATCACCTGTCCTCTACCGGACGCCTCCCGCTCGTAGAGTGCGGCGACGATGGCCGACAACACGCCCGTCTGCGACAGGTAGTTGATGTCGTGCCCCGCCGACATCGCCAACGGACCGTGCTGACCCCATCCGGTGATGCGGGCGAAGATCAACCGTGAGTTGACCGCCTCGCAATCCTGCGGCCCGATTCCGAGTCGCTCACAGGTGCCGGGCCGGAACCCGTCGATCAGCACGTCGGCCTGGGCCACCAGGTCGAGAAGTGCCTGCCGGTCGGTCTTGAGGTCGAGGTCGACCGCACGCTTGCCGCGGTGCAGCAGGTCGACATTCTCGGCGGGCATCTGAAGGCCGCCGGGCCGTCGGACCCGCACCACGTCGGCACCGAGATCGGCCAGCATCATCGCCGCGTGCGGGCCGGGCCCGATGCCCCCGAGTTCGATGACCCTGACGCCGGCGAGGGGCCCTGCATTCACCCCTTGATGACCTTGTGGACCTGCTTCTTGAGGCCTTCGGTCGCGGTCTCGACGCCGCCCTTCATCGTGCGCTTGAGGATGAACCCCGGCATCGGCACGGACAGATCGATGGCGATGTCGAACTTCACCCGGGTCTTGTCCCCCTCGGGGGTCAGCGTGTATCCGGCGTCCTGCGCCTTCAACTGTCCGGCGGAGACCAGCGTCCACGTGACTTTGTCGTCGCCCCAGGTGTATTCGATGATCTGCTCATCGGTCAGGCCTGCCGCCTTCACCGTCATCTTGACCTGCTTGGGCCTGCCGTTGTCGAAGCGATCGAGGACTTCGGCCTTCTGGTACTGCGGCGACCAGTCGGGGGTCGCCTCGACGTCGGCGATGACGTCGAGGATCTGCTCGGGTGTTGCCTCGATCACGACCTCGCGGGAATCCTTGGTTGCCATGGCGAGACCATAGACCACCGTGGCACGCGTTCGGATCGAGATGACCCGACTTCCAGCGCCGGCGCCCACTAAGCTCAGCGGGGTGAGCGACCCTGTGAGCGGCAGCGTTGATCCCACGGTTCCCCCAAGCGGCACAGGGTGCGTCGAATGCGACGCGGACGGCGGCTGGTGGGTGCATCTGCGGCGGTGCGCAGCCTGCGGACACGTCGGCTGTTGCGACGACTCCCCGGCGAAGCACGCGTCAGCGCATTGGCGCACCTCCGGGCACCCGATCATCAGATCGTTCGAACCGGGCGAGGACTGGTTCTGGAACTACGACACCGATCAGTACTACGACGGCCCCGAACTCGCCGCGCCGCAGAGCAGGCCCGCCGATGAAACGGTGCCGGGGCCGCGCGGCAGAGTGCCTGGGGACTGGATGGCACAACTGCAGCGCCGTGGCTGAGTGAACCCGCCCTCACCTGGGTAATCCAGCGCAGTGACCAAAGACAAGCCCAAGACCACCGAGACCGACACGTCGCCTGAGAACACGGACGACGACGTGGTCAGCGACCCGTCGAAGGGCGCGGACGACGACGGCACCGACTGGTCCGACGAGGGCGGTGCCACACCGAGCGGTCCGGCGGCCTGAGTGATTTCGTCGTGAGAACCGTCGCTCCGCAGGATTTAGAACCGAATCCGGTTGCGGGCCACCGCCTGGTTGCTGCACGCGGGCGACGCCCTCTACCACTCCGGCGCTGTCGCAGGCGCCCAACCGGTGCCTACGCGGCGGCACGGCTGGAGATGCTGGTCGCATTCGACCAAAGCTGGTGAAGGACAACCACATTCGGCTCGCAGAGCTGTATCGGCGTCAGGAGCTGATCTGATGATCGTGTGCTCCCACGACGCCACGCGCTATGCGAGCGAGAAGGAAACCGCGCTGGTGTGACGCTGCTGGAGTCAGTGCCCGTGCGGGCTCAGCAGGGCGATGGACGCGTCGACGGCCTCGTCGGTGACATCGCTCATCCTGCCGCCCTCCTCGACCGTGATCGCGGTCAGTTCACGCAGTCCGCCGAGCAGCATGATGATGCGACGGCGCGAAACCGGGCCGACGCCCGCCGCGCGGAATTCGTCCGTGGCGCCGAGTGTGCCGACCATGTCGATGAAGTTGTCCATCGCGTCGCGCTGCAGCCCACGGGCAATGGCGCCAAGGGAGGGGACGTCGCGGATCCAGCTCAGCATCAGTGCCGAACGCGCCTCGCCGGAGGAGATCCACGCCTCGATCGCCTGCCGCACCTGCTTCTGCCACGGCGCGGTCGGGTCGACGGCCTCCGAGATCTGCCTGACCTGATCGGCGTTGGCGTCGGAGAGCAGGGCGACGAAACATGCCTCTCTGCTGTCGAAATGCTCGTAGAACGTGCGCCGCGATGTCCTGGCCCGCCGGACGATGCCGGCGACCGTGGTCTTCGCGTAGCCGTCCTCGGCGATCGACACTTCCAGGGCATCGAGTAGGCGCTGGCGGAAATCGTTCATGTCAGCTGACATGATCCCACGCTCAGCGGCAGTAGCTGCGGGTGGCGAATCGATGGCCTGCCGGTACAGCGGGGCGACGGCCACGCTGCTGGACCACCGCGGCCTTGGCCTGCTCCAGCTCGGACCGGCACGCCGGAGAATGCAACGTGCCCCACTCGTCGGCCATCCGGGTCATCATCTCGCGGTTGAGCGCATCGATGACCCCGCGCGACGAGGCCAGGTTGGGCGCATCGATGGGGAGCGAATCATCCGGTCCATCACGTCATCGCTGTTGAAGTGGCCAGGGCCGGGATCGAACCGGCGACCTTCCGCTTTTCAGGCGGACGCTCGTACCAACTGAGCTACCTGGCCGGACGGCACCGATCACTCACGTACAAGTGCCTCGCCGTGATGGCGACCCTGACGGGACTCGAACCCGCGACCTCCGCCGTGACAGGGCGGCGCGCTAACCAACTGCGCCACAGGGCCTTACTGTGTGCCACTCCCACCGCAGTGGTCGTCGCGTGTACCCCCAACGGGATTCGAACCCGTGCTACCGCCGTGAAAGGGCGGCGTCCTAGGCCACTAGACGATGGGGGCCCAATCCGAATCTCTCCGGGGTACTCGCAACGCTCATGTCATTGGGAGCTTCGATAGCTTAGGGTACGGACACCCAAATCCTCAAACGAGCAGGGTGCCGTATTCTTTCCGGGTCCATCCAAGTCCAACACACGAAGCCCCTATAGCTCAGTTGGTAGAGCTACGGACTTTTAATCCGCAGGTCCTAGGTTCGAGTCCTAGTGGGGGCACTGCAACGAGTGTCTGAATCGGTCGATTCTCTTCAGAATCCGGCGAGCAGACGCTCCATGTCTCGGTCAGCGGAAGTAGAGCTCGTCACCGCTGGGGTAGCCGCCGCCGGTGGTCGTGATGTGCACGTGGTCGAAGTGCCCGTAGCCACCCGCCTGCGCGCCGCCGGGTGTGTAGTAGACGCCCCGCCAGATCGCGTCCTGGATCCCGAAGCGCTTTGCGTTGTTGAGCACGTACGCGACGATCTGGTTACCCAAGGCCATGCCCGCGTCGGACCCGGCGTTCGGGATCATCACGTCCAGCGCCAGTCCGTTGGGATGCCAGCGCAGCGCGTCCTGGCGGACTCCACCGATGTTGTTGATCTCCGGGAAGACCGCGCTGACACTGCGGGCGGTGAGGATGGTTCGCACTTGAAGTCCACGCTCCGGCGCGACACCGGCAGGCAGCGTGCGGCTGACGACCCGCCATCTCGACGCCGACACCAGCGACGCCTGCGACGCCTGCGAGACTTCGGCGCTGCCGTCGTCGGTCAACAAGGCCTGCGGAGGCGCCAGCGAGGGCGCCGCGACGATCTCGACGCAACACGGCACCTCGGGCTGTTCGACAACTGCAGGCACCGGCGCCGCCACCGGCTCAAGTTCTACGACGACGGAGACCGGGCTCGTGTCGGCCGTCGCGGCCATGAAGACCGCTGCCGGGGCAAGCGCAGACACGAGATATACCGACGGGTTGCGCCGCTTCTTGGCGATGGAGTGCCGACCCACGCCCAGCAACATAACCGGAAATCGCGCAAACTACAGCATCGAACAGCAGAACTGAACTCGACGCGCGGATCGTTACCGTACCGGGATCAGTCGGTTAGCAACGGTATATCCGCAGGTCAGTCCACCATTCTGCCTACAGCGCAACGACGACCGCGGCGAGCAACAAAACAAGCAACAATGCCCCCGCCGCGAGCACTCCGCCGGCGCGCCGGGGCCGTTCACACGGCGCATCGAGGCTCGCTCGCATCTGCGCCGCGGTGGCGAACCGCCACCGCGGATCGCGCGCCATCGCTCGCTCGATCGTCGTCGCCAGCGCCGGGTCGACGTCCGGCCGCACCGAGGACAACGGTGCCGGCTGTCCCGCCCCGATCGCGTCGGCCAACGCGCTGAGATTGTCCTGCGGATAGGCGCGCCGAGCGGTCAGGGCTTCGTAGGCGCAGACCCCGAGCGCGTACAGATCGTCACTCGGTGTGGCGGGCCTGCCGGCGATCCGGTCGGCGGGCAGATAGGCCATCGTCCCGAAGACCCGGTTGGTCAGCGTCTGCGGCGTGTCGGCACTCTTCGCGACACCGAAGTCGGCGATCTTCACCCCGCCCTGATGGGTGAACAGAATGTTCGCGGGCTTGATGTCGCGATGCAGGACGCCGCTGGCGTGCGCGGCGCCGAGCGCCGACAGCACGTCGCGCATGATCGCGCGCACGTGCTCGGAGGACAGCGGCCCATGGCGCGCCAGCACGTCGGCGAGATTCTGGCCGGGCAGGCGTTCGAGCACGATGTAGTGCCTGCCGTCGTGCACACCCGAGTCATGGACGGCGACGACGTGCGGGTGGTTCAGCGCGGCCGCCGCACGCGCTTCGGTGGCGAACCGGCGACGCGTGTCGGGCTGCGTGCACACCGACGGATAGAGAAGCTTGACGGCCACCGGGCGGCCCAGCCGTTTGTCCCAGGCATCCCGCACTTCGGCCATGCCGCCACGACCGAGGACGCGTCCCAACTCGTAGCGACCGCCAAGAACCTCCGGCGCCTGCATGCCTCCAAGCTAGCCCGTCCAGCGTGAACGCAAACCTTTCGCGCGGCCGCCTCGAAGGCCGAGGCTGTCTGCCCGCCGAATCGTATGATCGAGATCGATGCTGTACCAGGACGTTCACCGATCTTTCCCGCGCCGCCACCCCGTCGTGACCGTCGTCGCGGTGATGACGGCCGCCTGGTGGCTGTCGCAGGGCTGGTACGCACCGCTCTTCCTGACCGGTGCGGTGGCGCTGCTGGTGGTCGTCAGCCGCCGCAGGCGTGCCGCGGCGATCCGGGACGCCGGACTACTGGCGCGGGCCGAGTACGAGCACCGGCTGAGCAAGGCGGGCGACCCTCGCGGCATGTTCGGCCGCTATCCCCCTGCGCTGGCGGGGTGGCACCCGGATCCGCAGAACCCGCGCGCGCTGCGCTATTTCGACGGCGCGGCGTGGACGCCGCATGTCGTGTGGCGCTGAGCGGGTCAGACCTTCGGGCTGTAGTAGTGCGGGTTGTCGCGGTACGCCAGCGGCGGCAGGTTGCGCGCGGGAGTCTCGACCAGTGGTGAGTCGGCGGGTCGCCGGCCGAAGGCGCGATCCATGGCCGAACGTTTCCTCGGGTGCATCATCACGCGGTCGGGCAACACTTTCGTCGCAAGGTGCAGCGCGTTGCCGATGCGCCGGTGCACCCACTCCTGCCGCGGCGACCAGGTGAAGCCCATCAGCTCTCGCACCGGTGGGTCGTAGAGACCGACGGTCATGAAGAGCAGGAAGCGCTGCATGACCAACAGGTTCAGCTTCCACAGCGAATCCGGCACCCACTCCAGTGAGGGGTGCTTGGGCATCGTGGACAGATCGAGCACTTCCCTTGTGGCCCAGTTGTTCTCCAGCACGTTGGTGCACATGTGGTCCCAGTACTCCTGGAATTCCTCCCAGGTCTTGGGGACCGGACGCATGCTCATCCCGTACATCCGGTACCAGGTGACGTGCTCGTCGAACAGCTGACGTCGCTGGTCGTCGGTGAGCCCGCCGGCGAACCTCTCCGCGGCCAGCAGCGTGGACTTGAAGAACGTTGCGTGCGCCCAGTAGAAGACGTCGGGATTCAGCGCGCTGTATCTGCGGCCCTGATCATCGACGCCGTTGAGTCCGATGTGGTAGTCGCGGACCTCGGCGCCGGTCTTCGGTGCGCGGTCGCCGTCGAACACCACCCCGCCGATCGGATAGATCGAGCGCAACAGCCGCGGCATGCGTTCCATGAAGAAGATCGAATGCTCCTTCACCGCCGCACCGAGCTGCGGATGCATGTTCTGCATGGATCCGGCCCACGGCCCCTGGAACAGGCCCGTCCACTGGCCGAAGTACTTCCAGGTCAACGAATCGGGTCCGAGCGGCTCCGGCAGCGCGTCATATCCACCCGACGTGACCGGGCAACCAGCCGCCACCACCGGCGACCCGGCGCCGGAACTGTCCCCCTGCCCTTCGGGGGGGTGGTGCCCCCAGGACACCGAATGCGTCGCAGACGTATCTTGAGTCACTGAATGCTCTTCCCCGCACAACTCGTCCCGGATCACGATATTTTGACTACATACGTTGTCACCTACGGAGCTTAGGAGGGCTGTGCCGTCCGGTCAACGACGCGGCAGATGGTCGGGCGTGCCCCTGCATGACCGCCAGGCCCTTCGCCGTGACGAACTGATCGCCGCGGGCATCACCTTGCTGGGCAGCGCGGGCGGACCGAAGCTGACCGTGCGCGCCGTCTGCAGGGCGGCGGGGCTGACAGAGCGCTACTTCTACGAGAGCTTCGCCGACCGCGACGAATACGTCGCCGCCGTGTACGACGAGGTCTGTACCGCGGCCATGTCGACACTGATGGAGTCGCAGAGCATGCGCGACGCGGTCGAACGGTTCGTCGCGCTGATGATCGACGACCCCGCCCGCGGCCGGGTCTTGCTGCTTGCGCCCGAGGTCGAGCCGGTCCTGGCCCACTCGGGCGCGCGCTGGATGCCCAACTTCATCGAACTGCTGCAGCGCAGCCTCACTCAGATCACCGACCCGACGACCCAAGCGATGGTTGCCACCGGACTGGTCGGGGCACTCACCGCATTGTTCACGGCTTACCTCGACGGCAGGCTGGCGACAACGCGGGAGCGATTCATCGACCACTGCGCTGAACTACTGCTCAGCAGAGCCGTTACCTAATTGTGCCCACGACCTCGGTGTGACGCACAGCGTGCTGGCTTGAATGTCACCGAATTACACAGATATATTGAGTGCAACCATCAGGTACAGATAACTGGGAGGTGTCATGTCGAAGGATCTGACCGACCTGCAACTGCTGACCGAGCTCGAGCCCGTCGTCGAGCCTCTCATCAACCGTCACATGCGGATGAAGAAGGACTGGAACCCGCACGATTACGTGCCGTGGTCCGATGGCAAGAACTACTACGCCCTCGGCGGCCAGGACTGGGATCCCGAGCAGTCGAAGCTTTCCGAGGTCGCCCGCGTCGCGATGCTCGTCAACCTGCTCACCGAGGACAACCTGCCCTCGTATCACCGCGAGATCGCGATGAACTTCACGATGGACGGCCCCTGGGGCTTCTGGGTGAACCGGTGGACGACCGAGGAGAACCGCCACGGCATCGCGCTGCGCGACTACCTGGTCGTAACTCGCAATGTCGACCCCGTCGAGCTG
This sequence comes from uncultured Actinomycetota bacterium, assembly GCA_963796545.1. Lineage (GTDB taxonomy): Bacteria > Actinomycetota > Actinomycetes > Mycobacteriales > Mycobacteriaceae > Mycobacterium. The sequence goes on along the minus strand of CAWCMF010000023.1, from coordinate 670,530 downwards.
GAGATGCTGCGCATCGAGCAGATGACGCGCGGCTTCAGCCCCGGCCAGAACGACCAGATCGAGGCCGACCTGTTCGCCGACAGCCTGTTCGACTCGGTGATCTACGTGACGTTCCAGGAGCTCGCCACCCGCGTGTCGCACCGCAACACCGGCAAGGCCTGCAACGAGCCGATCGCTGACCAACTGCTGCAGCGCGTCTCGGCCGACGAGAACCTGCACATGATCTTCTACCGCGATGTCTCCGAGCGCCGGCTTTGACATCGCCCCGGACCAGGCGATGAAGTCGCTGCACAAGGTGCTGCGCAACTTCAAGATGCCGGGATACACCATCCCGGACTTCCGTCGCCGCGCCGTCACGATCGCCTCCGGCGGCGTCTATGACCCTCGGATCCACCTCGAGGACATCGTCATGCCGGTGCTCAAGAAGTGGCGCATCTTCGAGCGTGAGGACTTCAACGGCGAGAGCGCGCGCATGCGTGACGACCTCGGCGTCCTCGTCACGGAGCTGCAGGAGGCGGTCGACAAGTTCGAGATCGCCAAGCAGCGTCGCGAGGAGCGGTTGGCTCAGATGGCCGAGAAGAAGGCGGCCAAGAACTCTTTGGTCGGATCATCAGCCTCGTAACAGAAACCCAAGGACCGGCCCGATCTGCAGCACTGCGGATCGGGCCGATCGCGTTGCCCAGTCCGGTCGTGCTGGCACCGATGGCCGGCGTGACCAACGTCGCCTTCCGCACGTTGTGCCGCGAACTCGAGCTCAGCCGGGCGGGCACCGTCAGCGGCCTGTACGTCTGCGAGATGGTGACCGCGCGCGCCCTCGTCGAACGGCACCCCGTCACGATGCACATGACGACGTTCGCGCCGCAGGAGTCACCGCGGTCTCTGCAGCTCTACGCCGTCGACCCGGTCAACACCTATGCCGCGGCGAAGATGATCGCCGACGAAGGCATGGCCGATCACATCGACATGAACTTCGGCTGCCCTGTACCCAAAGTCACACGACGAGGCGGCGGTGCCGCGCTGCCGTACAAGCGCCGGCTGTTCGGCCAGATCGTGGCGGCGGCCGTACGCGCCACCGAGGGCACGGACATCCCGGTGACCGTGAAGTTCCGGATCGGGATCGACGAGAACCACCAGACACATCTGGACGCCGGGCGCATCGCCGCAGAAGAAGGGGCGGCAGCGGTCGCGTTGCATGCCCGCACCGCCGCCCAGCGCTACTCGGGGAGCGCCGATTGGGAGCAGATAGCTGCGCTCAAAGCCCACGTCACGAATATTCCTGTCCTCGGGAACGGTGATATCTTCGACGCTCGTGACGCGCTGGCCATGATGGCCGCGACGGGTTGCGACGGGGTTGTGATCGGCCGTGGCTGCCTGGGGCGGCCGTGGCTGTTCGCCGAACTGTCGGCCGCATTCACCGGGGCGGCGCCGGCTGCCCCGCCGAACCTCGGCGAGGTCGCGCAGATCATTCGCAGACATGGCGAGCTTCTCGCTGCGCATTTTGGAGAGGACAAGGGCATGCGGGACATCCGCAAACACGTCGCCTGGTATATGCACGGTTTCCCGGCAGGAGCCGATCTCCGCAGGTCGATGGCACTGGTCAAGACGATCTCAGAGCTCGATGACCTGCTCGAACAACTGGATGCCGACGTACCGTTCCCTGCGGCCGCCAATGGCCCACGGGGCCGGCAGGGGTCCCCAGGTTCGGTCACGCTGCCCGAAGGCTGGCTCGAGGATCCCGACGACTGCACGGTGCCCGTCGGCGCCGACGTCATGCACTCGGGGGGCTGACCACCGAGGCACCGGAACCCGCTGAGACGGGTTACAGACAGCGACGAGATGGTATCGAAAAGGAATTGACGCCTAGGTTCGGCTAGATGTCTCTTAGGATGTCTCACTACTATGAGGGTTCAAACTGCCCGGCTCTGGTAGCGGAGTCGGGGTTAGTGCTTTTATGAACAGTTAGCAGGCACTCGGCGATCTGCGTGCCAATGCGCAACGACGCGCACGCATCGTGAGACGCCGTGGAAGCTGGAAGGCCGGTACGAACATGGGAGACGGCGACTTGGAGGACGCCGCTGCTCCCGGCCGCCCCCATCCCAGCGCCGCTGACGGGACCGGAGACACGCCGGACAGTGACTGGCTTACCCGATCTCGGCCGCCGAAGCGAGGCGCCGCGCCGTGGGAGCGTGCACTTGATGGGCCGCAACCCGAAGACGAACCCTCCGCACCTGTCACCGTCGCCGACCTGATCGCGAAGATCAACGGCGGTGCAACCGCGCCCGCACCCACGCGGCATCGCGCCAGGCCTGAGCCGAACCGGAGCCGTACCCCGATGTGGACGACCTGGACACCACGATCCTGCCGGCGCTCCACGGGCACGCCTCCGAGCTGCCGGACCTGGCCGCTCCCCGCCCACCGAAACACACCCCGCTGCCGCCCCGGCGCACCCACCGGCGCGCGACGCTCATCGGACGCGCCGCCGCCGCCCTGATCGCCGTGCTCGCCCTGGTACTGACCGGTGGCGCTTGGCAATGGCAGTCGGCCAAGAACAATCTGCTCAACAGGGTGTCCGCGCTCGATCCTGACTCTCGGGACATCGTCGACCCCAACGCGCAGTACGGGGACGAGAACTTCCTCATCGTCGGCACCGACAGCCGCATCGGCGACAACAGCGAAATAGGCGCAGGCACCACCGACGACGCGGCGGGCGCCCGGTCGGACACCGTCATGCTGGTGAACATCCCGGCCAACCGCAAACGCGTTGTAGCCGTGTCGTTTCCGCGTGATCTCGAGATCGACCCGATGCAGTGCGACCCCTGGAATCCCGAAACCCGGGAGTACGGGCCGATCATGGACGAAGAATCACCGATGTACGGCAAGGAGGAAGTCTCCACCGAGTACAAGCTGAACTCGGCCTTCGCCGTCGGCGGTCCCAAATGCCTGGTCAAGGTCATCCAGAAGCTGTCCGGCTTGCATGTAAACCGGTTCATGGCAATCGATTTCGTTGGCTTCTCCAAGATGGTCGACGCACTCGGCGGCGTCGAGGTGTGCAGCACCACACCGATCGAAGACTACGAACTCGGCACGGTGCTTCCCGAGGCCGGCCGTCAGGTCGTCAACGGCCACACCGCGCTGAACTATGTCCGGGCGCGGCAGGTGACCACCGAGACCAACGGCGACTATGGCCGGATCAAGCGGCAGCAGTTGTTCCTGTCGTCGCTGTTGCGCTCGCTGATCTCGAAGGAGACGTTCTTCTCGCTGTCGAAGCTCAACAACGTGGTGAACATGTTCATCGCCGACAGCTACGTCGACAACGTCGACACCAGGGATCTCGTGGACCTCGGCCAGTCCGTGCAGGGCGTCAGCGCGGGGCGCATCACGTTCGTCACGGTGCCGACGGTGGGGTATGCCGACGAGTACGGCAACGAGATCCCCCGTACCGACGACATGGAGGCGCTGTTCGACGCCATCATCAACGACGACCCGCTGCCCGAGGAGCGCAACGCCGACAACACCCCGGTGCCCGGAACGCCCGAGTCGCTAGCGAATTCGCACCTCCGCCCAGGAGAGTCCGGACCAGGCCGGCGACGAGATCGTCGACACCATCGCGACCGATCCTCAGAGCGTCACCGTCCAGGTGTCGAACTCGACGGCCGAGAGCGGCCTCGGGGCAACGGCCGCCAGCGACCTGCAGGCGCCACGGGTTCAACGTGACCACCCCCGACGACTACCCGGGGCCGTTATCGCAGACCACGGTGTTCTTCTCCTCCGGTAACGAGGAGGCGGCCGCGACGGTCGCTTCGTCGTTTGCCAATTCGACCATCGAACGTGTCAACGGCATGGGCGATGTGGTGCAGGTGGTCCTCGGCAGCGACTTCGACTCGGTGGCAGCCCCCTCCCCGAGCGGGTCGCCCGTCCAGGCCCGTCTCCACGGTGGTACGAGGTCCGCCAGCCACCGCGCTGCCCGAGGACCTGACCGTGACCAACGCGGCGGACACCAGCTGCGAGTAGTCGCCCGTCATTTGGGCAGGTGGCATTCACCTTTCGTTCACCGGCCAACTCGTGACGATGCGCTTACCACCCCGTAGGGTTGATGCATGCGTACCGCGTACCACGAGCAGTTGGATGCCCTGACCAGCAGGCTCGGTGAGATGTGCGGCCTGGCAGGGGCCGCTATGGAGCGCGCCACACAGGCGCTGCTGCAGGCCGATCTGGCGCTCGCCGAACAGGTCATCAGCGACCACGACCAGATCTCGGCGCTGAGCGTCCGCGCCGAGGAGGAGGCCTTCGTACTCCTGGCTCTGCAGGCGCCCGTTGCGGGAGATCTGCGTGCCATCGTGAGCTCGATCCAGATCGTCGCCGACGTCGACCGGATGGGCGCACTGGCCCTGCATGTCGCCAAGATCGCGCGCCGCCGACATCCGCAGCCACGCGCTGCCGGAAGAGGTCAACGGTTACTTTGCCGAAATGGGCCGTGTCGCCGTCGAACTCGGCAACAGCGCCCAAGAGGTGCTGATCACCCGGGATCCGGAGAAGGCAGCCCGCATCCGCGAAGAGGACGACGCGATGGACGATCTTCATCGCCACCTGTTCACTGTCCTGATGGACCGCGAATGGAAGCACGGTGTCGCCGCGGCGGTGGACGTGACGTTGCTCGGCCGCTTCTACGAGCGCTTCGCCGACCACGCCGTCGAGGTCGCCCGCCGGGTCATCTTCCAGGTCACCGGACGTACGACCGAGGAGTGGATCTGCCTGCATCGCGCTGACGCACGCCAGGACGAAGCCTGACGTAAGTGCTGGGGGCTGCCGTATCGACGGCGCGTGATGACGCGTCAGGCGCAGATGGACGGCGCCAGGCGGTATCCGGCGCCCCGGATCGTACGGATGAACTCCCCGTGTTCGGAGTCGTGGCCGAGTTTCTCCCGCAGCCGCCGGACATGGACGGCGACGGTGTTGGTGTCCGCAGGGTGGCCCCAGACGGCCCGACTGATCTCGTCATTGCTGGCGACCCGCCCGCGGCGCTCGATGAGGTACACGAGGAGCTCGAGTTCCCGCTGCGTCAACTGGACCTCTCGGCCGCGGACGCGGGTCTCGTAACCGTCCTGGTCCACCCTGATCGGACCCGCGACGTACACCGGAGCCTCTGGTCTGCGGGTGTGTGCGTGCCGCTGAAGGCGAACGGCGCGATCGCGTGATGTCGTATGGACGGGCGATCAGCGCCGAAGCTCCCGCGGTCAGCGCGCCGCGTGTGACCTCGTCGTCGGCGCTCGGCGAGCCGATCAAGATGGGCAGAGTCCATCTGCCGCGAACCGCCGCCGTGATCCGCGCCGCGTCGACGACGCTGGTCCGGGCGGCCAGGACCAGCACATCTGGGCTGTTCCACGCCGATGGCCAGAAGCGCTTCGGCGCCGTCGTCACACCAGGTGGTCTCGATCCCGATCCTCGCCGCGTCGTCCATCAGGCGTGCAGCGACGTCCGCGTCGGTGTCGACAAGCATCAGTGTCCCGCGGGTAGTGCGGATCGCGCCGCCGATGCTCCCCGAAGCCCGAGGTGGCATCCGGTGCGCCGCACCTCAATCGTCACGCATTACCGCCTTGCCCGTCACGCCGCCCGGCCCCCTCCCAGCGACGTGCATGCAGCAAGCCGTCAGCCGAAGCGGCCCGAGATGTAATCCTCCGTGGCCTTCTGGGTCGGGTTGGAGAAGATCTTCTCGGTGTCGTCGATCTCGACGAGCCGGCCGGGCTTGCCGGTCGCCTCCAGGTTGAAGAACGCGGTCTGGTCGCTCACCCGCGCCGCCTGCTGCATGTTGTGCGTGACGATGACGATCGTGTAGTCCTGCTTGAGCTCTGAGATCAGGTCCTCGATCGCCAGCGTCGAGATCGGGTCCAGCGCCGAGCACGGCTCGTCCATCAACAGCACGTCGGGCTGCACGGCGATGGCGCGGGCGATGCACAGCCGCTGCTGCTGACCACCGGACAGGCCGCCGCCGGGCTTGTCCAGCCGGTCCTTGACCTCGTTCCACAGGTTCGCGCCCTTGAGCGACCGTTCGGCGACCTCGTCGAGCGCTTCTTGTTACGCGTCCCCTGCAGCTTCAGTCCGGCCACCACGTTGTCGCGAATCGACATGGTGGGGAACGGGTTCGGCCGCTGGAACACCATGCCGATGGTCTTGCGGACGCTCACCGGGTCGATGCCCGAGGCGTAGATGTCCTCGCCGTCGAGCAGCACCGAGCCCTCGACGCGGGCACCGGGGATCACCTCGTGCATCCGGTTCAGGGTGCGCAGCACGGTCGACTTGCCGCAGCCGGACGGCCCGATGAAGGCCGTGACGCTGCGTGGCAGCACAGACAAGCCCACGTCGGCCACGGCGTGGAACTGACCGTAGTAGATGTTGAGATCCTTGAGATCCAGCCGCTTGGCCATGAGGCTCCTAAACTCTGTTCCGCGTCAGGTATCGGTTGATGAATGCAGCGCCGAGGTACAGCGCCGCGATGATCAGGATCAGGGTCAGCGCGGCGCCCCAGACCCGCAGTGCGCCAGCCGCTTCCGGGTTGATCAGTTCGGTGTAGATCAGCAGCGGCAGCGACGCCATGTTGCCCTCGAACGCATCCATGTTGATGGACCGGCTGTAGCCGACCAGCACGAGCACCGGCGCCGTCTCACCCATGACCCGGCCAGGGCGAGCAGGATGCCGCTGATCATTCCGGGCAGAGCGGTGGGCACGACGACGCGCACGATGGTCTTCCACTTCGGAATGCCCAACGCGTAGGACGCTTCTCGCAGCTCGTCGGGAACGAGCTTCAGCATCTCCTCGGTGTTGCGCACGACGACCGGCAGCATCAGCAGCACCAGGGCCAGCGACACGGCGAAGGCGCTCTGCTCGAAGCCCAGGGTCGCAATCCACAGCGCGAAGATGAACAGCGCGGCCACAATCGACGGCACGCCGGCGAGGATGTCGACCATGAACGTGGTGACCTTGGCGAACCGGCCGCGGCCGTATTCGACCAGGTAGACCGCCGCCATGACGCCCAAGCGGCACCGAGAGCACAGCAGCGATCGCGGCCTGGATGAGGGTGCCGTAGATCGCGTGATAGACACCGCCGGCCATCTCCTCCGGCAGCACGCCGGCCAGCGAGTTGGTCCACCATGTCGACGAGGTGATCGCGGTGATGCCCTTGGCCACCACGGTGTAGAGCAGCCACAGCCAACGGGATCATCGCGACCACGAACGACGCGGTGAACAGCGTTGTCGCGATGTTGTTCTTGAGCTTGCGACTGCTGCTGACCGGGTGGAAGGTCGGAGCCTTCACCGGCTGGTCGAGTGTTGCCGTCATCCTCCGCTGACCCTTCCGCCGGCCGCTGCCCGGGCCAGCGCGTTGACCACGAAGGTCAGCGCGAAGAGCACGAAGCCGGCGGCGATGTAAGCACCTGTCGGCAGCGGCGCGCTGAATTCCGCTGCCGCCGAGGCGATCTTGGACGCGAACGTGTAGCCGCCGTCGAACAGCGACCAGTGGCCCGCCTGCGCGGCGGTGCGCAGGATGATCAGGATCGCGATCGTCTCACCGAGCGCGCGGCCCAGCCCCAGCATCGACGCCGCGATCATGCCGCTGCGGCCGTAGGGGAACACCGTCATCCGGATGACTTCCCACTTCGTGGCGCCGAGAGCCTGCGCAGCCTCGACATGGCCCCGCGGGGTGAGCGCGAAGACCTCGCGGGTGACCGAGGTGATGATCGGCAGGATCATCACCGCGAGCACGATTCCCGCGGTGAAGATCGTTCCGCCGCCGGCCAGCGACACGTTGCCTTCGGAGAACAGGAAGAACCAGCCGAGGCTGTCGTTGAGGAAGGTCGCCACCGGCGTCAGCCAGGGAGCCAGCACGAAGATGCCCCACAGACCGAAGACGATGGACGGCACCGCCGCCAGCAGATCCACCAACATTCCGAACGGCCGCGCCAACCGCTTCGGCGCGTAGTTCGTCAGGAACGCTGCGATGCCGATCGCGATGGGGACGGCGATGACCAAGGCGAACACCGAGCTGAGCACCGTCACCATGAACAGGTCGCGGATGCCGAAGCGCAGGTTGTCCGAGTCGCTGGTGATGAACTCGGTGCTGAAGAGGAAGTTGGCCTGGTTGGCCTGCAGCGACGGAATCGCCTTGATGATCAGGAAGAGCGCCATCAGCGCGATGGCGCCGATGATGGTGGCGCCGGCGGCGATCGCGATGGACTTGAAGACGGTGTCGCCCCAACGTCCGCTCGCCCTGCTTCAACGCTGATCCCTTCCCGGGTCTTGGTTGGCTTGTCGGGAGTATGCCCGCCCCGCTGTGGGCTCGCCGTCGTTGCCGACGAGCCCACAGCGGTCGAGTCTGGTGTGACAGCCATTGGCTGTGGCTACTACGCCGTCGCGTTGATGGCGTCGACAGCCTCGGTCAGCCGCGTCTTGAACGCCTCGGGAACCGGGATGTAGCCATTCTCCTCGAGACCCGGTCTGGCCGTTGCCGAGCGCCGAGTGCAGGAACGCCTTGACCGCCGTGGCCACCTCGGCGTCCGGGTACTTCGAGCACACGATCTCGTAGGCGGCGAGCATGATCGGGTACGACCCGGCCTCGGTCGGCTTGTAGAACGACGCGGTGTCGAGCACGAGATCGTTGCCCTCGCCCTTGAACTTGACGGCGTCGATCGCCTTGCCCGCCGATCTCGGTGCTCAGCTCGACCGGTTCAGGACCCGCCGAGGTGATGATCTTGGCGATGGACAGGCCCTGCGCCTTGGCGAACGACCACTCGTTGTAGGTGATCGAACCCGGTGTGCTCGCGATCGCTGCCGAGGTGCCCTCGTTGCCCTTCGCACCCTCGCCGACACCGCCGGCGAACGACTTGCCCGCACCCTTGCCCCACGCCCCGTCCGACGCCGCATCCAGGTACTTCTGGAAGTTGTCCGTGGTGCCCGACTCGTCGCTGCGGAAGATCACGTTGATCGGCTCGGCCGGGCAGTGTCGCGCCCTCGTTCAGCGCCGCGATCTCGGGGGCGTCCCAGGTCTTGACGGTGCCGTTGAAGATCTTGGCGAGCGGTCGGACCGTCGAGCACCAGGCCGTCGACGCCTGCGACGTTGTACGTCACGGCGATGGGCCCGAACACCGCGGGCAGATTCCATGCCTCGCTGCCGCCGCAGCGCTCCTTGGCCTTCTCGACCTCGCCCTTTTCGGCGCTCAGCGGCGAGTCCGAGCCGCCGAAGTCGGTCTGTCCGCCGAGGAACTCCGACACGCCCGCGCCCGAACCACTCGAGGTGTAGTTCAGGGTGAAGCCGGGGCAGTCCTTCTCGTAGGCGTTGATGAAACGCGTCATCGCGTTGGCCTGCGCCGAGGAACCGCTCGCCTTGAGCGCCTCCTTGCCGCCGCAGTCGCTGGCCGACTCCGAACCGGATTCTCCCGATCCCGAGCCCGCCGAGGTGTTGTTGTCACTGCCACACGCCGACAACAGCAGGGCACTGGCGGCCAGCAGGCCGAACGCAGCGCCAGATCGTTTCGCCTTCACGAAGCTCCTTATGCATAACGGGGAGACGCTGGGCTCGGGCTCATGCCCGCACATCGAGATCGTGCCGCGTCAAGCAGATGCTTACTGCTCGCTGTGAACGTAGGGGCACACCATGAATGAACTACCTACGGATGGTGAACGGAAAATGAACCACGCTTGCGAATTGCAACATTCTCAGCCGACCTCTTGACGACGGTGAGATCAGTCACCCACTGTTGGCCCAACCATGGTGGAGGCACGACGACCGGCGCGGCGAGCCGCGATCACCGCACGGTGCTCCGAGAGGCCGGGGCGACGCCGCGGCACCTGCCTCACTCAGGCTGAACGTCGAAAGCGAGATCATGTCCGAGAACCCTGGCCGCCCCACCCACCGGCGGCCCGATCTGTCCCTGGACCAACAACTGGCCCTGAAGGCGGCTGCTGCGCAGCTGGAGAACGAGTTCGCCGGCATGATCGGCGTCGAGACCATCGAAGGCTTCCTACATTCCTCCTACGATCACGTCACCGCGCACGCGTCCATTCCGAACTTCCTGCCGCTGCTGGCCGAACGGTTCGCGCGCCAACAACTGCATGCACTCGCCAAGGTCGAGGGCAAGAGTGACGACGGCAGGCCGACCGTGCTGTTTCTGTGCACGCACAACGCCGGACGTTCACAGATGGCCCTCGGCTTCTTCACTCACTTCGCCGGCGACACCGCAGTCGCATGGTCGGGCGGTTCCGAGCCGACCAACGAGATCAACCCGGCGGCTGTCGAGGCGATGGCCGAACGAGGAATCGACATCGCCGGCGAATTCCCAAAGCCGTGGACGGAGGAAATAGTCCGGGCCGCCGACGTCATCATCACGATGGGCTGCGGCGACGCGTGCCCGGTATTTCCCGGACGTCGCTATGAAGAGTGGACGTTGGACGATCCGGCCGGAATGGGCGTCGAGGCGGTCCGGCCGATCCGCGACGACATCGAACGCCGAGTCCGTGCCTTGCTCGCCGAACTCGAAGTGCCGGTACACGAATGATCAGCGTCATCGCGCGACCACCAGCGCCCATCCCAGGCCGGACCCACTAGGCCTAACAGCAGCCTGCACCCGCGCTGACCTTGTCGCTGCCCGTCGCCGCGGCCAGGTTGCCGCAGCACACATCACTCTCAGCGCCGGATTCGGCAGGATGCTGCGGACTGGTACCGAACGTCTCAGAATCGGCCAGCACGGTGTAAACCTCCCACCGTTCCCCGGCGGGCCCGGTCACCCAGACCTTGTCCTGCTTGGCGAAGCAGCACGTGGCGCCCATCTCCTCGTCGGTGAACAAGCCCTCTGCGGTGAGGCGGGCAATCTCCGAGTGCACCGTGGCACTGGATTCGACCTCGACGCCGAGGTGGTTGATGGTGCCGCCGTGACCGGGATTCTCGAACAGAACGAGCTTCAGAGGGGGCTCGGCGATCGCGAAGTTCGCGTAACCCTCCTTGAGCTTGGCGGGTTGAGTGTTGAAAAGCGTGGAGTAGAACGCGACGGCCTCGTCGACGTTGTCGACGTTGAGCGCGAGCTGATACGAGCCATGCTGGAACCCCCATACCTGTGCGACATATATCGAATTGGTGCACTTTCAGGATGCCACCTTTTCGACATATGTCAATGCAATCGCTACGATTGCTTCGTGCCCAAGTCTCTGCCGCTGGTCAACATGTCCGCACCTGTGTTTGCGCACCCGTCGCCGCGGGTCCGATCAGCAACGAGGCGGCGTTGGGAATCGCGTTGCGCCTCAAGGCTCACGCCGCACCCGGCCCGCGTCAAGTTGATGTCGCTCCTGTTCAGCAGCCCGGCCAACGAGGAGAACAGCAGCGACCTCGCGGATGCTGTCGGGCTCAGCGAGTCGACGGTCAGTCATCACCTCGGCCAGCTACGGAGGGCCGGCCTGGTGGCGTCCGAACGGCGCGGCATGAGCGTCTTTCACACGGTCCGCCGGGACGCGTTGGCTGCTCTGTGTGTGGTTCTCGACCCCGACTGCTGCGCCTGACTGGGCTATGCCCTGGCGTATGCGACGTCGGTGTTGACCACGTCGAAACCCAACCGTCGATACGTCTTCACCGCGGCGGAGTTGTCGGCCTCGACGTAGAGCATCACCTGGGCGTTCCGATCGGGCTCCACGAGCCGGTCGGCGAGGTGGTGAAGTCCGAGCAAGGTCAGCGTTGCGCCGAGTCCCCTGCCCTGCGCGGCGGGGTCGACACCGACGATGTAAACCTCACCCAGCGACGCGGAATGCACCTTGGTCCAATGGAATCCGAGCAACTCGCTGCTGTTCTGGTCGTAGGCGAGGAAGAACCCGGCTGGATCGAACCACGACTCGCCGCGGCGCACGGCGATGTCCGCCTCGGTCCAGCCCCCTTGTTCGGGGTGCCACGAGAACGCCGCGTTGTTCACCCGGAGCACCTCGGCGTCGTCCTGCGGGCCGGCGTACGTGGTGAATCGCACGCCGGCAACGGACGGCGTCGGCGGCAGATCGGCCAGCGGCCGCTGCATCTGAAGAAGCTCTCGGACGGGCGTGAGTCCGAGCGCAACGGCGACGGCGCGCGCCGGCTCGAGGTTGCCGTGGGCCCAGATCCGGGTGCCCTCCCCGCCCTCGGACAGCGCGGTCCGGATCAGCGTCGAACCGATGCCACGGCGCCGCGCGCCCGGGCGCACCACCACTTCGGCCATCGACGATTCGTCGTCACCGGCAGGCGCGAGATTGAGGTAGCCCTGGATCACCCCGCCGTCGACGGCGAGCAGGTGGCGGGTCCGGTCCTGGTTCAGTGCGCGCAGCACCTGGCCGCCGACGGGGGCGACGCCGTCGACCGATGTCACGTCGGCGATGAGGTCACGGATGCGTTGTCGGTCCGCCTCCGAGAGGTTCTGCTGCCAGCCGACCGGTACCGGCGAGGTCACTGACTGCGCAGCGCGTCGCCAAGCGCCTCGGGAACGCCGTCGGAATCCAGCAACCCGGCGTCGCCCTCGTATGGATCGTCCTCTTCGAGGGTGTCCGCACCGGCGGCCTGCTGACGGCCCCGCGCAGGCCTGACGGCTTTGTATCCGACGTTGCGCACGGTACCGATCAAGGACTCGTAATCCGGGCCGAGCTTGGCGCGCAAACGCCGCACGTGCACGTCGACGGTGCGGGTACCGCCGAAGAAGTCGTAACCCCAGACCTCCTGCAGCAGCTGCGCACGGGTGAAGACCCGGCCGGCGTGCTGTGCCAGATATTTGAGGAGCTCGAACTCCTTGTAGGTGAGGTCAAGCGGGCGACCGCGCAGTCGGGCGGTGTAGGTGCCTTCGTCGATGACGAGTTCACCCAGGCTGATCTTGCCCAGGTTCTCCTGGTTGGCCATGCCACCCCGACGCCCCACCAACAGCCGGAGCCGTGCGTCGATCTCGGCCGGACCGGTGCTGGGCAGCAGGATCTCGTCCAGACCCCATTCCACGCTGACGGCGACCAGGCCGCCTTCGTTGACGACCGCCACGACGGGGACCGACGTGCCGGTAGTCCCCAGCAGCCGGCACAGTCCGCGCGCGGCGGCCAGATCGGTGCGCGCATCGACGATCGCGATGTCAGCGGTGCCCGCTTCCAGCAAAGAGGAGACTTCGGTCGGCGCGGTGCGCACGTTATGGGCGAGTAAGGACAATGACGGCAGGACCGATTCCGGGTGCGGGTCAACCGTCAGTAGCAGCAGATCCAACTGACCCTCCAGCATCCGTGGAGCTCATTCGCCGGGACACCGCCAGACAACTTTGTCGCGTGGTGACTTTCCAGATTCATGCCTGACACATAGCCGTTACCCGGCCGATGGTTACCTAACGATAGCGTGCAACCTGCCTGAAAGCCGCGCCGAACGGAATCGTGCGTCGGCATCGGCCACAATGACGTGGTGCGCAAGCTCGCCATCGGTGTCCTCACGACCGTCGCCACCGTGGTGGTGGTCGCCGTCGGTATCGACTTCGGAGCAGCCATCTATGCCGAATATCGCCTGGCCAGGAGCGTTCGCACCGCGGCAAACCTGGACTGGGATCCGTCGGTGGCGATCCTGGGATTTCCGTTCATCACGCAGGCTCAGCGGCGCCATTACGACGAACTCGAGATCAAAGCCAGTGGCGTGGATCACCCTGTGGTCGGCAAGGCATCGCTGGAAGCGACCATGCATTCGGTCGGGCTCGGGGATTCGTGGCTGGTCCCCCCGACGCGACTCTGACCGTGGGCAAGCTGGAGAGCCGGATCATCATCGACTCCACCCACGTCGGCCGGTACATGGGAATCCCCGACCTGCTGATCGAGGCGCCGACGCGGGAGACCGAGGACTCGACCGGCGGCACCACCGAGTCGGGCATTTCGAGCAACTACGGGTTGGTGTTCACCGGCACCCCTGCCAAGGCGGGCTTCGACGAACGAGTCAGCATCGCCGTCGACCTGTCGATTTCCGGGCCGGACGCCACCACGCTGGTCCTCACCGCGACCGGGGTTCTGACCGAACCGGGGACGGCCGACCAGGCGGTGCCCGAAGAGAAGGTGGCCGCGGTCCTTGCCCTCTTCTCCACCACGCTGCCCGGACAGAAGCTACCGTTCGGCATCACACCCACCAGTGAGGGCGCGCGCGGCTCCGACATCATCATCGAAGGCATCGCTGAGGGAGTAACCATCGATCTCGACGAGTTTCGATTGTCATGAGTTCTTCATGGATTGCCGTCATCGCGGTGCTGATCGCCGCGTTCGGCCTGGCTGTTGTGATCGGGCGACTGCTGTCGCTGCGTTCGGGCCTGCTCAAGGGCGCCGCCGAGTGGCCCACCCTCGATGACACCGACATCGCCGCGCTGGGCCTGTCGACGACGGGACCGACCGTCCTCCATTTCAGTGCGGTGTGGTGCGGCCCGTGCGCGGGTCTGCGCCGGGTCGTCGACCAGGTGTGTTCGGAACTGCCGGAGGTGGCCCATGTCGAGATCGACATGGATGCCAATCCCGAGGCAGCACGCACACTTTCGGTGCTTTCGCTGCCGACGACGTTCATCTTCGACGCCGATGGGCGTCAGCGCTATCGGGCGTCCGGGGTGCCGACCGCCGCTGACCTGCGGTCGGCACTACAGGCGCTGTTGGCTTGATCACCCCGTCTTTGGGTAAGCTGTCAGCCGTGTCAGCCCGCCTCGAGCTCGTGCTCACCAAGCGCCGCGCAGTCGATCTGTGCCGCGTCGCGGGTTGTTGCTGTTGTTGTCGTAGCTGCTGAGTAGCCGCGCCGTTCTTTGCGCCGCACCTGCGACCGGGCCTGAGGACCCGCCGCGCCCAGCCATTCCAGACAACAGGAGCACGTCTATGTCGAACATCACAGAGAACCGGGTACCGGTGCAGGTCGACGCCCGGGGCCCGCGTTTCGTCGCATGGGTCACCACTGCGGTACTCGTCACCACGCTGCTCGTCTCCACCGCGAGCGCGGTCGCCGCGGCCGTGATCCTCGGGATCCAGGCGGCAATCTTCGCAATCGGGGCCGTGTTCGGACCCCGCAAGCACCCGTACGGTGTCGTCTTCGCGAAGCTGATCGCTCCGCGGCTGGGACCCGTCACCGAGCGCGAGCCGGTGCCTCCCCTGAAGTTCGCCCAGCTCGTGGGGTTGGTCTTCGCGGTCGTCGGCGTCATCGGTTTCTCCAGCGGTCTTGTGCTGCTGGGTCTTATCTCCACGGGCTTCGCGCTCGTGGCGGCATTCCTCAACGCAGCATTCGGGATCTGCCTGGGCTGCCAGCTCTACCCGCTCGTCGCTCGGCTTCGCCCGAAGTCGTACTCCACCACCACTGCATGAATCCCTACCCCGCTCTCAGAGCAATCGAAAGGATCTCCCACATGGCACGCTCCGAAGTCCTGGTCACAGCAGACTGGGCCGAGAGCAATCTCGAGGCGCCGAACACTGTCTTCGTCGAGGTCGACGAGGACACCAGCGCCTACGACACCGGCCACATCCCCGGCGCGGTCAAGTTGGACTGGAAGACCGATCTGCAGGATCAGGTCAAGCGCGACTTCGTCGACGCTGCGCAGTTCTCCAAGCTGCTTTCCGAGCGCGGTATCGGCAACGACGACACCGTGGTCCTCTACGGCGGCAACAACAACTGGTTCGCCGCGTACGCCTACTGGTACTTCAAGCTGTACGGCCACCAGGACGTCAAGCTGCTCGACGGCGGACGCAAGAAGTGGGAACTCGACGCCCGGCCACTGTCCACGGACACCGTGACCCGCGAGGGCAAGAGCTACACCGCCAAGGACCCCGACACCAGCATCCGCGCGTTCCGCGACGAGACCATCGACGCCATCGGCACGAAGAACCTGGTCGACGTGCGCTCCCCCGATGAGTTCTCCGGCAAGATCCTGGCGCCGGCGCACCTCCCGCAGGAGCAGAGCCAGCGTCCCGGCCACATCCCGAGCGCCATCAACGTGCCGTGGAGCAAGGCGGCCAACGAGGACGGCACCTTCAAGTCCGACGAGGACCTGGCCAAGCTGTACGCCGAGGCCGGCCTGGACGGCGAGAAGGAGACCATCGCCTACTGCCGGATCGGTGAGCGCTCGTCGCACACCTGGTTCGTGCTACGGGAACTGTTGGGACACAAGAACGTCAAGAACTACGACGGTAGTTGGACGGAATACGGCTCCCTGGTGGGTGCCCCGATCGAGTTGGGAAGTTGATATGTGCTCTGCACCGAAGCAAGGACTGACGTTGCCCGCCAGCGTTGACCTGGAGAAGGAAACGGTCATCACCGGCCGCGTCGTCGACGGCTCGGGCCAGGCTGTGGGTGGCGCCTTCGTGCGTCTGCTCGACAGCTCCGATGAGTTCACCGCCGAGGTCGTCGCATCGGCCACCGGCGACTTCCGATTCTTCGCCGCGCCCGGCTCCTGGACGTTGCGCGCGCTGTCGCCTGCGGGCAATGGTGACGCCAGCGTCGCGCCGTCAGGTGCGGGGATCCACGAGGTCGACGTCAAGGTCGCCTGACGACGGAGGCGGTCAGGCAACCCAGCTTCGCCCGGAAAAGCGTGACTTCGCGCCCCGGTTAGGGGCGTTGCATTCATCCTGCTGTGAAAACGCTGCAAGAGTCGCTGTTGTCGTCGAACATATGGTGGTACCCGCGCTGCTGGGCGCGGGTAAACCCCGACAATGGCGCGGCTCGCCGCGGCGACCACCTAGGACCGACAAATGAAGATCATGTTTGCCTGCGCCGTCTCGGCGGCATTCGCTGTAGTTGCTTTGACAGGTGCGCCCGCAGCTCTCGCCACCCCGGAGGATGACTTCCTCACCGTGATCACCAACGGCGGTATCACCTGGCCCCCGGACAAGACCGCTCAGGTCGTCGAAACCGGCCACGCGGTGTGCGAGGACTGGTCCAACGGAGCCAGCTTCGAGAAGGAGGTCGCCGACCTGACCAGCGTGACCGCCTGGTCGGATTACCAGGCCGGCTACTTCATCGGTGCTGCCACCGGCGCATTCTGCCCCGAGTTCGAATGGAAGGTCAGCTGACCGTCCGCCCCTTCACTAGCTTCGACAGCCGCCGGGAGATCATTTCTCCCGGCGGTTAGACTTTCTGCCGTGGTGCTGTTTTTCGAGATCCTGCTCGTCGCGGCCGTCGTGGTGATCACATGGTTCGCGCTGTACGCGTTGTACCGTCTCGTCACTGACGAGTCGTGACCCCGCGCACGCGAGGAGCAATGTGACCTCAGGCGACGAGGCGGTCGCCGCTGCTGCGGATCGGGCCAGGGAAACCGCGCTACGCAACATCCCGGCGTTCGGCGACCTTCCGGTACCTGCGGATACCGCCAATCTGCGCGAAGGCGCCAACCTCAACGACGCACTGCTGGCGCTGCTGCCCCTCGTCGGCGTGTGGCGGGGCGAGGGTGAAGGCCGAGATGCCCATGGCGACTACCGCTTCGGTCAGCAGATCGTGGTGTCCCACGACGGCGGCGACTACCTCAACTGGGAAGCCCGCTCATGGCGCCTCGACGACGCCGGGGGGTACGACCGGCCCGACCTTCGCGAGTCCGGTTTCTGGCGATTCGTCGACGACCCGGCCGACCTGACCGAAACGCAGGCCATCGAGCTCATGCTGGCGCACTCCGCCGGCTACGTCGAACTGTTCTACGGGCGTCCCCTCAACCAGGCGTCATGGGAGCTCGTCACCGACGCGCTGGCGCGCAGCAAGTCCGGTGTTCTCGTCGGCGGCGCCAAGCGCCTCTACGGCATCATCGACGGCGGTGACCTGGCATACGTGGAGGAACGCGTCGATGCCGACGGCGGTTTGGTGCCGCACCTGTCCGCCCGGCTGTCCAGGTTCGTCGGCTAGTGCGTCCCCTGAGAGTCGCCGCGGTGCTCGCCGCGGCAGCGGTGGCGGCGGGCTGTTCGGCATCTGCCGAGCCTCGCCGGCGAGCCGACACCTAGCTCCGCGGTACCGAGCGTGGGTCACGGCTCGTTCGCCTACTGCCTGAGTCAGCACGGTATCCCCGCGCCCCCCGGGCCGGCATCGGGGCCTCCGCCCGGCGTCGACGCTGCCGCCTGGGAACGGCGATGGCCGAGTGCTCCTCGCTGGCGCCGGGCCCTGCGCGCTAACTCAGGACCCGCGCCCGTCCCGCGTCAGCCGGCCACCGCTGCAGCTCCAGGCATCTCGCGGGCCGAGCCGTTGTTCCCGGCCCGCGACGTGGCAGGGATATTCCGTTGCCAGACGGCCCGATTCGCTGGACCATGCTTACATGTCCATCACCGAGCGACAGCTGACGGAGCCTGCGGTCCAGCCGCAGCTCTATGCCGTCGACCGGCCCGATGAACTGACCCACGTGGTGTGCTGCCGCGATCACTCATGGTCACAAGCCCTGTGCGGATTCGGACCGATCGACTACATCAACCTCGGCGCGCAGGTCATCTGCACGATGTGCATCGAGGTCTTCGAGGAGCTTCTCACCGCGATGCCGCAGCCGGTGACCGATCGCACGTGTCCGGTCGACGGCTGCTTGTGCCCGCCCGACGACGAGCTCGACGAGATCATCCGCCGCCGGCTCACGCACTGAACCTGGCGCGGGCTCTGCGCGCGCGGATCTCAGGCGGGCTCTGCGCGCACCGGGCCCAGGCATGGAGCGACCCCCGAGCCTGGTGTTCCTGATCGGACACGACCAAGGGGCTCGGGGGCCGGGTGACTGCGGGGAATTCGCCAGCGCGCACAGGTGCGACGAGCGCTCTCCCGGCGCTGCTAGCTCGCAGCCACCTCACATGTCCATAAGTCAATCAATTTGTCGGACCACCTCCTTCCCTGTGTACCCGCGACCGTACTCCCGCTCCGGCAGCGCGACAAGGGATTTAAGCGCTCAGCGATCACAGACGATGGCGGCGTCGACCAAGGCGGCGACGTCGTCGGCCAGGGGCGCGCGCCCGAGCGGTATGCCGTCGAGAGTGTGCACGCGGGCCGCGAGCGTGATGCTGGAAATGAGCCAGACCCCTTGGGCGGCAATCAGATCGACAGGCTTGAGCGTCTGGTAGTCGCAGTCGTAGCCCTTGTTGCGTGCCACCTCGAACAATGCCTGTTGGGTGGTTCCGCGCAGAATGGGATACCACGGCGGCGGCGTCAACAGGCAGGTGCGGCCATCGGGTGAGGACGTGGCAATCACGACGGTCGATCTCGGCCCTTCCAGGATGTGCCCGTCCGTGCTCACGAAGATGACGTCGCCTGCGCCCTGGCGTTCGGCGTGCCGCAGCGCAGCCATGTTGACCGCATAGGACAAGGTCTTGGCTCCGGCCAGGAGCCACGGCATCGCGTCGATGCCCTCGGCGGCAAGGCCGCGCTCCAGAGTCAGGGCCGCCAGGCCGTTACGCCGGACGTCGGCTACCCGCGCGGGCACCGGGCCGATCGTGGCGTACCCCGTCGTCCCCGAGCCGTGCTCCCTGCCCCGGCTGTACACAAGCCGCAGCACGCCTTCCTCGCCGCCCGCAGCCAGCCAGCCCTCGACCGCGACGTCGACCGCCGCATGCCATTGCGGCGCATCCGGCGCGGGCAGATCGACCAGGTGCGCGGAATGCGCCAGGCGGTTCAGGTGCGCTTCGAGCAGGCAAGGACGGCCATCCCGGACCAACAGCGTCTCGAAGATGCCGTCGCCGCGAACAGCGGCAAGATCGTCGGCGTGAAGCAGCGGCACGTGCGGATCGTGCAGTTGCCCGTCGAGAGTGACGACGATGCCCGGTACCTCAGCCATGGGAAATCAGCGTAGCCGCGGCCCGACTCGCAGGAATCGTAGAGTTGGGTCATGCCTGCCGTACCTGCTCCCGATACCGGACCCGACGCCGACGCGGTCTGGCACTATGGCGACCCCCTCGGTGAACAACGAGCCGCCGCGGAGGGTGCGGTCGTCATCGACCGGTCACATCGCGCTGTGCTGACGCTGACCGGCGCCGAACGCAAGTCGTGGCTGCACACCATCTCCAGCCAGCACGTCAGCGAACTCCCCGACGGCGCCGTCGTCGAGAACCTGAGTCTGGACGGCCAGGGCCGTGTCGAAGATCACTGGCTGCAGACCCAGCTCGACGGCCGCACGGTCATCGACACCGAACCGTGGCGCGGCGAAGCGCTGCTGGCGTTCCTTCGCAAGATGGTGTTCTGGGCCGACGTCGTGGTCGAACCCGCCGACCTCGGCGTGTTGTCACTGCTCGGTCCCGCGCTGGCCGCCGCGCCGGTCCTGGAAGCACTGGGTCTGCCCGAACTACCCGCCGCGGGGACCGCCGTCGAACTGGCCGCCGGAGGATTCATCCGTCACCTGCCAGGACCCGGCGGCGAGATCGACGTCGTGGTGCCACGGGCCGAGGTCGCGGCTTGGCGGGACAAGTTGGTGGCTGCCGGGGTTCGGCCGGCGGGCGTATGGGCCTACGAAGCCCACCGGGTCGCAGCGCGCCGTCCGCGCCTCGGGGTGGACACCGACGAACGCACGATCCCGCACGAGGTCGGCTGGATCGGCGGCCCCGGACTGGGCGCCGTTCACCTCGACAAGGGCTGCTACCGGGGCCAGGAAACCGTTGCGCGGGTCCACAATCTCGGCAAACCTCCACGCATGCTGGTGATCCTGCACCTGGACGGCGACGCCGACCGGCCCTCTCCCGGCGATCCGGTGCTGGCGGGCGGCCGCGCCGTAGGCAGGCTGGGCACGGTTGTCGACCACGTCGACGAGGGCGTCATCGCGCTGGCGTTGCTCAAGCGCGGCCTGCCTGCGGACACTGCGCTGTCGACCGGCGGTGACGTCGCAGGTATCGGCTGTGATCGATCCGGACTCGCTTCCGCCCGCCGACGACGTGGGTGCTGGGCGCCTGGCCGTGGAGCGGCTGCGGGGCGGAGCGCGCTGAGAACGCAGCGTAAATCGCCTCGGAACAGGGCCTGCCAGCGCCACGGCGCGACGCACGGTAAAGTGTCGTCAGGACAATAAACACACTCAGATCGGAGCCGCCTAGCAATTGGGCCGCTCCGTTATTGCGCGAGGGGGTTCCCCCATGGGCCGCGGCCGGGCTAAGGCAAAGCAGACCAAGGTTGCACGTGAGCTCAAATACAGCTCACCGCAGACGGATTTCACGCAGTTACAGCGTGAGCTGGCAGGTTCGTCGGATGACGACGGCCGCAACGGCAGCGACCCGCTGTCCGACGATGGCTGGGCCGACGAGGACGACTGGCGGCGCTAGTCCCCCACGGCTCCCTCAGAATCTGGGGTGCTGACCCACGAGCACGGCTCGTGAGGCGTCCTTACTGCCCTTCTTGATGGTCCCGAGGGTCCAGCAATTCAGGTGACGGGCGGTCAGTACGGCCAGCGCGCGATCGGTGTCCTCCGGCGCGACGACGGCCACCATCCCGACACCCATGTTGAACGTCTTGTCCATTTCCGCCCGTTCGATGCGGCCGCGCTGGGCGATCATGCCGAACACCGGCGCGGGCGTCCACGTGCCGCGGTCGAGTTCAGCCACCAAGCCGGGCGGGATGACGCGCTCGAGGTTGCCCGCGAGTCCACCGCCGGTGACGTGACAGAACGTCCGCACCTGGGTTTCGGCGGCCAGTGCCAGGCAGTCCTTGGTGTAGATGCGGGTCGGCTCCAGCAACTCCTCACCCAGGGTGCGGCCGAACTCCTCGACGTGGCCGGCCAGGTTCATGTGGTCGATCTCCAGCAGCACGTGCCGGGCCAGTGAGTAGCCGTTCGAGTGCAGGCCGGTCGAGGCCATGGCGATGATCACGTCGCCGGGCCTGACGCGGTCCGGCCCCAGCACGTCGTCGGCCTCTACGACCCCGATGCCGGTGGCCGAGATGTCGTAATGATCGGGGGCCATCAGGCCTGGATGCTCCGCGGTCTCGCCGCCGAGCAGGGCGCAGCCGGCCAGCACGCACCCGTCGGCAATGCCGGACACGAGTTCCGCGACGCGTTCCGGGACGGTCCGCCCGACCGCTATGTAGTCCTGCAGGAACAGCGGCTCCGCGCCGCACACCACGAGGTCGTCCACCACCATCGCGACGAGGTCGATGCCGACGGTGTCGTGCTTGTCCATCGCCTGCGCGACAGCCAGTTTGGTGCCGACGCCGTCGGTGGACGACGCCAGCAGCGGCTCCCGGTAGTCGCCCCGCAGGGCGAAGAGACCGGCGAACCCGCCGAGCCCGCCGCGCACCTCGGGCCGGGTGGCCTTCTTGGCGAGTGGCTTGAAGAGCTCGACGGCGCGGTCACCGGCTTCGATGTCCACCCCAGCCGACGCGTAGGAAATGCCGTGTTGTTGCGCGATGCCGTGGTGTTCGACCCCTTTAGTCATCGAGAGCAAGGTTACCCGCGTATTCCCGGCGGTTCGCTGCCAGTATCCGTTGTGTTGTGACAACGTGCCTGGGATGTATCCAGTGCACCGGTGTGTGGCGGCTACGACCATGTGGCTTGCGGTCGGCACACCGGCTGGCACTTCCACGACCCCACGGTGTACGGCCTGATCCGCGGCGACACCCTCATCCGGGAGTTACGTCGCGCCGGCCGGGACACCGTCGTCGGTGGACGCGCCGATCCCGGGTGCGGGTTTGCCTGACCACTGAATCGGTCACCCGGGGCCATGCCCCCTGAACGTCTCCGCTGCCTGGTGACCGGTGCGACCGGGTACATCGGCGGCCTCCTGGTACCGGAATTGCTCGACCGTGGTCACGCGGTGCGTGCCATGGCGCGCACCCCCGCCAAGCTGGACGGCGCACGCTGGCGCGACCGGGTCGAGGTCGTGCAGGGCGATCTGACCGACCCTGAATCGTTGGTGGCAGCGTTCGAGGGCACCGACGTCGTCTACTACCTGGTGCATTCGATGGGGACGTCCAAAGACTTCGTCGCCGAAGAGAAGCAGTCGGCGCGCAACGTCGTCGCCGCCGCGCAGCAGGCGGGGGTCCGGCGGCTGGTGTATCTGAGCGGCCTGCATCCCGGGGGCGTCGAGTTGTCGCGGCATCTCGCGTCGCGCACCGAGGTCGGCGAGATCCTCGTCGACTCCGGCATCGAGAGCGTGGTGCTGCAGGCCGGCATCGTGATCGGCTCCGGGTCCGCATCCTTCGAGATGGTGCGTCACCTGACCGACCGCCTGCCCGCGATGACCACACCGAAGTGGGTGCACAACATGATCCAGCCCATTTCGATCGGCGACGCCCTGCATTACCTGGCCGAGGCGGCGACGGCGGACGTGCCGGAGTCTCGCACGTGGGACATCGGCGGTCCGGATGCGATGGAGTACGGCGAGGCGATGCAGATCTACGCCGACGTCGCGGGCCTGAGCCGTCGGATCATCGTGGTGCTTCCGTTCCTGACTCCGACGATCGCGAGTTGGTGGGTCGGCCTCGTGACGCCGATCCCGTCGGGCCTGGCGCGGCCACTGGTCGAATCGCTGGCGCATGACGCCGTCATGCACGAGCACGACGTCGACGGGGTGATACCTCAGCCGGACGGCGGGCTGACGGACTACCGCGATGCGGTGACAGAGGCACTCAAACAGGACGGCACCGCCCCGCAAGGCGGCCGACGACGCCTGCTGCGCTTCAGTTCAGTTGCGCCGCAATAACTTTCCGTGACGTCACGACGGCTGAGCCCGTCAAGGTCGACGCAGCGCCGACGCGTTGTCGTTGTCGACTTGCTGCAGCGGGATGCCGGTTCGCGCCGCGGTCTCCAGCATGTGCTCGATGACGTTCTTGCCAAGCGCCGTCTCGCCGGGCAGCTCGATCGGATAGACCCCGTCGAAACATGCCGAGCACAGCCGTGACGCGGGCTGCTCGGTGGCAGCGATCATGCCCTGCGTGCTGATGTAACCCAGGCTGTCGGCGCCGATCGCGCGACGGACGCCGTCGAGCATGTCCTGCTCGTCGGCGGAGTTGCTCGCCGCGTTGGCGATGAGCTCGGCGGGCGTAGCGAAGTCGATGCCGTAGAAACAGGGCCACTTGACCGGCGGCGAGGCGATCCGGACGTGCACCTCGACGGCGCCTGCCTCGCGCAACATCCGGATCAGCGCGCGCTGGGTATTGCCCCGCACGATGGAGTCGTCGACGACGATCAGCCGCTTGCCGCGGATGACTTCCTTGAGCGGGTTGAGCTTGAGGCGGATACCCAGCTGACGGATGGTCTGCGACGGCTGGATGAACGTGCGCCCGACATAGGCGTTCTTCATCAGCCCCTGCCCGTACGGGATGCCGGATCCCTGGGCGTACCCGACTGCGGCAGGAGTGCCGGATTCGGGCACCCCGATCACCAGGTCGGCATCGACGGGTCGTTCGACGGCCAGCCGGCGACCGATCTCGACGCGGGTGGCGTGCACCGAACGGCCGGCCAGCACGCTGTCCGGCCGGGCCAGATAGACGTACTCGAAGACACAGCCCTTGGGAGTCGGGTTGGCGAAACGCGTCGAGCGCACGCCGTCGGCGTCGATGGCGAGCAGTTCGCCCGGCTCGATGTCGCGGACGAACGCCGCGCCGACGATGTCCAAAGCTGCGGTTTCCGAGGCCACCACCCAGCCGCGATCGAGCCGGCCCAGCGACAGCGGCCGCACGCCGTAGGGGTCGCGGGCGGCGTAGAGGGTGTTCTCGTCCATGAAGGTGAGGCAGAACGCGCCGCGGACGGTCGGGAGAAGTTCGAGGGCGGCCTGTTCGAGCGTGGAGTCCGCGGCGCCGTGGGCCAGCAGCGCACCGAGGATGTCGGAGTCGGTGGTGGCGACGATATCGCCACGGTTGCCCATCAAGCCCTCTTCACGAGCGCGGGCGGTGAGTTCGGCCGTGTTGACCAGATTTCCGTTATGGCCCAGCGCTACGCCGGTGCCCGCGGCGGTGTTGCGGAACACCGGCTGGGCGTTCTCCCACGTGGTGGATCCGGTGGTGGAGTAGCGGCAGTGCCCGACAGCGACGTGGCCATGCATGGCGGCCAGCGTCTGTTCGTCGAAGACCTGGCTGACGAGTCCGAGATCCTTGAAGACCAGTACCTGCGACCCGTCGGCTACGGCTATACCCGCCGCTTCCTGTCCCCTGTGTTGCAGGGCATAAAGGCCGTAGTACGTGAGCTTCGCCACCTCCTCGCCGGGCGCCCAGACCCCGAATACGCCACATTCTTCTCGCGGCTCGTTCTCATCTTGGGCAAGCGGCTCGAGCGGTCACAATCAGACTGCTCCCTAAGGGCTGTGGGTGACGTCGCAAGTCTACGGGGAACAGCGCCGAAACGCGGAATCAGGCGATGGTGTGGTGAAGGGAACAACTGCGCCCAATACAACAGCGAGTCACCGGTTTCGCACTTCCTCAATCAGGCAGCGCGACCAACGGCAGCGACTCGGCGATCTCCACCGCGCGCGAGCCCGACATCCGGAGCGCGCCGTTGGCCGCGGTCTCGGTAATCGACGCGAGCCCGGTGGCGAGCAGCAGCCAGGTGCGCGGGTCGGTTTCGACGACATTGGGCGGATTGCCGCGGGTGTGCGTGAGTCCCGCCACGCACTGGACGGCGACGAACGGCGGCACCCGGAGTTCCACGGCCGCGCCGGGGGCCACCGCGGCCAGCGTCCTGGCCGTCGTGCGCACCGCCTCCGCGAGTTCGGCGCGACCGGGCGGGGGTACGGCATCGTCACGCAACCAGCCGGCGACCGCGGCGACCGCGGCGCGGGTCTTCGCCGGATCGGTGGTACGGCGAGCGGCCATGATCCAGGTTCTCAAAGTGCCGCGCGGCCGGAACGACCGCCCTACGGGCAGGCGGCCCTCGCGGCGATGACGGCGTGCGCGACAGGCATTCGCCGGAGTCCGCTGTGCACCTGTGATCTTGACCTCAATGTCGCTTGAGGTTTTACGGTGGGCCGCATGACGTTCACCGCATCCGAAATCGAGTTCATGACGCAGGCGGACCTGGGCAGACTCGCCACCATCCAGCCCGACGGCACCCCGCAGAACAGCCCGGTCGGCTTCTCCTACAACGAGCAACTCGACACGATCGACATCGGCGGTTACGAGATGTCGAAGAGCCGAAAGTTCCGCAACCTCAGCAGCAATGGCAAGGTGGCGTTCGTCGTCGATGACATCACGTCCCGCGATCCGTGGCGGGTGCGGTGCCTCGAGATCCGCGGTACCGCAGAACAAGCCGAATCGGACGGGCGCGCGATCATCCGCGTCACTCCGCGGCGGGTGATCAGTTTCGGGATCGACGACCAGAAGACGGAGCCCCACGATCTGGTCGTGCACGTCCGCAACGTCGACGCTGAAAACCCAGGGGTTTCGGTGTAGTCCGTCACGGTGAGGTTGACCAACCACACCGGAGTCACTGGGACGCTCGACGCTGAACCCCTAGTGCCGCAATAGCTCCCGCCTCGTTGACGGCCAGATGGGCCAGCATCGGCGCGGCAAGGCTCCCGGATTTCGCGAAGAGCCAGGAGAAGACCCACCCGGCCGCGCCGGTGACGAGCACGGTGCCGGGTACCGATTCGTCGGCGGCGCGGGCATCGGGCACGTGGGACAGTCCGAACACCGCGGCCGTGAACAACCTTCCCGCGACGTCACCGAACGCCCGGCCCGCGACGGTGCCGAGCGCGGCACGATAGGCCACCTCCTCTGACCACACCGTGCCGAACGGGATGCGCAGCAGCAGCCAGCCACCCGCCGGTGCGGGCAGCGCACGTACGGCCATGCCGGCGCGCACCGCTGGGATCGCCAGGCCGGCACCGACTGCGATCAGCACGGGGACGGCTGCTGCACTCCCCCAACGCAGGCCCTTGCCCAACGCCGGCGGCGACAACCCGAGCGGCGCCCGGCTCAGCAGTGCGACCGAGGCACCGAACACCGCATGCGGCAAGGGATTCCATCGTTGCGGGATGCGCGGCGTCACCAGGCTCCACCCGAGCAGGACCGCCGCAAGTGCCGTCGCCCGGAGCGCGTCACGCACTAGGAGTCGCCGTCCTCGGATTCGGTCTCCTCCAAGGCGACGCGGATGCGTTCGGTGTCGGCCCGGGTCCAGCCCTGCGGCGGGGCGACGCCCGCCCAGCCGTCGAGGATGAAGTCCCCGTAGTTGTGGCCGTGCCCGCCGGGTACCGACGCGGCGTTGGTCATGTCTGCGGCGACCTGCCAGAAGGTGATGATCGGATACCAGCGCATAGACGTCGTGCGATCACGTCCTGGCGGTTCGGAGAGCCAGTCGGGCCGGGTGAACAACAGATCCTGGGACCACCAGACGATCGGGTCGGACGGGTACTGCAGAAACATCACCCGGGTGCCCTCCCACGGCGGTGCCGAGTCGGCGGCTATCTGCGCGGCATCGGTGCCTTGCGAGAACCGCACCGTGCGCCCGTTGTCGTAGCGCGGTTCGACCTCGGGGGTCCCCGGGTCGCGGCGCGCCGTGATGCCGCGCCACAACGGGCTCGCATTGGGCGGGCCGACCCACAGCACCGAGGAGAATCCCATCCGGGAGATGTCGGGCAGCCAGTCGAACGCACCCTGACCGGCCATCGAGCCCAGGCTCTCGCCGTAGAGCACCAACCGCGGTCGCCGGTCAGGCGGCAACTGGGCCCACCGGTCGTGGACGGCGTCGATCATGAGCCTGCCTGAGTGCATGGATTTCTGCTGGTCTCCCAGGAACGAGATCCAACTCGGCAGGTACGAGTACTGCGATCCGACGATCGCGGTATCGCCGTTGTACATCATCTCCAGCGACCTGGCGGCGATCGGATTGATCCAACCGGTGCCGGTGGTCGGCGCGATGACGAGGACCTCCCGATCGAAGGCGCCGGTGCGCTCGAGTTCGCTGAGCAGCACCGCCATCCGGGCCTCGTCGGTGTCGGCGGTCTGCAGCCCGACGTACACGCGGACCGGTTCCTTGGCGGGCCTGCCGTTGATGTGGGCCAGCGCGTCGGCGTGCGGTCCGGTGCTCACGAAATTGCGGCCCTGGAATCCCAGCGTGTCCCATGCCGCGAAAGAGTCTGGGCTACCCGATCTTTCGCGATGTTCCGGCTGGACGACGCCTTCCCCGGTGGTGGTGTTCTGCGGTTGGAAGACTCGGTTGGCGCCTGCGAGGAATCCACGAAGCAGCACACCGTTGACCAATGTGATCACCACAACCACCACGACCGCGGCGCCGATGAGCAGTGCCATCTCGTCGGAGAGGCGCCAGCGCCGGATGAGGAAACGCGCCATGGTCTTGATGAGGTCGAGCAGCAGTCGGGCCATCGACACGCAGACGCCTCCGACCGCGACGGCCACGATGAGCAGGCGCAGATAACTCGACGTGCCCGGCCCGTCCATGCCCATCAGCGCCGAGACCTCGCGCTGCCAGGCGGCCGCCGGGATCACCATCAGCACGCACGCGGCGGCCGACACGACCACGGTCACGGCCTTGAGCGCATACAGCACCTTGGGCGGCGGCGGCCACCATCGGCGATTCCTCAGCACGAACCGGTGCAGCATCTTCTCGACGAAGACCCCGATGCCATAGCCGATGGCGGCGTTCAGGCCGCCGATCAACCCCTGGAACAGCCAGTCTCGCGGCAACAGCGACGGGGTCAGCGACAGACAGAAGAACAACGCGCCGAAGGCGATACCGATGAAGTCCAGCCGCAGCAGTCGCCACGCCCAGACCAGGTCGGGGTGCTTCCCGGTGTCGCTCTTCGTCACCCGAACAACGCGGGCAGCACGCTTTCCGACGTGCGCCGCAACTCCTCAAGTGTCAGCGTGAACAGCCCTTGCACCTCGACCGCGGGACCGCCGCCCTCGGGACCCTGATCTACCACCCCGATGCGGGTGGCAGGCAGCCCGCGCGCCTCGCACATCGCGATGAACCGGCTTTCCTCGGTGCGCGGTACCGCGACGAGCACACGGCCCGCAGATTCGGAGAAGAGAAGGACGAACGGCGCCGTACCTTCTTGCCAGTCTTCGGGAAGCACGATGCGGCAACCGGTTTCACCGGCGAGTGAAGCCTCCACGACCGCCTGGATCAGGCCGCCCTCGGAGAGGTCATGCGCCGCCGACACCAAGCCGTCCCGCGACGCCGCGGTGAGCACATCAGCCAGCAGGCGTTCACGGTCCAGATCCACCCTGGGTGGCAGGCCACCGAGGTGGTCGCCGGTGACCTGGGCCCAGATCGAGCCGTCGAACTCGTCGCGGGTGTCGCCGAGCAGGATCAGCGTCTCGCCCGGTTCGTTGCCCAGCCCGGTCGGGATGCGCCGCTTCACATCGTCGATGACACCGAGGATGCCGACGACGGGCGTCGGCAGGATCGGTGTGGAACCCGTCTGGTTGTAGAAGCTGACGTTTCCGCCGGTGACCGGAATGCCCAGTGCCGCAGCACCATCGGCCAGACCACGGACCGCCTGGGAGAACTGCCACATCACGCCGGGGTCCTCGGGGGAACCGAAGTTCAGGCAGTTGGTCACCGCGACCGGGGTGGCGCCGGTGACCGCGACGTTGCGGTACGCCTCGGCCAACGCCAGCTGGGCACCGGTGTAGGGGTCGAGGGCGGTATAGCGCCCAGACGCGTCGGTGGAGATCGCGATGCCGCGGCCGGTCTGCTCGTCGACGCGCAACACCCCGCCGTCGGCGTGCTCGGCCAGCACGGTGTTGCCGCGAACGTAGCGGTCGTACTGCTCGGTGATGAACGCCCGGCTGCACAGGTGCGGGCTGCCGAGCATCTTCAGCAGCGTGGCGCGCAGCTCGTCGCCGGACACCGGCCGCTTCAGCGACGCCGACGTGTCGGCGTTGAGGGCGTCCTGGGTGTCGGGACGCTGCACGGGGCGTTCGTAGACCGGGCCCTCGTGGGCGACGGTCCGTGGCGGCACGTCGACGACAGTCTCACCGCGCCAAGTGATCTCGAGCCGGTCACCGTCGGTCACCTCACCGATGACGGTGGCAAGTACCTCCCACTTGCGGCAGACCGCCAGGAAGGCGTCGACGTTGGCCGGGGTGACGACCGCGCACATGCGTTCCTGGGACTCGCTTGACAGAATCTCCGCCGGCGTCATGTTGGTGGCGCGCAGCGGCACCTTGTCCAGTTCGACCGTCATGCCGCCGTCGCCGGCAGACGCGAGTTCAGAAGTGGCACAGGATAATCCGGCACCGCCGAGGTCCTGGATGCCGACCACGAGATCACCGGCGTAGAGCTCGAGGCAGCACTCGATGAGCACCTTCTCGGTGAACGGGTCCCCGACCTGAACCGACGGCAGTTTCTTGCGCGACTTCGATGGTCCAGCTCCGCCTTCGGCTCCGTGTCCGTCCCCGCCCTCGTCGCCGCCGAACGTCTCTGACGCCAGCACCGACACCCCGCCGATCCCGTCGAGACCGGTACGCGCGCCGAACAGGATGATCTTGTTGCCCGCGCCCGATGCGAACGCCAGCTTCAGGTCTTCCTTGCGCAGGACCCCGACACACAGGGCATTGACCAACGGGTTGCCGGCGTAGCTGGCGTCGAACACCGTCTCACCACCGATGTTGGGCAGTCCCAGCGAGTTTCCGTAACCGCCGACGCCGCGCACCACGCCATCGACGACGCGGCGGGTGTCGGGAGCATCGGCAGCGCCGAATCGCAGCTGATCCATCACGGCCACCGGACGGGCGCCCATCGCCATGATGTCGCGCACGATGCCGCCGACGCCGGTCGCCGCACCCTGGTACGGCTCGATGTAGGACGGGTGGTTGTGGGACTCCACCTTGAACGTGGCCGCCCATCCGTCGCCGATGTCGACGACACCGGCGTTCTCGCCGATACCGGCGAGCATGGTCTCGCGCATCTTCTCGGTGGTGGTTTCGCCGAAGTAGCGCAGGTGCACCTTCGAGGATTTGTAGGAGCAGTGCTCGCTCCACATCACCGAGTACATCGCCAGCTCGGCGTCGGTGGGCCGACGTCCGAGGATCTCGCGGATCCGCTCGTACTCGTCGTCCTTGAGCCCGAGCTCCCGGAAGGGCTGGGGTTGGTCGGGAGTGGCGGTCGCCCGCTCGACGGTGTCTACCTCTTGGTTCAGCCCGGACGTCACCGAGACATTCTAGCCAGCGCGGACGCTCAACCTCCTGCGACGCAGAAGGCGTTGCCCTCGGGGTCGGCGAGTACCACCCAATCGAAGTCCGCGCCGAAGCTGTGCCGACCGGTTTCACGCGCTCCCAGCCCGACGAGTCGGGCCACCTCGGCCTCCTTGTCGGCGCCGTGGAAATCCAGGTGCACCTTGTTCTTGCCCGGCGTCGGATCGGGCACCTTCTGGAAGCCGAGCGCCGGACTTCCCTGACGGGTGATCATCACGAAATCGCCTGGCGCTACAGCATTCACCTCGCCACCGACGGCGTTGGCCCACCATTCGGCCAGCGCGTCGGGATCGACGCAATCGATGGTCACCATCGCCAACTCAACAGACATTCCTCGACTTTAGGTCAGGCCGGTGACAGAAATGCCGCAAGTGCCGACGAATAGTCGGCGACGTCGGCCGCACCCATCACCTCACGCGCCGAATGCATCGCCAGTTGCGCGGCCCCGACGTCGACGGTGGGGATCCCGGTGTTCGCGGCGGTCATCGGGCCGATCGTGGATCCGCAGGGCAGGTCGGCGCGGTGCTCGTACCGCTGCAGGTTCACCCCGGCCTGCGCACAGGCCAGCGCGAACGCCGCCGCGGTCCGGCCGTCGGTGGCGTAGCGCAGGTTGGGCTGCACCTTGAGCACCGGGCCTGCGTTGACCTCGATGAGGTGGCCGGGCTCGTGGCGTTCCGGATAGTTCGGGTGGGTGGCGTGCGCCATGTCTCCCGAGGCCACCATCGAGGACGGCAGCCGCCGCAGGAAGTCCTCCCGGGTGCCGCCCGCCGCGAGAGTGATGCGCTCCAGCACGGTGAGCAGCAGCTCCGATTGGGCGCCGTGGTCGGACTGCGACCCGACCTCTTCGTGGTCGAAGAGCACCAGCACCGGCACCACACCGGCGTCCGGCCGCGCGGCCAGGAATGCCTCAAGGCCCGCGTAGCAGGTCGCCTGATTGTCCAGCCGGGGCGCACTGACCAGTTCGTCCTCCACGCCGGACAGTCGCGACGGGTTGATGTCGTGGGTCATCAGGTCGAAGCCGAGCACGTCGTCGACCGGGACCCCGGCCCGTTCGGCCACGTACGCCAGGAAGGACCGGGAACGGTCACCCACCCCCCACACCGCGTTGACGTGCCGTTGCGGGTTCAGCTCCACACCCTTGCGGTCCTCCGAGAGATGGATGGCCAGCTGGGGCACCCGCAGGATCGGCTCGTCGACCCGTACGAGCGTGTGACGGATGGTGTCGTCCTCCCGTATCGACAAGCGACCGCTGATCCCCAGATCCCGGTCCAGCCATGAGTTCAGCCAGGCACCGCCGTACGGCTGCAGCGCGACCACCTGCCAACCCGAGACGAACCTGTCAGGATGCTGCTTGACCCGCAGGTTGGGGCTGTCGGTGTGGGCGCCGACGATGCGAAACGGAACGGCAAGGCCGCCGTCCCCCGACCGCCACGCGATCAGCGATCCGGCGCGCACCGCGAAGTGGTCGCCCGCGACCGGCCACGGGTCGCTCTCGGACAGTTCGGTGAAGCCGGCTCCGACCAACCGCTCCGCGGCCGTCTGGCACACGTGAAACGGCGAAGGCGACGCGTCGATGAACTCGCAGAGACCTTGGGGGCTGGCTGGCATCTTTCCATCTTGAAGGGTCACGTCGTTGATCTTGACGCTAGGGTCCAGATGTGCCACGTCCGCAACCGATTCTGACGCCGCTGACCCCCGCGGCGATCTTCCTCGTGGCGACGATCAATGAGGACCAGTGGGCGGCATCCAAGGTGCACGACGCGCTCGCGGAGCTGAGCGGATTGGTCCGTGCGGTGGGATTCCGGGTACCGGATGCT
The DNA here is from genome assembly GCA_963796545.1 of uncultured Actinomycetota bacterium. Taxonomy (GTDB): domain Bacteria; phylum Actinomycetota; class Actinomycetes; order Mycobacteriales; family Mycobacteriaceae; genus Mycobacterium. The sequence continues at coordinate 637,671 of CAWCMF010000023.1, read as the reverse complement.
CACTTGACGCTGGTGGCCGGCATCGGTTCAGACGCGTGGGACCGGCTGTTCACCGGACCGCGGCCCGCACGGCTGCACGAGTTCGTCGAGCTCAAAGGTGAACGCCATCAGGCGCCCTCGACCGCAGGCGATCTGCTGCTCCATATCAGGGGTGGTTCGCTGGACGTGTGCTTCGAGCTCGGCGGCCGCATCCTGGCGTCGATGGCAGGTGCGGTGAGCGTGGTCGACGAAGTCCACGGGTTCAAGTTCTTCGAACAGCGTGACCTCCTCGGCTTCGTCGACGGTACCGAGAACCCGGACGGTCCCGACGCCGTCGCCGCGGTGCAGATCGGCCCGGGCCATCCCGATGACCCTGACTTCGCCGGCGCCAGTTACGTCCACGTACAGCGCTACACCCACGATATGGATGCGTGGAATGCGTTGAGCGTCAACGAACAAGAGCTCGTCATCGGCCGCACCAAACTCGAGGACATCGAGCTCGACGATGAGACCAAGCCCGCGAACTCGCATGTGGCGCTGAACACCATCGAGGACGAGGACGGCAACGAACTCGATATCGTGCGGGCCAACATGCCGTTCGGCACGCTGGGGAACGGCGAGTCGGGCACGTACTACATCGCCTACTCCGCCGACCCTGCTGTCCCCGAGCGGATGCTGTCCAACATGTTCATCGGCGATCCGCCGGGCAACACCGACCGGATCCTGGACTTCTCGACCGCGCAGACCGGGTCGATGTTCTTCGTACCCACCATCGACTTCCTCGACGACCCGCCTCCTCTACCCATCGAGGCGTCCGAAAATCCCCCTGCACCAACGATCTATCCCGGCTCACTGCCGATCGGCAGTCTGAAAGGACACCCGCAATGAACAACCTGTACCGGGATCTGGCACCGATCACCGATTCCGCATGGGCGGAGATCGAGCAGGAGGCCACCCGCACGTTCAAGCGGCACATCGCGGGCCGGCGGGTGGTCGACGTCAGCGAGCCGGGTGGCCCGGTGACCGCCGCGGTGAGTACCGGACATCTGCTCGATGTCCTCCCGCCCGGCGACGGTGTCGTCGCGCACCTGCGCGACGCGCGACCGCTGGTGCGGTTGCGGGCGCCGTTCACCATCAAGCGGATCGACATCGACGACGTCGAGCGCGGTTCGCAGGATTCGGACTGGGATCCGGTCAAGGAGGCCGCCAAGAAGCTTGCCTTCGCCGAGGACCGGGCGATCTTCGAAGGCTACGAGGCCGCGCACATCACCGGCATCCGCAAGTCGAGTTCATGCCCCAACCTTGCGCTGCCCGAGGATCCCCGCGAGATTCCCGACGTGATCAGCCAGGCGCTGTCCGAGCTGCGACTGGCCGGCGTCGACGGCCCGTACAGCGTGCTGCTGTCGGCCGACGTCTACACCAAGGTCAGTGAGACGACCGCACACGGCTATCCGATCCGCGAGCACCTCAACCGGCTTGTCGACGGCGACATCATCTGGGCGCCTGCCATCGACGGCGCGTTCGTGTTGTCCACCCGCGGCGGCGATTTCGACCTGCAGCTCGGCACAGATGTGTGCATCGGTTACCTGTCGCATGACGCGGACAGCGTGCAGCTGTATCTGCAGGAGACGCTGACGTTCCTCTGCTACACCGCGGAGGCCTCCGTCGCCCTGAGCACCTGACCCCGCTCTTCCCGCGACCGTGCGTGTCTGCAGCCGACACCCCGGCTTGCGGCGGGATTTCGCGCACCCTCGCTGAGCGTCAGGACACCAAAACCGCGTCCAGTGCGGAGTAGAACAACCCGAGCCCGTCGTCGGACGGGCCGGTCAGGGCTTCGGTGGCGTGCTCCGGGTGCGGCATCAGGCCGACGACGCGGCCGTTGGCCGAGCTGACGCCCGCGATGCCACGCATCGAACCGTTGAGGTTCTCGCGATACCGGAACACGACACGGCCCTCGCCTTCGAGCTCGTCGAGCACATCCTCGCTCGCGACGTAGCGGCCCTCGCCGGACTTCAGCGGCACCAGCAGGTCGGCGCCCTGCTCGTAGCGCGACGTCCATGCGCTCGTGTTCGACGCGACCTCCAGCCAGACGTCGCGGCAGATGAAGTGCAGGCCGGCGTTGCGGGTCAGCGCGCCGGGCAGCAGGCCGGCCTCGCACAGGACCTGGAAACCGTTGCAGATTCCCAGGACTGGCATTCCACGTCCGGCGGCTGCGACGACCTCACCCATGACCGGTGCGAACCGCGCGATGGCACCGCAGCGCAGGTAGTCACCGTAGGAGAATCCACCGGGGACGACGACCGCGTCGACGCCCTTGAGGTCGGCGTCGGCGTGCCAGAGACTGACGGGCTCCGCTCCCGCCAGCCGGACCGCGCGGGCGGCGTCGATGTCGTCGAGCGTGCCCGGGAATGTGATGACGCCCACTCTCGTGGCCATCAGTGGGCCTCCCGGCTCACGGTCCAGTCCTCGATCACCGTGTTGGCAAGCAGCGATTCAGCGATCTCGGCGAGCTTTTCGTCGTCGAGATCACCGTCGATCTCCAGCTCGAATCGCTTGCCCTGCCGCACATCTGAGATTCCGTCGAACCCGAGTCGGCCGAGTGCCCCGACGATCGCCTGCCCCTGCGGGTCCAGGATCTCGGTTTTCGGCATGACGTTTACCACCACTTTTGCCACGCGATCACTCTACCTGCGGCGACTCCGGCACCGCGTCACCGGCACGAGCCCAGATAGGCCGCGCACAGCGGGACCGCCATCGCGTCCAGTATGTCGGCGTCGGGGGGAACGCCGCGCCACTCGACCGGCGACGGCAGCGTCGACCACAGCGCCAGCTCGACCAGCGAGCTGCTGGCCGGATCCGCCAGCAGGTAGGCGTGCATCACGCGTCGGCCCCCGTCGCTGATCACCGCCGCCAAGGACATCGCGTCGCTGGTCGTGACCGACGGGGACACCTCAGGGGCCGTGAGGTGGCAGGACGCCAGCGCCATCCGGGCCCACTCGAGCGTCTCCAGCGCGTCGCGGCCGCCGGTGACGGTGTCGCCACGCCAGTGCAGGACCTGCACCCGCAGGTTCCACTGGCCGGGCGGGTTGGCGACCTCGGCGCGGGCGGCCACGGCGTAGTCGCGCGGATCCCCGTCACGGCCGGGGCCGGCGCACCACGACTCGAACTCGAACCGGGGTGCGGTCGCGGTGACCGCAAGCCCGCCGAGGCCGGGCCAGCGATACACCGGGAGCAGTGGGATGGAACTGGACTCGATCCACGCCGAATCGGGGATCGCATCGCAGATCGGCGGGCACACGCCAGGGACCGCATGTGCCACCGCAGGCCCGACCACGAGCCCATGCACCGCCATGGCCAGCGCGAACAACAATCGCACGTACACCTGCACCCCCACCCCTGCCGTGAGCGCCACAATATAGGGATGCAGCTCACACATTTCGGCCATTCATGCCTCCTGGCGAGCTTCGATGACGGTTCAGGGGCGGACAACCACGGTTCTGTTCGACCCGGGCACGTTCTCGCACGGTTTCGAAGGCATCTCCGGCCTCACCGCGATCCTGATCACCCATCAGCACCCCGATCACGCCGACACCGAGCGGTTGCCCGCGCTTCTTGAGGCCAACCCGCAGGCCGCCCTGTACGCCGATCCGCAGACGGCCGCGCAGCTCGGCGGGCCGTGGCAGGCGGTCCACGTCGGAGATCAGCTGTCGATCGGGCATCTGACGGTGCGCGGCGTCGGCGGCACCCACGCGGTGATCCACCCGGAAATCCCTGTCATCGACAATATTTCGTATCTCGTCGGAGACCGCGAGCACGCTGCCAGGCTGATGCATCCCGGCGACGCGCTGTTCGTTCCCGGTGAGCCGGTCGAGGTGCTCGCGACGCCTGCCGCGGCGCCGTGGATGAAGGTCTCCGAAGCGGTCGACTATCTACGCGCGGTGGCTCCGACCCACGCCGTGCCGATCCATCAGGGGATCATCGCCGAAGCCGCCCGGCCCATCTTCTACGGCAGGCTGACGGAGATGACCGACGCCGACTTCCAGGTGCTCGACGCCGGAGAGCGGCACCGACTTCTAGACCCTGGCGGATCGGGCGCGCTCACCTGACGTGGGCGTCGTTCTGCGCGCCGGATCGCCTCGAACTGTCAGCCGACGGCCTTGGCCGCAGCGCGACCCGCGGCCCGCCCCGAGAACACGCACCCGCCGAGAAACGTTCCCTCCAACGAGCGGTAGCCGTGCACACCGCCACCGCCGAAACCGGCGGCTTCACCGGCCGCGTACAGCCCGGGAAACACCGAGCCGTCACTGTGCAGCGCCCGCGCGTCCAGGTCGGTCTCCAATCCGCCCAACGACTTTCGCGTCAGGATGTGCAGCTTGACCGCGATCAGCGGCCCCGCCTTCGGATCGGTCAGCCGATGCGGGGCGACGACGCGGCTGACGCGGTCGGCCAGGTAGCCGCGCGCAGCACGGATGGCGGTGATCTGGCTGTCCTTGGTGAACCGGTTGACGACCTCACGGTCGCGCGCGGTGACCTCCGCCTCGACGACATCGAAGTCCAACGGCGCGACGTGCGGGACGGCGTTCATCTTGGCCACCAGTTCGCGAAGGTTGTCGGCGGTGACGAAGTCCACGCCCTTGTCGACGAACGCATGTACCGGTGCCGGCCCTTTTCGACCCCGTTCCAGGACGGCCTTGATGCTTCGGCCCGTCAGGTCGGGGTTCTGCTCCTGACCCGACAGTCCGAACTCCTTGGCGACGATCCGGGAGTTCAGCACGAACCACGTGTAGTCCTGCCCGGTCTGGGCGATGTACTCCAGGGTGCCCAGCGTGTCGAATCCCGGGTACAGCGGTACCGGGAGCCGCTTGCCGTGGGCATCCAGCCACAGCGAGGACGGGCCCGGCAGGATCCTGATGCCGTGCCGCGGCCAGATCGGGTCGTAGTTCGTGATGCCCTCGGTGTAATGCCACATCCGGTCCTTGTTGATGACGCTGGCACCGGCAGTCTCGGAGATCTGCAGCATCCGGCCGTCCACGTGCGCGGGCACCCCGCTGAGCAGTTGCTGCGGGACCCGACCCATGCGCTCGGGCCAGTACTTGCGGACCAGCTCATGGTTGCCCCCGATGCCGCCGCTGGCGACGATGACCGCCTGGGACCGGAACTCGAATTCCCCCAACGTGTTTCGCGAGGAGGGGGCGCCGCGGATCGCCGTCGACGGTTCCAGCACGGCCCCGCGCACGCCGACCACCTCGCCGCCTTCGACGATGAGTTCGTCCACCCGGCGCCGATGCGCGAACCGCACTCTCGGATTCCCGACGAGCCGGCGCACGAAGATGTCGACGAGTGCGGGTCCGGTTCCCCAGGTGATGTGGAAGCGCGGCACCGAGTTGCCGTGACCGCGGGCGCCGTAGCCGCCGCGCTCGGCCCACCCCACCAGAGCGAAGGTCTGCAGACCGCGATCCCGCAGCCAGCTGCGCTTCTCCCCCGCCGCGAAGTCGACGTACGCGTGGGCCCACTGCTTGGGCCAGTGGTCCTCGGTCCTGTCGAACCCGGCAGAGCCGAGCCAGTCCTGCAGCGCCAGGTCATGGCTGTCGCGGATGCCCAGTCGCCGCTGCTCCGGGCTGTCGACGAAGAACAGCCCGCCGAAGGACCAGAATGCCTGGCCGCCCACGTTGGCTTCGTTCTCCTGGTCGACGATCAGGACCGTGCGGCCTCGTTCGACGAGCTCACAGGCCGCGACCAACCCGGCCAGTCCAGCGCCCACCACGATGACATCAGCGTCAGCCACCACCACAATGTAGCGAGGGGTGCTCTCACGCGGCGTCGGTCAGCGCAGGTCGGCCCTGCCACTCGTAGACGGTGGGCACACACGAGTGCATCAGAGCCAGGTCGACCGCGTCGAGCATCGCCTGCCGCGGGCCTGGTCGGCGGAGATGCCGGGCGGCGACAGCGACCCGGACAATGCCGTCGCGTCGCGCGATGCGTTCGGCCGACAACACGAGCGTGCGGCACCACCACGGTTCGGTCAGGAAGCCTTCTCCGATCCCGAGCACCCGCGTCCGGACGGTCTCGTGACGCACCAGGTCACTGATGCCGGTGAGGCTGGCGAGCAGCCGAAAACCATTGCGCGGCAATACCGTCAAGGCTCCCTGCGAGATGTTCCAGCCCGGCGCCGCGAACAGTCGGGTACGCAGGCCGAGATGTTCGAGGATGCGGTCGGCGGCCGTCAACCGCAGATTCGCCTCGTGCGCAGGCAACCTCGCGAATTCGCCGCGCCGCTGCTTGGTCGCGGCCTCGTCGAAGCCGTTCAGCACGATCGCGTCGCCGTCGATCCGCTGTTCGACGAGCCAGTCGACCGTCGTCGCGTCGTTGTCGAGTCGGTACCCGCCCTTCAGGCGGGGCGCCACCAGAAACGACGCGGGCACCCCGCGATCTTCGAGCTGGGTGCGAAACGTCGCGACGTCGGTCAGCGTGCGGTCGCAGATCCCGGAGATCGAGACAATCAGTTGTCCTGCCACATCCGCAGTGTCGCAATGACAGATGTCCTGTCGGTGGATAACACTCCGCGCGCAGGTGTCCGTTCGGCTATCGCGGCAATACGCCTTCGATGGCCGAGATCACCTCGGGAGCGTCAGGTTCGGTGCGCGGGCGGAACCGCTTGACCACCTTTCCACCGGGGGCGACCAGGAACTTCTCGAAGTTCCACTGCACGTCGCCGGCGTCGCCGGCGTCATCGGCGGACTTGATCAGCTCGGCGAAGAGCGGATGCCTACCCGGGCCGTTGACCTCCACCTTCTCCAGTAGCGGGAACGTCACGCCGTAATTCTCGGAGCAGAACGTCTGAATGTCCTCAGCGCTTCCCGGCTCCTGGCCCATGAACTGGTTGCACGGCACCCCGATCACGGTCAGGCCGCGGTGGCCGTAGTTCTTCGCGAGCTGTTCCAGCGCGGTGTACTGCGGCGTCAGGCCACATTTGGAGGCCACGTTGACGACCAGCACGGCGCCATCGGCCAACTCGGCCAGGCTCGTGGATCGGCCGTCCAGTGTGGTGAGCGGGATTCCGTTCAGTGGTGCGTCAGTCATCAGGCTGACGCTACTCGCGGCCCCTCTCGTTGATCAGCCCAGGTGTGAACAGCATCCGTGCCACCCGTTGGGCGGCGGCCACCGGATCGGTGTCGGTGTCGATCGCCTCGTTGAGCCACAGCATCGCGAACCCGTGGACCAGCGACCACGCGGCCAGCCCGGCGGACTGCGGATCCTCTTCGGCACGTGGGTCGTCCAGCGTTCCGACCCCGGAGGCCAACTCGGCGCCGGCTGCGGCCTGGGCTGCGACGAGTTCGGCATCGTGGGGATCGACCAGCGAGCGATCGAACATCACCTCGTAGTGGCCGGGATTGTCGACGGCAAACCGGACGTAAGCCATTGCGGCGTGGATGAACTCGGGTCGCGCGTCGGCCAGGGCAACCGCCAGCATGCGCCAACCCTGTGCCGCGAGCGCTGTGAACAGCCCACGTCGGTCGGTGAAGTGATGGGCCGGTGCGGCATGGGAAACACCTGCGGCACGGGCCAACTCGCGCAATGACACCCCGTCGGCCCCACGTTCGGCCACCAGTGTCGCCGCCTGCGCGAGGATGACGGCCTTCAGGTCGCCATGATGGTAGGAACCCCTGGTCATCGCTGTGTCCTTCAAGTTAGCCGGCGATATCGGCCTTCGCGATATCCAGCAGCCACGCGTACTGGAACGCGGCCTCCTTCCACCGCTCGTAGCGTCCACTGATGCCGCCGTGCCCGGCGTTCATCTCGGTTTTGAGCAGCACCTTGGACGACTCGCTGCCCGGGTCCGTCTGGGCGTGGCGCAGCGCCGCAACCCATTTGGCCGGCTCGACGTAGTAGACCCTGGTGTCGTTGAGTGATGTCATCGCCAGAATCGCCGGGTAGTTCTTGGTCTCGACGTTCTCATACGGGGAGTAGGACTTCATGTAGCTGTAGACGTCGGGATCGTCCAGCGGATTGCCCCACTCGTCCCATTCGGTCACGGTCAGCGGGAGCGACGGATCCAGGATCGTGGTCAGCGGATCGACGAACGGCACCGCGGCAAGGATGCCGGCGAACAGGTCCGGCGCCATGTTGGCCACCGCACCCATCAACAGCCCGCCCGCGCTGCCGCCGTAGGCCACCAGGTTCTCGGGCCTGGTGACATCGGTTCCGACCAGATGGCTTCCCACGGAGATGAAGTCGGTGAAGGTGTTGCGCTTCTCCAACATCTTGCCGTGCTCGTACCACGGCCTGCCGAGCTCGCCCCCACCGCGGACATGCGCGATCGCGAAGATCATCCCGCGATCGAGCAGCGACAGCCGCGCAATGGAGAACCTCGGGTCCTCACACGACTCGTACGCGCCGTAGCCGTAGAGCAGCACTGGCGCGGGGTATCGGAGACCGGCGCGGTGGATGATGGAGATCGGCACGCGCGCACCGTCGGACGCGACGGCCCAGTCCCGCCGCTCGACGTAGTCCTCTGGGCGGTAGTCGCCCAGCACCGGTTGTTCGCGCAGCAGGGTGCGTTCGCCGGTGGCCAGGTCGAGGTCGTAGATGCGGACCGGGGTGACGAAAGACGTTGCCCCGATGCGCATCTTGGGCGCGCTCCAGTTCGGGTTGGCCGACAACCCGACCGACATCAGCTCGGAATCGAACGTGATGTCTTGCACCTGGCCGTATCCGGTGTCGTTCAGCGGCCACAGCTGAATGCGAGGCAACGCGTCGCTGCGGTAACTGACCACCAGGTGTCTGTCGAACGCGTCTACCGAGTCCAGGCGCACATCGGTGCGGTGTTCGATCAACGTGCGGACCTTCGTGGGGTCCGTCACCGGCACCTCAACGAGCGTGAAGTTCTCGGCTCCGTCGTTGTGCAGGATGAGGAACCGGTCCTCACCTCCGACGACGGCGTGGTCGATCGAATACTCGACCGAATCACGTCGCGGCCACACGGTGGTGAACTCGGCCTGGCCGTCCGCCGCGTCCGCGTAGCGCAGTTCGGAGGTCACCGCGCTGCCCGCGGCGATGATCACGTACTTGTTGCTGCGCGTGCGTCCGACGCCGACCCAGTACTTTTCGTCGGGTTCGTGGTACACGCGTTCGGCGGGCAGTCCCGCCCCGAGTCGGTGCCGCCAGACGGTGTCCGGGCGCCAGGCATCGTCGACGGTGACGTAGTAGACGGTGTGGTTGTCGGCGGCCCAGGTGGCACCCGCACCGATCCCGACGATCTCGTCGTCGTACCGTTCGCCGGTCCGTAGGTCCTTGAACCGCAACGTGTATCGCTCGTCACCCTTGACGTCGATCGAGTAGGCGAGGATGTTTCCGTCGACGCTGACCGAGGCGGCGCCGAGCGAGAAGAACTCGTGTCCCTCGGCCTCGACGTTCTCGTCGAGCAGGACCTGCTCCCCGGGAATCTCGGTGTTCTCGTCGAACTGCGGCGGCGTCCAGTCACCGGTATCGGTGACGGGACAACGGCACTGTACGCCGTACTGCTTCCCCTGGAAGCTGCGTCCGTAGTACCACCAGTCGCCGCGGCGGGTGGGCACCGAGAGGTCGGTCTCCTTGGTGCGGGCCTTGATCTCGTCGAAGATCTTCTGTCGCAAGGGAGCCAGGCCCTCGGTCACCTGTTCGGTGTAGGCGTTCTCGGCCTCCAGATAGTCGGTGACATCCTTGCTGTCTTTGTCCCGCAGCCATTCGTACGGGTCGATGAAGACATCCCCGTGGTGCTCGCGAGGCACGTCGACCCGCTTGGCTACCGGTGCCGTGACCTCGCCGCTCACGCGGTTCCTCCAATCCAGTCGTCGAACCGCAGACCTGAAATACGTTCGTAAGCTTCGATATAACGTTCCCTCGTGGCTTCGGCGATCTCCGGAGGCAGCGGCGGTGGCGGTTGGTCGCCGTGCCGGTCCCAGCCGGAATCCGGCCCGGTGAGCCAGTTGCGGACGAACTGTTTGTCGAAGCTGTTCTGCACCTGACCCTCGACGTAATCGTCGGCGTTCCAGTAGCGCGAAGAATCAGGGGTGAAGACCTCGTCGGCGAGCGTCAATTCGCCGACGGCGTCGACGCCGAACTCGAACTTGGTGTCGGCGACGACGATGCCCTTGCTCAGCGCGTGTTCGGCGCCCTGGATGTAGGTCTGCAGGGTCAGCCGGCGCAGTTCGTCGGCACGCTCTGGGCCGATCATCTCGACGACGTCGTCGAAGGCGATGTTCACATCGTGCTCGCCCAGATCGGCCTTGGTCGCCGGGGTGAACAGTGGCTCGTCGAACCGGCTGGCCTCCACCAGCCCGGACGGCAACACGATCCCGCACACGGCGCCCGTCTTCTCGTAGTCGATCAAGCCGGATCCGGTGAGATAGCCGCGGGCCACCGCCTCGACCGGCAACATCTCAAGTTGCCTCACCACCAGTGCCCGACCCAGTACCTCTTCGGGGATGCGCTCGTCGTCGGGCGGTCCTGCCAGATGGTTCGGCACCGCCAGATGGCCGAAGAAGAACACGCTCATCGCCGTCAGTACGCGACCCTTGTCAGGGATCTCCGAGTCGAGGATGTAGTCGTAGGCCGAAATCCGGTCCGACGCGACGAACAACAGATGCCCGTCGTCGATCCGGTACAACTCACGAACCTTGCCGCTGGCCAGATGCTGGTAGTCGGACAGAGCGGGACGCATCGGGCCAGCCTATCGGTCCGCCAGAAGCCGCCTGTGTGTTGTGATCGATCGCATGAAATCTCGGTGGGTCCCCTATGCCACAACCCCCGGTCGGCTGTTGTGGCAGCTGGTGAGCGACTTCGTGGTGGTCAGCTGGACGATCATCTGGATCTGGGTCGGCGTGGCGGTGCATTCGGCGGTCGCGACCATCGCCGAGTTCGGGTATCAGGTCGAGAGCGGTGCCAACGGCGTCGCGGGCAACCTCGACGACGCCGGGCACAGTGCGGAGGACGTTCCGCTGATCGGTGGTGCGCTCGCAGGCCCCCTTCGGGGCGCCGGCGACGCCGCGCGCGAGATCGCGGGCGCGGGCCAGACCCTGGGTGTGACGGCCGGGTGGCTGGCCTGGCTGCTGGCGCTGGCGGTGGCCGCGCCGCCGATCCTCGCGTTGATGATGCCGTGGCTGTTCCTACGGGTGCGGTTCTTCCGCCGCAAGTGGACCGCTGTCACGCTGTCGTCCACCTGGGCGGGCGAGCAGTTGCTGGCGCTGCGGGCGCTGGCCAACCGTCCGCTACCCAAGCTCGCGGCGATCAGCAGCGATCCGGTGGGTGCGTGGCGCGACCAGGACCCCGTCGCGATCCGCGGGCTGGCCGCCCTCGAGCTGCGGGCGTCGGGGATCCGGGCGGCGAACCTGAAGCGCACCACCTGAGCGCCGCCGAAATGGCATGCCGCCGACTACTTGAGCTACGCGAACTCGACCACCAGGTGCCGGATGCCCGTGTGTCGGTTACTGCGGGTCCATTCCACCGGCCGGGTCAGCTCCACCGATTCGTACCGTCCCAGTAGTTCCTCGAAGATCACCCGCAACTCGAGACGGGCCAGGTTGGCCCCGAGGCAGTAGTGCACTCCCTGCCCGAAACCCAAGTGCGGGTTCGGTTTCCGATCGATATCGAAGCGATCAGGATCGGCGAACACTGCGGCGTCGCGGTTGGCCGAGCCCTCCCACACCAGCACCTTCTGGCCGGGTTCGATGCGGTGGCCGGCCAGCGTGGCGGACCGGGTTGCGGTGCGCCGCTTCGACGGTGACGGCGAGGTCCACCGGACCATCTCCTCGATGGCGGTCGGCAACAGGTCACGGTCCTCGCGCAACGCCCGGTAGGCGTCGGGGTTCTCGATCAGCGCGAGCAACCCGCCGGCAATCGAATTGCGGGTGGTCTCCGCACCGGCACTGAACAGCAGGTTGAAGAACAGGTAGCTCTCGATGTCCGACAGTTCGGGATCGCCGGAGTTGACGACCACCGAGAGCATGTCGTCGCTGGGCTCTGCCCGCTTGGCGGCGATGAGCTCCTGGCCGTAGTCGAACATCCGCGAGCCGGCCTCTTCGACGGAGAGCCGGGTGATGGACGCCTTGCGCGAACCGCCGAAGTCGAAGCTCGGCTCGATCGCCTCGAACAACCAATGCCGTTCGGATTCAGGCACTCCCAGCAGGATGCAGATCATCTGCATCGGTACTTCGGCCGCGATGTCGGTGACGAAATCAAAGGGCGCCCCCGACTCCACGGCGTCGAGGAGGCGGCGCGCCCTGACTCGCAGGTCGTTCTCGACGCGGTGGATCATCCGTGGTGTCAGACCGGAGCTGACGAGCCGACGCACCGCGGCGTGGCGTGGATCGTCCATCATGTTGAGCAGCTGCCCTGCGATGGACAGGTCCTGCAGCAGGGTGCCACCGAACGGCCGCTCGCCGCCGGTCACCGATGAATAGGTTTCCGGATCCCGGAACACCGCAAGGGTTTCCGCGTGTGTGGCGACCGACCAGAAGCCTTCGCCGTCGGGGGTGTTCTCGGTCGGCTCATGCCAGTACACCGGCGCCTGCTCGCGGTGCAGCGCGAACAGCTCGTGAGGGAATCCGTTGGCGAAGTTGTCCAGATCGGTGAAGTCGATCCCCGCCAGGGTTCCCGCCGCTGTCACAGGATCGCGCCCGAGGTGTACTTGGCGGCTTCGGGATAGCGGCCGATCAGGTCGTCGACCAGCGCGACCACCCGGTCGATCTGATCGCCTGCCGCGCCGGTGAAGACCTGCTTGTCGGCCAGCGCCGCGTCGAGCGCCGAGCGGTCCAGCGGCAGCCGCGGGTCGGCCGCCAGGCGGTCGAGCAGATCGGGCTCGGCGCCACGTTCACGCATCGCCAGTGCCACCGCGACCGCGTGTTCCTTGATGACCTCGTGCGCGGTCTCGCGCCCCACGCCCACACGCACGGCGGCGATCAGGATGCGGGTGGTCGCCAGGAACGGCAGATAGCGGTCGAGCTCACGCTGGATGACCGCCGGATAGGCGCCGAATTCGTCGAGGACAGTCAGGAAGGTCTCGGTCTGGCCGTCGATGGCGAAGAACGCGTCCGGCAGCGCCACGCGGCGCACCACCGAGCAGAACACGTCGCCCTCGTTCCACTGCGCCCCGGCGAGTTCGGCTGCCATGGAGCCGTATCCGCGCAGGATGACCTGCAGGCCGTTGACGCGCTCGCAGCTGCGCGTGTTCATCTTGTGCGGCATCGCCGACGAGCCGACCTGCCCGGGCGCGAATCCCTCGGTGACCAATTCGTGGCCGGCCATCAGCCGGATCGTGTGCGCCAGCGACGACGGTCCGGCGCCCAGCTGCACGAGAGCGGAAACCACGTCGTGGTCGAGCGAGCGGGGATAGACCTGCCCGACGCTGGTGAACACGTCGGTGAAGCCGAGAAACTGTGCGACGCGGCGCTCGAGGTCGGCAAGGCGCGCGGTGTCCCCGTCGAACAGGTCGAGCATGTCCTGCGCGGTGCCCATCGGCCCCTTGATCCCGCGCAACGGGTAGCGGGCGAGGAGCTCACTGACGCGCTCCAACGCGACCAGCAGTTCCTCCGCCGCGGAGGCGAACCGCTTGCCCAGGGTGGTGGCCTGCGCCGCGACATTGTGGCTGCGGCCCGCCATCACGAGGTCGCGGTAGAGCGCCCCCGTTCGGCCAGCCGCGCGACGACGGCGACGCCGCGGGCGTGAACGAGCTCAAGGGAGCGCCGGATCTGAAGCTGTTCGACGTTCTCGGTGAGGTCGCGGCTGGTCATGCCCTTGTGCACGTGCTCGTGGCCGGCCAGGGCGTTGAACTCCTCGATGCGGGCCTTCACGTCGTGGCGCAGGACCCGTTCCCGCGCGGCGATCGACGCCAGGTCGACGTTGTCCAGCACCCGCTCGTAGTCGGCGACCACACCGTCGGGTACGTCGACACCCAACTCCTTCTGGGCCCGCAGCACCGCCAGCCACAACCGCCGCTCGGCGACGATCTTCGCTTCCGGTGACCAGATCGCCACCATCTCCTCGCTGGCGTAGCGATTGGCCAGAACGTTAGGGATGCTCACGGAGCAATAGCTTACGAGCGCCACCGGCCGGACAGTCATCATGCACAGTAGAGGCCATGTACTTCGTCGGTCTCGACCTCGCGTGGGGCGAGAAGAACCAGACCGGTGTCGCGGTGATCGACTCAGACGGCCGGCTGCTCCATGTCGGGGCGGCCCACGACGACGACAGCATCGTCGCGGCCATCGCGCCGTACGTCGGCGACGAATGCCTGGTGGCGATCGACGCCCCACTGATCGTGAAGAACCCGACGGGGCACCGGCCGGCCGAGTCGCAGTTCAACAGGGTCTTCCAGCGCTTCGAGGCCGGTGCCCGCCCGGCGTTCACCGAGCGGCCGGAGTTCAAGCACCCCCGCGGAGCCCGCATCGCAGAACGCCTCGGACTCGACATGGACCCGTCATCGGATTCACCGCGCCGGGCGATCGAGGTCTACCCGCACCCCGCCGCCATCGTGCTGTTCGGCCTCGCGAAGACGCTGAAGTACAAGCGTGGGTCCGTTCGAGGACCGGCAACGCGAACTCCTGAGGTTGATGACGCTCATCGAGGGCCTCGACGAGGCGAGCCCGCGACTGCGCGCCAATCGCAGTGTCGCCTGGGTAGAGCTGCGCAAGCGCGTCGAGGCCGCCACCAAGCCAGGGCAACTCGACCGCGACGAGGATCCGGTGGACGCCGTGCTGTGCGCGTACGTGGGTCTGTACTGGTACCACCGGCCGGAGGACGTGACGATCTACGGCGACTACGCATCCGGCTACATCGTGACCCCGTCGCTCCCGCCAGACCGGTCGCCGAAGACGACGCCCAAAGCGCCGCGCGCGCGCACCACGCCCCCACATACGGCGCCGTCGGCCGCGGTCTCCGAGTACGAGTCGCGGCGGCCCGGGCTCGTCGCGGCGACCGACCACTACCTCACGCTCGTGACCGGTCTTCTCGACGAGGCGGGCATCAACTACCTGTCGATCACGGCGCGCACCAAGAGTGTCGAGTCGTTCGCTGCGAAGACCGACCGCCGAACCACCGACGGCAAGCAGCTCTACAGCGAACCGCTGGTGGAGATCACCGACCTGATCGGATTGCGCGTCATCACCTATCTGCGCGAGGACGTCGACACCGTCGCGAACCTTCTCGCCGAAGAGATGCGGCTGCTCGACGACCGCGACATGGGCCAGGAGACCGCCCGCGAAGGACGCTGGGGCTACGCCAGCAGACACCTGGTCGTCGGGGTGGAAGGAGTGCAGCAGCCCGCGTCGATCCAGGTGCGCACCGTGCTTCAGCACGCGTGGGCCGAGTTCGAACACGAAATCCGTTACAAGGGTTCGATTCCGGCCGCGCACGCACCCGATCTGAACCGGCGCTTCACACTGGCGGCCGGCCTGCTGGAGCTGGCCGACCGCGAATTCTCCGCGGTCCGCGACAGACTGCGGAACTCGGTACCGGACACCAGCGCCCCGGAGATCACGAGCGATCCCCGCATCCCGACGCCGGTGCTGGCCACCTACCTCGGCAACCGCTTCCCGGACGCCGGTTGGTCGCGCACCGACCACTACGCGTGGATCGCGGGTCTGCTGCTCGACTTGGGCATCGACTCCATCGACGAGGTGGACGACGTGCTCGCCGGCATCGACACCGATGCAGTCAACGTCGCGATGGACTACCGCTACCCCGCTGGCGCGGTGCGCCGACTCGACGATTCGCTACTGGCCGTATACGGCAGCAGGTATATCGAACTGGCAGGTAACTCGCACCGAACATCGTTGCTGGACAACCGATTACAACGACTGGCCGAAGGCCTCGGCTAGTCGGGCGACGACCCCAGATGTGTCGGGTCGGTGATGCGGCCGTCGCGGATGCCCAGTTGCTTGTTGATCAGTTGCGTGACGAAGAACAGAACGATCCCTGTGGCGACCAACACGCCTGCCACGATGTACTGCTGGACGGGCCTGCCCGAGAACGGCAGGACGAGATACAGCGAGACGAGGAATCCGATGACCGGCAGCACGGTCGGCGTCTTGAAGTGCCCGCCCGCCTGCTGCACATCACGGCGCAGGACCAGGACCGCGACGTTGACCACCGCGAACACCGCGAGTAGGAGCAGGCTGGTGGTACCGCCGAGGATCGAGATCGCATTGCTGCTGGCGAATGCCGAGACGTAGGCGATCAGGCCGAATGCGATCAGCGTGGTGAAGATGATTGCGACCCACGGTGACCGGCGCGTCGGGTGCACGGTACCGAGCACGGGCGGCAGGACGTGTTGCTTGGCCATGCCGTAGATGAGCCGGCTGGCCATCAGCATGTTGATCAGCGCCGTGTTCGACACCGCGAACATCGTCATGAACGGCAGGATGTCGTCGATCGGCAGCCCGGGTGCACCGGCCTTGACGACCTCGACGAGTGGGGTGTCGCTCTCTTCGAGCGTTCCGATCGGAACCAGCGCGACGGCGACGATCGAGACGAGAACGTAGACCAGACCGGCGATCCCCAACCCCGTCAACAGGATCTTGGGGAAGGTCTTGATCGGATCCTTGGTCTCCTCGGCCATGTTCACCGAGTCCTCGAAGCCCACCATGGCGAAGAACGCCAACGAAGTCGCCGCCGTCACCGCCAGGAAGGTGTTCTTGTCCTCGGCCGTCTCGAACGCGGTGATCCGGCTGAAGTCGACCTCGGCGCCGCCGCCGGTGAACGCCCAGAGCCCGACGAGGATGACCACGATCAGTCCGGTGATCTCGACGATGGTCAGGACGACGTTGAGTTTGACGCTCTCCCCCACCCCCCGGTAGTTGATCGCGGCGAGTGCGGCCATGAAGCCCAAAGCCAGCAGCGCGACGGCTATCTTCGATGGTTCGACGTCGATCCCGGTGAAGAAGTTTGCCGCAAATGCCCTGGAAGCCGTTGACGCCGAGGTGATTCCGGAGCACATGACGACGAATGCGACGAGGAACGTGACGAAGTGGATGCCGAAAGCCTTGTGTGCGTACAGCGCGGCACCGGCTGCCTGCGGATACTTGGTGACCAGCTCCAGGTAACTGAACGCCGTGACGGTAGCGACGAGGAACGCGACGAGGAACGGAAGCCACGCCGCCCCACCGACTTCGGCTGCCACGTCGCCCACGAGCGCATACACACCGGTGCCGAGAATGTCGCCGACGATGAACAGCAGGAGCAGGCCCGGGCCCATCACCCGCTTGAGCTCAGGCTGCTTTTCAGATCTGCTCGGGCTGGCCACTGATTCTGACATCAC
This sequence comes from uncultured Actinomycetota bacterium, assembly GCA_963796545.1. Lineage (GTDB taxonomy): Bacteria > Actinomycetota > Actinomycetes > Mycobacteriales > Mycobacteriaceae > Mycobacterium. The sequence continues at coordinate 620,402 of CAWCMF010000023.1, read as the reverse complement.
GCCTCCCTGACTGATTCGCTCGAATCCCCCATCATCGACCAGACGTCCGAACTATGCAGCGTCAACGGGAGAACCCGAGCCAATTCCGTGCCGTACCCGTGATCTCGGAAACCTCGCGCACGAACGCCCCGGCCGCGTCCGCGTCCTCGTCCCGTTGCCAGCCGAATGTCGTCGGACGTCGCGCCCGGTCGTGCCAGAAATTCCCAGGGCCCGACTCCGGACGGGTGGCCACCAACCAGACCGGGGTATCGGCACCGTCGGTGGCGTCGCGCAGTAATGGTCTGGTCAGGCGCCGAAACCCGGGCAACGCATCGGCCACCCCGGGCGTTTCGACCCAACCTGGATGCGCGCTGTAGACGCGAACACCGGACTCCGCCAACCGTTGCGCCCAGACCTCGGCGAGAACGACCTGCATCCGTTTGGTGCGCGCATAGACCCGGACGCCGTCGTACCGGCCATCGCGCGATTCGAGTTCGTCTGCGCTCCAACGCTTCAGTGGTGCGGAGTACATCCCCCCGGAGGACATGAAGACCACCACCGCACCGCCGGCGGCGCGCAACGGGCCGAACAAACTGTCCGTCATCAGGTGCGGCCCGAGCACATGGCAGGCGAGCTGTATCTCGTGGCCCTGTGCGGTTTCATTGCGCTCCTTCGGCATCACCCCGGCGTTGTGCACGAGACCGTGCAGGGTGTCGATGCGCCCCGCGAGATCCTCAGCCCAGGACCGGACCCCGTCGAGATCGGAGACGTCGCAGATTTCCTCGATCACCTCCGCGCCGGGGACCTTGCCGCGGACCTCGCAAGCACACAACCGGGTCTTCGCCTCGTCACGACCGAGCAGATGGACCGTGGCGCCCAGTTGGGCAAAGGATTCCGCCATCGCCATCCCGATGCCCGCGGTGGCTCCGGTCACCACCACCCGCTTGCCCGCCATGGCATTCGGCGCCGGGTCGGCGGGCCACCAGAACCGCCGGATCCGCGAGCCCACCTTCGTGTAACCGAGCACCACGGACCGATCGAGGACAGTGTCGACGGCAGCGCCGAGGGACCCCGTGAACGTCATTCACAGGAATTAACCACTCGTCGGCCAAAGCAAACGCCGTCAGGTGAAAGGGGCGAGCACGTCGATCACGTCGATCAACGTGGCCCTGGCTGTCGCACGCGGACCATCGCCGTCGCCGACGAGTGCGGCGACCACTGCACCGTCCACGGCGCACACCAACGCGGTGACCAATTCGGCACGGACCGATCGGCCCGAGCGTTCCACGACTTCGACGACGGCATCGCTGCGCTGCCGCAGAATGCGCCGCTGGATGTCGCGGAGGCCGGGTTGGCGTGCGCAGGCGATGTAGCGCTCGTAGCGGGAGACCATCAGCTCGGTGACACGTTCGGGGCTATCGCCGACGAGGAGATCGACGAGGATGTCCGCGGTCGCCTCGGCGCCGCGGCGACGTCGTGACAGCGCTTCCACCTGGTGACGCAACTGTTCGCTCTCCCGGGTGCCGACGTGCTCGACCGCCTTGGCGATCAGATCGTCCAGCGAAGAAAAGTAGTACGTCGTCGACGCCAGCGGCAGTCCGGCTCGGCGCGCGACGGCCCGGTGCCGCACCGCGTCGAAGCCACCTTCACAGAGAAGGTCGGCAGCTGCACTGACCAGCGCATACCGTCGACGTTCTCCCTTGGGAGTGACTGCTGCCGTCACGTGATGCATGCTGCCAGTCACGGGGATTCGACATCGGGCTTTCGGCGAATCACCAGTCTTTACACAGGCGGCCGGTGCGATGATGGCGCGCATGCCGACCATCAACCGCCGGAAGATGTTGGCGCTCGGCCTTCGCGCGGGACTCGCCACCGCCGCCGGAACTGCCGGAGCGTCCGTATTGAGCGGCGCAACAGCCTCAGCGGCACCACCGGTACCGCTGACACCAGCGGCTCCGACGTTCGCCACCGGATCCTTCGTTTCCGCGGCACGCGGCGGCGCGATGACCAACTGGATCATCGCGCGGCCGCCCGGCCAGACCGCTCCGCTGCGGCCGGTGATCCTGCTGCACGGAAAGGACTCGTCGGCGCACACCGTGATGTCGATGGGCGTCGAGCAGTTTCTGGCCGACGCCGTGCGCGCCGGGCTTCCGCCCTTCGCCGTTGCCGCCGTCGACGGCGGCAACGGCTACTGGCACCGGCGGGCGTCGGGCGAGGACGCGGGCGCGATGGTGCTCGACGAGTTCATCCCGTTGTTGGCCGAGCAGGGTGTGGACACTTCCAGGGCGGCGTTCCTCGGTTGGTCCATGGGCGGATACGGCGCCATGCTGCTGGGGTCGCGACTGGGAGCGCGGCGCACGGCCGCGATCTGCGCGGTCAGTCCCGCGCTGTGGACCTCGCCGGGAGCGGCCGCCCCTGGTGCGTTCGACGGCGCCGCGGACTACGAAGCCAACAGCGTGTGGGGGCTGCCCGGCCTCGGGGGTGACATCCCGCTGCGCATCGACTGCGGTTTCGACGATCCGTTCTACTCGTCGACGCAGCAGTTCATCGCTCAGTTGCCCACGCCACCGGCGGGCGGATTCTCGCCCGGCGGGCACAACGCGGCATTCTGGTCCTCGCAACTGACCGGCGAACTCAGCTGGGTGGCCCCGATCCTGACGACCTGAGCCTGCCTGTTGGACTCTTAGAGCGAGATCTTGCCCTCCGCTGCCGCCAGCCCGATGTCGCTACGGAAGTGGCTGCCCGGCAATCGAATAGCGCCGATGGTCGCGTAGGCGGCCGCACGGGCAGCCGCCAGATCGTCACCGGTTCCGACGACCGAGAGCACCCGACCGCCCGAGGACACCAGGCTGCCGTCGTCCCGTCGGGCGGTGCCCGCGTGAAGGACGGAGCCGCCGTCCGCACCGTGGACGACATCGCCGACGCGCGGCCGGCCCGGGTAGTTCTCGGCAGCCAGCACGACCGTGACGGCTGAACCGTCCCGCCACTGCAGCGGCGGCTGAGCGGCCAGCTCGCCCGTCGCGGCGGCCCGCAGCAGTTGGCCCAGCGGCGAATCCAGCAACGCGAGGACCGCCTGGGTTTCGGGATCGCCGAACCGGCAGTTGAACTCGACGACCGCAGGCCCCTTCGACGTGATGGCCAGACCGGCGTAGAGCAGCCCCGAGAAGGCGCTTCCGCGCCGGACCAGTTCGGCGGCAACAGGTTTCACGATATCGTCGACGATGCTCGCGGTCACGTCAGCAGGCAGCCACGGCAACGGCGTGTACGCACCCATCCCGCCGGTGTTGGGTCCGCTGTCGCCGTCGCCGACGCGCTTGAAGTCCTGGGCGGGCAGCAGCGGCACCACCGTCTCGCGGTCCACCACACAGAACAGCGACACCTCGGGTCCGTCGAGAAACGACTCGAGAAGCACCGGATGTCCGGCGTCGAGCAGGCTCGCGGCGTGCGCTCGGGCAGTATCCCGGTCGGCCGTCACCACCACGCCCTTGCCCGCAGCGAGGCCGTCGTCCTTGACCACCCACGCGACCTGGCCACCCGGCGGGCCGAACCGGTCCAGCGCGGCGTCGAGATGGGCAGGGTTGTCGACGATCTCGCTACCCGCGGTGCGCACTCCCGCGGTGGTCATCACGTCCTTGGCGAACGATTTCGATCCTTCGATGCGAGCAGCGTCTTTGGTCGGCCCGAAGCAGGCGATACCTGCGGCGCGCACCGCGTCGGCGACGCCGAGCACCAGCGGAACCTCCGGACCGATGACGACGAGGTCGGCGCCGATGCGCCGGGACAGCGCGATGACGGCTTCGCCGGACGTCACGTCGACCTCGTATTGGTCGGCGACGGCGGCGGTACCCGCGTTGCCAGGCGCCACCGACAACGCGTCGACCTCCGGGTCGCGCCGCAGCGCAAGCAGCAGCGCGTGTTCACGGGCTCCGGATCCCACTACCAGGACGTGCACAGATGCCCACCTTAGCGGCATGCGTGCGCCGGGCACCCACCTCATCGGCCATACACGTTCACGGCGGAGTGTATGGTCATGGGCAAGTGCCGTACGTCACACAGGAGTGATTCCCGATGACCACCACCGAAAGCTGTCCGTTCCTGCCGCCCAGGTTTGACTTCACCGACCCGGACGTCCTGCTCAAAGGCATCCCCGTCACCGAGTTCGCCGGCCTGCGCAAGACCGCGCCGGTGTGGTGGAACGAGCAGGCGGAGTCGATCTTCGACGACGGCGGCTACTGGGTGATCTCCCGCCATGAGGACATCAAGTCGATCTCGCGCAACAACACGCTGTGGTCCACCAATGCCAAGGGTGCCGTGATGCGACTGCCCGACGGGGTGACCGCCGAGCAACTCGACCTCACCAAGGCGTTACTGATCAACCACGATGCGCCCGAACACACGCGCCTGCGCAAGATCGTCTCCCGGCTGTTCACCCCGCGGGCGATCTCCGGTATGGAGGAGAAGCTCGCCGAGGCGGCCCGCGAGATCGTGCGCAGCGCGGCGGAGAAGGACAGCGGCAATTTTGTCGACGATGTGGCGATGACGCTTCCGCTGCTCGCGATCGCCGACCTCATCGGAGTTCCAGAAGACGACCGCGAGAAGCTCTTTCACTGGACCAACGCGATCATGAACACCGACGACCCCGACTTCGACTCCGACCCCACCACGGCCAACGCGGAGCTGATGGGCTACGCGTACACCATGGCCGAGGAGCGCCGCCGCTGTCCGGCCGACGACATCGTCACCCGGCTCATCGAGGCAGATCTAGGTGAAGAAGGCGGCGAGACCAATGAGCCCCTGGGCGAGGTCGAGTTCGCGTTCTTCGTCATCCTGCTCGCGGTCGCGGGCAACGAGACCACTCGCAACGCGATGACGCACGGCATGAACGCCTTCTTCGAGAACCCCGACCAGTGGGAGCTGTTCAAGCGCGAGCGGCCCGAGACGGCGATCGACGAGATCATCCGCTGGGCCACCCCGGTGCACTGTTTCCAGCGCACCGCCCTCGAAGACGTCGAGATCGGTGGGGTCACGATCACCAAGGGGCAGCGCGTTGGGCTGTTCTACAGCTCGGCGAACTTCGACGATGAGGTGTTCGACCGACCGTTCGAGTTCGATATCCTGCGAAATCCCAATCCGCACTTGGCCTTCGGCGGCAACGGTGCGCATTTCTGCATCGGCGCCAACCTTGCCCGCATGGAGATCAAACTGATGTTCAACGAGATCGCCGACCAGATCCCCGACATCTCGAAACTGGCTGAACCCCAGCGGCTCCGCTCGGGATGGATCAACGGGGTCAAGGACCTGCAGGTCGCCTACAGGTAGTCCGACGACGATCAAGCGGCGAGGCACGAGCCGCGTTGAGGAGTCGGACAGTTATCCAGCCGTCGACGACGATCAAGCGGCGAGGCACGAGCCGCGTTGAGGAGTCGGACAGTTGGATCAGCGGCCGTGGGTGGCCTATGGTTCCATCGTGCGCACCCACGGTTGGTCAGGGGCCAAGCCCGGCTCAGACGAGGAGGCTGTCGCCCGCATCCTCGAGGCCGCAGGCAAGGCCATCGAGGAGCGTGGCGCCGACTTCAGCATCTCCGATGTGGCGCGCACCGTCGGCGTCACGCGCCAGACGGTGTATCGGTATTTCTCCAGCACCGAGGCGCTGCTGGTCGCCGCGGCGGTCCACGCCGTCGACGGTTTTCTCGATCGGCTGACCGCGCACATGACTGGCATCACCGATCCCTCCGAGGCGGTCACCGAGGCGGTCGCGACGGCGCTGGAATGGTTGCCCCGGGAGAAGTACATCGGGCTCATCATGGTCCCCGGCGGGTCGACCCACATCCAGTCGGTCACGTCCGACATAGCGCTGCGCTTCGGGCGCGACATGGTCGGTCGCCTCGACGTCGACTGGACGGCGGCCGGATATCGACGACACCGACCTCGACCAGCTGTCCGAGCACCTGTTGCGCATCATCCAGTCGTTCGTCCTCGACCCCGGCCGCCCACCGCGCCACGGGGACGACCTGCGGGCCTACTTACGCCGGTGGGTCGGGAACGCGTTACTCCGGGGGTAGTGCGCCGTCAGACCACGGTGAGCGGCAACGACTTCCGTTCCTCGAACACCCACGACGCGCCGCCACTGAACTCTGTCACCTCGACCTCGGACAGCTTCTTGGCTGCGGTGTCGGTCTCGATGACCCGCACGGTCCAGTCGGATTCGGTGCCGGAGACCTCGGCGCGCAGATGCGGGTCAACCGCCTGCACAATGGCCTGCAAGGGCAGATCGGCCACGGGCGACACCAGGGAGATCCAGGATCCGTCGTCATACGCAGGTGACGTACGCACGTGGACGAAGTCGGGGTCGACGTCGGCGTACACATAAGCGGCCGGGTTCAGCAGAGGGTGAAGCTCCAGCACCCGCAGCGCTCCCTTGGCGTCGCGGGAAAGCTTGAGTGCCTTGTGGATTCGCTCGGCAGCCACCCCCGCGATGCCGATCAGCTGCTTGGTGCGAATCGACCGCGCGAGCGCCGCGTCGTCCTTGGCACGCTTCTCGACTGCGAGAGTGAACGACTTCACCAGCAGGTGCATCTGCAGGCAGACCTCGTCGGCGATCCGGACCAGCGCCGAATGCGAGAACGCACCGAAGTCGACATCGGCGAGCAACTCTCCCGAATAATCCGCCATGCCTTCGTCATTCGGATCGATCGGCTCCAGCTCGGTGTGGTACGCACGGGTGGCGCCGACGATGTCCATCGCGGGGATGAACGGAACCTCGGGATAGGACTCGTCGATGATGACCGTCCACCGGCAGTGCGGATGCTGATCGGGCGACGACCTCGGCGGCCGGTGGATCGGCCGAACCTGAGCCTTGCGGTTGGTGGCCAGCGCCGTCGCGTCGAAGGTGGGATCTTCGATGTCGTGGCACATGCCCTTGACGTAGTCCTCGCCCATCGGCTCGACGTCCATTAGCGCGCCACAGTGATCGAGGTAGAACTCGCCGTGCCACCGATCGTGCACGACGTAGCGGAAATCCATGAACTGCGGCGGCGCACCGATGTCGAGCTGCAGGCCCTTGAACAGCGTGAAGATGTCGACGCCCTCGTACTTGAGCGCCTTCTGCATCCGCTTGGTGTACAGCGGGCTGGACGCCGCCCATTCCTCGATCGCGATCTGCACCATCTCCTCGCGACCGAAATTGCTAATGCACCAAGCCATTCCGGAACGGTCGATCAACTGACCGATCAACAGCAACTCGGGTACCAGAGTCGCGAGTTCTTTGCGCGAGAGCGCGGCATATCTACTCATCATCGAGCTTGCTTCCCGAGTGCATCTTCAACGCCGCGTTGACATTGCCTTTTTTATCTTCACTGCTACCCCGTTCCGCGTCCTTTTTTCGCTTGCCCGCCACCTTCGTGACCACGCCGTCGAGCTTGGAGCCCAACGGGAAGCCGAGATAGTGCGTCAGGAAGATCGCCATCTCCTTGAGCTCTTCGACCGTGAGCTCGCCGTTGTGCAGCGCGGCGTTGACCTGGATCTCCGCGAGCTCCGAGATGCCCAGCGCAGTCACGCAAGTCAGCGTCATCATGCGCTTCTCGCGCATCGAGAGTCCCGGCCGCGTCCAGATGGTGCCGAAGAGGTGATCGGCCGTCAGCGCGAAGTAGTCGCCGGGCATGTCCGGCATCTCCCAGCCGTAGACCTCGTTCATCTTCTCAAGGCCCTTTTTGCGAAGCTCGTCCACGAGCTACTCCTCCACCGTCGAAGTCGTGTGCGGCACACCCAGTCCGGCGGCCAGGTCACGAAGCGCTATCTCAGCCAGCGGCAGGTCCACTCCGGTAGCTTCGCCCAGCCGGAGGGCCAACCGAAGGTCCTTCTCGGCCAGGCCGCGGGTGTGGACGAACATGTCGTACAGGAAGTGGTCGGGCTGCAGCGGCTTCGTGTCGTCCCTGGCCATGATCGCGCCGGGGCCGCCGCTCTGCGCGTCGCTGTGGCGCACCACCCTGCCGAGTTTCTGCAGATCGATACCCGCTGCCTCGGCAAGCTTGGATGCCTCGCAGGCGGCGGTAAACCCGATGAAGGTCAGCATGTTGCGCGCGATCTTCATCCGGGTTCCGGCGCCAGGCTCACCGGCACGGACCACCATCGACGCCCACTGCTTGAACACCGGCTTGACCAAGGCGTACGCCTCGTCATCCGCCCCGACCATGACCGCGAGCTCGCCTTTGTCCGCCGCACCGGCGCCACCGCTGACCGGAGCGTCGACGACGTGAATGCCCTTGGGCCGCAGCTGCTCGGCCAGCTCGACGGCAGTGCCGGGCTCAATGGTCGAGTGGATCGCGATGACGGTGCCGGGCGCGGCGTGCGCGCCGAGCTCGCCGACCACGTCACGGACCTGAGCATCGGTGAGCACCGTGACACTGATGACGTCGGCTTTCGCCACATCGGCCACGCTGTCGGCCAGCGTCGCGCCGAGCTCGGCCAGCGGCGTCATGGATTCGGTGCGCACGTCGAAAACAATGAGCCCGCCGGGCCATTCGACCAGCCGCTTGGCCATCGGCGCACCCTGATTGCCGAGCCCGATGTAGCCCAGCTTCACACTGCCCGTCAGCTCCTCGCGCGAGCGCTCGTCGGTGCTCATCTGATGATCTGTCCGCCGTCGACGTTGAAGATCTGTCCCGTCACCCACTTCGCCTGGTCCGACAGCAGGAACAGGCACATGCCGGTCAGGTCGTCCACCTCGCCCATGCGCGACAGCGGGATGCCCTTGACGATGTCGGCCACCATCTCCTGCGGCGTCGTGGTCCGGTTGGCCTCGGTGTCGATCGGCCCCGGCGCGATGGCGTTGACGCGGATGTTCTGGCCGCCGAGTTCGGTGGCCAGCTGCTGAGTCAGGCTGTTGACACCGGCCTTGGCCAGCCCGTAGAAGTTCGAGTACAGCCAGGCCGCGGTCGACGACTGGTTCACGATCGCGCCGCCACCGCGCTTGGCCATCTTGCGGTACACCGCGCGGGTGCACACCAGGGCGCCGTCGAGGTTCACGCTCATGAACTTCTTGTAGTAGTCCCAGTCGACGGTGATCAGGAAATCGAGCTTCATGCCGCCGAAGATCGCCGCGTTGTTGACCAGGTAGTCGATGCCGCCGAACTCCGAAAGCGTCTGCGCGGCCATCTCCTTGGCCGAGTCGATGTCGGATACGTCGACCCGAACGGCCAGCGCGTTACCGCCCTCACCCTTGATGCCGTCGGCGACCTTCTGGGCACCCTCGAGATTGACGTCGGCGATGACGACAGCCGCACCCTCGCGGGCCAACGCTTCGGCGTATGCCTGGCCGATGCCGCCGCCGGCACCGGTGACGATCGCGACCTTCTCCGTGAACTGATCCCCGTACAGGCCCACTCTTTTGTCTCCTCTAGTTCGCTGCCGTGGCGATCGCCTTGATCTCAAGGTATTCCTCGAAACCCGCGAGCCCCATTTCCCGGCCGATGCCGGATTGCTTGTAACCACCGAACGGCATGTCCGCCGAATACCAGACGCCGCCGTTGATGTTGACCGTGCCCACCCGCAGTCGTGCCGCAACGCCGTTGGCGCGCTCCAGGTCCGGTGAGAACACCGTGCCCGACAGACCGTAGGGCGAGTCGTTGGCGATCCGGACCGCGTCGTCGTCGCCGTCATGGGCGATGACCGTCAGCACCGGGCCGAAGATCTCCTCACGGGCGACCTTGGCATTGTTGTCCAGGCCGGCGATCACCGTCGGCTCGATGAAGAACCCGGTGTCGCGGTCGGCGGGACGCCCACCACCACAAGCGAACCTGCCGCCTTCGGCCGTCGCGGAGTCGAGGTACTCCTGAATGCGGTCGCGTTGCCGCGCCGAGATGACGGGACCGCAGATCGTGCCGGGCTTGTTCGGGTCTCCCGGTTTCAGGCCGCCCATGGTTGCGGCGGCGGCTTCGACGGCCTCGTCGTACCGGGCTCGGGGAACGACGAGCCGGGTGGTGATCGCGCAGCCCTGGCCCGCATGCATCGACGCGGTGAAGGCCGCCATCGAGCAGGCGCCGGCGAGGTCGGCGTCATCGAGAACCAGGAACGCCGACTTCCCACCGAGCTCCAGGAAGACCTTCTTGAGGGTGACCGAGCCGTCTGCCATCACGGCGCGACCGGTATTGGTCGACCCGGTGAACGAAACCATGTCCACCCGTGGATCTTTCGACAACAGTGCACCGACGCCGTGGTCACTTGAGGTGACGATGTTGACAACGCCCGCGGGGAAGTCGGTGTGCTCGGCGATCAGCTCACCGAGCACCGCGGCGGCCCACGGCGTGTCGGGAGCCGGCTTGAGCACCAACGTGTTTCCCGCGGCGAGCGCGGGCCCGATCTTGGCGAGATTGATCTGGTGGGGGAAGTTCCACGGCGTGATCGCACCGACGACGCCGATGGCTTCGCGGGCGACCGTGCGGCGGGTCTTGATACCCATCGGCGACGCGAGACCGAGGTCGCTGCTCCACTGGTAGGACTCGGCGGTGTCGGCGCAGAAACTCAGGTCGTCGACCGGCCCTTCGAGTTGGGCCGCCGCTGTCAGCATTCGCGGCGCGCCGACCTCGGAGATGGTCAGCTCCCGCAGTTCTTCGACGTGGGTGCGCATCGCCTCCTGGAGCTGACGGATGCACCGCACCCGCAACTCCACGTTGGTCGACCAGTCCGTCTCGTCGAAGCTGCGCCGCGCCGCACCGATCGCCGCACCCATGTCTTCGGTGCTTGCGTCGGCAGCGACGCCGAGCGTCTCTTCGGTGGCGGGGTTGATCGTGGGGAACGTGCCCGAGCTTCCGGCGACGAGCTTGCCGTCGATGAGCAGCCGGCTTTCGCGATCGGCCAGGATTGCCATCCGACCTCCTGTATCTGATTCCTGGACAAGTGTCCGACAGAGTTCCACCGAACCATAGCTCTCGACAACGGCGACAAGCAAGGATGCAACACAAACCCGGCCTCAAACACCAGTTGAACTGGTATTTGGTGTTTGCGCTTGCCTGCGGGGCTTGGTTTCGGATAACTTGGACATGTGTCCAGTGATGCCTTTGTCGCGCTCAGCGATGAGCCGGGGCACCCGCCTCGTAACCGCCGGCAGGAAGAAACTTTCCGCAAGGTTCTTGCCGCGGGTCTGGAAATGCTGCGCGAGTCGTCGTACGCCGATCTGACCGTGCGCGCGGTCGCTGCCCGGGCCAAGGTCGCCCCCGCCACCGCCTACACCTACTTCTCGTCGAAGAACCACCTGATCGCCGAGATCTACCTGAGCCTCATGCAGCAGGTCGACTACTTCACCGACGTCAACGACAGCGCAGTCGAACGGGTCGAGAAGACGCTGCGCAGTATGGCGCTGATGGTCGCCGACGAACCCGACGTGGCGGCGGCGTGCACCACGGCGCTGCTGTCAGGCAATGACGCCGCCGTGCGCACCGTCCGCGAGCGCATCGGCAGCGAAATCCACCGTCGCATCCGCGCCGCCGTCGGCCCCGATGCCGACCCCCGCACTCTTGCCGCACTCGAAATGACGTTCTTCGGCGCGCTGGTCAATGCCGGCAGCGGCGCGTTCACGTACCACCAGATCGCCGACCGGTTGAGCTACGTGGTCGGCCTCATCGTCGGAGACGAAAAAATATGACGATCAGTGAAGTCACGCTCGACCCCTACAACTACGACTTCCACGAGGATCCGTACCCGTACTACAAGCGTCTGCGCGACGAGGCGCCGTTGTACCGCAACTCCGAACTCGGGTTCTGGGCGCTGTCCCGTCACCGCGACGTCCTGCAGGGCTTCCGCAACAGCACCACGCTGTCCAACAAGTTCGGCGTCTCGCTCGACCCGGCCTCCCGAGGCCCGCACGCCTCGAAGACGATGTCGTTCCTCGCCATGGACGACCCCGACCATCTGCGCCTGCGCACGCTGGTGTCGAAAGGGTTCACCCCACGGCGGATCCGTGAGCTCGAACCGCGGGTTACCGAGATCGCGGTCCAGCATCTTGAGGTTCTGCTGGAGAAAGCCCACAGCAACGAAACCGCCGACTACGTAGACGAATTCGCGGGCAAGCTACCCATGGACGTGATCTCCGAGCTGATGGGTGTCCCCGACGCCGACCGTGTCCAGGTCCGCGCCTGGGCCGACGCCGTGATGCACCGCGAGGAAGGCGTCACCGACGTTCCGGGCTCGGCCATCGAAGCGTCGCTCAATCTGATCGTCTATTACCAGGAGATGGTCGCCGAGCGTCGCAAGAAGCTGTCGGACGATCTGACCTCGGCGCTGCTCGAAGCCGAGATCGACGGCGACCGGCTCACCGACGACGAGATCATCGGCTTCATGTTCCTGATGGTGATCGCAGGCAACGAGACCACCACCAAACTGCTTGCCAATGCCGCGTTCTGGGGGCATCGCAACCCCGACCAGCTCACCCCGGTGTACGACGACCTCGATCGTATTCCGCTGTGGGTGGAGGAAACATTGCGGTACGACACGTCGAGCCAGATCCTGGCGCGCACCGTGGCCGGCGAGTTGACGCTCTACGACACCACCATTCCCGACGGCGATGTGGTGTTACTGCTTCCCGGTTCAGCGCACCGCGACGAACGCGTCTTCGAAAAACCGGACGACTACGTCATCGGGCGCGAGATCGGGTCAAAGCTCCAGAGTTTCGGCAGTGGCGCTCACTTCTGCCTCGGCGCGCACCTGGCGCGCATGGAGGCACGGGTGGCCCTGGCCGAGTTGTTCAAGCGAATCCGCGGGTATGAGGTCGACGAGGCCAACGCCGTCCGCGTCCACTCCAGCAACGTTCGCGGATTCGCCCACCTTCCCATCTCCATCCAGGTCCGCTGAAAGGCCATATGAATGCCTCGATTTGATCCGCTGCCCGACCGCCGTCCCGCCCTGGTCGCAGGCGCGTCGTCCGGAATCGGTGAAGCGACCGCGATCGAGCTTGCCGCTCATGGGTTTCCGGTTGCTCTCGGTGCGCGCCGGGTCGAGAAGCTCCAGGAGATCGTCGACAAGATCCGCGCCGACGGCGGGGAAGCCATCGCGGTGCATCTCGACGTCACCGACCCGGATTCGGTGAAGGCCGCTGTCGAGCAGACGACCTCCGAGCTCGGCGACATCGAGGTACTCGTCGCCGGGGCGGGTGACACTTATTTCGGCAAGCTCGACGCGATCAGCACCGAGCAGTTCGAATCACAGATCCAAATCCACCTGATCGGCGCCAACAGGGTGGCCACTGCCGTGCTACCCGGCATGATCGAGCGCCAGCGTGGCGACCTGATCTTCGTGGGTTCGGATGTGGCCCTGCGGCAACGGCCGCATATGGGTGCCTACGGCGCGGCCAAGGCCGCCCTCGTGGCGATGGTCACCAACTATCAGATGGAACTCGAGGGCACCGGTGTGCGCGCGTCGATCGTGCACCCCGGCCCGACCAAGACGTCGATGGGCTGGAGCCTGCCGGCCGATCTGATCGGACCCGCGCTCGAGGACTGGGCCAAGTGGGGCCAGGCCCGCCACGACTACTTCCTGCGCGCCGCCGACCTCGGGCGCGCCATCACCTTCGTCGCCGAAACCCCGAGGGGCGGCTTCATCGCGAACATGGAGCTCCAGCCCGAAGCCCCGTTGAACACTGCGCCGGCTGAGCGTCAGAAACTCATCTTGAACGAGGAGAACCTGGCCGGCGGGCCGGAGCGAAGCGACCAGGGAAAGGACCCCGTATGACGACTGCGATTGTCCCCCGCGTCTCCGGCGGTGAAGACGAGGAACACGGCCACCTGGAGGAGTTCCGCACCGATCCGATCGGCCTGATGAAGCGCATTCGCCAAGAGTGCGGCGATGCCGGCTGGTTCCAGCTCGCCGACAAGCAGGTGGTGATGCTGTCCGGCGCGGAGGCCAACGAGTTCTTCTTCCGCTCCAGCGACAGCGACCTCAACCAGGCCGAGGCCTATCCGTTCATGACCCCGATCTTCGGCGAGGGCGTGGTGTTCGACGCCGATCCCGAGCGGCGGGCGGAGATGTTGCACAACACCGCCCTACGCGGCGAGCAGATGAAAGGCCACGCGGCCACCATCGAGAACGAGGTCAAGAAGATCATCGCCGACTGGGGTGATGAAGGCGAGATCGAGCTGCTGGACTTCTTCTCGGAGTTGACGATCTACACCTCGACGGCGTGCCTGATCGGGCTGAAGTTCCGCGAGCAGCTCGACAGCCGCTTTGCGCAGTACTACCACCAACTCGAGCGTGGGACCGACCCGCTGTGCTACGTCGACCCCTACCTGGACATCGAGAGTTTCCGCATCCGCGACGAGTCGCGCGTCAAACTCGTTGCGCTGGTTCAGGAAATCATGCACGGCCGGATCGCCAACCCGCCGAAGGGTAAAGAGGATCGCGACTTGCTCGACGTCCTGGTGTCGATCAAGGACGACGAGGGCAACCCCCGGTTCTCGGCCAATGAAGTCACCGGCATGTTCATCTCGCTGATGTTCGCCGGCCACCACACCAGCTCGGGCACGTCGAGCTGGACGCTGATCGAGCTGCTCCGCCATCCTGACTACTACGCCCAGGTCCAGCAGGAACTCGACGAGCTCTACTCCGACGGCCAGGAGGTGAGTTTCCATGCGCTGCGCCAGATTCCGAAGATCGACAACGCGCTCAAGGAGACGCTGCGCCTGCATCCGCCGCTGATCATCCTGATGCGGGTGGCCCAGGACGAGTTCGAAGTGGCCGGTTTCCCGATCCACAAGGGACAGATGGTCGCCGCGTCGCCTGCGATCTCCAATCGCATCCCCGAGGACTTCCCCAACCCGGACGACTTCGATCCCGATCGCTACGAGAAGCCGCGGCAGGAGGATCTGGTCAACCGGTGGACCTGGATCCCGTTCGGCGCGGGCAAGCACCGCTGCGTCGGTGCCGCATTCGCCCAGATGCAGATCAAGGCGATCTTCTCGGTGCTGTTGCGGGAGTACGAGTTCGAGATGTCGCAGCCCGTCGGAGAGCTACCAGAACGACCACTCCAAGATGGTCGTGCAGCTGGCGCAGCCGGCGAAGGTGCGCTACCGCAAGCGAGTCGACGGCGGGCTGGGGGCACCTCCGCTTGCGGGGGAGAGCGTAGCGACCGGGGAATCGAGAAGGACTGAGCCCGTGGGTTGCTACCGCGTTGAACTCGACGAGGACCTGTGCCAGGGCCACGCCATGTGCGAACTGGAGGCGCCCGACGTCTTCAGGGTCCCCAAACGCGGCGTCGTCGAGATCCTCGACCCCGAACCTCCCGACGAGCTCCGCGACGCAGTGGAGATGGCGGTCGACATGTGTCCCACCCGAGCACTATCCATCAAGGAGAAGTGACAATGGCGTCAAGAGAACAGCTCGAAGACTGGGTCCAGCGCTGGCTGAAGGCCAACCAGGACGCCGAGAAAGCCGGCGACTGGAAGCCGCTTGCGGACTTCTACACCGACGACGCGACCTATGGCTGGAACATCGGTCCCAAGGAAGACGTCATGTGCGTCAACAAGGACGAGATCCGCGACGTCGCGCTCGGCCTGGAGATGGAGGGCCTGGAGAACTGGGTCTACGAGTACCAGAAGGTCCTGATCGACGAGAAGCAGAACGAGATCGTCGGCTTCTGGAAGCAGATCGCGAACAAGAGCGACGGCACCCGCGACGAGATCTACGGCATCGGCGGCAGCTGGTTCCGGCTGAACGACGATCTGTTGATCGAGTGGCAGCGCGACTTCTTCGACTTCGGCCACGTGCAGAAGGCGTTCCTGAAGTTGATCGAGTCCGGCGACCTCACCCCCACGATGCAGAAGCGCATCGAACGCTCGCTGGCCGGGGAGAAGCTGCCCGGTTATTACCCGCTGGGCGAGGCCCCCGTTTCCATTTGGTAGCCCACCACCAAGCAGTTGCTTGGGGGTGCTGTGATATGGCTAACTAGAGCCTCTAGTCTGGTACTAGAGGCTCTAGTCGAAAGCAGGAGAGATGAAGACCAAAGGCGCCCTGATCTGGGAATTCAACCAGCCGTGGACGATCGAGGAGATCGAGATCGGTGACCCCGTCAAGGACGAGGTCAAGATCCAGATGGAAGCCTCGGGCATGTGCCATTCCGACCACCACCTGGTGACCGGGGACATCCCGATGGCGGGTTTCCCGGTACTCGGCGGCCACGAGGGCGCAGGCATCGTCACCGAGGTCGGCCCCGGCGTCGAAGGCCTCGAGCCCGGCGACCACGTCGTGCTGTCGTTCATCCCGTCGTGTGGCGCGTGCCCGTCCTGTCAGGCCGGTCTGCGTAACCTCTGCGACCTCGGAGCCATGCTGCTCCAGGGCACCGCGGTCTCCGACAACACCCACCGCATCCACGCGGCCGACGGCACCCCCGTCATCCCGATGACCCTGCTCGGCACCTTCAGCCCGTACATGGTCGTGCACAAGAGCTCCGTCGTGAAGATCGACCCGTCCATCCCGTTCGAGGTCGCCTGCCTCGTGGGCTGCGGTGTCACCACCGGCTATGGCTCCGCCGTGCGCAGCGCCAACGTCCGCCCGGGCGACGACGTCGTCATCGCGGGCATCGGCGGCGTCGGCATGGGCGCTCTGCAGGGCGCACTGAACGCAGGCGCGCGCAACATCTTCGCCGTCGACCCGGTCGAGTGGAAGCGCGATCAAGCCCTCAAGTTCGGCGCCACCCACGCCTACCCCGACATCTTCTCCGCGATGGGCGGCGTCGCCGAGGTCACCCAGGGCCGGATGGCCATAAGACCATCATCACCACCGGTGAGCTCCACGGTGAAGAGATCGACAACTACCTCAACATCACGGCCAAGGGCGGGACGTGCGTGGTCACCGCGGTCGCCAACATGGCGAATTCCGATGTGACGCTGAACTTGTCGATGCTGACCCTGCTGCAGAAGAACCTGCAGGGCACCATCTTCGGTGGCGGCAACCCGCACCACGACATCCCGCAGTTGCTGTCGATGTACAAGGCGGGCCGGCTCAACCTCGACGACATGGTCACCCGGCAGTACAAGCTGGAGCAGATCAACGACGGCTACAAGGACATGCTGGAAGGCCGCAACATCCGCGGCGTCATCCGCTACACCGACGCCGACCGGTAAACCGTCATGACCGAAACAACCGAACTCGCGCCGGTAGTCGCAGCATCACGGAATTCCTGGCGGTGCGTGCAGTCCGGCGACCGGGAGGGCTGGCTCGCGCTGATGTCCGACGACGTCGTCGTCGAGGATCCGATCGGCGAGGCCGTCACCAACCCCGACGGCACCGGTGTACGTGGCAAGGACGCCCTCGCGGCCTTCTACGACACCAACATCGGTCCGAACCAGCTGCGCGTCACGTGCGAGGAGACCTTCCCGTCCAGCAGTCCGACCGAGATCGCCTACATCCTCGTGCTGGAGACCACGTTCCCGAACGGATTCGTGGCCACGGTCCGTGGGGTGTTCACGTATCGAGTCGACGACGCAGGCCTGATCACCAACCTGCGCGGTTACTGGAACATGGACGCGATGACGTTCTCCCAGAAGGAGACCGGGGATTAGCTCGTGGTCCGCCGGGCCCTTGCAAGACCGTAGCGCAGTGGTCGTCGGCGGCACGCGGGGCGTGGGCCTGGCGGTCGCCGAACTACTGGGGGCCCTCGGTGCCGGCGTCGTGGTCAACGGCCGCGACGAAACCGCAGCCTCCGAGGCGGCACAAGGCATTCCGGGCGCCGTCGCGCATCCCGGGTCGCCGGCCGACCCAGCTGTCGCGGACGCGCTGATCGACACATGCGTCCGCGAGTTCGGCCGGATCGACATCCTGGTCAATTGCGCGGGCACCGCCGAACCGGTCGGGTCGTCGATCCTGAACGTCACTTCCGCGCAGTTCCAGGGCCTGATGGACGCGCATCTTGGCACCGCCTTCCAGACCTGCCGCGCGGCGGCTCCGCTTATGGCGCAGCAGGGTTCGGGGGCCATCGTCAATACGAGTTCGTTCGCGTTCCTCGGCGATTACGGCGGCACGGGCTATCCGGCGGGCAAGGGCGCGGTCAACAGCCTGACGCTGGCCATCGCCGCCGAACTCAAGGAGCACGGGGTGCGCGCGAACGTGGTGTGCCCCGGCGCGAAGACGCGCCTGTCGACCGGCTCGGACTACGAGGCACACATCGCCGAGCTCAACCGTCGCGGGCTGCTCGACGAGATCAGCATGCAGGGTGCGCTCGACGCGGCGCCACCGCAGTATGTCGCTCCCACCTATGCCTACCTCGCCAGTGATCTGGCCAAGGACGTCACGGGCCAGATCTTCATCGCCGCAGGCGGATTCGTCGGCCGCTTCGATCGCCAGACGCCCGCCGTGGTGGCGTATCGCGGACACCACGACGACCCGCCGTGGACCATCGACGAGATCGCGGCGCAGGTCACGCCGTAGGCAGTGTGTGGTCGCGGTACTGCTCGCGCAGGCTCAGTTTGAGCACCTTGCCGGTGGCGGTGTGCGGCAATTCGTCTACGAACACCACGTCGTCGGGCAGCCACCACTTGGCGACCTCGCCGGCCAGATATTCGAGAATCTCGTCGCGAGTGGCGCTGTGCCCCTTGCGTAGTACGGCGACGAGCAGGGGTCGCTCCTGCCACTTCGGGTGCGGCACCCCGATGACGGCGGCCTCGGCGATCGCTGGGTGGCCCATGGCGGCGTTCTCCAGGTCGATCGAGCTGACCCACTCCCCGCCTGACTTGATGACGTCCTTGGTGCGGTCGACGAGGTGCAGGTACCCATCGGGGTCGATGGTGGCGACGTCACCTGTCGGGAAGTAGCCTTCGGCGTCGAGCTTGTCACCGCCCTCACCCTTGAAGTAGCCGCTGGCGATCCACGGTCCGCGGACGAACACCTCACCGGATGCCTTTCCATCCCAAGGCAATCGGGAGCCGGACTCGTCGACGATCTTCAGCTCCACCCCGCAGACACCGCGCCCCTGCTTGAGCTTGACCTTCCGCTGTTCCTCCGCGGAGAGCGCGGCATGCTTGGGCAGCAACCTGCCGACCACACAGATCGGGCTGGTTTCGGTCATCCCCCACCCCTGGCCACCCTCGGCGCCCAGGTCCTCCTCGATGCGCGCCAGCATCGTCCGGGACGGGGCCGACCCGCCGACCCCGGCCCACTCCAGCCCGATCTCGCGCGCGTCGATCTCAGGGTGCTCGTCGAGGTAGGCGAACAGCATCATCCACACGGTCGGCACGCCCTGCATGATGGTGACGCGTTCGTCCTTCAGAAGCTGGTACACGCTCTCGCCGTCGAGGTGCGGTCCGGGCAGAACGAGCTTGGCGCCCACCATCGCCGCCGAATACGGTGTCCCCCAGGCATTCGCGTGGAACATCGGGACGACCAGGAGCAGCGTGGTTCCGCTGTGGATGTCGAACGTGTCCCGCGACAGCGACAGCATCGCGTGCAGCATCGTCGAACGATGCGAGTAGAGAACACCTTTCGGGTTCCCGGTGGTGCCCGAGGTGTAACACAGCGACGATGCACTGCGTTCGTCGAACTCGGGCCAGTCGTAACGGGTGGACTGCCTGCCGATCACGTCATCCCAGCACAGTAGACCCCCTTCCGGGATGGCCGGGATGTCGGGCATGTGGTCGCGATCCGTCATCGCGACGAAGGTCTGCACTGTGCTCAACTCGGGAGCCAGTTGCTGCACCAGCGCGGCGAACGTGATGTCGAAGAACAGAATCCGGTCCTCGGCATGGTTGACGATGTAGGCGATCTGCTCGGGGAACAGCCGCGGGTTGACGGTGTGCATGACGGCACCGGAACCCGAAACCCCGAAGTAGAGCGCGAGGTGTCGGTCACTGTTCCACGCGAGCGTGGCGACCCGATCACCCTGCTCGACCCCCAGTTCGGCCAGAGCGTTGGCGACCTGCTTGGACTGCTCGTTGACCGCGCGCCACGTCGTACGGCGGATCGGGCCCTCCGGAAGCCGCGAGACGATATCGGCGTCACCGTGGAACGCCGCGGCGTGCTCGATCAACGACGAGATCATCAGTGGCCGATCCTGCATCAATCCCAGCATGTCGCCAGGCTAGCCAGGGGCGAACCGCTGATAGGCACTTTCGATCATGGACGTGGCCGCCTACTCTGAATAGCAGCGATGGAATGAAGGGCTAGTTGCGTTCGCTTTTCCGCCGCTAGACGGCCGTTGGTGCAACTGTGATGTTAAGCAGTCAGCATCAGACCGGCCGCCGTCGCACTCAGCTGTGTACACAAACGCAGCGCAGCCCCGTTGAGTAGCGTGGGCGTCATGGCGACCGTGTTCACCAAGATCATCAACGGCGAGATCCCCGGCCGATTCGTCTACGAGGACGACGACATCGTGGCGTTCCTGACGATCGCGCCGATGACGCAGGGCCACACGCTGGTCGTACCGCGCGCGGAGCTCGACAACTGGCAGGACATCGAGCCTGCGGTGTTCGCCAGGGTCATGGAGGTCTCCCAGCTCATCGGCAAGGCCGTCTGCACGGCCTTCGACACGGAGCGGTCGGGGGTCATCATCGCCGGGCTGGAGGTACCGCACCTTCACGTGCATGTGTTCCCCGCACGCAACCTGTCGGACTTCGGTTTCGCCAACGTCGACCAGAACCCGTCGGCAGAGTCCCTCGACGAGGCTCAGTCGAAGATCAAGGACGCGCTGGCGAAGCTGCTCTGACCGGCACCCCCATCTCGGTGAAGCGCGGCAGGCTGACGCGGAAGCGGCACCCACAACCCGGCGCGGTGGTGACGGTGACTCTGCCGCCGTGCGCGTACACCAGCGAGTCCACGATCGAGAGGCCGAGGCCCGTGCCGCCGCTGGCCCGTGCCCTCGACGAATCCGCCCGGTAGAAGCGCTCGAACACCCGCTGCGCGTCCTCCGGGCTAATGCCCGGCCCCTCGTCGCAGACCTCGACGACCGTGCTGTCCTCCTCGGTGCCCACCCGCACGGTGACACCTGCGGAATCAGGGGTGTGCTGCAGCGCATTGACCACCAGGTTCGAAAACACCTGCCGCAGCCGGGCCTCGTCCCCGAGCACCTCCGGCGTCCCAGGGCCGTCGAAGAGCTCCATCCGAATCTTGCGCTGCGGGGCGATCGACTGAGCGTCGTGGACCGTGTCGCTGGCCAGCGCCAGCAGGTCGACGCGGCGCTGTTCGAGAGGACGCTGCGCGTCGAGTCGCGCCAGCAACAGCAGGTCCTCGACGAGCAACCCCATCCGGGCCGATTCACTTTCGATGCGGCTCATCAACATCTCGACATCGCGGGCAGCGCCCTGCCGGTACAGCTCCGCGAATCCGCGGATCGTGGTCAACGGGGTCCGCAACTCATGGCTGGCGTCTGTGATGAAGCGCCGCATCCGCTCCTCGGATGTGCGCGCCTGTTCCGCCGAGGATTCCGACGACGCCATCGCCTGCTGAATCTGAGCGAGCATTCCGTTGAGCGCCAACGACAATCGGCCTACCTCGGTGCGCGGGTCACGCTCCGGCACGCGGCGATCCAGTTGTCCCGCCGCGATCGCGGCGGCGGTCCGCTCGACCTCCGAGAGCGGCCGCAGGCTGCGGTGCACCACGGCGTAGCCCGCGATGCCGAGGACCAGCAGAACTGCGGCGCCGATCCCGGCCTGCGTGTACACCAGCGACCGTACGGTCGATTTCACGTTGGACAGGTCGACCGCGACCGTCGTGAGTTCACCGCGAAGTCCACGCACCGTCATCGCGCGCCACAGCTCGTCGGGGTGGTCGACGGAACCGACGGTGACCGGGACCGGCCCGACGTCGTTGTCCGCGGGCAGGGCCGGTTCGTGCGCGCGATCGTTGACCGCCATCCAGATGTGCCCGTCGGGGTCGATGCCCCGGACGTAGAAGTCCGATGGCGGACGCGCCGGATTCGGATCGTCGACCGTCACCGCCGGTAGCCGGCGCGGCACCTGGGCCCAGCCCCGGGACGCGTCGAGCAAAGTGTCGTCGACGCGGTTCATCAGGCTGTGCTGCATGATCGTGGTGACGGCGATGCCGGACGCCAGCAGGCCGCATGCCACCAACAGCAGCGTGGCCGCCACCAGCCCCACTCGAAGCGGAATACCTCGAGCTAGTTGTAATGCCCGGGGAGGTTGTGAACGGCGTGGTGTGAAGAAGTAGGTGAGGACCTCCGGTATCGGTGTGGTTACCACACACACCCCGTTACCGAGAGGTCCTCATGTCTCACCCTAATGCCTTCCTAACTCCGACGCGGCCGATTGCGTGCTGGCCCAGTGCGTCGTCGAGGCCGGGTTGGCCGCTGCGCCGGGCCGCCGAACGGTTCCAGCTGCTCGCCGGCCACGGCCAAGAAGTGGGCCGACCGCTACCGTGTCGGCGGGGTGCGGCGGCCATGCTCGACCGGCCCAGCCGTCCGCACTTCAGCCCCGAACCAGCTCCCGATCGGCGAGAACGGCGGATCATCAAGCTGCGCTTCACCCGTCGCTGGGGACCGCATCGCATCGCCGCTCACCTGCAGATCGCCCGCTCCACCGTGCAGGCCGTGCTTCGCCGCTACCGGATGCCGCTGTTGCGCCATCTCGACCAGAACACCGGGCTGGCGGTGCGCCGGCCCAACCCCGTCCGCTACGAGCACTCCGCGCCCGGTGATCTGGTCCATGTCGACATCAAGAAACTCGGCCGTATCCCCGATGGCGGTGGGCATCGCAAGCTCGGTCGCACGATCGGCAACCGGCACAACAAGAAGCAGGGCCGTGGCTACGCCTTCCTGCATCACGCCGTGGACGACCACTCCCGGCTGGCCTACTCGGAGATCCTCGGCGACGAACGCAAGGAAACCGCCGCTGGATTCTGGACCCGGGCCAAGCAGTTCTTCGCTGAGCACGGCATCGTGATCACCCGCGTATTGACACGACAACGGTATCCTGTTACCGTTCAAAGCTTTTCGCCGAAGCTTTCGGATCTGTCATTGCACACACGAAGACCCGCCCATACCGGCCGCAAACCAACGGGCAAGTCCGAGAGGTTCAACCGCACCCTCACCGAAGAATGGGCCTATGCCGCAGACACCCTACCTGACCGACGAAGCCCGCGCATCGACCTACCCCGACTGGCTGCATCACTACAATCACCACCGACTCCACACCGGCATCGGCGGACAGTCACCCGATCGAACGCCTACACGTTCACAACCTCCCTGTGAGACAGCTAGTTGCCTGGTCTCACCTGCCACGCCACCATTGTGATCCTCAGCCGGCGGCACTGCTCTTCGCGCAAGCGCTCACGGTCCTCTGCTCTTCGCGCAAGCGCTCATCGCGGTTCCCGGAGCACATATCCGACACCCCTGAGGGTATGCAGCAGTCGCTTGTCCCCTGTGTCGATCTTGCGCCGCAGGTAGGAGACGTACGACTCGACGACGTTGACGTCGCCGCCGAAGTCGTAGCGCCACACATGGTCGAGGATCTTGGGCTTCGACAGCACTGTGCCCGCTTGATGATGAAGTAGCGCAGCAGCGTGAACTCCGTCGGCGACAGCGACACCGGCTCGCCGGCCTTCCATACCTCGTGCGTGTCCTCTCGAGCTCGATGTCGGCGAAGGTGAGCCGCGAAGGCCGCGGCTCCTGCACGCCGCCACCGGATCGGCGCAGGATCACCCGCAGCCGCGCGACGACCTCCTCGAGGCTGAACGGCTTGGTGACATAGTCATCGCCACCCAGCGTCAGACCCGCGATCTTGTCCTGAAGCGAGTCCCGCGCGGTCAGGAACAGAGCAGGCGCGTCGATCCCGTCGGCGCGCAACCGGCGCAGCAGCCCGAAGCCGTCCATGCCGGGCATCATCACGTCGAGGATGATCGCGTCGGGCCGTACTTCACGCGCCTTGTCCAGCGCGGCGGGTCCGTTGGTTGCGGTGTGGACTTCGAAGCCCTGAAACTTGAGGCTCACGGAGAGCAACTCGACGATGTTGGTCTCGTCGTCGACCACGAGTACTCGAGCCTCGGGAATGTTCTCTGGTACGGGCATGGCCATGGTCCCCGATACTTCTCTGCGGAGTTGGAAATGTACTGCACACTCCCTGTGCACTTCCTGTGAGTTTGTCGCTTGCGCAGTCCATAGACTGGGCAAATGAACCTCGGCAAATCGTTGACGGACCTGGCCTTCGCCCCGGCGCGCGCCGGGCTGGCGGTCGCTGATGCCGGGCTCGGCGTCGCCAGCGGCGCACTTGCGGTAGCCCGCCGCTCGCTGGGCGAGTCCAAGGACGGACTGAAGCAGACACCGACCTCGTTCGCGTCGATGCTCGGAGTCCAGGATGCCGTAGACCGAGCGAACCGGCTGGCCAAGCTGATGGACGAGAACCAGCCGCTGGGACGGGCCCTGGCCCCGGACGGCCCGATCGACCGGCTGCTGCAACCGGGTGGCGTGGTGGATCGGCTGACGGCGCCCGGCGGCGTGCTCGACCGGTTGACGCAGGAGAACGGCGGGCTGATGCGCGCCATCGAACCCGGCGGATTGGTCGATCAGCTGCTGGCCGAGGAGGGCCTGGTGGATCGGCTGCTCGCCGAGGATGGTGTCGCGGACCGGTTGTTCGCCGAGGGTGGCGTGGTCGACACGCTCACCGCGCGCAATGGCCCGCTCGAGCAACTCACCAATGTGGCCGACACCCTCAACCGCCTGGCACCGGGGCTTGAAGCGTTGGAGCCGACCATCGAGGCGCTGCGCGAGGCGGTGATCGTGCTGAGCCAGGTGGTCAATCCGCTGAGCAACATCGCCGACCGGATCCCGTTCCCCGGCCGTCGCCCGCGGAACCGTCCGATCAACCGGCCGGTGACGTCCCAGCGGGTTATCGACGTCGACGAGTGAACGTGATCAGCGACCTGATTGCCGTGCTGCGGGCACAGCATCAGGATTGCGATATTGACGAAAGCCCCGGGACCGCCCGTTCCGGACAGGCGCGTGCTGCTCTCCTGGATCGAGTACGACAGCGCACCCGCGCTTGCGCCGGCGTTCAAGCTGTCGCACACCCAGTGACCTAGTTCGACGGAATTCGTCCGCCCGCCGCCGTCGAAGACGAAGCCGGCGCGCTCCAGGGCCCGCACGAAGTCGTCGTCCTCGTCGGAATGAGCGATCGGCGCGAAAGCCACCGCGAGCACGTAGGCGGAAACGACCGCCAGAAGCTTCGTCATCATGAGCCGTCCCCTGCCCCCGTAGCAGACAACCGAAGTATGCGCCTGCGGGCGGGCGGGATCGGCCAACCGGCTAAACTCTGGCCATTGCCTCCTTAGCTCAGTGGTAGAGCAACATACTTGTAATATGTAGGCCATCGGTTCAATCCCGATAGGAGGCTCCACGATCCGGCAGCCGTTGATTGTCGGAGGCAAGTCGTAGCTTCTTCGCATGAGACAGTGTTGCGGCTGTGGTTCTCCACTCTCGAAGCACAGCCACAAGATCTACTGCAGCAATGGTGTCAGGCGTCGGTTCGGCGCGACGCCGGTACGCAACGTTGGCTCGAATCCGGCAACGCGGGGGTCGGCAACCGCCGCGGCCACTACGAGGCAAGGGCCGCCCTACCGCCGCCAGCGTTACGCCGACGGCCAGTCCTACTGATCGGCGCCCGGAAAATTAGGGTAGAGCGTTACTGCAGCGGTTTCGGGCCAGGCGAGAGACGATCAATCCCACACCACCGACATCGGGGAGGGCTGATCGTGACGCCGGTACTGCAACTTAAGGGTGTCGGCAAAACCTACCGCAGAGGCAACGAGCAGATCAATGTCCTCGTCGATCTCGACTTCACTTTGGACGCAGGCGAATTCGTCGTCGTGACCGGGCCGTCCGGGGCAGGCAAGTCGACCCTCCTGCACGTCGCAGGCGGGCTCGACGCCCCGGACACCGGTACTGTCTCCGTGGCGGGCCAGGACGTGTGGACGATGAGCGCCGGCGCCCGCGCCGCGTTCCGGCGGCGCAACCTTGGATTCGTTTTCCAGTTCTTCAACCTGGTGCCGATGTTGACCGCTGTTGAGAACGTTTCGTTGCCCTTGGTGCTCGACGGTATGCGGGCCCGGACCGCGGACGCCCGCGCTGAAGAGCTGTTGCAGCGCGTAGGGCTCGGTGACCGGGCAGGCCACCGACCCGCGGAACTGTCGGGCGGGCAGATGCAACGGGTGGCCGTGGCGCGTGCGCTGGTGGCCCGGCCGTCCCTCGTCCTCGCCGACGAGCCGACCGGAAACCTGGACAGCCATGCTTCGACCGAGGTCTTGGACCTCCTGCGCTCGCTGGCAGACGAAGACGGCGCTGCCGTCGTCATGGTGACCCACGATCAGACCGCGGCGAGTTACGGGTCCCGCGAGCTGCACCTTGTCGACGGGCGTGCGTCCGCCGTAGACGTCGCACCCATAGTGCAGCCGTGATGCACAGGCGGTGCGCCGGATGGCTGTCCTTTCGGCGCATCCACCTCGCCGCCTTGATTTCCGACTGGCGCAGGACATTGCTCAGTGTGATCGGCGTCGCCCTGGGCGTGACGGTGGTGCTCGGCACCCTGCTTCTCAAATTCGAGCTCGCCCGGCCGTTCGACTCATTCGGCCCCTCGCTCACCCACGCCGCCGGCAGCGGGGTAGTCGAGGTCACCCCTAACGTCAGTGGCCGATTGCCGATCGAGATGGTCGACCGGCTGCGCGCGGAGCTGCCGGACGCGGAGGCGGTCATCCCGATCGTGGCCAGCCTGACACCGGTGGAGGTCGCCGGCAGCACCCATGGGTTCTTCCTGCTCGGCGGGTCGTGTCAGATCGAGCTGCTCGTCGGCTCGTTCAATTGCGAACAGCGCGCCCGCGACGAAAAACCTGCCGACGGGCCCGGTGTCCCGCTGCAGATTCCGGCGGTGATCGCCGAGAGGCATGGCCTCGCGCCCGGCGACGAATTGCGCATCCCCGGTCTGCCTGGGGGATCGGCGCACCTGGGATGGACGTTCGCGGATTTCGACCGCGTCGAGGGCATCAACGACGGCTACGTGCTGCTCGCCCCGTCCTGGGACGTCGCCGCGGACATGCTCTCGACACCCGGTTATGCCACGGCCGCGTTCGTGGTGCCGAAGCCGGGGGCTGACATCACGGCCGACATCGACCGCGTCATCGTCGGCGTCGCCACCGCGGGTCCACCGCGGCCGCACCAGCCGGCCATTTTCGAGAACGGCTCGCAGAGTTTCAACCTGATCGCATTCGCGGGTATTTTGATCGGCTTGCTCATCGCCGTGAACACCATCCTGCTTGCGGTCGAAGATCGGCGGGCCGTGATGGGAACCATCGGCGCGATCGGCGCCAAGCCCGTCGGTTTGTTCTGCGGGATGCTCGGCGAAGGCGCAGTCGTGGGTGTTCTCGGAGGCCTTCTCGGAGTACCCAGTGGGTTCCTTCTCGGCCAGTACCTGGTCGATACGTTCGGCCAATCGATGCTGGCCGGATCCGGCGGCAGCATCGCAGCCCACTTCACGCCGAGCCTGATCGCGATCGGGGCGGCCGCGGGGACCGTGGCAGGCGTCCTCGCGATGATCGGGCCTGCCGTCAGGCTGCTCCGCGAAGGGCCGCTGGCGTCGATGGCGAGCGTCGGCGGCATGCAGCGCCCCCGGAAGATTCCGATGTGGCCACTCGTCGTCGGGGCGGGGGTGCTGGCGAGCGCCGCGGTCATCATGAGGATCTTCGAGCGCGGGTCCCTGCCACTGAGCACCGGCATCAACGCATTGACGTTGGCGCTCTTGGGAGTGGCGTTGGTGACGGCATGGATCGCCCCTCGGGGTGTCGGCCTGTTGATCCCGCTGCTGACCGCCGCACGACCTGACGTCGGGCGCCTGTTGAGCGCCGATGTTCGTCGCTACACCGTGCTGTTCGCCCTGTCAGCAGCGGTGCTCGCGGAGGGAACCGCCTTCGCCATCGGCTCACAGAGCATGCAATTGCTCGGCAGTAGCGAGGTTGCGGCCCAGAAGGCTGACCGTCTTCCCTCCGCCCTGCTGATCGCAGGCCAATCGGTGCTCGATCAGCGCGACGGCCATCTCGCCGACTCCACCTTCGAGCTCATCGCCGCGGTTGCTGGCAGGCATGAAGTGTCTTCGCGATGGCGGTCGACGATCTCGTCAGGCACGTTGTCGCGCATCGTCATCGGCGTCACGCCCGGCGATTGGTACAGCCAGGGGCTGTACCAGCCCGCCGGTGACCACGACGAGGTGTGGCAGGGCTTGCAGGCCGGAGAAATCGGCCTGAGTCACGTCGCGGCCGGCCGGCTCGGAGTTGCGGCGGGCGAGACGGTCGAGTTGCCCACCGTCGAGGGGCCGAAGCGCTACCGGGTCGCCGGAATCTTCACTCCGATGATGATCAACGACGCGGCGGTCGGCGACATCGTCCTGGTCTCCGAGGGGTTGGCGCGTTCCGATTGGGCCGCGGTACGCGACCAGGTCGCGGTGGGATACAACTCCCCCGCAGATGCGACCGCCCACGTTGCCGATTTCCGCGACCTCGGAGCCGGGCTGTCGGTATACGACAACGAACAGTGGAGTTCGTTGGCCGCGAAGGGAATCAACCGATTCCTGGAGCCGTTCACGATCGGCGGCTACATCGTCATGGCGGCTGCGGGCGTGAGCGTGTTGAACGTGTTCGTGCTGGGACTTGTGCAACGCAAGCGGGAGCGGGCCGCGCTGCGGGCGATCGGTGTCGTACCGCGGCAGGAGCAGGCCGTCGTCATCGCGCACGCGGGACTACTCGGCCTGATGGTGGCCGTTCTCGGCGGGCTGGGGGGTGTGGCCATCACGTATCTGTGGTCGTTGGGCTCACCGGTGTACTACGGCATCAACATCGACGGGGCGGTGTTGGGACAGCCGCTCCGTACGGGATTGGTAGGTGTCGTCGTGCTCGTCGCGGCCGCGGCGGTGTATCCGGTGATCCATGCACGTCGCTTGGAGACGGTGGAGGTGCTGCGAGCCAGTTAGCCGTGAACCTCGCGGTGCAGTCGAGGGATATCGTCGCCTCCACGCCGGAACCGGTGCATGTGATCCCGAATCGCGGGGCTCGACATGGCTTCGAATTCCTTGGGCGGCAACACTATTTGGAAAACCAGTCCGCGGCCGTCGGCCCCTTCCACCAGCATGCCGAGCCCCGCAACCGGAAGTTGCATCAAGAGCGTGTAGTAGGCCGTGAAGGCCCCTTCGAACTGGAGGCGATAGGCGCCGAAGCCGCTAAGGTTCGACACGACCGGATTCCACCGGGCTGGATCAAAGGCGGTCGACACACAGCGCGCGCCCCGCCATGCGCCGGCATCGTCCAGGAATTTCTGGTTGACGCGCATGTCGCAGTGCTCGTCGACAAAATGGTCCACGTAGTGCCGAATGCGTTCGGCGATCGAACTGGCATCCTCTCCGCGTCGCAGTTCCAGGTTCAACGTCGTGATGATGTTGCCGACGAGCATCGGATCGAGACCACAACGCTTCCGCGCATTCACGGCGATCGCGAGGATACGACGATCGACCGTGGGGTCTGCCTTCATAAGGGCTTCAGCAACATGCGCGCAGACAACGTCGTTCGCGGACAAGCGCTTCCGATTTTCGTAAGCGCCACGCATGCGGGTGATTTCGTCGTCCCCGAAGTACACACTCAGAGTCCGCTGCTTTCGCGCATCCTTGGCGAGGTACAGCGCGCTGCGCGCAAACTCTGCCAGCCCGAGGCAACGCACGCCGAGTTCCGAAGCACCATCGGCGGGGAGACGCTCGTCGAGATAGGCGGCGCGATCTTCGACGATCAACGGCACGGCGAGTACCTTCCCGGCAGCGGCGGCCGCCCACGCGTTCATCAAGAGCATCAATGTCTGCATGTCGCCGATCGCGTGGTGCCAGGAGACTCCGATCGCGGTCGCGTCATCTGCAAGGTGCGTGACACGTACCTTGCACAGCGGGCCGAACCCCCATCGGGCCGTGGCGCCGTTCACCGGGTCGACGAGCCAGAGTCCGCCGCGCACGCGAGGAGCAGGGGGATCGCTGTCTTCCGACGAAGAACGGATCGCGTCGTGCAACGTCCGGTCGGACGACGCGGTTGTGAAGGGCACGCCCTGCCCCGCAGCTCGGATTCGCATCCTGCCGTCCTTCACGCCCAACCGCCCTGCGAAGACTGGAAGATTCGTGAGCGCGTGGGCGAATGCGCGGCGCAGCGCCGGCGTGTCAAGCTGCCGCTCGAAGAAGAAGACGATGTGCATTCCCAGGTTCGCGACCATGGCATCGCCTACGTCACAACGGATGTCAAGCCGCTGCGCGTGCAGTGGTCTGATCATCTGCGTCGACACCATCGCTACGCCCGGTTCACGACGACGCGGGCGCCACGTTTGGGGGCATGGGCGACCCCCCGAAAGGACGACTTCTCGTCGGGGGCATCATCGGTCTGGATCCGAAAATTCTGCAGCACCGTTCGCAACACGACATCCATCTCGGCGATCGCGAAGTCGGCGCCGATGCACCGCCGTGGCCCGCCACCGAACGCCAGCCAAGCTGGTGCCGGCGGCCTGGAGCCGCGGAAGCGATGCGGATCGAATCGTTCGGGGTGAGGGAAGAGCCCAGGATTCTCGTGGAGGTCGGCAATGCGCACGAGCACTGTGCGGTCCTGAGGAATCCGCCACGTGCCGAGGTCGAAGTACTGCGTGTTGACCCGGCGGCCGGCCACATCGATGACAGCGCGTACTCGCAGCGCCTCACAGATTGTGGCCCGGCGGAGGTCGCCGCCTCCCTCATCGACCTCGCTGACCAGTTCGGCGAGGACGCCTGGATGTCTCCGCAACCGCTCGAATATCCAGCCCAGTGCGGTCGCTGTTGTTTCGTGACCGGCGCCGATGAAGGTCAGCAGTTCGTCGCAGATCTCCGAGCGCGACATCACGGTTCCGCCGCCTTGCCCGCTGCGCTGCCGCAGCAGCGCCAGGACATCCGTCCGCTCGCCGAGATTCGGATCGGCATCGGCTCGGTCGATCAGCGTGATAACGATCCTGTCGAATGCGCGGCGGAATTCGTCCAGTTTGCCCCACGGGCCCCAGCGTCGGGCCCACTGCGGCGGCGCCGGCACAAAAGCCATGAACTGTCCGAGCCTCATATGTGGCGGGATGATCCGACGCAATTCGTCGAGTTCTGCCCCGCCCGCGCCGAAGAGGGTCCGCAGGATCACGTTCAGCGTGATCCTGTTCATCGGTTCGAGAATCCGGAATTCTTTGCCCTCAGGCCAATTCGCGCTTTCACGCAGCGCCTCGTCCTCGATGACCTTCTCATGGCTCTTGAGACTGCGGCCGTGAAAAGCAGGCACGAGCAGTCGGCGCCGATCGCGATGCCGACTGCCGTCGAGCCCGAACATCGACCCTGGCCCGAACCAATTGCTGAGGTTCGGCTGCACGTTTCTCAGCTGTTCGGTGCTCGCAGCGCACACCAACTTCACCAGTGCCGGGTCAGAAACGACAACGGATCGACCGAAGATCGGAACGTTGACTTCGAAGATGTGTCCGTGCCGCTTGATCCAATGCCGCATCGCCGTGCGCCGAAAGAATGCGAATCCGACGCCCTGGACGAACTTGGGTAAGCGCACTCGCGGCGGGTTCATCCCATTGGGCGTCGAGATCTCGCACAGACACATCACTGCCGGATCGGTCAAGTGGTCCCCCAACCTGCGATGCTCGTCGGAATCTCGATTGTCGCAGGCGGGCGGTGGAACGATCTCGGTAATGCATCAGTCCGTATTGATCGATCGGTATATGCCCCGCACTATGACCCGTGAGCCCGGCCTCGAACCCTGATAGGCAAGAAAGGCTTGATCATGAAACGTCGACTACTGTCCATCACCCGAGCGCGACAAGCTTTCTCCGACATCGAGTTTCAGCCCGCCATCTTGCGCGACGTATCCACTGTCAACACCGGCTGGCAGGTGCTCGGCGCGCCGGTCGCGCAGCCCTTCGGTATCGCGCCAACCGGGTTCACCCGAATGATGCAGACCGAAGGGGAGATCGCCGGAGCTCGCGCGGCGGGCCGAGCGGGTGTGCCGTTCTCGCTCTCCACCATGGGAACTGCCTCCATCGAGGACGTCGCCGACGCGAACCCGCAGGGTCGTAACTGGTTCCAGCTCTACATGTGGAAAGACCGCGACCGTTCCATGGCACTTGTCGAGCGCGCCGCGCGGCCCGCTACGACACCCTGCTTGTCACCGTCGACGTGCCCGTCGCCGGGCACGACTGCGTGACAAGCGCAACGATGTCGATCCCGCCGGCCCTGACCCTGGGCACCGTCGTCAACGCGCTGCCCCGCCCCCAGTGGTGGATAGACTTCCTGACCACCGAACCATTGGCGTTCGCCTCGCTGGATCGCTGGTCAGGGACGGTGGCCGAGCTGCTCGACACGATGTTCGATGCGACCGTCACATTCGACGACCTGGCGTGGATAAAGTCCCAGTGGCCCGGCAAGGTCGTCGTGAAAGGCATCCAGACCCTCGCCGACGCCCGCAGGGTCGTCGACATCGGTGTCGACGGGATCGTGCTGTCCAACCACGGCGGTCGCCAACTCGACCGCGCACCGATTCCGTTCCACCTGCTCCCCGAGGTGGCCGCCGAGGTCGGCAACGACACCGAAGTCATGCTGGACACCGGCATCATGTCTGGTGCCGACATCGTCGCCGCGGTCGCACTCGGAGCGCGATTCACGCTCATAGGCCGCGCCTATCTGTACGGACTGATGGCCGGTGGCGAAGCCGGCGTCGACCGAACCATCGCAATCCTGTCCGAGCAGGTCGCCCGGACCATGCGCCTGCTGGGTGTCACCTGCCTCGAGGAGCTCAGCCCTGCGCACGTCACCCAGCTCGTCCGCCTCGCTCCACGAACGCGGCCGGTAAACGATGTGGTGACGTAGCCGACGCCGATGCCATGCGGCGACAGGCGACCGTCGGGCTGATACTCCGAAGCAGGGCCGAACAGTGTGTTGGTCACCGCCGCGACCTGAACGGCGCGCCCAGCAGCGTGGCTTGGAACTCGCCGTTGAGCAGCGTTCGGGTAGCGGATGTTGGTCGCACCGGCGTAGCCGACGTCGTAATCAGTGTCGCGGCGTAAGCGGCGTTGGTCCAGAATCTTGAGCAACGCGCTGGCGTAGCCGGTGGCGGTGTCCACGGCGACCCTGTCTCACCGCAGCTGAGCCACGTCCGGGATCAACGGTACGGAGATCAGCTGCAGGAACCCGTTAAGAACCGCCGGCGATCACGACGAGATCGTCGGCCAGGGGGTCGCTACCGTCGATGAGCGAGATGACATCGTCGAGCGACATCCCGACGATCGGGTCCTGCCGGACACCATCTCTCGTGCGCGTCGTCGGCGTCGGTGACGAACTCGCGCGTGGACTGGCCTTGGATTCCTCGACGGATCGGCGGCGCAGAGGTGATCAGCGACGCGGAACGCCGTTTCAGTGTGGTCGACGAACAGCGCCATCGACCAGTTGGTGTCGGGTGCCGAAGATGCGGCGGACAGCGGAGCGACCGCCAGGATGAGCGCCGCGGCAACGCCGACGCCGACGCGTCTCGAAAACAACTGTGTAGGAATAATTTCCGATCGTTCAGTCGTCGAACGGTCGCCGTCACCTGCCCCGATGCGCTTACCCAGGTGAAGTGATCCTCGCAAAGCGCTGCCCCGTCGATCGCCACTATGCAGCACTGCGCGGCCTCTCTCAAGGGGTGGTCAGCCAATCCCCCACAGGGCTTATTCCCTCCACCCAGTTTCAACTTTGCCCGACCGAGGCAATACTTCACGAGAACGGTTCGGCACGAATCAACCATGCGAAGGCGGAATTTTGTCTCAAGCGGCGGAGTCGGATGCTGAAGACCCGGGCAACGAGGCCCCCGAGATCACCTTCGACGAACATCTGCACCCCGCGCGACCCAGGTCACTGCGCTACCGGCCCCGCGTGCGGACCCCTTTCAACCGTCGCTCTCTGAGCCGCGACGGCTCGCCCACCGGGGACAACCCTGCCTACGTGTCCTGGCTGATCAGCCAGTCGATGCTGGCCGACGCGAACGAGATCAGCCAGCAGTTCTCCGGCCAGGGCTCGATGTGGCAGAACCCCTACGCGACCCCGAGCCCGAGAGATGCGGTCGAGACGGCCTCGGTGTGGTTCACCGCGTACCCGTTGTCGCTGATCACCCGGCAGAACGAGTCTTTCTTGAAGGCGATGGCCGACGCGGACATGTGGAAGGCGTTCTCGGAAATCGGTATCGAGGCGGTCCACACCGGGCCGGTGAAGCGCGCCGGAGGCATCTCCGGCTGGGAACTCACGCCCAGCGTGGACGGCCACTTCGACCGCATCAGCACCGAGATCGATCCCGCCTTCGGCACCGAGGAGGATTTCCGCACGATGTGCGGCACCGCCAACTGGTACGGCGGCACCATCATCGACGACATCGTTCCCGGCCACACCGGCAAGGGGGCCGACTTCCGGCTGGCCGAGATGAAGTACGCCGACTATCCCGGCATCTACCACATGGTCGACGTGGATCCGCGCGACTGGGAGTACCTGCCCGACGTGCCTGCGGGCGCCGACTCGGTGAACATCGACGCCGCGACCGAGGCCTGGCTGGACAAAGCCGGGTACATCATCGGGCCGCTGCAGCGCGTCATCTTCTACGCCGAGGGTGTCAAGGAGACCAACTGGAGTGTCACGCGTCCCGTCGTCGGCATCGACGGGGTCGAACGGCGCTGGGTATACCTGCATTACTTCAAGGACGGCCAGCCGTCGATCAACTGGCTCGACCCTTCCTTTGCGGGCATGCGACTGGTCATCGGCGACGCGCTGCATTCACTCACCGATCTCGGAACCGGCGGCCTGCGTCTGGACGCCAACGGGTTTCTCGGTGCCGAAAAGACCGCGGCCGAGGACAGCACCGCATGGTCGGAGGGGCACCCGCTCTCCGAGGCGGCCAACCACCTCATCTCCAGCATGGTCCGCAAGGTGGGTGGCTTCACCTTCCAGGAGCTCAACCTCACGATCGACGACATCCGTGCGATCGGCGAATCCGGCGCCGACCTGTCCTACGACTTCATCAACCGCCCCGCCTACCACCACGCGCTGGCCACCGCCGACACCGAGTTCCTGCGACTGACGCTGCGGACCACGCTCAAGCTCGGCGTCGACCCTGCTTCTCTTGTGCACGCGTTGCAGAACCACGACGAACTCACCTACGAGCTGGTGCACTGGTCCACCGGTCACCGTGACGACGTCTACTCCTACAAGGGCGAAGAGGTCACCGGCGAGGTTCTCGGCGACATGATCCGCGGGGACCTCAGCAGGCAGCTCACCGGCGAAAACGCGCCGTACAACCTGGTTTTCACGACCAATGGCATCGCCTGCACCACCGCGACGGTGATCGCCGCGACGCTCGGAGTGTCGTCACTGGACGATATCGAGGATCCCGAGCAGATCGACCGGATCAGGCGCGCCCACCTTCTGCTGGTGATGTTCAACGCGCTACAGCCGGGCGTCTTCGCGCTGTCCGGGTGGGATGTGTGCGGCATGCTGACGCTGCCGCCCTCCGAGGTCGGCGAACTGCTTCGCGGCGGCGACACCCGCTGGATCCACCGAGCGGCACACGACCTGATGGGTGTCAACCCCACCGCGACTCAATCGCCGGCCGGAATGCCAAGGGGTAGAAGCCTTTACGGTTCGATCCCGGACCAGCTGGCGGAGGACATCAGCTTCCTGCGCCAGCTCCAGGCGATCTTGAAGGTCCGCTCGCACTACGGGATCGCCACCAGCCGTCAAATCGACATCCCCGAGGTGTCGCACCGCGGCATGCTGGTGCTCGTGCACCAACTCGACGAGGTCGGTCGGTACCAGCTGACGGTGCTGAATTTCGCCAACGAGGATGCCGCAGGCACCGTGCGGTCCACGAAGCTACCGCCGGGCAGCGAGGTGTCGGACATGTTCTCCGGCAAGCCGCTGGCAACGGTTGACGACCTGCACAGCTTCGGTGTGGAACTGTATGCGCACCAAGGCCTGTCACTGTTGGTCGAAGCTCCGGCCGAGGACTCAGACGCCGTTTGAGCTGCGTCGCGCCGGGGACCGTCAGCCTGTCAGCAAGACGACGGCAACGATCACCGGTACCGAGAGCAGTGTGCTGACCAGCGTCGTGTCGCGGGCCAGCTTGTCACCGCGCTGATAGAGCGCGGCGTAGGTGTTGATGTTCTGAGCCGATGGCAGCGCCGAAAGAACCGTGACGACCATGAGTTGATGCTGATCGGCGCCGAACCCGAAGCGGGCCAGGCTGTACGCCAGCGCGGGCATCACGACCAGTTTGCAAGCCACCGCAAGGCTGAGCTGGCCGCGGTGCGTCTTACCCGCTGCCGTGCCGCGGGCGGTCAGTGAGATTCCGAAAGCGAGCAATACTGTTGGAACCGCAAGTGCAGCAAGCAGTTCGATCGGGTTGTGCAGGACCTCAGGAATCTCGACGTCAGTCATCATCAGCGTCAGCCCGACGGCGCTCGCGGCGATGATGGGGTTGGAGGCGAGCGCCCCGAGCCTGCGGGCCACCGAGCGTCGTTGCGTTGCTTCCGAATCCAGCAGGCCCATGCTGATCGGTACGAGCACCAGGACCTGGAACAGGATGAGCGCAGACACTTCTGTGGTGCTGCCCAGCACGTAGGCGCTGATGGGGATGCCGAGGTTTCCCGCATTGACGTAGGAAGCCAGCATGGCGCCGATCGTCGCTTCGCCGCGGGGCCAGCGGATGACGGTGGCGATGACGAAATACAGGCCGTAGATCGTCAGCGCCGCGATCGCCGACACGAGCAAGGTCAGCGACAACACTTGGCCCGGTTCCGCATCGGCAAGACTGATCAGCAACAGAGCGGGCACCCCGATGTGAAATGCCGTGCGGTTGAGCACCATCCTGGCGTTCTCGCCAAGCACACCGCGCCAGCCCACCACCACCCCGACGATGATGACCACGATGATGACGGTGAAGGCCTGCAGTACCGCAAGCAAGTGAGCACCGCCTCGTCGTCGTCTCGTGTCTGTCGGAACGAGGCTATCGACCCCACCATCCAGTAGCGTCGGGGCCATGGCCGAAGCAGGACTGTGGGTCGCATGGGGCGTGCCGACCGCGGGGCGCGAACGCAAAGCGCTGGACCTGCTCACCGAAACCCAGGGCTATCTGTCCGATCTCCAGGAGCGGGCGCTCATCGAACGTTTCGATCGGGTCGTCCTCAAGCCGCAAAGCATCGAGCTCGGCGGATTCATCCTGATCCAGGGGTCGAAGGACCAGATCGACGGGCTTCGCCGGGACCACGATTTCGAGTTGTGGCTCAATCGGGTTCAACTCGTCGCCGACCAGGTCGGCATTGTCGACGCGTGGCTCGGTGACGGCATAGCCGAGGCGGTCAGTCTCTACGAAAAGGCACTGGAAAGTCTGGATTGAAGGCGGGTCATCCATTTGCTGGACAGCTCCGCTTCCCCTGTCCGCCGTGTAAACGTGCATGGTCACAGTAACGAAACAAAAGCTGTGGCGATTTACCCTTTTGCTCGCTCACCCCTCGTCGATGCGTTTCAATAGGCGATGACGCGGGGGCGTTCCGAGCTCGACTGAAGGGGATTCATGGGTGCCGCAGCGTACGTCGGCCGGGTCGGCGGTCTAGCCGTCGCACTGGGCGTCGGATCAGCGATCTTTGCAAGCCAGGGTATGGCGTGGGCCGACGACACCGACTCGACCGCTTCGAAGACCTCGACGTCAGCAACGTCGGGTAACGACCCGACGGCGCACACTTCGGATACCGCTGACACGCGTAAGAAGGCCGACCCGGAGGCGGACGAGCAAACCGAACCCGAGGACGAGGCGGACTCGGACGACGAGACCGAGCCCGCGCCCGAACCGGACGACGACACCGAGCCCGCGCCCGAACCGGACGCCGAGCCCGAGCCCGAACCCGAACCGGACGACGACACCGAGCCAGAGGACGGAGCCGAGCCTCAACCGGAGCCGCAGCCCGAGCCCGAGCCCGAGGCCGCGGACAAGGACTCCGATAAGACGCCGCCGAAGGCACCCGAGACAACCAAGAAAACTACCGAGACCGCGGTCGTCGAAAAGTCCACCGACCAGAAGCTGGATGACCCTGCCGTCGCGCCGAAGGAACCGCAGAAGGTTGCGGTGTTCGCCAACGCGACCTCACTGGCTGAGTCGAGTCCGAAGACGCTGTCACCGAAGGTCGCCGCGCTGCTGTCCACGCCGCAGGACGAGCTGGCGGCGACGAAGCCGACCCTGATCACCGCGGTCGTCAACGTGGTCAACAGCATGCTGGACTGGGCCCGCCAGCGGGCTGCGGCCGACCCTGGCGATGCCCCCCAGCCCCCCTTCCTGTGGGCGCTGCTGTCCTTCGCGCGGCGTGAGCTCGATAGCCTCTTCGCGGCCCGCAGCACCACCACTGGCGCCCGCAACGCCGTAGTGACGCCGACCAGCCTGGCGCTGGCAGATGCGGCCACCACGGCTGCGGCGACGGTTCCTTTCGCCCCGTGGCCAAACACTCAAGTCAGCCCGTCGACGAACTTCGTCAGCTGGGTGACCGGACCATACGTCTACGCCGAGCCCAATGTCCCGACGGACAACCTGCTGCTGGCCAACACGCTGGGCCGGTACCAGATATATGGAACCGACGTCGGCGTCATCTGGGACAACGGCATGGTCGACGACCCGTCCACTCCCCTAATCAACGAACACCAGGTTCTCATCGCCGTCGGCGACTCCTTCGGCGCCAAGGACATGCAGGGCAGATGGATCTACAACACGCTGTTCCGCAGCTCCGACACCGACCTCTCCAACGGTATCGATATCGCGAACGGTGAGTGGAAGAACGGCAACATGTTCGGCGGCGCACCGCTGTCGGAACAGAATCAAGCGCGACCCATCATCAATAGGCCCCTGTGGGCACCGAACTCGGTGACTCTCATTCCCACGGCAGGGATTTCGCTGCCGACCGAGGTCACCAAAGAGACACCGTACGGCACCATCCAGTACGTCAGCTTCATGTCGGTGTCCCAGTGGGGCCAGCCCGGTAGCTGGACCACGAACTACTCGGCGATCGCCTATTCGACCGACAACGGGGAGAACTTCATAGTCGCGCCGGAAAGTGTGCGCTACAACTGGTTCCTGAGTGGCGACCGCAACTTCCAGCAATCGGCATTCGTCAAGGGCGACGACGGTTACGTCTACGTGTACGGCACCCCCAACGGACGACAGGGAGCGGCGTACGTCGCGCGCGTCACCCCCCAGAACATCCTCAACGTATCCCAGTACGAGTACTACCAGAAGGCGTCATCCGGCTGGTTCGGGACCACGAAAGCCGGGTGGGTCAAGGGCAACCCGTCGTCGGCGTCGGCCGTCATCGGTGGAAGGGGCGGAGCCTGCGAGGCCACCAAACCCGGCTACAGCGTCAGCGAGATGTCGGTGCAGTACAACGCATACCTGAAGAAGTACGTGGTGCTCTACGGCGACGAGTCCAACAACATCGTCATGCGCACGTCGGACACCCCCGAGGGCACGTGGTCGGACGCGAAGGTCCTGATGCCCCAGCAGACCGGTGGCATCTACGCCCCGATGCTCCATCCGTGGTCACCAGCCACCCAGGGCACCGGCTCGGACCTCTACTGGAACCTGTCGCTGTGGTCGGAATACAACATCATGCTGATGCGCACCGATCTGGCCAAGGTCTGAGCGGCGCCGACTGACGTCATTCGCCGGGCTCCGATTGGCGAACTCCTCAACGCGACTCGTCCCTCGCCGAGGTCGGCGCTTTCGATCGCGAATGCCTTGCCCGGCAACGGGTTCAGCTACTAGGCGGCATCGCCCCGCAGGTGATACCCGGCGTCGTCGAATCTCCGCATGCGACCATCGAAGGATCTAATCGACTGGCACATCGAGAATCGGGCGTTCCACCGCGGCGCCAGGACCGTCGAAATGCCACCACTCGCCGTTGTACACCGTGAACCCGCCCGCGATCATCGCATCGCGCAGCCGCGCGCGGTTGGCCTGCGCTGCCGCGCTGACGCCATCGGTGGCGTAGGCGAGGCTGCGCGACGTGAAATCGTCGAAACCGGTCCCCATGTCCACCAGTCCGCCTGCGCCGGCCAGCGTCACGTCCACCGACCGCCCCGCCACGTGGCTGCGTGCGTACTCCGCAGGGCGCGCCACCCAGGCCGGGTTGGGCACCGCCTCGAACATCCGCACCTGCACCGCATGGGGCCGGTAGCAATCCCAGAACACGAGACGTTCTCCGCCGGGACGCAACAGGTTCGCGGCGACGGACAGGCCCGGCACCAACGTCTCGTGCACCATGCACCGGGCACCAACCGGATACAGCGGTACGCCGACGAAGTTGTCCGCCGTGGCGTAGCGCAGGTCGATCACCGCGTCGGGCACCACGCTGCGCACGTCGACGAACCCCGCCGCGCGTGCCGCCTCCGAGACAGGCGGGACCGGCGACGCAGCACCTGTCGCAGACGGCCCGACCGCAGCCACGGCCGCCATGGCTCCAATGATCAAGTAGCGCAGGGCGAGAACGCTCATCGGGCCAGGGTAGGCATACACTGCGCTCGTGCGCGACGTCCTCGACGAATTGCTGGCGGTGTGGCAGGCCGGTGGCACCGCCGGGCTGTCCACGGTGGTGCGCACGATGAAGTCCGCGCCGCGACCACCCGGCGCCGCGATGATGGTTTCCCCCGACGGCAGCGTGGCCGGTTCGGTGTCCGGCGGATGCGTGGAGGCCGCCGTGTACGAGGTCGCCAACGACGTGGTCGCCACCGGTGAACCCGAACTGCAGCGCTACGGCGTGAGCGATGACGACGCATTCGCCGTGGGCCTGACGTGCGGCGGCATCATCGACATCTTCACCGAGCCGGTGTCGCGCAACACCTTTCCGCAGTTGCAGCACGTCGCCGATGACATCGCGGCACACCGCGCGGTCGCGGTGGCGACCGTCATCGCCCATCCCGACTCCCGACGCGTCGGACGGCGGCTGATCGTCGGTACGGATTCGCGGCACGGAACGCTGGGATCGCCGCGCGCCGACGACGCGGTAGGTGACGACGCGCGCGGTCTGCTGCTCGCAGGCCGGTCGGCGGTGTTGTCGTACGGCTCCGACGGCCAGCGCCAGGAGGCGGGCATGGAGGTGTTCGTCTCCAGCTACGCACCGCGCCCGCGGATGCTGGTGTTCGGCGCCATCGACTTCGCCGCCGCACTCGCCCAGCAGGCCACGTTTCTGGGCTACCGGGTCACCGTCTGCGACGCCCGACCGGTGTTCGCGACCGCCGCGCGCTTCCCCGCCGCCGAAGAGGTGGTGGTGGAGTGGCCGGACCGCTACCTGGCTGCCCAGGTCGAGCAGGGGGTGATCGACCTCCGCACCGCGATCTGCGTACTCACCCATGACCCCAAATTCGACGTGCCCGTCCTCGAGGTGGCCCTGCGCCTGCCCGAGGTCGGCTACATCGGCGTGATGGGCTCACGCCGCACCCACGACGACCGCATGCAACGTCTCCGTGAGGCCGGCCTGACTGATGCCGAGCTGGCCCGGCTCGCCAGCCCCATCGGCCTCGACCTCGGCGCGCGTACCCCCGAGGAGACGGCCGTGTCGATCGCCGCGGAGGTCATCGCGCGGCGCTGGGGCGGTGGCGGACGGCCGCTCACCGAGACGGGCGGGCGCATCCACCATGAGGCATGAGTGAGCCGTGAGACACCACCACGGCGATGCGGCGAGGCACCACCATGGCGGCCGTGAGACACCACTGCTGGAAATGTCGCTCTCGGATGCGATAACGTCACTCTCTACA
Organism: uncultured Actinomycetota bacterium; assembly: GCA_963796545.1. Lineage (GTDB taxonomy): Bacteria > Actinomycetota > Actinomycetes > Mycobacteriales > Mycobacteriaceae > Mycobacterium. The sequence goes on along the minus strand of CAWCMF010000023.1, from coordinate 578,619 downwards.
GCCCTAGGAGTGTGATCTACGTGACCGACACCGCCGTCGACTCCGTCTCTACGCGATATGCGGGCCGACGTGTGCCGCGTGTCGAGGACGCCAGACTTCTCACTGGTCACGGCTCGTTCGTCGACGACATCACCCGGCCGGGCATGCTGCACGCGTGCTTCGTGCGCAGCCCGTTCGCGCGCGCGACCCTCAATGGCATCGACGCGTCGGCCGCGCTGGCCCTTCCCGGCGTCCACGCGGTCCTCACCGCCGCCGACATCAACCCTGAGGTCAAAGAGGCCTGGCACGCCGTCGCAGGCAAGGACATCCCGGACACGCCCCGCCCGCCGCTGGCCGAGGGCGAGGTGAAGTTCGTCGGCGATCCCGTCGCCCTGGTCATCGCCGACAGCCGGTATGTGGCCGAGGACGCCGTCGACCTCGTCGAGGTCGACTACGACCCGTTGCCCGCGGTCGCCGATTTCCGCACGGCAATCGGCGGCGCAGACGCCGGGGTTCCTGTCGTCCACGAGGCGTACCCGGACAATGTCGCGGGCGGAATGGGCGGCGCACCGCCGGACGAAGAACTGTTCGCGTCCGCGCCGCACGTCGTCGAGGAACACATCTATCAGCAGATGTACGTCCCGGTGCCGATGGAGACCCGGGGCATGGTCGCCGAGTGGACCTCGACCACCGAGGAACTCACCGTGTGGGCGTCCACGCAGACCCCGCACGAACTGCGGGCGTTCGCGGCACGTCTGCTCGGCATTCCGGCCCAGGGGGTGCGCGTCATCATGCGCGACACCGGCGGCGCGTTCGGGCAGAAGGTGGTGCCGATGCGCGAGGACATGTGCATCCTGCTGGCCGCCCGCAAGGTGACTGCGACGTCGAACGCGCGATCAGGCGCAGTCGCGCTGAAGTGGATCGAGGACCGCCGCGAGAACCTGATGTCGGCCGGGCAGTCCCGGCACGTCGACGGCAAGGTCCGGATGGCATTCGACGAGGACGGCAAGATCCTGGCCGCCGACATCGACTTCGTCCAGGACGTCGGCTCCTATCCGACGCCGTATCCCGTGCTCACCACCGCAGCCATCGGCATGTTCTTCCCCGGGCCCTACCGGGTTCCCAAAGCCAGCTTCAACTACAAGACGGTCTTCTCCAACACCCCCGGCCTGCACGCCTACCGCGGCCCCTGGCAGTACGAAACCCTCACCCGCGAAATGCTTCTCGACTGTGCGGCACGCAAGATCGGGATGGATCCCGTCGAGCTGCGTCGCATCAACATCCTGCGCGGCGACGAGATGCCGTTCTTCAATCCCAACGGCATGCCCTATGACAACTGCGCGCCCGCCGACACCTTCGAGCAGGCCGTCAAGATCCTCGACCACGAGGGCTTCCGCAAGGAACAGGCCGACGCCCTCGCCGAGGGTCGCTACCTCGGACTCGGCTTCTCCGCCTACATCGAACCGACGGGCGCCGCCACCGGACACCTCGCGACCGAGGGCGCCACCATTCGGATGGAGTCGACCGGCAAGGTCAACGTCTACGTCAACGGCGGGTCGGCAGGCAACAGCATCGAGACCACCGTCGTGCAGCTCACCGCTGATGCGTTAGGCGCCGACATCGACGACGTGTCCGCCATCCAGGGCGACACCGCGGTGACCCCCTACGGTGCAGGTACCCAGGGCAGCCGCAGCGGGCCGATGACGGCCGGCGCCGTCAACGAGGCGGGCACGATCCTGCGCAAACAGATCCTGGCGATCGCCGCCCAGATCCTCGGCGCCGACGACGCCGACATCGAGCTCGCCGAGTCGAAGGCGAGCGTCCGCAGCGATCCCGAAAAGAGTGTGACCTTCGCCGACATCGCCTACCGCTCCTACTACGAACCCGCCCAGCTCGGCGGTGTCTCGCCCACGCTGGAAGCGACGGCGCGGTTCAACTCGCAGGCGATGATCCACTGGGCCAACGCAACTCACGTATGCACCTGCGAGGTGGACGTCGAGACCGGGCACGTGACGCTGACCCGCTACATCGTCAGCGAAGACGTCGGGCCGATGATCAACCCGAACGTGGTCGAAGGCCAGGTCGCGGGCGGCACCGTGCAAGGCATCGGCGGCGCGCTACTGGAGAAGTTGGCTTACGACGACGCCGGAAACCCGGTCGCCTCGACGTTCGTCGACTACCTGCTTCCGACCGCCACCGAGGTGCCGCCGATCGAATTCGGCCACGTCGAGATTCCGGGACCGGGAGTCGGCGGTTACAAGGGCGCCGGTGAAGGCGGTGCCATCGGTTCACCCCCCGCGGTGATCAACGCGATCAACGATGCGCTGGCGCCGCTCGGTGTGACGGTGACGCAGTTGCCCGCATCCCCCGCCACGATCGTCGACCTCATCGAGAAGGCTTCCAGAAAGGACCACTGACCGTGGAACTGAACAACGAATTCCGGGTAGCAGTACCGCCCGCGAAGGTGTGGGAGGTGTTCACCGATGTCGAACGCGTGGCGCCCTGCCTGCCCGGTGCCACTCTGCTGTCCGTCGACGGCGACGCCTTCAACGGTGCAGTGAAAGTCAAGGTCGGCCCGATCACTGTGTCCTACAAGGGTGTTGCGACCTACCAGGAGAAGGATGCAGCGGCCCAACGGATCGTGCTGCGGGCCGAAGGGAAGGAGACCCGGGGCAACGGCACCGCCGCGGCGACCGTCACCGCACAGCTGAAGGACGAGGGCGATTCGACCCACGTGGTCATCACCACCGACCTCGCCATCTCCGGTAAGGCGGCACAGTTCGGCCGTGGGGTCCTCGCTGATGTCTCCGGCAATCTGATCGCGCAGTTCGCGAGGAGCCTGGAGGCCGAACTGCTCGGCGGTTCCGTCCCCGCAGCGAAGGCCGCCGAGAATGGCTCGGCCACAGCAACTTCCGTCGCCGCCTCGCCCGACGCAGGCGATTCGGTCGACCTGCTCAAGGTCGTCGCCGTACCGATCGCCAAACGGTACGCGCCGCTGCTGGCCGCCGCAGCGGCCGCAGGCGCGGTCGGATTCCTGGTCGGCCGCCGAAAGCGCAAGGGACCGGCCGCAGTTCTCGCAGACGATCTGCAGGCAGCCCTGCTCCGGCTGTTGTCGTCATGAAAGCTGCCCAGTTCGCCTATCACCGCCCCGACACCGTGGCCGGTGCAGTGGGATTGCTCAGCGAGTACGGGGACGAGGCGAAGATCCTGGCCGGCGGGCAGAGCCTGGTGCCGATGCTGGCGATGCGCCTGACGCACTTCGAGAACCTCATCGACATCTCCAGGATCGAGGAACTGCGGAACATCGACTTGCGTGACGACCGCGTGTGGATCGGCGCGGGCACACCCCACGCGTTCGTCGGCATGGACGACGAAGTGGCCGAATCGGTTCCGCTGCTGACGTTGTCCACGCCACACATCGGGCACTTCCAGATCCGCACGCGGGGAACGCTGGGCGGGGCTATCGCGCACGCGGATCCGGCCGCGGAGTACGCCGCGGTCGCGCTGGCGCTGGACGCCGAGATCGAGGCGACGTCCGCGCGGGGCACCCGACGCATTCCGGCGTCGGAGTTCTTCACCGGCCTCTGGGAGACCTCGCTGGCTCCCGACGAGATCCTGACGGCGGTCGCCTTCCCCGTGTGGACGGGTCGCTGCGGCTTCTCGGTTCACGAATTCGCGCGCAGGCACGGTGATTTCGCGATCGCGGGAGCAACCGTCGCGGTCGAGCTGGGCGTCGACGACACGGTGACCCGCTGCGGCATCGGCCTGCTGGGCATGGGCTCGACCCCCGAGCGCGGCACTGCGGCAGAACAGGCCGTCCTCGGCCGTTCCGTCACCGACATCACCGCGGAGGAGCTGGGCCGGTTGGCGGTCTCGGAGCTCGCCGACGTCCCTGCCGACCTGCAGGGCACCGCGTCCTACCGCACGAAGGTCTGCGCGACGATGGTCGCGCGGGCATGGTCGCAGGCAATCACGGAGGCCCTCAATGAATGAACTTCCCGTCGAGGTCTCGGTCAACGGGTGCCGGTACACGGCGACCGTGGAACCGCGGCTGACGCTGGCCGACTATCTGCGGGAGAAGTGCGGGCTCACCGGGACACACCTCGGCTGCGAGCACGGTGCATGCGGTGCGTGCACCGTGCTGCTCGACGGTCAGGCGGTGCGGTCGTGCCTGGTCTTCGCCGTGCAGGTGGACGGCCAAGAGGTCACCACTGTCGAAGGAATCGCCGGCGACAGCGGCGAGCTCTCGCCCGTCCAGGCCGCCATGCGCGATTGCCATGGCCTTCAATGTGGTTTCTGCACACCGGGATTCGTCACCAGCATCACCGCACTACTGCGGGACAACCCGACCCCGTCCGACGAGGAGATCCGCGAGGGCCTCTCGGGCAACTTCTGTCGGTGCACCGGCTACCAGGGCATCGTCAACGCGGTGAAGCAGGCCTCGGAAACGATGCGCTGACGCGCTGCGTCAGGTGAGCGCGTCAACCACCGCGGCGATCCGGCGGACCCGGGTCTCAGGCTTCTTGGCGTCGCCCACCGATCTGGCGTGCTCCTTGCGCTTCGAGTAGGACAGCGAGTCCCAGGCGGCTTGAGCGCCTGACGCGGCGTCCAGCGCCGCTTGCAGATCCGCAGGCACCTCAACAGTTCTCGGCGCCTCGTCCACCGAGAGTGCCACCTCGATCATGTCACCGCCCGCGATACCGGATTCCGCACGGCGGGCGGCGCTGAACGCGATGAGGTACTTGCCACCCATCGACGCGATCGTGGCCTGGAACCGGTAGCCATTGACATCGACCTGCACCGCGGGCCGCTTCCCTGCTCCGAGCTGAGCCAGGATGTCTTCGGGAACCTCGATACCGGTGTTGTTGCCCATCTGGGACATCGTGGAGGTGAAGGTCACTGAGGGCTGCGCGCTCACGACACCAACCCAACACGATGCCGACGCGCGCGTCTACGGCAAGCTGGAAGCATGAGAATCGGGTTCATCGGGCTCGGCAACATGGGCTCGGGCATGGCCGCCAATCTGCTGGCGGCAGGTCATGAGGTGACCGCATACAACAGGTCGTCGAGCAAGGTCGCCGCACTGGCGGACAGGGGTGCGATATCGGCATCGACGGTCGCGGCGGCCTGCGACGGCGACGTCGTCGTCTCGATGCTGGCCGACGACGCGGCTGTCGAGGCGGTGACGTTCGGCGACCATGGCATCCTGGCCTCGCTGCGGCCCGGCACCGTCCACGTCTCGGCAAGCACGATCAGCGTGGCGCTCGCGCAGCGGCTGACCGAGGCGCACGCCGAGGCCAGCCAGGTGTTCGTCTCGGCACCGGTGTTCGGCAGGCCCGAAGCCGCGGCGGCCGCCAAGCTCTTCGTCGTCGCGGCGGGACCCGCCGACGCACTGCGAACCCTCGGTCCCGTCTTCGATGCGATCGGACAGCGCACCTTTGAGCTGTCGGACCAGCCGAAGGTCGCCAACCTGGTGAAGCTGTCGGGGAACTTCCTCATCGCGTCGGTCATCGAATCGTTGGGCGAGGCGATGGCACTCGTCGGCAAGGCCGGCGTCGACAAGCAGGACTATCTGGACCTGTTGACGTCGACACTCTTCGCCGCGCCCGCCTACAAGACCTACGGCGGATTGATCGCACGCGACGAGTTCGAGCCCGCCGGTTTCGCCGCGCACCTCGGCCTCAAGGACGTCCGGTTGGTGCTGGCGGCAGGCGAACAGCTCGAGGTGGCACTGCCAATCGCCAGCCTGCTCAGGGACCGTTTCCTGACCCTCCTCGCCAGCGGCGGACGCAACCTGGACTGGTCTGCGGTCGGCGCGTTGGCGGCGTGGGAGGCGGGCGGCGCCAAACCGGGAGACTGACTAAGTCCGCCGAGACTGCGTTCAGCGCGCGGAAACGGCGAAGAGCCCGCGTGGAATACAGTTTCGGCGCTAACTGGAGACGACGCCCCGTAGCCCGTCTGCCCCGAAGAGCGGTTCCAGCATGCCGGACAGGTCGGGACCGCGCCGGAGCCCATGCCCACCGTCGACGTTGATGATCTGGCCGGTGATGAAACTGGCCGCGTCGCTGAGCAGGAATACCGCGAGGTTGGCGACGTCCTCGACCTCGCCGACGCGCGGCAGCGGCGTGCACAGGCGGTAGTCCTCGCTGAGCGCGGGTGTATCGATGATCGGGGCGACCATGTCGGTGCGGGTGAGGCCCGGCCGAATGCCGTTGACACGCACCGACGACGGGCCGAGTTCATCGGCAGCCACCATCATCAGATGATCGAGGGCGGCCTTGCTCGGCCCATAGGCGCCGAACCAGCGATGGGTGTTGCTCGACGCGATGGACGAGATGCCGACGAACGATCCGCCGCCACCGCGGACCATCTCGCGCGCGGCGTGCTTGAGCACGTACATGGTGCCGTTGACGTTGAGGTCGACGGTGTTGCGCCAGGCCGCGGAGTCGATCTGAGTGAGCGGTCCGATGGTCTCCGAGCCACCGGCGCTGTGCACCACGCCGTCGAGGCGACCGTGCCAGGCGGTGGCCGCCTCCACCAGTCGCGTCGCCTGATCCTCATCGGTCACGTCGGCGGGCTCGTAGATCACCTCGCCGGAGCCCTCACCCGCCTGGGCCTTGATTTCCTCCGCGGCGGCCGCCAGCTTGTCGGCGTTGCGACCCGCGAGCACGGCATTGCCGCCCGACGCCACCACCGCGGCCGCGATCCCCTTGCCGATCCCGCTGCCACCACCGGTGACCAGGTACGTGCGATCCGCCAACGACAGCAGCATGGGAGGTCCCTTCAAAAAGAAGCCCGACTAACTAGAACAGGTTCCAGTTATACGTCACGGTTCGTCGCGGCGGGCCAGCTTCGGCGCACCGAGCGTGCGCCAGTCCGGTACATCGGGCACGAGACCGACCGGATACCGGTTCTCATTGGTCGCCGCCCAGTGCGCGTGACCCAGTTCGTGGATGTGGAACGCGTGCCGCAACGCCTCGGTGAACCCCATGGCGTCGCTGGCCGCGTTCACCGAGTCCTTCACCAGCAGGGCGGCCATGGTCGGTCGCTCGGCGATGCGTCGGGCGAAATCGAGAGCCTTGTCCTCCAGCTCCGCGCGGGGGAACACCTTGGACACCATGCCCAGTCGATAGGCCTCGTCGGCGTCGATCGCATCCCCGGTGAGCAACAGCTCCTTGGCCTTGCGGGCGCCGAATTCCCAAGGGTGGGCGTAGTACTCGACGCCGGGCATGCCCATGCGCACCGCGACCACGTCGCTGAACTTGGCGTCGTCTGAGGCCACGATCAGATCGCAAGCCCAGATCAGCATCAGGGCCGCCGAGATGGCGTTGCCCTGCACCTGGGCGATCGTGATCTTGCGCAGGTCACGCCAGCGGGTGGTGTTCTCGAAGAAGTAGTGCCACTCCTGCAGGTACGTCCGTTCGGTCACCGATGCGCGTGTGGCCCCGTTGAACTGAAAGGTCGGGTGCTGACCGGGGCCGGGCTCCCGCTCGGCCAGCGCTTCCTCGGATCCGAGATCGTGCCCTGCCGAGAAGTTCTTGCCGCGCGCGGCGAGGATGACCACGCGCACGTCGTCGTCGGCCTCCGCGCGCCCGAACGCCTCGTCCAACTGGACGAGCAGCGTCCGCGACTGCGCGTTCTGCGCTTCCGGCCGGTTCAGCCAGATTCGCGCGATCCGACCCTCGTCGAGGGTCTCGTATGTCACCTGATCGGGGTTCGCCACACGTTGCACATTACGGCCGAAGTGTCACGTGCCGGAACACCGCCCCGGCTCTCACCTCGAAGTTGGCTAGAGTTGTCTCATGCCCGCCAAACCTGACCCTGCCGAGATCGGCGACGTCGAACCGATCGCCGACGTCACCGAGCGCCAAGCTCGCCGCGTTGTCGCCGCATATGCGACCGACGCTGACGAGTGCCGCGTCTTCCTGTCGATGCTCGGCATCGGACCTGCGAAGCTCGCCGACGCGTAATGACATCCCAGAGCGGCCAAGAGGACCGCTCCGGCCCGGCATCCCCTGTGCCGCCTTCGGCTTCGGCCGACTTCGTGGTGGTGGCCAACCGGCTGCCGATCGACATCGTGCGGTTGCCCGACGGCACCACCGAGTTCAAGCAGAGCCCCGGTGGTCTGGTGACCGCCCTCGAGCCTTTGTTGCGGCGCCGCCGCGGCGCCTGGATCGGCTGGCCCGGCATACCTGAGGAGCCGGACGACCCGAATGGCTCGGACGAGTCCATCGAACTGGACGGGATCACGCTGGTCCCGGTGCGACTGAGCGCCCAGGATGTCGCCGAGTACTACGAAGGCTTCTCGAACGCGACACTGTGGCCGCTGTACCACGACGTCATCGTCAAGCCGATCTACCAGCGGCAGTGGTGGGACCGCTACGTCGAGGTCAACAGGCGCTTCGCCGAGACGACTGCGCACACGGCAGCCGAGGGCGCGACCGTCTGGGTGCAGGACTACCAACTGCAGCTGGTCCCGAAGATGCTGCGCATGCTGCGGCCCGACCTGACCATCGGCTTCTTCCTGCACATCCCCTTTCCTCCGGTCGAGCTGTTCATGCAGATGCCGTGGCGGACCGAGATCATCGAGGGCCTCCAGGGCGCCGATCTGGTGGGCTTCCACCTGCCCGGCGGCGCGCAGAACTTCTTGATCCTGTCCCGACGACTGGTCGGCGCAGCCACCTCACGCGGCAATGTCGGCGTGCGGTCGCGCTTCGGAGAGGTGAGCGTCGGGTTCCGCACCGTCAAGGTCGGTGCCTTCCCGATCTCCATCGACTCCGCCGAACTGGACAAGCAGGCGCGTACCAAGGCCATCCGCCGGCGCGCCCGGGAGATCCGCGCCGAGCTGGGCAACCCGCGCAAGATCCTGTTGGGCGTGGACCGGCTCGACTACACCAAGGGCATCGATGTGCGCCTACGGGCGTTCTCCGAGCTGCTCGAGGAGGGTCGGGTCAACCGCGAGGACACCGTGCTGGTCCAGCTGGCCACCCCGAGCCGGGAGCGGGTCGAAAGCTACATCGCCATGCGCGAGGACATCGAGCGGCAGGTCGGCCACATCAACGGCGAGTACGGCGAGGTAGGTCACCCCGTCGTCCACTACCTGCACCGGCCTGTCCCGCGGGAAGACGTCGTCGCGTTCTTCGCCGCCGCCGACGTCATGCTCGTCACGCCGTTGCGCGACGGCATGAACCTCGTCGCCAAGGAGTACGTCGCGTGCCGCAGCGACCTCGGCGGCGCCCTGGTGCTCAGCGAGTTCACCGGCGCCGCGGCCGAGCTGCGCCAGGCCTACCTGACCAACCCGCATCACCCCCAGGGCGTCAAGGACGCCATCGAAGCGGCGCTCAACCAGTCCCCGGAAGAGGGCAGGCGCCGGATGCGCGCGTTGCGCCGTCAGGTGCTCGCCCACGACGTCGACCGCTGGGCGCGGTCGTTCCTCGACGCGCTGGCCGACAAGGAAACGCTCGACAGCTGACGGCAGGGCGACGTTTCCGCCACGCACCACCTGTGTCAGGTTCCGATACGTCCGAGCTCGCCGCGCCGATTGTGCGCTTTGATCCGCCAGTCTGAGCGGCGTGTCGCGTACGAAACTGCACAGCGGCGAAGGTGCGGCGACGACTGGCCGCGCCCCCACCCGGCGCGCAAACTGGTGGCGACACCGGTTGTTTCCTCGGCCAGAGCTGACCTCGGTCGCTCAGATCGGCGTGATGTAGGCGATCAGCCACTTTCCGTCGACCCTCTTGTAGTCGACACGAAGCCGGCTGCCATCGTAGACGGATTCCTTCGCCTCGTCGGTGACCGTGCGGTTCATGTAGACCATCACCGACGCCGTACTCCGCTGTGCATCAAGAACTCCCGCGCCGACCGCATGCGCCTGGCTGACCAGCTGCCGGTCCCGCGCCTGGGGGATGATCTCGTTGGTGACGCGGTCCTGGAATTCCTTGCGATACTCCGGTGTCAGCAGCGGATACACCTCGGCGAAGCTGCGCTCGACCGTCTGGTAGTCGAACCCGAACACCCGGGGGATCTGCTCGCTCGCCAATGGAGGTAGCTCGGCGCGCGCCTGCTGCTCGCCGCGCAGTTCGACCCCATTCCAGTACACCCACCCGCCGACCCCGGACAGCGCGACGAAACCGGTGGCCAGCAGGACACCGATCCCTCCGATCAGCTTGCCCCGCCAATCGCACATCAGTTGCCCCCGTCGGGGTACTTGAGGTCGTACGCCGTCATATGGCCGCTGTCGTCCTCGTGGATGATGACCCGCATCCGGTACGGCTCCGATGGGGCGTTGTTCCCGTCGAGGTCGGTCACCGTGACCCGCACCGAGACGAGAACCGCAGCGTTGCCGGCGATATCGTCCACCTTCTCCAGCGCGGCGCCGTTGACCACCGCTTCCGAGCTGGCGTTGGTGTCACGGAAGAGCAGCTTGAGGTTCTCGACGTTGTTCTCCTGGGTCATCATGGCGCGCAGGGGTCCGCTGGTTCCGTTGACGAACCGATCGACACTCTCGTCGATGGTGTTCTGGGTGTAACTGAACATGTTGACCACCGACTGGGCGGCGGTGTCGACGAAACGCCGCTCACGATCCTGCTGGGCGTCGGCGGCGCGCTGCTGGTTCAGCATCAGCACCGCCGCGACGGTGAGGGCCACCACCGCGACGAACGTGGTCGCAATGGACACGACCGCCACCAACCCCCGATTCGCGCGCCTGCGCGGCGGAGGCCCTACCCGCCGTACCGAGCCTCCTGGCTTGGTCACCTCCACGCGCACGCCCGCGGGCGGCTCTGCGGTGGCACCGCTGGCCGGACCTGCGGCGCGCGACGCGCGCCTGCGCTCCCGTTTTTGACTGGGGGGCGAATCTTGCACTCTCACACCTGCTTCGGCGCCAGCATCAGATCAACCCAGTTCTCCGCAGGCGCCAGCTTGTCGGAACCGGGCGCGTACACGCCGACTCCGCCTGCCGGGTCGACGAACTTGCCGTTCTGATCGTAGGTCGTCGCAGATGTCGCGCTGGCCAGGGGTACCTCGGCGGGCAGCATCGGTCCACCCGCCGGCGGCGCAGGAACCAGTGGCCCTGGAGCCGGAGCAGGAGGGGGCGGCGCCAGCGGCGGGCGACCGTAGGGTGGCACCACCTGGTCCGGTGGCGAGAAGTACGGCCACGGCGGCGGCTGCGGCCCCTGCTCGTTCGGCGGGGAGGGCAGCGGGAACGGGGCGTGCGGCGCGGGGCCCGGGCCGGGTGCCACGCCCGGCGGCAGCTGCACCGCCGGCGGGCCGGGGTCGGGATCCACCTGCGGCGGAATGTTCGGGTACTTGTTGGGCGGCAGGATGTTACGGCCATCCTGGATCGGGGTGCCGACCGGGACCGGCGGGCCACGCCACGGGTTGTTGCCGATGGGCACGTACCCGCGCGGGTCCCGGCAGAGTTGCACGGTAGGTGCCCGCTTACCCGGGAACTCCTGACAGGGGTAGTTGCGCGCACCGCGGACGACGCTCGGATCACTATGCGGGACTTTGCAGTACAACCCTTCTGGTAGTTCGCGAAGCGTGGTGTCCGCGGGTGACCGGATCTGGCTGGGCGGTATGAAGCCGGTCGAGCACGGCGGCGGATCCTGCAGATGGATCTTGAAGTCCAGCTTGCCGCCCTCGTCGGTCGGCACGCCGCCTGCGACGGTGTTCAACGCCGCCAGCAACGCAGGAAACACGACCAGCGCATGCTCGAGGGACTTGTGGTAGATCACGCCGATCCGGCCGAAGTTCGCCAGGTTCGCCGCCAACATCGGGAAGGACGGCCGGATCCCCTCGAACGTCTCGTTCGCCACGGCGGCGGTATCCGGCACGGTCTGCAACGTTGTCCGCAGCTGCGGGTCGGCGTCGGCTACCTCGGTGGTCAGTCGGGCCAATCCCTCGGACAGCGAACGGATGTCGTCACCGCTGCGGATCTGGGCGTCAAGAAAGGGGCCGGCCTGATCGATCAGCTGTGACACCTGCGGATAGTTGGCGTTGGCCTCGTCGACGAGCAGGCGCGACGACTGGATGAGCCGGGCCAGTTCGGGGCCAGAGCCGTTGAAGGCGTCAAAGGCTTCGCGCAGCAGATCCTGCAGGCGGCTGTTGCTCACACTGCTGACCAGTGAGTCGGCTTCCTGGAGCAGTCCGGCGATGTCCTGCCCGATCGCGGTGCGGTCCATACCGATGTCAGAACCGTTGCGCAGCATGGTGTCGGTCGGATCATCCGGCGGCACCAGGTCGACGTACTGCTCACCGATCGCGGACACGCTCTTGACGGTCGCCGTGACATTCTCCGGTACCGGTGTGTCGCTGTTGAGGCGCATGTGCGCAACGACACCGTTGTCGGAGAGTCCGACCGCTTCGACCTTGCCGATGCTGACGCCGCGGTAGGTGACGTTGGCGTTCTGATACAGGCCACCGCCCGCCACGAAGTTGGCCGTGACGTTGTACGCGCCGATGCCGAGGGCCGACGGCACGTGCAGGTAGAAGAACGACACCGCTCCCACGCTGAGCACGGTGACGATCGCGAAGATCATCAGTTGGAGACGCGTCAAGCGATCAAGCACTACGGCGTCCCCTCGTGCTGCGTCGCGGTCCCCGGCGGGATCTTGAACGGGTCCGCCGCCTGACCGGACAAGTTGGCCATGGCACCGGTGAGGAAGTCAGGTGGGTTGACGACCTCGCTCATGCGTTTCATGTTCGGATCCAGGCCCAACGAGGTGGTGAACACCGATTCACCGATGCGACGCACGGTCAGGTCGAATGTCACGTAGACGTTCAGGTAGTCACCGCGGACCGCGTTGCGCAGGTAGTCGTAGTGGAACGGGAACGTGGGCAGGAACTCCAGACCCTTGATGAAGTAGTCGGCGTGATCGTTGAGCGCCTTGATCACCGGGTAGAGGTCCTTGAAATCCTGGGTGAAGTCGTCCTTGGTCTCCTGCAACACGCGCGAGGCGACGGTGGCGAAGCTGCGCAGCGCGGTGAACGCCTCGACGATCTGTGCTCGGTTGTCGTTCAACACCGTCAGCGCCTCGGGCAACGTGTCGAGCGCGCGGCCCAGACTGTCCTTGCTGCGCGCCAGGATTCCGGCGAACCGATTCAATCCCTCGGCGGCGGCGATGATGTCGCCGGTCTGCCGATCCAGTGACGCGGTGAGTTCGGCCAATCGCGGCAACAGGTCGGCGAACGTCCCTGAGCGGCCGACGACGGCGTTGTAAGTCTCGTCGGTGATGTCCTGCAGGGCACCGAGATTGCCCTTGTTCACCACCATGCCGAGCGACGCCAGCACCTGCTCTGTCGTGGGGTAGCTGCCGGCCCGATCGATCGGTATCACCGCGCCGTCGGTCAGTCGTCCGGTGTCCGGACCATCGGCCGGCGGAGCCAGTTCGATGTGCTGGGAGCCAAGCAGCGAGGTCTGCGCCACCTTCGCCGTGGCGTTGGCCGGGAGATCGACGTTGCTGTCGAGGGAGACCTGGACCGCGGCGAAGAACGTGCCGTCGGGGCGTTGCACCGCCTCGACCCCGGACACGCTGCCGACCGTGACGTCGTCGACCTTCACCGGCGAGTTCTGCGGCAGCGTCGACACATCGGGCAACTCGATGCTGATCGTGTACGAACCACTGCCGTGACCGGCGGTGCCGGGCATGTTCAGCGAGTTCAGCCCGCCGAACTGGCAGCCGGCCAACAGCAGGGCAATCGACGAAAGACCCAGTGCGCGGCGGATCATCGGCCCGCCTCCGTGGGCGCGACAGCGCTCTGCAGCCGCTTCCGGACCGCCGACGTGCGAGGTGGACTGCTCCGGCGGGCCGGGCACCAGCAGTGATGTCAGGTCAGCATCCGGTGCCATGGTGGGCGGAGTGACTCCGGGGGCGTTCTGCCACTGCAGGTACGGCACCGGCGTCTCGGCCTTGGCTTCGGTGGCGGGGGTGTCGTAGATGACCTGGCCCTTGTAGGCCGTGATGCTGTTGATCGGGTGGAAGAGCAAGGGCGGGTAGTTCATTGCGATGCGCTTGAACACGGGCCCCATCCGCTGCCTGCAGATCTCGGCGCGCTTGTAGTTGTCGGGGGTGGCGGCGGCGTCGAACGTGCCGCCGCAGACGAACTGCACCGGGTTGCCGAAGTTGGGCAGGGTCAGGAGGCCACCGACGGTGCCCTGGGCGGGGTTGTAGATGTTGTAGAAGTTGCTCAGACCGTTGGGCGTGATGTGCAGGATCTGCTCGATGTCATCGCTGTGCTCGGTGAGGATGTCGGTGAAGTCCGTCAGCCGGTTGACCTGCCCGATGAGGGCCTCGTTGCTGTCGCCGAGGAATCCTTGGACGTCGGCGAGCGCGGTGTTGAGGGTGCCCAGGGTGATGTCGAGATCGCTTGTGGCATCGGCGAGTACCTGCGAGACCGAGGCGACATGGTTGGAGAACTGCACGATCTGTTCGTTGCTCTTCGACAGCGCGTCGACCAGGATCTGGAGGTTGCGGATGGTGCCGAACAGGTCGGTGCGGGAATCGCCGAGCCGCCCCGCGGTCTGCGACAGCTCGCGCAGCGCTTGCCGGAATGTGTCACCGTTGCCGTCGAAGGTGTCCGCAGCCTGGTTGACGAACTCCGTCAGCGGGCCCTGCATGGCTCCTTCCTGCGGTCCGAGCTGAGCACTCAGCTGAGTCAGCTGTTCCTTGACGTCGTCCCATTCGATCGGCACCGCGGTCTGGTCCAGGCTGATCTCGGCGCCATCGGCCATCACCGGCCCACCGGTGTAGGCGGGCGCAAGCTGAACGAACCTGGCGGAGACCAGGTTCGGCGCTATCACGAGCGCCTTGGCGTTCTCCGGCACCTTGACCCCGCCGTCGAGGGTCATCGTGACCTTCACGTCGCCGGCCCGCGGCTCGATCTTGTCGATCGTGCCGACGGGCACGCCGACGATACGGACGTCGTCGCCCGGGTACAGACCCACCGCCGTGGCGAAGTAGGCAGTCACCTTGTGTCCGGCGCGGTTCGGCCACACCAGATAGACCCCGACCGCCAGCATGACGACCAGTACGGCGGCCAGCGCCGTACGCATCCAGCGGCTCCCCCGCACTGTGTTCCCTTGCGTCATGGCGACTTCGGCCTGATGATCAGCCGCTCCGAGATGTAGCCGCGGAGCATGTCGGAAAGGCTGTCCGGCAGCTTGCCCGGCTGGAAGTAGGTATCGAGCAGGACCTCGGCGATGGGTGCAGGCGGCAACCCGTACAGGTTGATCTGGAAGCCGGGCCCAGACCCGACCACCTCGCCCAGTGCTGTCGCGTACGGCGGCAGCCTCTTGAGCGCTTCGCCGATGTGCTCGCGTCGCTCAAGCAGGTTGTCCAACACCAGATTCAGCTTCTCCAGCGCCGGCTTGAACTCGCGCTTGTTGTCGGCGACGAACCCGGAGAGCTGCGTGGCGACGTCGTCGATGCCATCGATGAGGTTGCTCAGCGCCTGCCGCCGCTCGTCGAGTGCCGCGAACAGCAGGTTGCCGTCGGTGATCAGTTGATTGACCTGTCCGGACCGCTGGGCAAGAGTGTCGGAGACGTTCTTGGCATGCGCGAGTAGCTGATCCAGGGCCTCGTCGCGGGCATTGATGCTTCGCGACAGGTTGGTGACCCCGTCGAGCGCGCTGCGCAACTGAGGTGTGGCGTCACGCAGGGAATCGGTCAGCGTCTGCAACGCCATCTCGAACCTCGGCTTGTCCAGCGCACTGACGTTCTGTCCGAGATCCTGCAGGGCGGTGTTGAGGGTGTAGGACGTGGTCGTGCGTCCCAGTGGGATGACCGGCGATTCGCCGCCGCCTCTGGGTGTGATGGCGATTGACTTCTCGCCGAGGACGGTGTCCGTCTTGATCGCCACGAGCGACTGGTCGCCGACCTTGACATCGCGGTCGACGGTGAAGGTGATCTTGGCGGCGTCGCCGGCCAGTTCCACCGCGGTCACCTTGCCCACCGTGATGCCCGAAACGTTGACGTCGTTGCCCGGCGAGATGCCGCCGGCATCGGCGAAATACCCCTCGTAGGGTTTGCCCTGCGGAAAGAACGGGAGGGTGCTGTACCCGAAGGACACCAGCACCAGGCATGCGACCAGGACGATCCCGAATATTCCGGTGCGCAGCGGATTCGAGTCCTCCGACCTAGCCATCTTCTGAACACCTCCCCTTGCTCGGGTCCGGCGGGCCGCCGAACGGGACGAGAATGTCGCTGCCTGCCGGACCGTTGATCTTGAGCCGCGTCGAGCAGTAGAAGATGTTGAAGAACGATCCGTACGCGCCGAGAGCGTTGAGCCGCAGGTAGTTCTCGGCGAGCGGCTCGATGACCTTGTTCACATCGGCCTTGCGCTCGTCCAAGCGCTGGGCGAACGGACGGACGTTCTCGATCACACCCTGCACCGGCCTGCGGGACTCCTCCAGCATGTCGGTCAGGTCGTTCTCCGCCGAAGCGAGCGGTCCGACGGCTCCGGCGATCGGGTCACGGCCCTCGGCCAGACCGGTGATCAACTTCTGCAGTTGGTCGACGCTCGCGTTGAACTCGGTGCCCTTCTCGTCGACGGTGCCCAGCACGGTGTTGAGGTTGTTGATCACGTCGCCGATGAGCTGATCGCGTGCGGCAAGATTCTGGGTGAAGGCGCTCGTGCTCGCCAGCATCGACGACAGCGCGCCACCCTGGCCCTGCAACAACTCGATCACCGCGTTGCTGATCTCGGTGACCTTCGCGCCGTCGAGGCCCTTGAGTACCGGCCGCAACCCCCCGAGTAGCGCGTCGAGATCCAGCGCGGGCTCGGTGTTGACGATGGAGCCACCGGCCGGCAGCTTGACCAGATCCCCTGGGCCCGAGGTGATCTCGAGATACCGATCGCCGACCAGGTTCTCGTAGCGGACCATGGCCTTGGTCGAGGTGTAGAGCTGGTAGCGGTCGTTGACGCTGAACGCCACGTCGACGGTGTTGTCGGGGTTCAGCTTCACGCCCTCGACGGATCCCACCGGGACGCCCGCGATCCGGACGTCCTGTCCGGTCTTCAGCCGCGAGGCGTCGGCGAAGGTGGCGTGGTAGTTACTGTCGGAGGCGAACCTGAACTCCCCGAAGACCACGATGAGCATCGCCGCGACCATGAGCATCGCGACGGTGAAGATGCTGACGCTGAGCAGGTTGCGATCCCGCTTCATCAGAAGTCATCCCTCTCCGCGTAGGCACCGTTGAACAGGAACTGCAGCGTCGACGGCGCGTCGAACTGCAACTCGGTGTTCGGCTGGTACGGGACATAGGCGTTGTCAGTGACCAGGAATGGCGTGTGATACCAGGAACCGCCGTATTGCTTGCTCGGAACATCCGGCAGGCCACGACAATTCGGGCCGCCGGAGGCGTTGACGATCGGCAGGCTCTCCGGGTAGGTATACGCGGGGGAACCCGGCAGGAAGTTCGACGACACGAAGAGGCCGGGCCGGATCCCGCCGATGATCGGCGCGAACCGGTCGATGGCATTGGCGGTCCCCTTGAGGGTGCAGCCGATCACGGGCGAGTACTCCGCCGCCACCTTCAGCGGTGCGCGCAGTCGTTGCACCGCCGCGATGTAGTCGTCGGCGGCGGGTTCCAGTGTCGCCGTTCCGTTGTTGGCCAATCCGGTTGCCGCAAGCAGCGCGGCGTTCAGGTTGTCCCGTTCGTCGATGACGGTCTTGCTGATCGCCGGAACGTTGTCGAGAATGCGCACCAGATCGGGGCCGGCGTCACCGTAGATGTCGGCCACCGCTGCGGTTCGGCGTAGGTCTTCTTGCAGCGCAGGAAGTTTCGGGTTGAGTTGGGCCAGGTAGTAGTTCAGCCCCGACAGCAGTGCCCCGACGTCGTCGCCGTTGCCGCGCAACCCTTCACCCAGCGCCGAGATGGCGGCGTTCAGCTGGACGGGGTCGATCTTGTCCAGAAGGTCGGTGAGCGTCTGGAACAGCGTGTTGACCTCGAGCTGGACGTCTTCGGCCTTGACCTCGGCTCCTGCGCTCAGCGACCGGCCGTTCCAGGACTCCGGCGGCAGGAACTCGACCCCTTTCGCACCGAAGATCGTCGTGCCACCGATGCGCACCGGGGCGTCGGCGGGGATGTACCGCATCTCGCTGCGGTTGATCGCCAGCGTGAGTTTGGCGCCGGAACCCGCGTACTCGATCGACTCCACCTTGCCGACCTGTATGCCGCGGTACTTCACCTTTGCGTCGACATCCATGACAAGGCCGGCACGCGGCGAGAGCACCGTCACCGTGTCGGTCGGGGTGAACGCCGCGGTGTAAGAGAGATAGGTGAACACCCCTGCGGCGAGCACCAGCGCAGCGAGGACCGCCGCAGCGATCCTCACGTGGCTGCGCTTCGCGTCACCGTCGGCCATTGTGCGCCTGCCTCATCCGGAGAGGTTGAAATTACCGGACGCGCCGTAGACGGCGAGTGAGATGAGCAGGACGATCGTCACCACCACGATCAACGACGTGCGCACCGCCTGACCCACGGCGATGCCGACACCGACGGGGCCGCCGGAGGCGTTGTAGCCGTAGTAGGTGTGCACGAGCATCACCGCGATGGACATGACGATGGCCTGGAGGAACGACCACAACAGATCGCTCGGCACCAGGAACGTATTGAAGTAGTGGTCGTAGAGACCCGAGGACTGGCCGTTGATGTAGACGGTGGTGAACCGGGCGGCGAAGAACGCGGCGAGCACCGACAGCGCATAGAGCGGAACGATCGCGATCAACCCGGCCATCAGCCTCGTCGACACCAGGTAGGACACCGAATGCACCGCCATCGATTCCACGGCGTCGATCTCCTCGGCGACCCGCATCGCGCCCAGTTGTGCCGTGGCGCCGGCACCGATGGTCGCCGCCAGCGCGATGCCGGCGATCACCGGCGCGACGATGCGCACGTTGAGAAATGCCGACAGGAACCCGGTGAGCGCCTCGATGCCGATGTTGCCGAGCGACGAGTAACCCTGCACGGCGATGACGCCACCGGAGGCCAGGGTCATGAACGCGGCGACACCGACGGTGCCACCGATCATCACCAGCGCGCCGGTGCCCATCGTCATCTCCGCGATCAGCCGGATGGTCTCCTTGCGGTACCGGGTCAGCGCGTTGGGGATGTAGCGGATGGACTCGCCGTAGAACAGCGCCTGTTCGCCGACCGCGTCGACGGCCTTCGGTATGCCGCTGAACACGCGGCGGAATCGTACGGTGACGTCGTAACTCATCTGACCAACACCCGGACGCCGATCGCCGTCATGATCACGTTGATCACGAACAGACAGATGAACGCGTAGACCACCGTCTCGTTGACGGCGTTGCCGACGCCCTTCGGGCCGCCCTTGACGGTCAGGCCGCGGTAACAGCCGACCAGGCCTGCGACCACACCGAACAGCAGGGCCTTGATCTCGGCGAGGATGAGTTCGGGCAACCCGGTGAGCACCGTCAGTCCGTTGATGAAGGCCCCGGGGTTCACGCCCTGCAGGAATACGGAGAACACGTAGCCGCCCGACAAGCCGATCAGGCAGACCAGACCGTTGAGGAGCAGCGCCACGAACGTGGACGCCAGTACGCGAGGCACGACGAGGCGCTGGATCGGGTCGATGCCGAGCACCCGCATCGCGTCGATTTCCTCGCGGATGGTGCGTGCGCCGAGATCGGCGCAGATCGCGGTCGCGCCTGCGCCGGCGACGACCAGCACGGTGACCACGGGACCGAGCTGGGTGATCGTGCCGAACGCGGTACCCGCGCCGGACAGGTCGGCGGCGCCGATCTCACGCAGGAGGATGTTCAACGTGAACGCGACCAGCACGGTGAACGGAATCGCGACCAACAGCGTCGGCACCAGCGAGACCCGCGCGATCATCCAGGTCTGATCGAGGAACTCCCGGAACTGGAACGGGCGGCGGAACATCTTGACGAACGTGTCGAGGGACATCTCGACGAACCCACCTACGGCCCGCGCAGGCGCCGCAAGTTGTTCGATCAACCTCGGCTCCGTTCTCGGGACGGGGTGGCAAGGACGTGTCCGCGGCTGGCCGCCGTGGCGAAGTGCGTGGCACCTGGAGACCGCGTTGTTTCCCCACCCCCGCGTTAAGCGGTGCTCTTAGTAAGCCGGCTCATCCTAACTAGAACGTGTTCGCAGTGTCAAAGAACGGCAATCAACGCCCAAATTGTTACATTTGCGCAGTTCAAGGCAACTGTGACGCAGGTCATTCTAGAACGCGTTACAGCTCTCGCCGGCGCGGAAAAACGGCCATTGTCACTCCGGATCACCCAGGCCCATCGCCGCCGAGAAACTCCGCTCCGGATCCCGGTCAGCAAAGTAAGTCCGTAGCGTGTCAGACAACGCCGACGGGTCCCAGGCGTCGCCGTCCGCGCTGAATTGCCGCTCCGCCGTCGGGGCCGCAATGAGGGTCACCGTCGGACCATAAACGATGAAGAGCTGTCCGTTGACCCCTTCCGCCGCCGGAGAGGCCAGGAAACGGACCAGGTTCACCACGTGCTCCGGCGACAGTGGGTCGACCGAGCCGTCCGGAAGTTCCGGTGCGTCGCCGAACACCCCGGCGGTCATGGCGGTGCGGGCCCTCGGGGCGATGGCGTTGGCGCGCACCCCGAAGCGCTCCAGCGCGCGGGCGGCCGACAGGGTCAACGCCGTGATGCCCGCCTTGGCAGCGCCGTAGTTGGGCTGCCCGACAGGCCCCGAAAGACCAGCCTCCGAGGACGTGTTGATGATCCGGCCGTACACCTGGCCGTCTCCGGCCTTGGCCTTCGACCGCCAATAGGTGGCGGCATTGCGAGTCAGCAGGAAATGCCCGCGCAGATGCACCGCGATGACCGAGTCCCACTCTTCGTCGGTCATGTTGAACAGGAGGCGGTCGCGGGTGATCCCGGCGTTGTTCACGACGATCGCGAGACCGCCGAGCCCGTCGGCGGTCTCGACCAGCTCGTCGGCCGTCGAGCGCTCGCTGATGTCGCCTGCGACCGCGACACCCTTGGCGCCCGTGGACGCGATCTCGTCGAGGACGTCGGACTTGTCGAGCGCCGGGGCGATGTCGTTGACGACGACGGTGGCGCCGGCCCTGGCCAGTCCGATCGCTTCGGCGCGGCCGAGGCCTGCGGCGGCTCCGGTGACCACGGCGACGTGGCCGGACAGGTCTATTTCGCTGCCACCGAAGGCAGAAGAATCAGTCAAAGTACGAATACCTCTAGTCGTGTCGGATCAGGGCGGCCCTCGGGCACTCGGCGATGGACTGCTCGGCCACCGCCTCCTCCCCTGCGGGCACCGGGTCGGCCTTGACGATTGCATAGTCGTCGTCGTCGAGGTCGAACAGGTCGGGGGCTATTCCGACACACACCGCGTTGCCTTCGCAACGGTCACGATCCACTTCTACGCGCATGAGAACCTCCTGTCGGTCCGGGCTGTTGGTCCGATCCTGCTGGCACCCAGTGTGTCACCACCCTGGACCCCAAGACTAGAACGTGTTACAACCGGGAGGGACCCGAGGTATGACCCAGACGTCTGGGGAGCACACCCGGACACAGGCTTGCAGACGAGTGAGGACGACGCGATGCGGATCGGCTACACCCCTGAACAGGAGGAGTTGCGACGCGAGCTGCGCGCGTACTTCACCAAGCTCATGACACCCGAGCGCGCCGAGGCGCTGGCCGCCAGCGACGGGGAGATGGGGCGGGGCAACGTCTACCGCGAAACCGTCGCGCAGATGGGCAAGGACGGCTGGCTGACGCTGTCGTGGCCCAAGGAGTTCGGCGGCCAGGAACGCCCGCCGATGGACGGCCTGATCTTCAACGACGAGGCGTCGATCGCCAATGTGCCGGTCCCGTTTCTGACGATCAACAGCGTCGCGCCGACGATCATGTCGTTCGGCACCGACGAGCAGAAGAAGTTCTTCCTGCCCAAGATCGCCGCGGGCGAACTGCACTTCTCCATCGGTTACTCCGAGCCCGGTGCGGGCACCGATCTGGCCTCGCTGCGCACCACCGCGGTGCGCGACGGCGACGATTACGTGATCAACGGCCAGAAGATGTGGACGAGTCTCATCGCCTACGCCGACTATGTCTGGCTGGCGGCGCGCACCAACCCCGAAGCCAAGAAGCACCGCGGAATCTCGATGCTGATCGTGCCGACCACGGCGGAGGGCTTCTCCTGGACGCCGGTGCACACCATGTCGGGTGTCGACACCAGCGCCACCTACTACCAGGACGTGCGGGTTCCGACATCCGCTTTGGTCGGCGAGGAGAACGCCGGCTGGAAGCTGGTCACCAATCAGCTGAACCACGAACGGGTAGCCCTGGTCTCAGCCCAGCCGATCTTCTCGGCGCTCGACGGTGTTCGGGAGTGGGCGCAGAACACCAAGGACGCGCACGGCAGGCGCCTGATCGATTCGGAGTGGGTCCAGCTGAACCTGGCCCGGGTGCATGCCAAGGCCGAGGTCCTCAAGCTCATCAACTGGGAGCTCGCGTCGAGCGACGCTGCCCCGTCTCCGGCGGACGCCTCTGCGGCGAAGGTCTACGGCACCGAATTGGCCACCGAGGCATACCGGTTGCTGATGGAGGTGCTGGGCACCGCCGCCACGCTGCGCACGAACTCGCCCGGCGCGCTGTTGCGGGGCCGTGTCGAACGGATGCACCGGTCCTGCCTGATCCTGACGTTCGGTGGCGGCACCAACGAGATTCAGCGCGACATCATCGGCATGGTCGCGCTCGGCCTGCCCCGGGTAAACCGGTAGAGACGAAAGACTTCAGCCATGGATTTCACGACGACCGAAGCCAGTGACGACCTCGGCGGCCTGGTTCGCACGATCACCGAGTCGGTGTGCACGCCAGAGCATCAGCGGGAGCTCGACAAGCTCGGCCCGGAAGCAGGGGGACGGTTCGACAGAAACCTCTGGAGCAAGCTGATCGACGCCGACATCCTGTCCACCACGTCCCCGGAGTCCCTGGGCGGCGGCGGTTTCGGGGTGCTGGAGGAAGTCGCCGTGCTGGTGGCGCTCGGGCGGCAGCTCTCTGCGGTGCCTTACCTCGAATCGGTGGTGCTCGGCGCAGGAGCGCTGGCCAGGTTCGGCTCCGACGCCCTGCAGCAGGACTGGGCAACACCGGCGATCAAGGGTGACAAGGTGCTCGCGATCGCCCTCGACGGTGAGATGGGCGAGGGTCCGGTCCGGGCCAACGCCGCGGGCGACGGCTACACGCTCACCGGGACCAGAACCCAGATCGCCTTCGCCATCGGGGCCGATGCTTTCCTGGTACCTGCCGAAACCGATTCCGGTGCAGGCATTTTCCTGGTTGCAGCCGCTGACAGCGGTGTTACGGTCACCGCCCTCGACACCACCGGGCACGGCAGCATCGGTGCACTGCAGCTTCAAAGTGTCAGCCTCAGCGCGGACCGGCGGGTCGGCGGCTCCGATGTGCTGGACTGGCTGGTCACCCGAAATGCACTGGGCCGCAGTGCCTATCAACTCGGGGTGCTGGAGCGTGCACTGGAACTGACGGCGGAGTATGCGCGCGAGCGGGAGCAGTTCGACCGTCCGATCGGCAGCTTCCAGGCCGTTTCGTCGCGGCTGGCCGACGGATACATCGACATCAAGGGCTTACGCCTGACGCTGACCCAGGCGACGTGGCGGTTGTCGGAGGACCTTCCCGCCGACCTCGACGTCGCCAGCGCCGCCTTCTGGGCGGCCGAGGCCGGTCACCGGGTCGCCCACACCACCGTGCACGTTCACGGCGGGGTGGGCATCGACATCGACCATCCGGTGCACCGCTACTTCCTGGCCGCCAAGCAGACCGAGTTCGCGGTCGGCGGCGCCACCGGGCAGTTGCTGCGCATCGGCCGCGCCCTGGCCGACACTCCGGCCTGACCCGTGCCTGACCGCGATTTCGGCGTGGTTGTCGCCGCTGAGCGACGAGAATCACGCCGAAACCGCTCGACGGTGGCTGGCCTGCTGGCCGAGCTGACCGAGGTCGACGACCGCGGTGTGCGATGGGTGGATCCCGAAACAGATTCGGTGTCGTTCGTGAGTTGGCGCAACCACATTCGCCAGGGTGCGGCGCTGGCCGCGGCGCTGCGAGCCAGGCTCGACCCGGATCGGCCCCCGCACGTGGGTGTGCTGCTGGGTAACACGCCGTTCTTCGGCACCGTGCTGGTCGCCGCCGCGCTGTCGGGCATCGTGCCGGTGGGGCTCAACCCGACCCGTCGCGGTGCGGCCCTGGAACGCGACATCGCCCACGCCGACTGCCAATTCGTGCTGGCTGACCGGTCCGCGCCGGACGATACCGTGCAGGAGGGCATCACGAAGCTCGACGTCGAATCCGCGGATTTCGCAGACGAACTCGCCGCCCACCGCGGCGCTTCGGCCGAATTCCGCACCGCCGCATCCGACGACCTGTTCATGCTGATCTTCACGTCGGGCACGAGCGGGGATCCCAAAGCTGTGCGGTGTACCCACGAGAAGATCGCGTTTCCCGGGGGCATGCTCGCGGAGAGGTTCGGACTCGGCCCCTCCGACACGTGCTACCTGTCGATGCCGCTGTTCCATTCCAACGCGATCATGGCGGGCTGGGCGCCCGCGGTGGCCGCAGGCGCATCGATCGCGCTGCGGCCGCAAATTCTCCGCCTCGCAGTTCATTCCCGACGTACGGCGCTTTGGTGCGACGTACGCGAACTACGTCGGCAAACCGCTGTCCTACATCCTGGCAACCCCCGAACAGCCCGACGATGCCGACAATCCACTGCGAGTCGCGTATGGCAACGAGGGAGCCCCACGCGATCTCGGCCGTTTCTCACAGCGCTTCGGAGTTCAGGTCGTCGACGGCTTCGGGTCCAGCGAGGGCGGGGTGTCCATCGCGCGCACGCCCGACACCCCCGACGGTGCGCTCGGCCCCCTTGTGGGCGGGGTGACGATTCTTGACGTCGACACCGGGGCCGAGTGCCCACCAGGCGTCATCGGCGAACTGGTGAATACCGAAGGCCCGGGCCAGTTCCGGGGCTACTACCGCGATCCCGAGGCCGAGGCCGAACGGATGCGCGGCGGCGTCTACCACAGCGGTGACCTGGCCTACCGTGACGAGGACGGCTACGCGTATTTCGCAGGCAGGCTCGGCGACTGGATGCGCGTCGACGGGGAAAACCTCGGCACCGCACCGATCGAACGGATTCTGATGCGGTTCCCCGGGGTGACCGAAGCCGCGGTGTACCCGATCCCCGACCCCGCAGTCGGCGACCAGGTGATGGCCGCGCTGGTACTGCCGGAAGGCACCGCCTTCGACCCCGACGCCTTTACCCGGTTCCTGGCAGAACAACGCGACCTCGGCCCCAAGCAGTGGCCGAAGTATGTCCGTGCGGCCACCGCGCTGCCCCGGACCGAGACGTTCAAGGTGGTCAAGCGTCAACTGTCCGCCGAAGGCACCGACTGCGCAGACCCCGTACATCCGGTCACGCGACCGTGAGCGCGCGCCGGGACGACATCGCCACGATGCTGCTCGACCGGCTCGACGATCAACGCCTCGGCCTGCGCACCCGTGAGCGGGACTGGACCTGGGATGAGGTCGTGCGCGAGTCGGCGGCGCGCGCGGTGCTGGCGTCGGCACTGCGTGACGAGAGCATCGGCGCGTTTCACATCGGGGTGCTGCTCGACAATGTGCCCGATTTCGTGTTCTGGCTCGGCGGTGCCGCCCTGGCGGGCGCGACCATCGTCGGGCTGAACCCCACGCGCGGTGCCTCGGACCTGGCTGCCGACATCCGGCACGCCGACTGTCAGTTGATCGTCACCGACACCGCGGGAGCGCAGCGGTTGCGCGGGCTCGACCACGGGGTGCCGTCTCGGCGCGTCCTCGTGATCGACGACCCCGACTATCAGCACCGGGTCGAGCGCCACCGTGCCGAACCGGTGAACACGCCGGCGTTCGAGGCGCAATCCGTTGTTCCTGCTGCTGTTCACCTCGGGGACGACGGGGACGTCGAAGGCCGTCAAGTGCAGTCAGGGGCGGCTGGCGCGGATCGCGTACGCCGCCACGGACAAGTTCGGACACCACAGCGGCGACGTCGACTACTGCTGCATGCCGCTGTTCCATGGCAACGCGCTCATGGCGCTGTGGGCGCCGGCTCTGGCCAACGGGGCAACGGTGTGTCTGACCCCGTCGTTCTCCGCATCCCGGTTCCTTTGCGACGTCCGGTTCTTCGGCGCGACGTTCTTCACCTACGTGGGCAAGGCACTGGCTTATGTGCTGGCTACCGCCGAGCGTCCCGATGATGCGGACAACACCCTGACGCGGGGTTTCGGCACCGAGGCGTCGCCGGAGGACCAGAACGAGTTCCGTCGCCGATTCGGCGCCGAACTCTACGAGGGGTACGGCTCCAGCGAGGGCGGCGCAGTGGCGACACCCGACCCCGCCGCGCCGCCCGGCGCGCTGGGCAGACCAGCCCACGCCGACGTAGTGGTAGTGGACCCGGAGACGTTGGCCCAGTGTCCCGCAGCGGTTCTCGATCCCCAGGGCAAGGTGGTGAACTCCGACGAGGCCATCGGCGAGATCGTCGACCGCCGCGGCGCGCGGGACTTCGAGGGCTATTACCGCAACGACGCCGCGGACGCCGAGCGGGTACGCAACGGCTGGTACTGGTCGGGTGATCTGGGTTACGTCGACGGACACGGATTCCTGTACTTCGCGGGCCGCAGGGGCGACTGGATCCGCGTCGACGGTGAGAACACTTCGGCGTTGACCATCGAGCGCGTGCTCCGTCGCCACCCGGACGTCATCGCCGCGGGTGTGTACGGCGTTCCCGACCCGAGGTCGGGCGATCAGGTGATGGCCGCCGTCGAGGTCGCCGATCCGGCCTCCTTCGATGTCGATGCGTTCGCCGAGTACCTGATCGGACAGGAAGATCTGGGGTCCAAGGGATTTCCGCGGCTTCTGCGCATCTCGGCCAACCTACCCGCGACCGGATCGAACAAGGTGCTCAAGCGGGACCTGCAGGCCGAACGCTGGCACACCGATGAGCCGGTGCACCGCTGGGTGGGTCGCGGGTGTCCGCAGTACCGGCTGATGACCGTCGCCGACCGCGCCGCTCTGGACGCCGAGTTCGCCACGCACGGAAGGGAACACCATGCCTGAGCGGATGAGCGCTCGCGCGAAGACCTGAGCGGGATGAGCGCTCGCGCGCGGACTTCGACTGGGATGAGACCACCGATGTCCTGGTCGCCGGGTCGGGAGCAGGCGGGGTCACCGGGGCTTACACCGCGGCACGGGAAGGTCTCGACGTCATACTGGTCGAGGCCACCGAGAAGTTCGGCGGCACCACGGCGTACTCCGGCGGCGGCGGAATGTGGTTCCCGTGCAATCCCGTTCTGATGCGTGCCGGGGCGGACGACACCATCGACGATGCGCTGGAGTACTACACCGCGGTGGTCGGCGATCGGACGCCGAGGGCACTGCAGGAGACTTATGTACGCAGTGGCGCACCGCTGATCGAGTATCTGGAATCCGATGAGCTGCTGAAGTTCTCGCTGCTGCCGTGGCCCGACTACTTCGGCAAGGCACCCAAGGCACGTGCCGATGGCATGCGTCACATCGCCGCGAAACCGTTGAAGGTGGCCGCCGCACCCGAACTGCGCGAACTCGTCCGTGGTCCGCTGGACGCCGACCGGCTCGGTCAGCCGCAGCCGGAGGATTACTTCGTCGGTGGCCGGGCGCTGATCGCGCGCTTCCTGGCCGCCGCCGGCCGCTTCCCGCACTCGACGACCAAGCTCAACACCGCGCTGACCGAGCTGGTGGTCGAGGACGGGACCGTCGTCGGTGCGATCGTCGACACCGACGGCCAACGCAGAGCGATCCGCGCCCGGCGCGGAGTTCTGCTGGCGGCAGGTGGTTTCGAGCACAACGACGAGATGCGCACGCGCTATCGCGTGCCCGGCGATTCCCGAGACACGATGGGGCCGTGGGGAAATCGTGGCCTGGCACATCTGGCCGGCATCGCCGTCGGGGCTGACACGGACCTGATGGACCAGGCGTGGTGGTCACCTGGCTTGACTCATCCTGACGGCACTTCGGCATTCGCACTGTGGTTCACCGGTGGGATCTTCGTCGACGACCACGGGAGGCGGTTCGTCAACGAGTCGGCGGCCTACGACCGGATCGGGCGCGCCGTGCTCTCCGCGATCGACGGAGGGACCGTCACGCCGCCGTTCTGGATGATCTACGACGACACCGAGGGTGTGGTGCCCCCGGTGAAGGCCACCAATGTCTCGATGGTCGAGCCCGAGAAGTACGTCGCCGCGCGGTTGTGGCGCACTGCCGAGTCGCTGGCGGAGCTCGCCGTCGAGATCGGGGTTCCGCCGCAGAACCTGGTGCAGACCGTGGAGCGCTTCAACGAGTTCGTCCGCCGCGGTGTCGACGAGGATTTCGGTCGCGGCGACGAACCGTACGACCGGGCGTTCTCCGGCGGTGCGCCGCCGCTGTACCCCATCGAGAAGGGCCCGTTCCACGCAGCTGCGTTCGGGGTCTCCGATCTGGGGACCAAAGGCGGATTGCGCACCGATTCCGCGGCGCGCGTGCTCGATTCGGCGGACAATGTGATCCCGGGACTGTACGCAGCGGGCAACACGATGGCCGCACCCAGCGGGACCGCCTATCCAGGCGGCGGTAACCCGATCGGCACCAGCATGGTTTTCAGCCACTTGGCCGTGCTGGACATGGTGAAAGGAACCAGCCCATGAGCAGGACAGGAACCGAGGCCGTACGCGAGATCGACACCGGCAAGGCGATAACTCGGTTCGCCAGGGGATGGCACTGCCTCGGGCTGGCGGAATCCTTCCGAGACGGACAGCCGCATGGGATCAACGCGTTCGGCACCATGCTTGTGGTGTTCGCCGACTCGGAAGGGTCGCTCAACGTTCTCGATGGATTCTGCCGACACATGGGCGGCAACCTGTCCCAGGGCACCGTGAAGGGCGACGAGGTCGCCTGCCCGTTCCATGACTGGCGCTGGGGCGGCGACGGTCGATGCAAGCTCGTGCCCTATGCCAAACGGACGCCGCGACTGGCCCGCACGCGCGCGTGGCAGACCACCGAGGTCAACGGGCAGCTGCTGGTCTGGCACGACCCTGAGGGCTCCACCCCCGCGCCTGAACTCACCCCGCCGACGATCGAGGGGTTCGACGAAGGCCGTTGGTCACCGTGGCAGTGGAGCTCGATCCTGATCGAGGGTGCGCACTGCCGCGAAATCGTCGACAACAACGTCGACATGGCGCACTTCTTCTACATCCACCATGCCTACCCGACCTACTTCAAGAACGTCATCGAGGGCCACACCGCCAGCCAGTTCATGGAGTCCAAGCCGCGGCCGGACTACATCGCCGACCCCGGCAAGCTCTGGGACGGAACGCATTTACGTTCCGAGGCAACATATTTCGGGCCCGCGTACATGATCAACTGGCTGCACAACGACCTCGGACCCGGCTTCACCGTCGAGGTCGCGTTGATCAACTGCCACTACCCGGTCAGCCACAACTCGTTCATGCTGCAGTGGGGCGTGGCCGTGCAGGAGATGCCAGGGCTGCCCGCCGAGAAAGCGGCCAAGCTGGCGGCGGCGATGAACCGGAGCTTCGGGGATGGCTTCCTCGAGGACGTCGAGATCTGGAAGAACAAGTCGCCGATCGACAATCCGCTGCTCACCGAAGAGGACGGGCCGGTGTATCAACACCGGCGCTGGTACGAGCAGTTCTATGTCGACGCCGTCGACGTCACCGCCGAGATGACCGCCCGCTACGAGCAGGAGGTCGACACCACTCATGCCAACGACCTGTGGCACCAGGAGGTCCAGGAGAACCTGGCGGCCCGCAATCTGAGTACACCTAGATCGCCGCAGTAGCAGCAGCCGGCCCGGCGTACCGTCGAAGAAGTGAGTTACCGCGAGGTGCCCGCGCCCGCGCCTCTCCGTGACCTCGCCGAATGTGTGTGGGTCAGGGAGGGTGCAGGCCGTGCGCGAATCCTGCCCGACGGCTGCATGGACCTCGTCGATGTCAACGACGCCCTGGTGATCGCCGGGCCGGACACCTCAGCCGTCCTCAGCGACCAGCGCACGCCCGTCGCCACCGGAATCCGTTTCCGGCCGGGTGCCCTGCCCCGATTGCTCGGCGTCCCCGCAAGCGAGCTGCACGGCCAACGGATCGCGCTGGAGTCGGTGCGGCCGGAGGTGTCAGGTGGGTCGTTGACGGCGGCAGCCATCCGGTTGATGCGTCGCGACGCCACCCGGGAGACCGCGCCATGGACGACGGCTCAACTCCGACACATCACAACGCGGTTCGCAGCCGGGGCGACGGTGCGGTCCGTCGCCGACGAAATCGGTTGGTCGCCAAGGAATCTGCAACGCCAGAGCTCCGCCGTCTACGGCTACGGTCCCGCGACGCTGCGCCGGATACTCCGGTTCCGGCAGGCGGTGCGACTACTGCGCGACGGCCGGACCGTGGCGGATGCGGCACACACGGTCGGATACGCCGATCAGGCACACCTGTCCAGGCAGGTGCTCGACCTCGCCGGTATCACCGCCGGTCAGCTTGTCAGCGGCGCGAACAGATCCACCGACGTCCCGTCGGGATCGACGACGGTGGCGTAACGCTGCCCCCACGGGGCGTCGAACGGCTCCAATGTCCCACGGTGCCCCGCCTGCGTCACGCGGGCGAACACCGCATCCACCTCGGACGGAGCCGTGAGACCGAAGGCGAGCACCACCCGTCCTGCCGAAGTCGGCGGTGTCCACCCGGGATGCATTCCAGCGATGGTGTCCTCGGTGTCGAACAGCAGGCGATTCCCGCCGGGCAGTTCGACTTCGACATGTGGGCCGTCGCCGCCGGGGATGTCAAGCCCGACCAGGCGGTAGAAGTCCAGTGATCGCGCGAGGTCGGCCGTGACGATCTCGACAGCGGCCGACGTGGGTCGAATATCCATGCCGACAACGCTAGACGGCCGGCGCCGTCGCCGTCATGAACAAATCGGACAAGGATCACCCGGCCAGTGAGGGCACCACGGCGTCGATCAGATGCGGTCCCGGCTCGGCGAACGCGGCGGCCAGGGCGGTCGCCAACTCCTCCGCGGTGGTGACCCTGCGGGCGGGGACGCCCATCCCTTCGGCGATCTTGACGAAATCGATTGCCGGAGAACCCAGGTCGAGTATTTCTAATGCCTTGGGGCCCGGCGCGGCCGCGCTCGCCGCCCCGACCCGCTGCAATTCGATCCGCAGGATGTCATAGGCACCGTTGTCGAAGATCACGGTCGTCACATCGAGGTTCTCGCGCGCCTGCGTCCACAACGCGGACACGGAGTACATCGCCGAACCGTCGGCCTGCAGGGACAGCACGGGCCGGCCCGGTGCGGCGACAGCGGCGCCCACCGCGGCGGGCATCCCGTAGCCGATCGCACCGCCGGTCAAGGTCAACACGTCGTGGGCCGGGGCGCCTGCCGTCGCGGCCGCGACTCCTACTCCCCCCGTGTTGGATTCGTCGACAGCGTCGGCGGCGTCCCCGGCGACGTCGGCGGTGTCCGCCGTCCGGTGCACCCATCCGGACACCGTGCCCGCGAGTGCGTCGATGTCGGATTCCAGTGGGGCGTCGTACTTCTTGTGGTAGATAGCGTGATCGCCGACCACGACGACCATCGGGGTGTGCGCGCGGCGGGCGTTGTGCAGGTTGGCCAGTCCGTTGCCCAGGCCGGGCCCGAGATGCAGGAGCACTGCAGCCGGTTTGCCTGCCACCCGGGCATACCCGTCGGCGGCACCGGTGGCGACGCCCTCGAACAGCGTCAGAATCCCGCGCATCTGTGGCACCGCATCCAAACGCCGCCACGAAATGCATCTCCGAGGTACCGGGATTGGCGAAGCACACGTCGACGCCGTGGTCGACGAGAGTGGTGAGCAGAGAGCGGGCGCCGTTCACCACATCTTTTATAGTCGGCGAAACCGCCGCTGCTCAGCCTTCGCGAATGCCGTCAAGACGCTTCGACGCATCTTCGAACCCGCTCACCAGCTCGGCGATGATGTCGGCGACGGGCCGGATCTCGTTCATCCGGCCGACGATCTGACCCACCGGCATCGCGACCGTGGTCGGATCGGTCGACTCGCTCATCCGCTGATGGGCCTCGCTGACCAGGATGTTCTGCAGCGGCATCGGCAACGGCTCGGGCGCACTGTCGGCGTCCCAGGCATCGGTCCAACGGCTCTTGAGCAGCCGGGCCGGTTTGCCGGTGTAGATCCGCCTGCGCACCGTGTCGGCCGAGGTGGCGTTGAGCATGGCCTCCTGCACCACCGACCGGCCCGACGGCAGGCGCACGCCGAGGTCGTACTCGGCCGAGGTCAGGAATGCCGAACCCATCCAAACACCTTGCGCGCCAAGGGCAAGTGCGGCCGCAACCTGCCGTCCGGTCCCGATACCACCCGCGGCGAGCACCGGTGCCCTGCCGTCGACGGCATCGACGATCTCAGGCCACAGCACCATCGAGCCGATCTCACCGGTGTGACCGCCGGCCTCGTGGCCCTGGGCGACGACGATGTCGACACCGTTCTCCACATGGCGCAGTGCGTGTTTGGCCGAACCGGCCAGCGCCGCGACGGGTACGCCCGCCTCGTGCACCTGGTCGATGACATCCTTGGGCGGCGATCCCAGCGCGTTGGCGATCAGTTTGATCGGATGCTTGAGGGCGACCTCGACGTGGCTGCGCGCCACCGAATGCAGCCATCCCAGAACACCTTCGGACTTCGCCTCGTCCTCAGGCAGCGGGGGCACTCCCAGATCGGCGAGCGTCTTGGCGACGAACTCGCGGTGCTCGGCCGGGATGAGCTTGTCGATGTCGACCGACGTGCCTTCGGTCGGAATCTTGGCAGGCATCACGATGTCGACGCCGTAGGGCTTGCCGTCGGTGTTGGCGTCCATCCACTGCAGGACGTTCTCAAGGTCGTCGGCGTCGTTGAACCGGACGCATCCCAGCACGCCGAGCCCACCCGCCTTGCTGACGGCCGCGGCCACCTTCTCCGACGGCGTGAAGACGAAGATCGGGTATTCGATGCCGAAGCGATCGCAGAGTTCGGTGCGCATGTTATTTTTCCCGTCGCTTCGCTCGCCCGGCCATGTCTATTTCGCCACCGCGTGCTTCTCGTGCACCTCGTCGGCAGGCCGTTCCTCGGTGGTGTCCTTAGCCCATCGGTAGTCGGGTTTACCCGCCGGTGAGCGCTTGACCTCGTCGACCAGCCAAAGACTGCGTGGCACTTTGTATCCGGCGATCTCCTTGCGGACGAACGCGTCGAGGTCGGCCAGCGTCGGCCGGGTGCCCTCGCGGGGCTGGACCACCGCGGCGACGTGCTGACCGAAGCGCGGGTCGGGCACACCGACCACCAGCGCGTCGAACACGTCGGGGTGGCCCTTCAGTGCCGCCTCCACCTCTTCGGGGTAGATCTTCTCGCCGCCGCTGTTGATCGACACCGAGCCGCGGCCCAGCATCGTCACACTGCCGTCGGCCTCGACCTCGGCGTAGTCACCCGGAATCGCGTACCGCACACCGTTGTAGGTCCTGAAGGTCTCGGCAGTCTTCTTCTCGTCCTTGAAGTAGCCGACCGGGATGTGACCGCACTTGGCGATGATGCCGCGCACCCCCGAGCCGGGCACGACCTCGTTGCCGTCCTCGTCGAGCACCTTGGTGTTCTTGTCGATGGTCACCCGCGGTCCGCCGGTGTGCGACTGCCCCTTGGCCACGATGCTGGTGCCGCCGAAGCCCGTCTCCGAGGAGCCGATCGAGTCGGTGATGATGCGGTTCGGCAGCAACTCGAGGAACTTCTCCTTGAGGCTGGTGGAGAACAGCGCGGCGGTGCTGGCCAGCAGGAACAGCGAGCCGAGGTCGTACTCATTGCCCTCTTCTTGGTGAGCAAGCAGCGCGTCCAGCAGCGGACGCGCCATCGCGTCACCGGTGAAGAACAACAGGTTGACCTTGTGCTCGTGGATCATTCGCCACACCGCGTCGGCGTCGAACTCCGGTGTCAGCACCACGGTGTGACCGGAGAACAGTGCCATCCAGGTCGCCGACTGGGTGGCGCCGTGGATCATCGGTGGGATCGGCAGACGGATCATCGGCGGGTTGGCCGCCGCCTGCTTGGACAGGTCGTACTCGTCGGCGATCGGCTCACCCGTCGCGAAATCGGTGCCGCCGAACAGAACTCGGTAGATGTCCTCGTGACGCCACATGACGCCCTTCGGGAAGCCCGTGGTGCCACCGGTGTACAGCAGGTAGATGTCGTCCTCGCTGCGCGGACCGAAGTCACGCTCGGGCGAGCTCTGTTCCAGCGCGGAGTAGAACTCGACGCCACCGTAACGCTGATACTCGTCATCGCTGCCGTCCTCGACCACGAGGATGGTCTTCACCTTCGGCGTCTCGGGCAGCACGTTGGCCACGCGGTCGGCGTAGCGGCGCTCGTGCACCAGCGCCACCATGTCCGAGTTGTCGAACAGGTACTTCAGCTCACCCTCGACGTAGCGGAAGTTGACGTTGACCAGGATCGCGCCCGCCTTGACGATGCCGAGCATCGCGATGACGATCTCGATGCGGTTGCGGCAGTACAGGCCGACCTTGTCGTCCTTCTTGACGCCCTGGTCGATGAGGTAGTGGGCCAGACGGTTGGCCTTCTCCTCCAACTCGGCGTAGGTCAGCGTTTCGTCGCCCGAGATGAGGGCGACGCGGTCAGGCACGGCGTCGATGGCGTGCTCGGCAAGATCGGCGATGTTCAGGGCCACGAGCTCTAAATTAGAACGTGTTACATTTCGAGACAAGTCGCTGTCTTCGATGATGAAAGGCGGACGCCCGTGAGCGCGCCCGAAAAAGGTCCCGACGCCCTGGTTGAGCAGCGCGGACATACTTTGATCTTGACGCTGAACCGGCCCGAGGCGCGCAACGCGCTTTCCACTGAGATGCTCTCGATCATGGTCGATACCTGGAACCGGGTCGACGAGGATCCGGAGATCCGCACCTGCATCCTGACCGGCGCGGGCGGCTACTTCTGCGCAGGCATGGACCTCAAGGCCGCGTCCGAAGAAACCCCCTGGCGATTCGTTCAAGGACGGCAGCTACGACCCGTCGAAGATCGAAGGCTTGCTGAAGGGGCGCCGGCTGACGAAGCCGCTGATCGCCGCCGTCGAGGGCCCCGCAATCGCGGGCGGCACCGAGATCCTGCAGGGTACCGACATCCGCGTCGCGGGCGAGAGCGCCAAGTTCGGCATCTCCGAGGCGAAGTGGAGCCTGTACCCGATGGGCGGGTCGGCGGTGCGGTTGCCGCGCCAGATCCCGTACACGATCGCTTGCGACCTGCTGCTGACCGGACGCCACATCACGGCGGCCGAGGCGCTGCAGTACGGCTTGATCGGTTACGTGGTTCCCGACGGCACGGCACTGGACAAGGCACTCGAGATCGCCGACGTGATCAACAACAACGGGCCGCTGGCGGTGCAGGCCATCCTGAAGACCATTCGCGAGGCCGAGGGTCTGCACGAGGAAGAGGCCTTCAAGCCAGACACCGCCAACGGCATCCCCGTGTTCTTGAGCGACGACGCCAAAGAGGGCCCGCGCGCGTTCAAGGAGAAGCGCGCTCCCAACTTCCAGATGAAGTGATCCGAGCTACGCGGCGTTCTCCTCCCCCGCCGTCCACAACCGGTCGATCGCGGCCTGCCCGTCGGTCAGGCTCTGTGCCGCCAGCGGTTTGAGTTCGGCCAGAGCAGGTTTCGTCTCCGCCAACGTGAATTCGACGACGACGAAGCGGGGCTGCAGGCCGGTCAGCGACACCGCGTGGGACAGCCACGCCTGCGCGTGATCCCACCCTTCGCGGGGCGTGCCGGGACCGTACCCGCCGCCGCGCGTCTCGATCACCACCAGCTCGGTGTCGCCCAGCATGCCCTGGCCGGTCGCGAAATCGACGGAGAGGCCGTCGACGAGCATGTGGTCGACCCAGGCCTTGACCGTGCTCGGCGGCCCGTAGTTGTAGAGCGGCAGGCCCAGAAGCACCGTATCGGCGACCTTGATCTCGTCGACCAGCGCGGCGCTGAGCGTCGATGACGTCCGAGGGTCCAGGTGAGGAAGCGGATCAGCGGCCAGGTCCCGGTAGGTCACCGTGCCGCCGGGGTGCGCTGCTCGCCACTGCTCCGCCGCGCGGCGGGTGAGGTTCCGGCTGACCGACTGGTCGCCTTGAACCGACGAATCTATGTGGAGGAGGTGTGGCATGTCTGATCCCTTGCATATCGTTTGTGTAGTACAAACTATCTATACCATGGGAGCGATGGATGTATTCCCGTACTCTTGCGCTCGTGAGCGAAAGTCCGGCGCCTGATCAGTTGCTAGGCCCGCTGCTCGATCTGCTCGCCCGCCGTTTGCGGGGTGCCGCAGAAGCCGAGCTCACCGTGTTCGATCTGCGTCCGCGTCATGTCATCGGGCTGACGTTGTTGCGCGACTTCGGCGAACACAGCCAAGCGGGACTGGCAGAAGCCCTCGGAATCGATCCGACCAATGTCGTGGCGCTGCTCAACGAACTCGAAAAAGCGGGTTTGATCGAGCGGCGACGGTCCCCCGAGGATCGCCGACGCCATACCGTGGTGTTGACGCCCTCGGGCGCTCGGCGATTGGCCGAGATCGAGACTGCGCTTGCGGGACTGGAGCACCGACTGTTCGCCGCGCTGGACAGCGACGAGCAGGCCACGCTGCACGGGCTGCTCCAGCGGGCGGCGGCGGTGACGGGCGGGACGACCGGGTCTCGGGCGCTCGATTGCGCTGCCGATGAGAGTGAGACCTGTTAGGCCCGAACAGGTTTCGGCGGATACCCTAGCTGCCGGATGTCCCGAGTTCCTCGAAGCGGGCCAGCGCCCGTTCACGTTGGTCGATATCGAACGCCTCCATACGCCTGACCCTGCTCCCATCGAAGACGATGAGGGTGATGGCTGGCAGCTCGATCGCGGTGCCCTCGGTGCCAGTGCCCTTGACCATGACCTGGCTGACGAGCCCCCACGCCGAGTGCGTGAATATCGCGGTGGGCTCGATCCGCATGTCAGGGATCAACGTCGCCAGAGTGCGGATGGATTGCCAGTGATCGCCGATCGTCTCGGGCTCTTCCGCCGCCAATTGCCGGTGATTGACGTAGCAGGCACCGTCTTCCAGCGCGGCGACCGCATCCCAGTCGTGGCGGTTGTAAACGGTGTTCACTTGGTACGCCGCCTCGATGACCTCGGGGTGCGCGACCTCTCCGGACGCGATCCAGCGGTCGGTGAGCTCACCGACCGCAGCATCGAGGTCGCCGGCATCGAAGTTGACGAACACCTGGGCCACTCCGTCCTCACCGACCTCCAAGACGGTCATGAGTTCGATCGTGATCGGCCGCTCGGCCTCACCCGTGTCGCGGATCGTCTGGCGGCTCAGGCAAAGACGTGACCCCCTGACGGCGATGTGCTCGATATCCAGCCGCCAGCTTTGCGGGTACTCGAACAACGTCTCCAAGATTCGCTCCCGCGTCGAGCCGTGCTGCAAGTCGCGCACTCCCGTCCGCCGATCATCCAACTCTCCGCCCGCCGAAGTGAGGGCAAGCATGTCGTCCATGTCGCGGCGGTTGAATGCATCGGCGAGTCGCGTCCACGTGCTGGTCGCGGTGTTCTTCAGCGGCGGTGCATGTAGCCGGCTGAGCTCATCGAACCGCGAGAGCGCTGCATCGATGTCAGATTCTTCGAACACTTCGCAGCGATCCAGCAGGTCGCCGTCGATCGTCAAGATCGACGATATCCCGCCATTCGGCACCAAAGCCGGCGTGGGACGTGCCATGGACCGCTTGTGTGAAGACCGCTCCGCGGTCGCTAAGGCGATGCGCGGCCACGATCCGGTTTCTCATGTCCGGCGCCACGTCCCACGTGGCACGGATGTACTCGGTCATCTCACCGGGCGCGAAAGCTATCACCCGTCGGTGGTCGATATTCGTCCAATCCGGCGATGTCGGTGGCATCTCATGCCGATTGAACGCTGCGTTGGCGCTCGCGATCGCAGACCACGTCCGCGCGTGGGCGGCCCCTTCGCATGCGAGGTAGCGCGCCTCGAGTTCTGCAAACGCGGCGTCGATGTCATCGAGGTCGAAGACTATGCGGGCCGCAATGCGGTTATCGCCGTCGGTCTCGACAACGGCGAGAAATTCGCTGAAGTATGGCTCGGCACGGGGGTCTGCGCTCGAGTAGCGGAATCTGCCGAGGGCCAGCCGCTCCCCACGGGTGGCCATGCAGGCCGCAGAACTGTTCTCGGTCCCGGCATCCGATGTCAACCGCAGCTGCGCGACTGCAGCGTCGCGACCATGCGTGCGTCCGGAGTTCACCACGCGTCGGCGGTCATCGAAGAGGGAATCGCTGGCCAGCATGTCCGCTAGCGCTCCCCAATCACGTGCCACGTAGGACTCCATCAGCAGGTCTGCCGATCGGGTTGCCGCATTCGCCAGTCGCGGAGCAGACGCATTGAGTTCGTCGAATCTCGCGACGGCGGCATCGAGGTCGGCTTCGTCGAACAGCTCGCAGCGGTTTATCGCTTCACCGTCGAACGTCAGGAGAGCGATCTCGCGCCACTCGGCGTAAAAGCCGTCGTGGGACGTGCCGCTCTCAGTGTGGGTGAAGACCGCTCCGAGGTCGCTCAGCCGATGCACCGCCACGATGCGGGTGCTGATGTCCGGGACCAGATCCCAGAACGCGCTGACATACGTGTTCATATCGCCCGGGGCAGACCCGACGCCGAGGCGGTGGTCGATGTTCTCCCAGTTCGGTGCCGTCGTCGACAACTCGTGTCGGTTGAAGGCGGCGTAAGTCTGCGTGACGCGTGCCCAGGTGTCAGCGTGTGCGGCCGCTTCTCCGGCAAGGTATCGGGCGTCGAGTTCTTCGACTGCGGCGTCGATGTCATCGTCGTCGAACACGACGGTCGCCGTCATTCTCCCGTCGGCGTCAATCTCAAGGACATGGAGGACCTCGGCGTAAAACGCTTGTTGGCGAACGTCGCTGCCCGCGTAGCGCGCACGGGTAAGGACAAGACGGTCGCCGCGGACCGCCACCACGTGTTCCGTCATTTCGGTGAAGCCGACGTCGGCAGCCGTCCTCAGATCCTCGATGACAACCCGGCCCCGGCTGATTCCGCCATTCACGGTCCTTCGACGATCGTCGAGCAAGAAGTCGTCGGCCAGGTTTGCGTGGATGCCGTCCCAGTCACGCGCCGTAAAGCACGCACGAATTCCTTGTGTCACCCGCCACGCGGAGTTCTCCAACCCCTGGGCACGTCGGCTGAGCTCGTCGAAGCGTGCGAGCGCGGCATCGAGATCGGTTCGGTCGAACAACTCACACCTGTCGATGCGGTCGCCATCCCTTGTCAGTACATTGATCGACGCCCACTCGGCGTCGAAACCCCCTTGCCCAGTCCCACGCGCCACATATGCGACGACCGCACCGAGCTGCGTCAATCCATGTACGCGCTCGATGTACACCCTGCCGTCCGGTGTGAGATCCCATGCGGTATGCAAGGATGCAACAGCATCCTCGCCCTCGACCACCGAACTCCGGCGCCGGTCAATCACTTCCGGCGCCGACGCGGGGATCTCATGTCGGTTGATGGCCGCGAAAGCGCCTGCAACGGCCGACCACGTCGGCGCGTACCGGGCTGCCTCGCCGGCAAGGTACCGCGCATCGAGTTCGTCGAAAGCGGCATCGATGTCATCGACGTCGAGCGCCACGCCTGCCACGAACCGGTTCTCGGCGTCAACTTCGACGACCATCAGCACCTCGGTGCCGAACGCCTCAGGGCGTTTGTGGCCCGACACGCGCTGGCGGGCAAGCGCGAGTCGGCTTCCGCGGGTCGCAATGAACGACGGATCGATATTCCAGACCCCGACGTCGGCGACGGCCCGCATGTTGACCAAGACAGCTTCTCGACCTTGCTGGGTGCCGCCGTTGACCACGCGACGGCGATCATGTTGGACGACACCGTCAGCCATCAGCTCCGCCATACCGCCCCAATCGCGGGCCATGAAGGATTCCAGCCAGCACAGATACATCTGGCTTGCCGCGTTGTCCAGATGCGATGCCGGGCGGCTCAGTTCGTCGAATCGCGCGAGCGCGGCCTCGAGGTCTGCCTCGTCGAAGATCTCTCCACGGCTGATCAGGTCGCCTTGCACCGCGACGACGTCGACGGCCCGCCACTCGGCCTCAAACCCGTCTCGTGAAGTCCCGTTCGACCATCGCGTGAAGACCGCTCCGAAATCACTGAGCCGATGCACAGCCTCGATGTGTAGCTTGAAATCCGGGGCGAGGTCCCAGGAAGCCCGCAGATAGGCGATCCCCTCATCAGGTGCCATCGGGGCCACATGCCGATGATCGACGTTTATCAAGTCTGCTGTGGTACCCGGCATTTCGCCCTGAGTCATCGCCAAGTAGGCCCGCGTGATCACCGACCACACGTTCGCATGCGGCGCGCCTTCGCCGGCCAGGTACCGCGCGTCCAACTCGGCGAAGGCCGCATCGAGATCGTCGAGATCGAACGCCAAGAATCTCGTGATCCGTTGTTGCGCATCCGTTTCAACCAGATGGAGTACTTCGGTGCAGAAAGCATCGGGCGGCTCGTCGCGGCCCCAGAAGCCGGCACGCGCAAGTACGAGGCGTTCTCCGCGGGTTCCAACGATGGACCACGTCGCTCTCCTGACACCGAGATCGGAAGTTACTCGTGCCTGAGAGACAGCAGCATTGCGCCCAGGCTGAACACCTGTCCCGACGAGCTTACGACGGTCGTCTGCGTTGAAGTCGTCGGCCATCGTCTGGGCCAAGGCATCCCAGTCGCCAGATGTGTAGTGGCTGATGAACCGGTCGTACTCGCGGCTTGCGGCATTCTCCCACCGCCGTGCCGGTCGGCTGAGCTCGTCGAAACGCGCCAGGGCCGAGTCAAGATCGTCTTCGTCGAAGAGTTCGTAGCGGCTGACTCGCTCACCGTCGACAACCAGCACTTGAACCATTTGCCACTCAGCATCGAAGCCCGCTTCCGAACTCCCGTACGCAGTTTGTGTGATCACCGCCCCGAGGTCGCTGAGTCGATGTACCGACTTCGCGTAGACGCGTAGGTCCGGCGTGAGATCCCGCACGGCCTGCGCGGACAGGCCAGCGACGCTGGATGCGAACGGCGTACCCCGCCGGTGATCGAGGAGGATCCAGTCAGTCGCGAACTGTTCGTGACGGTTGAACGAGGCGAGGGTATGCACGATCACCGACCAGGTGTGCGCATGGGCCGCCGCTTCGCCTGCGAGGTAGCGGGCGTCGAGTTCCTCGAGCGCGGCGTCGATGTCGTCGGGATCCATGATGACCCTGGCTCGCATCACACCCTTGGTGTCTACCTCGTTGATGTCCAGCGATTCGGCGGAAAACGCGCCGGGCCGCGGGTCACGCTCGTCGAACCGCACATGACTGAGGCTGAGCCGGTCACCTCGCAGGGCGAGAGGTTTGTCCGTGATGACCGCTCCCAAATCCGCTATCGCACAGACGTTGTCGAGCGCTGCGGACCGCCCGCTGCTCTCGCGACGAACCCCATGTCGCCGGTCTTCGACGCGGATGTCGCCGGCGAACAGTGCGCCGATCTCATCCAGCCGGCCACTGGCGAAGAGCGCATACGCTTGGTCATCGGCACGAGTCGCGGCGTTCTCCAGCTTGACCCGCCGGCTTATTTGATCGAATGTTGCGCAGGCCGCATCCAGATCAGCCTCGTCGAACAGTTCGTTTCGAACCATCAGGTCGCCGTCGACCGTGACGAGTTGGGCCACCCGCCATTCGGCGTCAAAACCCTCGCGCGAGGTCCCATAGGACGTGCAGGTGACGACGGCTCTGCACTCTCCGAGCCGGTGAACGGACTCGATGTAGCAGCGGAGGTTCGGTGTAAGGCCTTTTGTAATGGCAGCGGTCAGCTCGCCAGGCGCGAACCGCGTGACTCGACGGTGGTCGATGTTCTCCACGTTTGACGGGTCGTATTCATGTTGGTTGAACGCAGCGTAGGTCTGCGCGATAACCGACCACGTGCGCCCATGCGGCGCAGCCTCGCCCGCGAGGTAGCGCGTGTCGAGCTCCGCGTGGGCGGCATCGATGTCATCGCTGTCGAAGATCACGCCGGCCCTGATCAGGCCGTCTGCGTCTGTCTCGATGACGACGAGCATCTCGCTGTCGAACTCGCCGTATCGGAAGTCGCTGTTCCAGGACCGGAAGCGGCTGAGGACAAGCCGCAGCCCGCGTGTGGCGAGGACGTTCGACAGGACGCCAGCGCCGAGCTCGGCGAGGCGTCGCAGGTTCACGAGCTGAGCATCTCGGCCGTGTTGAATACCGGCGTTCACGACCCGACGACGGTCGTCGTTGGAGAAATCGTCGCTGAACAGCGTCGCCACGGCATCCCAGTCACGGGATTCCACACGCATCCAAAGCCGCTCGCACACTTCGCTTGCCGCGTTCGCCAACTGGGGCGCAGGCCGGCTGAGTTCATCGAATCTCGCCAGAGCAGCGTCAAGGTCGTCTTCGTCGAAGATCTCACAACGGTTGACCAAGTCACCGTCGATCATGAGAACGTCGTTCAGACGCCACTCGGCATCGAGCCCCTCTTGCGAGATCCCCTTTACCACATGGGTCACGACCGCTCCCGCGTCGGTCAGCCGTTGAATGGACTCTACATACAAGCTGTACTCAGCCAAGTCGGCAAAAGCGCTACGCAGGTATGCGTTTAAGTCACCAGAGCCGACCCCCGCAACAGACCGATGGTCGACGTCGACGAAGCCCGTCGTCGTCGCGGGAAGCTCGCGCCGGCTGACCGCGTTGAACCCGTGGGCGACGACCGAGTATGTATGCGCATGGGGTGCCGCTTCAGCGGCGAGGTAACGGGCATCGAGTTCTTCTATCGCGGCGTCGAGATCGTCGATGTCGAACACCACGGACGCCACGCACCGCTCATCGGAATCGATCTCGATGATGCGGAGTACGTCGGTGTGGAACGCCTCGGGGCGGGTGTCCCGGCCCGCGTATCGAGTACGGGTGAGGGCCAGGCGTTCTCCGCGGATCGCAACGACCACTGAGGTCATGGTCTGGACACCCAGGACGGCCATCGCTCGAATCTCCGCAGCCGCGGTATCGCGGTCGTAGGTGACCTCTCTGCGTAGCCCTGCACGACGGTCCTCGATGCTGGTGTCATCCCGGAGGATCGAACCGATCGCGTCCCAATTCCTTTCTGCGAAAATCGCGTTGAACCGAGCGTCGACTCGGCTCGCGGCATTCTCCGGCAACCGTTGGGGGTGCCGCTCGAGCTCGAATCGGGCGTGCAGTGCATCCAACTCGGCCATCGCAGCGTCAAGATCTTCGATGTCGAAAACCAGTTGCAGTGCGAGTCGCCCCTTATCATCGAGCGCGAATATCTGGATTGACTCGTCGCAGGGCGCACCGGGACTCGCGTCGACGGTACCAAGCTCGAGTCGGGCGAGTGCCAGGCGCTCGCCGCGCACCGCGATGAACTGCAATCGGTGGACCCCGCCTACATCGAGCAGCTGTCTAGCTTGGCTCGGCCAGTCGCTAGACGGTAGATCATTCCGATTGAACCCGACAATCTTTCGGCGACTTTCGAAGGAGACTTCGGACGCGTAGAACTTGTCGACCTCGTCCCAACCCTTGCCGGCGAACACGGGCTCCAGCGCTCGGATCACCCGCACGCAAAAGTTGCTGGGCTCCACGTTCGGAGTGACTGCCCGAACACGGGCATCCGGAACTTCCACACCGATCACAACGCGCGCCTTCTCCGCCAGCGCGGCAGCACCTTTCAACTCGTACAGGCCGAGAGCGCGCTCGGCCGCTGCCCGCGCTCCCGAAGTA
This sequence comes from uncultured Actinomycetota bacterium, assembly GCA_963796545.1. Classification (GTDB taxonomy): domain Bacteria; phylum Actinomycetota; class Actinomycetes; order Mycobacteriales; family Mycobacteriaceae; genus Mycobacterium. The sequence continues at coordinate 534,729 of CAWCMF010000023.1, read as the reverse complement.
TCGCCCGCAGCACCCAGCACCGTCGCCAGCGCCAGACATGCGTCCCCGTGATCGACCAGGGCATCGGTGCGCTCCGCAATGGCGACCGCCTCCTCGGCCGTCCGCCGCGCCTCGCCATGATCACCGCGGCGTGAGAGCAGCTGTGCGCGAACGGTCCGCCAGGCGATCGCGGCCTTGAAGGCGTGTCCGGCCAGACGCTCACTCGTGGTGCATAATTCGTCGGCTTCGGCGTCCCGCTCGAGTGCCAGGCATGCGCGCGCCAGCAACGCGGCGGTCTCGGCCGTGTCGGCATCGAGGCCCATCCGGCGGAACCCCATAAAGGCTTGCCGCAGGTGGACTTCCGCGGCGGCGGGTTCATCGGCGATCAATTCGACAATGCCCGCGAACTGCTCCACCTCGAGCACCGCGTGGCGCATCCCCAGCTCGTTGAGCGTGCGTCTGGCCGAGTCGATCAGCTGACGGCCCGCCGCGGCACGGCCACGAAATGCGTCGAGCACGCCCTGGCATCGTGTCGAGGTAGCCTCCACCACCGGCGATCCCGTGGTGATGCGCAGCAGTCGCACCACATCGAGACACCGCCCGCCGGCACGCGGAACCGGGTTGGGACCCCACAGCGCCGCCAATGGCGCCCCAGCCAGCACGGCGTTCACGCGCCGGTGCTCATGCGCACGACGGGCCGCGGTCAACGCCTGATCCAACGCGGTTTCGCAATCGCCGATGCGCCCGAGCCGGGCCAGGCATCCGGCGCGCACGGTGTGCGCCTTGGCCTCTCCCGCCGCGTCACCGAGTTCGGCCAGCGACCCGGCTGCGGCGCCCACCGCAGCTTCGATCTCGTCGAGGCGCTCAGGATCGGTGAGCATCGACAACTGACCGTCGAAGCATGTGCCCCAGGCCGAAAGTCGGGCGGAATCGCCGGCAGCCGACTGCAATTGCGCGACCGCACCCGTCGCAGAAACCACGTCACCGGCGGCCAACAATGCCTCACAGCGGGCCACGAGTAGCTCGGCCTGCTGGCCCGCACGGTCGGGCGGCTCGTCGTCGAGCTCTTCGAGTGCGTGCAGAGCCTTGTCGTACAAGTCGGCCGCGCCTTCGTAGCCGAGGCGCGCCATCGCTTGATCCGCGGCGCGACGACAGTACTCGACGGCCTTGCCTGCGTTGCCCGCCCACGCACATTCGAAGTAGTGATAGGCCAGTTCCGGCAGCAGCTCGCCGTCGACATCCGGCTCGGATTCGAGTGCCACCGCGATCTTATGGTGCAAGCGCATCCGCCGAACCGACGCCAACTCGGCAAGCAATGACTGCCGCACGATGGCGTGGTTGAACCGGTAGAAACCGCCGGCCTCTTCGAGGAGGATGCCCGCCTTGCCTGCTTCGTCGAACGCATCGACGAGGTCCTGCTCGACCACCCGCTCGACGAGTTCCACGGCAAACCGGCTGCCCACCACGGCGGCCGCGGCCAATGCCTTGTTGGTCTCGATCGGGAGCCGGGAAAGTCTGCGGCTCACCGCTTCCCGGACCCCCTGCGGCAAGCTGTTGGGATCCCATCGGCCACCACTTTCATGCACGTGGCGCAGTGCCTCGATCAGGAAGAACGGGTTGCCGCCGGTGACCGATGCCAGCGCCCGGGCGAGGTCGTCGTCGTCGTAGCCGGCTTCGGCCACGAAGGCAGTGACATCACTCTCGTCGAGGCCGCCGAGCGTGACGCGAGTGGCCGAACCGTCGCGGTGCAGATCGGCGAGCATCGCCGCCAGCGGATGCGCACGATCCAGGTCGGTACTGCGGTACGTCCCGACGATCTGCACTCGGGTGTGGTCCCCGAAGCGAAGCAGATGCCGCAACAACAGCAACGTCGGCTTGGCTGCCCAATGCAGGTCATCGAGCACCAAGACGATCGGTGCACTCGCGGAGGCGACGCCCAACAGCGCCACGACAGCGTCGAACAGTGCATAGCGCTCGGTGTCAGGGGCAGCGCGTGGCGCTGCGGCCAGGTCGGGCAGCACCTCGGTGATGCCTGGGACGAGGGAAGCAGTGACTCGACGCCGCGCAATCCACGTAGCCGATTGCTCCCCATGCAGGGCACCAGTGTCCGCAGCGCTTCGGCAAAAGGCTGATACGGAGCGCCCAGATCCTCGTCGCAGCGGCCGTACAAGACGACAGCGTCTTGGCCGTGGGCCTGACGCGCCCATTCGCCGGCCAGCCGAGTCTTTCCGACGCCGGGTTCACCGGCGATCAGAACCGCACGCGTGCCTGTCCTGAGTGTGACCTGCCACTCCTCCACCAGCCGCGCGAGTTCACTACCTCGGCCCACGAACGGACCGCCGCCTGCGAGGGCGGCGGGCACGACGGGCCGGTCCATGGCCAGCGCTTCGGCGGTGGGGACGACGGAATCATCGGCCGTGTCCAGGCGCAGCTCGAACACATGCTCCGGGCGGGTCAGGTTCTTCAGCTGGCGCATGCCCAGGTCGACCAACACGACATCGTCGGCCAGGGAGTCGATGACGAGTTCAGCCGTCGCCCCCGAGCACAGAGTTTGACCCCCTAGGGCCAACGACCGGAGCCGAGCGGCGCGATTCACGGCGCGACCGAAGTAGTCGCCGCCGCGAAACTCGACTTCTCCGGTGTGCAGGGCGATGCGAATTCGCATCGGCTCGGCGAGCGTCCACCGTTCGCGGCGGATGGCTTCCTGCAACTCGACAGCCGCGGCCGCTGCCGCCGAAGGCCGGTCGAAGACCGAGAACGTCGCATCGCCTTCGCCACGAGTCTTGATGAGTCGCCCGCCACGGAACGTGACGGCCTGCTCGACGATCTCGTCGTGGCGCGCGAGTGCCTCCCCCATCGCGTTGGCGTCGGCCTCCCACGCGGCGGTTGAGCCCTCGATATCGGTGAGCAGAAACGTCACCGCACGCATCACCGATGAAACATGCTGAGCAACAGGAAGTTCCAGCGAAGCATCTTGAACGACGATCTTGGATTCCAGCCTGCGGAGATCCGGCCCCGGGTCGACCCCCAACTCGTCGGCGAGCAGCGACCGGACCCGCCGATAGGCGGCCAACGCTTCACTCTGGCGGCCGGCGCGGTAGAGGGCGAGCATCAGATGCCCCCAGCGACGCTCGCGTAGTGGGGCGTCGGCGATCGCGGCTTCCAGTTCGCCGATGAGTTCCGCGGCCCGACCTGTCGCCAGCAGTGCATCGGCCCGGTCTTCGACCAGGGCGGCATGCCCCTCGACCCAGCGTGTTCGCACCGTCTCCCCGCGCCGGCCATCGGGCAGTTCGGGCGCCCCGCGCCACAGTTTCAGCGCTTCGTCGAAGCACGCCGCCGCCTGACTGGCCTCACCTGCGGCCATGGCCTCACGACCCTGCCGGGCGGCCGCCGTGTAGCGGACGGCGTCGATCTCGGCTTCGTTCAGGGCCCAGCCCGTCCCCTGTGTCAGCACGAACCCGTCACCAAGCGCGCGACGCAGCGCCGAGATGTGGGTTTGCAGCGCCTTGGCGGCGGTCCGCGGTGGGTCCGTCCTCCAGAGCAACTCGACGAGTGTCTCCCCGGGGACGACGGCACCGCCGTGCAACCCGAGCATCGTCAGGACAGCTCGCGGTTTGGCGCCAGGGATCGCGACCGGAAGACCGAACTGCCGGACTTGAAGCGGCCCCAGAACCCCCAGCTCCACCGAAGAAAGCGTACTCACGCTTGCGATCGTCGGCGGGTGGATTCACCACACGGTCAAGGTCCGGTAAAGATCCCGCCTCGCCCGCCGAGTGTGCAGTGCGATCGCGTCCTCGAGCATTTTCGCGATCTGGGCGCACACTCGGCCGCCTGCTAGCGCCCCAGCGGTTTCGACGGGGTGAAGATCACCGGCATCGCCTCAAGGCCGCTGACGAAGTTCGCCGGCCGCAGCGGCAGCATGTCGGGGTCGGCCAGGCGTAGATCCGGCAGCCGTTCGAGCACCCGGCCGAGCATGATCTTCAGCTCCAGGCGCGCCAGCTGATTGCCGAGGCAGAAATGGGTCCCGAAGCCGAAGGCCAAGTGGTTGTTCGGGTTTCGGTCGATACGGAAATTTTCGGGGTCCCCGAAGACATCCTCGTCGAAGTTGGCGGACTCGAACATCAGCATGATCTTCTCGCCCTCCTTCAACGACGTGCCGTGGAAGTCGGTGTCAGCGGTCAGGGTGCGGCACATGTTCTTGACCGGCGACGTCCAGCGCAGCATCTCCTCGATGCCCCCCTGCAGCAGCGACGGGTCGGCGACCGAGGCCTTCCACTGGTCGCGATGGCGCAGCAACTGCTCGGTGCCACCCGAGAGCGTGTGCCGGGTCGTCTCGTCACCGCCGATCAAGATCAGCAATGTCTCCATGACGATCTCGTCGTCCGACAGCCGCTCGCCCTCGACCTCCGCGTGCACCAGGATCGAGAACAAATCGTCGGTCGGCTCGGCGCGGCGCTTGGCGATGACGTCCATCGTGAATGCGGTGTAGGCCGCGAACGTGTCCATCAGCAGCTTGATGGTCGCCTCGTCGACGGTGGAGCTGAGTCCGCACACCAGATCGTCGGACCACTTGAGCAGCATGTCGCGTTCTTCGGGTAACACGCCGAGCATGTCCCCGATGACCGCCATCGGCAGCGGCGCGGCGATGTCACGGACGAAGTCGCACTCACCGCGTTCCACCACGGCATCGATCAACGTGTCGCACAGCCGCTCGATCGAGGGCAGCTTGTCCATCACCCGCTTGCGGGTGAACCCGGAGTTGACCAACTTGCGCCGAAGGACGTGCGCCGGGTCGTCCATGTCGATCATGTACGGCATCCCTGGCTGGTCGGGGCGGATGCCGCCGGCAGACGAGAACAGCTCGGGATTGCGCTCGGCATCCAGCACTGCCTGATGCGTGGTGGCCGCGGCCAGCCCATTGCGGTCGCGGAACACCGGCTGGTTGGCCCGCATCCATCGGTACGCATCGCGCGCGCCGCGGTCGGCGTAGAAGTTGCCGTCAGCAAGATCGACGTCCGGGACGGTCGTCGGACGGTGGTTGTCATCGGCGGGCCTCCAGTCGGTGGGCGGACATTGTCGGGATAGTGGGCTTTCGGCCGCCACGGTCGCTAACGTCGCTGGGCATGAATCCCAGCGAGTTTCGCATCCGTCGAGGCGTCGCCGCCGCGATTCTGGCGCTTTCGGCGGGCGTGGCCTGCGTGGCATGCGGGTCCGGCGACGGATCGGGCGAGTCGGCCTCGTCGGGCAGCGCAGCACCGACGGGCGGCGCGCCCGCAGGGTCGATCGACGCGTGCGCTCTGGTTTCGGCCGAGGAGATCGCCTCGCTGATGGGGACACCGACGGTCGGAGAAGCCACGGGTGACAACCCCGAAATGCCCGGCTGCATATGGGAGAACCCCGACACGTTCGAGTCGGTGTCGGTGGAGATCGGAAGCCCGAACACCGCCGCGGACGACACGCTGCCGCCGCCGCAGCCAGGGGTTTCCGATCCGACGACGCCAGGACCGGACGGAATGCGATTCCTGGGCAACGGGGTCGTCGAGTTCGCGGCGGCCGAGCGCGCGAACACCGTGCAGGTGGCGGTCAACTCCCTGCGGGGCGAGGACGCCGACAACGCCGCCGTCGATCTGGCGCGGCAGATCAGTTCACAGCTCGAGGGATAGGTTCTAGGGTGTCGCACATGAGCCCTTCGCAGTACACCATCGCAGGCACCGTGCTGACCATGCCGGTGCGCGTCCGAAAAGCCGACGTGCACACCGCGATGTTCTCCGTCGACGCCGCAGCGGCGCAGCGGCTCGTCGACTACAGCGGCCTCGAGGTTTGTCAGCACCGGCCAGGACGCGCCGTGGTCAACCTGATGCTGGCCCGCTACATCGACGGTGATCTCGGGCAGTACAACGAGTTCGGCACCTGCGTGATGGTCAACCCGCCCGGCTCCCATGCCCGTGGGCTGCGCGCGCTCGGCGACGCCGCCGCGTTCATCCACCATCTGCCGGTCGATCAGGAGTTCACCCTCGAGGCGGGACGCAGCATTTGGGGATTCCCGAAGATCATGGCGGACTTCGATGTTCGCGACGGCGGCAGCCGGTTCGGGTTCGACGTCCACGAAAAGGGCGCGCTGATCGCAGGTCTCGACTGGGCCGGCGGACTGCCGCTGCCTTCGGCGCTGACTGCCAAGCCGCAGGTACTCAAGACGTACACGTACGCCGACGGCACTACGCGCGAGGTGCCGTGGGAGATGAAGACCAGCGGGTTGCGGGTTCGCCCCGGAGGCGTGACGCTGCGACTGGGCGACCACGCGTACGGCCGCGAACTCGCGTCGCTGGGCCTGCCGAAGCGTGCGATGGTGTCGGGCTCGGTGGCGCACGTCGACATGACCTTCGGCGACGCCCACGTCCTCGGCTGACCGGGTCATCCGGCCAATCTAGAGCCCGCAGTGAACAAACAGCAAGAAGTGTCTAGCTCGTCCTAGACGAGCGCGGCCAGATCGCGGATCTGTTCGGACGAACGGGCCCCGACGACCATCATCGTCACGCCCGCCGCCTCCCACGCCTTGATCTGCTCCTGCACGTAGGCGAGGTCGCCGACGATCGCGGAGTCGTCGACCAACTCGTCGGGGATGACCTTGGCCGCCTCGTCCTTGCGGTCGGCGCGGAAAAGCTTCGTGACGTCGTCGACGACCTCGGAGTAGCCCATCCGGCGGTACACGTCGGCGTGGAAGTTGGTGTCCTCGGCGCCCATCCCTCCCATGTAGAGCGCCAGGTGGGGCTTCATCAGCTCCATGATCGCCGGGCGGTCGTCGGTGACGACCACCTGCGCCGTCGCACAGATCTCGAACGTCTCCCGGGTGCGTCGCGCACCGGGTCGTGCGAAACCCTCGTCGAGCCACTCGTTGTACATGCCCGCGATGCGGGGCGAGTAGAAGATAGGCAGCCAGCCGTCGCAGATCTCGGCGGCCAGAGCGACGTTCTTGGGCCCTTCGGCGCCGAGCATCACCGGGATGTCCGCGCGCCGCGGATGGGTGATCGGCTTGAGGTTCTTACCAAGTCCCGTGGTGCCCTCGCCGGTCAGCGGAAGCGGGTAGTGCGGACCGTCGCTGCGCACTGGAGCCTCACGGGCCCACACCTGCCGCAGGATGTCGACGTACTCACGGGTGCGGGCCAGCGGCCTGGGGAACTTCGCGCCGTACCAGCCCTCGACCACCTGCGGTCCGGAGACTCCGAGGCCGACGATGTGTCGGCCGCCGGAGAGGTGGTCCAGGGTCAGCGCGGCCATCGCGAGCGCGGTCGGGGTGCGCGCCGACAGTTGGATGCACCGACGTGCCCAGCCGCATCCGCGTCGTCTCACGACCCCACCACGCCAGCGGCGTATAGGCGTCCGAGCCCCACGCCTCGGCGGTGAACACCGTGTCGAACCCGGCCTCCTCTGCCGTCGGCGACCAGTTCCGCGTGGTTGGTCGGGCGGCTGCGCGCCCCAGTATCCCAACTGAAGACCCAGCTTCATTGCTTCTCCACCTCAGCGTCCGGACCCGTCCTTGAAACGAAACTTAGAACCTGTTCTACTCGATGCCGTGACGACCAGCCAAAGCAGCCCGGTGCAGATCGATCCCCATGAGCCGCCACTTTCGGCACCGCTGAAGCTGTCCTTCGACTACACCCGTTCAGTAGGACCACTCCTCGGCGAGTTCTTCACCGCCCTGCGCGAGCGACGCATCCTTGGCGTTCGCGGGTCGGATGGCCGAGTCCACGTTCCGCCCGCTGAGTATGACCCCGTCACCTACGAGGCTCTGACCGAGGTCGTGCCGGTGTCCAGCGTCGGCACGGTCGTGTCGTGGACGTGGCAGCCCGAACCCCTCGAGGGCCAGCCGCTGGACCGGCCGTTCGCCTGGGCGCTCATCACACTCGACGGGGCCGACACCCCGCTGTTGCACGCCGTGGATGCGGAGTCCGCGGACGCCATCAGCACCGGCGCCCGCGTGCACGCGCACTGGGTCGACGAGACCGTCGGCGCGATCACCGACATCGCGTACTTCGCTCTCGGCGACGAGCCCGAAGATATCCCCGCCCCGCCCGAAGGGCTGACCCGGTGACCATCCAGGTGGCACCGAGCAGCATCGAGATCCAGCACACGGCGTCGCTGCCCGAGAGCGCCTTCCTGCGCGCGCTGGAGAACGGCAAGCTGCTCGGTGGCCGCACTGGCGAGCGGCGAAAGGCAAGGTGTATTTCCCGGCCGCGCGAAGCGGATCCGGCCACCGGCAAGCAGCTCGACGAGTTCATCGAGCTTCCCGACGTGGGCACGGTGACGACGTTCGCGATCATCAACATCCCGTTCGCCGGACAGCGGATCAAGCCGCCCTACGTCGCGGCCTACGTACTGCTCGACGGCGCGGATATCGCGTTCCTGCACCTGGTTTCGGACATCGACGCCGACGAGGTCCGGATGGGTATGCGGGTGAAGGCGGTGTGGCGGCCCCGCGAGGAGTGGGGTCTGGGCATCGACAACATCGAGTACTTCCGGCCGACGGGTGAGCCCGACGCCGACTACGACACCTACAAGCAGCACCTGTAAAGGGACTCCGACATGACTGGCATCGACTGAATTGCCGTCGTCGGGTTCGCGCACGCACCGCACGTGCGCCGCACCGACGGGACCACCAATGGCGTCGAGATGCTGATGCCGTGTTTCGCCGAGATCTACGCCGAACTCGGCCTCAAGCAGACCGACATCGGCTTCTGGTGCTCGGGATCCTCCGATTACCTTGCCGGACGGGCATTCTCGTTCATCTCGGCCATCGACTCGATCGGCGCGGTGCCGCCGATCAACGAGTCGCACGTGGAGATGGACGCCGCATGGGCGCTCTACGAGGCCTACATCAAGCTGCTCACCGGCGAGATCGACACCGCGCTGGTCTACGGCTTCGGCAAGTCCTCGGCGGGCATCCTGCGCCGGGTCCTCGCGCTGCAGACCGACCCGTACACCGTCGCCCCGCTGTGGCCCGACTCGGTCAGCATGGCCGGCCTGCAGGCCCGCTTCGGACTGGACTCGGGCAAGTGGACCGCCGAGCAGATGGCCCAGGTGGCGCTCGACGCGCAGGCAGCCTCACCGCGGGTCGACTCTCTGGAGCCGGCCACGAGCATCGAGGAACTGCTGGAGCGTCCGTACTTCGCAGATCCGTTGCGCCGCCACGACATCGCCCCGATCACCGACGGCGCGTCGGCGATCGTGCTGGCCTCCGGTGACCGGGCCCGCGAGTTGCGGGAGCGGCCCGCGTGGATCACCGGCATCGAGCACCGTATCGAGACCCCGGTGCTGGGTGCCCGTGATCTGACGGTGTCGACGTCGACGGCGGCCTCGGCGCAGGCGGCCACCGGCGGGGACGCCGTCGCTCGATCGAGATCGCCGAGCTCTACGCACCGTTCAGCCATCAGCAGCTGATCCTCAAGGAAGCCATCGGCCTCAACGGGTCGACGAAGATCAACCCGTCCGGCGGCGCGCTCGCCGCCAACCCGATGTTCTCGGCGGGTCTGGAGCGCATCGGCTTCGCGGCGCGGCACATCTTCGAGGGCAACGCCTCCCGGGTGCTGGCCCACGCGACGAGTGGGCCTGCGTTGCAACAGAACCTGGTCGCCGTGCTGGAAGGGAAATAACGATGGCCAAGCAACTCGCCGCCGTCCTGGGTACCGGACAGACGAAGTACGTCGCCAAGCGCAAGGACGTCTCGATGAACGGCCTCGTGCGCGAGGCCATCGACCGGGCACTGGCCGATGCAGGCGCCACGATGGCCGATATCGATGCGGTCGTCGTCGGCAAGGCACCGGACTTCTTCGAGGGCGTCATGATGCCCGAGCTGTTCATGGCCGACGCGACCGGTGCGACGAACAAGCCGCTGATCCGCGTCCACACGGCCGGCTCGGTCGGCGGTTCGACCGCGATCGTGGCGACCAGCCTGGTGCAGTCCGGCAAGTACCGCCGGGTGTTGACGATGGCCTGGGAGAAGCAGTCCGAGTCGAATGCCATGTGGGCGCTGAGCATTCCGGTGCCGTTCACCAAGCCGGTGGGTGCCGGAGCCGGCGGATACTTCGCACCGCACGTGCGCGCCTACATCCGGCGCTCGGGCGCGCCGAACCACATCGGAGCCATGGTGGCGGTCAAGGACCGGCTCAACGGGGCGAAAAACCCGCTGGCCCATCTGCATCAACCCGACATCACGCTGGAGAAGGTGATGGAGTCGCCGATGCTGTGGGATCCCATTCGCTACGACGAGACCTGCCCGTCCTCCGACGGCGCCGCGGCGATGGTGATCGGGGACGAGGCCAGCGCTGATGCCCGTGTCGCCGAAGGGCATCCGGTGGCTTGGATCCATGCCACCGCGCTGCGCACCGAGCCGCTCGCCTACGCCGGACGCGACCAGGTCAACCCGCAGGCCAGCCGCGACGCCGCGGCCGCACTGTGGAAGTCGGCAGGCATCACCAGTCCCATCGACGAGATCGACGTGGCCGAGGTCTACGTGCCGTTCTCGTGGTACGAACCGATGTGGCTGGAAAGCCTCGGCTTCGCCCCTGAGGGCGAGGGTTGGAAACTCACCGAGGCAGGCGAGACCGCAATCGGCGGCCGCATACCGTTCAACCCCTCCGGTGGCGTGCTGTCGTCCAACCCGATCGGCGCCTCCGGCATGATCCGCTTCGCCGAATCCGCGATCCAGGTGATGGGCAAGGCAGGCGAACACCAGGTCGAGGGCGCCCGCAAGGCCCTCGGCCACGCATACGGCGGTGGCGCACAGTACTACTCGATGTGGGTGGTCAGTGCCGACAAGCCAGTGGACAAGTCCTCGTAATGCAGTACACCTGCAGCGTGGCAATGGGGCCGGTCGACCAATTGGTCGATATCGCGAAGACGGCGGAAGAAGTCGGCTTCGACTCGATCGCACTGCCGGATTCATTGTTCTACATGGAGAAGCAGGCGGCGGACTACCCGTACACGCCTGACGGTTCCCGGATGTGGAACGAGGACACTCCGTGGGTCGACCCGCTCATCGCGGCGGGTGCGATGGGTGCGGTGACGTCGACACTGCGGTTCTACACCAACGTGTTGAAGCTCGGTTCCCGCAACCCGCTGCTGCTGGCCCGTCAGGTCGGCTCGGTCGCGAACCTGACGAACAACCGCTTTGGTTTCGGCGTCGGGATCGGCTGGGCGCCTGAGGAATTCGAGTGGTGCGGTGTCCCCTACGCCAAGCGTGGCAAGCGGGCCGACGAGATGATCGAGGTGATCAAGCTCGTGCTCGCCGGCGGCATGGTCGAGTTCCACGGCGAGTTCTACGATTTCGATCGGCTCCAGATGAGCCCGGCGCCGAGCACGCCGGTCCCGTTCTACGTCGGCGGTCACACCGACGTCGCGCTGAAGCGTGCGGCGCGGATCGGTGACGGTTGGACCAGCGCGATGATGACGGGCGACCAACTTGCCGAGACCATCGGCAAGCTCAAGGCCCTCCTCGCCGAAAATGGCCGTGCCGACGAGCCGTTCGAGTACCAGGCCGTGTGTATCGACAAGTTCGGCGTGGATGGACACCGCGAGCTCGCCGCGGCGGGCGTCACCGACAACATCGTGATCCCCTGGATCTTCGACGGTCTCGGCTTCGACGCGCCGATCGGGAAGAAGAAGGATTCGCTGAAGCGGTTCGCGGAGACGTACATCCACTCGGGCTGGCAAGAAGAAATCTAGCTCTCGGCGCAGCCCTTCCAGACCGTCTGTACCAGCCGTTCCACCGCAGCGCCGTCCAGTGCCTGCATTCCGAACATCAGCCGGTAGTACGGCGGCGACACCAACGCGTCGACGGCCACCTCGATATCGACGTCGGCAGGGAGTTCGCCACGGGCGACGGCATCGTGCAATGTGTCGGCGACCGCGGCCCTGCGCGGGGCGATCCACTGGTCGAGCAGTGCGCGTTCGATGGCAGGGTCGGTGGCCGACGCCGCAATCACGTTGCGCAGCAACGGTCCGACCGCCGGGTCGGCCAGGATGCCGAACAGTGCACTGACGTGGTGGGTGACGGCCTCGACCGACGTGCTGCCCGGCGGCCTGATGATCGAGTCGCGCACCGAGTTGAGCAGGCCCTCCAAGACGATGGCGGGTGCCGAGGGCCACCACTTGTAGATCGTCGTGCGGCTCACTTCGGCGCGTTTGGCGATGGCGTCGACCGTCGCTGCCGCGGAGCCGCCGGCAAGAGCCAGCTCGGCAGCGGCCGTCAGGACGGCGCTGCGCACCGCCTCGCTGCGGGGGCGGCCGCGGCGCGCAGGTTGTTCACGGTCGACCACCGACTCAGCTTATTGCGGCCGCCCGTTTGGACCCCGCGACCACGACGATCAGGCACGCCAGGGCGACGAGCGACCCGAAGACGAACATCACCGGATAGCTCACGGTAGGCGCCAGGAACGCCAGCACCGCAGGCACCGCGAAACCCAGGTAGCTGAGGCTGTAGAACACCGCGGTCAGTCCTGCCAGGTCGTCCGGGGCGGCCATGCGCTGAATCTCCTGCAGTCCGACCAACAGGGCCATCCCGTATCCGGCCCCCAGCACGGCGGCCGCGACGAGTGCCGCGGACACCGTCAGGACTGCAGCCGCCCACCCCGCGAGCCCCATACCGATACCCACCAGCCCCAACGCCAGGATGACCCCGGCCCGGGCACCGTTCACCAGATCGCCGCACAGGTGCTGAACCATGAACCCGACACCGAGGGTGACGACGCACAGGAGTGCCGAGAAAGCGATGGGCGCCGCCGCGGCGCGTTCGGACATCAGCGCGGGCAGCACCGCGTACGCCGACGCCCCGGCCCCGAACACCCACGGTGCGATGGGCACGACGACGAACAGGAAGCGACGATCTTTCGCCGAACTCGAGGGCGACTCCCAAGTTCGGCGGCAAGTACGCGTCTCGGGTGCCGCGCGCAGCAGCACCGCCGCGGCCAGCGCCATCGCGACGTTGATCGCGTAGGGCAGCACGGTGGGGGCAGGACCCCACTCGGCGAGCACGCCTGCGACTCCGGCACCGAACCCGAATCCCGCGGTGAGACTCATTGCGGCACGGCGGGCACCGGCGCCGCCGTCGCCCCAGGGCGGACTCGACAGTTCCTTGATCCAGCTGCCACCGACGGCCATCGCGAGACCGAGCGCGAGCCCGCTGAACACCCGGCCGACGCCGAGCGCGACGGCGGAGTTCGCGCCCGTTGCCAGAATCAGCGAGCCGACCGCCGCGAGTACCGGCGCGGGAAGCATCAGCGGGCGGCGCCCGAAGCGGTCGGACAGCGGACCACCGATGAGCAGAGCAGGCACGATACCGAGGACGTAGGTGAACAACAGCATGTCGACAGTCAGCGCAGAGAAGCCGTCGTGGTCGCGGTACATCACCAGCAGTGGCGTGAACTCGTTGCCGCCCCACGCGATCGCGAACGTCGAGCAGGCGACCGCCAGCCACCGCCGAGCTCCTGCGCGCACAACGCCGCCTGCAACCGGCGCGGCGGTGACGGCGGTCACGATGCGACCGTCAATTTACTGGACACTTTGTCCACTATATAGACCGGCGCAACGTGATGACATCAACGGCAAGCGGGTATACCGCGCTTTAAGGAACGTTCAGCAGTGGTATCGGCAACATTCTGCGCAGGTGAGCGGCATTTGTATTGCGCAGATGGGCGGCAAAACTGTAACGTGTTCTAGTTAGAAGCCAACAACTGGGAGGCCCGAGGTGAGCGCGGAATCAGCTGCGGGAACCGCGAGTATTCGCGAGATCGACACCGGTGATCTACCTGACCGGTTTGCCAGGGGCTGGCACTGCCTCGGCCCGGTCAAGGATTACCTGGACGGCAAGCCGCACGGCATCGAGATCTTCGGCACCATGCTGGTCGTTTTCGCCGATTCGCAGGGCGACCTGAAGGTCCTCGACGGCTACTGCAGGCACATGGGAGGCAACCTCTCCCAGGGCACCATCAAGGGTGACGAGGTCGCCTGCCCGTTTCACGACTGGCGCTGGGGCGGCGACGGCAAGTGCAAGCTGGTGCCGTACGCCAAGCGCACCCCGCGCCTGGCCCGCACCCGCGCCTGGCACACCGACGTCCGCGGCGGGCTGCTGTTCGTGTGGCACGACCACGAGGGCAATCCGCCCCAGGAGGAAGTCCGCATCCCCGAGATCGCGGAATGGTCCAGCGGAGAATGGACCGACTGGAAGTGGAACACGATGCTCATCGAGGGCAGCAACTGCCGCGAGATCATCGACAACGTCACCGACATGGCGCACTTCTTCTACATCCACTTCGGGCTGCCGACCTACTTCAAGAACGTCTTCGAGGGACATGTCGCCAGCCAGTATCTGCACAACGTGGGTCGGCCGGACATCAACGACATGGGCACCGCCTATGGTGACGCGACGCTGGATTCCGAGGCGAGCTACTTCGGGCCGTCCTTCATGATCAATTGGCTGCACAACAAGTACGGCGACTTCAAGGCCGAGTCGATCCTGATCAACTGCCACTATCCGGTGTCGCAGGACTCGTTCATGCTGCAGTGGGGCGTCATCGTCGAGAAGCCCAAGGGACTCGACGACAAGACCACCGAGAAGCTGGCGGTCGCCTTCACCGAAGGCGTCAGCAAGGGCTTCCTGCAGGACGTCGAGATCTGGAAGCACAAGACCCGCATCGACAACCCGCTGCTCGTCGAAGAGGACGGCGCGGTCTACCAGATGCGGCGCTGGTATCAGCAGTTCTATGTAGATGTAGCGGACGTCACCGCCGAGATGACCGACCGCTTCGAAATGGAGGTCGACACCACGATCGCCAACCAGAAGTGGAATGTCGAGGTCGAAGAGAACCTGAAGGCGCGGGAAGCCGAGAAGCAGGCGACGTGAGCCAGACACCGGATGTGGACCGACTCGCCCGGTCGATGCTCCTGCTCCACGGGCATGACGACGAGGAGCACGAGCACGGCCACAGTCCGGCGAGCACCGGTGAAGGATCGGGATCATGGCGCAAGGCACCGGATTTCGCGTCCGATCCGGATCGGGCCGCTGCCGTGCGGGAGAGCACCCGGCGTGACCAGGAGCGTTATCTGACTTCCGGCCTGGCGTCGGTCGACTGTCGGTACTGCCACGTGGCGGTCGAGGTCAAGAAGCTGGGCCCCGCCCACACGTCGGTGCAGTGGAACAGCGAGGCGACCCAGCGCTGCGCCCATTTCGCCGAGATCAGGGAAGCCGGAGGCGATCCCGCTCGCTCGCGCTCATGTCCGCGGCTGGCCGACAGCATCAAGCACGCGGTCGCGGAGGGATGTCTGGAGGAGTACTCCACCGCACCCTCACCCGGCGACGGCTGAGGCTCTGTCGGCACGAACGCTGCTGTGCGCTCAGATCGCGAGATCCGCCGAAAGCGCAATCTGTACGCACACCAGAAGTCTGTCGGCGGAGAAGTCTGTCGGCGGCTGACCATTACAGCTTCGCGAACCGCTCCTTGACCTGTTCCTCGGTCAGGCCGTAATCCGCCAGCGAATACGTGTGTTTGGGCGCGCGCGGCCCCTTCTTGCTCTCCTCGTGGGTGTTCGTCATCGTCTCGCGAGCGGCATCGGTGAAGTCGATACCGAACGTGCGGTAGATATCCTCGACGACGCTGATCGGATCCTTGATCAGGGCGAAGTAGTCCAAGTCGTAGAATTGCGCCGGATCATGCTTGGCCCGTTCAGCATTGAACAACTCCAGGCCGCGTGACCACGTCTCCATCGAGTCGGCGCCGATGACGTCGCCGTCGAAGGTGTTGGACCAGCCCGCGGTGGTGTGCTGCGCGAGCGAACACATCGACGCCATGATCGTCTCCGCCGGCCGGTGACACTGCACCACCAGGGCGTCCGGGTACGCCGCGAACAGTGCATCGAGGGCGAAGAGGTGGCTGGGATTCTTGAGCACCCAACGCTTTTCACGGTCGTTGAGGCCGATGAGTTGCAGGTTCTTCCGGTGCCGCCGATACGGTGTGGTCCAGTCCTGCCGAGACAGCCACTGCGAGTATGTCGGAACGTGCGCCAGCGTCTCGTAGGACACCGAGTGCAGCGACTGACGCAAGAGTTGCCAGCACTCTTCGACCTCGTCGGCGGTCATGAAGTGCAGTCCGGTGTAGTCCGGGTTCTCCTCGTGCGCCTTGGTGAACTGCGCATCGAGCTGCTGAAACACCGGGTTCTGCGACCATGTTTCGCGCGGCGGCCGCGGCTGCGGGAACTCGGCGAGCCACAACTCCAGGCCCTGGTGCCGGGGATCGGCAGCGAGCAGACGATGCACGGCCGTGGTTCCGGTACGAGGCAGGCCGGTGACGAAGATCGGCCGCTCGATCGGGACGTCGGTGTGCTCGGGGTACTGCTTGAACGCCGCCTCCGACACCAGTCTGGCCACCAGGGCGTTGCGGACGAAGAACCGCTGCATCTTGCTGCCGAACTCGGTGAGATCGGCGTCACGCTGGAACGACTCGAGCAGGACCGCGAGCGCCTCGCGGTAGTTGTCGTCATCGGAGCCGAAATCGTCCAGCCCGCAGGCCTTCACGGCTGAGGCGTGCAGGTCGTCCACAGTCCCGACGTTGGTGCGCGCACTCATGCCTTGTACTCCCCGCAGTTGACGTCGAGCGCCTGGCCGGTGATGCCGCTGGACAGATCGCTGGCCATGAACAGGATGGCGGAGGCGACCTCGTCCTCGGTGGGCAGCCGCTTGAGATCGGACGACGCAGCGGTCGCCTTGTAGATCTCGTCGACGGTGGTGCCGTACTTGCCTGCCTGATGATTGAAGTAGGACTCCAGGGTTCCGCCCCAGATGTAGCCAGGTAGAACGGAATTCACCCGCACACCCTGGTCGCCGAGCTCGGTGGCCAGGGTCTGCGACATCGCCAGCAGCGCCGACTTGGCCATCTTGTAGGCGCCGTACTTGGCCTGGGAGTGCCGGACCACCATCGAGTTCACGTTGACGACCGAGCCGTTGGCCTCGGCGAGCGCCGGCGTGAATGCCTGCACCATCCGCAACGCACCGAACACCGTCAGCTCGATCGCGTCGCGCATGTGCTCGAACGTGGTGTTGGCGAACGGTTTCATCGACGGCACCCGGAAGGCGTTGTTGATCAACACATCAACCTTGCCGTAGGCCTTGAGCGACTCATCGACCAGACGGTTCACCTGCGCATCGTCGGTGATGTCCGTACCCACCGAGACGGCGCGCCGACCGAGATCGGTGATCTGCTTGGCGACATCGTCGAGCCGCTCCACGGTTCGTGCGGCCAATACGAGGTCGGCGCCCGCCTCCGCGCATCGGCGCGCGAGCGTGGTACCCAGGGCAGGACCGACGCCGCTGATCACCACGACCTTGTCCTCCAGCAACGGAAGTGCTCCCGACATCTGCTATCCCACCATTCTTTCGCCGATCTGCTTCTGGCGCAACGCAATCCGTGCACGCCAGTCCTCTTCGGAGATCTTGTTGGATTCGTAGTACGGCAAGGTTGCCGCCACCTGGTCGGCGCCGATCAGCTCGACCGTCGGACCGTCGGCGACAGTCAGTTCGCGCGATACCCGCTGCCAGCGGAACTGCAGGAAACCCTTGCGATGGCCCAGTGTCTCCACCCAGTTCGTGACGCCGGGATTCCGGTCCGAGACCACGATACGGATCTTGCCGTCCGGATCCGCCTGCGCCTGAGCACCATTCAGCGATGTCTGGTGATTGATGTAATCCAGCGAGATGTACCAGAGGCTACCGAGCTGGAACCCCAGATACGGCGCGTCCGAGACGGGCAGGGTGATGACGAGCGCCTGGTCCTCCGCCAGATCGAACTGTCCGGCCGACGAGTACTGCGTCGCCAATCCGCCCGGTGTGAGGCGGGGCGCCACCAGCGAATTGGGCGCGGTGTCGTTGTAGAACCACTGTGGGAACTGCAGCCAGGTCTTGACGCGCTGGACCAGCTGCTTGCCCGCGACGGCATAACGCTTCTCGATGAGTTCCTTCGTCAGCGGCGGCGGCGCGGTCCCCGCGGTGTCCGTTCGCGCGATGGCGAAGGAGCCACGCTGTGCCGACCAGTCGTTGTAGACCTCGCGGATGACGAGCTGCGACGGCACTGCAGGCGTGAACCGCCACTCGAAGGTGCCGTCTGGTGCGATGTCGAGCTTGCGGTCGTCGAAGGCCGTCTCGCTGTCCGGCACGACTTCGTCGGTGTACTCCCCGCCCAACAACTGGAAGCTGACATCGGTGGTGGTCCCCCGCTTACCCGTGACGACGTACTCGTGCCCGGGCTGCACCCGAGTACCGAAGTACATGGTGTCGGGGTTGTCCAGGCCCATCTTGGTGAACGGACCGGTGCCCTCGTGCAGGAACGGATGGTCGCGGTCGTAGTCGAACGCCACGTGCGTACACGCCGCGATACAGCCCGCGAGGTACTGCAGTCCTTCGAGAAGATCGGCTTCGGACTCGATGAACGGGGCGGCGGCGACCAACTTCTCGGCCTCGACGATGGCGTCGTTGAGCGGCTGCGAATACACCCCATGAAACTAGAACGTGTTCTATCTGGAGTCAATATATCGACCGCTGCGGTTCATATATGGAACGAAGTAGGCGTACATTGCCCCCATGTCCGCGTCACCGGCCGTGCCTTCCGGCCGCGCCTCGCCGCCGACGGATCGCGTGGTCGGGATCCTCGACTTCCTGGCCGGGCGACCCGACGCGCGCTTCGGGGTATCCGAGCTGGCCCGGCGGGTGGGCCTGAGCAAGCCGACGTGTCTGGGGATCGTCACATCGCTCACCGACGCGGGCTACCTGGTTCGCGACCCCGCCGACAAGACCTATCGCCTGGGCCCGTCGCTCATCACGCTCGGCCACAAGGCTCAGGAGTCCATGCGCGTCAGCCCCGCCGCGCGTGAGCAGCTGCGCCGGTTGTCGTCTCGATACGGTGTCACCGCCGCGCTGTCGGCGGTGGTCGATGATCGCATCACGCTGCTGGACCTGGTGGCCCCCACCGGAGTGCGACCGGGGGTCGAGGTGGGTCAGAGCTATCCGTTCGCCCCGCCGGTCGGGCTGATGTTCGTGCTGTGGGACGACGAGGCCGAGCGCAATTGGCTCGCCATGCAACCAACGATTCCGTTGCGCACCGACGTGGACCGGCTCGGGCGGGTGATCGCGTCCTGCCGCGCCGACGGCTACCTTGTGGAACGCCAGACGGCGGGCGGCAGGCGGCTCTACTCGTTGATGGCCGGGATGCCGACCGACCTGCCGGACGAATTGCGAGCACTACTGGGCGAACTGGTCTCCGACATCGGCGAGCGGGTGTATCTGCGAGACGAGGCCCAGGGCACCCACAAGCGCCGCAGTGCCCGATCGGACATCAGCGTCATCTCGGCCCCGGTGTACGACCACTATCAGCGGCAGGTGATGGTTGCATCGATGCACATCGGAAAGCCGTTGACCGACAACGAGATTTCCGAGCGGGCACGCGCGGTGGTCGCCACGGCAGACGCGGTGACCGCTCAGCTAGGCGGCGTGAAGCGGCTCTTTCAGCTGACCGCCGCTCCTACGAGGTGCCGGCCAGCGCGAAAGGCAACACCTCGGGTGCACCGGCCTCCCGCACCACCCGGGCCGCCATCGTCAGCGTCCACCCGGTGTCGGCCAGATCGTCCACCAGCAACACAGGCCCGCCGGCCGCCCGGATGGGTGCGGAGTCGGGCGCCGACCACGACCGGTGTAGCGCGGCCACGCGATACGCGGAGTTCGCTGCGGTCACCGGACGCCGGTCCGGTGCATAACGAAGCACGCCGAGATCGACGAGACGCCCCAACTCAGCCAGCCTGCGGGCCAGCGAGGTGATCAGCAGTGGATGGCTGTCTGAGTCCAGCGCCATCACAGCGGTCGGCCGCGTTTCCCAGTCCCAGGACGCGAGCACCTTCACGGCGGCCTGCACCACGTCATCGGATGCCTCCCCGTCGGCATCATCGAGAAGCTTGCGCAGGCGGGCACCCCAGCCCAGATCGGTGAGCCTGCCGATGGCACGTCCCGGCGCGGGACCGTCGGCGATGCGGCCGCTCAGGTCGAGGCCAAGCTTGGCGAGCCCGGTCGGCCACTGCTTGCGCGGCGCGAGCACCACACCCGGCCGCATGAGCCGTTGCCGCGAGTCCTCGGCAACCGCTGCATCGACGGCGGACGGGTGTCGCGAGCCCGCGCAGTTGTCGCAGCGGCCGCACCGCTCGTCAGGGCTGAGTTCAGGATCGTCGAGCTGACCGCGTAGGAATGCCATCCGGCAGCCGTCGGTGGTCTGATAGTCGAGCATGGCCTGCTGCTCGCGCTTGCGGGCCTCGTCGAGCGTCCGGTAGCGCGCTTCGTCGTATCCCCATTCTTCGCCCGTGGCGATCCAACCGCCCTTCACGCGCCGCACCGCCCCGTCGACGTCGAGCACCTTCAGGACCATCTCCAGCCGGGAGCGCCCGAGATCGACAAGGGGTTCGAGCGCGGCCGTCGACTGCGGACGGCCAGGCTCCAGTGCACGAATCACGTTGCGCACCATAGACTCCGACGGGAAAGCTACCGACGCGAAGTACCGCCACACGTCCTGGTCCTCATGCCCTGGCAACAGGATTACCTCGGCGCTGTCCGTCGAGCGGCCCGCGCGGCCGACCTGCTGGTAATAGGCGATCGGTGAGGACGGTGCACCCAGATGCACGACGAATCCCAGGTCGGGTTTGTCGAAGCCCATACCGAGCGCGGACGTGGCGATCAACGCTTTGACGCGGTTGGCGAGCAGGTCCGCTTCGAGCTGTTCACGCTCGGCCGCCTCGGTGGCGCCGGTGTAGGACGCGACCTTGTGCCCGTGTTCGGCCAGCAGCGAAGCCACGTCATTGGCCTGGGCAACGGTCAACGTGTACACGATTCCGGAACCGGGCAGCGAATCCAATTGCGCGACAAGCCATGCGGCGCGCTGCGCCGGAGTACCCGCCTTGACGACCGAAAGTCGCAACGACTCCCGGTCCAGGCCACCTCGGAGCACCAACGTATCCCCGCCTCCGACGCCGAGCTGTGCCGCGACGTCGGAGACGACGCGATCGTTGGCGGTGGCCGTGGTAGCCAGCACAGGCACATCAGAGCCGAGGTCGGCCAGCAACGTGCGGATGCGCCGGTAGTCGGGCCGGAAGTCGTGGCCCCAGTCCGACACGCAGTGCGCTTCGTCGACGACCACGAGCCCCGCGTCATGGGCGAGGGCAGGCAGTACTTCGTCGCGAAAGTCGGGATTGTTCAAGCGCTCCGGGCTGACAAGCAGCACATCGAGCTCACCATCGCGCACCTGGTCGTGGATCTCGGACCAGTCCGCCACGTTGCTTGAGTTGATGGTTGCCGCGTGCACGCCCGCACGGTCGGCCGCAGCGACCTGGTTGCGCATGAGCGCCAGCAACGGCGACACGATGACCGTGGGCCCGTGCCCGGAGGCACGCAGGAGCTTGGCCGCGATGAAGTAGACGGCCGATTTGCCCCACCCGGTGCGCTGGACGACAAGCGCCCGGCGCCGGTGCACGACGAGCGCCTCGATGGCGGTCCACTGATCGTCCCGCAGGACGGCACGCGGACCTGCCAGTTGTTCGAGGATCGTCTGTGCCTCGGCTCGGGTCGCCACGGGCGAGCGAAGCGGCGGGGAATCGACCATGCCCCCATCGTGCCCGGTGGGTGTGACGCCGACCGACGCCCTAATGGACGATCAGCCAGATCGCGATGAAGTGGCAGGCTGCGGCGGCCACGGTGAACGCGTGGAAGAACTCATGATGACCGAACGTCGCGGGCCACGGATTGGGCCATTGGACCCCGTAAAGGACCGCACCCACGTTGTACAGCACGCCACCGGCGATCAACAGTGCGACGACGGTGACTCCCGCCCCGTCGAGCAGTGTTCCGGCGAACCAGATCGCCACGTAACCGAGCATCAGGTACAGCGGTATGCCCACCCACCGGGGAGCTGACGGCCAGAACATCTTGAGTGCGACGCCCGCCGCCGCCCCCGTCCACACGATGGTGAGCACCTCGGCGCCGATATCCGGCGGCATGGCCAACACGGCCAACGGGGTGTAGCACGCGGCGATGAAGACGAAGATGGTCGAGTGGTCGAGGCGCATCATCCACTTCTCGGCCAGCGGCGAACCCCAACGCACACGGTGGTAGGTGGCGCTGACCCCGAACATCGTGACCACCCCGAGCGCATACACCGAGGCCGCCCACCAGGCGTGTGGAGATGACGCGAGCCAGGCGCCCTGGATCAGCGCGACACCGGCGAAAACAGCGATGACGGCAGAGACGAGATGAATCCAGCCGCGGGCTCGGGGGGTGCTGACGAGGTCGGCGACGACATCAACTCCATAGCCCGGCAGGCCGGGCGGATCCCCGTGGATCAGGACGTCTCCGATGTTGGCAGCGAGCCGCGCCTTGCATACGGCGGCCCCTGCGGATCGCGGGGGCACAGCCAAAGCGTAACGCCCTCGGACCTGAGAAGGCACTCACCGTGCCCGCGCATGGAGCGCGGACACGGTGAGGGCTGTCAGTCAGGCGACGATGAGCGTCAGCTCACCGGCATCTCGGGTGTCTCCGGCACGGCGGGTGCAGGCGTCACCGGGGTCTCGCCCAGCGCGGGAGCCTCGGGGGTTGCGACACCGCTGTCCCACACGGCCTGCGCCACCGGAGTCGGGACCGCCAGCACACCGCAGCTGTCCTGCAGCGCGCTCACCGGCTGATGGATGGCCGTCAGCTCGTCCTGAACCCGCGGGTTCTGCGCGAAGAACGTCGCGTAGGCGATCTGGGCCTCAGGCTGCGGCTGCGCCGAGATGTTCGTCAGAACGTCGTTCGTCTGCGGGTTGGCGGTCAGATACGCGCCCTCGGAAGCCGCGGCGGCGCTCACGGTGCCCGCGACACGGTTGGCGGAGCATTCCGGGTTTGGAGCGGGAGCCGGCTGAGCATTGGCCACCGGGGCGATGATCGCCGCCGACCCGAAGGCAAGCAGGCCCCCGGCGAACATGCCGAACAGTCCACGGCGCACGGTCGTAGCGGACGAATTCATGAAATCACTCCTCTGCAGTGCTCAAGTCTGCGATCAGTCGATCGCACCCTAGGCCTAGCCCCTTGCCGCACCGGCCAAACAAGCGCCGACGTCAACCGGGTCCCCGGCAGGCGGTATCACCGCAGTTCAGAAGCGCTATATCGCGACCTGAGAAAAGTTCTACGCCGAGGCTGATTCCGCCTCTTGCTCGCGTTTGATCTCCAGCGCGATGTCGATGAGTTGGTCTTCCTGGCCGCCGATGAGCTTGCGTTGCCCGGCCCGGTGAAGCAGCTTGTGCGCGGGCACGCCGTAGCGCTCGGACTGCCGGATGGCGTGCTTGAGGAAGCTGGAGTACACGCCGGAGTAACCCATGATCAGCGCATTGCGATCGAGCAGGCATTCGGCAGGCATCGCCGGGGCGACGACCTCCTCGGCCGCGTCGGCGATGTCGAAGAAATCGATACCGGTCTTGACGCCGATCTTGTCGAACACCCCGATGAGCGCCTCCACCGGCGCATTGCCCGCGCCTGCGCCGAAGCGGCGACACGAGCCGTCGATCTGCTTGGCACCCGCGCGGACCGCTTCGATGCTGTTGGCCACACCCAGCCCGAGGTTCTCGTGGCCATGAAATCCAACTTGAGCATCCGATCCCAATTCGGCGACCAACGCCGCGACCCGATCGGCCACCCCTTCGAGCACCAGCGCACCGGCCGAGTCCACGACGTAGACGCACTGGCATCCGGCGTCGGCCATGATGCGGGCCTGTTGCGCCAGCTTCTCCGGGCTGATGGTGTGGCTCATCATCAAAAAGCCCACCGTCTCCAACCCGAGCTCGCGGGCCAACCCGAAGTGCTGAATCGACACATCAGCCTCGGTGCAGTGCGTCGCGATGCGGCAGATCGACCCGCCGTTGTTCTGAGCCTCCCTGATGTCCTCCTTGGTGCCCACACCAGGCAACATCAGGAAGGCGATCTTCGATTCCTTGGCCGTCTCGGCAGCGAGCTTGATCAGCTCCTGCTCGGGAGTCTTGGAGAAGCCGTAGTTGAAGCTGGAACCACCGAGCCCGTCGCCGTGGGTCACCTCGATGACCGGAACCCCAGCCGTGTCGAGGGCGGCGACGATCGCACCGACCTCGTCGGTGGTGAACTGGTGGCGCTTGTGGTGAGAGCCGTCGCGCAGGGACGTGTCCGTCATCCGGACATCCCAGATCGGGTTGAAGTAGATCTCGTCGGTACTCATGCTTGACCTCCCGCTGCAGCTTTCTGCTCTTCGCGCAAGCGCTCATCGCCCTCGGCTGCCAGACTTTCTTTGGCGATCTCCTCGCCCACCTTGGTGGCCGCGGCGGTCATGATGTCCAGGTTTCCAGCGTACGGCGGCAGGTAGTCCCCCGCACCCTCCACTTCGACGAACGTCGTGACGAGATGGTTGCCCCCGTTGAACACCGTCGGCTCGTCGAACTGCGGTTCGTTGAGCAGCCGATAGCCCGGCACATAGGTCTGCACCTCGGCGACGACGTCCTTGATCGACTGCGTGATCGCGTCGTGGTCGGCGTCCTCGGGAATCGCACAGAAGATGGTGTCGCGCATGATCATCGGCGGATCAGCCGGATTCAGGATGATGATCGCCTTGCCCCGCCTGGCGCCCGCCGATCACCTCGACGCCTGCGCTGGTGGTCTTGGTGAACTCGTCGATGTTGGCCCGGGTGCCCGGACCGGCCGACGCCGAGGACACCGACGCCACGATCTCGGCGTACGGAACATCGACCACGCGACTCACCGCGTAGACCATCGGAATGGTCGCCTGCCCACCACAGGTCACCATGTTGACGTTCGGCGCGTCCAGGTGCGCACGCAGATTCGCCGGCGGGATCACCCCGGGCCCCACCGCGGCCGGGGTCAGGTCGATGGCGCGAATACCCGCCTCGGCATACCGTGGCGCCGCGTCGCGGTGCACATAGGCACTCGTCGCCTCGAACACCAGGTCCGGCAACTCACTCCGGGCCAGCAGCCAATCCACACCCTCATGCGAGGTCTCCAAACCCAGCTTGCGCGCACGGGCCAAGCCTTCGCTCTCCGGATCGATGCCGATCATCCAGCGCGGCTCGAGCCACTCCGAGCGCAGCAACTTGTAGAGCAGATCGGTACTGATGTTGCCGGATCCCACAATCGCGACAGATGCCTTATCGGGCATTGGACAAACCCCTACTTTTCTCGAACATCACTCGAAATCGAGTCGTACTGAACCTAACCCGCTGAAGTCGGCGACGAAATGACTGCCAGGAGGTGCATCTATCGCACGGGTGCACGACCCCGGAAGCACGATGTCACCGGCCTTGAGCCGGACGCCGAACGCCTCCACCTTGCGCGCCAGCCACGCCACCGCCGTCACCGGATTTCCCAGCACCGCATCGCTGCGGCCCTCCGCGACGACCTTTCCGTTGTTGGTGAGGATTGCCGTGATGGCTTTAATATCCACGTCCTTCGGCGACACCCGCGCCTCACCGAGCACCCAGCCCGCCGACGACGCGTTGTCGGCGATGGTGTCGCATAACTTGATCTGCCAGTTGGTGATCCGCGTGTCGATCAACTCGATGGCGGGCGCGAAGGCCGCCGTCGCGGCGAGCACGTCGTCCTCGGTGCAACCGGCGCCGGGCAGGTCGTCGGACAGGATGAAGCCGACCTCGACCTCGACGCGCGGATACAGGAACCGGCCCGACTTCACCGGTTGATCCTCGAAGACCTGCATGTCGTCGAGAAGGTGCCCGTAATCAGGCTCGTCGACGTTCATCATCTTCTGCATGGCCTCCGACGAGAGGCCGACCTTGTGACCGATGATGCGGGCGCCCTCGGCGACCTTCTGCCGGATGTTGATCAGCTGGATCTCGTAGGCGTCGACGACATCGATGTCCGGATTTCCGTCGGTCAACGGGCTGATCGGTTCGCGGCTGCGCTCGGCCTGGGCCAGATCGGCAGCCAGCTTGTCACGCACATCAACGGGCAACATTCGTGAAGTCCCCTCGTATCCTCGACCGGCACAGTTGTTAGTCGGCCGGGCAATTCTATAACGTGTTCTACATGACGGAGCAGGAGTATGACGTCGTCGTGGTGGGCAGCGGCGCCGCCGGCATGGTCGCCGCCCTCACCGCGGCCCACCAGGGACTCTCGACAGTAGTCGTCGAGAAGGCCCCGCACTATGGCGGTTCCACAGCGCGGTCAGGCGGCGGTGTGTGGATTCCGAACAACGAGGTCCTGAAGCGCGACGGCGTGAAGGACACCCGGGAGGCGGCCCGCCAGTACCTCCACGGCATCGTCGGCGACGTGGTGCCTGCCGAGAAGATCGACACGTATCTGGACCGCGGTCCCGAGATGCTGTCGTTCGTGCTGAAGCATTCGCCGCTGAAGCTCTGCTGGGTGCCGAATTACTCCGACTACTACCCCGAGGCGCCGGGCGGCAAGGCCACGGGCCGGTCGGTGGAACCGAAGCCGTTCAACGCCAACAAGCTGGGTGCCGATCTGCCCGGCCTCGAGCCGCCATACGGCAAGGTGCCGATGAACATGGTGGTCCTGCAGCAGGACTACGTCCGGCTCAACCAGCTCAAGCGTCATCCGCGCGGAGTGTTGCGCAGCCTCAAGGTCGGCATCCGGGCGACGTGGGGCAAGGTCACCGGCAAGAACCTCGTCGGCATGGGACGCGCGCTCATCGCACCATTGCGTATCGGTCTGCAGAAGGCCGGCGTCCCGGTGCTGCTGAACACCGCATTGACCGACCTGTATCTCGAGGACGGGGTGGTGCGCGGCATCTATGTCCGCGACACGAATGCACCGGAAAGCGCGGAGCCGCAACTGATCCGAGTCCGTCGTGGCGTGATCCTCGGCAGCGGCGGGTTCGAACACAACGAGCAGATGCGGGTGAAGTACCAGCGCGCTCCGATCACCACGGAGTGGACTGTCGGCGCGAAGGCCAACACCGGCGACGGCATCGTCGCCGCCGAGAAGCTCGGTGCCGCACTGGACGTCATGGAGGACGCGTGGTGGGGCCCGACCGTGCCACTCGTCGACGCCCCCTGGTTCGCACTGTCGGAGCGCAACTCCCCGGGGTCGATCATCGTGAACATGTCAGGCAAGCGGTTCATGAACGAATCGATGCCGTATGTCGAGGCGTGCCATCACATGTACGGCGGTCAGTTCGGCCAGGGGCCAGGCCCCGGCGAGAACATCCCAGCCTGGCTGGTGTTCGACCAGCAGTATCGCGACCGCTATATCTTCGCTGGACTCCAACCAGGACAACGCATTCCGAAGAAGTGGATGGAATCGGGCGTCATCGTCAAAGCCGACTCCCTCGATGAGCTGGCTGCCAAGACCGGCCTTCCCGCAGAGGCGTTCAAGGTGACTGTCGAACGCTTCAACGGCTTTGCCCGCACCGGCGTCGACGAGGATTTCCACCGCGGCGAGAGCGCGTACGACCGCTACTACGGCGACCCCACCAACAAGCCGAACCCGAACCTCGGCGAGATCAGCCACGGACCGTTCTACGCGGCCAAGATGGTGCCTGGCGATCTGGGCACCAAGGGTGGCGTCGTCACCGACGTCGTCGGCCGCGCCCTGCGCGACGACGGTTCCGTCATCGAAGGGCTTTACGCCGCAGGCAATGTCAGCGCGCCGGTGATGGGGCACACGTATCCGGGGCCCGGCGGCACCATCGGCCCGGCCATGACCTTCGGGTATCTGGCAGCACGTCACCTGGCGGGGAAGGAATAGGCGTGCCCATCAACCTCGACGAAGCCATCGGCGCCGAGCTCGATCCGGTCGAATTCTCGTGGACGAGTAGCGATATTCAGCTCTACCACCTCGGCCTCGGCGCGGGCGTCGATCCGATGGACAGGCGGGAGTTGCGCTACCTGCTCGACGACAGCCCGCAGGTGCTTCCGACGTTCGGAAACGTGGCGCAGAGCTTCCACATGACCGAGCCACCCGCGGTGAAGTTCCCCGGCATCGACATCGAGCTGAGCAAGGTGCTGCACGCCAGCGAAGCCGTGACCGTCCCCGGTCCGGTTCCGCCGTCCGGCACCGGCATCGCGGTCACCCGGTTCACCGAGATCTGGGACAAAGGCAAGGCGGCGGTCATCTGGTCGGAGACCACCGTCAAAGATCCTGGTGGAGCGCTGCTGTGGACACAGAAGCGGTCGATCTTCGCCCGGGGCGAAGGCGGTTTCGGCGGCGACCGCGGCCCCTCTGGGTCATCGGCAGCACCCGAACGGGCGGCCGATCTGGAGCTGTCCGTGAAGACCTCTCCTGCGCAGGCATTGCTGTACCGGATGTGCGGAGACCGCAACCCGTTGCACTCCGATCCGGATTTCGCTGCGGCCGCGGGGTTTCCGCGCCCTATCCTGCACGGGCTGTGCACCTACGGAATGACCTGCAAGGCACTGGTGGACCATCTGCTAGACGGCGACGTCACCAGGTTGAAGTCTTACGGCGCCCGGATGGCCGGTGTCGTGTTCCCGGGTGAGACGTTGCTGGTGAGCGTGTGGAAGAACTCTCAGGGCGCGTACGAGGCCCTCGTCACCGCGCCTGAACGGGAGAATGCGGTCGCGCTGGCCGGCGTCGAATTCGTTCCGGCCTGACACTGCACTACTTGCAGAGCTCGCTGATCTCGGTCGACGTCGACTGGGCCTCGGTCATCCGGTTCTTCTGAGTGGGATCGTCGGCAGGCGCTCCGGCGAGCTGCCCCATACCGATGTACTCGAGGTTGTTCGCGAACGACCGAACTGCGTCGGCGAGATCGCCCGGCACCTCGCCGTCGAGCCGCGACAACAGGAACTGCCCGCCGCCGAGCGTGGCGAGTCGGGCATTGGCCGCCACCGCCTGGGTGGCGACAGGGTCGGGTCCGAGATTGGCGTTGGTCTGCAGAGACACCGCGCCACGCACCAGCTCGAACGCATCGCAGACGCGAGTCTTGGGATCGGTGGACTGATCGGCCGTTGCCGTCGAGGCTTCGCTGGACGACGGCGCACTCAGCAACGCCCACACCGCGATGCCGAGGGCCGCCACCGCGACAACGAGAGCGATGACGACGAGCTGGCCTGAGCGATTGGAGGTGTTCACGGAATCCGGCACCGGGCGATCATAGCCCCAGGGAGCGATCACGAGAACGGTCCCACGCCATAGCTTTTGATCACCAGAGACACCAGCAGACAGGTTAGCCGGCATCGCGACCGCGATGCCGGCTAACCGTCTCCTTCTAGTCCGAGGCTTCCGAAGCCTAGCCGCCCGACGCCGACCCGGGGTCGCCGTCGTCGCCCGCGGAGCCGACAGCGCCGTTAGGCCCACCTGAGCCCCCGAGGCCTGCCGTGGGCGTGCCCGTGCCGCCGGTCTCGATGTCAGCGTCGCCGCCGTCACCTCCTCGGCCGCCGTTGCCGACGAGGCTGCCGCCCTTGCCACCGGAACCGCCGGTGCCGCCCTTGGCGTTGCCGCTGCCTGCCGGGCCGCCTTCTTCGTCAGGGACGCCGCCGTACGCGTCACCGCCCCTGCCGCCATCTCCGCCGTCGCCCACGATGTTGGTATCGCCACCGGAACCGCCGGTACCGCCGGTCGCGTCGCCGTCGAGCGCGAGCGCTACGCCGCCGTCGCCACCGTCACCGCTGTTGCCGACGAAAGCTTCACCGCCGGTGCCACCGGTGCCGCCCTTGGCGTCGGCATCTTCGTATCCCTCGGCGAGGCCACCCGTGCCGCCCACTCCGCCTGAGCCACCCAATCCTGACGCGCCGCCACCGGTACCGCCGTCACCGCCCGTGGCGGTCTTGCCATCCGCTTCGGCCTCGGCCTCTCCGCCCTCGCCGCCTGTGCCGCCTGTCGCCGTATCCGGCGTCGCCGCCGTCGCCGCCACTGCCGCCGGTGGCGTTTCCGTTGACCGAGAAGGCCTTCCCACCGGCACCACCAACGCCGCCGATACCGGCGTTGGAGCGTCCGCCGTCGCCGCCGTCGCCGCCTGTCGCATCATTCTTCGCGGCAGTCCCCGCCGGTGAAGTTGCTGGTGTTATCGTCCCAGCCGCCTTCACCTCCGGCGCCGCCGACGCCGAACAGCGACCCATCTCCGCCTCTGCCGCCGTCGCCGGCTGCCGAGGTCTTGGTGCCGTTCGCGGCGTACACCGCGTCGGCGCCGGCACCGCCATCACCGCCGTCACCGAACCAGAACCCGGCGTGCCCGCCGGTACCCCCATTGGCGCCATCGCCGCCGCTGCCACCGAGGAATCCGCCGTTGCCGCCGTTGCAGGCGTCGCCTTCACAGTCTGCAGCAGCGGAATAACCGTCACCGATCAGCCAGCCACCGGGCCCGATGATCGGCCGGAACAGACCGGTTCGCGTCGGGCGCCGCCAGCGCGAAGGGGTCGGCCGCCGCCTCGCTGCGCTTATTGCCGCCCAAGCTGCCCGCATTGAGCGAGAGGAAGAGGGTCTCCTCTTCCTCGGAGACGAGCTGGATCTGCATCTCGGACGGGACCGACAGCACTGTCGTCGATGAACATCAGCGTTCCGACACCCGCCATTGCCGCCGCGGCGACGCCTGCTCCGACGCCTGCCGTCAGGTAGTTACGGATTGCCGCCGAGCGTTCGCTCTTCTTGGCCTGCCTTGCCATGGGTGAACCCCCTGTCTAGTTACGTGGATGGGCCGCGTTCAACCCGCGCGTCCGCAGCACTAGTACAAGTCATATCAAACTTTCGGCAGGATTACTCGTGTTTTGCTAGCCGCTGATTCGTAGGTTCACGTGTTGGGCAGACAGCCTGCGTGCGGCGCTGTCGATGCCATGTCGACTCGGTTTGCGACACGCACATCCGACGATCCACCGTCGTGGGTCGACAGACCGCCACCTGCGTCCGACGGGGTCTCCACCAGCAAAATCTGATTCGATGCCACCGCCGACCCGACAGACGCTTCCTGGTTCCCGCACCCGAGTGCGCCACCGGGACGTCCACGCCATGAGAAGAGCTCCCGGCGGGTTTGCTGGTCGGGCCATTCGGCGGGACACTGCACCGACTGCCGACGCAACATCTGCAAAGTAGCTGCGCAACGCCCGATAGCCTTCACGTCAATAGCGATGCGGGCCTCTCACCTCAGCAGCACCGCGCCCTCGGCCCGAAGTACACGCCCCGCGGCAGAGCGGGACGCGAAATCGAACCAGCGATCATATTGAGGAAATCGTCGGGATAACGCCTTGCGTAGATCTCTCACGGTGCGTCCAGCAAACTTCTCCACGTTCACTGTCTCCATCGCAGCGTTCGTTCGCGCTGACAGGGAACGGCGGCGTAGGCATCGCGGAGTGCTCGCGAAGCAAACGGATGTGCGACTGCCGCCACGCGATCGTCCACGGTGCCGAGCGCACTGATTACCAGCTTGGCGCCCACTGGTGGGCCATCAACGCACATCCGCCGCCTGTTATTTTTCTCGAGGGGGAACACCTCGCTGCTCGCTAACGATTCCAGGAGGAAATCGCGTGAAGATCAAGCCCGCATGGGCCGCTGCCGTCACTGCTGCCGCCACCGCGGTGGCCCTGGCTGGAGCACCAGTCGCCTCGGCCGACGCCGAGGTGCAGTGGCTCGGCCAGCCAGGCGAGCTCGTCAACGGAAACGTCGTCCAGCATTGGACGGTCAGCCATCTGAAGCCCAGCACCGACGTCATCCCGTACCAGCCGGTGGGCACGCTGTGGGAAGCGACGGCCAGCGACGAGGCGATCGCGGGCAATGTCACACCCGTCGTCTCCAACCTCAACGCCCGCGCCAAGAACGGCGACACCTACCGGGTGCTGTTCGGTGTCGCCACCGAGCAGGGCGTCAATCCGTCGACGCTGGCCCAGGGCCAGAAGACCACCGGCAAGATCTACTTCGACGTGACGGGTGCGAGCCCCGACAGCGTCTTCTACAGCACCGGTGGTCCGGACGAGCTGCTCTGGCTGGAGGCTCCCCCTGCTCCTGCGACCGGGTCAGGCGGCAACGGTGGTTCCTCGTCGGGTGCCGCGACGCCGTCCGGCGCGGCCGCAACGACCGCCCCAGAGACTCCGGGTGCCACTCCCGCTGCGGCGACTCCGACCTCGGTCACACCCACCCCCGCCTCGGTGCCGGCAGGCAGCGTCGGGACGCCTCTACCCGAGGGCAGCGTGGGTACGCCCCTCCCCGAGGGCAGCGTGGGCACGCCTCTTCCCGAGGGTGCCGCTCCGGCGGAGGCCGGCACCGCGCCGTTGCCGCAGGGCGCGGCGCCTGCCGCAGAGGCACCCGCAGGAAGCGCCGGTACCCCGGCCGAGGTTGCCACGCCCGCGCCGGCTCCCGGTCCTCCGACCACGACAGTCGTGGTGCCC
Source organism: uncultured Actinomycetota bacterium (assembly GCA_963796545.1). Lineage (GTDB taxonomy): Bacteria > Actinomycetota > Actinomycetes > Mycobacteriales > Mycobacteriaceae > Mycobacterium. Next base: position 502,353 of record CAWCMF010000023.1, on the reverse strand, counting down.
GCGCCGCCCGCCTGACACAATCCACTCACCCGTTGCCGTGCCGCCTGCCCCGCAGGCGGCACGGTTTGTGTACGAGAAGACCCGTCACTCAGGAATGCGAAGCCCACCAGGTGTAGATCTGGACCATGTTCGGGCCTTGCGGGCCCGACTGGATCTCGCTCATCATCACATCCGCATCGGTTGTCCAGGCCACCGTCGGCCTGCTCTGCTGAAAGCCGCACACCAACGTCCCGGCGACCTGTTCCGCTGCCGCGTTGCGCCGCCACGGTCCCGGCGATTGAATGTTGCCGGGGCAGTTCACGACCGATGACGAACTGACGAGGGCGTCGAACAGCTCCTTGAGCGATTCGTCGTCCCTCGCCAGTGTGTAAATGGCCGTCAGCGGCCCGCCCGGGTCGTCATTCTCGCTGCAACTGACCTGCGCGAGAGCACCTTTCGCGGGAACGACGGGTTCACACGCGCCCTCGGCGTAACCCGGCGGCAGCATGCCGAGCAATCGTGATTCCGCCTGCTGGACAGCCTCTGTCTCCGTGGTCGTGGTGGCGTCCGCCGAGTCCTGTCCGCCGTCGGCCGACGGCCAGAAAGCCCATGCGAGCACGCCAAGGCCGACAACGGCGGCGGTCGCCACGGCGGTCAGCACGACAGGCCTGCGATCCCGATGCACGGGCCGTGGATTGACCGTCAACGGCGCGTCGTGCCGGGCGTCCTTCGTGTCGGGCGGCGTACGCAACCTGTCGACATGGAGCGGCCCGGTGTCCTCGTCATCGGGGCGCGGCTCGTGGGAGCTCATTTGGCCCAGGGTAGTAGGCGCGTACGCCGGATCGTGCGAGGCACACCTCAGGCCGACCGACCCGCGCGGGGACTCACCCCAGGATGAGGCCCGACGTCGGCACCCCGGTGCCCGCGGTGACCAACACGTGCTCCACGTGGGGCACCTGGTTGACCGAAGTTCCGCGCAGTTGTCGCACGCCTTCGGCAATGCCGTTCATCCCATGGATATACGCCTCGCCGAGCTGGCCGCCGTGAGTGTTGATCGGCAGCTTGCCGCCGAGCTCGATCGCACCGTTGGCGATGAAATCCTTGGCTTCGCCCCTGCCGCAGAAGCCGAGCTCCTCGAGCTGGATCAACGTGTACGGGGTGAAGTGGTCGTAGAGGATCGCGGTCTGGATGTCGGTCGGCGTCAGTCCCGACTGCTCCCAGAGTTGGCGCCCCACCAATCCCATCTCGGGCAGCCCGAGTTCTTCGCGGTAGTACGAGTACATCGTGAACTGGTCCGCGCCCGCGGCCTGCGCAGCCGCCTCGATGATCGCAGGACGGTGCTTGAGGTCCTTGGCGCGCTCCGGCGTGGTGACGACGATCGCGACACCGCCGTCGGTCTCCTGACAGCAGTCCAGCAGACGAAGCGGCTCCGCGATCCACCGGGAATTCTGGTGGTCCTCGATGGTGATCGGCTTGCCGTAGAAATGCGCTTTCGGGTTGTTCGCGGCGTGCTTGCGGTCGGCTACCGACACCGCGCCGAAATCCGCACTCGTCGCACCGAATTCGTGCATGTACCGCTGGGCGATCATCGCCACCGATGCGGCCGGTGTGCTGAGTCCGTGGGGGTAGGACCAGCTGTACTCCACCCCGCGGGAATCGGCGTTGACGGTCAGGCCGGTCATCACCTGACCGAAGCGGAACTCCGACCGCTCGTTGAACGCGCGGTAAGCGACAACCACTTCGGCGACACCGGTCGCAACCGCCAGCGCGGCCTGCTGAACCGTCGCGGCCGCGGCACCGCCGCCATAGCCGATCTGGCTGAAGAACTTCAGGTCCCCGATCCCGGTGGCCCGCGCGACGGCGGTTTCCAGGTTCGAGTCCATCGTGAACGTCACGAGACCGTCGACGTCGGCAGGCTTCAGCCCGGCATCGTCCAGGGCGTCGAGCACCGCCTCGGCGGCCAGCCGCAGCTCGCTGCGACCGGAGTTCTTCGAGAAATCGGTGGCGCCGATGCCCGCGATCGCCGCCTTGCCCGAAAGGCCGTCGCTCATGCCTCACCCCCGAAAACCAGTGTGGCATTGGCGATCACATGATCGCCGAGGCTGTTGCTGCCGGTCACTTTCAGCGTGACGAGGCCATCGTCGATCGCGGTCACCTCGCCGGTGAACGTCACCGTGTCATAGGCGTACCACGGCACACCGAGCCGCAGACCGATCGATTTGATGACGGCGGTGGGGCCGGCCCAGTCGGTGATGAAGCGCTGCACCAGCCCGGTGTCGGTGAGGATGTTGACGAAGATGTCCTTGGATCCCTTGGCCTGCGCCTTGTCCCGGTCGTGATGCACGTCCTGGTAATCCCGGGTGGCGATGGCCGTGGAGACGATGAACGTCGGGTCGCCGTAGAGCTTCAGCTCGGGCAGCTTGGTGCCCACCTCTACTGTCGGTGCACTCATGCCCGCGGCTCCCATGCGTACAGCGTCCATGCCGGGCTGATGTCACTGTCCGGGAAATCGATATACGTTGCGCGCACGGGTAATCCGATCCGTACTTCCTCAGCCTCGACATTGCGCAGTTCACCGAGCATGCGCACCCCCTCATCGAGTTCGACGAGCGCGATCACGAACGGCAGGGTACGACCGGGGACCTTCGGCGCGTGGTGCACGACGTAGCTGAACACCGTGCCCCTACCCGACGAGACGACGTAGTCGACGGCCGCATCCTTGTCTTGCCAGACGGCAGGGACCGGCGGGTGCTGCAGGGCCCCGTCGGGGCGACGCTGGATGCGCAGTTCGTGCGCGTTGACACCGTCCCAGAAGAACTTGGTGTCCCTCGACGACGCGGGCCGCAGCAACTTGTCGGGATCCAGATCCTCTGGCACCGAAGCCGCACTTGCCGCGTCTACCTTGTCGGCCGGGATGAACTTCATGATGCGCCACATCATCTCGGCGACTGGGTTTTCCTGGTCATCGCCGCAATACCACGTGATCCGCTGGGTGATGAAGAACGCCTCACCCAGCGCGGTGCGCTTCGGCCCGACGACGTCGGTCAGTTCGGCAGCGACGCTGACTTCCTCACCCGGCCGCAGGTACCGGTGGTAGGTCTGCTCGCAATTGGTGGCGACCACTCCGATGTACCCGGCCTCGTCGAACAGGCCGAGGATCTTGCCCAGCGGATCGTCATCCGGCCGGACACCGCCGAGGCCCATCATCGTCCAGACCTGGATCATGGCCGGCGGCGCGACGATTCCGGGATGGCCTGCCGCCTGTGCGGCGGCTTCATCGACGTAGATCGGGTTCTTGTCGCCGATCGCGTCGGTCCAATGGTCGACCATGGGCTGGTTGACCGGATGCCGGCCGACCCGCGGCTTGCTGCGACCCTCGGCCTTGACTCGATCTGCAGCGGCTTTGATGTCTTCGATACTCATCGGTGCGCTCTGCTCTTCACGCAAGCGCTCACTGGTGCGCTCTGCTCTTCGCGCAAGCGCTCATCGCGGAACCCTCGGCACCTTCAGGCCGGCCGCGGCGATCATCTCGCGCATCACCTCGTTGACCCCGCCGCCGAACGTGATCACCAGGTTGCGCTTGGTCTGGGAATCCAACCAGCGCAACAACTCTGCCGTCTCCGGATCGGCCGGGTTGCCGTACTTGCCGACGATCTCCTCGGCGAGCCGTCCCGCGTACTGGATGCGCTCGGTACCGAACACCTTGGTGGCGGCGGCATCGGCGACGTCGATGGTCTCGCCTGCCGCGGCGACCTGCCAGTTGAGTAGTTCGTTGATGCGCCACAGCGCCTTCAGCTCACCGAGCGAGCGCTTGACGTCCTGGTGCTCGATCGGGGTGTCGCCGTTGCCGCCGGGCTTGGACGCCCATGCGTGCACGCGGTCGTACAGCGACCCCACCCGGCCCGCGGGCCCGAGCATGACGCGCTCGTTGTTGAGCTGGGTGGTGATCAGCCGCCAGCCGCCGTTCTCCTCGCCCACGAGCATGTCGGCGGGCACCTTGACGTCGCTGTAGTACGTGGCGTTCGTATGGTGTGCGCCGTCGGACAGGATCATCGGCGTCCACGAGTAGCCGGGATCCTTGGTGTCCACGATCAGGATCGAAATGCCCTTGTGCTTGGCGGCTTGCGGATCGGTGCGGCAGGCAAGCCAGATGTAGTCGGCGTCGTGGCCACCGGTGGTGAACACCTTCTGGCCATTGACGATGTATTCATCGCCATGCCGAACGGCGGTGGTGCGCAGCGACTGCAAGGTCGGTGCCTGCCTCGGGCTCGGTGTAGCCGATCGCGAAGTGCACCTCACCGGCCAGGATCGCGGGCAGGAACTTCTTCTTCTGCTCGTCGGTCCCGTACTGCTGCAGCGTGGGTCCGACGGTCTGCAGCGTGACGGCGGGCAGTGGCACGTCGGCCCGCTGCGCCTCGTTGACGAAGATGGACTGCTCGATCGGGCCGAAACCGTGGCCGCCGAATTCCTTCGGCCATCCCACGCCCAGCTTGCCGTCGGAGCCCATGCGCTTGATCACGGCGCGGTAGGCCTCGTTGTGGCGGTCCTTCTCCATCGCCTTGTTCTCCTCGGGGGAGATGAGATTCGAAAAGTACTGCGCGCAGTTCAGCTTGCAGCTGCTTCTGCTCCGGGGTCAGTTCGATGTACATCAGGCTCCCACCAGGTCGAGGCGGTGTGACGGACCGCCGAGCAGTCGCGTGCAGGTCCTTGATCGTGGAGTAGTAGCGGTCCATCGGGTAGTCGATGTCCATGCCCATCCCGCCATGCAGGTGGTGGCAGATCTGCATCGCCGGGCGGCGCCTGCGAGGTAATCCAGTACCCGAGGATGTCGAGGTCAGTCGTTGCGTCCCGACCTTCCGACAGTCCCCACGTCACCGCATTCGACGCCAAAGTCATTGTGCGCGAGGCGATGTAGACCTCCGCGAGCTGCGCGGCGACAGTCTGGAAGGTGGACAGCGGCTTGCCGAACTGTTCCCGACTACCCACGTAGTCCGCGGTAAGCCGCACAGCGCCGGCCACCAGACCGGCGGCGAACGCGCCGATAGCGGCCAGCGCCACCTGATTGACCCGGGCAGCCTCCGCACCGGACAGCACGTCCTCGTCGGCGACCGCGACATCGGCGAACGTCACCGTGGACTCGTCGCCGCCGTTCGCGGCTGGGGTCTGGCGTCACCGTCGACACCGTCCGCATTCGCGGAGACCACGACGACACCGGTGTCGGCGGTGACGACGATCCAATCCGCTTGTGCCGCATAGCCAACGGCGATCTTGGTGCCGTTCAACTTGCCGCGCGGACAATGTGCGTTGCGGGTCGGTCCGGCAGCGGCGCGCCCGGCTCGTTCAGCGCAAACGTCAGCACCGAACCCTTCGCGACGCCAGCCAGATACCGGTCCTGTTGAGTCGTCGGAGGCGAGATCGAGCAGGATCGCCGTCGCCCCCAGCGTCGCGCAGCGCCGCGCTGACGGTGCCGTGCCTGCCGATCTCCGTCAGCGCGGTCGCGATCTCGGCCAGACCGACACCGTCGCCACCGAGACGTTCCGGCACCGCGAGGGCGGTCACGCCGCCGGCGACCAGTGCGTCCCAGCTGTTGTCACGGTCCAGCACCGAGGTCACCACATCGGCGACAGCCTGCTGCCCTTCATCGGGACTGAAGTCCACCCGAATCCTCCTTGATCCGATGTAACGGTTGACAGTGCCTCAGGCCTGATTCGCCGGCCCGCCGGCGACCGGGCACTTACCGGTGTAGTCAACCTGCCAGTGCTTGATGCCGTTCAACCAGCCCGACATCAGCCGCTCGGGCTCACCGATCGGCTTGATGTCGGGCATCGCGTCGGCGACGGCGTTGAAGATCAGATTGATGGTCATCTTGGCGAGGTTGGCGCCGATGCAGTAGTGGGCACCGGTGCCGCCGAACCCGACATGCGGATTCGGGTTGCGCATGATGTCGAAAGAGTTCGGATCCTCGAAGACCTCGTCATCGAAATTGGCTGAGCGGTAGGACATCACCACCCGCTCGCCCTTCTTGATCTGCACGCCACTGAGCTCGGTGTCCTCCAGCGCGGTGCGCTGGAACGCCGAGACCGGGGTGGCCCAACGGACGATCTCGTCGGCGGCGGTCTCCGGCCGCTCCTTCTTGTACAGCTCCCACTGCTCGGGGAATTGCGAGAACGCGATCATGCCGTGGGTGATCGAGTTGCGGGTGGTCTCGTTGCCCGCCACCGCGAGCATCACGACGAAGAAGCCGAACTCGTCGTCGGAGAGCTTCTCGCCGTCGATGTCGGCCTCGATGAGCGTGGTGACGATGTCGTCGGTGGGGTTCTTCGACCGCTCCTCGGCCATCTTCATCGCGTAGGTGATGAGTTCGAACGAGGACATGGCGGGATCGACGTCGGCGTACTCGGGGTCCTCGCCCGCGGTCATCTCGTTGGACCAGCGGAAGAGCTTGTCGCGGTCCTCCTGCGGCACGCCGAGCAGCCCGGCGATGGCCTGCAGCGGCAACTCGCAGGACACCTGCTCGACGAAGTCGCCGGTGCCCTCGGCCGCGGCGGTCTCGGCGATCTTCTGGGCGCGGGTGCGCAGTTCCTCCTCCAGCCGCCCGACGGCGCGCGGGGTGAAGCCGCGGGAGATGATCTTGCGCAGCCGGGTGTGCTGCGGCGCGTCCATGTTCAGCAGGACGGCCTTCTGCAGATCGATCGCGTCGCGGGTCATACCCTGCGGCCACGTCGGAATGGCGCCGTCCGGGGAGCTGCCGAAGACGTCGTTGCGCTTGGACACCTCTTTGACGTCGGCGTGCTTGGTGACGAGCCAGTAGCCCTTGTCGCCGAACCCGCCCGTGCCGCCGGGCACGTCGACCCAGTGGATAGGCTCGGACTTGCGCAGTTCGGCCAGCTCCTCGACGGGCAGACGCTCGAGATTCAGGGTCGCGTCGAGGAAATCGAAGTCTGGCGAATGGGGCATGAGTTGGGGCCGGGCATAAGAAAGCTCTCCTCAATTGCAACGTGTTCTAGTGCCAGTAAAACATGCCTTCACCGCAGATCAAAGGTGTCGGCCGCATCGCAGCTTGTCAGGCTTATGAAACGTGTTCTAGCCTGACGGAATGGGTAACCCTGTCATCGTTGAAGCCACCCGCAGCCCCATCGGCAAGCGCAAGGGATGGCTATCCGGCCTGCACGCCACCGAGTTGCTCGGCGCCACCCAGCGGGCGCTCGTCGAGAAGGCCGGCATCGATCCCGGCGAGGTGGAGCAGGTCATCGGCGGCTGCGTCACCCAGTACGGCGAGCAGTCCAACAACATCACCCGGGTGGGCTGGCTGGTCGCCGGCCTGCCGGACCACGTCGGCGCGATGACGGTCGACTGCCAGTGCGGCAGCGGCCAGCAGGCCAACGGGTTGATCGCAGGCCTGATCGCGGCGGGCGCCATCGACGTCGGCATCGCCTGCGGCATCGAGGCGATGAGCCGCGTGGGCCTCGGCGCCAACGCCGGCCCCGACCGCAGCATCATCCGGCCCGAGTCGTGGGACATCGACCTGCCCGACCAGTTCACCGCCGCCGAGCGGATCGCCAAGCGTCGCGGCATCACCCGCGAGGACATCGACCAGTTCGGCTTCGACTCGCAGCGCAAGGCCAAGCAGGCGTGGGCCGAGGGCCGGTTCGACCGCGAGATCAGCCCCATCGAGGCGCCGGTGCTCGACGAGAACAAGCAGCCGACCTCCGAGCGCGCCTTCGTCACCCGCGACCAGGGTCTGCGCGACACCACGCTGGAAGGCCTGGCGTCGCTGAAGCCGGTGATGGAGGGCGGCATCCACACCGCGGGCACGTCGTCGCAGATCTCCGACGGTGCCGCGGCGGTGCTGTGGATGGACGAGGACAAAGCCAAGGCGCTCGGCCTCAAGCCTCGCGCCCGCATCGTCAGCCAGGCGCTCGTCGGCGCCGAGCCGTACTACCACCTCGACGGACCGGTGCAGTCGACGGCGAAGGTGCTGGAGAAGGCCGGCATGAAGATCGGCGACATCGACATCACCGAGATCAACGAGGCCTTCGCGTCGGTGGTGCTGTCGTGGGCTCGGGTGCACGAACCCGACATGGACACGCGTCAACGTCAACGGCGGCGCGATCGCGCTCGGCCATCCGGTCGGCAGCACCGGCAGCCGGCTGATCACCACCGCGCTGCACGAGCTGGAGCGCACCGACAAGACCACCGCGCTGATCACGATGTGCGCCGGCGGCGCGTTGTCCACCGGCACCATCATCGAGCGGATCTGAGTGCCGGCATCTCGGACGCCGACCGCATCGCGGCGGCGCAGGCGTATATCAGCGCACTGGCCAGCCATCAGGCCGACGCCGTACCGTTCGCGCCCGGCTGCACCCGCGTCGAGGTCGGCCTCAAGACCGGCTTCTCGGGAAATCACCTGCGCCGCAGCCTCAATCGCGGCCTGCAGTACAAGGTGATCAAGGCCGTGACGACGCCGGAGTTCACCGTCGACGGCGACACCGTGCGGGCGCAGTTCGACCCTGTCGACCAAACCGAGCCTGGCGGGCCGCAGCGTCGGCGCCCGCATCGACGAGACGTTCCTGATCCCGGCGGACGATCCGTCGGGGCCGCCAGATCCACCACATCCGGGCCGACATCCGCCCATTCGTGACGCGATAGGATCCCGGCCATGGCGAAACCCGCGCGTCCCTTGAGTGCCAAGCAGGTCGAAGGACTCAACTCCAAGGCGGTCGGCGTCGGCATCAAGTGGATGTCGAAGTTCAACACGTGGGCGTTCAAGGCCACCGGCGGACGCCTCGGATCGAAGTGGCGGGGCGGCTCCAACCGCTTCAGCGCACCTCCGCCGGTCGGCATCCTGACGACCACCGGCCGCAAGTCCGGCGAACCCCGGGAGAGCCCGCTGCTGTTCCTGCGGGAGGGCGACCGCGGATCTGCTGGTCGCCTCGCAGGGCGGTCGTGCCACCAACCCCATGTGGTACTTGAACGTTCAGGCCAATCCCCAGATCACGTTCCAGATCAAGAACGAAAAGCTGCAACTGGTGGCGCGCGACGCGACCGACGCCGAGCGGGAGCAGTACTGGCCCAAGCTCGACGCGATCTACCCCGACTTCGTCAACTACCGGTCCTACACCGACCGCAAGATCCCGATCCTGATCTGCGACCCGGCCTGACAGCGGCTTGCGCGCGAGACGTCGATCGATCGGTCGGTCTGTCAGTACGCGGTCGCCCGTCAATGGACTTCAGGCCATGTCAGAACCTTGCGCGATCCGGCGCAGTCGGCGTCTGAACAGATGTTCGGTGATACCAAGTGACCTGTCGGGGTCCGCTGGGCCTGACTCCCCCGTGGCGTCAGGCGCCGTAGACGGGCACCGGCGGGCGCGCCTTGGCGAGAAGTTCGCTGACGACAGGACCGAGTTCGGCCGGATCCCACTTCGCGCCCTTGTCGGTCTCCGGACCGTGGCTCCATCCCTCGGCGACGCGGATCTTGCCGCCCTCGACCTCGAACATCTTGCCGGTCACGTCTCGGGATTCCACGCTGCCCAGCCACACCACCAACGGTGAGATGTTCTCCGGTGCCATCGCGTCGAAATCCTTGTCCTGCGTGGACATCATGTCGGCGAAGACGGTCTCGGTCATCCGGGTGCGCGCCGACGGCGCGATCGCGTTGACGTTCACTCCGTAGCGGCCCATCTCGGCGGCCGCGACGAGGGTCAGTGCGGCGATGCCCGCCTTCGCGGCGCTGTAATTGGCCTGGCCCACGCTGCCCTGAAGGCCGGCGCCGGAGCTGGTGTTGATGATGCGGGCCTGGAGATCATCAGGGCCGGTCTGTCCGCTCTTCACCCTGCCGCGCCAGTAGGCAGCCGCGTGCTTCATTGTCGCGAAGTGTCCCTTGAGATGCACGGCGGTGACGGCGTCGAACTCTTCCTCGCTGGTGTTGGCGAACATCCGGTCCCGCACGATGCCTGCGTTGTTCACCAAGACGTCCAGCCCGCCGAAGGCATCCACAGCGGTCTGGATGAGCCCCTCGGCCTGCGCCCAGTCGGCGACGTTGGCGCCGCTGGTCACGGCTTCCCCACCGGCCACCACGATTTCGTCGACGACGGATTGAGCGGCACTACCCCCGCCCGCCGGCGAACCGTCCAGACCGACGCCGATGTCGTTGACCACGACACGCGCGCCCTCCGCGGCGAACGCCAGCGCGTGCGCACGGCCGATTCCGCCGCCTGCACCCGTCACGATGACCACGCGGCCGTCGAGCAATCCCATGTTGTTGTCTCCTTATTTGATGTCGGCAGTGGTGGTCGACAGGTAGTGCGGCGGCTCCCCGCCGCCATGTACCTGGAGTGACGCCCCGCTGATGTATGCGGCCGCGTCAGACGCGAGAAACGCCGTGGCCCAGCCGATGTCTTCGGGTTTGGCGAGCCTGCCCAGCGGCACGTTCTTCGATATCGCCGCAATCGATTCGGCGTCACCGTAGAAGAGCTCGGATTGTTCGGTCTCGACCATGCCGACGACGACGGAGTTGACGCGGACCTTCGGGGCCCATTCCACGGCGAGCGTGGCGGTCAGATTGTCGATGCCGGCTTTGGCGGCGCCGTAGGCCGCAGTCCCCGGCGTAGGGCGATGGCCACTCACGCTGGAGATGTTGATGATCGATCCGCCGGATTCCTGATCCTGCATCACGACGTTGGCATGGGTGGAAACCGAAAGAGCCCCAAGCAGATTCAGCTGCGAGGATCTTGGTGCTGAACTTTGCCGACGCCTCGGCGGCGAGCACGTACGGCGATCCGCCCGCGTTGTTGATCACCACGTCGAGCCGGCCGTGGTCGGCGACAATCCCGTCAACGAGCGCCTTGACGGCATCGTCGTCGCGGATGTCACAGGCCCGGAACTCGAACGGCGATTCCTCGACCGGGCGGCGCGCGCACGTCACGACGGTGGCGCCCTGGTCGGCGAAGACCCTGCTGATGCCGGCGCCGACGCCGCGCACACCTCCGGTGACGAGCACGACCCGGCCGTCGAGCGCGAGACGGATTGCGCCTTGGTCACGAGGGCTGGGGACGGCACTGTCGGCGGCGTCAGTCACTGTGCTAGCGTACCAAGCAAGTGCTTGCTTAGGTAGCGACCCAGGAGTTTGCGTGCCGATCACCACAAAGACCGTGGAACCGGGCATCGTCTCGGTCACCGTCGATTACCCACCCGTCAACGCGATCCCGTCACGCGGCTGGTTCGAGCTCGGCGATGCCATTACCGCCGCGGGCCGCGACCACAGCACTCACGTGGTGGTCCTCCGCGCCGAGGGGCGGGGCTTCAATGCGGGCGTCGACATCAAGGAGATGCAGAACACCGAGGGCTTCACCGCTCTCATCGACGCCAACCGCGGCTGCTTTCACGCCTTCCGCGCGGTGTACGAATGCGAGGTGCCAGTTGTGACCGCCGTCAACGGATTCTGCGTCGGCGGCGGCATCGGTCTGGTGGGGAACTCCGACGTGATCGTCGCCTCCGACGATGCGAAGTTCGGCCTCCCCGAGGTCGAGCGCGGCGCACTCGGTGCGGCCACCCACCTGTCCCGGCTGGTGCCGCAGCACCTGATGCGCCGGCTGTTCTTCACCGCGGCCACGGTGGACGCCCACACCCTTCACCACTTCGGCTCCATTCACGAGGTGGTGCCCCGCGCCGAACTCGATGAGTCCGCGCTGCGCGTCGCGCGCGACATCGCCTCGAAGGACACCCGGGTGATCCGCGCCGCCAAGGAAGCACTGAACTTGATCGACGTCCAACCGCCGAACGCCAGATACCGGATGGAGCAGGGCTTTACGTTCGAGCTGAACCTGTCCGGCGTCTCCGATGAGCACCGCGATGCGTTCGCAGGGACCTCGAAGAAGGAGGGAAGATAACCGATGACAGACAAGAGAACGACTCTCGACGAGGCCGTCTCGTCGATCGAGAGCGGCATGACCATCGGCATCGGCGGCTGGGGGTCGCGGCGTAAGCCGATGGCCTTCATCCGCGCCCTGTTGCGCACCGACGTCACCGATCTGACTGTCGTCACCTACGGCGGCCCCGACCTGGGCCTGCTGTGTTCGGCGGGCAAGGTCAAGCGTGTCTACTACGGCTTCGTGTCGCTGGATTCACCGCCGTTCTACGACCCGTGGTTCGCCAAGGCCCGCACCTCGGGTGCGATCGAATCCCGCGAGATGGACGAAGGCATGCTGCGCTGCGGACTTCAGGCTGCGGCGCAACGGCTTCCGTTCCTGCCGATCCGGGCCGGACTCGGCAGTGACGTGCGTGCGTTCTGGGGCGACGAGCTCAAGACGGTCAAGTCTCCCTACCCGACCGGTGACGGTTACGAAGAGCTCGTCGCGATGCCTGCGCTGAACCTCGACGTGGCGCTCGTGCACCTCAATCTCGGTGATGCACAGGGCAATGCGGCCTACACCGGCATCGACCCGTACTTCGACGACCTGTTCCTGATGTCCGCCGAAAGGCGGCTGCTGTCCGTGGAGAAGGTGGTGTCTACCGAGGAGTTGGTGAAATCCGTTCCGCCGCAGGCACTGCTGATCAACCGGATGATGGTGGATTCCGTCGTCGAGGCACCCAACGGCGCCCACTTCACCATCAACGAACCCGACTACCGTCGCGACGAGAAGTTCCAGCGGCATTACGCCGAGGCCGCCGGCTCCGACGAGACGTGGGCCGAGTTCGTCAAGACCTATCTGTCCGGCAGTGAGGCCGATTACCAAGCGGCCGTGCGAAAGTTCAAGCAAGAACAGGAGGCCGCGAAATGATCTCCGTGACCCGCGCCGAGGTGTGCGCCGTCGCCTGTGCCGAATTGTTCCGCGACGCAGGCGAGATCATGGTCAGCCCGATGACCACGATCGTGTCGATCGGCGCGCGACTGGCCCGGCTGACGTTCTCCCCCGACATCGTGCTGTCCGACGGTGAGGCCCGGCTGATCGCCGACACCCCCGCGATCGGCGCAGCCCCCGCGATCGAGGGCTGGATGCCGTTCGGCCGCGTCTTCGAAACGCTCGTCCTGGGGCCGGCGCCACGTCGTGATGGGCGCCAACCAGATCGACCGCTACGGCAACCAGAACCTGTCGGCCTTCGGCCCGCTACAGCACCCCACCCGCCAGATGTTCGGCGTGCGTGGCGCTCCCGGCAACACCATCAACCACGCCACCAGCTACTGGGTGGGCAACCACTCCAAGCGGGTGTTCGGCGAATCCGTCGACATCGTGTCCGGGATCGGTTGGGACAAGGTCGATCCGGACAACCCCGCCTACCGATTCGTCAACGTGTACCGCGTCGTGACGCAACCTCGGCGTGTTCGACTTCAACGGTCCCGACCACCAGATGCGCGCGGTGTCACTGCACCCCGGCGTCGAGGCCGACCAGGTCGCGGAGAACACCTCGTTCGAGGTGCACGGTCTGGGCGCCGCCGAGACCACCAGGCTCCCACCGGCGACGAGCAGAAGCTGCTGCGCGAGGTCATCGACCCGAAATCATTGCGGGACAAAGAAGTAAAGGCCTGATCCATGGGCAGTCTCAAGACCCCGCTGACCGAGCTGGTCGGCATCGAGCACCCCGTCGTGCAGACCGGCATGGGCTGGGTGGCCGGCGCGCGACTGGTCGCCGCGACGTCCAACGCGGGCGGTCTGGGGATCCTCGCCTCGGCGACGATGACGCTCGACGAGCTCACCACCGCCGTCGCCAAGGTGAAGGCCGCGACCGACAAACCCTTCGGCATCAACATCCGCGCCGACGCCGGCGACGCGAACGCACGCGTCGACCTCCTGATCCGCGAAGGAGTCAAAGTCGCCTCCTTCGCCTTAGCTCCCAAACCCGACCTCATCGCCAGGCTGAAAGAGGCTGGTGTCGTGGTGATCCCGTCGGTCGGGCTGGCCAAGCACGCCAAGAAGGTCGCGGGCTGGGGCGCTGACGCCGTCATCGTGCAGGGCGGCGAGGGCGGCGGGCACACCGGCCCGATCGCCACCACGCTGCTGCTGCCGTCGGTGCTCGACGCCGTCGCCGACACCGGGATGCCGGTGATCGCCGCAGGCGGCTTCTTCGACGGAAGAGGCCTGGCCGCCGCGTTGTCGTACGGCGCCGCAGGCGTGGCGATGGGCACGCGCTTCCTGCTCACCAAGGACTCCACCGTCCCCGACTCGGTAAAAGAGCGCTACCTGCAGGCGGCGTTGGACGGCACCGTGGTGTCGACCAAGGTCGACGGCATGCCGCACCGCGTGCTGCGCACCGGACTGGTCGAGAAACTGGAGAGCGGATCCCCGGTCCGGGGTCTGTCTGCCGCGGTTCTCAACGCACAGAAGTTCAAGAAGATGTCCGGGATGACGTGGAAGTCGATGATCACCGACGGGCTTGCCATGCGCCATGGCAAGGACCTGACGTGGTCGCAGGTGGTGATGGCGGCCAACACCCCGATGCTGCTCAAGGCCGGCCTCGTCGAAGGCAATACCGACGCCGGTGTGCTGGCGTCGGGGCAGGTGGCCGGCATCATCGACGATCTGCCTTCCTGCGCCGAGCTGGTGCCGTCGATCGTCGCCGAGGCCATCGAGCAGCTGCACAAGGCGTCGCAGTTCATCAGCTGATCGTTTTCTTGACGCGCGTCTAGTCGATTCCGCCGTGCGCGGACGCGCGTCTTCCTAGACTCCGACGGATGAAGACCAACGCCGCCATTCTGTGGGAGTACGGCTCCGACTGGACCGTCGAAGAGATCGACCTCGACCCGCCACAGGACGGTGAGGTGCTGGTGTCGTGGGAGGCGACCGGCCTTTGCCACTCTGACGAACACGTCCGTACCGGGGACCTCCCCGCGCCGCTGCCCCTGCTCGGCGGCCACGAAGGAGCCGGGGTCGTCAGGGAGGTCGGCCCCGGTGTCGTCGGACTCGCGCCGGGCGACCACGTCGTCGCCTCATTCCTTCCCGCATGCGGGCGCTGCCGGTTCTGCTCGACGGGCCACCAGAACCTGTGCGACCTCGGCGCGATGATCATGGCGGGCACGCAGTTGGACGGCACCTACCGACGCCACGTGCGCGGGCAGGACGTCGGCGTGATGGCTCTCGTCGGCACGTTCTCTCAGTACGGCACCGTCCCCGAGGCGTCCATCGTCAAGATCGACGACGACATCCCGCTGTCGCGGGCATGCCTGCTCGGCTGTGGGGTCACCACCGGCTGGGGTTCAGCGGTCAACACCGCCGACGTGCAACCGGGAGACACCGTCGTCGTCATCGGATTCGGTGGCATCGGCAGCGGAGCCGTGCAGGGTGCCAGGCTGGCCGGCGCGGAGAAGATCCTCGTCGTCGAACCGGTGGAAGCCAAGCGTCAGCAGGCGTTCCAGTTCGGGGCAACCCATTTCGCCACATCGCTGCCCGAAGCGACCGCGCTTGTCGCCGAGCTGACCCGCGGCGTGATGGCTGACTCGGCGATCCTCACCGTCGGCCTGCTGGAGGGCTCGATGCTCGAGGATGCGGCGAACATCATCCGCAAGGGCGGCGCGGTGGTGATGACGGCACTGTCCACGATGGCCGAGAATTCGCCGACCCTCGGGCTGATGATGTTCACGCTGTTCCAGAAGCGGCTGCTGGGTAGCCTTTACGGTGAGGCGAACCCGCGCGCCGACATCCCGCGGTTGCTGTCGTTGTACCGCGAGGGCAAGCTCCTGCTCGACGAGACCGTCACCCATGAGTACAAACTCGCGGAGGTCAACGAGGGCTACGCAGACATGCGGGACGGCCGCAACATTCGCGGCGTCATCCTGCACGACCACTGATTCCGCCGAAACTGTATTCCACGCGCGCTTTTCGCGGATTTGACCGCGTGGAATTCCGTTTCGTCGGGTAGGTCAGAGGCGCTCGATGATGGTGACGTTGGCTGTGCCGCCGCCCTCGCACATCGTCTGGAGGCCGTACCGGCCGCCGGTGCGCTCCAGCGTGTTGAGCATCGTGGCGAAAAGCTTTGCGCCGGTAGCCCCGAGCGGGTGACCGAGAGCGATCGCGCCGCCGCTCGGGTTGACCTTCTCCGGGTCGGCCTTGGTCTCCTTGAGCCACGCCTGCACCACGGGGGCGAACGCCTCGTTGATCTCGACGGTGTCGATGTCCTCGATCGTCAGGCCGGTCTTGTCGAGCGCGTAGCGGGTCGCGGGGATCGGGCCGGTGAGCATGTACACCGGGTCGGCGCCGCGGGCGCTGATGTGGTGGATGCGCGCGCGGGGCTTCAGGCCGTGGTCCTTGACCGCCTGCTCGGATGCCAGCAGCACGGCGCTGGCGCCGTCGGAGATCTGGCTGGCCATCGCCGCGGTCAGCCTGCCGCCCTCGACGAGGGTCTTGAGACCCGCCATCTTCTCCAGCGACGTGTCGCGCGGTCCCTCGTCGATGGTGAAGCCGTCTCCGCCCAAATCAACTGAGATGATCTCGTTCTCGAAATGCCCGGCCCTGATGGCGGCCTGCGCACGCTGATGGCTGGTCAGCGCGTACTGCTCCATTTCCTCGCGGGACAGCTCCCACTTCTCGGCGATCAGTTCCGAGCCGCGGAACTGCGAGATCTCCTGGTCGCCGTAGCGGTGCAGCCAGCTCTTCGATTCGTTTGTGGGAGAAGTGAATCCGAACTGCTCCGCGACGGTCATCGCAGAGCTGATCGGGATCTGGCTCATGTTCTGCATGCCGCCGGCGACGATCAGATCCGCGGTGCCGGACAGGATGGCCTGCGCGCCGAAGGAGATGGCCTGCTGGCTGGAGCCGCACTGCCGGTCGACGGTGACTCCCGGAACCTCTTCGGGGAATCCGGCCGCCAGCCAGGACAGCCGGGCGATGTTGCCTGCCTGCGGCCCGATCGCATCGACACAGCCGGCGATGACGTCGTCGACCGCTCCGGGATCGACGTCGTTGCGCTCGAACAGACCGCGCCACCCGGCGGCCCCCAGATCGACGGGGTGCACGCCGGCCAGCGATCCGTTCCGCTTGCCGACCGCGGTGCGCACAGCATCGATGACATACGCTTCGGCCATTTTCAGACTCCTTCTGTCGAGACGACTATGCCGCCAAGAACGATCGAAAGGTATTGCCGACCAACCTGTTCGGCCGTCAGCGGCCCGCCCGGCTGATACCAGCGGACCGAAACCCATGTGGTGTCGCGGATGAACCGGTACACCAGATCGACATCGACATCGGGGCGGAAGTAGCCCTCTTCGATGCCCTGATTGAGCACGTCGACCCACATCTTGCGCTGTTCTCTGTTCCGCTCATCCACGTAGGAGAACCGCTCCTGCGAAGAGAGCCGCTTGGCCTCGTCCTGGTAGATCACCACCTCGGCGTGCCGGGTCTCGATCGCCTCGAACGACGACATGAACAGACCTTTGAGGCGTTCCAGCGGGTTCGGTTCGGTCGCCACGATTTCCTGATAACGCTCGAACAGCCAGTCGAGGAAGTTGCGCAGCACCTCGTCGACCATTTCTTCTTTGGATGCGAAGTGGTGGTAGAGGCTGCCGGACAGAATCCCTGCCGAATCGGCGATGTCCCGGACGGTGGTGGCCCGAAGGCCGCGCTCGGCGAACATCGTCGCGGCGAGCGCAAGCAGCTCGTCGCGGCGACTGGGCGGCGCCTTATCCACCCAACCAGAGTAGCAACCAAGCGCTTGCTAGGTAAGCCCGGGAGTCGTTACCCGGTCGCCGACCAGTAATCCGTGCACCGATCATCCATCCCGTCAGCGTCGTGAGCGCGCGCCTTCAGGATTTGATACCGGCGGGTTTCCAGCCGGATCCGAAGCCGTGGAGATCGGCAATTACGCCCGCTGGCTGGACACCGAAACAATCTCGCCCGTCAGATAACTGGAGTAGTCACTGGCCAGGAACGCGATCGTGGTGGCGATCTCCCATGGTTCGGCGGCACGGCCGAACGCCTCGCCCTCCGACAGTCGGTCGAGCAACTCGGAGCTGCTCGTCTTCTCCAGGAACTTGTGCCGAGCGATGCTGGGCGAGACGGCGTTGATCCGGACCCCGTACTCGACGGCTTCGATAGCGCTGCACCGGGTCAGCGCCATCACACCGGCTTTCGCCGCCGCGTAGTGCGATTGCGAATGCTGTGCGCGCCAACCGAGAACACTGGCGTTGTTGACGATCACCCCACCGTGCGGCGCATCCCGGAAGTAGCGCAGCGCGGCGCGGGTCGCCCGCATCACCGATGTCAACGTGACGTTGAGGACCCGGTCCCACTCGTCGTCGGACATGTCGACGACCGGGGTCTGCCCGCCTAGCCCGGCGTTGTTGACGAGCACGTCCAGCCGCCCCGCCTTCGCGACGGTCGAGGTGATCAGCGCGTCGACGGCCTCGGTCGACGTGACGTCACAGACCACGGCGTCGACCTTGCCGAGGCCGAGCGAGCGCGAGTTCGTCGCGCGTCTCGTTCAGCCGGCGTTCGTGGTAGTCGGAGACGACGACGTCGGCGCCCTCGAGCAGTGCCCGGCGGGCAGTCGTCGACCCGATACCGGTGCCTGCGGCGGCCGTCACCAACACGACCTTGCCGGTCAGAAGTCCGTGGCCGTCAATCTCTTTCGGTGCGTCGTGAGCTCGCGAAGCATCGGCGTTGTCTCCTCTTCGCGCAAGCGCTCATCAGCCGCCTCTCGGGGCAGACCGAGCACGCGCTCGGCGATGATGTTGCGCTGGATCTCGTTGGAACCGCCGTAGATGGTGTCCGAGCGGGAGAACAGGTACAGCCGCTGCCACTCGTCGAACTCGCCGTTGTCAGCGTGAGCCCGGCCGACACCCTGAACTTCCATTGCGATCTCACCGAGCTCCCGATGCCAGTTGGCCCACAACAACTTCGACACTGAGTCTTTTCCGGCGGCTTGCACCGCTCCTTCCACGTCCATGGTCGCCAGCGCGTACGAGCGCATGGTCTTCAGTGCCGCCCACGACCGGGTGAGCCGCTCGCGGATCAGCGGGTCGTCGGCGGCACCGGTTTGCTTCGCGACCTCGACGAGATTGGAATGCTCACGCGCGTAGCGGATCTGCTGACCGAGCGTGGACACGCCGCGCTCGAACGTCAGCGTCCCCATCGCGACCCGCCAGCCGTCACCCGGCTCACCGACCACCAGATCGGCATCGGTACGGGCGTCGTCGAAGAAGACCTCGTTGAACTCCGAGTCACCGGTCAGCTGGATGATCGGGCGGATCTCGACACCGGGCTGGTCCAGCGGCACCAGTAGATAGGACAGGCCTGCGTGCCGCTTGGAGCCCTTCTCCGAGCGCACCACCACGAAGCACCACTGTGCCCAGTGCGCCAGCGAAGTCCACACCTTCTGCCCGTTGATGACCCAGTGGTCACCGTCGAGCACGGCCGTCGTCGACACGTTGGCGAGGTCGCTTCCCGGCCCCGGGCTCGGAGTAGCCCTGCGACCACAACTCGGTGACGTCGAGGATCTTGGGCAGGAAGCGCTTCTGTTGCTCGGGTGTGCCGAACGCAATCAGCGTCGGGCCGAGCAACTCCTCACCGAAGTGGTTGACCTTGTCGGGCGCGTTGGCCTTGGCGTACTCCTCGTAGAACGCCACCCGGTGTGCGACGGACAGTCCGCGGCCGCCGTGCTCCTCGGGCCACCCCAGACACGTCAACCCGGCCGCGGCCAGATGCTGGTTCCAGGCCAACCGCTCTTCGAACGCTTCGTGCTCGCGGCCGGGTCCACCCAGACCCTTCAGTGCGGCGTATTCGCCGACGAGATTGTCGGCGAGCCAGTCGCGGACCTCAGCCCTGAATTCCTGGACCTCTATCACCCTTGTAGGCTAACCTACCAAGCACTTGCTTTGTTAGTAGGGACAGTAGGGACGGACGCGGGAATGTCACAGCTGAGAACCACTCCCGCGGTTCTCGACCGGATCGCGCGCGAGCTCCCCGACCACGCCGCAGTCGTGGCGACCGCCGGCGGAGCCGGCAATTCGGCCGCAGCGAGAACACTGACGTTCGCCGACCTGCGCTCGGAGGTCCGGCAGGCCGCCGCGGCGATGATCGACCTTGGCATCGAACCAGGTGATCGCGTCGCCATCTGGTCGCCGAACACCTGGCACTGGGTGGTGGCGTGCCTGGCGACGCACCACGCCGGCGGCGTGCTCGTTCCACTGAACACCCGCTACACAGCCAGCGAGGCAACAGACA
Organism: uncultured Actinomycetota bacterium; assembly: GCA_963796545.1. Classification (GTDB taxonomy): domain Bacteria; phylum Actinomycetota; class Actinomycetes; order Mycobacteriales; family Mycobacteriaceae; genus Mycobacterium. The sequence continues at coordinate 482,224 of CAWCMF010000023.1, read as the reverse complement.
TCCTCAGCCGCACCGCAACTCCGCTGTTGTTCGCGTCCGGCGACTTCCTCGGAGCCGACAAGGCCGCAAGCATCGACCGTGACACGCTGCCCGCGCTCCGCCACATCGTCCGCATCCCGATCGAGAAGGACGACGGGACGTGGGACGAGTTCGTCTCCCGCGGGACAGACCTCGAGGCAGTCGACGCCCGCGCGGCCGCCGTCGCCGCGGACGACGTCTCCGACATCCTGTTCACGTCCGGGACCACCGGACGCAGCAAGGGCGTGCGGTGTGCGCATCGCCAGTCCCTCGACGCCTCGGCCGCATGGGCGGCCTGCGGTCAGGTCACCAGCGACGACCGCTATCTGTGCATCAACCCGTTCTTCCACAACTTCGGGTACAAAGCCGGAATCCTGGCCTGCCTGCAGACCGGGGCAACGCTGTATCCCGAGCTGACGTTCGACCCGGAGCAGGCGATGCGGGCGGTACAGGATCACGGCATCACCGTGCTGCCCGGTCCACCCGACGATCTACCAGACATTGCTCGATCACCCGAAGCGGGCCGAATTCGACCTGAGCTCGTTGCGTTTCGCGGTCACCGGGGCGGCGACGATCCCGGTGGTGCTCATCGAGCGGATGCAGAACGAACTCGACATCGACATCGTGCTGACCGCGTACGGGCTGACCGAGGCCGCCGGGTTCGGCACCATGTGCCGTGCCGACGACGACGCCGTCACCGTCGCAACAACGTCGGGCCGTCCCATCGCGGACTTCGAGCTGCGCATCGGTGATCAGGGCGAGGTGTTGCTGCGCGGGCCCAACGTGATGTTGGGCTATCTCGACGATCCCGACGCCACCGCGGCGACGATCGACGGCGAGCGCTGGCTGCATACCGGTGACATCGGCGAGCTCGACGAGGCCGGAAACCTCAAGATCACCGACCGCTTGAAAGACATGTACATCTGTGGCGGGTTCAACGTGTATCCCGCCGAGATCGAGCAGGTCCTCGCGAGGCTCGACGGAGTCGCCGAAACGGCGGTCATCGGGGTACCCGACGAGCGCCTCGGCGAGGTCGGGAAGGCCTTTGTGGTCACGCTCCCCGGCGTCGAGCTCGACGAGAAGACCGTGATCGACTACACGCGCGAACATCTCGCGAACTTCAAGACACCGCGGTCGGTCGCGTTCCTCGACGCACTGCCGCGCAATCCGGGCGGCAAGGTCGTCAAGCCGCAACTTCGTGACCTCACCGAAAGGGCCTGAGTTGGACCTCACTTTCGACGACGCCACGTCCGAGTTCCGGGCCGAGGTGCGCGATTTCCTGGCCGCGAACAAGGACGCGTTCCCGACGAAGTCCTACGACACCGCGGAGGGATTCGAGCAGCACCGCGAGTGGGACAAGGTGCTTTTCGACGCCGGACTGTCCGTCATCACGTGGCCGAAGAAGTACGGCGGACGCGACGCGACGCTGTTGCAGTGGATCGCCTACGAGGAGGAGTACTTCCGAGCAGGCGCTCCAGGGCGGGCCAGCGCCAACGGGACGTCGATGCTGGCCCCGACACTGTTCGCGCACGGCTCCGAGGAACAGCTCGACCGGATCTTGCCGAAAATGGCCAGCGGCGAGCAGATCTGGGCTCAGGCGTGGTCAGAACCCGAGTCGGGCAGCGATCTCGCGTCGCTGCGCTCGACGGCGACGAAGACCGATGGCGGCTGGCTGCTCAACGGGCAGAAGATCTGGTCCTCACGCGCGGTGTTCGGCGAGCGTGCCTTCGGGCTGTTCCGCTCCGATCCGGAGGCACAGCGCCACAAGGGCCTGACGTACTTCATGTTCGACCTGAAGGCTGACGGCGTCACCGTGCGCCCGATCGCCCAGCTCGGCGGCGACACCGGATTCGGCGAGATCTTCCTCGACGACGTCTTCGTCCCCGACGCGGACGTCATCGGCGGCGTGCACGAGGGCTGGCGCGCGGCCATGAGCACGTCGAGCAACGAGCGCGGCATGTCGCTGCGCAGCCCGGCACGTTTTCTCGCGCCCGCGGAACGCCTTGTCGCGCAGTGGAAGGACAATCCCGATCCCGCGTTCACCGACCGGGTCGCCGATGCGTGGATCAAAGCCCAGGCCTATCGTCTGCACACATTCGGCACGGTGACCCGGGTATCCAACGGCGGCGAGCTGGGTGCGGAGTCGTCGATCACCAAGGTGTTCTGGTCGGACCTCGACGTCGCGTTGCACCAGACCGCGCTGGACCTTCGCGGCGCGGACGGTGAGCTGGTAGACCCGGTGACCGACGGTCTGCTGTTCGCCTTGGGCGGGCCGATCTACGCCGGTACCAACGAGATTCAGCGCAACATCATCGCCGAGCGGCTCCTGGGCCTGCCCCGAAAGTAGACGAACGTGAACTTTGAGATCGACGAACAGCAGCGGGACTTCGCAGCGAGCATCGACGCCGCGTTGGGTGCCGCGGACCTGCCCGCCGCGGTACGGGCGTGGGCAGCGGGCGACACGGCGCCGGGCCGCAAGGTCTGGGCGCAGCTGACCGACCTGGGTGTCACGGCGCTGATCGTGCCCGAGAAGTTCGACGGCATCGAGGCACATCCCGTCGACCTCGTCGTCGCGCTGGAGCGGCTCGGCAGGTGGAACGTACCGGGTCCGGTCACCGAATCCATTGCCGTGGCTCCCGTTCTGCTTGGTGATGACGAGCGGGTCGGCGCGTTGGCATCCGGTGAACTGATCGCCACTGTCGCGGCACCACCCCTTGTTCCCCGCGCGGTCGACGCCGACACCGCGGGGCTGATCCTGCTCGCCGGAGATGACTCCGTCAGCGATGCCGAAAAGGGCGACGAGCATGAGTCGGTCGACCCGAGCCGAAAGCTGTTCGAGGTCCGCGCTTCCGGTGACCCGCGGCCCGCCGATGTCGGTCGCGCCTTCGAGTTCGGTGCACTGGCCACCGCGGCGCAACTGGTCGGTGCCGCGCAGGCAATGCTCGACGCCTCGGTCGAATACGCCAAGCAGCGCAGCCAGTTCGGCACGATCATCGGTACCTACCAGGCCATCAAGCACAAGCTGGCCGACGTGCTCATCGCGGTCGAGCTGGCGCGGCCGTTGGTGTACGGGGCGGCGCTGTCGCTCGCCGAGGGATCCGGCGATACCGCGCGTGATGTCAGCGCGGCCAAGGTCGCCGCGGCGGACGCCGCGCTGCTGGCTGCGCGGTCCTCGCTCCAGACGCACGGGGCCATCGGCTTCACCCAGGAACACGACCTGTCGCTGCTGCTACTTCGGGTGCAGGCACTGCGTCCCGCGTGGGGCGACCCGACATGGCACCGCCGGCGAGTGTTGGAGGCACTGTAGATGTCTGAAGAACGGGACCTGTTGCGCGACACCGTCGCCGCACTCGTCGAGAAGCATGCATCGCCAGAGGCGGTGCGCAAGGCCGCGGCCTCGGAACGCGGCTACGACGAAGCACTCTGGAAGATGCTGTGCGAGCAGGTCGGGGCCGCGGCACTGGTGGTTCCTGAGGAGCTCGGTGGCGCCGGAGGTGAATTGGCCGATGCCGCAGTGGTACTCGAGGAACTCGGCAAGGGGTTGGTCCCGACGCCGCTGCTGGGCACGACACTGGCCGAGCTGGCGCTGCTGTCCGTTGACGAGCCGGACTCCGAGCTACTGGAAGGGCTGGCCGAGGGAACGTCGATCGGCACGGTCGTGTTCGATGCCGGATACGTCGTGAACGGGAACGTGGCCGACGTCGTCATCGCCGCCGATGGCGAAATGCTCACGCGCTGGACGACTTTCACACCTACGGCCGCCGTGTCGATGGACATCACCCGTCCGCTGGCCGCCGTCGAACCCAGCGAGACCTCGCCGATCGGCGTGGATCCGGGACTGGCCGACGTCGCGGCGATCCTCGTTGCCGCCGAACAGGTCGGTGCCGCGTCGAAATGCCTCGACCTCACGGTGCAGTACACCAAAGACCGTGTGCAGTTCGGCAGGCCGATCGGCAGCTTCCAGGCACTCAAGCACCGGATGGCCGATCTCTACGTCGCGGTGCAGTCGGCCAAGGCCGTCGTCGACGAGGCGCTGACCGATCCCACGCCGACGTCTGCGACGCTGGCCCGCCTGGCCGCCAGCGAGGCGTTCTCGAAGGTGGCAGGCGAGGCAGTCCAGATGCACGGCGGTATCGCTATCACCTGGGAGAGCGACATCCAGCTGTATTTCAAGCGTGCACACAACAGCGCGCAGCTACTCGGGCCGCCGCGGGAGCAGCTGCGTCGGCTCGAAGCCGAGGTGTTCTAGCCTGAGATCGTGACTGCGGACGCGAGGAGCAATTCAGGTCGGGTCTCGCTGCGTGCCGGTATCCCGCCGTTCTACGTGATGGACGTGTGGCTGGCGGCGGCAGAACGCCAGCGCACGCATGGTGATCTGGTCAATCTGTCCGCGGGACAGCCCAGTGCAGGAGCGCCGTCCGCCGTTCGCGACTCGGCCGTCGCCGCCCTGAACCGCAGCCGGCTCGGCTACACCGTCGCGCTCGGCATTCCTGAATTGCGCGCTGCCATCGCCGGCTCTTACCAGGCACGCCACGGGCTGGAGGTCGACCCGGACGACGTCGTCGTGACCACCGGTTCGTCGGGCGGATTCCTGCTGGCCTTCCTGGCGTGTTTCGACGTCGGCGATCGAGTGGCCATCGCCAGCCCCGGCTACCCGTGTTACCGCAACATCCTGTCGGCGCTCGGCTGCGAGGTCGTCGAGCTGCCGTGCGGTCCCGAGACCCGGTTCCAGCCGACACTGCAGATGCTGCAGGAGCTGGATCCACCGGTGTCGGGCGTGATCGTCGCCAGCCCGGCGAACCCGACCGGCACCGTCATCCCGCCCGACGAGCTGGCGGCCATCGCGTCGTGGTGTGAATCGTCAGGGGTGCGGCTGATCAGCGATGAGGTCTACCACGGGCTGGTCTATACCGGTGCGCCTGCGACCAGCTGTGCGTGGGAGACATCCCGGGAAGCTGTTGTGGTCAACAGCTTTTCGAAGTACTTCGCGATGACCGGGTGGCGACTGGGCTGGATGCTGGTGCCGCAGGAACTCAAGCGGGTGGTCGATTGCCTGACCGGGAACTTCACGATCTGTCCTCCGGTACTGCCCCAGGTGGCCGCCGTCGCCGCGTTCACCCCCGAGTCCGTCGCGGAGGCCGAATCACTGTTGCACGGTTATGCGACAAACCGGACGCTGGTGCTGGACGGGTTGCGTGCGATCGGAATCGACCGGCTGGCCCCGACTGACGGGGCGTTCTACGTCTATGCCGACGTGTCGCACCTGACCACGGACTCGCTGTCGTTCTGCTCGAAGTTGTTGAACGACACAGGAGTTGCGATTGCACCGGGGGTCGACTTCGATACGGTGCGCGGCGGGGCGAACGTGCGGCTGTCGTTCGCCGGCCCGGCCGCCGATATCGAAGAGGCGCTGCGCCGCATCGGAGCATGGCTGGGTTGACGCCCGCTGCCCAGCGGGCGCCGCTATTGGCGGCGGGCTTCACCACGGCATTCGGCGCGCACGCCGTGGCGGGCACGCTCGGCACGACCACGACCGGTACTGCGGCCTCACTACTGACGCTCGGCGCGCTGTTGGCGATCTACGACGGTGCCGAGGTCGTGCTCAAACCGATTTTCGGCACACTCGCCGACCGGATCGGCGCGCGGACGGTTCTCATCGCGGGACTGCTGATGTTCGCTGCGGCTTCGGCCGCATACGTGGTGGCCGACGATGACGTTTGGCTGTGGGCGGGACGATTCGGTCAGGGCGTCGGAGCGGCAGCCTTCTCCCCCGCCGCATCGGCATTGGTTGCCCGCCTGAGTCCATCGGGCGCACACGGCAGGGCTTTCGGCACCTACGGCTTCTACAAGTCGATCGGCTACACGCTGGGCCCGCTGCTGGGCGGACTGATCGTCAGCCTGGGCGGTATGCGAACCCTGTTCGGCGTGATGGCTGTGTTGGCGGTCGTGGTTGCGGCATGGACGGTGATCTCCGTTCCGACGGTGAGCCCGCTTCCGCGGAAGCGGCAGACGTTGTTCGACACCGTTCGGCGGTTCTCCGAATCCACCTTCGTCACAGCGACGCTCGCACTCGCCGCATCAACCGCGGCGTTGTCGGTTGGCGTCGGCTTCCTGCCGGTACTCGGTACGCAGGCCGGCTTGTCTCCCGTCGTCACTGGTGCGGTGGTCTCGGTTCTCGCGTTGGTCACCGCGATTGCGCAACCATTGGCCGGGCGCGCCCTCGACGCACGGCGGATCTCTGTCTCCGTGGGTATCCTCGTCGGGATCGCACTCACCGCAGTCGGTTTGGCGTCTGCGACGCTACCCGGAATGGTGGGGCTTCTGTGCGCAGCAGTCGTCATCGGCCTCGGCTGCGGCATCATCACGCCGCTGGCGTTCACGCTGCTCGCCAAGTCCACGCCCGAGGAGCGGCTCGGACAGACCATGGGCGCGGCCGAGATCGGTCGCGAATGCGGTGACGCGGCAGGGCCGCTGGTCGTCGCGGGGATCGCGGCAGCATCGAGTGTGCCGCTCGGGTTCGCCGGGTTGGCCGTGATCGTGTCCGTAGGCGGACTGGCGACGTTGCGCGTCAATCGAGCCCGCGGCGATACCTCACCTCAGTGACGGTAGTTCGGCCCACTCGCGGACTCACTGAAAAGCCAAATGTCGGTGCCTGAGGGTACCGTCGGATTCATGTTCGAAAGTGTGTTCGATATCGATCCGGCTGCGTGTCGAGAAGGAGCTGTCCGAGAGGGAGCTTCGGGTCCTCGTCGAGCGCTACGAACAGCTGAAGTCACAGGCCGCCGCCGCGCAGGCCCGCGCGACGGCGCTGTGGGCTGAGAAACGACGTGCAGCGGAGGAGGCGGCCGGGCTCCCCGCAACCCAGCGCGGCAAGGGGTTGGCCTCGGAGATCGCATTGGCCCGCCACGACGCCCCGGTCAAAGGCAACCAGCATCTCGGCTTCGCGACGGCGCTGGTGCACGAGATGCCCCACACGATGGCCGCCCTGGAAGCCGGGATCCTCTCCGAGTATCGCGCCACGTTGATCGTGCGCGAATCGGCGTGCCTGTCGCTGGAGCACCGCCGCCAGCTCGACGCCGAACTCTGCGGTGATTCGTCGACGTTGGTGGGTTGGGGCAACAACAGGGTCGAAGCCGAAGCCAAGAAGATCACCGCGCGCCTGGATGCCGCCGCGGTGGTCGAACGCAACGCCAAAGCCGAGAAAGATCGGTGTGTCACCACCCGTCCGGCCCCCAACGGCATGGTGTACGTGAGCCTGCTGATGCCCTTGTCCCAGGGTGTCGGCATCTACGCCGCGTTGAAGCGCCACGCCGACCTGACCGGCGACGGCCGCTCCCAAGGGCAGGTCATGGCCGACACCGCCTACGAACGGATCACCGGGCGCACCGTGACCGCACCCGTGGATGTGAATCTCAACGTGGTGATGGCCGATACGACACTGTTCGGTGGCGACGACTGCCCCGGCTATCTGCAGGGCTACGGCCCGGTCCCGGCCGACGTGGTGCGACTCCTGCTCGGTGATGCGGTGGCCGATGAGAACGCCAAAGCCACCCTGCGCCGGCTCTACCGCCACCCCGAGTCAGGGCAGCTGGTGGCGATGGAGTCGCGGGCGCGGATCTTCCCGAAAGGACTGGCGATGTTCATCGGGCTTCGGGACCAGACCTGCCGAACCCCCTACTGCAACGCCCCGATCCGCCATCACGACCACGCCACCCCCGACCGCGACGGCGGAAAGACCAGTGCCCTCAACGGGTTAGGCATGTGCCAAGCATGCAACTACGCCAAAGAAGCGCCAGGGTGGACCGTCACCACCAGCGAACAGGACGGAACGCACACCGCCGACTTCGTGACACCTACCGGGGCGACCTACCGCTCGACGGCCCCACCGCTGCCTGGCATCCCGGTGCGTCAGAAGGTCAGCGTGATGGAGGGCCGGCTCAGCATCGACCTCGTCACCTTCGACGCCGATGCCGCCTGACGATCGACCGCGCTAACTCAGGCCTGCGGAGGAGCGCCGTCGACGGGATATCGCGTCCACGCTTGCGGCGAGGAGTAGCACGCCGCCCGTGACCAGGAAGTTGATATAGGACGACTGGTTCAGCAGCCCAAGGCCATTGGCGATCGTGGCTACCACTACGCCACCGATCACGGCATCGAGCGCACGGCCCTTACCGCCGAACAGGCTGGTGCCGCCGATGACGGCTGCGCCGACCGCGTAGAGCAGTACGTTGCCCGCGCCAGAGGATGCCGACACCTTGCCTGCATAGGACGCCGCGATGATTCCGCTCAACGCCGCCAGCGATGAGCAGACGATGAACACCGACACCCGGATCCGGTCCACGGAAATGCCTGCGCGCCGGGCGGCCTCGGCGTTACCGCCGACGGCATAGATGTGCCTGCCGTACGACGTGCGCTTGAGCACCACGGTCAACACGATGAGCAGAAGCAGGATCAACGGCAGCACATAGGGAATGCCTCGGATCTCGACGCCGCGGCCGACACTGCGATTGAGGCTGAGCACGAATGTGACACCGAGAACGACGAGCGCGACGGCAGACACCCGTGCCACGACGACACCGAGCGGTGAGTTCGTCAGCTGCAGGGCCTTCTTTCGCCGGTAATTGTAGAACTCCAGGCCGGCGAACCCGAGCACGACGACGAGCGCGAGCGCCCAGCCCGACCGACACGGGCAGGTTGCTGATGGTCAGGCCACGGATCACCGGGTTGTCGACTCGGACCGAGCCACCTTCGCCGATCAGTTTGAGCGTCACTCCCTGCAGGCCCAGGAAGAACGCAAGCGTCACGACGAACGACGGGATGCCGAGCTTGGCGCGCAGCAGGCCGATCGCCAGGCCGATCAATGCGCCGCAAGCGATTCCGGCCAACATCGCCGCCCACCACGGCCAGTCCAGATTGACGACGGTCAACCCCATCGCACACGCCGATACACCTCCGGCAACGCCGGCCGACAGATCGATGTCGCCGAGCAGCAGCACGAACACCAGCCCCATCGCCAGCACACAGATGGAACCGGCCTGGGTGATGAGGTTCGCCAGGTTCAGCGCCGACAGGAAGCGATCGTTGGCCAGGCCGAACACGACGAACAGCACGATGAGACCCAGGACCGCAGGCAGCGAGCCCATGTCGCCGCCGCGCACTCGCCGCAGGTACCCGCGCACCGCGTCGCCGAACGTCGGATCGGTACGGACGTCGTCGGCGAAGCCCGCGTCGCTCAGATTGACATCGGATTGGCTACTGACAGTGGTCATTTCGCCTCGTGTCCCGTCTGACTCGTTCACATCGACTCGGCGGCCTGCGCCGGCGCCAGGCCGAGGCTGCCGGAACGCCCCGCGGTGATGAGTTCCACCACCTGGCCATGCGTGACGTCGGATGCCTTGACTTCCGCGGCCACCCGGCCGAGGTACAGCGCGCAGATCCGGTCCGCCACTTCGAAGACGTCCACCATGTTGTGCGAAATCAGCACCACGCCGAGACCCTGATCGGCGAGACGGCGCACCAGATCGATCACCTGGCGCGTCTGCGCCACGCCGAGTGCCGCGGTGGGTTCGTCGAGCAGGACCACCTTGGAGTTCCACAGCACCGACTTCGCGATGGCCACGGTCTGGCGCTGGCCGCCGGACAGGCTCGACACCGGTTGCCGCACGGATTTGACGGTCCGCACCGACAGCGAGGTCAGCGCCTGCCGCGCCATCGTCTCCATGCGGGCCTCGTCGAGCATCCCCCGGCTCTTGAGTTCACGCCCGAGGAACATGTTCTCGACGATGTCGAGGTTGTCGCACAGCGCGAGATCCTGGTAGACGACTTCGACACCGAGAGCTGAGACATCGTTCGGATTATGAACGGTCACAGGCTTTCCCTCGAACAGGTAGGTGCCGGTGTCGATCGGGTGAATTCCGGCAATCGCCTTGACCAGAGTCGACTTTCCCGCGCCGTTGTCGCCGACCAGAGCGGTGACCTGACCGGGGTAGACGCAGAAGTCGACGTCATGGAGCACGTGCACGACACCGAAACTCTTGTTAACACCCCGTAATTCGAGAATCGGCGCCATTCCAGGCTCCGGATCGCGGTCGTCGGTCATCGTCCGTCAGGCTCCCGCGGCGGTGCACATGGCGCGCGAACTGTCCCGAGCACACCTCGTCCTTGGACTGTCCCCCGTCGTCGAAGACGATGTTGACGTTGTCCTTCGTGATCGACTTCGGCGTGAGTAGCACCGACGGGACGTCGCGTCCGCCCGTGTCGTCGCGAGATGTGCTGGTCGCCTTCGGCTCTTCGCCCTTGGCCAGCGCGATCGCGACTTCGGCCAATGCGTTGGCTTCTTCGGCGGCCGACTTGTAGACCGTCATGCACTGTGTGCCGGCGAGGATGTTCTGCAGACCCTCCACGGTGGCGTCCTGGCCGGTGACCGGAACCTGTCCGGCACGCTTGTTCTTCTCCAGGATGGAGATGACCGAACCGGCGAGGCCGTCGTTGGCCGCGTACACCCCGTCGACGCGTCCGTCGGCCGCGGTGTAGAGCTGCTCGAAGATGGTCACCGCTGCGTCGTTGTCCCAGTCCGGCACCGCCTGCTCGCCGACGATCGTGATCGACGGCGTCGCGTCGATGACCGAGTGGGCGCCGCTGCTGAACAGCGTCGCATTGTTGTCGGTCGGAGAGCCGTTGAGGAACACCACATTTGCGGGCTTTCCACCGAGGCAGTCGACGAGACCCTGGCCCTGGAGTTCACCGACCGTGTTGTTGTCGAACGAGACGTAGACGTCGGCCGAGCCGCCGAGGGTCAGACGGTCGTAGTCGATGGTCTTGACGCCCTGGGCGGCGGCCTTCTGCTGAATCGAGGCACCGCTGTCGGAGTCGAGGTTGACGATCGCCAGAACGGTGACGCCGTCGGCGATCATCGCGTCGGCGATGGTGGCCATCGTGTCGGCGGATCCTTCCGCGTTCTGGATGGTGTAGTCCACGCCGGCGTCCTTGAACGCGGCTTCCAGCGCGGGCCGGTCCTTGGTCTCCCAGCGCACAGACGATTTGGTGTCGGGCAGGATGACGCCGACCTTGCCGCCGCCCTCGCCTCGCGCGGACTGCGAATCGGAGTTCGAACCGCACGCCGTCAGTGTCATGCTGACACCGACGACCGCGGCGGCGAGCAGGGTGCTGGTTCGTTTCACGAAGATCCCTCCGAATGGGTCATGGTTGGTAGTTGATACGAAAAGGCATTTTGTTGTGCTGCTATCACATATAACGTGATGCTGGGTCACGATGGGGCGCGATTGCCGGTTTCCGAGCCGCCGGCGTGTCCTTCATCGCGCCCCCATCAGGTGCTCGATGGCCAGCTGGTTGAGAGTGACGAAGCCACAACCCTTTCCGCCGAAATAGGCGGCGGTGTCGAACTGTTCGTAGGCCGTGGGGTCCGCAAGCAGCTCGGCGTAGGACTCCCCGTCGTCCAGCGTGGGCTTGCGCAGTTCGGAGACCTTGGCCGCCGCCATCGCGTCCTGGACGTCCGGGTCTGCACGGAACGCGGCGGCACGCTGGCGCAGCAACAGATACATCCGCATGTTGGCCGCCGCCGACGCCCACACGCCGTCGACGTCTTCGGTGCGGCTGGGCTTGTAGTCGAAATGTCGCGGTCCGTCGTAGGCAGGACCTCCGCCGCGGGCCGCCGTGTTCGAGCAGGTCGACCAAGGCGAAGGCGTTGGCCAGGTCGCCGTGGCCGAAGACCAGATCCTGGTCGAACTTGATGCCGCGCTGCCCGTTGAGGTCGATGTGGAACAACTTGCCGCTGTAGAGCGCCTGGGCGATGCCGTGCACGAAGTTCAGTCCGGCCATCTGCTCGTGGCCGGTCTCGGGGTTGACGCCGACCATCTCCGGGTGCGCCAGCGTGTCGATGAAGGCCAGCGCATGTCCGACGGTCGGCAGCAGGATGTCACCGCGCGGCTCGTTGGGCTTCGGCTCGATCGCGAACCGGATTCCGCTGCCTTGGTCGATCACGTACTGGCACAACAGGTCCAGTGCCTCGCGGTACCTCTCCAGAGCGGCTTGGACGTCCTTGGCCGAGTCGTACTCACTGCCCTCCCGGCCACCCCACATCACGAAGGTCTCGGCGCCGAGTTCGGCCGCAAGGTCGAGTTGCGCAGGACCTTGCGCAGGGCGAATCGGCGTACCGCGCGGTCGTTGCTGGTGAAACCGCCGTCCTTGAAGACCGGCTGGGTGAACAGGTTGGTGGTCACCATCGGCACGACGAGGCCCGAGCCGTCCAAGGCAGAGCTCAGTCGGTCGATCGCTCGCCGCCGGTCGGAGTCGGAGCTGCCGAACGGGAACAGATCGTCGTCGTGAAACGTCAACCCGTACGCACCAAGCTCGGCCAGGCGCTCCACGGCCTCCACCACATCGAGTGCGGGCCGGGTGGCGACACCGAACGGATCGATGCCGGGCCAGCCGACGGTCCAAAGTCCGAACGTGAACTTGTCGGCAGGCCGGGGTGTCAGGTCCTCCGATGCGCGGACGGCGGACTCCAGGACGGTCATCTGGTACTCCTCGGGAATCATGGCACTGAAAAGCGGGCCGTTTGTGGAGAAATATGCTTTTGTTCTCTGTACGAACATAAAATGTGGCTTGCGCCACTGTCAAGGCCGAAGATGAAGGGAATGTGCCGTGAAGCGGACGGAAGACCGTCGGGCTGTGCGCGTGGGAACGAGCACCGACGACGTCCGGCGGCGCAATCTGTCGAGTGTCCTGACACTGACGCACCGCCACCGGGCGCTCAGCCGCGCCGAGTTGACCCGCTACACCGGACTGTCGCGATCCACCACGAAGGATCTCGTCGAGGAGCTGGCAGCACGGGGCCTGGTCGAGGAATCACCCGCGCCATCGGTATCGCAGGTCGGCAGGCCCAGCCCCATCGTGCGACCCGGCAGCCGTGTGCTCGCGATAGCGGTCACCCCCGAGGTCAACGCCGTGACCGTCGGGTTGGTGTCGATGGGCGGGGCGGTGCTCGACGTGGTGCGCTGCCCGACCGATCGGGTTCCCACCGCCGCGGACACCGTGGCCCTTGCGGCCGAGGCGATCGCGCGTATCCGCCGCACGCTTCGAGACGACCAGACGGTGACGGGTGTCGGAGTGGCGGTACCCGGGCTGGTGCACGGTCCCGAGTCCGTGGTGCAACTCGCACCCAACTTGGACTGGCACGACGTCGAGATCGGCCAGATGCTCAGTGCGGCAACCGGATTACCGGTCTATGCCGCCAACGACGCCAACGCCGGAGCGATCGCCGAGCACCTGTTCGGCAAGCACCACAACGCCGGATCATCTGATCTACGTCAACGGCGGCCCCAGCGGTATCGGCGCCGGTTTCGTCGTCGCAGGCGAACTCCTCGGTGGAGTCGCCGGCTACGCAGGCGAACTGGGCCACACCTACGTCGGCGGCGGTGAGCAGTGCCACTGCGGAAGCGTCGGCTGCCTGGAGACCGAGGTGACCCAGGCGCCATTGGCACGTCTGCTCGCCGAACTGGACGGCGCCTGCCGGGAGCGACCCACCGGCCCACACCCATGCCGAGCGCGATGTGCTCGTCCGGCAGGCTCGGTCCCTGGCGATCGCGCTGGGCAATGCGATCAATATGCTCAACCCGGGGCTGATCGTGCTCGGCGGCTTCCTGCGCGTCTTCCCGGCGTTCGCCGCCGCGGCGCTACACGAAGAGCTGACGCGGCGCAGCATGGGTGCGCCTCGTGACCTGGTCCGCGTCGTGCCCGCCACCCTCGGTGCGGACACGTTGGTGATCGGGGCGGCCGAATTGGCTTTCGCCCCTGTGCTCGCCGATCCGGGAAGGTACTGAGATGACACTCGTCGCTGGAATCGACTCCTCCACGCAGTCATGCAAGGTGGTGATCTGCGACGCGGATACCGGCCAGACCGTGCGGTCAGCGTCCGCGCCGCATCCCGGCGGCACGGAGGTCGACCCTGAGCTCTGGTGGGATGCGCTGCAGCGCGCCATCGCCATGGCAGGCGGGTTCGACGATGTCTCCGCCCTCGCGGTGGGCGCTCAGCAGCACGGCATGGTGTGCCTGGACTCCGCAGGCCGCGTGGTACGAGATGCGTTGCTGTGGAACGACACCCGCTCAAGTGGCGCCGCCGAAGAGCTGATCGGTGAACTGGGCGGCCCCGCTGAGTGGGCCAGACGCGCCGGCGTTGTGCCGGTCGCCTCGTTCACGGCCACCAAGCTGCGCTGGCTGGCCGACCACGAACCGCGCAATGCCGACGCGACGGCGGCGGTCTGCCTTCCCCATGACTGGCTGACATGGCGCCTGAGCGGGTCCTCCGCCATCGGCGACCTCCGCACCGACCGCAGTGACGCGAGCGGCACGGGCTACTACTCGGCCGAAAGCAACCGCTACCAGACCGATCTGCTCGAACTTGCCTTCAGGGGAAGATCCCCCGCGGTGCCGCAGGTGCTCGGACCACACGACTCGGCGGGCAAGACGCCACACGGAATCGTCCTCGGCCCCGGCGCAGGAGACAACGCCGCCGCCGCGCTGGGCTTGTCCGCGGAGGCCGGCGACTGCGTGGTCTCACTGGGAACGTCGGGGGTGGTGAGCGCGGTCGGTCAGGTGGCTCCGCACGATCCGGAAGGGATCGTCGCGGGCTTCGCCGACGCGACCGGACGCCACCTTCCTTTGGTGTGCACGCTCAATGGTGCGCCGGTGCTCGCTGCGGTCGCAGCGATGTTGCAGGTCGACTTCGACGAGTTCGACCGGCTCGCACTCTCCGCGCCCGCGGGCGCCGATGGCCTGATCCTGGTGCCGTACTTCGAGGGTGAACGCTCGCCGAATCTGCCACACGCTGCCGGCGCCCTGCACGGGGTGACGTTACGAAACCTGAACTCCGCGAACATTGCCCGTGCCGCCGTGGAGGGCCTGCTCAGTTCCATGGCCTACTGCGTCGACAAGATCGGCGAGCACGGGATCGATGCCGAACGAATCATCCTCGTGGGCGGTGGAGCCCGATCGGAGGCCGTACGGCGCATCGCGCCCGCCGTCTTCGGAAAGGCGGCGCAGGTTCCCGCGCCCGCCGAGTACGTTGCGCTGGGTGCGGCGCGCCAGGCGGCCTGGGCGCTCTCCGGGCACGACGCGGCGCCCCAGTGGTCAGTCGGTGCGGCGGCGCGCTACGAGGCCGATGCGACACCGCATGTCCTCGAGCGGTATCAGAGCGCGCAACAGCTGACCGTGAGGTGACTGGCGGGCGGCGGGAATCGCCCGGTCAGAATCGAGGTTCAGACTTGCGCGCCTGCGAGATCGTCACCGAGGACGAGCTGCGCGCCCGTCGCTTGCCGAACGTCATCGATCGACACACCTGGGGCGGTCTCCACAAGGGTCAGCGTTCCGTCCCCCACGACATCGATGACAGCGAGGTCGGTGACGATGCGGTGGACCACGCGCTCGCCGGTCAGCGGCAAGCTGCACTCGTCGACGATCTTCGGATTGCCTTGCCGGTCAGTGTGTTCCATCAGGACGATGACGCGCGCTGCCCCGTGCACCAGGTCCATGGCACCGCCCATGCCCTTGACCATCTTGCCGGGAACCATCCAGTTCGCGAGGTCGCCGTAGCGCGAGACCTCCATGCCGCCCAGCACGGCGACGTCGATATGCCCGCCGCGGATCATTCCGAACGATATCGCCGAATCGAAGAACGCCGCGCCGGGCAGCACCGTGACGGTCTCTTTGCCTGCGTTGATGAGATTGGCGTCGATCGCACTTTCGGTCGGGTAGGGGCCCGTTCCCAGGATCCCGTTCTCGGAGTGCAACGTGACCCGCACGTCCGGATCCAGATACGCCGGAACGAGAGTGGGAAGTCCGATACCCAGGTTGACGTACTCGCCGTCGTTGAGCTCAAGGGCCACCCGACGGGCCATCTCGGTCCTGCTCCAGCCCGGCTTGCTCTGCGGCTCGGTCATGCGGATGCTCCTGCTTCCTCTCGGACGGTGCGTCTTTCGATACGTACCCGCTGGGGCCCCGTCTCGACGATCCTCTGCACGAACACACCTGGTAGGTGGATGCCTGCCGGGTCGAGTTCGCCGGGCTGCACCAGCTTTTCCACCTGAACGATCGTCGTCCGGCCGGCCATCGCCGCCAGCGGGTTGAAGTTCATCGCCGTCTTGTCGAAGACGAGATTCCCGTAGGTGTCCCCGACCGCCGCATGCACGAGTGCGAAGTCCGACTGGATTCCCGTCTCCAGCACATACCGCTGACCGTTGAATTCCCGGGTTTCTTTTGGTGGTGAAGCGATAGCGACGGAACCGTCGGGGGCGTAGCGCCACGGCAGCCCGCCGTCGGCCACCGGTGTTCCCACACCTGCGGGTGTGTAGAACGCCGGGATACCTGCTCCCCCGGCCCGAAGCCGCTCGGCGAGAGTGCCTTGCGGGGTCAACTCGACTTCGAGCTCACCGGCCAGGTACTGGCGCGCGAATTCCTTGTTCTCCCCGACGTATGACGCCGTCACCCGCCGAATCCGGCCAAGGCCGAGCAGGACTCCGAGTCCTTCGCCGTCGACTCCGCAGTTGTTGGAGTAGACCTCCAGGCCATCGACGCCCGAGGCGGCCAGTCCCTCGATGAGCGCATCCGGAATGCCACACAAGCCAAACCCGCCGACAGCGAGGGAGGCTCCACTGCTGATATCCGCGATCGCCTCGCGGACGTCCTTGACCACCTTTTCCGACATCAGCACGAACTTCCTGTCAGAGCGTTCGCTGAACGAACGCATTGAATTCGACCCTCATGACACCATTGATCGCTATCTGCCACAAGATTCATCGCGATCCGCGAGAAATCCGTTCGCCTGGCGAGACGCACGAGCAATCGGACGTCCACTGAGTGGACGTATGCTGCGGTGGTGACGCCCACCGCTGCCGGTACGCCGGTGATCACCCGTGTGGCGGCGATACTGCGTGCGGTCGGCGGCACAGGCGGTAACGGAGCGACGACGACAGCTCTGGCACGCAGCGCCGGCATCCCGCGGGCCACGGCCCACCGCATGCTCACCAACCTGGCCGACCAGGGACTGATCGACCGCGAACCCAGCACCGGCTTGTGGTTCCTCGGCCCGGAGATCTACCTTCTGGGGTCCGTCGCAACCAGCCGTTATGACGCCGCCGCCGTCGCGGACGACATCCTGCGCGCCCTTGCCCACGAGACGGGCGAGAGTGCGTTCTTGTCGGCGCGCCGGGGACAGGAATCGGTGTGCGTGTCCGCCGTGGAGGGCAGCTTTCCGCTGCGGTCCCACATCCTCTACCCGGGCAGGCGATTTCCTCTCGGCGTCGCCTCGGCCGGGCTCGTGATACTCGCGCACGTGCCCGATACCGAATGCCAGAGACATCTGGAAAAGGCCGACCTCGAAAGCGCCTGGGGTAGAGCACATTCCCGCATGGAGATCGCGGGCCGCATCCAGCAGGCGAGGATCGATGGCTACGCGGTCAACCCGGGCCTCCTGGTGGAGGGCAGTTGGGGTATCGGGGCCGCGGTCTTCGACGCATTCGACCAGCCCCAGTGGGCGCTCAGCTTGACGGGCGTGGAGGCACGTTTCGCCGGCGAACGCACCGACGTGCTGGGACAGGCCTTGCTGCATGCGGCGCATACGCTCACGCAACGCCTCAAGCGCAGGTCCGAACCGGGCAATACGCAAGTCTGATCGGCGGACGCAGCCAGCGCTCTGCGCGGTCACCGCGCACTCCACCCGCCGTCCATGGTGTACGAGGCCCCTGTCACCAGACCGGCAGACGGTGATGCAAGGAAACCCACCAGCGCGGCCACCTCCTCCGGCTCGACGAGCCGTTTGATCGCACTCTCCTTGAGCATGATCTCGGTAACGACCTGGTCCTCGGGAATGCCTTGCGTCCTGGCCTGATCGGCGATCTGTCTGGTCACCAGCGGGGTGCGGACATAGGCGGGGTTGACGCAGTTGCTGGTCACCCCGTGGGGACCGCCCTCCAGCGCCGTCACCTTCGACAGGCCTTCGAGGCCATGCTTGGCCGTCACATAGGCGACCTTGTAGGGGGATGCGCGAAGGCCGTGGATCGACGAGATATTGATGACGCGGCCGAACTCGTTGCGGTACATGTGCGGTAAGGCCGCCCGGATCAACAGGAATGGCGCCTCCAGCATCAGCGCCAGCATCATCCGGAAGCGGTCGGGCGGAAACTCGGCGATCTCGTCGATGTGCTGTACGCCCGCGTTGTTGACCAGGATGTCGGCTTCCAGCTGCAGGTCCGCCAGCGCCTCGACGTCGAGAAGGTCCACGGCCCAAGCGGTTCCGCCGATTTCTTGTGCCAGCGATTGCGCACCCACGTCGTCGACGTCGGCGACCGTCACCGACGCTCCCCGGCCCGCCAGCTCGCGTGCACACGCTGCACCGATGCCGCTCGCACCGCCTGTCACCAGCGCGGTGCGGCCGTCGAGGTCACTCATACGACGCCGGCCCTGCCTTCGGACCGTGCCACATCCTCGGCGTCTGCGACATCAAGCGACTCAAGGTCGATGCCGTTGGTCTCGCGCGTGTACAGCACCGCGATGAAGGTGACAGTACAGGCGATCGCCAGGTAGATCGCGACCGGCACCGCCGAGTCGTAGATGTCGAGCAACTTCACCGCGATGAGCGGAGCCAACGAGCCGGCGACGATCGAGGTGACCTGATAGCCAAGGGAGACACCGGAATAACGCATGCGGGTCGGGAACATCTCAGCCATGATCGCCGGCTGCGGAGCGTACATGAAGGCGTGGATCATCAGACCGAGCGTGACGGCCGCCGTGATGACCACGTAGTTGCCGCTGTTCATCATCGGGAACGCGAAGAATCCCCACGTAGCGCCGAGGACCGCCCCGACCATGTACACCGGACGTCGTCCGAAGCGGTCGGCGAGGTATCCGACGAACGGGACGATGGCGAAGTGCACCGCATGCGCGACCAGCAGGTACCGGAGGATCGAGTTGGTGTCCGCACCCACCTGCACCTTCAGATACGTGATGGTGAACGTGACGACCAGGTAGTACATGATGTTCTCGCCGAATCGCAGTCCCATCGCGGTGAAGACGCCACGCGGGTAGCGCTTCAGCACCTCGACGACGCTGTACGACGTCGATTTGATGCGCTCCGCTTCCTGTTGGGCGGCGACGAATATCGGCGCATCGGTGACCTTGGTGCGGATGTAGTACCCGATGAGCACGACCACGGCCGACAGCCAGAACGCGACACGCCAGCCCCAGGACAGGAAGGCGTCGTCGGACAGCGTTCCCGTCAGGACCAGCAGCACGACGGTGGCGAGCAGGTTGCCCACCGGCACCCCTGCTTGCGGCCAGCTGGCCCAGAATCCGCGCTGGCGGTTCGGGCTGTGCTCGGCGACCAGCAGCACCGCACCGCCCCACTCGCCGCCCACTGCGAAGCCCTGGATGAACCGCAGCGTGACGAGCAGCCCTGGAGCCCAGTAGCCGATCTGGCCGAAGGTCGGCAGGCAGCCCATCAGGAATGTCGCGACACCGACCAGCAGCAGGCTGAACTGGAGCAGCTTCTTGCGGCCGTACTTGTCGCCGTAGTGTCCGAACACCACGCCGCCGACCGGGCGCGCGACGAAGCCGACCGCGTACGTGGCGAAGGCGAGGAAGATCGCGTTGAGCTCACTGGTGGTCTCCGAGAAGAAGATCTTGTTGAACACCAGCGTGGCGGCCGTGCCGTAGAGGAAGAACTCATACCACTCCACCACGGTGCCCGCCATCGAGGCGACGACGACGCGCTTGAGGCCCTTCGTGATCGAACCAGGTCCGTCCGGCCGCGCGTCATGCTGTGTGCTCATTGCACATGCCTCCCTTGTGATGCCCGCCACATATGTTGTGAGTATTCATGCAGCTACCCACCGGGGCAATGGTCAAAACTGCAGCACCGGTCTGCAAAAATGCAGATATGACTCCTCCCGGCGGCCGCCCGAGCGCCGACGACCTCCTGGTGTTGCTGGCAGTGGGGCGGACCGGCACATACACGACCGCCGCCGAAGAACTGGGCATCAACCACACGACGATCAGCAGGCGCATCGCCGCGCTGGAACGTGCGATGGGTGGCCGGGTACTGGCACGGGTGGCCGGCGGGTGGGAACTCACCGACCTCGGCCGTGAGGCGCTCACTGTCGCCGAGGCGGTCGAGTCAGCGGTCCGCTCGCTGGCCACCGACGCCACCGGGCACCGCGCGTTGGAAGGTGTCGTACGGATCTCGGCGACCGACGGCTTCTCCGCCTACATCGCCGCCCCTGCCGCCGCGGTGGTGCAGCGCAGGCATCCCAAGGTGGCGGTGGAGATCGTCGCCGCGACACGCCGCGCCACCCAGCAGCGTTCGGGTCTGGACATCGAGGTCGTCGTCGGTGAACCCAAGGTGCTGCGGGCCAAGGCACTGCGTCTGGGCGACTACTGCCTTGGCCTCTACGGGTCGAGGGACTACCTCGACGGACATGGCATACCGGCGAATGTCGCTGAGTTGCAGCGCTTTCCGCTTGTCTATTTCATCGACTCGATGTTGCAGGTCGACGACCTGGACTTGGCGACGAGTTTCGCGCCTGCGATGCGGGAGTCGGTGACGTCGACGAATGTCTTCGTCCACATCGAAGCCACCAGGGCCTCGGCGGGCCTCGGCCTGCTGCCCTGCTTCATGGCCGACCGGCACCAGGACCTGGTCCGCGTACTGCCCGACGACGTGTCGATCCAACTCACGTACTGGCTCGTCACCCGCGCCGAGACGCTGCGCCGCCCGGAAGTCGCGGCGGTGATCGACGCGATCACCACGCTCATGGACGACCAGCGCGACGTACTTCTCGGACGGCGCTGAGCCAAAATCTTGCGCTCGGCACACCGCACCTGATGCAGTCTTGGCATGCCCTTCATCAAGCACGAACGCGGCCCCGCCTACTACCGTCACTGGGCCGCGGCCGAACCACGGGCCGTCGTCATTTTCCTGCACGGATTCGGTGAGCACACCGGGCTCTACCACCGGTATGGGTTCGCCCTCAACGCCGCGGGCATCGACCTGTGGGCCGTCGACCAGTTCGGCCATGGTCTTAGCCCGGGCGCGCGCGGCGACTTCGGCTCCATCGAGGACAGCTCAGCGCTGGCCGACAGCCTGACCGAGCTGGCGGAGCAGGAACACCCCGGTGTTCCGCTGCTCGCGCAGGGGCATTCGTTCGGTTCCATCGTGACGCTGTTCCGGCTGCTCGATACGCCGGATCGGTACCGCGCGGCGATCATCTCCGGCGCGCCTCTGATTCCGGTCCCCGAACTGCTCGATGCCGACACTTCGTTCGACCTCGAACTGGACTGGCTGTCCGCCGACCCGTTCTATCTAGATTCGTTGGAGAACGACCCGCTGGCGTTCGTCGATGCCGATGGCGCGGCACTCGCCCGGGAATTGGACAGGGGCTGGGACCGGTTCGGCGCCGAACTGCCCACGCTGTCGGTGCCGACGCTGGCCGTTCACGGCGTCAACGACCCCATCGCACCGATCGGCGCGGTTCGCGCTTACGCCGACCAGATCGAGCCTTTGCAATTCGCAAGTTTCCCTGGACGGCACGACATTCTGAACGAAACGGTGCACCGCGAGGTCGCCGAGGCGATCGTCGACTTCATCGAGCGACGAACGCTAGGGTCATCGCTGTGATGTAGGTCCCTGTTCGTCTGGCCTTAGCCGCAGCGGGTGCCGCAATCACGGCGGTGTTCGCGACCGTCCCGGCCGGGGCCGACCCGATCGGCAATCCATGTCAGGTGACCGCCAACCCTTCTGCCAGTTGCCGGAACTCGAAGGCGATTCGACCTGACCCGCCAACTGCCACCGGCGGATCCCAATGCCCCGAGCCACCGCGGCAGCCGCCACTTCTGCGTCAGCGGTTGCGCCTGAGGTTATAGACGGGCCGCGGTAGTGTCGCCGGCATTGTCGAGTGGACGGTCGAACTTCCCACAGAGTTCACCCAGCGGCTGTTCGCGTCGGATTGCAATTCGCATGTAGCAGAATGTATTTGAGCTATTTCGTTGCTGCTGCTTACCGAGCCGGCGCGCGACTTTCATCCGGTTCGTACCCGCCGCTACTTGAGTACGATCGGGCACCCGCGCCCGAAAACAAGTATCGGACTACGCGTGTCTATAGACCCCCGGCGATCGATTCTGGTGACATCAAGAGCATATTGGGGGCAATGCCCGCCGTGCTGAACATATTTCGAGTTTTGTTCACGTAGCTGCATCATCCCCCGAGAGGAGGAGACAGCGATGGAACCGCAACAGACTGCGCAACTCGTGCAGCGTGCTGCCGCAGGTGACGAACTTGCGTGGCGGCAGCTCATCGACGGGTTGGGCCCCTTACTGAGACATGTGAGCTCGACCTACCGGCTGGGCGAGGCTGAGGCTGCGGACGCCGTAGCGACGGCCTGGTTGAGACTGGTGGAACATATCGGCTCGCTGCGGGATGGCGGCGCCGTCCCCGGCTGGCTTGTCACGACGCTGCGCAGGGAGTGCCTCTGCCGAGCTCGCGCGCGTGGCCGCGAGCGGCCCGTGGCCGACTTCGCCGGTGAAGGCGAGCCGGTTGAAGTTGTGGATTTCGACCTTCGATTGGTTGGTACGGACCGACGACGCCGGGTGCGGAGGGCCCTGATGGAGCTCTCTGAGTCGCAACGTCAGCTCATCGCGATGCTTTTCGCCGACCCCGCCCCCTCGTATGCCGAGATAAGCGCAAGCCTTGCGATACCGATTGGCAGCATCGGTCCCACCCGGAGCAGGCTGCTCGGCAAACTACGAGACGCATTGTCGGCGGAGACGGGATTTGACCTTGGAATTGCCGGTTGAGTCTGTGTGAAGCGGTCCGCAGTTGTCGCGCCTGGCCTTGACGCAGCCATAGCCTGAGACACCGGTAGCAGCTGCGCTACTGAAAACCGAATGTCGTGGCGATATGGCGTGATGCCCAATCATATTGCTGCACAACCAGGTAATCATCAATGGCGGAGTAACCGGTAGGGCCTTCTTTACCCTGGTCCGTCTCTCAAACGCCGAGTTGCTGGCGCAGAAAGGGGATCACAAGCGACTCGACCCCCAACGGATCGTCGATATGCGGCCAGTGCCCGCTGGACGGCAGCACCGACACATTCGCCGACGGGAACGTCTTGAGTTGTCGGTAGGCCTGCTCCACAGGGATATAGCGGTCTTGTTGCCCCCATACGACGAGTGCCGGACGGTCGAATTCGCGAAGGATCCGGGACAGCTCGTAGGAACGGGCGTTCCAGTCAAAGCTCGGCCGATACAGGGATAGGATCGCGCGCCGGGTCGCTGTGTCCATGTCGTCGTACATACGGTCCACAAAGCTGCGCGGGAGTGGCTTCGGTTCGTCCTTGCGCAGAAGCAGCCGGAAGGCGTTCCGGCTCGGTATCGCCATGAAGAGATCGCCCAAGACTCGCGTCCGCCATATCCGTGCAAGGTAGTGCCAGCGGTAGTCCAACAACACGCCGCCGGCCACGATGACGGTGCTGGCCAATCGCTCAGGATGGCCAGCGCCCCATTCGAGCATCCAACGGGCACCGAGATCTTGGCCGACGACATGGGCGCGTTGCACCCCGAGCGAGTCCAAAACCTTTCCGATGTGGCGTCCATGCCCCTGGTAAGTGTGGTCGAATTCGGCAGGCTTGTCGGCGTGCCCGAAGCCGGGCTCGTCGAATGCGATGCAACGGGCAAACGTGCCGATGCGACCTATCAGCGAGCGCCAGTCCTCGCAGGAACTGGGATTGCCGTGTAGGAATACCACCGCCTCGTCTACGTCGGGTCCCGCCGCCAGCAGCGGAAATCGGATGCCGTCTACCTCGTGGACACTCTGCCGGACCTCAGCGGTGACTCCAGTCGTTTTCCCAGTCATACCACTGCCTTTGCCGAATTTTCTGCAATCGATTCCAGCGGAAGCACTTTGACGAAGCTGCGCAGATGCTGCTTCAGTATCCGTTCGTACGTCGAGTGCTCGACTTCTACTCGGTGGCGTTGCGATGGGACGTAGGAGTACGGGGACATCCGCGGTGACGGACCTCTCTTGGCGTGCTCAAGTCGTTTTGTCAGAGCCGGACACTGTTCGCGGGCGGCCACGAAGCCGGCGACGAGGCGCGCCTGATAGTCCGCGAGCCGCCAAATCCCAACATCGGGCTGCACCATTCCCACGATGAAGAAGTCGTCACGGCGGGGGTGAAAGATGTGCAGGTACAGCTCCGGCATGCCCTCACGCCAGTCGAGTTCGGCATCGTCGAGGAAGTCGAAGGAAGGCAGGTAGCCGGTGGCGTACACAATTGCGTCAATCTCCTCCTCGGTTCCGTCTGTGAACAACACACGGTCACCACGCAATTCGGCGATATCCGGTTTGACGGTCACGTCACCGTGGCGAAGGTGGTAGAGCAGCCGCGAGTTGATGACCAGGTGGCTTTCAAACACCCGGTGGTCCGGGGCGGGCAGTCCGTAGTCCGAATGCCGGCCGACGAACGAGCGCAGCAAGAATCGGGAAGCTGCGCGCCGCGCAGACAAGGGGAGTCGCAGTCGGAGCGTCAACTCGTTTAGCTCGTCCACCGGACGGCCCATGACGAATTTGGGCCAGAAGTGGTAGCCACGCCGCATGCTGACCAGCGTGCGGCTGGCGAAGGGAACAAGGTCGACAGCTATGTCGCAGCCGGAGTTTCCTCCGCCGACAACCAGCACCCGTTTCCCAGTGAACCGGTCGGGGCACCGATAGTCCCTGGAGTGGATGGTCTCACGGTGCAGTGCGCCAGGGTACTCCGGCACTTTGGGTCGGTGGTGATGTCCGTTGGCCAAGATAACCCCGCGGTAGCGTCGGACTTCCTCGCCATCCAGCGTCACCTCCCAGCCGCGTGGGGTGGCCGGCCGGACGCGCTGGACGCTACGTCGAAACTCGATGCGGTCCCGTATCCCAAATCGATCAGCGTAGTCATGAATGTATTTCAGTACGTCGGTGTGGCCCGGGTAGTCCGGGTAGTGGTCCGGCATGGGGAAATCGAGATATCCCGCAAGTCCTTTGGACGAAATCAAATGCGCCGACTTGTACATGCTGCTGGCCTCGGACCCGTAGTACCAATTGCCGCCGATGTCGTCCTGGCGCTCTACAACGTCGACCTCCACGCCGACGTCAAGTAAATTCTTGGCCGCCGCAAGACCGGAAGTTCCTGCGCCGATCACGCAGTAACGTTCTGAATAGTCCATCGGTAAATCCTTGTTGGCGCGTGAGATTGCGGTTATCGGTGGTGGTTGCATGGCATCAAGCCGCCGCTCGAATGTTGTCGTGCGCGGTGAACATCAGGCTGGACAACGGTGCCTGATTCGGTCGCAGGGAAACGCGCGCCCGATAGGTGACGGGGTGTCCCGGCAGTGCGTGTAGATCAACCGAGCCGGCGATCGTGGCAACGGCGATCTGGAGCTGCATCAACGCGATGTGCTTGCCGATGCACTGTCGCTGACCAAATCCGAATGGGAAGTAGGCGTAGCGAGGCCGACCTGCGGACCGTTCGTCGCTGAAGCGTTCGGGGTCGAAAGCCTCCGGGTTCTCCCAGAGGCCGGGGTGCCGGTGCGTTGCATACGGTGAGATGAAAACCGAGGACCCCGCAGGTACCCGATACCCGCCGACCTCATCGTCTTCGACGACGTCACGTGGGTAGAGCCAGATCGGCGGATAAAGGCGCAGTGACTCCTGCACCACCATGCGCGTGTACTTCAGAGCAGGCAAGTCGTCGACGGTGGCGGGTGCACCGCCCAGCACCTCATTCACCTCGTCTTCCAGGCGACGCCGGACAAGAGGGTTTACCGACAACACGTAGAGGGTCCAGGCAAGTGACGTACCTGTGGTCTCAAGACCGGCCAGGAAGGTCGTCATGAGGCCGTCGCGCGCCTCGCGCGCGGTGAGCACACTCCCGCCGTCAGCTTGCCGTTCACCCAAGAGCCCCAGGTGGTGGGCAACTAGGTCACTGGGACAGGTAGGACCCTGACGAACATGTTCATCGATCACGTTGTCGACGATTCGGTCGACGACTGATTTCGAGGCGATCAGACGCCGGTTATGTCGGGTAGGTAGCCACACCGGAACCAGACGCTGCGCTGGATTCATGCGTTGCATGATCAACTCGAGACCCGTCTGGACGGCGGGCGTGATTTCCGCGGCGGTCGAGCTCAGGTCGCTGCTGAACAGGCACTTACCTTGCACAGAGATGGTGTACCGCATGGTTTCCGGCACGAGGTCGAACGCCGCATGCTCAGCGGCGCGACGACGCAGCCGATCTCGCAGCTCCTCAGCAGCCTCCGTCATGGACGACGACGCCAGGTCCGCAATTCGACGCTGATGAAACACTGGCTGCGACACCGCACGATGCGCACGCCATTCCTGCGCATCGGTGGTGAGGAGTCCGCGTCCGAAGAAGGCGGAGAAGCCTTCATAGAACCGGCCTCGGCGGTAGTTGTGCGGCTTGTCCAGCAGCACATGGCTAATCAGATCGGGGTGACTGAGCTGATGAACGAGGAAGGGGCCGATGCGCATACGGACTATGTCGCCGTACTCGCGCTGGAGCGCCACCGCCATGCGCGGGTGATCACGCCGGTAGCCCACAATGCAGTTGCTGCGAGGCCCCGGGGCACGTGAGTTGCTGCATCCGGCCATCGGTTGTTCCCTCCGATCCAGACCTCTCAAAGAAGTCCCTTTGACTATGGGAGGCGCACCGGGCGGCTCCAGATACGTGGCTGCGGAAATCAATAGTCCCTCAACGCTTTTGCGCCGTCACGGACGAACGGCCAGCGCACAGCCATTGGGGCGCGGAGTCACCCCCCGAAGGATGGCAAGTGCTTGCCACGACGCAAGCCGTCGACGCAGACGCCGGCGCGTTCGTCAAACCCGTGCGACGAACTGCACGATGCTTCCGCAGCGCTCAGTCTGAACCGACCCGAATGCCGTTCGCAGACCGGCGATCAGCCCGTCCTCCGAGTCGTCGGCATTGCTCAGGATGCCCTTGCGGTTGTAGATCGGAACCAACAGACGCTCCAACGGGCCTTGGCGGCCGTCCCCACCGACGGCGGTGCTTCCGAACATCACCCCGTTTGGAGCCAGCAGTGCGGCGAGACCGGGAAATATCCGCGACTTCTGCTTCATGGTGCCAGGCAGGCAATGGAGGAGGTAGTTCATCGCAATCGAATCGAAGCTTCCCAGCGTCAACGGCAGGGGTTGCAGGACGTCGGCCTGTAGGGTCGACGGACCGTACCTGCGCAGTCGACCAGCTGCGTACCGCAGCACGTCTGGGTTGAGGTCGACCAGCGTGAGCTCGGGTCGTTTTCCCCTGAACCGGCAGCGATCAAGGAAGTAGCCCGAGCCGGGCCCGATGTCCAGGTGTCGTTCACCTGCGTGCCTGTCGTAGGCCTGTTGGAGCCGATTACTCGGGCACCGGTAGATGAACCGCCCGGAGAAGTGGACTACGAACGGGTCGTAGATCCGCAGGAAAGCCGAATTGTAGGTTGCCTGTCCGGCGTATGACGGGTGGTCTGCCGGGACGGGTCGAAATGTGCTGGTGTTCTCGGTCATGTCGCCTCCGTAGGTTGACGTTGTGGTAAACGGCGTTTGGATTTCATCTGTCTTTCGGACCGCGGACTGGGACCGTCCGCAATCGGGACCCCGCGACGGTGACGCTTGTTCGGTCATTGCAGGCACATCCCTTCCACCAACAGAATTGGCGTCTCCGTCGCATCGAAGACGGTCCACCGACCCGTTGTGGGGCTGCCCTCGACGTCGGTCTCTCTTGCGCCGGTTACCAGTCGCAGGGCGCGAATCTCAAGGACGTGGTCATCGGTGCCTGCCACAGTGGCGTGTGCGGCGAGGATGCTTTCGAGCGCGTTGGTAGGCAAGACGTGGTGGGGTGGACTGGGTAGCGCCCAAAGGTCCGCCGGCCTGGTCGGTCGAACGTGTGCACGCAGTCGGCCATCCCGCTCCGACCAGTCAACGGCCGGGATTGCCAGGCAATGCCACGCGAGGCCGTAGGGTTGACCGCGCAGCCGGCGCGCTTTGGTCGAGAAGTCGACCAGGGCAACACCGTTTCGGGGGCGTACTTTCAGTTCCTGCGGCAGCGCCACCTTGCTATCGTCGTAAACGAGGCGTGCACGGAGCACCTCGCGATGGTCATCAGCGCGATGCATGGCCACATCGACGCACCACCGGCCGTCGACCCGTGACCCTGCCGCACCCCGTTTGAACTCCAACTGGGCGTCGCGCAGGGCAAGAGCGGCGATGTCGACATGAACGTCGCGCACCTCGGACAGGTGTCGTGGTGCCCATCCCTCCGGGGCCACCCAGTCGCCGAGCGACACGGCGTATTCCAACGCAATGCTCACTGGACATGCTGGCATGCCCGCGATCGTGGTGGCACCCGCCCATGGGTGCTCGGCTCGGACGGTGATGCTACTGCGTATACAGCGGAACGGCCGATACTCTTCGACGTCACCCAGAAAATGGCCCATGGAGTGGAGTCGGTCGTAGTCGGGGTGGTCGGTGAACTTTCGCAAGCCGGCGAGTTGGGTTGGCAGCAGCGCGGTCCCGACGTCGCCGAGGAACATCACCTCACCGGGCGTCGCGGCGAGCAATTCGGCAGTCCATTTCGCGATCCCGTTGTCCACTGGCAGTGCAGTGCCGTAGCGAAGAGCGGCGTCGAAGTTTGCAATCAGGCCGATCTGGTCCCATGTAGTCCAGGCCAGAGTGGTAACGGGTAGGCGGCGTTCGCTCAACGCCCAGAAGCCAAGTCGGGTCAGTGCCTCATTGGCGGCTGCATAGTCAATCTGGCCGACCATGCCGCCGATCCGGCCGGACGCTGACCCGACATTGCAGAACAACTCGACATTGCGCCCATGCAGTGCTTCGACGAGGTTCACGAACCCATCGACCTTGGTTCCGACCACATTCAGGACGACGTCAATGCTCTTGTTGCGTAGCCGCGTCGGCGCGGCGATCCCGGCGTTGTGGACAACGAGTCGAAGACGCCCGCTGATTCGTGCGACAACCTGGCGAACTTCTTCGGGCACACGCACATCGCACTTCTCGTAAGTGATTGGCAGACCTCGTCGCTGGGCTTCGGCTAGATTGAAGGCGCTCTCGCGGTCGCCGGCTAGTACGGCGTTCTCACGTCTGATGGCACCGAGGTTTACCCCGACCGCCGACACGAGTCGTTTGCGTTGGAAGTCGGCGAACTCCTTGCCGTCCATCGCCAGCCATGGCTCGTGCCGATCGGGCAAGGGGCGGCGACCCGTGACGACCACATGGCAACCGTGGGCCGTGGCCAGCGACACGGCGAGTTCGAACCCGATTCCGCGTGCACCTCCCGAGAGCAGCACCACGTCTCCTGACGAAAGGTCCAGTCGGGACGGGGATACCGGTTCGTTGCATCCCGCGAGAGTCGTTCTCACACCGTCGCGCCAACCCACCTCGTAGTAGTCAAAGGTGCCCAGCTCCAGATTGATCAGACGTGCCAATGATTCCGCATCGTGCTCAGCGACATCCAGAACTTTGATCCGACAGGCTGGCAGCTCATAAGGCAGACTCTTTGCGAACCCCGCCCAGATCCCGCCCAGGGGTTGGCCAATTCCAATCCCGTCGTACCCCATTCTGCCGCCCAGCCGGGTAACCGCCAGATAGCCGCATCTGCGTGCGTCACCTTCGTCGGCCCAGTCGTCGTAGACCGATTGGACGGCGGCGACGGACTGGGCGAAGGCCGCCCGCCACGACCTGAGTGCTTCGGTGGGCGTCGCGTTGTCGAGGTTGAGGTCGAGCAGGACGTCTACCGGAGCCGCGCGCTTGAGACCCTCAGTGACCTTCTCAGCCAGCGACTCGGTGGTGACCGTCGGATCCGCCGGCGTGCCTGCCGAAGACTGGGGCGGGTCGATCAGGATGGTGCGAGCCCCGGCCAGTTCTAGCGCGGCAGCGACCGCGGCGCGGGTGTCATCGGCGCCGCCGAGGATCGCGACACTTCGGCCGATAAGCGCCGCCGACGTCGAAGCAGGCGCAGGCACGACGGTGGGGTGCCACACGTACCTTTGCACGGAGTCTGCGGTATCACCTTGCCGCACAGCTGCATTGGTCATCGGGGGATCAACGCGTTCACGGTGCCGGTGGCCATCTGCTGGGGAGTCGAGGCGCAACCAGTTTCGATGTGGATATAGCCCAGTATCGACGCGGAGGTGTCGTGGATTTGCGCGAGCATCGTGCCGTCCGGCGAAGCGGCGACACAACGGTTGGATGCTGCCGGCGCTGTCAAGTCGAGCTTGCGGGGGCAGGAATAGAGGTCGACTACCGGGTGCGACCGGCTCAGGTCAATATCGTTGCACGCTGTGTAGAGGTCGATTCTGCGGATCGACATAGGCGCGGCGACGACAAGGTGCCCGTCGCGCACCGGATCGAGCACCTTGACTCGCAGCATCCCATCCAAAAGTACTGCGGGAACCTGGAACTGAACGAAGGTGTGATCGTCTTCCGGGATGTGCAGATCGAAAGTCGCCCGGCGACCGAGCGCGTGTTGCCGGGTATCGGTAGTGGAGACCAGCCGACCAGAGAGCAGCGCAGGCGAGTTCGTCATGTGGTACGGATCCGGTATGGCGGCACCGTCTTGTGCTCTGACCACCGTTCCCATCTCGGTGCAGTCGGCAGCCGGTCCTGGAGTAGCACATCGAGTTGGAAATGCTGACGATCCCGCACCAGCACCTGGCCGGTGGGTGCGACGACGTCGCCGAGGACCCGGACCCGGACCCTGGTGGATTCACTGTCGTGGTGGAGTAGCTGTGCGGTGATCCGCTTGCGAATCGGACGCCCGTGATCGTAGACCCGAAGGAACGACTGCAAGGTGATGTCTTCGAACGCCACCGGCACGCGTCCCGGCACCAGTTCGACGGCGGCCTCAGCCGCGATCTCGGTGACGAACGTGCCCGGAAGCGTGGGGTGTCCGAGCACCAGGTGTTCGGCAAGGTAGGTGTCTCGTTCGAGGTCGAAGCACCGCTCGAACTCAATCTGTGACGGTGTACTGCCGATTCGTCGATCCAGCATGAAGCCCACGGGTCGTCGACTTGAGTCATCGACGGTGGGTTGCGTGCGGGATGGCGCCGTAGCCCCCGCCGCGAGGTAGCCGGGCCGGTAGTCTTCCAGCGACTGTGACTCGGCGGGCCCGAGAAGCACGATCGCCGGGTTGCGCCGAGTCCCTAGTACTTCCCGCAGGAAGTGATAGACACCCTCGGCAGAGGACATACCGGTATACGCGCTCTTCTCGAGGAACGAGCGGTGGACTGGGTCGGTACCGATGCCCACCTCCCGCCACAGGCCCCAGCCGATGGTGACTTCCTTGCGGCCGCGCGTGGCTGCCGCTTGCGCAGCCGTGATGAGGAAGTCGTTGGCTGCGGCGTAATCCGTCTCGCCCGACTGGCCGGTAAATCCGATGAAAGAGCTGAAGTTGCACCATGTCTCGACGTTGTCACCGAGCGCGCTGTCCAGGTTTCGGTAGCCACGCACTTTGACATCGCGAACCGCGCGGAAGTCATCGAAGTGTTTGTTCGGAATGCCTGCGGCCCGGTTGAGGCCCGCGACGTTCAGCAACAGGTCGACTCGGCCTGCCTGTCTCAGCACCGTGGCTACGGCATTCTGGACCGCCCGCTCGTCGGAAACGTCGCAGCGCAGGTAGTGCACGCGGCCGGCTCCGCAGTGTTCGGCCATCCGGTCAAGGTTCGACCGGGTCTCGCCGGCTTCGACCATCCGCTGATAGTCGCGGGTGATGTCGGCGACACTCACACCCGGCCGGTGCTGCAACTGAGCGCGAATGTAGTCGGCGCGTGCTGGAATCTTGGGCTGCTCGGTGGCGGCTTCGCTGCGTCCGAGCACATAGATTGTGGACCGGTATCGGTGGGCTATGGCCAGTAGCAGTTCGGCGGCGATCCCCCGCGCTCCCCCGGCGGCCAGCACGACCGAGTCGGGCCCGAGCCAGATCGGCTCCCTCGCATCGATTTCGGTCTCTGCCGGCTCGAGAAAGCTGGTCATTCGAATACCGTTTTCGTACACGACCACCGGCAGGAAGTGCTTGGCGCTGGATTCTCGGGTTACCTGCGCGATGCCCTCGGCTGCATTCGTGGCGGTGGTGAGCACGGTGTAAGCGACGAGCTGGCGCAGCTCAACCGCAACGCTTTTCACCAACCCGGTCCACATGCCGGCGGAAGGGTGAGGGGCGCCGTTCGCCCAGCCCCCGAGCAGGCACAGCGCAAGTGTCGCTCCGGGTTCAGAGAGGCTGTCGAAACACTGCTGGACCGTGAGGAACAACAGGTCGTGCAGTGCGAGGTCAGAGGACACGGCAGGTTTCGATGGAGCCCCTTCAGAGGTCATCTCGGTCAGCAGTCGCACGTGTCGGACTTGATGCCGGAAACCTGCCAGGGCACGCGCGACGCCCTCGGGCGTCGGTTGCGCTAGGTGCACCAGGTCCGCACTCGCACCGAACGCCGGCTGCGTCGACATCACCAAAGTGTCTCTGGGTAACTCGATTTCGGCGAGCAGCGCGGGGTTGTCGGTGAGAACGACCGTGCCCGGTGCCACGAAGGGCCGTTCGGGGCGAACCGGCTGGAATTCGAACGGCCTGGTCGCGACGATGAGGCGGCGCAACACGGGAGGATTCTTGCCGTCGTACGTGCGGTGGTCGAGCAAGCCGTGGTCGACTGCCGATTGGCCGTCCGACGCACCGTGCTGGTCACCTGACGGGGTCACGACGACGATCGGACCGGTGCGGTCGCAGGTGGCGACAGCGGATGGCTCCTGGGCGTTTATCGCGGCCCTGAGCACCGCGACAAGACCGTCGGCGCCAAGATAAGTGGGCTCGGTGGCGTTTCCGACAAGTGTTATCGGCTGCGCAGTTTCAGTGCACGTCGAGGTGTCGATGCGCGCCAGCGGCCGCAGACCGTGAGCGAGCGCTGTGGATTCGCGGACCAGCGCGAGTGTAAAAGCACCCTCGGCGACCGCGACGTCAGACTTGCCCGGCATCAGCATCTCGGCGGTCCGGGTGCTTTCCGGCGTGCTATTGCCGTTGACTCCCGCCACCAGGGCAAGGTCGAGGTCACCGGTTCGCAGGTATCGAATGGCGATGTCCAGCGCGGACAGTGATGAGGCCAGTCCCGTGTCCACTGTCATGTTGACACCGTGCAGGTCGAGGTAGTTCGAGACCCGGGCCGCGATGACGTTGGGCATGATCCCCGGGAACGAGTTTTCGTTGGATTCCGGTACGAGGCTTCGGATTTCCTCTGCGTACGCTTCGAATGCCTGGATGACACGGTCGGACTCGGTCGGCGGTGCCGATTCTCTCACCACCTTGCGCAAGTCGTCCAGGTAGCATCGCTGCGCGTACAGCGTGGCGTTGCGGGTCGGTCCCAGGTGGCCGACGATGACACCCGTTTTGTCACGGGACTGTTCCCAGAACTCGGCGAGGTCTTCGCGTAACGGCGAAACGGATTCCAACAGCATCATCTGGCAGCGGTCGGTGCTTCTCAGGGTGCCAGGCGGGATACGCACCTGAGTGATCGGCGGCGTCGGATAGGTGTCACCAAACGACACATCTGGCGGTTTCGCTCCCGGACAACGCCATAGCCAGCGCTCAAGGTCGACACGACCCGCTAGCCCGGGAACTCGGGCTGACCAGCCGATCAAGACGATCGGCTCCTCGGGCGCAACAGCGGGAACCGGTACGCAGCGCCCATCGAATTCGCGCAGGACAAGGTGCGCGTTGGTCCCGCCGAAACCAAAGCCGTTGACCGCAGCCGCGCGAGGACGGTCTGCATGGCGCGGCCACGGCACGTGCGCGGTGGGGATCTGTAGTGGACTGTTGGACAGCTCGAATTCCGCTGGGGCTTCGGTGAACCGGTGCTGCCGAGGAATCATGTTGTTGCGCAGGGCCAGCAAAACCTCGATGACCGAGATGACTCCAGCCGCCCAACCGGTGTGTCCGATGAGCGATTTGTTCGACGTCACCTGGATTGTGTGCCCCGCTGGTATCGCCGCAGCGAATGACTTGCGAAGGCTTGTCATTTCCGCCTGGTCGCCCGCAGTGGTTCCGGTAGCGTGCGCGATCACCCAGTCGATATCGACATCCTGACTTCCCGGTGCGGCGAGCGCCCGACCGATGGCGATCGACTGTCCCGCCGACGCGGGAGCGTATATGGCCTTGCCCTTGCCATCTGAGGACGTGCCGATTGCGGCGAGCACACCATGCACGGTGTCGCCGTCGGCGATCGCCCTGCTCAGTCTCTTGAGCACGACGACGCCTGCACCGTCGGAGAACAGCACCCCGTCGGCGGATTTGTCCAAAGAGCGCACCGCACCGCCGGTAGACAGGCCATGGAGCTTGGAGAACAGGACTGCTCCCCGAGGCCCCAGCGCGAAGGTGCCACCGCACACCGCGATGTCATGCGTGCCCAGCAGGAGGCTCTTCATACCCACGTCGATCGCGTACAACGATGAGGAGCAGGCCGTGTCAAGCATGAGCACCTCGGTCCCATCCGGGAGCAGATTCTTCATCGCTGCGTGCCCCACCCGGTGCGGCAGGAACTGTGCGCAGCCTTCGCGGCCACGCCAGAATCTGTCGGTCAGCGCGTTTGCAACCTGTTCGGTAAGCCGCGGTGACGATCCGGCGCCGGGGCCCTGGACACGCTGGGTGATGCCGGACAGCACGAGCG
Organism: uncultured Actinomycetota bacterium; assembly: GCA_963796545.1. Taxonomy (GTDB): domain Bacteria; phylum Actinomycetota; class Actinomycetes; order Mycobacteriales; family Mycobacteriaceae; genus Mycobacterium. The sequence goes on along the minus strand of CAWCMF010000023.1, from coordinate 447,442 downwards.
CTTCCTTGAGGTGCTGGTTCCCGTCGGGGGTGTAGCCGACGCAGAAGGTGAAGCGGTCCGTTTCGCGCCGGACCACTCCACGAAGTGACTGCATCAGCGCGTGCCGGAGCCAACGCGTCGTTTCGTCGGTGGTTACGGCGCCGCCGGCTATCTCCTCGGCGAGATCCGGGTCGGGTTCGAATCCGGTGATGAACCCTGACTTCGTTTGGTAGGTCTTGTCCGGCGCGGTCGTGTCGTTGCCATGAAACCACTCACTGTTCCATCGGTGCGCGGGAGCATCTACGAACAGCTCCGCGCCGCGCATCGCGACCTGCCAGTACTCCTCAGGGGAGTTGGCTCCCGGCGCGACCATACCCATGCCAACCACGACAACCGGGTCATCGACGCTCGAGTCCGGCGACTCAACCGATATGGGAACGCTTATCGGCTCGATCACTGCGGCGGACCCGACTCGAGTGGTCCCGGGAACGGCGGCCTGCACCAACGGCTCTGGCGGCGTGCTCGGCGGCCCATCGTCGGTCCGATCGATGACCACGTCGATCGGCCGAGGAGCCGACAGCATCGCGTGGCCGAGACTCAAACCACCATCGGCCAGGACGACCTGCCCGGTGACCCACCGTGACTGATCGGAGCTGAGGAAGTCGACCACGCCGACAAGGTCCTCTGCGGTCGCCAGACGACCGAGGGGTGTGCTCCGTACCGTCACTGCTTTCATCTCTTCGGCCCGCGGGAACAGGTTCGCCACATCGCCATCGATGAGGCTGCAGGAGGCAGTGTTCACTCGGACATTGAGTGGTGCGAACTCGACCGCCAGGTGCCTGGTAAGCGCTTCCAAACCCGCCTTCGAGGCGCCCACCGCCAGGTAATTCCCCGGCACCATGCCAGCACCGTTCGACGAGATGTTGACAATGCAGCCGCCGCCACGGGCGGCCATCAACTGCGCGGCGCGGCGAGCGCACCAAAAGCTGCCGAGCAGATTCGTGCCGATCGCCCTTTCGAAATGTTTCTCGTCCAACTCGGCCACTGGCCCCAGCCACCCATCTGCAGCGTTGTTGACCAGTACGTCGAGATGGCCGAAACGTTCGTCGATCTCGTCGAACATTCGGTCAACCTGTTCCCGTTTCGCAACAGAAGCGCGGAACAGGTCGACTTTGGCGCCCATGGCCTCCAGCTCTGCCCCAGTCCGCTTGGCCTGCTCGTAGGAATGGAAGCAGTTGATGAGGACGTGTGCTCCTCGCTCTGCCAGCCGATGAGCGATGACCTTGCCGACGCCCTTTCCGCCACCGGTGACGAGCGCTGTGCGTCCGTGCAGGTCCTGGGTTTCCCTCGACATGCGTCTGGCTCCTCGGCGGTGGATATCTGTCCGGGTCTTGCTCGATAGGAGGCTCGGTTGGCGTGCCGAATACATGACTGTCAGGCGTATCTGAGCGGCCGCCACATCCCTCCCATAGAGCAAGCAGGTCTCTCGGCGCTCCAGCCGAACAGGCCACTTCCGATTCACGAAAAGGACTGGACAAATGTCGCGCAAGACCGTATTGCTGTTTCCCGGTCAGGGGGCATATCTACCCGAAGCCCTGAAAAGCCTGACCCGGGAATTACCTGAATTGACAAGCACTTTCGCTGAGGTGGACGCCGTCGCCTCGGCGGCCGGCCTCGCGTCCGTTTCCGAAACCGTCGCGGGTGAAGGCGCACCGGCGCTCGAGCGACTCCTGCTCGACGAGCCTCCGCACATCCTGCAGCTCACCCTGTACGCAACCAGTGTCGGCATGTACCGGACGCTTATCGCGCAAGGCGTCCGACCCGACAACCTTGTGGGTCACAGCCTGGGTGAGATCGCCGCCTTGGTATGCGGTGGGGCGTTCAGCATCACCGAGGGCGCCGAAATCGTGCTGCAGCGCACAGCGGCGGTCGGCGAGAGCAATCCGGGTGGGGTGATGGCCGCCCTCGGTGCCAAACCGGCTCTGGTACAGCAGATTCTCGACCTTGTCGGCGACGCGACCACCGTCATCGCGGCTGAAAACAGCCCGCGCCAGACTGTCGTGTCAGGCCCGGATTCGACGGTGGAGTCGGTCGAATCCATTGCGCGTGCACTCAAGATTTCCTCAGTGCGACTGCGTTCGCCATTTCCATTTCACAACCCGCTGCTCGCTGATGCCGCCGAGAAGCTGGCGCGTCGACTGGCACCGCTGCGGCAGCGGCCACTGGCCACGCCGGTCTATTCCCCCATTCTCGGGCGTGCCTACACCGACGACGACCAGCTCACCAACCTATTGGCGGCGCACCTCACCTCCCGCGTGCCGTTCGTGGCGGCGTTGACAACGTTGCGCGCGTCCGGTGCCGAAGTATTCGTGGAAACCGGTGTAGGCAACACGCTCACGCGTCTGGTGGCGGATTCGGTCTCAGATGTCGCCACAGTCGCCTGTGTGGACGGCGGAGGCGACCACGTCGAGGCATTCCGCCGGGCCCGCGTGAAACTGACCGAGCTTGGTGTCATACCGGCCCCGTCGACTCAAAACCTTGCGGCATTGCTGCTCCCCGACGTGGAAGCCGCACGGCGGCAGTCATTCTGGGCAGCCCGCGGCCACGATGTGCGCGGTCACGTGCAGACCCTGTTTCGTGATTTCGAGTCCGTGCAGGAGCCCGCAGCATCGCGCGAAGACGTGTTTGCGTCGCAGCCGGCTTCTTCGACAGGGCAGGAGATGTGGACATCGCCGCCCGCGGCAAGATCACTGCCATCGCCGTCCCGCGGGGAGCTATTGGCCCAATTGAGCGACATGTACGCTACGGCGCTCGAATATCCCGTCGAGGTGTTTACCGAGGACGTACAGCTCGAGGCCGACCTTGGCGTCGACTCCGTGAAGCAGACGGAGCTTCTTGCCCGTGCGGCCGAACGTTATCACCTGCCCGAACGGCCGGCCGATTTCCGACTGAGCGATTGCACGACGATAGGCAAGGTCGCAGACTTCGTGCTCGGCGCCCTGATGGTCGCCGGCAGAGGTAGTTTGCCAGCGCTTGCGTCATAGCCGTGATTCGACTGATCTGACGCCCGACCGACGCTCCGGAACTGGAGTAGACATGGTGACCCGACCGGGAACGGCCGCCGACCGCCGGCTCGCCGATGGCGCGACGCCACGGCTACACATCGCCGGGCAGAGCGGCATCGCGGCTGCAGGCGCATCAGCCGCACCCGAGCGACGCCTTCCGCACGACGGGGCGACGTCACTGCACGACGCCACCGCCGCGCTTCGGGCACGCAACGAAGTGGCCAAGTCGGGAGCAGAGCAGGCGACACGTCAACAGCATGCGCTGGGGAAAATGGTTGCGCGGGAACGTATTGAGGCGCTGCTCGACGATGCATCGTTCGTAGAGATCGGCTTGCTCGCCCGCCACCGTGCGGTGGGGTTCAATCTGGAACGACACCGCCCCGACACCGACGGTGTGGTGACAGGCTGGGGAACCGTGGATGGGCGCAAGGTCTTCGTCTACGCGCACGACTTCCGCATCTTCGGTGGATCGCTCGGCGAAGTGTTCGCGTCGAAGATCCATACGCTGATGGATCTCGCCGCCGAGACTGGCGCGCCGGTCATCGGGCTCAACGATGGTGGGGGCGCCCGCATTCAGGAGGGCATCGCAGCCCTGGCGGGGTACGGCGGCATCTTCGCGCGGAACGTAAGTTTGTCAGGCGTAGTCCCGCAGATTTCGGTGATCCTCGGGCCCTGCGCAGGCGGCGCCGCCTACTGCCCTGCGCTCACCGATTTCGTGTTCGCGGTCAACGACAAGACCAATCTGTTTGTCACCGGCCCGGATGTGGTACAAGCCGTGACTGGTGAGACGACGACGCGGGAGGAACTCGGAGGAGCCCTGACACACGCTACCCGCACCGGGGTGGCCAGTTTCCTGGTCGAAGATGAGCTCAGCTGTTTGGACGAGGTCCGCTACCTGTTGTCGTTCTTGCCGTCGAACAACCAGGAGGACCCGCCGTACTTCCCGCCGGCCGATCAGCCCTCCCGCCGATGCGACGAGCTGCTGGAAATAGTTCCAGCAGAACCCAACCGCGCCTACGACGTCCGCGACGTGATCGAGATAATCGTCGACGACGGGGATTATCTGAGGTCCAGTCCCTGTGGGCGACGAATGTCGTGTGCGCCTTCGCGCGGCTCGATGGTCGCGCTGTCGGAATAGTGGCGAACCAGCCGCAAGTCCTCGCCGGTGCACTCAACATCGATGCGTCGGAGAAAGCCGCCCGGTTCGTCCGCACCTGCGACTCGTTCAACATCCCGCTGGTGACTTTCGTCGACGTCCCGGGGTTTCTCCCCGGCATAGATCAGGAGCACGCCGGCATCGTGCGCCGCGGAGCGAAGCTCCTTTACGCCTTCGCCGAATCCACCGTGCCTCGGGTTCAGGTCATCCTGCGCAAGGCATACGGCGGCGCCTACATCGTGATGGACTCGAAGTCGCTGGGAGCCGACCTGTCATTCGCCTGGCCGTCCAACGAGATAGCCGTGATGGGCGCCGAGGGCGCGGCAAGCATAATCTTCCGCAAGGAAATTGCCGCGGCGCCGGACCCCATACAGCGTCGCCGGGAACTGGTGACGGAGTACACCGAGCAGCTGATCACGCCCTACACCGCCGCCGAACGCGGGATGGTCGACGCCGTGATCAATCCCGGTGAGACGCGGATGATCCTCATCCGTTCGCTGGAGATGCTGCACTCGAAGCGAGCGCCGACACCGCGCCGCAAACACGGCAACATTCCCCTGTGAGAAGAGTCGATGATAAAGATCACCAAGGGCAACCCCGACTCGGAAGAGGTCGCTGCGCTGATTGTGGCCTTGCGTCTTGCCGGCGAGACGATCCAACCGCGTCGCACAGCCTCCGCGGCAAGTGCATACCGAGGGTCGCCGGTCACCGAGGATAATCGTGGTGTATCGATCTGGCACGACCGTTGTTGGGGAGGCCGGTCTGCCGGTTGGTCGCGTGCGCGCCCAGCGCCCCACCCGATGGTCAACGATTCCCGAGAGATGCGGTCCGCTGCGCCGGTTGATCCGCGGCGCCCGAATTCGCCGGCCTGTCAAGAGCAACGCAGATCGCTCTTGGCAGCGAGTGGGTTCGCGGAGCGTGAAGTGGCTGCAGGGCGAGGTCTGTGCGCGCAGGACGTGTCGAGTCCTATCGTCAGATCGTGTCGGAGCTTCCCCAAAAAGCTTCAGTCCGATGAGTATTCAGTACAGCATTAGTGCAGACCGTGGTGTGGCGGGGGAAGGACGAACGTGTTACAAGGAATCGCACGGCTGGCCATCACGGCGCCGAAACGGGTTATCGCGGTCGCACTACTGATGATGGCCGGCGCGGGCATCTTCGGTATCCCCGTGACCAACAGCTTGTCGGCTGGGGGCTTTCAGGATCCGACCAGTGAATCGTGGCATGCGGCACGGCTGCTGGCCGAGAAATTTGGACACGGCGACATGCAGATGGTCATCGCCGTCGGCTCGGAGGCCGGTGCCCAGAGCGAGCGGGCCCGCAGTGTCGGAAACGAGATCGTCGAGCAGCTGCAGCGCTCACCTAACGTCGGCACCGTCTATTCTGCGTGGACCGGTCCGCATTCGGCTGAGTCGGCACTCGTCAGCAAGGACGGCACAACCGGGCTGATCATCGCCGGCATCACCGGCGGGGAGAGCGGCGCACAAAAACATGCCAAGGAGTTGGCCGACCGGCTGGTATATGACCGCGATGACGTGTCCGTGCGCGCCGGCGGCGATGTGATGACCTACGTACAGATAAACACGCAAACGCAAAAAGACCTGTTGCTCATGGAGTCGATCGCGATCCCGTTGAGCTTCCTCGTACTGGTCTGGGTGTTCGGCGGGCTGCTGGCCGCGGCGCTGCCGGTAGCCGTCGGTGGCTTTGCGATCCTGGGTTCGATGGCGCTGCTGCGCGCAATCACCTATGTCACCGACGTGTCGATCTTCGCCCTGAACCTCACTCTCGCACTCGGTTTGGCGCTGGCGATCGACTACACACTGTTGATCCTCAGCCGGTTCCGTGACGAACAAGCCGAGGGCGCCGCCCGCGACGAGGCGCTGATCCGCACGATGACCACCGCCGGTCGCACGGTGCTGTTTTCGGCGATGACAATCGCGCTGTCGATGGTGGCGATGGTGCTGTTCCCGATGTATTTCCTCAAGTCCTTCGCCTACGCCGGCATCGCGGTGGCCGGGTTGGCCGCCGCTGCTGCGGTGGTCGTGACCCCGGCGGCGATCGTGCTGCTCGGCGGTCGGCTGAACTTGCTGAATGTAGGCCGGTTGAGCGATCGACTGATGGGTCGGCCGGAGCGGGGACGCACACCGGTCCAGCAGACGATCTGGTATCGCAGCACTAAGTTCGTGACGCACCACGCTATTCCGATCGGTACCGCAGTCATCGCGCTGCTGCTGTTACTCGGTGCGCCGTTCCTCGGGATCCGGTGGGGCTTTCCCGACGACAGGGTGTTGCCCAGCTCGGCGTCGGCACGCCAGATCGGTGACGAGCTGCGCAGCGATTTCACCGTCGACCCCGCGACCAGCGTGAGCGTAGTGATCCCGGATATGACGGGGGTAACCCCCGACGAGCTCAGCCGCTACGCAGCTCGGCTGTCTCGGGTTGACGATGTGTCGGGCGTGTCCTCGACGTCGGGAATGTTCGTCGACGGCTCGCTCGTCGGGCCGCCAATGGCACCGACGGCGAACACCGCGGGTAGCACGTTTCTGACCGTGGCCAGCAGCGCGGAACTGTTCTCCCAAGCCTCCGCAGAGCAGCTGGACCAGTTGCGCGCTGTCGCCGGTCCGGCAGGCCAGTCGATCCAGTTGACCGGGACCGCGCAGATCAGCCGAGACATTTCTGAGGCGATCACCTCGCGGCTACCCACCGTGCTGGCCACCATCGCCGCGATCACGTTCGTACTGCTGTTTCTGCTGACCGGCAGTGTGGTACTACCACTGAAGGCGCTGCTGCTCAATGTGTTATCGCTGACCGCCACATTCGGTGCGCTGGTGTGGATTTTCCAGGACGGGCACCTAGCCGCATTCGGCACAACTGCCACCGGCACGTTGATGGCCAACATTCCGGTTCTGTTGTTCTGCGTCGCATTTGGGCTGTCCATGGACTATGAGGTGTTCCTGCTCTCGCGTATCCGCGAATACTGGCTGGCGTCCGGCCAAACCAACACGGATAACGACGAGGCCGTTGCGCTCGGATTGGCCCGCACCGGTCGCATCATCACCGCGGCGGCGCTGGTGATGTCGATCTCGTTCGCGGCGATGATATTCGCGCAGGTGTCGTTCATACGAATGTTCGGTGTGGGCCTCACACTTGCGGTTCTGGTCGATGCCACCCTGGTGCGTATGTTGCTGGTTCCGGCCTTCATGCATGTGTTGGGCTCGGCCAACTGGTGGGCCCCCAGACCGCTTACCCGGTTGCATCAGCGCTTCGGCCTCAGCGAGTCGAATACCGCGCCGCCACAACCAGTGTCACCAAGCGCATTACAACAGCATCTCGGTTTTCGCTCCGACGAGCACTCGGGAGATCGGGCGTAGCCTTCAGCGGTCCAGGAGTCCAATGGCTCCGGTGCGAGCGAACCGTCCGGGCTACATCGCGCAAACCAACTCAGGTTCCACGGGATGCAAGGTGTCATCCGAACAGCCGCGCGCCGGTAATGCGTCGATGATCTGATCGACAACCCGCCGGTCTCGGAGCATCCCGAGATGGCCAACGCCGCCGACCGTTATCGATTCCACGCCGGCGTGTACGGGCACCGACCGCCGGCCCGGCACGACAACGTCGAGTGCGGCCGTAAATGCCAGCCATCGCACGCCGTCCGGTAGCGGCGCGGCGGCGAGGCGGCGCAACACGGGTGAACCTCCCCGCAGCGCTCGGGGTATCTCCCCGATCGGAAGGAGGTTGGCCCACGGCGAACCGCGGAAGGGTGAACCGAGGGTGACGACGGTGTCTACCAATCCGCTGAGGCGACGGTCCGTGACGGCCTGTGCGATGACGATCCCACCGAGGCTGTGTCCGACCAGATGCACTTTGTCAGCACCGGTTTGCGACAACAGCCTGTGCACCTCCGCAACGAGCCGATCGGCGAGCTGCTCTACCGAGGTTCCGACGGGTGGGTAGGTGATCGCGTCGACGGTCAGGCCTCGCGCGCTGAGCTTGCGGGCGACCAGGTCCCAAGCGGACTTTGTCCCGCAGAAGCCGTGTACGAGCAGCACCGGGCACGTTGGGTGTGAGGATTGCGACGGAGTAGGTGGCAACGGACCGCGTGCCGGATCGAGACCACCGTTGACCATGCGAAGGGGTGTCTTGGCAACAACCGATGCCAACATCGTCACTTCGGATGCCCCCGCTAGCGCGACCCGCCCGACAGTCGCGACCAGCGTGCGCGCACCGCGAATCGGGCCGTGTCCCGACTGCACGTCGGCCCGTCTTGGCGCACCACCGGGCACGGCGCGGTGTATTCGGTGGATCTCTGCTTGTGCCATGGTCCAGTGCTCTGTGTGGACCCAAGGCGTTGGAATCCGCCGTTCTCCGCCCGATGCCCGGGCTTTACCAGGTGCATCCAACGCCCGAATGTGCGCGCCAGCGCTGCCAGATTTCTCGCGTTCGGCGCGCGGTGGCAAGACTCTGTAGTGAACCCCCATTCGACTGCCCTCCTTGGCGGCGGTGCCAATGCGTCACGGTTGCAATAAGTCTCGATGCACGCAAACATCGACGCATGCGTAGCGGACTACTCGAAAATTGATAGATCACCCGCAGATCGGATTAAGCGGTACGTGCACGAAGCTCGCCGAGGAAGGACGTCCCGGAATACCGCTGCTGGCACAGGGGCATTCGTTCGGGTCGATCGTCACGTTGTTCGGGCTCCTCGATGAACCCGGCAGGTACCGCGCCGCGATCATCTCGGGCGCGCCGCTGATCGCGATCCCGGAGCTGCTCGATGCCGACACCTCGTTGGACCTCGACCTGAGCTGGCTGTCCGCCGACCCGTTCTATCTGGATTCGCTGGAGAACGATCCGCTGGCGTTCGTCGATGCCGCCGGCGCGCGGCACGACATTCTGAACGAGGCCGAACACCGCGACGTCGCCGCCGCGATCACCGGATTCGTCGCAGCGCAGGTGGGCCGAGCGTTATCCACAGCAGTTATGCACACTGTGGATGAATCACATCGGTGTAACTCAGCCGAACAGTAAACGGGTCGCGTCGCGCAGAACGCGACGACGCGTGCTGGCCGGATGCTCCGCGGCGATCAGGTGGTCGCCGATCACGAGCGAGAAGGCCAGCAACGCCCTGGCCTCCACCTCCGCAGCGTCGTCGCAGATGGTCGAGATGAGCTCACGGAGATACGCCATCCTGCGGTTGTCCACGCGACGGAGTCGCCCCGCGACGTCGGCGTCGCGCCTGGCCCATTCCCGCACCGCCAGATCGAGCGGAAGCAACTCCGCCGAGAACGTCAGCATTCCGGCCTTGCGGACCTTTCGCCGCACGTCGCCCCCCTCGCCCTCGACGCGCTCGCGTACGTCGTCGATGCTGCGCTGCTCCCACGCGTCCAACATCGCGTCGACGAGTTCACCCCTGCCACCGAACTGCCGATAGAAGCCGCCCCGCGTGACGCCGAGTCGTTGTGCGATGACCTCGACCCGCACCGCATCCGGTCCGTCGGTCGCGAGCATCGTCAGCGCGGTCTCGATCCACAACTTCCGGGGCGTGCGTACTGGCGGCGGCATCGTGTCCCCCTGCTCGACAATTGGGTCTTGATCCCAAAGCCTACGATAGATACAGTACTGTTCTGTATCAATCAGGAGGTCGTGAGATGCCCGCTTACAAGCACGGAACCGTCGATCCGATCGAGGCCGACGATGAACTTCTGGAGTGCAGCACGCTCCCGCGGATCGACCACACGGATGTCCATCTGGTGCACATCGAGCCCACGGCTCTCGACTCACCCGAGTCGTGGGCGCGCGAGATCCTGGAGCACACATCCGCGGCCATGCGAGTCCGGCTACGGACGGGCTGGACCATGCTGGGGATCGGATTGCACCACGGCGATGCCGACACGGTGGCGGGCTGGCGTATCGCGCGCAACTCCGCTGAATACATTCGGCTGCATGGGGATTCGCGGCTCGGACTGACCGGCCAGCTGATCACCCGGGTGACCGGCGACGGCATCGTCTTCGCCACGGTCGCGCAGCTGAGCAATCCGCTGGCCCGATCGGTGTGGGCCAAAGTGCTGCCGACGCACCTGACGGTCGTGCGGTCACTCCTGCAGGGAGCGGCGGAGCGGGTCGGCTAGAGCCAGGTGTCGTCAGTGGTCGCGGTGAGAAAGGCCTCGAGGTCGTTGCGCCAGTCGGCCGGGGTGTTCTTGTCGGGTTCGATGCCGGTGTACTGCCCGTGATAGAACAGCAACGGCCGCGGCTTCTTCTTCGGGACGTCCGACAGCGAATGCACCGCGCCGAACACCACGAAGTGGTCGCCGCCGTCGTGCACCGAGTGCACCGCGCAGTCGATGTGCGCCAGCGAGCCGTCGATGATCGGTGATCCCAGTTTCGAAGGCGTCCAATCGATTCCGGCGAACTTATCGGGCTCGCGGGAGCCGAACCGCGCGGAGACGTCCTTCTGATTCTCGTGCAGAATGTTGACGCAGAAGGTGCCACTGGCCTCGATGGCCGCCCAGGACCGTGATGCCTTGGTCGGGCAGAAGAGCACCAGCGGTGGCTCAAGCGACAACGCCGCGAAGGACTGGCAGGCGAAGCCGACCGGAGCGCTCTCGTGCACGGTGGTGATCACGGTGATGCCGGTGCAGAACTGTCCCAGCACATTCCGGAATGTGCGCGGGTCGATCGGGGGCTGCGACACGCTCAGGTCGTCTCTTCCTCGCGCAAGCGCTCGTCAGTATCCATTCTTCCTCGCGCAAGCGCTCGTCAGGCCTTGAAGCCGACGCTGAAGTCGTGACCCCAGAGGGAGACTGCGGTGCTCTCGCGGGCGACCCAGTTCTCGTCCTCGACTTCGAGTCCCTCGCAACCGAACTCGATGTCGAAGCCGCCCGGTGTCTTCATGTAGAACGACAGCATCTTGTCGTTGACGTGCCGGCCCAGCGTCGCCGACATCTTGACCTTGCGGCGTAGCGCACGGTCCAGGCACAGGCCGACGTCGTCGGCTTCGCCGACCTCGACCATCAGGTGCACGATGCCGCTGGGGGTTTCGCCCGGCATGAAGGCCAGGCTGTGGTGGCGCGGGTTCACGCCGAGGAAACGCAGCCACGCGGGCGCGCCGTCGGCGGGCCGTCCGACCAGCTGCGGGGGCAGCTTCATCGAGTCGCGCAGGAAGAACCCGAGCACGTCGCGGTAGAAGTGCAGTGTCTCGGCGTCGTCACGGGTGGTCAGTACGACGTGGCCGAGGCCCTGCTCCTCGGTGACGAACTTATGGCCGTACGGGCTGACGACCCGGCGATGCTTGAGAGCGACGCCGTGGAACACCTCGAGCGTGTTACCCGACGGGTCGTCGAACACGATCATCTCGTCCACGCGCCGGTCGGCCAGCTGGGCCGCGGTGGCTTCTTTGTACGGCGTGCCCTCGTGGTCCAGGCGCTGCCGGATGTCCTGCAGCTCAGCGGCGTTGGCGGTCTCCCAGCCGGATTCCAGCAGGCGGTCGTGCTCGCCCGGCACGATGATGAGGCGGGCGGGGAACTCGTCCATCCGCAGGTACAGCGCACCTTCGGTGGCGCCGCTGCCCTCGACCATTCCGAGCACCTTCAGCCCGTACTCACGCCACGCACCGATGTCGGTGGTTTCGATGCGCAGGTAACCGAGCGATTTAATGGTCATCGCTAACCTCCGAGGAAATCGATGGTCAGTTTGTTGAACTCGTCGAACTTCTCAAGTTGTGCCCAGTGCCCGCACTGCCCGAAGACGTGGAGCTGCACGCGCGGAATCTGCTTCAGGGCCACCAGCGCTCCGTCGAGCGGGTTCACCCGGTCCTCGCGGCCCCAGATGAGCAGTACCCGTTGGCGCAGCTTGTACACGTCGCGCCACATCATCCCCAGCTCGAAGTCCGCGCCGGCGAAGGATTTGCCCATCGCCTTGGTGGCGGCTAGCGACTCGGGGGTACTGGCGATCTGGAACCTCTCATCGACCAGCTCCGGGGTGATCAGGCTCTGGTCGAAGACCATGATGCGCAGGAACTTCTCGATGTTCTCGCGGGTGGGATCCGCCGCGAAACGGCCGAGCAGCTTGACCCCCTCGGTCGGGTCCGGCGAGAACAGGTTGACGCTCAGCCCGCCGGGACCCATGAGCACCAGCTTGCCTGCCCGCTTCGGGTTGTCGAGCGCGAACCGCACCGCGGTGCCGCCACCGAGCGAATTACCCACCAGCGCAGCACGTTCCAGTCCGAGGTGGTCGAACAGGTTCAGCAGCGCCGTCGAGCTGTAGCGGTTGTACTGCTCATGCTCAGTGTGCTTGTCGGAGTGCCCGTAGCCGGGCTGGTCGACGGCCAGCACATGAAAGTGCTCGGCGAGCACCGGGATGTTGCGGCCGAAATTGGACCAGCTCGACGCCCCGGGACCGCCGCCGTGAAGCAGCACCACCGTCTCCGGGTTACCGACGCCGGCCTCGTGGTAGTGGAGCCGCATGTCCTCGCGCACCTGCGCGAAGCGCGAGGTCGATTCGAACGTGATTTCTTGCTGCTGAGCAGCTTCGACGGCAAAGGATGTCATCAAACCATCGTGTCCTGAGGCGGAAGGCCGAACGCGTCGTTGCCGAAGATCAGGTAGGCGCGCTCGGGCTCGTTGGCCGCATGGACCCGGCCTGCGTGCGCGTCCCTCCAGAACCGTTGCACGGGCTGGTCGAGCTGTAGAGCCGTGGCGCCGGACGCCTCGAACAACAGGTCGATCGACGCGATAGCCCGCGCGGTGGCACGGACCTGATCACGACGCGCGCTGGCGCGCAACGAGAACGGGATCTCCTCGCCGGCCTGAAGCAGCCGGTATTCGTCGCCGACATTGCCGATCAACTGACGCCAGCCGGCATCGATATCGCTGGCCGCCTCGGCGATCCGGATCTTCGCGAACGGGTCGTCCTTGGACTTCTCGCCTGCGAACGCCGCGCGCACGCGCTTGCCCTGATGTTCGACGTGGGCCTCGTATGCGCCGTACGCCATTCCCATGATGGGAGCGCTGATCGTCGTGGGGTGCATGGTGCCCCACGGCATCTTGTAGACGGGCGCGGTGTTGTTCTCGTAGCCGCCGGCGGTGCCGTCGTTCATCGCCTTGTAGGACAGGAATCGGTGGCGCGGGACGAAGACGTCCTTGACGACCACGGTGTTGCTTCCGGTTGCCTTGAGGCCGACGACGTTCCAGACGTCGTCGATGCGGTAGTCGGTGCGCGGGATCAGGAAGCTGCCGAAGTCGACGGGCTTGCCGTCCTTGATCACCGGGCCGCCGAGGAACGCCCACGTCGCATGGTCACAGCCCGACGACCACTGCCAGGCGCCGCTGACCAGGTAGCCTCCGTCGACCACCGTGCCCGCGCCCATCGGTGCGTACGAGGACGACACTCGCACCGTCGGATCGCTGCCCCAGACGTCGTCCTGCGCCTGCTGGTCGAACAACGCGAGGTGCCAGTTGTGCACGCCGATGATCGACGACACCCAGCCCGTGGAACCGCACGCGCTGGCGATGCGCCGGACGGCTTCGTAGAACAGCGTCGGATCGCACTGCAGGCCGCCCCACTGCTCGGGTTGGAGCAGTTTGAAGAACCCGACCTCGTCGAGTTCGGCCACGGTTTCATCAGGGAGGCGCCGCAACTCTTCGGCGGCCGCGGAGCGCTTGGCGATCCGCGGAAGCAGATCGTCGATGCCGCTCAGTACCGACTGCACGTCGCGCTGTTCAATGGACGTCACGGATTTGCCTCCCGGAAGCTAGGACCTGACGATGAGCGCTTGCGCGCGGCGCGGATCGGATTATGAGCGCGTGCGCGAAGAGCAGATCGTTACAAAGATTAGAACACGTTACGATTTGTGTCGAGTAGCGGTGTCCTGTGGCAGCTGGACCTGCAGACATGCATTTCTGTAACCTGTTCTAGTTATGAGCTAGTCTGGGTGGAAAGCCGGCGCGAACGGAGGGCTCATCTTGTGACGGACGTAGCCGCGGACGAACCGTTGGGCAGCCACGTGCTCGAACTCGAGATCTCCGACGTCATCGACGAGACAGCGGACGCGCGCTCCCTGGTGTTCAAGTCTCCGGCGGACTCGTCGGTGCCACCGGAGAAACTGCACTACGCGCCGGGCCAGTTCCTGACGCTCCGGGTGCCCAGCGACCGCACGGGTTCGGTGGCGAGGTGCTACTCGCTCTGCAGCTCGCCGTTCACCGGTGATCCACTGACGGTCACCGTCAAACGCACGGCAGACGGCTACGCGTCGAACTGGTTGTGCGACAACGCGCACGCAGGCATGAAGGTGCACGTGCTGGCCCCGTCGGGCACGTTCGTCCCGAAGACCCTCGACAGCGACTTCCTGTTGCTGGCCGCAGGCAGCGGCATCACGCCGATGCTGGCGATCCTCAAGTCGGCACTGTCCGAGGGCAGCGGCAAGGTCACGCTGGTCTACGCCAACCGCGACGAGAAGTCGGTCATCTTCGCCGAGACGCTGCGCGATCTCGCGGCCAAGTACCCCGATCGGCTGACCGCGGTGCACTGGCTGGAATCGGTGCAGGGACTCCCGAGCGTGCCTGCGCTGTCGGAACTGTTCGCGCCGTACGGCTCGCGCGAGGCCTTCGTCTGCGGACCGGGCCCGTTCATGGCCGCCGCCGAGGAAGCGCTGAAGGCAACGGGCCTACCAGCCGACAAGATTCACATCGAGGTGTTCAAGTCGCTCGAGTCAGACCCGTTCGCGGCAGTGACGATCGAAGAAGACGACAGCGACGAGGGCCCTGCGACCGCCGTGGTGACCCTCGACGGCACCACCCACGAAGTCACGTGGCCCCGCAAGGCGAAGCTGCTCGACGTGCTGCTGGACAAGGGACTGGACGCGCCGTTCTCCTGCCGCGAAGGGCACTGCGGCGCCTGCGCTGTGCTGCAGAAGTCCGGCGACACCGAGATGGAGATCAACGACGTGCTCGAACAGCAGGATCTCGACGAGGGCCTGATCCTGGCCTGCCAGGCGCACCCGAAGTCGGATTCGGTCGAAGTCACCTATGACGAGTGACGAGCGGCTAATTTTCTCAACGATGAAGCGTTCTTCACGATGAATCGGCTCGCAGCGGCATGTGCGACGGCACTGGCGGCGGCAGCGCTGACGGGCGCCCCGCCTGCCGCCGCCGCGTCCAACACCGGGGTGTCCTCGATCCCCGTCGACCCCGCGACCCAGATCCAGATGCGTGTGACGGCCAACTGTGTCGCGGCGGAGAACCGCTGCTACTTCGACACCGCAGCGAACCTGCTGACACCCAGCGGCGTCACCGGTTTTCCCCAGGACACGTGGGCGCGCCAGACCATCACGCTGCGCAGCTCGAACCGCGACTCCTATCAGGAGGCCTGGTACAGCGCACCGGCCGGAATGCCAAGGGAACTCAAGGGCGCCAACCACGACAACGTCCTGTCCAAGATGTTCAAGAACCTTCGTGACGTCGAGATCTCGGTGACCTACTTCGGCGGCGGGCCGCTGGAGCGCTTCCGGGTCGACGGCGATTCGCGACCCCTCGAGTGGACCACCGGCCTACCGGCCAGCAGCTCCGACTTCGTCGCGTGCTCGCAGATCCAGGTGGTCTATCCCGGCGTGAACCTCACCACGCCGACGGCCTGCGCACAGACCACCTTCAGCTAGGACGATCAGCGGGGCAGACCGAGCAACCGCTCGCCCGCCATGGTCAGCAGGATCTGCTCGGTGCCGCCTGCGATGGTCAGGCAGCGCGTGTTCAGGAAGTCGTGCACCTGCTGGTTCTCGACGACCCCCGCCCCTTCGGACAGATCCATCCGGAACTCGGCGAGCGCCTGCCGGTACCGCACACCGATGAGCTTGCGTGCGCTGGCCTGCGGGCCGGGATCCTGGCCCTCGACGGCGAGCTGGGCGATCCGCTGATCGAGCAGCGACCCGACCTGGGCGACACCGATCAGATGGCCGAGCCGATCCTGTTGCGCGCCATCGACTTCCAGTTCGGAAATCACTCGCAGCAGCTCCTCCATCGGATTGCCCAGCGCGGTGCCCTGCGCCATCGCGACGCGCTCGTTGGCGAGCGTGGTGCGTGCCAGCCGCCACCCTTCGTTGACCGCGCCGACGACCATTTCGTCGGGCACGAACACGTCGTCGAAGAACACCTCGTTGAACAGTTCGTCACCGGTGATCTCACGCAGCGGCCTGATCACGATCCCCGGCGCCTTCATGTCGATCAGGAAGTAGGTGATGCCCTTGTGTTTCGGCGCTTCGGCATCCGTGCGCGCCAGGCAGACTCCCCAGTGCGCCTTCTGCGCGGCCGAGGTCCACACCTTCTGCCCGGTGAGCTTCCAGCCGGGGCCCGATGTGCCGCTCGCGGACACGCCCTCCGCGCGAACGGCTTTCATCCGCAGCGCCGCCAGATCCGACCCGGCTCCCGGCTCGCTGAACAACTGGCACCACGTCAACTCGCCGCGCAGTGTCGCAGGTACGAACTGCTCCACCTGCTCCGGACTGCCGTGCTCGAGGATGGTCGGCACCGCCCACCAGCCGATCACCAGATCCGGACGCACCACACCCGCGGCCGCCAACTCCTGATCGATCAGCAGCTGCTCCGCCGGACCCGCAGCACGTCCGTAGGGTCGCGGCCAGTGCGGCGCGAGCAGACCCGTCTCGGCGAAGGTGATCTGCCGCTCACCCTCCGGCGCTGCCGCGATCTCGCTTACCGCAGAAGCAATTTCGGGCCGAAGGTCAGCGACTGAAGCCAGGTCGATGTGCAGTTCCCTTCGCACCCCCTGCTGGGTGAGTGCCGCCACCCGGCGCAGCCAGTGCGAATGCCCACCCAGGAACTGCGCGATGCCGTACGCCCGCCGCAGATACAGGTGCGCATCGTGTTCCCAGGTGATGCCGATACCGCCGAGCACCTGGATGCAGTCCTTGGCATTCGCTTTGGCCGCCTCGATGCCCACCGACGCTGCCAGTGCCGCCGCGATCGACAGCTGGGCGTTGTCGGCCTCGGAATCGGAGGCCGCGCGAGCGGCATCGTCGGCGGCGACCGAGGCCTGCTCGGAACGCAACAGCATCTCGGCGCACATGTGCTTGATGGCCTGGAAGCTGCCGATCGGCTTGCCGAACTGTTCGCGGACCTTCGCGTAATCGGTGGCGGTGTGCAGCAGCCACCTGGCCAGGCCGGCTGTCTCGGCAGCCAGCAGTGTCGCCGCCAGATCGATGACGCGCTGTGCCGACACCTCCAGTACCTCGGCGGGTGCGTTCTCGAGCACGACCCGGGCGAGCGGCCGGGAGAAATCGGCGGCCTTCAGCGGTTCGACCGTCACCCCGTCGGCTGCGCCGTCGACCAGCACCCACGTCTCACCGGCAGGTAGCAGTAACACCCCTGCCGGATCGGCGCCGAGCACGAACGGGGCGCGTCCCGACGCCCGACCGTCGGCATAGTCCAGGTCTGCGTTGAGCGTGATGCCCGCGGTGCGCTCACCCGCCGCCAATGCTTGGAGCAGTTCGGCGTGCGACCCCGGCAACACCAACGTGGCGAGCGCAGTCGTGGCCACCGGGCCAGGCACCAGCGCGGCAGCCGCCTCGTCGACCATCGCCGCGAGGTCGGACACCGTGCCGTCGGCTCCGCCATGCTCTTCGGGGAGCGCCACACCGAAGATCCCTAGTTCGGCAAGACGGCCGTAGGGCGCGCGCCAGGCACCGGCGTCGCCCTGCTCGACGTCGCGCGCAGCCTCCAGCGATCCGGACCCTGCGGCCCAGGTCCGGACCAGTTCGCGCGCCGCCGACTGCTCGTCGGAGGTGATAGCCGTGGGATTCGAGGTTCCAGCGGGCACCGGGACTCCTAGCGTTTGGGCGAGAAGACGGTGCTTCCCACTAGAACGTGTTCTAATAGTGCCAACGTGCGACCGTCAAGTCGACCGGCATTACAGCAGAACAGGCCAGGGTGTATCCCCGACACGGAGGTGAGCAATTCGTGACCGGCATGCGTATCGTTTTCACCGAAAACGCCTCACATAGGAGCTTCCCACCGCATGTCTGGGACGTCTGAGTTGTCAGCTGAAAAGTCACAGCCGTCCGCGCGTCCCGCAACCGGGCCCGGAGCTGAGTCCCGTCCCCGTCAGGTGATGAACGTCGCGGTCCTTGCGGAGTCCGAACTTGGATCGGAAGCCCAGCGTGAACGGCGCAAGCGCATCCTGGACGCCACCCTGGCGATCGCATCGAAAGGCGGCTACGAAGCCGTTCAGATGCGGGCCGTGGCCGAACGGGCCGACGTCGCCGTCGGCACCCTGTACCGGTACTTCCCGTCGAAGGTGCACCTGCTGGTGTCCGCACTGGGCCGGGAGTTCGAACGCATCGACGCCAAGACCGACCGCGCCGCTCTGTCGGCAGGAGCCACCGCCTATCAGCGGCTCAACATCATGGTCGGCAAGCTCAACCGGGCGATGCAGCGGAATCCGCTGCTCACCGAGGCTATGGCGCGGGCGTTTGTGTTCGCCGACGCGTCCGCGGCCGGTGAGGTCGACCATGTCGGCAAGCTCATGGACTCGATGTTCGCCAGGGCGATGAGCGAAGGCGAACCCACCGAGGACCAGTACCACATCGCGCGAGTGATCTCCGACGTCTGGCTGTCGAACCTGCTGGCCTGGCTCACCCGGCGCGCCTCGGCCACCGATGTCAGCAAGCGGCTGGATCTCGCCGTGCGACTCCTGATCGGCGACGGCGACCAGCCTAAGATCTAGCGGGACGGCGGGCTGGGGGCACCTCCCGCTTGCGGGGGAGAGCGGAGCGACAGGGGGATGTCTATGACGCTGCCGCCCGAGCTATCGACCGCGCTCGACACCGTCGCACGGGTTCCACGACTGCTCGTCACCTCCGATTTCGACGGCACTCTCGCGCCGATCGTCAACAATCCCGCCGACGCACGCCCGCTGCCCGCGGCCTCGGCCGCACTCGTGGCCCTCGCCGGGCTGCCGTCGACGACGACCGCGCTGATCTCGGGGCGAGCGCTGGCGACACTTCGCGCGTTGTCCGCACTGCCGGCGACGGTGCATCTGGTGGGCAGCCACGGCGCTGAGTTCGACACCACGTCGGAGACGTGCAAGCGCTCCGGTTTCGCGCACGACATCGACCGTGACCTGCTCCAGCAGATCACCGACGGGCTGGCCGCGATCGCCGAGGGCAAGCCGGGCGTGACGGTCGAGACGAAACCCGCGAGTGTGGCGCTACACGTGCGCAACGCGTCACCCGCCGACGGCGAGGCGGCCCTCGCCGCCGCCTGGAATGCCGCTGCGGAATGGGACGCACACGTGACGACCGGCAAGGCGGTGCTGGAGTTCGCGGTGATCTCCACCGACAAGGGCGAGGCCGTCGACATCCTGCGCGGCGAACACGACGCGTCGGCGGTGGTGTTCTTCGGCGACGACGTCACCGACGAAAAGGTCTTCGTCCGGCTGCGCGAGTCCGATATCGGGGTGAAGGTGGGACCGGGCGAGACGGCGGCGACCTACCGGGTCGATTCCCCCGACGACGTTGCGGACGCGCTGCGGTACCTGGCCGGCTCCAGGGCCCGTACGTCGCGTGCCTGATCGGCACCAGCGTTTGCAGAGCGCCCGCCGGCAAATCAGGCTGCGCCGGCTGCGCTGACTACGCGGGCGGTCCCGAGGTGCGGCCCCGCACCAGCTCGGTGTCGAGTACCTCGATGACGGGTAGCCCCGAACGCGGTGGGCTGTGCAGGAGTTCGCCTGCGCGACGGCCCTTTTCGATGCTCGACTGCACGACGGTGGTCAGGCCGCGCTGCCGCGCCTCTGGCACGCCATCGAATCCGGTCACCGTCATCTGACCGGGCACGTAAATGCCCCGCGCGCGCAGGTGGTCCAACGCCGAGAGGGCCAGCACATCGGCGGTACACACCAACGCAGTGATCCGAGGGTTGGCCTCGAGGGCCACCTCGGCACCCTTACCGCCGGACGCGACGAGGTGTTCGTAGCTCTCGACGACGGTCAATGACTGCGGGTTCAGGCCCGCGGCCGACATCGCGTCGTACACACCGCGGATGCGTTCGCCCTGCACGTGGAAATGCGGCGTCTGCACCCGTTCGGGGTCCGCCGGCGCAGGCCCGGGATCGCCGTGTGGCCAGTCGCGGCCCAGTCGCATCGTCAGCAGGCCGATCTCACGGTGACCGAGCTCGAGGACGTGCTCGGTGAGGCCACGCATCGCCGCCCGGTCGTCGATGCAGACACGAGAGGCACCTGGAACGTCCTTGGGCTGGTCGACCACGACGACCGGAAGTTGCCGCTCCAGCACCGCAGGCAGGTACGGGTCGTCGTCGGAGGCGGAGTACACCACGAAGCCGTCCACCCCGGCCGCCAGCACCGCTGCCGATCCGTCCGCGACGCTGCGGTTCGGGCCGACCGCGACGAGCAGCAGGCCCTGGCCCACGGCTTCACAGGATTCCGCAAGTCCCGCAACGAAATCGCGCGCCGCGGGGTCGCTGAAGGAGTAGTTGAGGGGTTCGGTGATCACCAACCCGACCGCGCCCGCCCTGCGGGTGCGCAGCGACCGCGCCACCGGGTCGGGACCTGGATAGCCCAGCCGCTTGGCGGTGGACAGCACCCGCTCGCGCAACTCGGCCGACAGCTGGTCGGGCCGGTTGTAGGCATTGGAGACTGTGGTGCGCGAGACCTTGAGTTCGGCGGCGAGCGAAGCCAGGGTCGCACGCCGCCTGGGCGTCGGACTCCTGGACATGCTCCCCGAGGTTAGTGGATCAGATGTGCCCAGGCGTCACAGCAACACGCTTCGGGCGCGGCGCGCGGCACCCCGCCCACACCAACAGCCACACCGCGCACGCGATCGTCACGATGACGAAGCTCGGCGGCAGGTTGAACATGGCCGACACTGCCAGACCCGCCCACACCGAGACCAGACCGATGACGGCAGAAACCGCCATCGCCAGAATCGGCCGCGCCGTCACCATCAGCGCCGTCGCCGCCGGTGTCACGACGAGCGCGAACAACAGCAGCGTCCCCACCGCTTGCACGGCCATCGTCACCGTCAACCCGAGCAGGACCATGAACGCGATCGACAACGCGCGTACCGGAACGCCTTTGGCTTCGGCCACCTTGCTGTTGACCGAGGTGAACAGCAGCGGACGGAAGATGAACGCGACGCTGGCCGCCGTCAGCACCAGCAACGCCAAGAACGACAGCAGTTGACCGGTGGTGATCGCGAGCAGGTTGCCGAACAGCACGTTGGTCAGCGTCGAGGAGTTGCGGGTGGCCAGGGAATTGAAGAACAGGCCGAGCCCGGTGGCGAAAGCCAGCACCGTGCCGGTGGCGACATCGCGTTCGGCGGCCCGCTTACCCAGCGCGCCGATCACCAGTGCCCCGCCGACGCAGAACACGCCGAGCCCGACCGCTGCCGGCAAGCCGATCAGCACGGCTCCCGTCGCACCGGGCAAGCCGATGTGGGCCAGAGCGTGCGCCGCGAACGCGGAGTGGCGCACCACGATGAAGTAGCCCATCAGCCCGGCCGCCAACGCGACGATCGTCCCGCCCAGCCAGGCGTTGCGCATGAACGACGAACCGAGGACATGAATCCAGTTGTGCTGGTAGCCCATCGCGAAAACGGTCTGCGTCATCACATGCTCCGCATGTAGAGCTCACCCTGCAGCGTGTGCGCCACTTGGATCCGCGTTCCGTACATGTGCGTGAGCAGCTTGGAGTCGACGACCTCGTCGAGCGCCGCGTGGTGGGCATGCCCGTCGAGGAGGTAGATCGCGCTGTCGAGGACGGCCAGCAGCGGATTGAGATCGTGTGCGACCACGAGGATCGTCACGCCGAGCTCGCGCTTGAGGCGAGCGAGAACCTCGATGATCTCGTGCTGGTTCCGCAGATCCAGCGAGGCCAGCGGTTCGTCGAGGATCAGCATCCGCGGCCGCGCGACCAGTGCGCCGGCCAGCGCGATGCGCTGGCGTTGCCCGCCCGACAGATCCGAGAGCCGCCGGTCGGCGATCTCGAGGCCGTCGACCCACCCCAATGCCTCGTCGACCCGGGCGCGGTCGGCGCTGCTGGTCCGCCCGAAGCCCCACCGCCGTCCCGTCAGGCCCAGCAGCACGGCGTCCCGCGCACGGATCGCTTCGTTGGCGTTGGCATCGTAATTCTGTGGTACGTAACCGATTTCGTCGTTGGCAGCCCCGGGCCGACGGCCATACACCTGCACCCTGCCCGCCGACGCCGGGATCAGACCGAGAATCACGTGCAGGAGGGTCGTCTTGCCGGACCCGTTGGGGCCGATGATCGCCACGAAGCGGCCCGGGGCGACCTGAAACGTCGACTCCGACCAGATGACTCGTCCGCCGCGGTCGACACTGACGTCCTCGAACGTCAACGCGGCCGTGGCGTCAGGCGTTGACACCGAAGGCCTCGGCCAGGGAATCGAGTTGTCCCACCTGCCAATCCTGGAACGACCCGGCGCCGGACGGAACCGTTTCGGTCACGTCGACGACCGGAATTCCCGCCTGCTCGGCCGCGGTACGGATCTGCTCGGGTACCGACCCCTCGGTCTGGGTGTTGTAGATCAGCACGTCGACTCCGCGCTCGGAGAGCAGGCGCAGGAACGCGTCGAGGTCGGCGGGTGATGGCTCACTCTCGTTGGCCGCGGCCACCTGATAGCCCTCGGGTGTCCGGTCTGCGAGCCCCAGCGCCGCGGCCATGTCATCGAACACGCTCTCGGTGGCTGAATAGCTCTTCCCCGCCGCGCCAGTCTGGATCGCGGCGATGGTGTCGTTGTACGCCTTCATCGAGTCGGCGAACTCGGCCTGACGTTCGGAGAAGTACCCCGCCGCGTCGGCGGAGAGTTCGGACAGGTGTGCGCCCACTGCCTCGGCGACGGCGGTCACCACCGCAGGGTCGTACCAGACGTGCGGGTTGCCCTCGGCGTGGTCGTGACCTGCATCGTCGGTGTGGCCTCCGCGTAGCTCGACGGCGTTGACGACCGGAGCATCGGGTGCCGACGCAGTGGCAAGCTTGGCCGCCCACTCGTCGTAGTGGCCGCCGTTGAGGACGATGAGCTGCGCGCCTTCGAACGCCACCGCGTCGGACGGGGCGGGTTCGTAGTCGTGGGGATCGACCGACGAGCCTGCCAGCAGCGTGGTCACGTCGGCGCAGGCACCGCCGAGTTGGGACACGATGTCGCCCCACTGGTCGATGCTGACGACGACCTTCACCGGCGCCGTCGGGCAGTCACCGCGAGACTGCGCGGCGTCGGATGAGGCCTGGTCGTCGCTGCCGCAGGCGGACAGTGCGATCGGTAAGCCGACAACCACGGACGCGGCCAGCGCGCGCAACCTCCGGGTCGATGTGATCACTCCGCAACGATAACCGTTTTCATTATCGTTCGCCATTTCAATCGCCGACCGCCACTACGCTGAACGTCATGACCACGGCTTCTGTGGACCTCAATGCCGATCTCGGCGAAGGCTTCGGCGTGTGGACCCTCGGCGACGACCACGCGATGCTGGACATCGTCACGTCCGCCAACGTGGCGTGCGGTTTTCACGCAGGCGATCCGGCCACGCTGAGGCGGGTGTGCCAGGCGGCAGCCGAGCGTGGCGTGCGGATCGGCGCGCAGGTCAGCTATCACGATCTGGCCGGCTTCGGCAGACGCTTCATCGACGTCAGCAGCGAAGACCTGACCGCCGACGTGATGTACCAGATCGGGGCGCTGTCGGCGCTGGCCACTGCGGCGGGCACGTCCGTGTCTTACGTCAAACCTCATGGGGCGCTGTACAACTCGATTGTCACGAACCGTCAGCAGGCGCACGCCGTCGCCGAAGCCGTCCATGCCGTCGACCCCACGCTCCCGGTTCTCGGGCTGGCCGGTTCGGTCTTCTTCACCGCTGCAGAAGACTTCGGTCTGACTACCGTGCCAGAAGCGTTCGCCGACCGCTCCTACCGGCCGGACGGCCAGCTGGTCTCCCGGCGCGAGCGCAATGCGGTGCTGCACGATGTCGACGAGATCGCCGACCGGGTCATTTCGATGGTCGCCAGCGGACGGGTCGCCGCGGTGGACGGCTCGATGATCCCCATCACCGTCAAATCTATTTGTGTGCACGGTGATTCGCCGGGCGCGGTACAGATCGCGACAGCAGTGCGGAAGCGCTTGGTCGCCGACGGTGTGAGTCTCGCGCCGTTCAGCTAGCGACTTCTGCGTTGGCGCTCCGCACGACGCTGTCGAGCAGGCCGGGGATGGCGGTTTCGACGGCATCGCGGCGCAGGCTCTGAAAAGTCAGGCCGTTGGTGACGAGGCGCTCCGTCACGCCGGCCTCCCGCAGAATCTTGAAGTGGTGCGTGGCCGTCGACTTGTTGACGCCCTCATACAGGGCGCCGGACTGCACAGGTGTGCCCGCGTTGTAGAGCCGACGGACGATGTCAAGGCGGACGGGATCGTGAATCGCGCCGAGTACCTGCAGTACCGACGCCACCGGATGGACAGACTGTTCGGCGACCAGCACGCCCTTCGCCACGGGAATGTCCTTTATCACCATCGGTTTGATGTTTGTCGAACAACCGTACGCTCGGCGGGGTTCGATGACCATCAAACTACTCGACCGGGAGTGACACCGCATGGTGGCGTTCGACCGTGCGATCACCGACACCCAGCGCTGGGCATACCCGCTGCTACTGGCCCTAGGGTGACGTGATGCGCCTGAAGATCGGACGGCCCGACCTCGGGGCCTACTCCGCCTACTTCAACCTGCCGCCTGCGGCACCCGACGCTGCGCTCACGGTCTCGTGGGCCGGCGTGACGACACTCCTGATCGATGACGGCAGCTCGGCGGTGATGACCGACGGATTCTTCTCCCGGCCAGGACTTTTCGCAGTCGCAGCGCGCCCATTGACGTCCTCCCGTCCTCGCATCGACGCCGCACTGTCTCGGTTGAACGTGCAGCGTCTCGACAGCAGTGACACCGGTACACACCCATTTCGACCACGCAATGGATTCCGCCGTCGTCGCCGAGATGACCGGCGCCCGGCTGATCGGGGGAACCTCGGCCGCCCACATCGCGCGTGGCCACGGGCTGCCCCGGATCGACGTCGCCGTGCCGGGCGAAGCAGTCCGCGCCGGCGCCTACGACATCACCCTCATCGAAGGCTCGCACTGCCCGCCTGACCGGTTTCCCGGCGTCATCACCAAGCCCGTCACCCAGCCGGTGCGCGCGTCGACGTACCGGTGCGGGGAGGCGTGGTCGACGCTGGTGCACCATCGCCCCACCGATCGACGACTGCTCATCGTCGGCAGTGCCGGCTTCATCCCCGGCGCGCTGGACGGCCGGTGCGCTGACGTCGTGTATCTCGGCGTCGGCCAGCTCGGGGTGCAGCCCGAGCCGTACCTGATCGACTACTGGACGCAGACCGTGCGCACGGTGGGGGCGCGCCGCGTCGTGTTGATCCACTGGGACGACTTCTTCCGGCCGCTCGACAAACCCTTGCGCGCGTTGCCGTTTGCCGCCGATAACCTCGACGCCTCGATGCAGGTGCTGACCCGGCTCGCCGCCGAGGACGGCGTCGCATTGCATCTGCCCACGCTGTGGCAGCCGGCCGACCCGTGGAGTTGACACTCTCGATCGTCGCGCTGGCCGCGGTGCTCGGATTCGCGTTGTTCCGGCCGCATCGCTGGCCCGAAGCCGTGGTCGCGGTGCCCGCGGCGGGGTTGGTCATAGCTGCAGGCGCGGTTTCGTGGCATGACGCCGTGGCCGAGGTGTCCGAGTTGGCGCCGGTGGTCGGCTTTCTGGCCGCGGTGCTGGTTCTCGCGCGCCTGTGCGACGACGAGGGACTGTTCCACGCCGCTGGGGTGATGATGGCGCGGGCCACCTCGGGCGGCCAGAACCGTTTGTTCGCATCGGTATTCGGGATATCGGCCGCCGTGACAGCCATCCTGAGCCTCGACGCCACCGTGGTGTTGCTGACCCCGGTCGTGCTCGCGACGGCGCGCACGCTGGCCGTCCCGGCCCGTCCGCACGCCTACGCCACCGCCCACCTGGCAAACAGCGCGTCGCTGCTGCTGCCGGTGTCCAACTTGACCAACCTGCTGGCGTTCAGCGCCGCGGGGTTGTCGTTCCTGCACTTCGCCGCGGTGATGGCGCTGCCCTGGGTCGCCGCAATCCTCGTCGAATTCGTGCTGCTGCGTTGGCTTTTCACGACGGATCTGAAACTCGCGCCGCAACGCCCTGCAGACGCGGAACCGCTCGAAGTGCCGTGGTTCGCGCTGGTGGTCGTAGGTCTGGCGCTCGCCGGCTTCGCCGTGTCCTCGCTGCTGGGGTTCTCGCCCGCCTGGGCCGCGTTGGCCGGTGCGCTCATTCTCGGCGTTCGCGCCCTCGCCACGCACCGGACCACGGCCGCCAAGATCGTCGCCGCACTTGACGTTCCGTTCCTGGTCTTCGTGCTCTGCCTGGGCGTCGTGGTCGTCGCGGTGATGGGCAACGGCCTGGAATCGGCGATGCACCGGGTGATCCCCGACGGTCAGGGTCTGTCGGCACTGCTCGGCATCGCAGCGGTCGCCGCGCTGCTGTCCAACGTCGTCAACAACCTGCCCGCGGTCCTGGTACTGCTGCCCCTGGTGGCCCCCGTCGGACCGGCGGCGGTGCTGGCCGTGCTGATCGGGGTGAACACCGGGCCGAACCTCACCTACGTCGGCTCACTGGCGAACCTGTTGTGGCGCGGCGTGGTTCGACGCGATATGAACGCCGGTTTCGGTGAGTTCACTCGTATCGGTCTGGTGACGACACCCGCCGTGTTGATCGTGGCGGTACTGGGCCTGTGGGCCGGAATCCAGCTGTTCGGACTCTAGCCACGGCGCTTGCGCGCGATCTCGGCGAGCACCACACCCGCGGCGACCGACGCGTTCAGCGACTCGGTGGGTCCGGCCATCGGGATCGAGACGACGGCGTCGCAGTTCTCCCGCACCAGCCGTGACAGTCCCTTGCCCTCCGAACCGACGACCACCACGATCGGGCCGTCCGCATCGATCTGGTCGATCGTCGTGTCGCCGTCGGCGTCGAGCCCGACCACCTGCAAACCGGCATCGGCCCACTGCTTGAGCGTGCGGGTGAGGTTGGTCGCCCGCGCCACCGGCAGCCGGGCCGCCGCGCCTGCGCTGGTGCGCCACGCCACGGCGGTCACCGACGCGGACCTACGCTGCGGGATGAGCACCCCGTGCCCGCCGAACGCGGCGACCGATCGGACGATCGCACCGAGGTTCCGAGGATCGGAGATGTTGTCCAGCGCAACCAGAAGTGCCGGCGTCACGTCGGATTTCGCCTCGGCGAGCAGATCGTCGGGATGCGCGTAGTTGTACGGCGGCACCTGAAGGGCGATGCCCTGGTGCATGCCGTTGGACACCATCTTGTCCAGGTCGTAGCGCGGCACCTCGAGGATCGAGATGCCCTTGTCCGCTGCCAGCTGCACGGACTCGGTGAGCCGTTCGTCGGCGTCGGCGCCGAGCGCTACATAGAGCGCCGTCGCAGGCGCCCCTGCCCGCAGGCATTCCAGCACTGCGTTACGCCCGAGCACGATCTCGGTCTCGTCGGTCTTCTTGTGTCTGCCCTGCGCCGAACGTGCAGACTTGGCGGCCCGCTTGCCCGCCGGGTGATGAGGCCGCTCATGTGCGGGCGGTGTCGCGCCCTTGCCCTCGAGACCACGGCGGCGAACCCCGCCCGACCCGACAGTCGGGCCCTTCTTGGTGCCCGCCTTGCGCACCGCGCCTCGCCGCTGCGAATTGCCCGCCATCTACTTCTCCGCTCCGTCCAGCAGTGACCACTGGGGACCGTCGGCGGTGTCGGTCACCTCGATGCCCGCCTCCTTGAGGCGGTCGCGAATGGCGTCGGCCTCAGCCCAATCCCGGCGAGCCCGCGCCTCTCCGCGGCGGCGCACTTCGGCGTGCACAAGCACGTCGACCGCGGCCAGCGCAGCGGAGGTCTCGTCACGGGACTCCCAGCGCTCGTCGAGCGGATCTGCGCCCAGGATGCCCATCATCGCGCGGATCGCCATTGCGTGCGACAGCGCGGCGTCGTGATCGCCTGCATCGAGGGCCCGGTTGCCTTCGGCGCGGGCGGCGTGGATCTCGGACAGCGCGATCGGCACGGCAAGATCGTCGTCGAGTGCCGCCCCGAACTTCGTCGTCCACTCGCCGGGCACCACCGCGCCGACGCGAATGCGCACCCGGTGCAGGAAATCCTCGATGCCGGTGTAGGCCTTCGCCGCGTCCTGAAGGGCGTTCTCGGAGAACTCCAGCATCGAGCGATAGTGCGCACTGCCGAGGTAGTAGCGCAGCTCTGCCGCCCGAACCCGTTGCAGCACAGCAGGAATGGCCAGGACGTTGCCGAGCGACTTGCTCATCTTCTCACCGCCCATGGTGACCCAGCCGTTGTGCAGCCAGTACCGGGCGAAGCCGTCGCCTGCGGCCTCGGCCTGAGCGATCTCGTTCTCGTGGTGCGGGAAGACCAGGTCCATTCCGCCGGCGTGGATGTCGAACTCGGCGCCGAGGTAGGCCTCACACATCGCGACGCACTCGGTGTGCCAGCCGGGACGGCCGCGGCCCCACGGCGTCGGCCAGGACGGCTCGCCGGGCTTGGCGCCCTTCCACAGCGTGAAGTCGCGCTGATCGCGTTTGCCGGTGGCCACGCCCTCGCCCTGATGGACGTCGTCGATCCGGTGTCCCGAGAGCTTTCCGTAGTCGGGCAGCGTCGCGACGTCGAAATACACGTCCCCGTTGCCTGCATAGGCATGCCCGCGCTCGATCAAGCGTGCGATCAGCTCGACCATCTCGGTGATGTGGCCGGTCGCGCGGGGCTCAGCGGACGGCGGAAGCACCCCCAGCGCGTCGTAGGCGGCCGAGAAGGCCCGCTCATAGGTGGCGGCCCACTCCCACCACGGGCGTCCGGCGTCGGCCGCCTTGGCGAGGATCTTGTCTTCGATGTCGGTGACGTTGCGGATGAACGCGACGTCGAACCCCTTGGCGGTCAGCCAGCGACGAAGCACGTCGAACGCGACACCGCTGCGGACGTGACCGATGTGCGGCAGCCCCTGCACCGTCGCGCCGCACAGGTAGATGGAGACGTGACCAGGCCGCAGTGGCGCGAAATCGCGCACACCACCAGACAAAGTGTCATAGAGCCGCATGACAGCTCCGGGGCGTTCGGTCACGACGGGCCAGCTTACCGGCCTCTTCAGGCTTGACCCGCATCGTCGACCACATCAGTGGTGACGAGGGCGGTCGCTATCGCCGCCAGCCCCTCACCACGCCCGGTCATGCCGAGGCCGTCGGTCGTGGTGGCCGACACCGAAACCGGCGCGCCGAGGATTTCGGTGAGCAGCTTCTGGGCTTCACCGCGCCTCGGCCCGATTTTCGGGCGATTCCCGATGACCTGCACCGCGGCGTTACCCACACGCAGGCCTTCAGCGGCAAGCAGCGAGTGCACATGCCTGAGCATGTCCGCGCCACTGACACCCCGCCATTGCGGCAGCCCGGTGCCGAAAACCTCGCCGATGTCGCCCATGCCCGCTGCCGACAGCAATGCGTCGCACAGGGCATGAGTGGCGACATCGCCGTCGGAGTGGCCGGCGCAGCCGTCATCGGCTTCGAACAACAGACACAACAGCCAGCACGGCCGCCCGGCTTCGATGGGATGAACGTCGGTGCCGAGCCCGATCCGCAGCTGAGTCACTGCCTTCAGGAAGCGGTAGCGAGTGCCTCGTCGAGGATGGTCGCTGCCTTCTCGTCATCGGTGTTCTCGGCGAGCGCCAGCTCACCCACCAGGATCTGCCTGGCCTTGGCCAGCATCCGCTTCTCACCGGCCGAGAGCCCGCGCTCCTGGTCGCGGCGCCACAGGTCGCGGACGACCTCGGCGACCTTGTTCACGTCGCCGGAGGCAAGCTTCTCCAGATTGGCCTTGTACCGACGCGACCAGTTGGTCGGCTCTTCGGTATGCGGAGCGCGCAGCACCTGGAAGACCTTGTCCAGGCCTTCCTGTCCGACGACATCGCGCACGCCCACGTACTCGGCATTGTCTGCGGGTACCCGAACAGTGAGATCACCCTGTGCGACCTTCAGGACGAGATACTCTCTCTGCTCGCCTTTGATGGTCCGGGTTTCGATCGCCTCGATCAACGCAGCACCGTGGTGTGGATAGACGACGGTGTCTCCGACCTTGAAAATCATCAGTTTCGAGCCCCTTTCACCCCTCGATGTTAACACGAGGTGCAAACAGGCGTGGATCAACGATGCAGGTCAGGGGCACAGTCGGTGAACGTCAGGGGTTGACACACCAGCGAATACGTGCATCGCACAAGGCCGTTGACGCCCTCCGCTACCGCCCGCTTTCGTCACCTACTACTCTGCATAGTCGAACCGCCGGAACCCCTGTGGGCCCGGCGCGCCACGTCGCCCAGTCGGCCAAGCAGGAGGCCCCAGTGAACCCCTTCGAAACGGCGCTCTTCTGTCATCGCCGCCATGGCGACCTGCGGACTGGCAGCGTCTGTCGTGTTGAGCGGCTGTAGCGCCGGTCAGGTGTCTCAGACGCGCGACCCAGGAGCCTGCGGTAAACGGCACGAGCGGCAAAGCGGGACCCATCGCGCTGCGCAACGTCCACATCTCCGCGCGACCAGACCTCCGACTACATCCGGCCGGGCGCCGAGGCGGAGCTGATCTTCGTCGCAGCGAACGACTCGGCGGACGCCGACGACAAGCTCGTCTCGATCACGACCGACGTCGGCACGGTGACGCTGACCGGCGGCGGCGAGCTCCCGCCAACGGCGTGCTGGTGGTCGGCTCCCCCGACGGACAGGACACCGCGTTGTCGGCGGTCGAGCCCGCGGACGCCGCCGAGGCCAAGCTGGAGCTGAGCAAGCCCATCACCAATGGGCTCACCTACGACTTCACGTTCACGTTCGAGAAGCGGGCGAGACCAAGGTCGCTGTGCCGGTCTCCGCCGGCGAGACGCCCCGTCGCGAAGAGGCGCGGGGCGGGCGGTTCCGAGAGCCACTCGGGCGGCGGCCACTAGACGCATCGCGGGGCCGACACGGCCGCTGATCACCGGAGTTCTGTCGGTCCATGCGGTTACGGTCAGCGCGTGGCCCGGGTGAATTCGAAAGTACGTTCGCAGTATCGGTGTTCGGAATGCCACCACATCACGCCCAAATGGGTCGGGCGCTGCTCCGAGTGCGGCACCTGGGGCACCGTTGACGAAGTCGCGCTGACCGCGGTCGGGGTACGGCAACCCGGCGGGCGGTGGTCACCGACCTCACCCGCGGTGCCGATCAGTTCGATCGACCCAGGCAACACGCGGCATTTTCACACGGGCATCAGCGAGTTGGACCGGGTGCTCGGTGGCGGCCTGGTACCTGGCTCGGTCACGCTGCTGGCCGGCGATCCCGGTGTCGGCAAGTCGACGCTGCTGCTCGAGGTCGTCCACCGCTGGGCGCTGACCGGCCGCCGTGCGCTGTACCTCTCCGGTGAGGAGTCGGCAGGGCAGATCCGCCTGCGCGCCGAGCGCACGGGGTGCAGCCACGACGAGGTCTACCTGGCCGCCGAGTCCGACCTGCAGACCGCACTCGGCCATATCGAAGCCGTGCGACCCAGCCTGGTCGTCGTCGACTCGGTGCAGACCATGTCGACCACCGAGGCCGACGGCGTCACCGGCGGCGTCACCCAGGTCCGCGCGGTCACCACCGCGCTGACGATGACAGCCAAGACCACCGGGGTGGCGATGCTGCTCGTCGGCCACGTCACCAAGGACGGCGCGATCGCCGGTCCCCGCTCGCTGGAACACCTCGTCGATGTCGTGCTGCACTTCGAGGGCGACCGCGCGTCGGCGCTTCGTATGGTGCGCGGAGTCAAGAACCGTTTCGGCGCCGCCGACGAGGTCGGCTGTTTCCTGTTGCACGACAACGGGATCGAGTGCGTGTCCGATCCGTCCGGGCTGTTCCTGGATCAGCGGCCCAAGCCGGTGCCGGGCACCGCGGTGACCGTGACACTGGACGGCAAGCGCCCGATGATCGGCGAGGTGCAGGCGTTGATCGGATCGCCTGCCAGCGGCAGCCCGCGCCGCGCGGTCAGCGGTATCGACTCCTCCCGCGCGGCGATGATCACCGCGGTGCTGGAGAAGCGCGCCAAGCTGCCCGTCGGAATGAACGACATCTACCTGTCCACGGTCGGCGGTATGCGGCTGACCGATTCGTCGTCGGACCTCGCCGTGGCCCTGGCCATCGCGTCGGCGTTCACCGACCTGGCGCTGCCGACGACGACGATCGCGATCGGCGAGGTCGGCCTCGCCGGTGATCTGCGGCGGGTGACCGGGATGGACAAGCGGCTCGCCGAGGCGGCGCGGCTGGGATTCACGTGTGCGGTGGTGCCGTCGGGCGTGACCGCGGTGCAGCCGGGACTGCAGGTGCTGTCGGCCGACAACATCACCTCGGCGTTGCAGGTATTACGTCGGATCAGCCAGAATGGCGCGAGCCATGGCAGTATCGGGGATTGATCGGTGGGGTGAAGACCGTGGGGATTGTAGACGAGCAGTGGCCGTGAAGCCGACGGGGCGGAACTCGCGCACGGTGGTGCCGATGACCCGCCCGACCATGCGAGAAACCATCGCCCGGCTCGCCCCGGGGACGCCGCTGCGCGATGGCCTGGAACGGATCCTGCGGGGCCGCACCGGCGCCCTGATACTCATCGGCTACGACGACAGCGTCGAGACCATCTGCGACGGCGGCTTCTCCCTTGATGTGCGATACGCCCCCACTCGTCTTCGCGAGTTGTCCAAGATGGACGGCGCTGTGGTCCTGTCCAGCGACGGCAGCCACATCCTGCGGGCCAACGTCCAGCTGGTTCCCGACCCCTCGATCCCGACCGAAGAGTCCGGAACCAGGCACCGCTCTGCCGAACGAACCGCGATCCAGACCGGCTATCCGGTGATCTCGGTGAGCCACTCGATGAGCATCGTCACGGTCTACGTCGCCGGCGAACGCCATGTCGTCCCGGAGTCCGCCACCATCCTCTCGCGCGCCAACCAGACCATCGACACCCTGGAGCGGTACAAGACCCGTCTGGAAGAGGTCAGCAGGCAGCTTTCCACCGCCGAGATCGAAGACTTCGTGACGCTGCGTGACGTGATGACGGTGGTGCAGCGCCTGGAGATGGTGCGCCGGATCAGCCTGGAGCTCGACTCCGACGTCGTCGAGTTGGGCACCGACGGCAGGCAGCTCAAGCTTCAGCTCGACGAGCTCGTCGGCGACAACGACACCGATCGTGAGCTGATCGTGCGGGACTACCACGCCAACCCCGAGCCGCCGACGTCGGCGCAGGTGACGGCGACACTGGAGGAGCTCGACGGCCTCTCCGACAACGAACTCCTCGACTTCACCACGCTGGCAAGGGTTTTCGGATATCCGTCGACTCCCGAGGCGCAGGACTCATCGATGGCCTCGCGCGGCTACCGGGCCATGGCAGGTATCCCGAGGCTTCAGTTCGCCCACGTCGACCTGTTGGTCCGGAACTTCGGCTCACTGCAGGGTCTGCTCGCCGCGAGCGCCAGCGACCTGCAGTCGGTGGACGGGATCGGCTCGATGTGGGCGCGCCACATCAGGGAAGGCCTGTCCCAGCTGGCCGAGTCGACGATCGTCGACCGGCTCGCCTGATCAGCCGATGGGTCCGGGCGGCTGCCCGGGTCCCTGCGGCGGGAGACCACCCGGCGCCTGGGCGGGCTGCGCCAGCATGAACGGCACAGTCGCCGACCGCAGGTTCCCCAGCTGGACGACCAGGTTGTACATGCCGGGCCCGATGGGCTGCCGCGGCAGCGGGCAGTTCGGCGCCGATCCCATGCCGGTCCACGTCACCTCGGTGGTGACCTGTTCACCGGGCTGGAAGGTCTTGATCAACGTCTCGTTGGACGGCGCGCAGTCGAGGTTGGACCACAGCCGCTGGTTGTCCAGCGTGTACGCGTACGCCGCGAGCACCGCGGCGCCCACGTCGCGCTGGCAGGCGACCAGGCCGATGTTCGTCACGACCATCGTGAACTTCGGTTGATCGCCGACGACGTACTGCGGCTGGTTCGTGATGCCCTTGACCGCCAGCGTGGAATCCGGGCAGTCGTCGCCCTCCTTGAGGATCGGCGGCGGTACGACAGCGGCCGTCGGCGTTGGAGTCGGCGGCGGTGCCTGCTGCGCAGGCGGCTGGATCGGCGACTTGATCTCGGGGTTCTGCCCGGGCAGCGGCGGCGGGGCAGCCTGAGCCGACTGATCGGCGGATTCGCTGGCAGCGGGCTGTTCGGTGCTCGTGCTGTTCAACACGACCACGGTGACGATGGCGGCGATGATTCCGACGACCAGGACCGCGAGGCCGATCGCGAGCGCACGACGTCGCCAGTAAATCTGCCTGGGCAGCGGGCCCATGCGGTTCTAGATCCAGCACACCATCACGGTAAGCCCAGGTCACGCGACCTCGTCCGAGGTCGCTCGGCGTGTCGCCGATGTGGGGGCACCTCCCGCTTGCGGGGGACGCTCGCGCGAAGAGCAGAAGGCGGCGTCAGGCCTCGCCGATGTCCCCGATATGGTCGCGCAACTCCACCTTCCCGTCGGCCAGGTGGTACGTCAGCGCCGACGACGCCAGCTTGCCGTCACGCACCGCCTCGGTGATCGCCAGCGACCGACTCAGCAGCTGCTGGCCGGTCTCGCTGACATGCCTGGCCTCGAACTCGTCGACGCGCGTCAGGCCGTCGCTTGCGCCCGAGAAGGATCGACGGCGTGACCCGTTCGACGACGTCGCGGACGTAGCCGCCGGGAACCGCCCCGTCGTCGAGCGCGGCCAACGCCGCCCCGACCGCGCCGCAGCTGTCGTGCCCGAGCACCACGACCAACGGCACGCCCAGGACGGTGACGGCGTACTCGATGGATCCGAGCACCGCGCTGTCGACCACGTGGCCCGCCGTGCGAACCACGAACATGTCACCCAGCCCCTGGTCGAAGATGATCTCCGCGGCGACCCGGCTGTCCGCGCATCCGAACACCACGGCCGTCGGCTTCTGCGCACGCGGCGAGGCTCGCGCGGTGTTCGATGCTCTGGCTGGGGTGCTCTGGGCTCGCCCGCGACGAAACGCTCGTTACCCTCCTTGAGTGCTTTCCAGGCGGTCAACGGACTCGTGTTCGGCATGATCGTCATTGTGCCCGAACCGGTCTCGACCGATCGATCCGAATGAACTTCTGGAGTGGTACGGCCGCGCCCAGCGCGACCTGCCGTGGCGCCGTCCGGGCGTCTCGGCGTGGCAGATCCTGGTCAGTGAGTTCATGCTGCAGCAGACGCCGGTGGCACGGGTGGAGCCGATCTGGCTCGACTGGATCGCTCGCTGGCCAACGCCGTCCGCGACCGCGGCAGCGAGCGCGGCCGACGTCCTGCGGGCCTGGGGCAAGCTGGGCTATCCGCGCCGGGCCAAGCGATTGCATGAATGCGCGTCGGTGATCGCGACCGAACACGGCGACGTCGTGCCAGACGACGTAGACACGCTGCTTTCCCTGCCCGGCATCGGAACCTATACGGCGCGGGCCGTCGCGTGTTTCGCCTACCGGCAGCGGGTTCCCGTCGTCGACACGAATGTGCGCAGGGTGGTGGCCCGCGCTGTGCACGGCCGCCACGACGCCGGGTCCCCGTCGGCTCGCGACCTCGGTGACGTCGCCGCCCTGCTGCCCGACGACGAGATAGCGCCCGCAGTTCTCGGTGGCGCTGATGGAGTTCGGTGCGACGGTGTGCACGGCACGTGCACCGCGCTGCGGCCTGTGCCCGCTGCCGCACTGCGCATGGCGCTCGCGCGGATTCCCCGCGGGCACGGGCCGGCCGCGCCCGGCGCAACGTTACGCAGGCACTGACCGCCAGGTTCGCGGCCGCCTGCTGGATGTGTTGCGTGGCAACACTTCTCCGGTAGCCCGCGCGGAACTCGATGTGGCCTGGACGACCGACACCGCGCAACGCGACCGGGCTCTGGATTCGCTGCTGGTCGACGGGCTGGTGGAGCAGACCGCCGACGGCCGATTCGCGCTGTGCGGCGAAGGACTGAGGTGCGCCTACGCCGGGTGATGGCGGGAACCGCCCAGCGCGCCACGCGGGCGAGTCGTGAGGGCTCGAACCGCCATATCGCCGCGTCAGCGGCATCCCAAGCGTAGCTGGGACTCTCGTCGTCGAGCAGGCGCGCACAGTGCCGGTATCGCGAGCTCACGAGCTGACCAGTCGTAGAGGCGACGATCCTCGGCAGGATCACGCCGATGTCCAGCATGTGGCCGAAGCCGTGCTCGAGCGCGACGTAAAGGTCAACGTCATCGCCGAGCGGATAGCTATCCGGCAGAATGCGCGACAGCGAAAGGAAGATCCCGGTCATCCCCACTCGCGGGTCACCGACGAGCGCGGCCCAGCGGGGCGAGCCAGCCCAGCGCCAGCCGAGGCTGCGGCCACCAGGGCGTGGGCATACGAGCACGCGGAGCAGCACCACGTTCATGAAGAAGCGCTCCACCCGGCGCTCTCGGCTGCCAGCGCCTCGTTCGCCAGATAGCCCTCGACGATGCTGACGTTGTGTGCGCGATACCAGTTTCGCGCGGTGGGCCGGCGGATGAAGCTCGAGGTGCGCGGCCACGCCCGCGCTGTCAGGCTCACCGGCAAGACCGAATGCCAGCGCCCGCGCTTCGGCGGTGTCGCGCAGCAGCCCTTCGTTCAGCGCCCGCCACCATGGGCTTCCCGGCCGGTCCCTGCCGGAGGATTCAGTAGGCCACGGCGCAGCTGCCAGTCCATGAACGCCGACGCGGCCCGCCGGTAGGGGAGGTATCCACGGTCCACATCGCCCGGGACCTCATACAGCCGGCGAAGAAGTGCCAAACGCGCCGTCGGGTCGTCCCGGACACGTTCGACAGCCGAACGGGCAGAAGCGGCAGCGGATTCACACGCCACCCGCAGATTGTGGCACGGCAGGCAACGAGAACCGCGAGCGAACCGCTATCACATTGCGCGTCAACGGTTTACATCCGGCGTCGGCAACCGACTGCATACATTTGACGCAAGCGCACTATATGTAGAGTCCGCCAATTGAGAGACGGGGCTCCGGAGGTCCGCGAAGTCACGCCGTCGCGATGGCCACGACCTCGGGTGCGGTGGTGTTGAAGCGCCTGCGGTAGTCCGACGGCGTGACGCCGATGATCCGGCGGAAGTGATGTCGCAGCAGAGTCGCGGTGCCGAACCCGGACTGCTCGGCGATGCGGTCGATGTCCAGGTTCGACTCCTCGAGCATCCGGCGGGCGAACAACACCCGCTGATCGGTCACCCACTGCATCGGCGTGCGACCGGTCTCCTCGACGAACCGCCGGGCGAAGGTGCGCCCCGACATGTGCGCGCGGCGCGACAGCGTCGTGACCGTGTGCGGTTTGTCCAGGTTGGCCAGGATCCAGTCGAGATGCGGCGCGAACCGCTCCGAGCATTTCACCGGGATCGGCTGGTCGATGTACTGACGCTGCCCCCCGTCGCGCTGGGGCGGCACCACCATCCTGCGGGCGATCGTGTTCGTCACCTCGCTGCCCATCTCCCGGCGGACCAGGTGCAGGCATGCGTCGATACCCGCCGCGGTGCCCGCACTGGTGATCAGGTTGCCGTCGTCGACGAACAGCACATTGCGATCGACCTTGGCCGTCGGGTACATGGTCGCCAGCGCGTCGGCGTGCATCCAGTGCGTGGTGCACGGCCGCCCGTCGAGCAGTCCGGCCGCGCCCGCGACGAATGCACCGGAGCACACCGTCAGGATGATCGACCCGGCGTCGGCCGCCCGCCGCACCGCGTCCAGCGCCTCCGGCAGATAGCCGCCGTTCTGGCTCGCGATGGCCGGGATCGCGACCAGATCGGCGCCGATCAGGCCATCGAGCCCGTGGTCGGGGATGATCGTCGCCCCGACCGACGTCCGCAGCGGCTTACCGGGCTCGGGTCCGCACACCTTGAAATCGAAGTTGGGCACCCCGTCGGCGGATCGGTCGATGCCGAACACCTCGCAGATGACGCCGAACTCGAATATCGCGAGTCCGTCCAGCACGAGTGCCGAAACACTTCTTATCGCCATGGCAGTATCTTATCGACTGATGTCGCTTCTGCCACTGTTGGCGGAATATTCTCTAAGCGCGACTATTACTGCCATGAGTACCGCACTTGCCTTCCTGATTCTCCTCGCTCCGTTCGCCCTCGCCGCGATCCTCAGCTGGGCTGCGAACCGGTCCGGCTCGCTGCGCCTGCACCTCGACCAGTTCCGCTGGGCCGCACCGATGACCGGCCGGTTGTTCGACGATCGCGACTCCTATCGAGTGCGGCACGATCTCGATGCCATCCGCACTCGATTCGAGCAGCACCCCAGCTGGCCGGTCTCAAGCGGATCGGGTGAACGACGTTAGAAACGCCTCGACGGCGTCCCGGTATTTCCGCGGTGCGTCGTCGTGGACGAGATGACCCGCGCCGGGCACGTGAAGATACGTCGCCCGGCGCGCCGTCTCCGCCATCGTCCGCATCTGGCCCGGCGGGGTGACTCCGGCACCCGCCTCGATCAGCAGCGTCGGCACCGACAACGACCGCCACTGCTCCCAGTAGTCCCGCCTCCCCCACTCCGCGGCGATCTCGATCCACTTCTCCGGGTGACCATGCAGGCGCCACCCCGTCGGCGTGTGGTCGAACGCCTCCAGGAAGTACTGACCCGCCACCGGCCCGAACTCGCCGTACACCTGCTGCGCCGTGGCGAACTCCACGGGCAGCGCGTGCACCCAGGGCTCCCACGGTCCGGTGGTTCTGCCCCGGAAGTCGGGCGCCATGTCCTCGACCACCACGGCAGACACCAGCTCCGGCCGCGCGGCCGCCAGGCACCAGGAGTGCAACGCCCCCATCGAATGGCCCACCATCAGCGCAGGCTCACCCAGCGACTCGACTGCGGCACCCAGGTCGGCCACGAACCGCTCGGTGCTGATCGGATGTGGGTCGGCCACGCCGCGGCCCCGGTGCCACGGCGCGTCGTAGGTGAACACGCGCCCGAGCCTGCTCAGCCACGGCACCTGCCGAGGCCACGTGCTGCCGCGCCCCATCAGCCCGTGCACCAGAACCAGCGGCCGGCCCGCGCCGCCCCGAGGTGTCAGCAGATCCACCGCGGCGGGGCCGTGAATCACGTCCATGGAGTCATCATGCCCACCCCACGCGGTAGCCTGATCGCCATGTCTGTGGTGAAGATCAACGCAATCGAGGTCCCGCCGGACGCGGGCCCTGAGTTGGAGAAGCGGTTCGCCCATCGCGCGCACGCCGTCGACAACCAGCCCGGCTTCCTCGGGTTCCAGCTGCTTCGCCCGGTCAAGGGCGAGAGCCGCTACTTCGTGGTGACCCAGTGGGAGTCCGAAGAGGCGTTTCAGGCGTGGGCGTCCGGCCCCGCGATCGCGGCACACGCCGGTGAGCGGGCCAATCCGGTGTCCACAGGTGCTTCACTACTCGAATTCGAGGTCGTGCTCGACGTTGCGGG
Source organism: uncultured Actinomycetota bacterium (assembly GCA_963796545.1). Taxonomy (GTDB): domain Bacteria; phylum Actinomycetota; class Actinomycetes; order Mycobacteriales; family Mycobacteriaceae; genus Mycobacterium. The sequence goes on along the minus strand of CAWCMF010000023.1, from coordinate 407,699 downwards.
AACCGACTCCGGGGCGTGAGGCGGCCCGGGCCTGGCGCAGAGCGGCCACCTGTGCGGTCGCACTCCTCTCCGTCATAGCCCTGGCCTGCGGGTGTGCCGCCACACGTCCAGCACCCGCGGACGCCGCATACGGCGCGTCGATCCAGATCAACACACCGCAGGGTCTGCGCGCCAAGCAGACCATGGACATGCTCAACAGCGACTGGCCGATCGGCGAGGCCAACGTCCGCACGATGGCGGTTCCGGAGCAGGTCGAACACGTCGGCGTGACCCTCGACAGGATCTGGTGGGACAGGCCGTTCACCGTGACCGACGTCGATGTCGGCGCCGGACACGCCAAGCTCGACGTGCTCACCTCCTACGGGGTCGCCCAGACCATCGAGCTGCGCACCGACCAGGCAGGCTTGATCGACCGCTTCAACGTCGAGCTCGTTCCGCCGCGGATCAAAACGTGGTCCGACATCGACGCACAGCTCACCAGCACGGGGGCCCGCTACTCCTACCAGGTCTCGAAGGTGAACGACGGCCAGTGCGTCAAGGTCGCGGGCAGCAACACCGACCTGTCGCTGCCGTTGGCCTCGATCTTCAAGCTGTACGTGCTTCTCGCAGTCGCCGACGCGGTAAAGGCCGACACCCTGGAGTGGACCGACACGCTCACGATCACCGAGGAAGCCAAGGCGGTCGGGTCGTCGGGATTCGACGAGCTTGAACCCGGCGCGACGGTGTCCGTGCGTGACGCGGCCCAGCAGATGATCTCGGCGAGCGACAACATGGCCACCGACCTGTTGATCAATCGACTGGGACCGGGTGCCGTCGAGCGCGCATTGAAGGCCGCGGGCCACCACGATCCCGCGAGCATGACGCCGTTCCCGACGATGCACGAACTGTTCTCGGTCGGCTGGGGCACGCCCGACCTTCGCGAGCAGTGGAAGCAGGCGTCACCGGAAGGGCGTGCGCAGCTGCTGCAGCAGACGAATTCCCGTCCCTACGAACCGGATCCGGAACGCACCCACATGCCCGCGTCCGACATCGGCGCCGAGTGGTACGGCAGCGCCGCCGACATCTGCCGGCTGCACGCCGCGCTGCAGACAGGCGCCGTCGGCGAAGCGGCCCCCGTCAGGGACATCCTGTCCGCGGTTCCCGGCATCGATCTCGACCGCACCCGGTGGCCGTACATCGGGGCCAAGGCCGGCAACCTCCCTGGCGATCTGACCTTCAGTTGGTATGCCGTCGACGCGTCCGGTCAGCCGTATGTGGTGAGCCTGCAATCGAACTGGCCGGAGTTCCGCAGCCAGACCGCGGCGGCGTGGCTCATGTCGATCGCCCGGCAGACGTTCGACCTCATCCCACAGAACTGACCTACAGCGTGGACCGGAGCGTCCACGCGTGGCCACGGAAGTGCATGACGGTGCGGCTGACGGGGGCGATGTCGATGCGCCAGAACGATTTCGGCGGCGCGTCCAGCGCCACCAGGACGGCGGCGCGGACCACAGCAGGGTGGGTGACGGCGACGACGCTGGAGCGCTCGGAGGTCAACGAATCCATCCAGCGGCCCACGCGCGCCACCAGCTCGACGACGGACTCGCCTCCGTGCGGTGCCCGCGCGGGATCGGTGAGCCATATCGTCATCTCGGCAGGCGGCACCCGGCCGAGAAAATCGCCGCGCCAGCGTCCGCAATCCAGATCCGCGAGTCCCGAGTCGATGGTCGGCTCCAGGCCGAGCAGCTGCGCCGTCTGCTGGGTGCGTGACTCCGGACCGCAGACGGCCCGCTCGGCGGCCGCGAGGTCGACACGTCCGATCTGGCTGCGCCCGACCGTGTTGACGGGTTCGTCGGTGGGAAATCGTCCGGCCGCCATCGCGTCGGTCATGGCATGTGACACGAGGGTCAGCCGGACGACCTCACTCACTCGTGCTGACCGGAATCACGCTGCGACGGCCTGCTTCCGCTCGCCGAGCAGTCGCGACACCAGCGCCGCGAAGACCAGCCCGATGGTCGCGTAGATGATCACCTGCGTGCCCAGCGAGTACAGCCGGAATTCGTAGAGCACGTCCGCAGGGAATCCCTCGTAGACGATCACACCTGCATCGTCGACCAGCGGACCGGGCGTCTCGTCGATCGTCGGCAGGATCAGGAGCACCACCGCGATCGCGACCAGGTATGCGGCGCTGGCAGCGACCGTGGCATTCCAGGTGCCCAGCTTCGGTGCCAGGCGTCTGCCGAGGTACACCGCGCCGATCAGCAGCGCCACCGACAACGCCACCACCGCGACGTACAGCAATGTCCGCTGCCGGATCGTCTCGTCCAGGCTGAGCGCAGGTGGGCTCGCCGGGTACTTCAGGGTCGGGACGATGTAGAGGCTCAAGAACATGCCGCCCGCCACGTAGAGCGACAGCAGTCGGGCCGAGATGCCGCCGACCCGGCCGTAGGTGACCGCGAAAGCGACCGCGAACAACGCGCCGATGGCGAGGCTGAACAGCAGCACGCCAAGCCCCATGCCGATGTTCATCTGCACGGCGCGGGTGAACCCGCCACCCTCGCCCCCGTGGCTGTGCGCCGCGGTACCGGCTGCCGCTTCCATCGCTTCATGCGCGGCCCCGATGCCGTCCTCATAGCCGATGGCCAGGTCGATCTGGGGCTCGACGAAGATCCGCGCGAAAACAAAAGCCAGCACTCCTGCAACGGCGCCGGCCAGCAGACCGCGCCCGATGATCTGCTTCTCCATATTCTCTTGTCCTGTTCCTGTCGGCGGCTCAGTGGCAGGGGAAGCCGAGCAGGTGGCGGGCATCGTGCACGAACTCATGGATGTAGGTGTTGTTGCCCAACACCGACGTCGCACCCTGGTCCATGCCGATGAAGTAGAGCACCGCAAGGGCGAGGAAAGCGGTGAGCGAAAGCCAGAGCGCAGCCTTCGTCCCCGAGAAGTCGATGGCGCCCGCGCGTGTCTTGCCCACGTCAGGAGAAGTCATACGGTGTTCCTTTCCGGAATGTCGCGTCCCAGTGAGAGATGTGACGGGCATCGGGTCTGACTTTCTCAGTGGCGCGACCGTTCTGGAATTCCACCAGATTCCCACACCCGTCGATTTACAGGAGCATCGTAAGCCAAACGGGGCGGCCACCCTCCCCCGGTTCGAAAACTGGGAAGGTGACCGCCCGCTTGCTGTCGGTTGAGGAGTTACTCGGACGCTATCGGAGCGCCGCCTGCGCCGGCCTGCGCCAGGTCCGGTTCCTCGACCTTCACCGGCTTCTTGGACCCGACGAACGTGAACACCGCATCCTCGCCCGGCACCTTCGCCGTCCCAGTTGTCGACGTCGACCGTGACCAACTGACCGGGCCCGATCTCGTCGAACAGGATCTTCTCCGACAGCTGATCCTCGATCTCGCGCTGGATGGTGCGCCGCAGCGGCCGGGCACCCAGCACCGGATCGAACCCACGCTTGGCCAGCAGCGCCTTGGCCTTGTCGGTCAGCTCCATCGTCATGTCCTTGGCCCGCAGCTGCTTGCCGACCCGGCCGATCATCAGGTCGACCATCTGGACGATCTCGTCCTGGGTGAGCTGATGGAAGACGATGATGTCGTCGATGCGGTTGAGGAACTCCGGACGGAAGTGCTTCTTCAGCTCGTCGTTGACCTTCTGCTTCATCCGCTCGTAGTTGTTCTCGCCGCCACCCTGGGTGAAGCCGAGCCCGACCGCCTTGCAGATGTCGGACGTACCGAGGTTCGAGGTGAAGATCAGCACGGTGTTCTTGAAGTCGACCGTGCGACCCTGACCGTCGGTGAGACGGCCGTCCTCGAGGACCTGCAGGAGGCTGTTGTAGATCTCCTGGTGGGCCTTCTCGATCTCGTCGAACAGCACGACGCGAGAACGGCTTGCGGCGCACCTTCTCGGTGAGCTGGCCGCCCTCTTCGTAGCCGACGTAGCCCGGAGGCGCACCGAACAGCCGCGACGCGGTGAAGCGGTCGTGGAACTCGCCCATGTCGATCTGGATGAGCGCGTCGTCGTCGCCGAACAGGAAGTTGGCCAGCGCCTTGGACAGCTCGGTCTTACCGACACCGGACGGGCCGGCGAAGATGAACGAGCCCGACGGACGCTTCGGGTCCTTCAGGCCGGCGCGGGTACGGCGGATCGCCTTCGAGACGGCCTTGACGGCGTCCTCCTGGCCGATGATCCGCTTGTGCAGCTCGTCCTCCATGCGGAGCAGACGCGTGGTCTCCTCCTCGGTCAGCTTGAACACCGGGAATGCCGGTCCAGTTGCCGAGCACCTCGGCGATCTGCTCGTCGTCGACCTCGGCGACCACATCGAGGTCACCTGAGCGCCACTGCTTTTCGCGCTCGGCACGCTGCGCGACCAGGGTCTTCTCCTTGTCGCGCAGGCTCGCGGCCTTCTCGAAGTCCTGCGCGTCGATCGCGGACTCCTTCTCCCGGCGGGCGTCGGCGATCTTCTCGTCGAACTCGCGCAGGTCCGGCGGCGCGGTCATCCGGCGGATGCGCATCCGCGCGCCCGCCTCGTCGATCAGGTCGATCGCCTTGTCCGGCAGGAAGCGGTCGTTGATGTAGCGGTCGGCCAGGGTCGCCGCGGCGGCGATGGCGCCGTCGGTGATCGAGACCCGGTGGTGCGCCTCGTAGCGGTCGCGCAGACCCTTGAGGATCTCGATGGTGTGCTCAACTGTCGGCTCGCCGACCTGAACCGGCTGGAACCGGCGCTCCAGCGCGGCGTCCTTCTCGATGTACTTGCGGTACTCGTCGAGGGTGGTGGCACCGATGGTCTGCAGCTCACCGCGGGCCAGCTTCGGCTTCAGGATGCTGGCGGCGTCGATCGCGCCCTCGGCGGCACCCGCGCCGACGAGCGTGTGCAGCTCGTCGATGAACAGGATGATGTCGCCGCGGGTGTTGATCTCCTTGAGCACCTTCTTCAGGCGCTCCTCGAAGTCACCGCGGTAGCGGCTGCCTGCGACCAGCGAGCCGAGGTCGAGGGTGTAGAGCTGCTTGTCCTTCAGCGTCTCGGGCACGTCGCCGTTCACGATCGCCTGCGCGAGACCCTTCGACGACGGCGGTCTTGCCGACGCCGGGCTCACCGATGAGCACCGGGTTGTTCTTGGTGCGGCGGCTCAGCACCTGCATGACCCGCTCGATTTCCTTCTCGCGGCCGATGACCGGGTCGAGCTTGCCCTCCATGGCGGCCGCGGTCAGGTTGCGGCCGAACTGGTCGAGCACCAGCGACGTGGACGGATTGCCCGCCTCGCCGCCCCGGCCGCCGGTGCCGGCCTCGGCCGTCTCCTTGCCCTGGTAGCCGCTCAGCAGCTGGATGACCTGCTGGCGGACCCGGTTGAGCTCGGCGCCGAGCTTGACGAGCACCTGAGCGGCGACACCCTCACCCTCGCGGATGAGGCCGAGCAGGATGTGCTCGGTGCCGATGTAGTTGTGGCCGAGCTGCAGCGCCTCGCGCAGGCTCAGCTCGAGCACCTTCTTGGCACGCGGGGTGAAGGGGATGTGCCCGGACGGCGCCTGCTGTCCCTGGCCGATGATCTCCTCGACCTGGCTGCGCACTCCCTCGAGGGAGATGCCCAGCGACTCGAGTGACTTGGCGGCTACGCCCTCACCCTCGTGGATGAGTCCCAGCAGGATGTGCTCGGTGCCGATGTAGTTGTGATTGAGCATCCGGGCTTCTTCTTGAGCCAGGACGACAACCCGACGCGCACGGTCGGTGAATCTTTCGAACATCCGTGGTTACCTGCTCTCCATCGCATAGATAAGTGCCCGCACTATGGCCGTCTTGACGGCGGCTCATACCTAGTCCTATGCACCTACGCCGTCCACTCTAATGGTCGGCGGCGTCGGGTGCCCCGCCTGGCAGCCCCTACCGGGGTGACACCACGAGCTGCAGGCGGCAACTACCCGACGCTGCTACAGGTAACGCACCGCGGCCCCGAAACGTTTCCGGGACCGGGTTCTGAACGGTTCGCCTCCAGCGAACGCGAAGATCTTCGCGATGTGTGCGCGTGTGGTACGGTTACGTCGCCGCGTGGAAAGCGTCGATCACGTCAGCGGGGATTCTGCCGCGGGTGGACACATTATGACCGTTGCGGCGAGCCCATTCCCTGATTGCCGCGCTCTGCTCGCGATCGATCGCTGCGCGGCCGCGCCCGGCGCCGACGGCACGACCCCGCCGACGACCGCCGACCCGGCGTCCGGCCTCGACCCACTGCTTGAGATCATTACGAAGCTTTGTCGCATTCTTGGCAGACAGGTCAATCTCGTAGCTCACGCCGTCGACACCGAATTCCACGGTCTCATCGGCGGCGCCTTCACCGTCGAAATCGTCAACCAGCGTGACGGTGACTTTCTTAGCCATTACTTCACTGCCTTCCTACGTACAGATCAGCGGAAAAGCCGCTCATCTACCGAACCAATGTGCCATAAATTGGCGGGCCATTCAACAACGTTGGATTCGAGGCAGTTCAGTTGCCGTGTCGGCGAACAATCGGGAACAAAACCGTCTCCCTAATCGACAGTCCTGTCAACGCCATCAACAGCCGGTCGATACCCATTCCGGTCCCTGTCGTGGGAGGCATCCCGTACTCGAGAGCAGCCAGGAAATCCTCATCGAGCACCATTGCCTCGTCATCTCCGGCAGCGGCGGCGCGCGCCTGCGCTTCGAAACGTTCGCGCTGAATGATCGGGTCGATCAACTCCGAGTATCCGGTCGCGAGCTCAAAATTACGGACGTAAAGATCCCATTTCTCGGTGACGCCGTCGATGCTGCGATGCGGGCGGGTCAGGGGCGTGGTCTCGACCGGGAAGTCCCGCACGAACGTCGGCGCCCACAACCTGTCGCCGACGGTGTATTCCCACAGTTCCTCGACCAATTTACCGTGCCCATAACCGCGGTCACGGGCAATCTCGACGCCCAGGCCGTCCGCGATCTGCCAAAGCCGCTCAACCGAGGTCTGCGGCGTGATCTCTTCTCCGAGTGCCGACGACAATGAGGGATACATTTGAATGGAGTCCCATTCTCCGTCAAGGTCATACACGACGCCATCAGGCAATGGCACCTGGCGGGTGCCGATGGCTTCGTCGGCTACCTCCTGAATAATTTCGCGGGTGACGACCGCAGAATCGTCGTACGTGCCGTACGCCTGATAAGTCTCCAACATGGCGAATTCCGGCGAATGCGTGGAATCCGCGCCCTCGTTTCTGAAGTTTCGATTCAACTCGAAGACGCGGTCGAATCCACCGACGACGCACCGCTTCAGAAACAGTTCAGGAGCGATACGCAGGTACAGGTCCGCGTCAAGCGCGTTGGAGTGCGTCTTGAACGGACGGGCCGCGGCGCCGCCTGCGAGGGTCTGCAGCATCGGCGTCTCGACTTCGAGGAAGCCTCGACGTTCCAGCGCCGAACGTACGGCGCGCACCACGGCCACCCGTTGCCGCGCAGTAGTCCGCGCCTCCGGTCGCACGATGAGGTCGACGTAGCGCTGCCTGACCCGCGTCTCCTCGCTCATCTCCTTGTGCGCCACAGGAAGCGGCCGCAGGGATTTGGACGCCATTTGCCACGAGTCGGCGAGCACAGAGAGTTCGCCGCGGCGGGAACTGATCACCTCGCCGTGTACGAACACGATGTCGCCGAGATCCACATCGGCTTTCCACGCGTCGAGTGATTCCCGTCCCACTTGATCGAGACTGATCATTACCTGCAGCTGAGACCCGTCCCCCTCCTGCAACGTCGCGAAGCAGAGCTTGCCCGAGTTACGGGCGAAGATCACCCGGCCCGCCACCCCGACCTGCTGTCCGGTCTTGGTGTCGGCGGTCAGGTCCGGATACGCCAGGCGCAGCTCCCCGAGGCTGTGGGTCCGGGCGACCTCGACGGGATACGGGTCACGCCCCTCGGCCAGCAGACGGTCACGCTTGCCTTGACGGATGCGGAACTGCTCGGGGATGTCGTCGTTGCTCGCATCGGCTGCGCCGGAACCGCGGGAATCTGGGGACGTCACGACGTGCCAGCTTAAATGAACAAATGACCGTCCCCGCCCGCGCGCCGATCGACACCGCCTTGTATGGCAACGCGGCGCGCGCACTCTCCGTCCAGCCGCTGGACTGGAGTTTCAAAGGAGTTCCGGTGCCGTGGTGGGGGCACACCCCGGCGCAGATCGTCGCGAGGGCGCCCAACCTGTTCGAGTCCGGCCTCACCGGACCGATCTGCGTCCTGCGCGCCGACGCGTTGACGCACAACCTGGAGACGATGGCCGGTTGGTGCCGCGAACGGGGCGTCGAGCTCGCCCCGCACGGCAAGACACACATGTCGCCGCAGCTGGCGGCTCGACAGCTGGCGGCGGGCGCCTGCGGGATCACCGTCGCGACGGTCGCCCAGGCCGCCGCCTACCGCGCGTTCGGGGTGCGACACCTGATCCTGGCCAACGAACTGGTCGACGCAGCCGGCCTGCACTGGCTGTCCGCCGAGCTGGACCGCGACCCCGACATGCGATTCACCTGCTGGGTGGACTCGGTGCAAGGTGTCGAGCTGATGACGAAAGCCCTGGCCGGTGCGCGCAGGCCCGTGGATGTGTGCGTGGAGCTGGGGATGCCGGGCGGCCGGACCGGGTGCCGCTCGGACGGCGCTGTCGACGCGGTCGCAGGCGCCGTGGTCGCCTCACCGCGGCTTCGTCTTATCGGCGTGGCGGGCTACGAGGCCGCGCTGAACCAGGAACTGACCGACGACGCCATCGCCGCCGTCGCGTCGCACCTCGCGGACCTGCGCGCGACGGTCATCCGGCTCGCGGCGTTGTTCGACACCGACCGCATCGTCGTCAGCGCGGGCGGCAGCACCCATTTCGACGCCGTCGCCGACGCGCTCACCGGCTGGCCGGCCGGCCTTGCGGTGCGCACGGTTCTACGCAGTGGCTGCTACCTGACCCACGACCACGGCCTGTACGCGCGCACCTCGCCGTTGACGCGCTCCGGGGGTTCCGGGCTGTGGCCTGCCCTTGAGGTGTACGCGCCGGTGGTGTCGCGGCCGGAGCCCGATCTGGCGATCCTGACGATGGGCCGCCGTGATGTGTCCTTCGACCAGGGCATGCCGGTTCCGCTCGATCTGGTGGCCGGCGTCGTCACCAAACTCAACGACCAGCACGCCTTCCTGCGGCTGGGGCCTGGGGATCGGGCCGATGTCGGGGCGTGGCTGCGATTCGGGATCTCGCACCCGTGCACCACATTCGACAAGTGGCGCATGATCCCCGTGCTGGATGCCGACGACCGCGTGGTCGAGCTGATCCGGACCTTTTTCTAGCGGGCTCTCGCCTGCGCTTGCCGCGCTGACTGTCGCGGTTACGTTCGAACACCAGCCGCAGCCCGTCGAGGGTGAGGTGACGGTCGTAATGCTCGACGGTGCGCAGATCGTCGAGCACCAGCGGGGCACCGTGACCGGTGGCGACCACATTGACGTCGTCGCCGCCGAAGCCGTCGACGTCCTCGCGGACCCGGTTGACCAGACCATCCACCAGTCCGGCGAATCCGAACACGGCGCCGGCCTGCATGCACTCGACGGTGTTCTTGCCGACCACCGAGCGCGGCCGGGTCAGCTCGACGCGCCGCAATGCCGCCGAGCGCGCGGCCGCGGCATCCGAGGACACCTGGATGCCGGGCGCGATGGCGCCGCCGAGGAACTCACCCTTGGCCGAGACCACGTCAACGCAGATCGACGCACCGAAGTCCACCACGATCGCCGCCGTACCGAATTTGTGATATGCGGCAAGACAATTCACGATCCGGTCGGCACCAACCTCCTTCGGGTTGTCGACCAGAAGCGGGATGCCGGTGCGCACGCCGGGCTCGATCAGCAGGTGCGGCACCGACGGCCAGTACTGTTCCAGCATCACCCGCACCTCGTGCAGGACCGACGGGACCGTCGACAGGCCTGCAGCGCCGGTGAGCTGTTCGGCGTCGTCACCGATCAGACCGTCGATCGTCAGAGCCAGTTCGTCGGCCGTCACCTCGGATTCGGTGCGGATGCGCCAGTGCTGAACGACTTTGGCGTGATCACCCGCGCCGGAGATCAAGCCGACAACGGTGTGGGTGTTGCGGACGTCTATCGCGAGCAGCATGACATCACCTCGGCGACAACACTTCGGAGGAATCCGGCGGCACGAACGCCGGATCGGTACCGAGGTCGGCGGCGTCCATCAGGTCGGCGTCGACAGTGACCGACCCGACGTAGTGGAGATCCGCCTGCGTCACGGTGGCTCGGTGGATCTTCGATTTCAGTATGGTCCGAAACATCAATTCCTCCAGGGCAATTCGTGGCTCTCTGCCGATGCGGGCCGCGGATGACCGTCCACGCCGGCACTTGCACCGATGTCGATCGCGATGTTGTCGAGCAGACGGGTGCGACCCAGCCTGGCCGCGATCAGCATCCGGCCTGCACCTTCGGCGGGCGCAGGCCCCAGCATCGGATCGCGCACTTCCAGATACTCGAGTTCGAGAGCGGGCACCTCGTCCAGAACAGCGCCGGCTGCATCCAGCGCTGCTGCCACCCCGGTCGACGCCGCGTACATTCCGGCCAGCAGCGCCGCCGACAGCGCACCGGCCTGTTCGCGTTCGACCGGGTCGAGGTAACGGTTGCGCGACGACATGGCCAGCCCGTCGGGCTCACGCACGATGGGCACCCCCGCGACCTCGACGCCGACGTCCAGATCGGCGACCATCTGCCTGATCAGGACCAGCTGCTGGTAATCCTTCTCTCCGAAGAACGCGCGATCCGGATGGACGGTGTTGAACAGTTTCAGTACCACGGTCAGAACACCGGCGAAATGGGTTGGGCGCGAAGCGCCTTCAAGCTCAGCACCGAATGGCCCCGGCTGCACGGTGGTGCGCATACCGTGCGGGTAGATGTCGTCGGGGGCCGGGGTGAACACCACCTCGACGCCCTCGGCGCGCAACGCGGCGAGATCGTCGTCCAGCGGGCGCGGGTACGCATCGAGGTCCTCGCCCGCGGCGAACTGCAACGGGTTCACGAAGATCGACACCACCACGACGGCACCCGGCACCCGTTTGGCTGCCCGGATCAGCGTCAGATGTCCGTTGTGCAGGGCACCCATCGTCGGCACCAGCACGATGCGGCGGCCGGTGGCACGCAGCGCGCGCGTCACGTCAGACACCTCGCGCGGCCGCGAATACACGTTGAGTTGGCCCGCAATGAATTTCGGGGCATTGCGACTGCTCATCACTGTCCTGCTTCCGCCAGCACCTCGAACACGGCTTCCGGCGCATGTGCACGCTGCGCGGTACGCCACGAATTCGCCCGATATGCCTGCGCCACATCGGGATTCACTTCACCTAAAGCATGTAGATGGCTTGCGACCGCCGCGGCGTCCCCACGCGCCACCGGGCCGGTGAGCGCCGCCTGTCCGCGCTGCAACGCGTTGTCGAGCGCCGCACGTGCCAGCGGGCCGACGATCCGCTCGGCGAGGCCGCCCGGGGTGTCGGCGACGGTCTGCTGCCCCAGCAACTCCTGACCCCACAGGGCCGCCCGCAGCGCGTCGACCGCGTCGAGAAGCACGGTGACGACGTGGTTACTGGCATGCGCCAGCGCCGCGTGATACAGCGTGCGAGCATCCTCGCGAACCCGGAAAGGCTCCCCGCCGATCTCCAGCACCAGGGACTGGGCGATCGCGTAGCCGATCTCGTCGCCTGCGGTGATACCGAAACACGTGCCAGGCAGCCGGTCCACATCCTCCTCGGTGCCGACGAACGTCATCGCGGGGTGGATGGCGAGCGTGATGCAGCCCCGCTCGGCCAGGGGTGCCAGCAGACCGATCCCGTTGGCCCCCGAGGTGTGGACGACGATGGTGGCCGGACGCACCGCACCGGTCGCGGCGAGCCCGGTCACCAACGCGGGAAGTTCGGCGTCGGGAACGGCCAGCAGCAGCAGCTCGGCCCGCGCCGCAACCTCGTCGACCGGCAGTATCGGGGTATCGGGCAGCCAGCGCTTCGCACGCTCGCGCGAGGCGCTCGAGACCGCGTTGCAACCGACGACGACGTGTTCGACGCGTTCCAGCGCCACCCCCAAGGCGGTACCGACCCGGCCCGCCGAGATCACACCGATCGTCAGCCGAGCCGGTCGTAATCCGTCGTGTGGAGCGCTCCCGACGGCGGGGGGCTGCATCATCGCAGTCGACCTCGCAGATTCTCATGGCGTCGTTCCGGTCCCTTTCCATGGGTACCGGACGGTCGCCAAGAGCCTAGCTCAATCCTCTCGGCGCCTTCGCCGACCACCGCCCGACGGCGACGCCTGCAATCGCGCCATCAGGTCGGCGACCGGCTGCCCACCGGCATGGGCACCGCCGATCTACACCGCCGTCGGCATCGGCTTCCGGCTCGGCGAGTTCTTCGGCCGCTGCGGCAGCTGGAGTCGGCGACGGCTGTTCGCCCGCCGCGTAATGCCTGCCGCGCGGAGGTACGGCAGGCGGCGGAGTGACGTCTTGCGGCGCCGACGGCTGGGGTGGCGTGTCCGGGGCCCGCCGCCTGCCGACGTACTCGTCGTGGGTTCCGTTGGCCGGTGGCGCCACCCAGTTGCTGCCCGGCTCGCCCGGCGGAATCCACTGCCCTTCAGCGGGAGCGGGTTGCCACTGCGACGCCGCGGGTGCCGGTTCGGGGGCCTGCGGCCGCGGCGCCGGAGGCGGCGGCACCCACGGGGATTGCGGCGCAGGCTGCGGGGCCTGAAGGGGCGGATGTTGTGGAGGTGGTGCGGGGGTGGTGGCGGCCGCTGCTGCGGGGGTGCCTGTGGCTGCAGCGGCGGCGCTACCCGCTGCGGGTCCGCTCCTCTTCGGCGCCATGCCTCGCTCCGCGGTCTGTTCACCCGACCGGCGGTGCGCACCGACCGGTTCGCCCTGCGGCGGTGACCATTCGTGCTCCGGTGGGTGTGGCTCCGCGGGGACATCGATGATCGGGCTCTCCTCGGTTTTGGGGGCGTACGGGTCCTCGGCTGCGCTGAACTCGTCCTCGGTGTCGATGCGGCTGCTGCTGACCCGGCCCGCGGTGCGTTCCGTCTCGATCGCGGGCCGATGCGACAGATCGGCGTCGAACAGGTACTCCAGGTTCGCGCGCAGCGCGGCGAGCTCGGCGCGCAATGCCGCCACTTCGTCTGCGGACTGCGCGCGCACCTCTGAGGCCAGTTCACGGCGCAGTTGCGATTCGACCGCCAGCTCGTACTCGCGCCGCGCGGAGATCTCCCGCTCGAGTTGGAGGTCGTAGACGAGCTTGAGGTCACGCACCTTGGCCTGATCGCTGTCGCTCTGCCTGCGATAGATGACTGAGACGAACGCGGCGACCACGGCTGCCCACAGCGCGAGAATCACTGCCAGCTTGAGCAACTCGACGCGATCGGTGAAAACCAGCGCCGAACTGGCGGCGATGGCCAACACCAGCAACACTGTCATGAGGACCCAACCCGGCCTTCGGCCACCGCGTCTGAGGCGGCCGCCGCGGGTCGGATCGGTCATGGGCCGACTGTACCCGCCACAGGTGGTCCAGCGTGTCGACCGCTACGGCGATTCTTCCTGCCCGCACCGACGTTTCGGTCAGCCGGGGGCCACGTCGGCGTTGGGCGACGGGTCGTCGGGTGACCGGCAGCAATGCTGCAACCACATCGCCGAGAAGACGAGTGCGAGAGCGCACAGGGCCGCCACCACCGCGCCCGAGGTGTCTTCGGCGGCAACTCGCAAGCTGCTGCGGCGGGGCAACAGGAACACCACCACCGCCAGCCACCAACCAAGGACCACGCTGCCCATCCATGCCGACGCCTTGGCGATCACCACCGAGCGGGCCACCGCGAGCGGATGCAACCGGCCCCGCCCCACCCCGATCTCCCCGTCGCGAATCCTGGCCCGCACGAAGAACCCCCAGGCCCCGATCGCGACGGCGACGCCGAGCAGCGACATGCCGGTCCACAGGGTGATCGGGGGAAACGCCCGATAGACGACGTACATCAGCAGATAACCCACGACCGCGGTCACGGCGACGGCGACGGCCAGCTCGCGCTTGCGCGTCGTGCCCATCAGCTCTGGTTTCCGGTCCGCAGGGCCAGCTCGGTTGATCGCACGCCGGCACGCTCGGACGGCTCGAGGGCATCCAGATGCGCTGCCACGGTGTCGGTGCGGCCTGCCACCGTCAACGTCGCTTCGGGATCCACCGCGAGCCACGGCACCAGCACGAAGGCGCGCTCATGCGCATACGGATGGGGCAGGGTCAGGACCTCGTCGCGGACCGTCACCTGGCCGTTAGGGCCGTGGCACCGGATGATGTCGACATCCAGCGTCCGAGGCCCCCACCGGATCTCACGGACCCGGCCGGCAGCGTCCTCGAGCTCGTGGGCGCGACGCAACCAGCCGTGCGCGTCGAGCGCCGGATCATCGGCGAGGACAACAGCATTCAGGAACGGACCCTGGTCGACGTTGCCCCACGCATCGGTCTCGTACACCGGCGACACCGCGGACGCCGTGGACCCGAGACCGTCGAGTACCGACTGCAGATGCGCCAACCGGTCGCCGAGGTTCGACCCGATGGACAGCACGACAGACGTCATCGCGGTTCGGCCCCGGCCACTGAAGCCGTCTGGCGTTCTCCGACCGCCGCGGCGCGCGCGTCGCGCCACCACGGCAACATCGTTGAACTGCAACGGGATCGGCGCGGAAGGCTTGTGCACCACCACCTCGACCGCGTGCACCCGCGCATCGCCCATCACGTCGTCGGCGATCTCTCCTGCCACGGTCTCGATCAGTTGCCGCGGCGGCCCTGCCACGATGTCGGCAGCACGCTGCGCCAGCACGCCGTAGTCGACGGTATCGGCGAGATCGTCGCTGGCTGCCGCCGCGGACAGATCGATCCACACGGTGACGTCCACCACGAAGTCCTGGCCGTCCCGGCGCTCATGGTCGAAGACACCGTGATTGCCGCGGACCGTCAGCCCCCGCAGCTCGATTCGATCAGCCATGCGATCCCGCCTGCCATGCCGCCACCACTGCCAGCGCGTCGACCGATGCGCGTACGTCATGCACCCGAACACCCCAGGCGGAGTGCCAACCCGCGAGGGCGGAGATCACCGCCGTGGCGGTCTCCCGCCCGGCCGGCGGCCGCGGCTCGCCGTCGCCGCCTGCGAGAAGCGTGCCGAGGAACCGCTTACGGGACGCTCCCACGAGCACCGGGATACCCGTGCCCACGAACTCCGGCAGCGCATTGAGCAACGCCCAATTGTGTTGCGCGGTCTTGGCGAATCCGAGGCCAGGGTCGATGATCAGCTTGCCCGGATCCACGCCCCCGCCGACCGCGGCGTCCACTCCCGCCATCAGTTCGTCGCGCACCTCGGCGACCACGTCGCGGTAGGGCGGTACCTCGTGTGGACGGTCGCGGCCCACCGAACGCCAGTGCATGAGCACCCACGGCACCCCGGCGTCGGCGACCACCCGCACCATGTCCGGATCGGCCCTGCCGCCGGATACGTCGTTGACGATCTGCGCACCGTTCTCCAGTGCCACCCGCGCCACTTTCGCGTGCATCGTGTCGATGCTGACCGTTATCCCTTGCTGGGCAAGCTCTTTCACGACCGGAAGGATTCGCCTCGTCTCGACCTCGGCGTCGATCCGCGTGGCACCGGGCCGCGTCGACTCCCCGCCGACGTCGACGATCGCGGCACCTTGGGCAACCAGCTCGACACCGTGCGTCACCGCGCGGTCGCGATCCAGGAACAAGCCTCCGTCGGAGAACGAGTCGTCGGTGACGTTGACGACCCCCATCACCTGCACGCGCGACCGGTCGTATTCCCCGTCGCTGCGCTCGCCCCGGTCTGGCCTCACCTGCGAAGGATCAGATCCAGAGCCTCAGCCCGAGAGGCGTTGTCGTGCTTGAACTGCCCGCGCACCGCGGAGGTGGTCGTCACCGCGCCCGGCTTGCGCACACCGCGCATCGCCATGCACAGATGCTCGGCCTCGACCACCACGATCGCGCCGCGCGGATCCAGCTTGCGCATCAAGGCGTCGGCGATCTGCCCCGTCAGCCGTTCCTGGACCTGGGGACGCTTGGCGTAGAGGTCCACGAGCCGCGCGATCTTCGACAGCCCGGTGACCCGACCGTCCACCCCAGGGATGTAGCCGACGTGAGCGACGCCGTGGAAGGCCACCAGATGGTGCTCACAGGTCGAGTACATCGGAATCTCCTTGACCAACACCAGCTCGTCGTGTTGCTCGTCGAAGGTGGTGTTCAGCACCGTGTCCGGATCGGTGTACAGACCGGCGAACATCTCGCGGTACGCGCGCGCCACCCGGGCAGGCGTGTCCGCCAGACCGTGGCGATCAGGGTCTTCACCCACCGCGATCAGCAACTCGCGGACCGCCGCTTCCGCGCGGGGCTGATCGAAATCCGCGTCGGTGAGCGTGGTCGAGTGGTTGTTGGGGGACCGCGTCATCGAAGTCTCCGTTTCGGAATCAGCCATCGGCCGGCGGAGTGGTCCGCCCGTTCTCCTTCGCATTGTCATGGCCCGGGTCCTCGTTCGGGGCCGCACCTCCGTGCGGAGCGTGTTGCCCTGGCTGCGGGTACGGCTGATACGAGGGGTAGCCCGGATACGGAGTGGGCGGCGGGCCCTGCCATTCCCCTTGCGGGGGTGGGGGCGGATACCGACCGCCCTGCGGCTGCTGCGGCGGTGCGCCGTGCGGCGGCGGCCACCCGGGTGCGTGCCAACCTGCGGGGGCACCGTAGTCCGGCTGGGTCGGCCCGGCCGGAGCACTGTGGGAACCGTTGCCGCCGTTGTTGTGGGCGGCCTCGGCCGCGGCCTGGGACGCCTGCGCGATGGCGGTCTTGAACGCGGGCTCGGGCACCGGCTTGGGCCACGGCTCACCGCGCTCGATGGCCAGCTCACCCGGCGTCTTGATCGGCGGCTTGTCGGAGGGCACCCGCCCACCGAAGTCGTCGAACATGGTCAATCGGGGCCGCTTCTTCACGTCGCCGAAGATGGCCTTGAGCTCGACGCGGTGCAGCGTCTCCTTCTCCAGCAGCTCGCCGGCCAGGGTGTCGAGCACGTCGCGGTACTCGGTGAGGATCTCCCACGCCTCGGTGTGGGCGGCCTCGATGAGCTTGCGCACCTCGTCGTCGATGATCTGGGCGACCTCGTGGCTGTAGTCGGCCTGGGTGCCCATGGTGCGGCCCAGGAACGGGTCGCCGTGTTCGGTGCCGTACCGCACGGCGCCGAGCTTGGAGCTCATGCCGTACTCGGTGACCATCGCGCGGGCGATCTTCGTGGCCTGATCGATATCCGACGAGGCGCCGGTGGTCGGCTCGCGGAACACCAGTTCCTCGGCGGCGCGGCCGCCCATCGCGAACACCAGACGGGCGATCATCTCCGACCGCGTCATCAGACCCTTGTCGTCCTCGGGCACGGACATGGCGTGGCCGCCGGTGCGGCCGCGGGCCAGGATCGTCACCTTGTAGATCGGCTCGATGTCGGGCATCGCCCAGGCCGCAAGGGTATGTCCACCCTCGTGGTAGGCGGTGATCTTCTTCTCGTGCTCGCTGATGATGCGACCCTTACGGCGCGGCCCACCGACGACGCGGTCGACCGCCTCCTCCAGCGCCGCGCCGGTGATGACGGTGCCGTTCTCGCGGGCGGTCAGCAGTGCCGACTCGTTGATGACGTTGGCCAGGTCCGCGCCGGACATCCCGACGGTGCGCTTGGCCAGCCCGTCGAGATCGGCGTCGGGTGCGATCGGCTTGCCCTGCGAGTGCACCTTCAGCACCGCGCGACGGCCCGCCAGATCGGGACTGGACACCGGGATCTGACGATCGAAACGGCCGGGTCGCAGCAGCGCGGGGTCGAGGATGTCGGGACGGTTGGTGGCCGCGATGAGGATGACGCCCTGGCGGTCGCCGAAGCCGTCCATCTCGACGAGCAGCTGATTCAGTGTCTGCTCGCGCTCGTCGTGACCGCCACCCATGCCCGCACCGCGCTGGCGGCCGACGGCGTCGATCTCGTCGACGAAGATGATGCACGGACTGTTCTGCTTCGCCTGCTCGAACATGTCGCGCACGCGCGAGGCGCCGACGCCGACGAACATCTCGACGAAGTCCGAACCCGAGATCGTGAAGAACGGAACCCCGGCCTCACCCGCGACCGCGCGGGCCAGCAGGGTCTTGCCGGTGCCAGGCGGGCCGTAGAGCAGCACGCCCTTCGGGATCTTGGCGCCGAGCGCCTGATACCGCGTGGGGTTCTGCAGGAAGTCCTTGATCTCGTAAAGCTCTTCGACTGCCTCGTCGACGCCCGCGACGTCGGCGAACGTGGTCTTGGGCATGTCCTTGCCCAGCTGCTTGGCCTTGGATTTGCCGAACCCGAAGCCCATGCGACCGCCGCCGCCCTGCATGCGGGAGAACATCACGAAAAGTCCGACGAGCAGCAGCAGCGGCAGCATGTAGATCAGCAGCGAACCGAGGACGCTGCTCTGGGTGACCACGGTGTTGGTCTTGACGTTCTTGGTCTGCAGTGCCTCGAACAGCGTCACCCCGTACCCGGTGGGGTATTTGGCGATGACCTTGTTGCTGTTCTCGGTGTCGCCGTTGCCGTTCTTCAGCTCGAGCCGCAGCTGCTGTTCACGGTCGTCGATCTGCGCGCTGTCGACGTTGTCGCTGTTGATCTGCGCCATCGCCACCGAGGTGTCGACGGGCTTGTACCCGCGGGTGTCGTCGCTGAAATAGAAGAAAGACCAACCCAGCAGCAGCACCACGGCGATCACCGTGAGTGTGCGGATCACATTTTTTCTATTCATGCGAGGTGCGGTCCATATTGTGAGTCCGGTTCATCCAATGTGTGCGGCCGGAGTCGTGTGCTCCTGCCAAATCCTTCCAAATATGCGCAGCTGGAGTAGTCAAGGCTACCGCTACCCCAACGTGCTGCAGTTCCCGGCGGTAGGGCTGCTCGCGCCTAGCGTGCATCCAGCGCGCGATTTCGGTTGAATTCCGGATCTGTCCGCACACTAGAACCCGTGGGGTCGCGAATGCGTCAGAGAATCATCGAGACGAACGGGGTGACGCTTCGGGTGACCGAGGCCGGGGAGCCGGGGGCACCCGTCGTCGTCCTCTGCCACGGCTTCCCAGAATTGGCGTTCACCTGGCGTCACCAGGTGCGGTCGCTGGCCGACGCGGGCTATCACGTGCTGGCCCCCGACCAGCGCGGCTACGGCGGTTCGGAGCGGCCCGAGGCCGCCGACGCCTACAACATCGCCGAGCTCACGGCGGATGTGGTCGGGCTGCTCGACGACGTCGGTGCGGAGCGGGCGGCGCTCGTCGGCCACGACTTCGGCGCGGTGGTCGCCTGGGGTGCGCCGCTGCTGCGGCCGGACCGGTTCTCGGCGGTCGCCGGGCTCAGCCTTCCGCCGGTGCCCCGGCCCAAGGTGGCGACGACGAAGGCGTTCCGCCGGATCTTCGCCGACCGGTTCTTCTACATCCTGTACTTCCAGGAGGAGGGTCCCGCCGATGCCGAACTGGCCCGCGATCCCGCCACCACGTTCCGCAGGCTCTTCACGATGGGCACGGTCGCAGACGAAGCAGCTGGGCTGCGGATGTCCGAGCCGGGGCCTGCCGGTTTCATCGACCGCATCCCGGAGCCGGGCGGGCTGCCCGGCTGGATCAGCCAGGCGGACTTCGACGTCTATGTCGACGAGTTCACCCGCGGCGGCTTCACCGCGCCGCTGAACTGGTACCGCTGCTTCGACCTGAACTGGGCGCTGACGGCCGACCCGCAGGCACGGACGATCGAGGTGCCTGCCCTGTTCGTGGGCGGCACCGCCGACGCCACCCTGGCGTACACGCCGCGCCACCGCGCCCGCGAGGTGGTCTCCGGTGACTATCGCGAAGTGATGATCGAGGGCGCCGGGCACTGGCTGACCGAGGAGCGGCCCGACGAAGTGTCCCGTGTCCTTCTGGACTTCCTCATACCTCTGCGCTGACCCCGCGCGTCAGCCAGCGGACCTTGTCCTTGACGACGGACGCGTCCAGTACCCGTCTGGCCTCGTTCTCCTGCTCGTCGAAGTGCGACCAGCCTTCACAGTGCACCGGCACCGCGACCCGCGGCCCGAGCGTTGAGATCACCTCCACCGCACCGGCGGCCGTCATCGTGAAGCGCACGGGACCGGTCAGTGGGAATCGGACACCGCCGAGATGGACGAGCGCCACGTCCACGTCGAGTCGTTCGGCGGCAGCCCTGACCGCCGGATACACGACGGTGTCACCGGTCATCCAGAGGTCCGTGCGTGGGGTGCCCTCGACGCTGACGGCGAACCCGATCACCTTTCCCGCGATCGGTCTGCTGAGCACAGGCCCGTGCCGGCACGGTGTCGCGGTGATCGACAACGGCGCAAGCCCGTCGCGGGTCAACGTCGTCGTCGCCCAGTTCTCCAGGCCGCGGGCAGCGCCGAGCCGGCGCGCGCCGGGCACCGTGGTGACCACCTCGCCGACGCGGGAAAGCAGATCCCGTCCCGCGTCGTCGAGGTTGTCGGCATGGTGGTCGTGGCTGAGGAGCACGACGTCGACCCGGCCCAGGTCCGCGGCGGTGACAGCGGGACCCGCCGTCTTGACCGATGCTGTGCCCCAACCGAATCCGTACCTGCGGCCCGGTGGGTCGAAGGTCGGGTCGGTCAGGATCCGCCAGCCTGCCAGCTCGACGAGCACGGTCGGACCACCGATGTGTGTTAGCTGCATTTAAGAATCATCGCGAGTTTTTGAGGGCCCAGTCCAGGGCGTAGTCGGCGACCTCTTGCCAGCCGGGAGCTCCGCACGTCCAGTGGTCGCGCTCGGGGAACTCGTGGAAATCGGTGCGCGCACTCGATTTGGCGTAGTGCTTGGCGTTCGACTTGTTCACCGACACCGGCATGATGTGGTCCTTGCCACCCGCGATGAACAGCAGTGGGGCGCGGTCACTTCGGCTGTAATCGACCCACGTCTCCTGATGGCCAGGCTTGAAGTTGGCGATCAGCCCGTAGGCCCACACCCAGTTTCCTGGCGCGGCGATCGCATAGCGGTCGTAGACCGTCTTCGAGTCCTCCGCACTGAGGGTGTTGGTGAAGGCGTAGTGGAACTCCTCTGGGGTGAAGCCGACCGCCCGGTGGTAGTTGGCGGGGTTCTTCAGCGCCGGGAACAACGACTTCACCTGCGAGAGCGGGTTGACCCGCACCCCCTCGGTCGGCGCGGAGTCGATGACGACAGCTGCGGCGCCGAGGTTGCGGTCCACCAGCAGCTGGGTCAGCGTGCCGCCGAACGAATGGCCGATGATGATCGGCGGCTTGTCGAGCTCGCCGATCACCGAGGCGAGATGGTCGACGGTCTCCGGCACGGTCAGATTCGCGATCACGTCGGTGTTCTCGCGCAGCGCTTCGACCTCCACCTCGAAGCCGGGGTAGGCGGGCGCCACGACACGGAATCCCTTCGCATCGTAGTACGCAACCCACTCCTCCCAACTGCGTGGCGTCATCCACAGTCCGTGCACGAGCACCACGGTGTCAGGTCGGGTCATCTGCGATCTCCTTGTCGGTAACTGTTGAGGAAGCTGAGCAGGTCTTGGTTTGAGGCGGTCTTCGTGGGTGTCGGTGATCCCGTGTGGCGCATCACCGTAAACGTTCAGCTGTGCATTCTCAACGCGTTCGGCCGACGGTGCCGAGGTCTACGCGGAAGTCGGTGGCCGAGAACGCGGCGATGCACTCGTAGGCGTCACGTACACCCTCCCGGTCTGCGAGAACGGGATTCGGTTGGAACAGTGGTTTATTGCGCTGCGGCGGTGTCGTCACGTTCGCGGGGCCGGACCGCGCGATGATCGTCGTCGGGGTTGCGCCGACGCGCTAGGGTCGCAGGCATGCCGATCGCAGCGCGCGCGAAGACAGTCAGGAACACGCTCATCGCCGTCGCCGCGGCGGGGTTGACGGCGGCCGGGCTGACCGCGTGCGACGCGCAGAGCGGCCCCACGCTGGAACCGAGCTCTGACACCCGGCAGGTGACCGTGGTCGGCGAAGGCCAGGTACAGGGCACGCCTGACACCTTGACGATCAACGCGTCGATGGAGTTCCTCGGGCCCGACGCCACGGCGGCGATGAACCAGACCAACGAGCGTCAGCAGGCGGTGATCGACGGGCTCGCCGGGCTCGGCGTCGACCGCAACGACATCGCCACCACCGCCGCCGGTCTGCAGCCGCAGTACGACTCCGACGGCACCTCGATCTCTGCGTACCGGGCAACGAACTCCGTCAATGTGAAGATCCGCGACCTCGGCCGGGCGTCGGACGCGATCGGTCTGATCGTCAGCACCGGCGGCAACGCGACACGCATCAATTCGATCAGCTACTCCATCGAGGACGATTCGCAATTGGTCCGGGACGCCAGAGCGCGTGCCTTCGAAGACGCCAAAGACCGTGCGGGCCAATACGCGGAGCTCTCCGGCCTCGGCCTCGGCAAGGTCATCTCGATCTCCGAGTCGGCCGGGTCGACCCCGCCGATCCCGTTGCAGGCGCCACGGGCCATGGAGGCTGCGGTCCCGCTGGAGCCGGGTCAGCAGACCGTCGGCTTCTCGGTGACGGTCATCTGGGAGTTGACCTAAACCAGCGCCGGGCCTACCGCTGGTCCGACGAGAACGGGGATGCCGTTGAGCACCGCGGTGCCCGACAGCGGGTCGAGCAGCGAACCGTCGTTGAGCTGGTTGACGTTCACGCCCGGCTCGCCGGCTGCCAGCTTTTGGCCGGTGCCGCCCCGGTCGTGTCCCCAGCCGTGCGGCAACGACAGCACCCCACGACGGATGCCCTCGGTCACCTCGACGGGTACCACCAGCTCGCCGCCGGGCCCCTTGACGATCGCCGTGTCGGTGACGCCGAGGTCGGCGGCGTCGGCGGGATGCATCTGCAGCGTGCACCGGTTGGTGCCGCCTGCCAGCGCGGGCAGGTTGTGCATCCAGCTGTTGTTCGACCGCAGATGCCGCCGGCCGATGAGCACGAATCCCTCCGCCGGGCGGCCCAGCGCGTCGCGCAGTCGTGCCGCATCGGCGACCAACGGTGGCGGTGCGAGCTCGATCAGCCCTGACGGCGTGCGCAGTAGGTCGGGCAGTCGCGGCTGCAGCGGGCCGAGGTCGATGCCGTGCGGCGCGGCCTTCAGCCGCTCCAGCGTCAGGCCGTCGGGCCGCGCACCGAAGGCGTCACCGTACGCGCCGATACGCAACATCATGTCGAGCCTGCGCTCGTAACCAGGCCCGGCAGGCAGCAGCGCGGTCAGCTCGTCGACCGCCCGCCCGGCGACCGGGGAGGCCGCGTCGGCGGTCTCCTTCGCCAGCGTGGTGGCGATGACCTGCTCGTCGACGAGCGCGGGGTCTGCGTCGTAGCCGATTCCGTAGAGCACCAACGCAATTCGCGACAGAATCTCCGCCTCGTCCGGTCTGCCCGTCCAAGGGCAGCGCGGGCGGGGAGAAGCGGGCGTTGTTGCGGACCGCGAGGTTGTTCAGCGCGAAGTCGAAGTGCGGGCTGCGCGACGGCGGCGGGGGCGGCAGCACGACGTCCGCGTGGCGGGTGGTCTCGTTGAGGTACGGGTCGACAGCAATCATGAAGCCGACGCCGTGCCAGCGCACGGTCGAGGCGGTCGCCGTCCGGCGCGGACAGCACGGGGTTGCCCGCGATCGTGATCATCGCCTCGATCTGGCCCTCGCCGGGTGTCTCGATCTCCTCGGCGAGCACGGCGACCGGCAGCTCCGATAGCACCTCCGGATGCCCGGACACCCGGCTGTGCCAGCGGCCGGTGCGGAACCCGCGGCCGGGCTTGTGGCCGCGCGGTGCGGGCGCGACGGCGGACAGCGGGAACATCGCACCGCCGGGGCGGTCCAGGTTGCCGGTGAGGATGTTGACGACGTCGACGAGCCAACTGCCCAGCGTGCCGAACTCGACCGTCGAGCTGCCCATCCGGCCATACACCGCGGCGGTCGGAGCGGCCGCCAGCTCGCGGGCCAGTGTCCTGATCTCCTCCGCGTCATCCCGCAGTGTGCCGCGACCGGCCTCGGGTGCGAATCCTGACGCGAGATCCCGAACTTCGTCGACGCCGGTGACGAAGTCGGCCACCGCCCGAGGTCGACCAGGTCCTCGTCGAACAGCACGTGCACGATCGCGAACAGCAGCGCGGCGTCGGTACCCGGCCGCGGCGCGAGGTGGCGGTCGGCGAGTTCGGCGGTGCGGGTGTGGGCCGGGTCGATGACGATCGAGCGTCCGCCCCGCTTGCGCAGCGCTGCGCAGCTTGCCGGGGAAGTCGGCGGCAGTGGCAAGGCTGCCGTTGGACACCAGCGGATTCGCGCCGATGATCACGAGGTAGTCGGTGCGGTCCAGATCCGGCACCGTGAACGCCACGGGGCTGCCGAACATCAGCCCGAGCGACACATGCTTGGGCATCTGATCGAGCGTGCTCGCCGAGTAGACCTGATGGGTGCCGAGGCCGCGGATGATCAGCGGCGGGTACAGCGCGCCGGCCACGGTGTGGGCGTTGGGATTGCCGAGGTACACCCCCACCGATGCGCCGCCGTGGTCGCGGACCGCGGCGCCGAGGCCGTCGGCCATCGCGGCGAACGCCTCTTTCCACGTCGCCTCGGTCAGCACGCCATCCCGACGAATCAGAGGCGCACTCAACCGGTCGGGGTCGTTGTCGAGTTCTCCGAAGCTCGCGCCCTTCGGACAGATGAATCCGGCGGAGAACACGTCGTCGCGGTCGCCGCGCGCTCCGGTGACGTGGCCGTCCTCGATGGTCAGCGTCAGGCCGCACGTGGCTTCGCAGAGAGGGCAGATGCGTAAGACCGTTCTGCTCCGCGCGTGCGCGGGTGCTGTATCAGTCATGCCACTCTCAAGAATCTGCGTACACCTTCGGGTCCAGAGTGCCGATGTAGGGCAGGTCTCGGTAACGTTCGGCGTAGTCAAGCCCGTAGCCGACGACGAATTCGTTGGGGATGTCGAAGCCGATGTACTCGATGTCGACGTCCGCGCGCACCGCGTCGGGCTTGCGCAGCAGGGTGCAGACCCGCAGCGAACGCGGACGCCTGGTCGCGAGGTTCCGCAACAGCCAGGACAGCGTGAGCCCGGAGTCGACGATGTCCTCGACGATCAGCACGTCGCGGTCGTTGATGTCGCGATCGAGGTCCTTGAGAATGCGCACCACGCCGGACGACGAGGTCGACGACCCGTAGGAGCTGACCGCCATGAACTCCAGCTGGGTGGGAAGCGGGATGGCTCGGGCCAGATCGGTGACGAACATGACCGCCCCTTTGAGGACGGTGATGAGCAGCAGATCCTGCCCCGACGCCGCGTCTCGGTAGTCGATCCCGATCTTCGCTGCGAGTTCCGCGGTCTTGGCTTTGATCTGTTCTTCCGAGAGCAACACCGATTTGATATCCCCGGGATACAAGTCCGCAGGCTGAGCAGGCACGGGTCCAGCCTAGTAGGAAAAGCGCGTGCTACGTCCCGACGGGCTCGCGATACAGAACCAACACGTCCTGCCGCCGTCCGGCGAACAGCCTTTCGCGGGTCAGCCCGCCGGGCACCGCGACACCACCTTGGCCCCGCCAGTCGGTCACGAGAGCGTCGACCGCCCGGATCTGCTTCTCCGTCAGCGCGCACGCGCCTCCTGCCAGCAGCCAGCCCCTGATCACCCGGCGCCGAACCGCAGCGGGCAACGGAACCAGCGCGGTGATGCGCAGGTCGCCTCCGCCGAGTTCGGTGAGAACCCGCGCCGCGGTGGCGTCGAGCGCGTCCCCGTCCTCGCGCAACGCGGACGCCGTACGGGACAGGGCCTCCGCGACGCCGCCACCGAGGACGTCCTCGAGCACCGGCAACACCTCGGTACGTAACCGGACCCTGGTGAAGCGCGGATCGGTGTTGTGCGGGTCATGCCACGGGGTCAGCCCCAGCTCCGCGCACGCCTGATGGGTCACCGCGCGCCGCACCCCGAGCAGTGGACGGCACCACGGCGGAGCGTACGGCCGCATGCCTGCGATCGAGCGGGCACCCGAGCCGCGACCCAGTCCGAGCAGCACGGTCTCGGCTTGGTCGTCGAGGGTGTGCGCCAGCAGCACGGGCGCGCTGCGGCGCGCCTCGTCGAGCGCGCGGTATCTGGCTGTGCGGGCAGCCGCCTCCGGGCCTCCGCCGGAACCCACGTCGACGCACAACACCTCTGCGCCGACGCAACCGACCGCGAGCGCCTGCTCCCGCGCGGCCGCCGCCACGAGATGAGACCCCGGTTGAAGGCGGTGGTCGACGATCAGGGCCGTGGTCGGGACCAGCGATGCCGCGACGGCCGCGAGCGCCAACGAGTCAGGCCCACCGGACAACGCCACACACCACCGGTCCTCACCGGTCGGGTGGTCGCGCACGAAGCCCGCGACAGCAGCGCGCAGCGCCGCTACAGCACCCGGTCGATCCATCGCTGCGGCTCGTCGATTTCCGTTGGGAGCGGCAGACTTTCGGCATCCGTCCACACGGCGTTGAAACGCGTCATGCCGACCTTGCCCACCACATCGTCGACGAACGCCTTGCCCTTGGTGTACTGACTCATCTTGGCGTCAACCCCGAGCAGCGCCCGCAGCAACCGTTGCAGCGGAGACTGCTTGCGCTGCCTGCGCTGATCGAAGCGGTGCCTGATCGAGGCCACCGACGGCACCACCGCAGGTCCCACCGCATCCATCACGTGTTCGGCGTGGCCCTCGAGCAGCGTGCCGAGCACCAGCAGCCGGTCGAGCGCGGCGCGCTGCGGCTGCCCCTGGATGGCCCGCAGCAGGCCGATCACCCCGGTCGAGTTCAGCTCCGGCTCACCATTTTTCACCACCACCTGGCGGTCACGGACATACTCACCGAGCCGGCCGACGACCTTGGTCAGGTCGTCCGCGCCGTCCTCTGTCAGCACTGCGAGCGCGTTCGACATGTGGTCAGCCAGCCAGGGATTGGCCCGGAACTGCACCCGATGGGTGACCTCATGCAGGCACACCCACATCCGGAAGTCGGCGGGCGACACTCTGAGCTGACGCTCCACGGCGATCACGTTGGGATACACCAGGAGCAGCTCACCGCCGCCCGTCGCGAACGGGTCGTACTGGCCCAGGATGCCTGAGGATATGAAGGCCAGCACCGCGCCGGTCTGCACGCCGGCGATGCGTCCGCTGACAGCACGCGGCTTGGCATCCTCGTCCCCGCCACCGGTCATCACCCGCATCGACTGTGCTGCTGCACGAATCCACTCGGGGCGGTTGATAATTCGCGCTTCCTGGATCTCGGCGCCCTCGATGAGTCCGGTCACCTCGCGCACCGGCACCTCGGATGCGCGGGCCGACTCGGCGAGCTGGTCGATCGCCTGCCTGCGGGTGTACTCGGTGACCGGGGGCTCCGAGCGGGCCAGTCTGCCGCCGAGAGTCGCGGCCAGATTCCAGTCGACCGCACCTCCGACGGTGAAGCGGTCCTTTTTCGGAGACACAGCAGTTGAGCTCATGTTCGACATCCGCAGGTTCGAAGGGTGGCGGCGAAGGCGTCCAGCGAGGTTCGACCCGTCGGCCCCGCGTCGTTGGACAGCAGGGCGAAGGTCAGCACCCGCCCGCTTTCGTCGGTGACGATGCCGGCAAGCGTGTTGGTCCGCGTCAGTGACCCCGTCTTGGCCCGCAGGTAGCCTGCCGCGGCGCGTCCGCCGTCGGTGTCGAGGTAGCGGTTGGACAGCGTGCCGCTTCCCCCGGCGATCGGCAGGAGATCCACCAGCGGTCGCAGCGCGGGCGTGGATTCGCCTGCGGCCGCCTGGATGATGCCGTCGAGGGTTTCGGCCGTCAACCGGTCGTCGACCGACAAGCCGCTGGAATCCAGGATCCTCGCCCCGGCGATGTCGATACCTGCGTCCTCGAGGGCGCCGAGCACGGCCCGCGACGCACCGTCGAAGCTCTGGGGCCGATGTCGCGCCGCGGCGACCTCACGACCGATGGATTCGGCCATCACGTTGTCGGAGGCGTTCATCATGTCGCGCAATCGTTGCATCAGTGGCGGCGACTGCACCGACGCGACCTCCTTGCCCCCCGCGACTGGGCGGGGCAGCACCGTGACCTTGGCCGGGTCGAGGCGCAGTGCGACGGCGAGTGCGCGGCCCGCGTCCAGGGCGGGTGTCCTGGACCGCCGCGACTCCACGCTCACGGGCTGGGTGCGGCCGCCGTCGAGCATGATCGACTCCATCGGCGCGATGTCACCACCATCGATGTCCAGTGGGTCCCACCCCGGCGCCATCGTCGGCCCTGGGTACGCGCTGACGTCGACCTGGACGGTCTTCACCACGACACCGCTGCGGCGGATCTGGTCGGCCAGGTCGACGATGCGCGCCGCGTCCCGATACCACGTGTCCTGATTCCGTGGCGCCGCCGACAGTGTCTGGTCCCCTCCGCCGACGAGCACCAGCACCCCGGGCGACGGAGACACCACCCGCGTCGTCAACCGGGTGTCGCGGTCCAGCGTCAGCAACGCGGCCCCGGCGGTCAGCACCTTGTTCGTCGATGCCGGCTGCATCGGCAGGCTCGCACCCTGGGCCCACAACTCTTCCCCGGTCAGCGCGTCGGTGATGCGCCCGGTGAACCGGCCGAGATTCGGATCGGCGACCACCATGCGCAGCGCCGCCGCCAGGCCGTCTCGGGTCGGTTTGTCCGCGGATTCGGAGACCGGCACGACGCCGGGGGCGGCGGTTGCCGGGGCCGGCACCGGCTCGACCGCCTGCTGCTCGGGGGTCTGCCTGCCTGCGACCAGCGCAGCTGCCGCGACGACGACAACGACCAGCAACAGAACCGACGCCCCCACCACCACATAAGTGGATCGCCGCCACCCACTGGGCCGCATGATCTCCTGCTCTCCCTCGACTACACAGAGCCACCCTGTAGAGCAGGGTATCCCTCGTTTAGTGTTGACCCGCGTCGCCAGCGACGCCCTGACCCGTCCGTGCAACTCGCGTGCGCGGCCCCTGTCCCAGCGCACCTAGGAGTCCCGCCGTGCAGTTCGATGTCCTCATCGAGATCCAGAAGGGTTCACGTAACAAGTACGAGGTCGACCATGACAGCGGGAAGGTCAAGCTCGATCGCTACCTGTTCACCGCGATGGGCTACCCGACCGACTACGGCTACATCGAGGACACTCTCGGCGAGGACGGCGATCCGCTGGACGCGCTGGTGCTGCTGCCCGAGCCGGTGTTCCCCGGGTGCATCGTGGAGGCCCGGCCGGTCGGCATGTTCCGGATGACCGACGAAAAGGGCGGCGACGACAAGGTGCTCTGCGTGCTCGCCGACCAGCGTTGGGACCACATCCAGGACATCGGCGACGTCTCGGACTTCGAGCTCGACGCGATCAAGCACTTCTTCGTGCATTACAAAGACCTCGAGCCCGGCAAGTTCGTCAAGGCCGCCGACTGGGTGGGCCGCGAGGAAGCCGAGGCCGAGGTGCAGCGGTCGATCGAACGGCTGAAGACCGAGGGCCACTAGGCCCGGCAGCCCCAGCAGTCACACAGATCCGAGCTTTCCAGGGAAAGTTCGAGTGAGCCTGTGCAGAATGCCGATATGTGTGACGCATGAGGCCCACGTCGCAGCGATTTAATTAGCGTGGCTGTAACACGCCGTAACGCGCGCGCCGCTTGACGCTCCGATCATGACCTTGTGCTGTTGCATCAGGGGATCGGACTGGACGCGTTCAACGCGATGCCGACGCGCCGCGCCGTCCACGCCGTCTTCGAGTGCTGCTACAGCGTTCCGCTGGCCGCGGACGTGGCCCGCGCCCGCCCGTTCGACTGCCATGACCGGCTGTTCCGTTTCGCCGACACGCTGCTGTTCGGTCTGGGTGAGGAGTCGATCGACTCGATCCTGCAGGCCTACCCGGATGTCGGTCGGCGGCCCGGCAGCGAGAAGTCGCAGGCTGAGCAGTGCGCGATCGTCGACGAACGGCCCGGCATGATGGCCGAGCTGGCGAATGCGTCGAAGGCCTACGTCGACCACTTCGGATTCGGCTTCGTGATGTTCATCAACGGCTACTGCGCGGACGACGTGCTCGCGTCGATGCGCGATCGGCTGCACAACGATTACGAGACCGAGCGCAAGGTGGTCCGTAACGAGCTGGCCCGCATCAACCGAACCCGGCTCGAGCGCATGCTCGGGCCCGAGGGCGGCTATAACAACTGGTGACGACGGGTCAGGCCCGTTCGCCTAGGCTCGTCCGAGTGAGCACCGCGTCACCCCGGCCAGCCGGCCAGTCCCACTTCCTGTCGCTACCCGATCTCGCCGCCCGGTCCGCGGGCGGCGCGGTGTTGTGGGCCAACGACGACGTGTTCGCCGAGAAGGAGAACCTGATCAAGCCCGGCCCCGCCGAGCACCGTCCCGCGACCTTCGGCCACAAGGGCCAGGTCTACGACGGCTGGGAGACCCGCAGGCGCCGCGGCGCGACATCCGATTCCCACGACTTCGCGATCGTGCGACTCGGCGCGCCGGCCGTCGTCCGTGGAGTGGTGGTCGACACCGCGTGGTTCACCGGCAACTACCCGCCGGAGGTCTCGGTCGAGGCCGCGTTCGTGGAGGGCTACCCGGCGCCCGAGGAGCTGGTCGAGAAGACTGAATGGACGACGATCGTCGAACGCCACGCGATCAACGGCGATACCCGCAACCCGTGCTCCGTCGATTCGCCGCGGCGGTGGACCCACGTCCGGCTCGCGATCTATCCCGACGGCGGTGTGGCGCGGTTCCGGGTGCACGGCGAGGGGCTGCTGGATCCACGCTTCACCGAACTCCCTTTGGACCTTGCGGCTTTGGAGAACGGCGGACGAATCACCGGCTGCTCCAACATGTTCTACAGCTCGCCCAACAATCTGCTATTACCGGGCACACCCCGAACGATGGGTGACGGCTGGGAGACGTCGCGGCGGCGTGACACCGGAAACGACTGGGTGCAAGTGCGTTTGGCAGGGCAGGGCGTGCTGGCGGCGGCCGAACTGGACACGTCGTACTTCATCGGGAACGCCCCCGGTTCCGCACGACTGCGCGGTCGCGACGGTGACGGTGACTGGTTCGATCTGCTGGAGCAGACCGAGTTGCAGCCCGATACGCGGCACCGGTTCCTGATCGACTCCGACAGGCCCGTCACCGAGGCACGTCTGGACATCTACCCCGACGGCGGCATGGCGCGGTTGCGGTTGTTCGGGCGGCTGACGCCTGACGGGTTGGACCGGGTGCACGAACGCTGGGACGGCAGCGGCTAGACCGGCGCCGACCGTGGGCTCTGTGCACGCAGATCGGCCGAATTCGGTGCATGGGCCCCACTCTCGCAGGTCCGACGCCGCGCTTCAGGACGCGCGAGGCTGATCCCTCAGCGCGAGGCGACCGAGCACGTCACGCCCGACCGCCCCCACGTCCTGGCGTGGCGAGGCCGGGATCAGCGTGACGCCGTCGGCTACCTCGGCCGATGCGATGTCCGCGATCAACCCGGCCAGACCCTCGACGGTGCCGGCATAATGCACGGTCTGGGCGTGCGCAGGTGCGAGCGCCCCGACAAGAAGGTTCTGCGCCGAACGGAAGTCACCGGCCACCGAGATCGTGACGTCGAGTATCACGGCCACGTCGTCGGCACCTGCGCGGATCCGGGCGCGCACCCGCCGCGCCTGCTGCAGGTCCGACGCCGTGACACGGATGATCTGCTGATCACCTTGCGTGAGTTCGCTCACGCCGTCGTCCTCCGCCACGAAAAGCCGCACGCGACGACGCTATCCAGACCGACGGCTCCGATGCAGTGTTGCGATCAGCGCGAGCGCAAGGGAATCCGGTCAGCGGGTGGGATCGTTCTGCGGATCCGCCGGGGTCGCGTTCGGATCGGAATCCGTCTGACCGGCATCTCCGCCGTCCGCGCCGTTCTCCTTGCGCACGTCGTGCACCCGTGTCTTGTACAGGCTCGCGACGGTCGTGATGAGCAGCGTGACGATGATCACGCCGAGGCTCAGCAGCGTCGGGATCTCCGGCACCGGCACGTGCTCACCACCGTTGATGAACGGCACCTCGTTCTCGTGCAGCGCGTGCAACAGCAGTTTGATGCCGATGAAGCCCAGGATGAACGCCAGCCCCTGCGACAGGTAGACCAGCCGCTTGAGCAGATCACCGAGCAGGAAGTACAGCTGCCGCAGCCCCATCAGCGCGAACACATTGGCGGTGAACACCAGATAGGGCTCGCGGGTCAGGCCGTAGATCGCGGGGATGGAGTCCAGCGCGAAGAGCAAGTCGGTGGTGCCGAGCGCGACGATGACGAGGAACATCGGGGTCATCAGTCGGGAGCCGTTCTCCTTGACCCACAGCCGCAGACCGTCCCACTCATCGGTGAACTTCAGGTGCTTCTGCGCGAACCGGACCACGCCGTTGTCGGCGTCGTCGTCATGGTCGGTGTCTTTGACCAGCTTCGCCGCGGTGTAGATCAGGAACGCCCCGAAGAGGTAGAACACCCACGAGAACTGCTCGATGGCCACCGCACCCAGCGCGATGAAGATGCCACGGAAGATCAGCGCCAGGATGATGCCGACGAGCAGGGCCTGCTGTTGATAGATCCGCGGCACCTTGAAGCTGGCCATGATGATCAGGAAGATGAACAGGTTGTCCACCGACAGGCTGTATTCGGTGAGCCAACCCGCGAAGAACTCGATTCCGAACTGGCTGCCGTGGAAGAACCACACCCACAGCCCAAACGCGATGGCGAGGCTGACGTAGACCGTCAGGTAGGTCGCGGTCTCCCGCTTGGACGGCTCGTGCGGGCGACGCCCGATCACTATCACGTCGAAGAGCAGGATGCCGATCGTCACGGCAAGCGTGATGCCCCACTCGAGTCCACTTACGTTCATCAAACCTCCGGTCGTCGTTCAAACGCCGGAGGTCTCTTCCACCACCGCCGCCGGCGGTAGGCCCACGGCACCGGTCGTCCGATGACGGACAACGTGATGACGACACCGTGGCGAAGGAATACTCCCCTCCAAGCCGCTCATTGTGCCAGGTGGCTGCCCGACACGCGAAACGGGCAGGCCGACGGTGAGAAGCGAGCCCGGAACGCTGAGTAGTTTGTACCCGTGACAGCCGCGGATCGAACCCCCGAGATCCCACGCCAATACCTGCTCTCGGAGGACGCCTCGGAGCCACGCACGCTGATCGACATCCTGCACGACACCGCACGCCGCTACCCCGATGCGCCTGCGCTCGACGACGGTACGGTGCAGCTCACCTACGCCGAACTTCTCTCCGACATCGACGACAGCGTCGCCTGGCTCGGCGCACGCGGCATCGGCCGCGGCGACCGGATCGGGATCCGGATGCCGTCGGGCAGCTACGCGCTGTACGTCGCGATCCTGGCCACGCTGGCGACCGGTGCGGCCTATGTCCCGGTCGACGCAGACGACCCGCAGGAGCGGGCCGACCTGGTTTTCACCGAAGCGGCCGTCGTCGCGGTGATCACCGAACAGGGTCTCGTTCGCGGACCGGGCTCGTCGCGCGGGTGGCGCGCGGCGGCGCCGCTGAGCCGCGACGACGCGTGGATCATCTTCACCTCAGGGTCGACCGGCACACCCAAGGGCGTCGCCGTCACCCATCGCAATGCGGCGGCGTTCGTCGACGCGGAGGCGAAGATGTTCCTGCAGGACAACCCGCTCGGCCCGGGCGACCGGGTGCTGGCAGGACTGTCGGTGGCGTTCGACGCGTCCTGCGAGGAGATGTGGCTGGCCTGGCGGCACGGCGCCTGCCTGGTACCCGCCCCTCGGTCGCTGGTGCGCAGCGGCATGGACCTCGGCCCGTGGCTGGTCTCCCGCGACATCACCGTCGTGTCCACGGTGCCCACACTGGCGTCGCTGTGGCCCGCCGAGGCGCTGGAAGCGGTGCGGCTGCTGATCTTCGGCGGCGAGGCCTGCCCGCCCGAACTGGCCGAACGGCTGGCAGCCGGACCCGATTCGGCAGGCCGCGAGGTGTGGAACACCTACGGCCCCACCGAGGCGACGGTGGTCGCGTGCGCTGCCCGGCTCGATGGAGACAGTCCGGTCAGCATCGGGCTGCCACTGCCGGGCTGGGACCTGGCCGTCGTCGACAAGGAGGGCCTGCCGGTGCGGACCGGCCAGGTCGGCGAACTCGTCATCGGCGGGGTCGGGCTGGCGCGCTACCTGGACCCCGAGAAGGACGCCGAGAAGTACGCACCGCTCCACTATCCGAGCCCACTCGCGCTGTGGAACCGCGCTTACCGCAGCGGTGACCTGGTGCGGTTGGAGTCCGACGGGCTGTACTTCGTGGGCCGCGCCGACGACCAGGTCAAGGTCGGCGGGCGCCGCATCGAGCTGGGCGAGGTCGACACCGCGCTGGTGAACCTGCCGGGCGTCAGCGGCGGTGCCGCGGCGGTGCGCAAGACGGCCGGCGGCACCCCGCTGCTGGTCGGCTACATCGCGGTAACCCCCGGCCTTGAGCGATCGTTCGACGTCTCCGACGCGCGGGCGCGTCTCTCGGAGGCGTTACCCGCGGCGCTCGTGCCCCGTCTCGTGGTCGTCGACGAACTGCCGACTCGCACCTCGGGGAAGGTCGACCGCGACGCGCTGCCGTGGCCGGTGGGCGACGCCGAGAGCGACGACGGTGCGGACCTCGGCGGCACGCTCGGCTGGCTGGCGGGGTTGTGGCGCGACGTCCTCGCCGCGCAGATCGACGGGCCGGAGGCCGACTTCTACGCGCTCGGCGGCGGATCGCTGTCGGCGGCACAGCTCGTCGCTGCGCTGCGGCAGCGCTATCCGCAGGTGACCGTCGCCGACCTGTACGACCATCCGCGCCTCGGTTCGCTGGCCGGTTACCTCGATGAGCTCGATCCACCCCCCGCGGTCGAGACCCGGGTGGTCGCGCCGGTGTCCCGTCTCACGCAGGGGGTCCAGACGGCGCTGACCGTGCCGCTGGCCATGCTGACCGGGATGCAGTGGGTGGTCTGGCTGGCCATCGCCAACAATGTCGCCTCCGAGTTGTCGCTGGTGGACTGGGTGGTGCCGATCAACTGGTGGTGGGTCCTCGGCGGCTTCCTGCTTTTCGTCACCCCGCCGGGTCGCATGAGCATCGGCGTGTTCGGCGCGCGCGTACTGGTCGGCGATCTGCAGCCCGGCACGTACCCGCGCGGCGGTTCGGTGCATCTGCGGGTGTGGCTGGCCGAACGCCTGGGCGAGGCGAGCGGCGCGGAGAACATGGCCGGGGCGCCATGGCTCGTCTACTACGCCCGCGCGCTCGGCAACAACGTCGGCAACGGCGTCGACCTGCATTCCGCGCCGCCCGTGACCGGGATGCTGACGCTGGGGCACCGCTGCTCCATCGAGCCCGAGGTCGACCTGACCGGGCACTGGATCGACGGTGACCTGTTCCACGTCGGTGCGATCACCGTCGGCAACGACGCCACCGTCGGAGCCAGGACGACGCTGCTTCCCGGCGCGGTCGTCGGCAAGAACGCCGACGTGGCGCCCGGATCAGGTGTGGTCGGCAAGGTGAAGAACGGCCAGTACTGGAAGGGCTCTCCCGCGGTGAAGTCCGGCAAGGCCAAGCACCCGTGGCCCGACCACCGCCCGCCGCGGGCGCCGCTGTGGGTCGCGGTGTACGGCATCACGTCGATGTTGTTGGGCGCGCTTCCGCTGGCGGCGCTCGCCGCCGGGCTGGCCGTGATCGGCTGGGGCATCCGAGGGACGTCGTCGGTGTCTTCGGCGATCGTGCCCGCGCTGCTGTGGGTCGTGCCGGCGACCGTGGCGGCGGTGCTGGTGTACGCGCTGCTCACGTTCGTCGGCGTCCGGGTGCTCTCGCTCGGGTTGCACGAGGGCTATCACCCGGTGCGCAGCCGGTCGGGCTGGCAACTGTGGGCCACCGAGCGGCTGATGGACGCCGCACGCAATTACCTCTTCCCGATCTACGCGGGCCTTCTCACGCCGTGGTGGCTACGGCTGCTGGGCGCGAAGGTGGGCAAGGGCACCGAGATCTCGACGGCGTTGCTGATCCCGAAGTTCACCGTCGTCGAGGACGGCGCGTTCCTGGCCGACGACACCATGGTCGCGTCCTACGAGCTGGGCGGCGGCTGGATCCACGTCGCGAAGGCCACCATCGGCAAGCGCGCGTTCCTGGGCAACTCGGGCATCACCCAGCCGGGACGGCGGGTACCCGACGACGGATTGGTCGCCGTGCTGTCGGCCACCCCGCACAAGGCCAAGGCCGGTTCGTCGTGGCTGGGTAGCCCGCCGGTACGGCTGCGTCGCCAGCCGACCGCCGCCGACGTGCTGCGGACCTTCCACCCCTCAGCGCGTCTGAAAGCGTTGCGCGCCATCGTCGAGACGTTCCGGTTCGTGCCCGTCGTGGTGACGTTCGCGATCGGCGTGGCGGTGCTGTTCGCCATCCAGTTCCTTGCGGTGACGTTCGGATGGGTCTGGGCAGGCCTTGCCACCGGCCTGATCCTGCTGGCCGCGGGCGCGATCGCGGGCGGTATCGCGGTGGTTGCGAAATGGCTTGTGGTGGGCCGGATCACTGCGATCGAGCATCCGCTGTGGTCGTCGTTCGTGTGGCGCAACGAGGTGTCCGACACCTTCGTCGAAACCGTCGCGGCACCGTGGTTCGCGCGCGCCGCATCGGGTACGCCGGTGATGAACTTGTGGCTGCGGGCTCTTGGCGCAAAGATCGGACGCGGTGTGTGGTGTGAGACGTACTGGCTTCCCGAAGCCGACCTGGTGACGCTCGACGAGGCGGCGACCGTGAACCGCGGCTGCGTGGTGCAGACCCACTTGTTCCACGACCGGATCATGCGGATGGACACCGTGGTGTTGGAGCAGGGTGCGACGCTCGGACCGCACTGTGTGGCGCTGCCTGCGGCGCGCATCGGGGCGGCCGCCACCATCGGGCCCGCGTCGCTGGTGATGCGCGGCGACGAAGTGCCGCCGTCGACGCGGTGGCAGGGCAACCCGATCGCGCCGTGGCTCCCGCCGCGCAAGAAACGGGACGGCGCAACGGATTCCAAGCGCAAGAAGTCCCCGGCCGCGTGACGGCACGCAAACGGGCGGCCAAGAAGGGCTCTCCTCCCGTCATCGACCCGTACCTGCCCGGCACCGGCAACTTCGGCTACCGGGTTTCGCGCTATGAGCTCGAGCTCGAATACAAAGTGGCGATCAACCGGATGGCCGGCGCGGCGACCATCACCGCCGTCACGCTGGCCGAGCTCAAGACGTTCACCCTGGATCTGTCAGCCGCCCTGTCGGTGACCAAGGTGACCGTAAACGGCAAGCGGCCTGCCCAGTTCCGGGCATCGGGAAACAAGCTGCACATCACGCTCGCGGACCGGCTGCCCGCAGGCGCAGCGATGACGATCGCGGTGCGCTACGGCGGCACCCCTCGGCCCATCCGAACCATGTGGGGCGACGTCGGATTCGAGGAACTCACCGAGGGTGTGTTGGTCGCGGGCCAGCCCAACGGGGCGTCCTCGTGGTTCCCGTGCGACGACCACCCGAGCGCGAAGGCCAGCTTCCGGGTCCAGATCTCCACGGAGAGCCCGTACTTCGCGCTGGCCAACGGAAAGCTGCTGGCCCGCAGGGCGCGGGCAGGCATGACGACCTGGGTGTACGAGCAGTCGGAGCCGACGTCGACCTATCTGATCACGCTGCAGATCGGCGTATACCAACGGCACCGGATGGCGAAGAACGGCGTCGAGATCTTCGCGGTCCTGCCCGATCGGCTGCGGAGCGCGTTCGACCACGATTTCGGCCGCCAGCCCCAGATGATGAAATTGTTCACCAAACTCTTCGGGCCGTACCCACTCGCCGACGGCTACACCGTAGTCGTGACCGATGATGACCTGGATATTCCCCTTGAGGCACAAGGTATCTCGATATTCGGAGCGAACCACTGCGACGGTAGGCGCGGAGCCGAACGACTGATCGCCCACGAGCTGGCCCACCAGTGGTTCGGCAACTCGGTGACGGTGCAGCGCTGGCGCCACATCTGGTTGCACGAAGGCTTCGCCTGCTACGCGGAGTGGTTGTGGTCGGAGCACTGCGGCGAACGCACCGCCGATCAGCTGGCCCGCCACTACTACCAGCGACTGGCCGGCTCGTCGCAGAACCTGGTGCTCGCCGACCCCGGACCGCGCGACATGTTCGACGACCGGGTCTACAAGCGCGGTGCCCTCACGCTGCACACCCTGCGAAGGCGCATCGGCGACGCGAATTTCTTTGCACTGCTGAAGGATTGGGCCGATCGCTACCGCCACGCCAGCGTGGTGACCGACGACTTCCTCGACTTGGCCGCCCGGTACGCCGACGATTCGCTGCGCTCGCTGTGGGCGGCATGGCTGTACGCGCCGGAGCTTCCCCGGC
Organism: uncultured Actinomycetota bacterium; assembly: GCA_963796545.1. Lineage (GTDB taxonomy): Bacteria > Actinomycetota > Actinomycetes > Mycobacteriales > Mycobacteriaceae > Mycobacterium. The sequence goes on along the minus strand of CAWCMF010000023.1, from coordinate 369,298 downwards.
TGGACATCAGGTCGTGACCGATGTGACTGCGGGGCCGTCGGGTGCGGTCACCCGGGCCAGCGTGGTCCGCGTCGGGGTGGCGACGGCGATCACGGCGCTCTGCGGTTACGCCGTGCTCTATCTGGCGGCGCGCGGCCTCGAGCCCGCGGGTTTCTCGGTGTTCGGGGTGTTCTGGGGGGCGTTCGGTCTGGCCAGCGGCGCCGCGTTCGGTCTGCTGCAAGAGACGACGCGTGAGGTACGGTCCCCGTCCGCTGGGCCGGGCGCGGGCCGCACCCACCCGATGCGGGTTGCAACCGGGGTCGGGCTCGCCGCGGCGGCGGTCATCGCCGTGACGTCCCCGATGTGGTCGGCTCACGTGTTCGTCGACGCCCGTGCGCTCAGCGTGGCGCTGCTGTGCGCGGGACTGGCCGGGTTCTGCCTGCACACCACACTGCTGGGCGCGCTGGCCGGAATGGACCGCTGGGCGGAGTACGGCGCGCTGATGGTCGCCGACGCGGTGGTGCGGGTCGTGGTCGCTGCGGCGACGTTCGCCATCGGGTGGGGACTCGGCGGCTATCTGTGGGCGACGGTCGCGGGATCGGTCGCCTGGCTGGCGATGATCCTCGTCTCGCCGACGACAAGGGCGGCCGCCCGAGTGGTCACGACGGGGGACACGGTGACGTTCCTGCGAGGGACCGGGCACTCGATCGCCGCGGCCGGGGCGAGCGCCGTGCTGGTGATGGGTTTTCCAGTGCTGCTCAAGGCCACCTCCGACGACCTCGGGGCCGCGGGCGGGGTGGTGATTCTCGCGGTGACGCTGACGCGGGCCCCGCTGCTGGTGCCGCTGACCGCCATGCAGGGCAACCTGATCGCGCACTTCATCGACCAGCGTCACCACCGACTGAGGGCGCTCATCGCACCGTCGGGCCTGGTGGCCGTGCTGGGTGGGGCCGGGATCGCGCTGGCGGCGATGTTCGGGCCGTGGCTGCTGCGCGAAGCCTTCGGCGCGCAGTACCAGGCCGACGGTGCGCTACTTGCCTGGCTGACCGCGGCGGCGGTGGCCATCGCGCTGCTGACGCTGACCGGCGCCGCGACCGTCGCCGCAGCGCTGCACCGCGCCTATGCGGCGGGCTGGGTGATCGCCACAGTGGCCGCGACGCTGCTGCTGCTGCTGCCGCTCGACCTCGAAGTCCGCACCGTCGTCGCGCTGCTCTGCGGGCCGTTGGTCGGGATCGCCGTACACCTGGTGGCCATTGCCAGGGCACCGCGGTGAACGCGCGCCCACCTATGCTGCGATCGACGACAAAGGAGACCACATGGGCTGGCTGGTGACCGGGGGCGCCGGATACATCGGTTCACACGTCGCCCGCGCGATGCTGGACGCCGGGCTCGATGTGGTGGTCATCGACGACCTCTCGAGCGGGTTCGAGGCCTTCGTCCCCGAGTCGGCGCAGTTCGTCAAAGGCACACTGCTGGACGCAGCGCTGGTCGATGACACGCTGCAGCGCTCCGGCGTCGACGGCGTGATTCACATCGCGGGATACAAGTACGCGGGCGAATCGGTCAAGCGGCCGCTGCACACCTACGAGCAGAACGTGTCCGCTACCGTCACGCTGCTGCAGGCGATGCAGACCCGGGGCGTCGACAAGATCGTGTTCTCGTCGAGTGCGGCGACGTTCGGCACACCGGACGTCGAGATCGTCGACGAGTCCACACCGACGACACCGGAGTCGCCCTACGGAGAGACGAAGCTGATCGGTGAGTGGCTGCTCCGCGACGCCGGGCGCGCCACCGGACTCCGCCACACCAGCCTGCGCTACTTCAACGTCGTCGGGTCCGGTTCGGAGCAGTTGTACGACGCCAGCCCGCACAACCTTTTCCCGATGGTGTTCGACATGCTCTACCGCGGGGAGACACCCCGCATCAACGGCGCCGACTACCCGACGCCCGACGGCACCTGCGTGCGCGACTACATCCACGTCACCGACCTCGCACTGGCGCATGTCGCCGCGGCGCGCAGGCTCGCCGACGGGCTGGCGGTCGAGCCGGTGTACAACCTCGGCAGTGGCGACGGCACCTCGGTGCGCGAGATCATGACCGCGATGCGGAACGCCACCGGAGTCGATTTCGAACCCGAGGTCATGCCGCGACGCCCCGGCGATCCGGCCCGTATCGTCGCGTCGGGCGACCTGGCGGCGCGCGATCTGGACTGGGGCAACAGGCATTCCCTCGAGGAGATGGTGGCCTCCGCGTGGCGCGCCCGTCAGTACGCCGGAGACGCGTATCCACGCTAGCTCCGTGAGATCTGCCGTCGCCCGGGCCGCCGTGGCGCTGATCGCGCTGCACCTGGTCATCCGGGCGGTGCTGGCGTTCGGTGGCTATTTCTACTGGGACGACCTGATCCTGGTCGGCCGGGCAGGCACCCAGGGCCTGCTGTCCCCGGAGTACCTGTTCGACGACCACGACGGGCACGTCATGCCGGGCGCCTTCCTGGTCGCGGGCGCGATCACCCGGGCGGCCCCGCTGGACTGGATCGGGCCTGCAATCAGCCTGGTCGTGCTCGCGCTGCTGGCCTCGCTGGCGCTGCTGCGCGCGCTTCACGTGATCCTCGGCTGGCGGCCGGCGCTGTTGGCGCCCTTGACCTTCGCGTTGTTCACCCCGCTGGCGGTGCCGGGGTTCGCGTGGTGGGCGGCGGGGTTGAACTCGCTGCCGATGCTGGCCGCGCTGGCGTGGGTGTGCGCCGACGCGATTCTGTTGGTGCGCACCGGCAACCAGCGCTACGCGGTGTCCGGCGCGCTGGTGTACCTCGGCGGACTGCTGTTCTTCGAGAAGTCGGCGATCATCCCGTTTGTCGCATTCGCCGTCGCCGCGCTCTACGGATATGCCGCCGGCGGCGCGGCGCTGCGGGAGGTGTGGCGTCGAGGAGCACGACTGTGGACGGCGAGCTCTGCGCTGACCGTGGCGTGGATCGTCGTCTACCTGCTTGTGGTCGACCAGCAGCGCTGGAGCTTCGACCCGTCGATGACGTGGGATCTGTTGCGGCGCTCCTTCACCCACGGCATCGTGCCCGGTCTCGTCGGCGGGCCGTGGGACTGGCAGCGGTGGGCACCGGCGTCGCCGTGGGCCACCCCGCCTGCCGTCGTGATGATCCTCGGCTGGGTGGCACTGGCAGGTGTGCTGGTGGTATCGCTGGTGCGCAAGGAACGTGTCGGCCCGATCTGGCTGGCCGCCCTCGGCTACGCGGTGGCCTGCCAGATTCCCATCTACCTGATGCGCTCGTCCCGGTTCACCGCGCTGGAACTCGCGCAGACCCTGCGCTACCTGCCCGACCTCGTCGTCGTGCTGGCGCTCCTGGCCGCGGTCGGGGTGTGCGCACCCAACCGCGACGGGTCGCTGTGGCTGACCGCGTCATGGCGACGCTCGGTCGTATCATGCTTCCTTGCAGTCACTTTCGTGGCGAGCAGCCTGTACTCGACGGCGACGTTCCTGACCAGTTGGCGCGACAACCCGACGCGGTCCTACCTGCAGAACGCGCAGGCGGGGCTGGCGGAGGCGGACGCGGCGTCAGACGCCCCCATGCTCGACCAAGAGGTCGACCCGCTGGTGCTGCAGCGGGTGGCGCACCCGGAGAACCTCGCCTCGCACATGTTCGCCCTTCTGCGTGATCGTCCCGAATTCTCGCAGGCCACAACGGATCTGCGCATGCTCGATGTCGAGGGCAAGTTGGCCGACGCCCTGGTGACCTGGGTGCGCAGCATCCGCGTCGGTCCCGATCCGCAGTGCGGATACCTGGTGCAGCCCGATTTTCCGGTGCGCATGCCGCTGGACGGTCCGCTGCTTCCCGCCGACTGGACCGTCGAGATCAACTACCTGGGTAACAGCGACGGCTCGATGACCATGTCGCTGTCGGAGGGCGACGACGTCAAGGTGCCGGTTCGGCCGGGCCTCAACCGCACCTACGTCCGACTTCCCGGGGCAGGCGACGCGATCACCGTCAGCGCCAACACCGCCGCGCTGTCGGTGTGTATCGCTTCCGGCCCTGTGGGATTCGTGGCCCCGCGTTAGCGGTGCGCGATGAACGTGCGGTGAGGGCGGGAAACCGGCGAATGTCCGCCATGGGCGCACCCGACGGCGGCAATGCCGCCGGAAGAACATGGAGCCGCCCAGGGGAATCGAACCCCTGACCTTCTCATTACGAGTGAGATGCTCTACCGACTGAGCTAGGGCGGCGTACTCCGGCAGCGATCGACGCCGTCGGCGGGATGAGTCTACGGCAGGGCCGGCCGGCGGCCCAAGTTGAGCCCCGGGTCGTCCCCTGCCTCCGGCGTGGCCCCTCGCTCCAGCCCGCCGGACCTCAGCTGCGCAGCGCCTGCCCGACGGTGCCGACCATGGCGTCGACCGCGAACTTGGGTTTGACGTTGACCGCCAACGCCTCGCGACATTCCAGGACCGCTTCGATGCAGCGCAACAGCTTCTCGGGCGACGCGTGAGCCGCCATCGCCGCGACCTTGTCCGCCATGTCGGGGTGGTTGGGCACGACGCCGGTGGCCCCGGACGACACGAGCAGCGCGTCCCGGAAGTATGTCGCGAGGTCGATCAGCGCGCGGTCCAGCGCGTCGCGGGACGCGCGGGTCTGACGGGATTTCTGGCGTTTTTCGAGGTCTTTGAGTGCGCCGGCGGCGCCGCGCACCGTGCCCGCGGTGCCCTTGCCGGTACCGCCCGCACCCATCGCGGTGCGCAGTTCCTCGGCCTCGGCCTCGTTGCGGTCACCGGTCAATGCCTTCGCCTCGGCCTCCGCGGTTGCGACCAGTTCCTCGGCGGCGGCGTACGCCCGTGACGGCGTCGCGGCGTCCCGCGCGAGCCCGAGCGCGCGCAGTCGCCGCTCCCGCGCCTGTTCGTCGTTGGCCAGCCTGCGGGCCCGACCGACGTGGCCCCCGCTGACCGACGCCGCCCACGCGGCGTCCTTCTCCGGCAACCCGTCGGACTCGATCGAGCACCCGGGCGATGGCGTCGACCGGTGGGGTGACCAGCGCGACATGGCGGCATCGCGAGCGCAGCGTGATCGAGATGTCCTCGGGATCCACCGACGGCGCGCACAGCAGGAACACCGTCGACGGCGGCGGCTCCTCGACCACTTTCAGCAGCGCGTTGGCGGCGCCCTCGGTGAGCCGGTCGGCGTCCTCGATCACCACGATCTGCCAGCGGCCGGTGCCGGGCCGCCGCGACGCGATCTGCACGATGCTGCGCATCGAGTCGACCCCGATGGACAGTCCCTCGGGGATGATCCGGCGCACATCGGCGTGCGTGCCCGCCATCGTGGTCGTGCAGGCCCGGCACTCGCCGCACCCCGGCGTCCCGTCGGCGAGGCACTGCAGCGCCGCAGCGAAACAGAGGGCCGCCACCGAGCGTCCCGACCCCGGCGGACCCGTGATCAGCCACGCGTGCGTCATGATCCCCGTCGCAGCCGGGGGCCCGCTGTGAGTGGAATCACCCCGCGCGGCGCGCGCGGCGGCGATCAGCTCCTTCTCGACAGCGTCCTGGCCCACAAGTCGCGAGAAAACACCGGACATCGCCGATAACAGTAATGCTGCGAACCGACACGTCCGTCCCAGACGCCCCTTCAGCGTCAGCAGAGCCCGATACGGTAAACCCATGGCCGCCGAAGCGATCGAGATCGGACGAATCCGCGCATTCGTCCGCTGGGTCGCGCGCACGCCATGGCCGGTCTTCACGCTGGGCATGCTGCAGGCCGACATCATCGGCGCCCTGCTGGTCCTGGGTTTCCTGCGCTTCGGGCTGCCGCCCGAGGACCGCATCCAGCTCCAGGATCTGCCCGCCTTCAACCTGGCGGTCTTCCTGAGCTACCTGTTCGTCTCGTTCACCGTCGCGTCGTACTTCACGCTGCGCATGCTGATCCCGGTCATGCGCTGGCAGCGCCGCGACATGCTGCTGGGCGACCGGGACCCCTCCGACACCGAAGTCGCCCGCATGCGGGCGCTGAAGATGCCGTTCTACCGCTCCCTGATCAGCGCGACGAACTGGCTGCTCGGCTCGGTCGTGTTCATCGTCGCCAGCTGGCCGGTGGCCAGTAAGTCCGCGCCGGTCGTGGCGGTCGCCACGGGTCTGGGCGCGACCGCGACCGCGATCATCGGCTACCTGCAGTCCGAAAGAGTCCTGCGGCCGGTGGCCGTGGCCGCGCTGCGCGGCGGTGTGCCGGAGAACTTCCGTGCGCCAGGAGTGATCCTGCGTCAGGTTCTCACATGGGTGCTGGCCACCGGCGTGCCTCTGCTGGCCATCGTGTTGGCGCTGGTCGCCAGCATGTTCGAGGTGCTCACCGCACCTGCCGACCGGTTGATCACCACGATCCTGCTGCTGGCGATCGTCGGGCTGGTGATCGGGCTGTCGAGCACCGTGCTGGTGGCGATGTCCATCGCCGATCCGCTGCGGCAGCTGCGCTGGGCCCTCGGCGAGGTGCAACGCGGTAACTACAACGCCCACATGCAGATCTACGACGCCAGTGAGCTCGGACTGCTGCAGGCCGGGTTCAACGACATGGTCCGCGACCTGGCCGAACGACAACGTCTGCGCGATCTGTTCGGCCGCTACGTCGGCGAGGACGTCGCGCGGCGCGCACTGGAACGCGGCACCGAGCTCGGCGGCCAGGAACGCGACGTCGCGGTGTTGTTCGTCGACCTGGTCGGTTCGACGCACCTGGCAGCGACCAGACCGGCCTCCGAGGTCGTGAGCCTGCTCAACGAGTTCTTCCGCGTCGTCGTCGACACGGTCAACCGCCACGGCGGCTTCGTCAACAAGTTCCAGGGCGACGCCGCGCTGGCGATCTTCGGCGCCCCCATCGAACACCCGGACGCTTCGGGTGCAGCGCTGGCGGCGTCCCGCGAGCTGCATGACGAGCTGATCACGGTGCTCGGCGAGACCGACTTCGGCATCGGCGTGTCCGCCGGTCGCGCCATCGCGGGCCACATCGGCGCCCAGGCGCGGTTCGAGTACACCGTGATCGGCGACCCGGTCAACGAGGCGGCCCGGCTGACCGAGCTGGCCAAGCTGGAACCCGGTCACGTGCTGGCATCGTCCATCGCGGTGGCCGACGCCCTGGACGCCGAGGCACTGTGCTGGGACGTCGGCGAGATCGTCGAAGCTGCGCGGCCGGACGGCGCCGACGCAACTCGCCCGTCCGGTCAACCTGGTAGACGGCCGAGCAAGGTCAACCTGTCTCGCGGGTGACCTGACAGCCGCTAGGCCTTCTTGGCGGCCTTCTTGGCCACCTTCTTCGCGGGCGCCTTCTTGGCGGCAGCCTTCTTCGCGTGGCCTTCTTCGTGGCCTTCTTCACCGGGCCACGGGCGCGGCGGTCCGCCAACAACTCTGAGGCCCTCGCGTCGGTGATCGACAGCGACGTCGTCGCCCTTGCGCAGACTCGCGTTGGTCTCGCCGTCGGTGACGTACGGACCGAACCGGCCGTCCTTGATCACCATCGGCTTCTCCGACACCGGATCGGTGCCGAGTTCACGCAGCGGTGGCGTGGCCGCGCCCTGCCCGCCGCGGCGCTTGGGCTCGGCGTAGATCTTCAGCGCCTCGTCGAGAGTGATGTCGAACATCTGCTCTTCGGTGGCCAGTGAGCGAGAGTCGGTGCCGCGCTTGAGGTATGGGCCGTAGCGCCCGTTCTGCGCGGTGATCTCTTCGCCGTTGGCCGGGTCGACACCGACGACACGCGGCAGCGACAACAGCCGCAGCGCATCCTCGAGGGTGACCGTCTCCAGATCCATCGTGCGCAGCAGCGAACCGGTGCGCGGCTTGGGTCCGGTCGGCTTCTTGCCCTTCTTGGCGGGCGCGCCGTCTTCCGGCTCCTCGGGCGGAGCCGGCAGCACCTCGGTGACGTACGGCCCGTACCGCCCGTCCTTGGCCACGATCTCGTGACCGCACTCCGGATCGACACCCAGCGAACGTCCCTCTTGCGGTGTGGCAAAAGCCTTTTCGGCAAGCTCGAGGGTGAGTTCGTCCGGCGTCAGATCGTCGCTGAGGTTGGCTCGCTGCGGCTTGAGCTCGCCGTCGTCGGACCGACGATCATCCGCTCGAGGTACGGACCGTTGCGGCCGACGCGGACGTTGACCGGGCGGCCCTCGGCGTCGTTGAACAAGCTTGATCGAGTTGACCAGCCGGGCATCGATCTCTTCGAGGTTGCCGCCGACCAGCTTCTTGAGCCCGCCGGCGCGCGCGATCGAGCCCTCGACGCCGTGCTCACCACCGAAGTAGAAGTTGTTGAGCCAGTTGGTCCTTCGCTCGTTGCCTGAGGCGATCTCGTCGAGCTCGTCCTCCATGGCGGCGGTGAAGTCGTAGTCGACCAGACGCGCGAAGTGCTGCTCCAGCAGACCGATGACGGCGAACGCGACCCACGAGGGGACCAGCGCGCTGCCCTTCTTGTGCACGTAGCCGCGGTCCTGGATCGTCTTGATGATCGACGAGTACGTCGACGGCCGGCCGATGCCCGAGATCTTCCAGCGCCTTGATCAGCGAGGCCTCGGTGTAGCGGGCGGGCGGCGACGTGGTGTGCCCGTCGGCGGTCAGATCCTTGGCGTCGACACGCTGCCCCTGGGTCAGGTTCGGCAGCCGGCTCTCGGCGTCGTCGGCCTCACCGCCTGCCTGCTCGTCGAGGCTCTCGACGTAGGCCTTGAGGAAACCGGCGAACGTGATGGTGCGGCCGCTGGCGCTGAACACGACCTGCTCGCCCGAGCTGGCGGCTCCGGCGATCCGCAGCGACAGCGTGGTGCCGCGGGCGTCGGCCATCTGCGAGGCGACGGTGCGCTGCCAGATCAGTTCGTAGAGCCGGAACTCGTCGGTGTCGAGCTGCGCGTGCAGCTGGCCGGGGGTCTGGAACACGTCACCGGCGGGGCGGATGGCCTCGTGGGCCTCCTGCGCGTTCTTGACCTTGCGGGTGTACTGGCGCGGCGTCGGGTGCACGTACTCCTCGCCGTAGAGCTGGCCGGCCTGGTTGCGCGCGGCGTCGATGGCCGACTGCGACAGCGTGGTCGAGTCGGTACGCATGTAGGTGATGTAGCCGTTCTCGTACAGCCGCTGCGCGATGCTCATGCGTGCGCTCCGACGTGAACCGCAGCTTGCGGCCCGCCTCCTGCTGCAGCGTCGAGGTCATGAACGGCGCGTACGGCGACGGGTGTACGGCTTCTGCTCCACCGACGACACGGCCAGCTGCGCGCCGCGCAGGCCGGTGGCCAGGCTGTTGGCGGCCGCCTCGTCGAGCACGAGCACCTCGCCGGGCTTCTTGACCGCCCCGAGGGAGTCGAAGTCGCGGCCGGCCGCCACGCGGCGCCCGTCGACGGTGTTGAGCTTGGCGGTGAAGGTCGGCGGGCTGGCCTGGGCGTCGGAGACGCTGGCGTCGAGCTCGGCGGTGACGTCCCAGTACCCGGCGCTGCGGAACGCCATCCGTTCCCGCTCGCGCTGGACGATGATGCGCGTCGCGACGGACTGCACGCGGCCGGCCGACAGCTTCGGCGCGACCTTCTTCCACAGCACGGGGCTGACCTCGTAGCCGTACAGCCGGTCGAGGATGCGGCGGGTCTCCTGGGCGTCGACCAGGTCGTTGTCGAGGTCGCGCGGGTCTTCGGCGGCGGCGCGGATCGCGGGCTCGGTGATCTCGTGGAAGACCATCCGCTTGACCGGAATGCGCGGTTTCAGCGTCTCGAGCAGGTGCCAGGCGATCGCCTCGCCCTCGCGGTCACCGTCCGTCGCCAGATAGAGCTCGTCGACGTTCTTGAGCAGGTCTTTCAGCTCAGCGACGGTGCTCTTCTTGTCGGGGCTGACGATGTAGAGCGGTTCGAAGTCCGCGTCGACGTTGACGCCGAGACGGGCCCACGGCTCGGACTTGTACTTCGCGGGGACGTCGGCGGCCGCCCGGGGCAGGTCGCGGATGTGCCCGCGGGAGGACTCCACGACGTAGTTGGACCCTAGGTAACCTGCGATTTTGCGCGCCTTGGTCGGCGACTCGACTATGACGAGTCGCCGCACGGGTGAGCCGTTCGCCTTACGCGCACGGGGCTCAACACCGTTGTCACCGCTTTCGCGGTCGTCGTCAGCCACCTGTCCCATCCACCGATCTAGCTCCCCCATCTCCTGCTGCCCGGGGTGCATGTACTCACGCGGCCCGCTCCGGCAACTGACAATTTCGCACTCCGGGCTTGCCGACGCAAACTGCCCCTCCCCGGCCCGTGCGCCGCAGACCTTCTATATACGCGGCCACTGCGACAACGCCTCGGCGAACGCAGGAGGTTCCCCTACGTTCTCTACCAGGCGCGATAGACGTCGTCGTCCACTGATCCGCAGCGCCGGATGCGACCCCCGAGTGCCGATGAGAGTCGGTGCGATCCCCACCCTCATCATTGCCGATGCGAGCGCCGAATGCGTGTCGGGAGCGTGTGGGTCGAGCCCGAGCAGATAGCGGTCGGCCTCTGGAGTGCCTGATGCGAGCGTCCAGGCCCGCAATTCACGTGGCCCGGGTAGCCACTGCGGCGGGACCGTCTTGACCGCCCCCGGGTCCACTCAGCGGCGATTACGACCAGCCGGGCATCCAGCGCGGTGCGCACCAGCGGACTGTTCTCCTCGGTGCGGGCGATCTCCGGCTCCAGCCCCGCGTCGGCGATCATCTCCGCGAGGGCCTCGGCACGCCACAGGTCGTCCACCACCACCGACAACCGAGCGGCCGGCCGCTGGGCGCCGCCCACGAGCGACGCCTGCCCCGGCGCGGCCAGGATGCCCGTCAAATCGGCGATCGCCGGGGGCACCGACTCCGCCGAGAAGAAGGACAGCTGACTCACACATCTGACACTAAGCCAGCCCGACCCGGTAGACGTGTTACCCGGCCTCAGGCCCCATTCGGGTCTCGGCCGGTCCGTGCGCCCGGAAAGAACACCCCCGCGTCGTCCGTGATGGACGGCGCGGGGGCGATAAGGAGGTCTTGGTTGTTTTCTCAGACGGCGCGAACGCCGGTGGCCTGAGGCCCCTTGGGGCTCTGGCCGACCTCGAACTCGACCTTCTGGTTTTCTTCCAGGGTGCGGAAGCCGGAACCCTGGATCTCCGTGTAGTGGACGAAAACGTCAGCAGAGCCGTCCTCGGGGGCGATAAAGCCGAAGCCCTTCTCCGCGTTGAACCACTTCACAGTTCCCTGTGGCATCTTTCGTACTTTCCTTCTCTGTAATTCACCGGGTGCGGTCCGCCACTTTTCGGCAGACCGGGCCCGTTCCGACCGCCATACCTTCGTGGAGTGCTCGGAACTCGACCCGACCTACAACCCTCGCAGGAACCGCGATCGCAACGTCGTTCCTGCGAGTGCTGTTACGCGAACACAGAAGCTGCGACCGCAGTTAGTGAACCACGTTCAGGGCTGTGGCGACAGTCTCGGAATCATCATGTAGTGAACAATTCACGTACACCAAATAATAGGCCGGGCCTCGGGCGGCTTCAGGCCTCGACCGGGAGGGTCCGACGTGACAGATCCGGTGCCGGACTTCGGCCGCGAGCTGCTCGCGTGCGCCGTCGAGGGCACCGCCGCCGATGAGCATCCGTTGCGCCACGTCGCGGACCTGGCGCCGAGACGGGCCAAGTCACAGCCCTGGCCGCACTGGGCGGACCCAGATCTGGTGCGGGCGTTCCATGATCGCGGCGTCGAGTCGCTGTGGTCGCACCAACTCGCGGCAGCCGATCTCGCGCACGACGGGCGCCATGTCGTCCTGAGCACGGGTACCGCGTCGGGCAAGTCGCTGGCCTACCAATTGCCGATACTGTCGGCCTTGAACGAGAATCCGCGGTCGCGGGCGCTGTACCTGTCGCCCACCAAAGCTCTCGGACACGACCAGCTGCGCGCCGCCGCGTCGCTCACGTCGGCGGTGCCCGGACTCGCGGATGTGGCGCCGACGCCCTACGACGGCGACAGTTCCGCCGAGGTACGTCGTTTCGCACGTGAGCGATCTCGGTGGATCTTCTCCAACCCCGACATGATCCACCTCTCGATGCTGCGCAACCACGCCCGATGGGCTGTCTTCCTGCGCAATCTGAAGTATCTCGTCGTCGACGAATGCCATTACTACCGTGGGATTTTCGGCTCGAACGTGGCGATGGTGCTGCGACGGCTGTTGCGGCTGTGCTCGAGTATTCGGTGACCGGCACAGATCTTCCGGACCGACGGTCATCTTCGCCAGCGCCACCACCTCGCAGCCCGCCGCGACCGCGTCCGAGTTGATCGGGCAGACCGTGGTGGAGGTGACCGACGACGGCTCACCCCAGGGTGCCCGGACCGTCGCACTGTGGGAGCCGGCACTATCCCGGACCTCCTCGGCGAAAACGGGGCCCCGGTGCGACGTTCGGCCGGCGCAGAGGCGTCGCGGGTGATGGCCGACCTGATCGCCGAAGGGGCGCGCACGTTGACCTTCGTGCGGTCCCGTCGGGGTGCCGAGCTCACCGCGCTGGGTGCGCGGGCCCGGCTGGCCGACACGGCACCCGAATTGGCGCAGCAGGTGGCCTCCTACCGCGCCGGCTATCTCGCCGAGGACCGGCGCAGGCTGGAGCGGGCGCTGGCCGACGGCGAGTTGCGCGGTTTGGCCACCACCAACGCACTCGAACTCGGGGTGGACATCGCCGGCCTTGATGCCGTTGTGCTGGCCGGGTTCCCGGGCACCGTCGCATCCTTCTGGCAGCAGGCCGGGCGCGCGGGCAGGCGCGGGCAGGGCGCGCTCATCGTCCTGATCGCGCGCGACGATCCGCTGGACACCTACCTGGTGCACCATCCGGCGGCGCTGCTCGACAGACCGATCGAGCGGGTCGTCATCGATCCCAGCAACCCCTATGTTCTGGGGCCGCAGTTACTTTGTGCAGCAACCGAACTGCCGCTCACCGCGGCCGAAGTGCGAATGTGGGACGCCGAGGCGGTGGCCGCCGCACTGGTCGACGACGGCCTGCTGCGCCGACGGCCGAGCGGCTACTTCCCCAGTCCCGGCGTCGATCCTCACCCGGCCGTGGACATCCGCGGCTCGACGGGCGGACAGATCGCGATCCTGGAGGGCGGGACGGGCCGAATGCTGGGCAGCGCCGGGGCGGGTCAGGCGCCGGCATCGGTGCATCCCGGCGCGGTCTACCTGCACCAGGGTGAGACATATGTGGTCGATTCTCTCGACTTCGAGGAAGGGATCGCGTTCGTCCACGCCGAGGACCCCGGGTACACGACCTTCGCGCGTGAGCTGACCGACATCAGCGTCACCGGCCCCGGGGAACGTACCGAGCACGGGGCCGTCACGGTGGGGCTGGTGCCGGTGTCGGTCAGCAACACCGTCACCGGGTATCTGCGTCGCCGACTGGACGGTGAGGTCATCGACTTCGTCGAACTCGACATGCCCACCCGGACGCTCGACACGATCGCAGTGATGTGCACGATCACGCCGGAAGCGCTGCAGGACAACGGAATCGATCCATTGCGGATACCGGGATCGCTGCACGCCGCCGAGCACGCCGCCATCGGCCTGTTGCCGCTGATGGCCAGCTGCGATCGCGGCGACATCGGGGGCGTGTCCACCGCGGTCGGACCGGTGGGCGGCCTGCCCACGATCTTCGTCTACGACGGCCACCCCGGCGGCGCGGGCTTCGCGGCCCGCGGATTCCGCACGATGAGCCGGTGGTGGGAAGCGACCGCGTCGGCGATCGAGGCGTGCGAATGCCCCAGCGGATGTCCTTCGTGTGTGCAGTCGCCCAAATGCGGCAATGGCAATGACCCGCTCGACAAGGACGGCGCTGTCCGGGTGTTGAGGCTGGTCGTCGGTACGCTGACGGGGCGTGGCGAGTGACTGTGGACAGAATGGCGCGCCATGGAGACCGACCCCTCGACGATCACCACAGGATCCAGAGCCTCACGCTCGACAGACGGCACGCGGACGGCGGCGGACGGTCCTCACAACGAGATCCGTTACAGCCAGATCCCTGCAGTAGAAAATTACCCGCTGAGCGCAGTCGTTGCAACAATTGGCCGCCGGCGAAACCCCTGCGTCTATCAGTCGATACAGTGGGGAACGATTCGGATTCCGTGGCTCGCTTCCGCACCGAACGGGTGACGACCCGTCGGTAGGATCATCGGCATGACCCACGACTGGATGCTCGTGGAAACACTCGGCACCGAGCCTGTCGTGGTCGCAGACGGTCCCCACACCGAAGATCTGGTACCCGTCAGCACCTTCCTGCGGCGAAATCCCCACCTGATGGCCATCCAGACCGCCATCGGTGAAACGGTCCGCGCGGGCGGTGGGATGCGCAGCATCACGCCCAAGAACGACAGGGTGATCTGCACCGAGGTCGTCCAGATGTCCGACGGCCGCATCCACGGCGTCCAGATCTGGCTGGGGACGCCCGACGAGACGCCGCCAGAACGACCACTGGTGGGACCGCTGTTGTGGGACCTCACCGCGGGAACTGCTACCGACACGCCCGAGTCGCTGCAGGTCGGCGGATGGAACCCCGCCAAGCAGATGACGCACGGTCGAGCATTCGCCGACGACCTGCCTCGGCGCAACCTCCACCCGAACGAAGCCGAGGTGATCAGCATGATCATCAATCCCGAGGCGGGCATGACGATCTGCAACACCTGGGATGTCACCGACTACCGCGGCGAACCGATCACCGTCGGATTCGTCGCCCGGTCGCTTCCGGAGATCCAGGACGACGGCAGCGAGCGCCTGATCTGCCGCGCGATGAACTGGCGCAGCGTGCGCGCAGGGGCAAGCATTCAGCACGATCTGCTGGGTCAACGGATCCTCGACGGGCTGGCCGAACCGGGCGTGCACCGGGCGCTCGTGGACCCGACGCACTGGACCTTGCTCAAGTGGCTCGACGACCCCGTGCCTTTCTTCGACTGGCGCGGCGGAGTGGTCGGCAAGTGGGCGATTCATCCGCAGGACAAGGCCACGATGGCCGCCATGGCCGCAGAGTTCGACACCGGTGCCGCACACGGCGTGCTTCGCATGGTCGGCCACCATGGCGGTTGGACTCCGGTGCACGTGACGGTGCATCGCGTCGAACTCGGCACCGGCATCTACGCCGGTCTGGCGTCGCTGCGGCTGCCTACCCCCGCCGAGCTCACCGCCGCAGGGCTCGAGGACGACACGAATGCCTCAGCTGCCCCACGAAAAGGGTTCTCCCGCAAGGACAAATCCACCAAGAACTGACCCGGAGGGCGGCTCAGCCCTTTTTTCCGTTGCCGTTGCCCTTGCCGTTGCCTCCACCCTTCTTGCCGCCCCTCTCCCCCGGTGGTTGTTCCGGTGGCTGGACCACCGGCGTGGCGAC
Source organism: uncultured Actinomycetota bacterium (assembly GCA_963796545.1). Classification (GTDB taxonomy): domain Bacteria; phylum Actinomycetota; class Actinomycetes; order Mycobacteriales; family Mycobacteriaceae; genus Mycobacterium. The sequence goes on along the minus strand of CAWCMF010000023.1, from coordinate 353,974 downwards.
GCTGGTCGAAGGAGGTGGCGCGAGTGTGGTCGATGGCGGTGGCGGCGCGATCGTGCTCGTGCTGACAGGTTCCGGCGGCGGCGGACGACGAGAACGGATCCATGGCCACAGCCAGCGCGGAGACGATGAAGGCGACCACCGCCGCGGCGGCAACCAGGTACCGGCGGGCACGTGTCGCCGGCCGCGGAGGTGGTGGGGCGGGATACGCCGCCGACGGCGGGAGTGGTTGCGCGAGCATCTTCGTCGCCGGACGAGACGGTGCCCCCGCCGGGGCGACGCCGGCGTGCAAGGCCGTGGCGTCGCCGCCGAGCGCCGCACGCATCTGCACGGCACTGCCGAAGCGGAGCCGGTAGTCGCGACTCATCGCCCGGTCGATGACATCGGCGAGGACGGAATCGACATCGGTCCGTATCGCGCTCATCGGCGGTGGCGGCGGCGCGTCGATGATCGCGCGTGCCAGCGCTGCGGGATTGTCTTGCGGGAATGCGCGGCGCGCCAGCAGAGCCTCGTACCCCATGACGCCGACGGCGTAAAGATCGTCGCGCACGGATGCGGGCGCGCCGGTGACCCGCTCCGGGCTCATGTAGCACAGCGTGCCCACGATCTGGCCGGTCGTCGTATGCGCGGCTCCGCCGGTCTTGGCAATTCCGAAGTCGGCGACCTTCATACAGTCACCCGCAGAGGACACCAGAATGTTGGCCGGCTTGATGTCGCGGTGCAACACACCGGCCGCGTGGGCGACGGAGAGCGCCGCCAGAACATCGTCGAGCACGCATCGGACGTGCACCGGGGACATCGGCCCCTCAGCCATGACGTCGGCGAGAGTGCGTCCGGGAAGTCGTTCCATGACGATGAACGGCCTGTCGTCGTGCACACCGAAGTCGTGCACCGCGACGATGTTGGGATGAGAAAGCGCAGCCGCAGATCGGGCTTCGTCTTCGAACCGGCGCCGGATGTCCGGGTCGGTGTTCAGGTGCGGATGCAGGAGTTTGATGGCGACGGGGCGGCTCAGCCGGGTATCCCACCCGTCGCGGACCTCGGCCATGCCGCCGCATCCGAGCACATCACGTAGCTCGTAGCGGCCCCCGAGCATTTCGCCGCCGCTCATCTTGTCTGCGTAACCGTACTTGCGGCAGCGTAAACAACGGCGGGCACGGACTGCTCGCGGCGACGGACCGGCCCGACCGGGCAATTCGGCCGACCTGGGCGAACGCTCCTTCCGACGGCCTCTGAAGCGCCTGCCGTGTTGCGGTTCATCCGTCGATTCTGTCTGAGAATCATCCGTCGGGCGCGCCCGGTCCGGCACGCGCCACCGCGCGCGCCGGACCCATCCGGAAGATCCTCGTATCGATGGGCGCCTCAACGGTGACGATCACATCCAATTCCTCCACCGAGCAGGCGACCACGGCGGTGCCCATCGGCCGGGCCAGTTCAGTCGCCCGCGCACATGCATGGGCGGCGCCGTCGCCGATCGATGCCGCCGCGGCGAGCGCCGCGAGGTCGGCCGCGGCCTGGGCCCGGTGCCGCGCGACGACCGCCGCGCCGACATACACACCACCGATCGTTACGGCGACCAGCACCCCGCACATCGCGGCGGCGATCACGCTCGGCCGAACCACGCTCATCCTGTGTCGGTGTTCGGCGGCGGCCATCGCCTCTCCGGCAATCGAAAGTCCGGGCAACAGGACCGATCGTGCCGTGACCCGGACGACGACGAACTGCCCGTCACGACGCACGTCGACGACCGACTCCCCTGGTGCGATCGCACTGCGCCGCACGGGTGGCGGACCCGTCGTCTCCTCGGGCGGCCAGTCTGGCGGCTTCCCGGGCGGCATCGATGCAGCGCACCTGCATCGACACCGCGGTGAGCCCGGCCATGCAGACAGCGAGCACGGCCACCAACGCCACGATCGCGAAAGCCGCTTCCGCGGTGGCGATTCCGGCTTCGCCACCTAGATGTTGGTGGTCAATGCCCGGCTGATGATGTTGGTCAGCGCACCGACGATCGAGTCCCCGGTGACGACGGTGTAGAGGATGGCCCCGAACGCGGCCGCAGCAATTGTGCCGATGGCGTACTCGACCGTCGACATACCGTCCTCGGCGACCGCGAGGACAGTCAGTCGGAGTCGAAGTTCCTGAAAGCGTTGTCTCATTGTGTTTTTCCCTTTCATCTTTCGTCACAGCACTCCCGACTGCAGGACTTCACCGGCGAGTCCGGCAACGACGGGCACGATGCCCAGGCACAGAAACGCGGGGAGATAGCACAGACCCAGCGGGCCGGCCATCAACACCGAAGCGCGCTCGGCTCTGGCACTGGCCGCATCGGCGGCGTTGCCGCGCATCTGAACGGCGAGCTCCTCGACGCCCTGCGCCAACGCGGTACCGGACGCGGCGGACCGGCGGGCCATGCGCAGGAATGCCTGGACGTGGTTGTCTTCCGCGCCAACGGAACTCATCCAGGCATGGCCGGCGTCTGCTCCCAGAGCGAGAAGATCGGCGGCACGCCGCAGCAACGCCGCCAGGCCCGCAGGCGCCGACTCCGCCACCGCCGCCGCCGCTGTCGACACGGCCATCCCCGATCGCAGACACGCCGCGAGCACATCCAGACTCGCTGCCACCGCCAAGGCATCGTCGCCGCCGGCAGACCGGCGAGTTTCAGCGAGCGGCCCGAGTCCGTGCCGCCCTCTGGCCATCGACGCCGAGGGCATGGCAAGCAACGCGCCCGCGAGAAGTACTGCTGCCCAAGTCATGTCAGCGACCCGAGTGGTGATCCGATCCGACCACAGCAGGCCGCAGCAGACGAACCCCGTACCCACGACGAGCAGCCAGCCACCCGCCCCGCCGGCCAGCAGGAAGCGCAGCGGTTCCGCGCCGATCGCCTGGCCGAGCACGACGCCGAGCACAGGGAGGCCGGCCAGTATCGTCGCCGTGGCACGCGCACCGGCCATCCCCGCTTCGACACGGCCGCAGAACCGCTCGCGCTCGGCGATGTCGCGCTGCGCCGCCTGCATCAGGGCGGCGATCGCCAGCCCGTGCGCCTGCGCGAGATGCCAGCACACGGCGAGTCTTTCCCAGTGACCGGGCAGCATCGAGCGGCGGCCCTCAGCGCGCAGGCCGGCGGCGACGTCGGCGCCAAGCAGTGCCCGCGACGCCACGGCACCCAGCGACCGGGCTGTCTGCTCGTCCGCCTCCTGCGCCGCGGACCTGATCGCGGCGACCGGGTGCGCACCGACCCGCAGTTCGCCGACAAGAACATCGAGCGCACCCTGCAACGAGACGGCGGTCGCGGTGCGATTGCGGCGGCCGCGCGCAATGTGCCGTCGAGCCAGGAGGGTTGCCGCCAACAAGCTGAACGCGACCACGGCGGTCGGGCTCAGCAGCGTCAACAGGGCCACACAGACGAGCGCGGCGCACACGGACCCCGGCATCCGAAGTCGCCGCGGCGCCGCCAGGAGGGCCCGCGCCCGCCATCGCGGGCCCGCCGGCGCGACCAGCACCGCGACCGCCAGCGCCAGCGCCGCGCCGGTCATGACCTGCTCCTGGCGCGCATCAGGTCACGCAGGTCATCGGCGCCGCACCCGAAACCGCTCTCGTGGTGCCAGCAGCGCAGCACCCGAACCCGGCCGTCGTCCGCTCTGCGGAGCAGCCCGATCTCGCTGAGCCGACGCTGTCCGGCGCGGTCGCGGGTCACGTGCAACACCACCTGGATCGCAGCGGCGAGCTGACTGTGCAACGCGGCACGGTCGAGACCACCGAGGGCAGCCAGCGCCTCGAACCGCGCGGGCACTTCGGCGGGATTGTTCGCGTGCACGGTCCCCGCGCCACCGTCGTGCCCGGTGTTGAGCGCGGCGAGCAGATCAACCACCTCGGCGCCCCGCACCTCGCCGATCACAATCCGATCCGGGCGCATCCGCAGCGCCTGCCTGACCAGATCGCGCACCGTGACCTCGCCCGCGCCTTCGACATTCGCGCAACGGGCGACGAGCTTGACCAGATGCGGATGGTCCGGGGCGAGTTCCGCGGCGTCCTCGACGCAGACGATGCGCTCGCCGGCGGGCACCGCGGCGAGCAGCGCCGATAGCAGTGTGGTCTTGCCTGCCCCCGTGCCACCGGAAACGACGAACGCCAGCCGGGCGGTGATGACGTCCCGCAGGATTGTGGCGGCGGCTGGGCTGATCGCGTCGGCCGTGATCAGCGCGTCGAGGTTCTGGTTCGCCGGCCTCAGGACCCGCAACGACACGCAGGTCCCCGCGGCCGCGATCGGCGGCAGGACCGCGTGCAGCCGGACGGTGAGCGGCGCGCCTGGCCGGCCGGCGCCCATTCCGCTCAGGTGGCCGTCGACCCACGGCTGGGCTTCGTCGAGGCGCCGCCCGGCGCTCAGTGCCAACCGTTGCGCGAGCCGACGCACTGCGGCCTCGTCAGCGAACCGCACCGACGTCCGCCGCAAACCCTCGCCGTCGTCCACCCACACCTCGTCCGGCGCCGTCACGAGCACGTCGGTGGTGCCCGGCGCGGAAAGCAGCGGCTCGAGGATCCCGGCGCCCACCAATTCGGTCTGTAGCTCACGCAGGCTGGTGAGCACCTCGGCATCGCCGAGCACACCGCCGGACTCGGCCCGGATGGCCGCAGCGACGACGCTCGGACGCAGCGGCGCGGACTCGGCCGCGAGTCGCTCCCGCACCCGGTCGATGAGCGGCGCGTTCACGCTGCGGCCTCCGTTGCGTACTCCGGGTGGGGATTCTGGCTGAGTACCGAAAGGACCGTGCGCGCGGCACGGGCAAGCGGCGACCGGGGCCGCACCCGTAGGCCGCCGCGCTCCAGAAGCGTCTCGATACCGGGTTGCGGGCGCATCGATGCCAGCACCGGCAGGCCGACGATTCGCGCGACATCGACCGGCCGCAAGCCGCCGGGAGCCGGACCGCGCACGACGACTCCGGTGTTGGGGTTGCCCGCCACCACCCACTGTCCCGTCGCCGCGGCGGCCGCGCACGACCGCACGTCCGCCGGGATGACCAACACCACAAGATCCGCAGCAGCCAATGCCACTTCGGTTGCCGCAGTCGGCCGCCGGGCCACGTCGCACACCACCGTCACCCCGCCGCGGCTGCCTGCATCGATCACGGCACCGAGCGGCGCGGCGTCGATGTCGTTGCTGGTTCGATCACCAGACAACACGCGGCTGCCCGAGAGGACGCTCACGCCGTGCCGCGACGGCAGCGCGTCACGCAACGCCGGATAGCTCACTCGCCCGCCTGCCAGCGCAAGATCCGGCCACCGCAGGCCAGGCTCGGTTTCACTGCCAAGCACCAGATCGAGACCGCCGCCCCACGGATCTCCGTCTATGAGAAGGGATTCGGCGGCCGCTTGCGCGACGGCCGTTGCGAAAACTGACGCGCCACCGCCACCCCGGCCCGCGAGGACCGCCACGACAGGACCGCGGGCACCGGCGTCGCGGACGGCGTCGGCGGCGTCCGCGAGCACAGCCATCAGCTCATGGGCCTCGGCAGGCAATGCCACTATCTCGTTGCGCACCGACCGCGACGGCAGCTTCCCAATCCGCTTGACCGGGTATTGATCCGCTGATCAACAGCACTCGCGCGCGGCGCGGCAGACCTCGAGCGGCGCACCGGAGGGCAGCCGCGGAGTCCACGAGGATCGCCGCCGCGCTCGTCCACACCCGACGGCTGGACGGGTCGTCCGCCCGCACGATCCGCAACCCGGCGGCGGCGACGATCCGGTCGATGTCGGCGTTGAGGGCCGGATCCTCGACCAGGGCGAGGATCCCCTCGGTGGCGTTCATGAGTCCAGGGTGAGGCGCCGTGGTACGCCACGGAAGAGTCACAGCAAGGATCTGGGGATCAACGCGGATGTGTGGATGGCTGTCGGTGCGGGAGCCGAAAACGCCGTTCCGCTACCTAGAAAGATCTGGCGACATATCCGGTTTACGAAAACACCCCAGAAAAGGGACGACCCCCGCCAGGGGGGGAGGAGGCGGAGGTCGTCGTGTATCAGCCCCGGGGGGTCGGGCTGATGCACACCCGGCATAAGCCGGGTAATCCCCACTATACACACGCGTCACGGGGCCGGCGCAAGTACCGAAATGGGAACAAGTCGGCCGAGACCTGGAAAGTTAGCAGTCACAGACACGTGTCGTGAACTGCCAATTTGTACGATCCGACACGATCTGTCACGCGGCACACCTCTATGCTGACGGAGTGACCTCATCCGACCCGGCGGCTGGGGGTAGCTACGCGCCTGAAGCGCCCGCCTCACCGGACCGCCCCATTCGCACAGCGGCGTTCTTCGACCTCGACAAAACGGTCATCGCCAAATCAAGCACTTTGGCTTTCAGCAAACCGTTTTTCAGCCAAGGGCTAATAAACCGGCGGGCCGTTCTGAAGTCGACCTATGCCCAATTCCTCTTCCTGATGTCCGGTGCCGACCACGAGCAGATGGATCGGATGCGGACCTATATCACCAACATGTGCACCGGGTGGGATGTGGAACAGGTCAAGACGATCGTCGGCGAGACACTGCACGACATCGTCGATCCCCTGGTGTTCGCTGAGGCCGCCGACCTCATCGCCGACCACAAGCTGTGCGGCCGCGACGTCGTGGTGGTCTCCGCGTCGGGCGAGGAGATCGTCGCCCCGATCGCGCGCGCTCTCGGCGCGACGCACGCGATGGCCACGCGCATGGTGGTCGAGGACGGCAAGTACACCGGCGACATCGCGTTCTACTGCTTCGGCGAAGGCAAGGTCGAAGCCATTCGCGCGCTTGCCGACCGAGAGGGTTACGCCCTCGAGCATTGCTACGCCTACTCCGACTCGGTGACCGACCTCCCGATGCTCGAAGCCGTCGGTCACCCCAACGTCGTCAACCCCGACCGCGCACTGCGCAAGGAGGCGTCCGCTCGCGGGTGGCCGGTCCGCACGTTCTCCAACCCCGTGTCACTTCGTGACCGCCTTCCGGCGGCGCCGTCCGGGGCCGCCGTCGCCACGACCGCTGCGGTCGGGGTGAGTGCGCTGGCGGCCGGAGCTCTGACCTATTCGCTGCTGCGCCGCTTCGCGTTCTGACCGAAGCTACCTGCTGGTAGACGAGGCGATTGCTGACGCCCATGCGTAACGATCCGGGATCGCGGATCAATTGGCCCTTGATGTGACCGGAGTCACGGAGTACAAAGGAGCTACGGAAGACGAGTGAGGCCAAGGCCGAGCCGGAAGAGAAGGCTCGATCTCCCGATCTCGACTCCTAGCACGGGTCCCGGAACCCACGCGGAGCACATACCGCGATATAGGTAAAAGCGTTGCGGGCCTGCGTGATTCGCGAAGATCGGACGACCTGGACGCCCTTTGGGTGGGGCGACGGACGTAGCGGATCGCGAGGACGCCGAGGCCGCCCACGCAACCCAAAAAGGCACGCTTGGTAACCGGAGATCCGTGCTAGCGGGCGGTGAGCCGATGTGGTCGAAAGACCATTCGGAGCGCCGCCCGCTTCATTTTGCTGACGACACCGCCTGCGCGATCGACAACGCTTCCCGCGCGCCGGCGTGCAGTGCTTCACTGCTGAGTACCAGCCATGCCGCCAGGCCGTCTGGCGTGCCCGATGCGAACCCGCGGGCTGCCGCCTGGTAGCTGCCCGAGCGCTTCATCCAGTGCACCTCCGGCACGCCGAGGCCGTGCGGATCCAGGCCGCTGGCGATCGTGATGAGCCGCGACACCCCGCGCGCCACCACCCCGTCGGCGCTGCCGAACGGCTCCAGCGTCAACAGCTCACCATGTGCCACCGCTGCCAGTACCGCTGCGGGCACCCGCGTCGCTCCGGTCACGATGTCGGCCAGCAGTTCCAGCCTGCGGCCCACACCCTCGTCCGCACGCGGTCGCCCCAGCGCGTCGTCTTCGACCATGTCGGCGGCGGCAAGCGAGTGCAGCCGTGCAATCGCCTGCAGGGGCGCCCGGCGCCACACACCCACGAGCGCACCTTCACCGCCCTCGAGGGCTTCGGCCACCCGCAGCGCGCCGGCGAGCACAGGGTCGCGACCCCGGACGTGAGGAGGAAAATTGGCGTCAGCGTCGTCGGAAAAGAATTGCAGCGGCCCGCCGTCCAGCACCGACGAAGCCCGCGCGGCGCGCAGCGACGCCTCGGCCGCCGATTTCGGCCAGCCGCGCAGATTGGTGCGGTGCCGGTGTGCCCTGCCGAGCGCTTCACGCGCTTCCTCACCTGCTTCGGCGACGCCCGGCAGTTCGATCAGCGGCGCAAGCGGGTCGGTCACGTCTGCGAAGATACCGTTGGACCGACGAGCCACGACGCTCGTCGCGCCGCAGACGCCGCCCGCAGCCGAGATGTGAGTTGCCAACCTCAATGCAACGTTGGGTGACTACCCTCACAATCATGACCGAGACGCACGTGGACGCACCCTCGTCCTATCCTCCGGCCCCCGAGTTCGCCGAGACCGCCAATGCCACAGCGGAGCTCTACGACCAGGCCGAGGCGGACCGGCTCGCGTTCTGGGCCGAGCAAGCCAACCGGCTGAGCTGGGAGACGCCGTTCACCGAGGTGCTCGACTGGTCCGGCGCGCCGTTCGCCAAGTGGTTCGTCGGCGGCAAGCTCAACGTCGCCTACAACTGCGTCGACCGCCACGTCGAGGCCGGCAATGGCGACCGCATCGCCATTCACTGGGAAGGTGAACCCGTCGGCGACGCCCGCGACATCACCTACGCGCAGCTCAAGGACGAGGTGTCCCAGGCGGCCAACGCGCTGACCGAGCTGGGCCTGAAGTCCGGCGATCGGGTCGCCATCTACATGCCGATGGTGCCCGAGGCGATCATCGCGATGCTGGCCTGCGCGCGCCTGGGCGCCATGCACTCGGTGGTGTTCGCCGGTTTCTCCGCCTCCGCGCTCAAGGCACGCATCGACGACGCGAAGGCCAAGCTCGTCATCACCACCGACGGCCAGTACCGCCGTGGTTCGGCGGTATCGCTGAAGAAAGGTGTCGACGAAGCCATCGACGGGTTGGGGGACGACAACCCCGTCGAGCACGTTCTCGTGGTGCGCCGCACGGGAATCGAGACGCCGTGGACCGAGGGCCGCGACTTGTGGTGGGACGAGGTGGTGCCGAAGGCCTCCACCGAGCACACCCCGGAGGCGTTCGATTCCGAGCACCCGCTGTTCCTGCTCTACACATCGGGCACGACGGGCAAGCCCAAGGGCATCATGCACACCTCGGGCGGCTACCTGACCCAGGCGTCGTACACGCACTTCAACGTCTTCGACATCAAGCCCGACACCGACGTGTATTGGTGCACAGCCGATATCGGCTGGGTCACCGGGCACACCTACATCGTCTACGGACCGCTGTCCAACGGGGCCACTCAGGTGGTCTACGAGGGCACCCCGGCCTCGCCGGACGAGCATCGCCACTACCAGGTGATCGAAAAGTACGGCGTCACAATCTATTACACCGCTCCGACGCTGGTGCGTACGTTCATGAGGTGGGGACGCCAGATCCCCGCCGAACACGATCTGTCGAGCCTGCGGCTGCTCGGTTCGGTCGGCGAGCCGATCAACCCGGAGGCCTGGCGTTGGTACCGCAGGGCGTTCGGCGCCGACAAGACCCCGATCGTGGACACCTGGTGGCAGACCGAGACCGGCGCGATCATGATCTCCCCGCTGCCCGGCGTGACGAACTGCAAGCCGGGTTCGGCGATGCAACCGCTACCCGGGATCTCGGCCAAGATCGTCGACGACGACGGCAACGAGCTCGAGCCCACCCCCGACCACGGCGAGCACGTCACCGGGTACCTGGTGCTCGACAAGCCATGGCCGGCGATGCTGCGTGGGATCTGGGGTGACGAAGAACGGTTCAAGGAGACCTACTGGGCACGCTTCGCCGAGCAGGGCTGGTACTTCGCCGGCGACGGAGCCCGGTACGGCAGCGACGGCGAGATCTGGGTGTTGGGCCGCATCGACGATGTCATGAACATCTCGGGGCACCGGATCTCGACCGCCGAGGTGGAGTCCGCTCTGGTCGGTCATTCGGGCGTGGCCGAGGCCGCGGTCGTCGGCGCCACCGACGAACACACCGGCCAGGCCATCTGCGCGTTCGTCATCCTCAAGTCCAGTGCCCATGGTGGCGAAGAGAACATGATCGACGAGCTGCGCGCCGAGGTGGCCAAGGAGATCTCGCCGATCGCCAAGCCGCGGGAGATCCACGTCGTCCCCGAGTTGCCGAAGACCCGCAGCGGCAAGATCATGCGCCGACTGCTTCGCGACGTGGCCGAGGGACGCGAACTCGGCGACACCTCAACCCTGCTCGACCCCAGCGTGTTCGAGGCGATCCGCGCCAGCAAGTAGGCGGGCCGACCTAAACCGCGCCAACGGGGACGAACCCGCTGCCCGGCCTGCCCTTGGCGGTGATGTCGGCCAGCTGTGTGTTGATCGACATCGTCACGGCCGGGGTGTGCAGCGGGATGAACTTCACCACGCACGTCGGCAGGTCTTCGGAGAAGGCACCGTGGATCATGCCGACGAGCCGGTTGTTGACGGTCACGGGCGCGCCGGAATCCCCGGGCTGGCCGCAGACCTGGTTGACGATCGTGCCCGGCTCCTCACCGGGACCCCACGTGACACCGCAGGAGTAGCCGGTGGTGCGCCCAAGCTTGCACGCGACGTCACCGAACGCGGGATCCGGGCCGAGCCCGTCGATGCGGAAGCCGTTGACCGAGTTGAGCGGCGCCACCTTGGCCGGGTCGAATTTGATGACCGCGTAGTCCAGCAGGTCGTTGCCCGCCACCATCGTCCCGACCACGCCTGCGTTCTCGGCGCCCTCGGCGGCCACGACCGCACCCGGACCTCCGCAATGCGCCGATGTGAATCCGATCAGGTTGCCCTGGTTGTCACCGCCGATGGCGGTCAGCGTGCACAGCGTCTCGCCGTTGACGACGAGCCCCGAGCCGCCGCCGAGAGGGACCGGCGCTTGTGCCTGTGCGGGGACGGCACCGACAGGGATGGCGGCGGCCACGGAGGCGACCACGATCGCGATCACAGCCCGAACCGTCAGCCACAGGCTGTGGGTTCTCAAGAAAGGTCACTCCCCTATCCAAAAGCCCGAAAAGCCCCGACCCTCGTGCAAGGAACCTGCAGTCTATCGTCGGCCGGAATCGTTTAGCGTCGCGCCACGTGGCAACATGAACCGGGATATGAACCGGATATTGAACCGTGACCCAGAGCTGAGGCGGGAAGGAAGTCCGTGAGCGACCGCAGAAACGGCGTACCGAACACCGTGACGTCGATACCGCTGGTGGACCCCCACGCGCCGAACCCAGACCCGTCGATCGGTGATCTGGTCAAGGACGCCACCGCCCAGGTCTCGACGCTCGTGCGTGCCGAGGTCGAGCTGGCGAAGGCCGAGATCACCCGCGACGTCAAGAAGGGTCTGACCGGCAGCGTCTTCTTCATCGCGGCGCTGGTGGTGCTGTTCTACTCGACGTTCTTCTTCTTCTTCTTCCTGGCCGAACTGCTCGACGAGTGGCTGTGGAAATGGGCGGCCTACCTCATCGTCTTCGGGATCATGGTCGTGCTCACCGGTTTGTTGGCGCTGTTCGGCTATCTGAAAGTCCGGCGGATCCGTGGACCGCAGAAGACCATAGAAACGGTCAAAGAGATCCCGGGAGCCTTCAGTCCCGGCCCTGACACAAAGGCCGTCGCGGCGACGAACGGTGACCCGGCGGCCCAAAAAGACCCGTCAGGCTGGTAATGGGCCGACCCGATCCGTCGGTTGTGCGCATCGGCGGGCCGTGGCGGCATTTGGATGTGCACGCCAACGGAATTCGGTTCCACGTCGTGGAAGCCGAGCAACCGGCCGGGGCCGACGACCGGTCACGGCCCCTGACGGACCGTCCGCTGGTGATTCTGCTGCACGGTTTCGGGTCGTTCTGGTGGTCGTGGCGTCACCAACTGAAGGGCCTGACGGGCGCCCGTGTGGTGGCTGTCGACCTGCGCGGCTACGGCGGCAGCGACAAGCCACCCCGCGGATACGATGGCTGGACGCTGGCCGGCGACACAGCGGGACTGGTGCGGGCGCTCGGCCACAACTCAGCGACGCTGGTGGGGCACGCCGACGGCGGGCTGGTCTGCTGGGCCACCTCGGTGCTGCACCCGCGAGTGGTACGTGCGATCGCGGTCATCAGCTCGCCCCACCCTGCCGCGCTGCGGGCCTCTTTGCTGACGCGCAGGGATCAGGGCTGGGCGCTACTGCCGTGGATGATGCGTTATCAGCTACCCGTGTGGCCGGAGCATTCGCTCACCCGCCACAACGGCGCCGAGCTCGAGCGGCTGGTGCGGAGCCGATCCAGCGCCACATGGCAGGCCAGTGAGGATTTCTCGGAGACTGTCGGACATCTGCGTCGCGCGATCCAGATTCCGTCGGCGGCGCACTGCGCACTGGAGTACCAACGGTGGGCGGCACGCAGCCAACTGCGCAGTGAGGGTCGACGCTTCATGCGGTCGATGAAGGGGCCGCTGGGGGTTCCGGTGCTGCATCTGCGAGGTACGGCCGATCCCTATGTGCTTCCCGACCCGGTGTATCGAACCCAGCGGTACGCGCCGCACGGACGGTACGTCTCCATCGACGGTGCCGGGCATTTCGGTCACGAGGAAGCCCCGGCCGCGGTCAACGAACAGTTGCAGCGCTTTCTCAAGCAGGTGTACCCCTGATCAGACGGGCCGTCAGCCCGCGCTGATACAGGTTCCGGTCGGGACACGCTCGATGTTGCCCACCTTGGCCATCTGCCTGGCCACCTCTTGCGCGGTGAGCACGAACCCGGTGTCGACATCGTCAACGGCGGCACCGAACACCACACCAAGTACCTTGCCTTGCCGGTTGATCATCGGTCCGCCCGAATTGCCTTGCCGCACAGTACCTCTGATCGTATACACCTCGCGGGTGACCGTGGTGCTGCGGTAGATGTCGGGCCCGTTGAGCTTGATGACCTCCCGGATGCGCGCCGGCGTCGCGGTGAACTCGCCGCCGCCGGGGTAGCCAAGGACGATGCCGTCGGTGCCGGGCTGCGCCTCTTCCTCGACGAACTGCAACGGTGCGGACGGCAGGTCGGGGACGTCGAGGATCGAAATGTCGGCGTCGGGGTCGTAGGACACCACGCTCGCGTCGTAGGTCTGGCCGTCGACCTCGATGGTCACGCTGTCGGAGCCGGCGACGACGTGAGCGTTGGACATCACCCGGTTGGGGGCCACGACGAAGCCGGTGCCCTCGAGCACTTTCTGGCAGCTCTGAGCGACCCCGCGAACCTTGACGACGCTGGGGCGCGTGGTGCCGACCACCACCGAGGTGGCCAACGTCGGATCCGGTGCCTCGATCTCGGCGACCTTCGTCGGGCCGAAGGGCTTGAGCACGTCGTGAAGTCCGGCGGTCTCCCATAGCGCCGAGATTCGGTTGGGCGCCGAGCGAAGCCAACTCGGGGCCACCGTGTCGACCTCGGCGATCACCCGGGAACCCGAAACCGCGGCCGCCAGGTTGGGTTGCGGCGAGGACATCAGCGCGGTGCCCAGCAGCCATGACGCGGTGAGAACGAGAACCAGTTGCAGGGCCACGCCGACGACCGAGTCGGCGACGCGCAGTCCCGGATTGCGGATCGCGCCGCGCGCGGCCCGGCCGAGGACGACACCCGCGATCTCGCCGATCACCACCAGCACGAGGACCAGAAAGAGTGTCGCGAACAGCTTCGTGCGGGGTCCGTCGATGTAACTCACCACGTGCGGGGCGAGCAGGACACCCGCCGCCGCGCCGAGCACAACCCCGACCAGAGCGAGCAGGGACCCGGGCGCCCCGGATCGCCAGCCCGAGACGGCAGCGAGGAGGGCGACAGCGAGAATCGCGATGTCAAGCCACTGTGACGAGTTCATTGTTGCGCATCACCGTAGCTGCCCTGGGCGTCGAGGAGCGCCATCGCATCGTTGAGTTCGTACAGTTTGTCGCTTTCCCACGGCACGGCCCAGCCTGCGACGTCGAGCATCGCCGCGATGACCTGGCCGGTGAATCCCCACACCAACATCTCGTTGAGCAGGAATGCCGGCCCGGCCGTGCGGCGGGTGTTCTCGCTGCGATACACCGTGATCCGGTTCTGCGGGTTCACGAATGCCCGCACCGGAACGCGGGCGACCAACGCCGTCTCGGCGTGGTCGACCACGGTGACGGGACCAGGATCCGGCGAGTAGGCGAGCACCGGTACGACATGGAAGCCGGACGGCGGGATGAACATCTTCTCCAGCGTGGCCAGCGGCCGCAGCCGGCTCGCCTCGAGGCCGGTCTCCTCGGTGGCCTCCCGCAGCGCGGTGTGCACCGGACTCCGATCGTCGGGGTCCGCTGCGCCGCCCGGAAAGGCCGCCTGTCCCGCGTGGTGGCGCAACGTCGACGCGCGCACGGTGACCAGGAGGTCGGCGTCCTCGGGCAAGGTGCCCCGCGAGCCGTTCTGCGGACCGGAGAACAACACCAGCACGGCGGCGTCGCGGCGGGTGCCGGTCACGGCGGCTTTCGTGTTGGCCACCGTCAGGGCAGCCAGCACTTCGGCAGGCACCCGGCGGCGGTAGGCGTTCTTGACCGCGTCGGGCTGATCGACGAGCGGCGCCAGCCAGGGCGGTGCGGCGGATGGAGTCAGCTCACCCTGACGGCTGTCCCAGCTCACGCCACTCCAATCTTCGGGCCGACCGCTGCGGCGATCTCATCGGCGGTCGCGAACGACCGGGGCAGGATCCCGGCAACGCTACCGTCGCCGCGGAGGACCACCGTCGCAGGCATCACGTTCGGTACCCGCAGTGCTGCGGCGACACTGCGGCGGCCGTCCTGCACCGTCGGCAGGTGCACACCAAGCTCGGCGAGCCGGAGCAACGCCGCAGTCTCGTTCTCGTCCTGATGCACCGTCAGCACGAGCACCGCGGGCCCCACGCGACGCTGGTACTCGGCCATCGCGGGCAGTTCGTCAGCGCACGGGCCGCACCAATACGCCCACAGGTTCAGCACGACGGGCCTGCCGGCCAGCACCTCGGCGATGTCGACCCGCGTACCGTCGCCGGCGCATTCGAGCGCGATGCCCCGCAGCGCTTCGGGACCGGGCCCGGCGCCTGGACCGGACCTGGACAGGGTTCAAGGTCGGCGGCAGCGCGCGGACCCGCGAGCGCCTCCGCGGTGTCGGCGTCGCGACGGTCGCGGGCGGCGACGGTGTCCTGCTGTGGCGAGAGTGCCGAGCGGCCCGAGTCCTGCGCGCCCAGCTCGGTCCACAATGCAACACCGAGCGCGATGAGGACCACCAACGCCACGATGCTCCACCGGGCTGACCCGCTCATCGCGCCTAGAGTCCGGCCAGCGCGAGCAGATGCTCGGTCTCAGGTCCCTTGACCAGCGGTGCGGCAATCAGCGGGTCAGTGGGTCCGGTTCCGTAGGAGGGGCAGTCCTTGGCGAGCACGCAAACGCCGCAGGCCGGTTTCCTGGCGTGACACACGCGCCGGCCGTGGAAGATCACCCGGTGGCTGAGCAACGTCCACTCTCTGCGCTCGATGAGGCCGCCCACGATGTGCTCGACCTTGACCGGATCTTCCTCAGCCGTCCAGCGCCAGCGCCGCACGAGCCTGCCGAAGTGGGTGTCGACGGTGATCCCGGGGACGTCGAAGGCATTGCCGAGGATGACGTTGGCGGTCTTGCGGCCCACACCGGGAAGCGTGACGAGCTCATCGAGTGTCGCGGGGACCTTGCCATCGAAACGTTCCTTGAGCGCCTGCCCCAGCCCGATGAGCGAGGTGGCCTTGTTCCGAAAGAACCCGGTGGGCCGGATCAGCTCTTCGAGCTCGGTGCGATCGGCGGAGGCGTAATCGAGTGCGGTGCGGTACTTGGCGAACAGTGCGGGCGTGGTGAGGTTGACCCGCTTGTCGGTGCTCTGCGCCGACAAGATGGTGGCCACCGCCAGCTCGAGCGGGTTCGTGAAGTCGAGCTCGCAGTACACGTGTGGAAATGCTTGTGCCAGTGCGCGGTTCATGCGGCGGGCGCGCCGGACGAGCCCCCGGGGAGTCTCGTCATCCCATTTGCGGTCCGGCTTGCCGGGAGACGACCGCAAGGCCGGCTTTGCGCCCTGCCGGCCGCTGGTCGGCGTGTCTCTCACGGTCACCAGGCCAGCGTACTGACGAGGACCGACGCACCGGGCGGTGGATCGGTCCTTAACGTGGACTTTTCGTGATCCCGCTGAGACCTTCACCGTGTTTACTTCTGCCTGTGTCGTGGTTGCTCGTAGCGCTCATTCCGGGGTTGCTGATGTTGGCGACCTTCGGCTTGGAGCGCGTCGAGGCGGGTCTTCGACGCGACACCCTCTCGACGGCCGATGTCGACGAGTTCCTGGTGCAAGCCGAGGCCAGCGACGTCGACGTGCTTGCACGGGCGGGGATGGACCGAGCGCTGCACAACATCCATCAACGCCTCAACGAGCGGGACACCCCACTCGCCGGGTTCGTCGAGGACATCTCTGCGCCGCGTTTGCCAACCCGCGAGTGTCTCGCGCACCTCGCGAATACTGAATTTCGGCAGACCCGCCATGCCAATCGTGTGTAGCGTGAACGCGTCATGCTAGGGGTTTCATTGCCGACAGCGTCGGCGGGGCGTACCTCTAGACTGATCTCACGATCTTTCGAGGTCGCTTTAGGCATGTCTGATCACCGAACGCAACAAGAGGGGCAACGTGGACGAGATCCTGGCCAGGGCCGGAATCTTCCAGGGGGTCGAACCCAGCGCTGTTTCCGCGCTGACCAAGCAGCTTCAGCCCGTTGACTTTCCCCGCGGACACACTGTGTTCGCCGAGGGCGAGCCCGGCGATCGCCTGTACATCATCATCTCCGGAAAGGTGAAGATCGGTCGGCGGTCACCAGACGGCCGCGAGAATCTGCTCACGATCATGGGTCCGTCGGACATGTTCGGCGAATTGTCGATCTTCGACCCGGGGCCGCGAACCTCCAGCGCTACCACCATCACTGAGGTACGCGCGGTGTCGATGGACCGCGAGGCGCTGCGGGCGTGGATCGCCGACCGTCCCGAGATCGCCGAGCAGCTGTTGCGGGTCCTGGCCCGCAGGCTGAGGCGCACCAACAACAATCTCGCCGACCTGATCTTCACCGACGTGCCGGGTCGCGTGGCCAAGCAGCTGCTGCAGCTCGCCCAGCGTTTCGGCACGCAGGAGGGCGGCGCGCTGCGCGTGACGCACGACCTCACGCAGGAAGAGATCGCACAGCTGGTCGGGGCGTCCCGCGAGACCGTGAACAAAGCGCTCGCCGACTTCGCTCACCGAGGCTGGATCCGCCTGGAAGGCAAGAGCGTGCTGATCTCGGACTCCGAGCGGCTGGCCCGCCGGGCGCGCTAGCGGCGCAGGTAGTCCAGTTGGGCCTGCATCGATTTTTCAGCTGCGTCCCATAGCTTTTCGTCGACATCGGTGTAGACGTGCTCGACCAACTGACGGGTCGTGACGTCCTCACCCAGCTCCTGCAGCGCCGAGCGCACCTGATCGAGCCGTTCCTCACGGTGCGCCAGGTAGGTCTCGCTGATGGCGACGACGTCATCGAGTTCGGGGCCGTGCCCGGGAAGCACCGTGCGGTGGCCGAGTCCGCGCAGGCGGCGCAGCGACTCCAGGTAGTCCCCGAGAGAGCCGTCCTCCGTGTCGATCACCGTGGTGCCGCGTCCCAGGATGGTGTCCGCCGTCAGAACGGCATCGTCGACGAGGAAGGACACGGAGTCGGCAGTGTGGCCTGGGGTGGCCATGACGGTGATCTTGAGTCCCGCGGCATCGATGACCTCACCGTCGGTGAGTGAACCGCCCATGCCCCGCTGGAACCCGCTGCCCACCGAGCGCACGACCGCGCCGGTGAGATCGACGATGCGGTCGATCCCTCCGGTGTGGTCGGCATGGCGGTGGCTGATCAACACCAACGGGATCGGACCGAGCGCTGCGAGGCGCTCGATGTGTTCGTCTTTGTCATCCGGGCCGGGGTCGATCACCACCATCTCGTCGCTGCCCGGGCCTCGCAGCACCCAGGTGTTGGTGCCTTCCAGCGTCATCAACCCCGGGTTCTCACACAGCAGCACCGATGCGGTGTCGGTGACCGGCCTCAGCAGTCCGTACGCGGGGTGTTCCACCTACGCGACCTCTGCGATCACTTCCACTTCGACCGGCGCGTTGCGCGGCAATTCGGAGACCCCGACAGCCGATCGGGCGTGCGCGCCTGCCTCACCGAATACCTCGCCCGAACAGCTCGGAAGCACCGTTGATCACTCCGGGCTGGCCGCCGAACTCAGGCGCTGAGGCGACGAAGCCGACCACCTTGACCACCTTGACCACAGAATCGATGCCGACCAACGCGTCGATCGCCGCCAGCGCGTTCAGCGCACACTGGCGGGCCAGGTTCTTGGCCTCCTCAGCCGAGATCTCAGCGCCGACCTTGCCGGTCGCACGCAGTTCACCCTCGCTGATCGGCAGTTGTCCGGCCGTGTAGACGAGGTTGCCGGTGCGCACTGCCGGTACGTATGCCGCCAGAGGGGCCACGACCTGCGGTAAGTCGATGCCGAGCTCGGTCAGACGGGCGGACCAGCTGGTCACTTCGGGCGCTTCAGATAGGCGACCGGAGCCTCTGCGGTCTGGCCTGGCAGCACCGCGACCAGCTCCCAGCCGTCCTCGCCCCATTGATCGAGGATCTGTTTGGTGGCATGGATCAACAGGGGAAGGGTCGCGTACTCCCAGCGGGTCGGTTCGCTCATGCGGCTGAGCTTATCCGGCGGCGAACCCGCTATGGCTAGCATGCACTCGTGGCAACCACTTCTTCTGGGACACCGGATGGTCCCAAGCCTCTCGGCTGGCCGTCGCGCCTGACCAAGGCACGCCTGCATTTCGTCACCGGCAAGGGCGGCACCGGCAAGTCGACGATCGCCGCGGCACTGGCGTTGGCGCTGGCCGCCGGTGGCCGCAAAGTGCTTCTGGTGGAAGTCGAAGGGCGCCAAGGCATTGCGCAGCTCTTTGACGTTCCGCCGCTGCCTTATGAAGAGGTCAAGATTGCCACCGCGGAGGGCGGTGGCCAGGTCAATGCCCTGGCGATCGACACCGAGGCGGCTTTCCTGGAGTACCTCGACATGTTCTACAACCTCGGGCTGGCCGGCCGGGCGATGCGGCGCATCGGAGCCGTCGAATTCGCGACGACGATCGCGCCGGGCCTTCGGGACGTGCTGCTCACCGGCAAGATCAAAGAGATCGTGACGCGCTCGGAAAAGGCAGCGAAAGAGATCAAAGGCAAGGGCACCGCCTACGACGCGGTCGTCGTCGATTCGCCCCCCACGGGCCGTATTGCGCGTTTCCTGGACGTCACCAAAGCGGTGTCCGATCTCGCCAAAGGCGGGCCGGTGCACTCGCAGGCCGAAGGCGTGGTCAAGCTGCTGCACTCCGACCTGACCACCATCCACCTGGTGACGCTGCTCGAGGCGCTGCCGATCCAGGAAACGCTGGAGGCGATCGACGAGCTGCGCGAGATGAGGCTGCCGATCGGCAGCGTCATCGTCAATCGCAACATCCCCACCTACCTGGGATCCGAGGATCTGGTCAAGGCGGCCGACGGTGTCATCGACGCCGACGGGGTGCGGGCAGGTTTGAAGACCGCCGGAATCACGTTGTCGGAGGAGGACTTCGCCGGTCTGCTGACCGAGACGATTCAACATGCGACCCGGATCGCGGCGCGCACCGAGAGCGCCCAGCAGCTTGCCGAGCTGGACGTGGCGCGGCTCGACCTGCCCGCGATCGCGGACGGGGTCGACCTCGGGAGCCTCTACGAACTGGCTGAAGAACTCGCCCAGCAGGGCGTGCGGTGAGCGGAGGAAAACGATGAGCACCACCCCCCCGGCCTTGGACATGGCCGCGATCCTGCGCGACACCTCGAACCGGGTGATCGTCTGCTGCGGGGCGGGCGGCGTCGGCAAGACGACGACGGCCGCCGCGATGGCGCTGCGCGCCGCCGAATACGGGCGCACCGTCGTCGTGCTGACGATCGATCCGGCCAAGCGTCTCGCCCAGGCGCTGGGCATCGGCGATCTGGGCAACACCCCGCAGCGGGTGCCATTGGCGCCTGAGGTGACCGGCGAACTGCACGCGATGATGCTCGACATGCGCCGCACGTTCGACGAGATGGTGGTCCAGTACTCCGGACCAGGCACCGCCGACGCGATTCTGGACAACCAGTTCTACCAAACCGTGGCCACCTCGCTCGCGGGCACGCAGGAGTACATGGCCATGGAGAAGCTGGGACAGCTTCTGGCAGAAGACAAATGGGATCTGATCGTGGTGGACACCCCACCGTCGCGCAACGCCTTGGACTTCCTCGACGCACCCAAGCGCCTCGGCAGTTTCATGGACAGCAGGCTCTGGCGGATGCTGCTGGCTCCTGGCCGCGGCATCGGCCGCCTGGTCACCGGCGCGGTCGGTCTTGCCATGAAAGGCATGTCAACGATTCTGGGATCCCAGATGCTTTCCGATGCAGCGGCTTTCGTGCAGTCCCTGGACGCGACGTTCGGCGGGTTCCGGGAGAAGGCCGACCGCACCTACGAGCTGCTCAGGCGGCGAGGCACACAGTTCGTGGTGGTTTCGGCGGCCGAGCCCGACGCCCTGCGTGAGGCATCGTTCTTCATCGACCGACTCTCCACCGAGCACATGCCGCTGGCCGGACTGATCCTCAACCGCACTCATCCGACGCTGTGCAACCTGCACGCGGACAAGGCCGCAGAGGCCGCAGAGGAACTGGCTGAAACCGATCCGGACTCCGTGGCGGCCGCCGCGCTGCAGATCCACGCCGCCCGTGCATCCACCGCGAAGCGCGAGGTGCGGCTGCTGTCGCGATTCACCGGCGCGAACCCGCACGTGGCCATCGTCGGCGTGCCGTCACTGCCGTTCGACGTGTCCGATCTCGACGCGTTGCGCGCGATCGCGGAACAGATCACCGGCGGTGACGCCGCGGCGTAGACGCGTATCGGGCACCGCGGGCGTAGCTGCGTATCCGAATTATCGGCGCCAACCCGCGAATCAGGCAAGCGCGGCTCAGCTGTCGAGGGACTTAGCCGGCAGTGCGGTGTTTGCGCTGCGCGGCAAAGAAGTCAGCCCAGGAGACCACGTCTGGATGCTGCTTGAGCAGCGCGCGCCGCTGGCGTTCCGTCATGCCTCCCCACACGCCGAACTCAACGCGGTTGTCCAACGCGTCGGCGCCACACTCGGCGATTACCGGGCAATGGCGGCAGATCACCGCCGCTTTGCGTTGAGCGGCCCCTCGGACGAAGAGTTCATCGGGATCCGTCTGGCGACACCGAGCCTGCGAAACCCATGCAATACGGGCTTCTGCCTCTGCACCGAGCACAATGGACTGGGCAGATGGATTCACGGTGGTACTGCGAGCCGCGGGCTTGATTGATGACACCAGCGATCCCCTATCGTTCTGGCCGCGCCCCGACAACGCAGACGATTATTAACCCATGCGTTGATTGCAAGTGCGATCCACGCCACATTGCGAGTACCGGGTGTGACCTGCATCGCACTGTCAGCTCAACTTAGGTGGTCAGGGGCGTTCTGCGCAATACGTCTGTGACCACTTTTTTGGGACGACCGTGCCGTCATGCCGGTACAGTGCCGGACTCTGATCGCCTGTTCCACGCGCAAGCGCTTGTCAGCGGCGTTTGACGTGGCCTGTCAAGAGCGCATTCGGGCTGCTCGAGACACGCGCGCCGGAAACTCGTCGCTAGTCTGTACGCATGCCGGAGGATCCCCCGAGCCTGCCGCCCCGTGCGGTGACGGTCATCAAACTCGTCTGGTGCTGCTTGCTGGCCAGCGTGGTGGCCGCGGGACTGATGTTTCCCGTCGTCGGCGGATTCGGCCTGGTGTCCAATCGGGCATCAGATGTGGTTGCCAACGGCTCGGCCCAACTCGTCGAGGGTGAGGTGCCCCAGGTGTCGACGATGGTCGACGCCAAGGGCAACATCATCGCCTGGCTCTACTCCCAGCGGCGCTTCGAAGTGCCCAGCGAAAAGATCGCCAACACGATGAAGCTGGCGATCGTCTCGATCGAGGACAAAAGGTTTGCCGATCACAACGGAGTGGACTGGCAGGGCACACTGACGGGCCTGTCCGGCTACCTCTCGGGCAACCTCGACACCCGCGGCGGCTCGACGCTCGAACAGCAGTACGTGAAGAACTACCAACTGCTGGTGATCGCGCAGACCGACGCCGAGAAGCGCGCCGCCATCGAAACCACCCCTGCTCGCAAGCTGCGCGAGATCCGGATGGCGTTGACACTGGACAAGACGTTCACCAAGCCGGAGATCCTGACCCGGTACCTCAACCTGGTGTCGTTCGGCAATAACGCCTTCGGCGTGCAGGACGCGGCGCAGACGTATTTCGGTGTCAACTCCTCCGACCTGAACTGGCAGCAGGCGGCGCTGCTGGCCGGCATGGTGCAGTCGACGAGCACGCTGAACCCCTACACCAATCCCGACGGCGCCCTGGCCCGGCGCAACGTGGTGCTCGACACCATGCTCGACAATCTGCCCGAGTACGCCGATGAGCTGCGGGCGGCCAAACAGCAGCCACTGGGGATCCTGCCCCAGCCCAAGGAACTGCCCAGGGGTTGCATCGCCGCAGGCGACCGCGCGTTCTTCTGCGACTACGCGCTGGACTATCTGGCCCGGGCCGGGATCAGCAAGGACCAGGTCGCCAAGGGCGGCTACCTCATCAAGACCACGCTGGAACCTGACGTGCAGGCGTCGGTGAAGAACGCGATCACCAAGTTCGCGAGCCCGGACCTCGCCGGCGTCGCGAGCGTCATGAGCGTCATCCAGCCGGGTAAGGAATCCCATCCGGTGCTGGCGATGGCCAGCAACCGCACCTACGGCCTGAATCTGGATGCCGGCGAGACGATGCAACCGCAGCCGTTCTCGCTGGTGGGTAATGGAGCCGGGTCGGTTTTCAAGATCTTCACCACCGCAGCCGCCATGGAGATGGGGATGGGCATCAACGCCCAGCTCGATGCGCCGGGCCAGTTCCAGGCCAAAGGCCTGGGCAGCAGCGACACTCCGGGCTGCCCGCCGGCGACGTGGTGTGTGCGCAACGCCGGTAACTACCGCGGGTCGATGAACGTCACCGATGCGCTGGCGACGTCGCCGAACACGGCGTTCGCCAAGCTGATCGCGCAGGTCGGCGTGCAGCGCACGGTGGACATGGCGGTGCGGCTGGGGCTGCGGACCTATGCGCTGCCGGGCACCGCACGCGACTACGACCCGGAGAGCAACGAGAGCCTCGCCGACTTCGTCAAACGACAGAACATCGGCTCCTTCACGCTGGGACCGATCGAGGTCAATGCGCTGGAGCTGTCGAACGTCGCTGCGACGCTGGCCTCCGGCGGCATGTGGTGCCCCCCGAACCCGATCGCCGAGGTGCGGGACCGCAACGGTGAAAAGGTGTCGGTCACCACCGAGACGTGCGAACAGGTGGTCCCCGAGGGCCTGGCCAACACGCTGGCCAACGCGCTGAGCAAGGATGACACCGGCGCAGGCACCGCGGCCGGTGCCGCGAGTTCGGTGGGATGGAGCCTGCCGATGTCGGGCAAGACCGGCACCACCGAATCCAACCGATCCTCGGCCTTCGTGGGTTTCACCAACCGGTACGCCGCGGCCAACTACATCTACGACGATTCGACGGCGCCGACGGAACTGTGTTCCTTCCCGCTGCGCCAGTGCGGTTCGGGAAACCTGTTCGGTGGCAACGAGCCGGCCAGGACATGGTTCACCGCGATGAACCCGATCGCCACCGCGTTCGGTGACGTCACGCTGCCGCCGACCGATCCGCGGTACGTCGACGGTGCGCCCGGGGGGAAGGTGCCCAGCGTGGCAGGCATGAACCAGGACACCGCGCGGCAGCGGCTGCGCGAGGCCGGGTTCCAGGTCGCCGACCAGGCGACGCCGGTGAACAGCACCGCCTCCTACGGTGCCGTGGTCGGGACGTCACCCACCGGCCAGACTGTGCCGGGATCGATCGTGACGATCCAGATCTCCAACGGCATCGCGCCGGCTCCACCGCCACCGCCGCCCGGCGCCCTGCCTCCTGGTCTCCCGCCGCCGGTGGGGCAGACCGTGATCCAGATCCCGGGCCTGCCGCCGATTACAGTGCCGGTGCTCGGCCCGCCGCCACCACCGCCACCGCCACCACCGGGGTGACCCGACGGCATGTGACCCACAGGCTGTGGCAGTAGTCTGGGCAGATGCCTGCTGTGCCTTCTGGTTCACCCGGTTCAATCCTCAAGACGGCCGCCGTCGCCTCGGCCGGCACGCTTGTCGCGGGAGTTGGTTACGCGTCGCTGATCGAGCGCAACGCCTTCGTCGTCCGCGAGACGACCATGCCGGTGCTCTCCCCGGGCTCGACTCCGTTGAAGGTCTTGCACATCAGCGACCTCCACATGCGCCCCACGCAGCGGCGCAAGCAGGCGTGGGTGCGCGAGCTGGCCGGCTGGGAGCCCGATTTCGTCGTCAACACCGGCGACAACCTGGCACACCCCAAGGCGGTGCCCGCCGTCGTGCAGGCGTTCAGTGACCTGTTGTCGGTTCCCGGCGTTTTCGTGTTCGGCAGCAACGACTACTTCGCTCCGAAGTTGAAGAACCCGGCCAGCTATCTGACGAATTCGTCCCGCCGGATTCACGGCGAGCCGCTGCCATGGCAGGACCTGCGGGCGGCGTTCACCGAGCGCGGCTGGCTGGACATGACGCATACGCGGCGCGAGTTCGAGGTGGCAGGCCTGAACATCGCCGCCGCCGGCGTCGACGATCCGCATCTGAAGCGGGATCGCTACGAGACGATCGCAGGCCCGGCGAGCCCGGCCGCGAACCTCACACTGGGCGTGACACATTCTCCCGAGCCGCGCGTGCTGGACCGGTTCGCCGCCGACGGCTATCAGCTCGTGATGGCGGGGCACACTCACGGCGGGCAGCTGTGCCTGCCGTTCTACGGTGCGATCGTCACGAACTGCGAACTCGACCGGTCCAGGGTCAAGGGTCCGTCGCGGTGGGGGGCCCACACTCAATTGCACGTGTCGGCGGGCCTCGGCACGTCGCCGTTCGCTCCCCTGCGATTCTGCTGCAGGCCCGAGGCGACGATGCTCACGCTGGTGGCGGCTCCGACCGGCGGTTCCGACGTGCGGGCCAAGGCCGGGCAGTCATATCCCACCGTATCGGCGCGGTGACCTCGTCGGGCCCGTGTCGCCAGTCGCGGGCATGGGTGGACAACGCCATCCGGTTGATCGAGGCTGACGCTCGCCGCAGCGCCGACACGCACCTGCTGCGCTATCCGCTCCCGTCGATCTGGTCGGCAACGGTAAATGTCGCGCTTTACCTCAAGGACGAGACCACCCACATCACCGGCAGCCTGAAGCACCGGTTGGCGCGCTCGCTGTTTCTGTATGCACTGTGCAACGGGTGGATCGCCGAGGACACCACGGTCATCGAGGCCTCGTCGGGTTCGACGGCGGTGTCGGAGGCCTACTTCGCTGCGATGCTGGGTCTGCCGTTCATCGCGGTGATGCCGTCATCGACAAGCGCTTCCAAGATCTCGCTCATCGAATCTCAGGGCGGCCGTTGCCATTTCGTCACAGAGTCGGCTCTGGTGTATGAGGAGGCGCAACGGCTTGCCGCGCAGACCGGCGGCCATTACCTGGACCAGTTCACCAATGCCGAGCGCGCCACGGACTGGCGGGGCAACAACAACATCGCCGAGTCGATCTTCGATCAGATGGCTGAGGAAACCCACCCGGTGCCGGAGTGGATCGTGGTGGGTGCGGGTACCGGCGGCACCAGCGCGACGATCGGCCGCTACCTCCGCTATCGCCGCTACCCGACCCGGTTGTGCGTGGTGGATCCGGAGAACTCTGCCTTCTTCCCTTCGTATGAGCGCGGCGACGCCGACGTGGTGACCGGTGTCTCGTCGCGGATCGAGGGGATCGGGCGCCCGCGCGTGGAGCCGTCGTTCCTGCCAGGGGTGGTGGACCGCATGGTGTGCGTCCCTGACAACGCCTCGATCGCGGTCGCTCACCACGTCAGCAAGGTCCTCGGCCGTCGCGTCGGCCCGTCGACGGGAACCAACATCTGGGGAGCATTCGGGCTGCTGGCGGAGATGGTCGCCCAAGGGTGCAGCGGATCGGTGGTGACGTTGTTGGCCGACAGTGGCGACCGCTACGCGGACACCTACTTCTGCGACGAGTGGCTGACCAGCCGCGGGCTGGCACCGGCCGAATCGGCCGGCTTGCTTGCCGAGTTCGAGCGGTCCGGACGCTGGTCCTGATCATCAGGGCGCCGCGTGAGCGGGCCGTCGGAGGTCAGGAACAGCCAGAGGGCGGCCAGCGCGAAGAAACCCAGGTAGATCGATGCACCTAACCCAGTCATGTCACGCCCCATTTCGCTCGAATGTGTCTCTCAGTGTGCATAACGCCACCGACAGCCCGGATCCTTCCCTCGGCGTGTCGCATGCCCGATACGCGTTTGGCTTCACCGGTGTCCGGTGCGATACGCTGTCGTGGCTTCACTCGGGGTGTGGCGCAGCTTGGTAGCGTGCTTCGTTCGGGACGAAGAGGTCGTGGGTTCGAATCCCGCCACCCCGACTCGTGTGACCGCAAGTGAGAGGCCCCGGCTGGTTGATCAGCCCGGGCCTTCTTGCATCTCGGACTGATTCCGGCCACCGACCAGTCCGCGCTTCAAGCCGTCGGAGCCCGGGCACCCTAGGCGGACAGCCCCCGACTCAGGAGAACCAGATGCGATCGCCACTGACGGACGACGCCAAGAAGATGCTGTCGAAGCCCAACCCCGCCGTCATCTGCACCGTCCGCGGTGACGGGCATCCGGTATCGGCCGCGACGTGGTACCTCCTGCGCGACGACAAGGTGCTCGTCAACATGGACGTCGCCCGAAAGCGGCTCGATCACCTGCGCAAGGACCCGCGAGTGTCGCTGACCGTGATCGATGACGCCGATTGGTACACCCATGTCACCGTCATCGGACACGTCACCGACATCTACGACGACGACGGGCTCGCCGACATCGACGCGCTGTCGCGGCATTACCAAGGCAAGGAATACCCGGTCCGGGATCGACCGCGGGTCAGCGCGCTCGTCGAGGTCGACCGAGTGCACGGGTGGGGTGCCCAGAAGAACAACGATCAGCCCGACGGCCGCGGCTGAGGGTTCGGCGGGTCAGCTCGGCTCTGTCGGTGTGCTGCGGCACGATTGGCGCATGCTTCCCGGTGACAACTCCTCGCTGCGCAAGGCGCGCGGGGCGTTCTTCACCCCGGCACCGGTGGCACGCTTCGTTTCGGACTGGGCGGTCCGCCATCCCGAGCACGCCGTCCTCGAACCGTCCTGCGGCGAGGCGGTTTTCCTGCACGAGATCGGCCGCCGAGGCGGTCACCGCGGACCGCTCGTCGGAGTCGAGATCCATGCCGATTCCGCCGCCCAGTCCGAGCAGAGCCTGCGCGCGGGCGGAATCGACGCGACCATCCACGCGCGGGACTTCTTCTCGCATAACGAGTTCGGCGTCTACGACGCGGTGGTCGGCAATCCGCCCTACGTCCGCTACCAGGATTTCGCCGGGGAATCCCGCGCCCGCGCGCGGGAGGCAGCGCTGCGCGCCGGCGTCACGCTCTCCAACCTGGCCTCCTCGTGGGCATCGTTCACCGTGCATTCGGCGCTGCACCTCAAGCCCGGCGGCCGGCTGGGCCTGGTCCTGCCCGCCGAGCTGCTCAGCGTCAACTACGCGGCGGGCGTCCGGCAGTTCCTGATGGACCACTTCAGCGCGGTGAGCCTGGTGCTGTTCGACGAGCGCGTGTTCCCCGGGGTGCTCGAGGAGGTCGTGCTGCTGCTGGCCGACGGCTACGACCCCGACAGTGGCCGGGGCGCCGAGCACATGCAGTTGTCACAGGTGCGGGACGCTGACGGGTTGGCGAGGCTGACGGGGTCGCGCCGCTGGATCCCGCCGGGTAACGGTGCCAAGTGGTCGGCGGGGCTGATGTCGCAAACCGGCTTGGCGGCGTTCGACACCGTCGTGCGCAGCGACGCGTTCACCTTCCTCGAGGCCTGGGGCGACACCACGCTGGGCATGGTGACCGGCAGCAACCGCTTCTTCACGCTCTCCCCCGCCAAGGTCGAGGCGCTCGGGCTGTCGGAGTCCGACATGCTCCCGTTGTCGCCGCCGGGGTCACGCCACCTGCGTGGTCTCGCCCTGACGCCGAGTGCGATGCGAGCACTCGGTGCGGGCGGCCAGTCGACGTACCTGTTCCGGCCTGCGGGAGAACCGTCGCCGGCCGGCTGGCATTACATCCGGTCCGGCGAGGACCTCGACGTGCACCAGGCCTACAAGTGCCGGGTCCGCACCCCGTGGTGGCGGGTGCCCTTTCTGCGGCCCGCCGATCTGTTCCTGACCTACATGAACGCCGACACGCCGCGGCTGACCACCAACCGCGTGCGCGTCCACCATTTGAACTCGGTGCACGGCGTATACCTGCGCGACGACCTGCGCCACGACGGCATGAACCTGCTGCCGCTGGCCTCCCTGAACTCCGTCACCCTGCTGGGTGCCGAGACGGTGGGCCGCGCCTACGGTGGCGGAATGCTGAAAATCGAGCCGCGGGAGGCCGACGTCCTTCCGGTACCGTCACCGGAGCTGGTGCGCGGCAACGCCGATCAGCTCCGTCGAGCGCGGCCCGCGGTGGCGGCGCGGCTGCGGGAGGGACGGCTGCTCGACGCTGTCGCGATCGTCGACGAGGTTTTACTCACCGCGACATCGACCATGACCGAGCGCGCGCTACGCGCAGTGCGCCAGGACCACGCCAGCCTGACCGCTCGTCGGATCGCCAGGGGAAAAGCCAACGGTGCCAAGTAAACCCAGCGCAAAGTCACTGGCGTGGCCGCTGTTCGACACGATCGTCGACCAGTCTGCGCTCAAGACCGTCAACCCCTGGCAGGCCGACGCGTCCTTCACCCCCGACTACGACACGCTGCGCAAGCTTCTCGCGGTGCCGATCCTGCTGGGCGCCGAGAGCCGCTCCGGCGTTCCGGCGCTGGCCGTCGATGTGTGGGTCGCCTACGAATTGCGGCGCGCCGGCCTGGAGCCGGACGCGGTGTGGCCTCGCGCCGAAGCCCCGCGGGTCGTCGACCGTGACGTCCTCGCGTTCGTGCGGTCGATTCCGAAGTCAGCAGGCCGTGACGAGTTGCTCGCCCGGCTCGCCAAAGGCGCCGGCGGCGTGGGCGCGGCGTCGGCCAACATCGCAGGCAAGAACTACTTCAAGCAGGTCGACGTCATCATGTCGTCCTGGCAGACCGGACCCGAGCTGCTCATCTCCACCAAGCGGATGGATTCGTCATTCGGCAAGAATGCCGCCAACCGCGTCGAGGAGTCCTAAGGCGACGCGAAGAACCTCGCTTTGCGCCACCCGCTGGCGGCCCTCGGATTCATGTACGCGCTGCGGTCGACGGCGGGGCAGATCGCCGCACTGCCCGCGGTGACCCTGCGCACCGATCTCGTCCCCGACGAGCTGGGCCCCGCCCGCTTCTTCGCGATGATGCTGACGATCATGTTCGACAACTCGAACATCACCCAGCACGAGGAGGCGCGCATGCGGCGAAGCGAAGCTCTCGGCTAGCGTCTGGCAGTCGTACCACGACCGGTCAGGCCGTCGAGAACGCCGCGCTCAACGGTGCCGACCAGGTCGGACCGCGCGCGTTCTCGCCGCGAGCACGGCCCTGAGCACCATCACCTATTCGTCACTGGCGGCGGCCACGGTGCTGGTCGGAGCAATCGGGCTGTTGCGTCGCCAGGTCACCCTCGCGGTGGCCGCAATGGTCGTGATCCTCGGTGGCCAGGGCGCTACACAGATCCTGAAATATGTTGTCCTGCAACCAGACCATCGCCCGATAGGCCTTACGCAGTCGGCTCACCGGCGCTCTTGTCGACGTCAGGGGTGTCTTGGTCCGGGTCCTTCTCGGTGTCGGAGTCGGCGGCTTGCGAGGCGGACGAGCCCTCTTCGTCGTCGTAGATGCCTTTGCCGCGGGTCATGTGATCCCTCTCATCGCGATGCGGAGCGAAGCTTTTCGAGCAGCGGCGCCGCTGCCTCTTTCAGGAAGGCCTCCTGGCTGTCCCCACCGACCTGCACAAGAGCAATGTCGGTGAACCCGGCCTCCCAGTACTTACCCACCGCCTCGACGATCGCATCGAGATCCGGGCCACACGGAATGGATTCGGCGACGTCCTCCTTGCGGACGAACTGCGTTGCGCCGTCGAACCCGGCGGTCGTCGGCAGGTCGGAGTTCACCGCCCACCCGCCCGCGAACCACCGGAATTGATCGTGCGCGCGTTCCAGCGCCGCGTCGCGGTCCGGATCCCAGCAGATCGGGATCTGGCCGATCACCCGTACGTGGCCAGGCAGTCCCGTTCCGCGCCGGGCATCGTGCCAAGCGTCGACGATGTCCTTGGCGGGTTCGACGGCGATGAGGTGGTCGGCCAACGGGGCGAACTGCTCCACCGACCGGTCACCGGACACCGCGGCCGCGATGGGGACCGGCACCTCCGGGACGTCCCAGAGGCGCGCGGAGTCCACCTCGTAGTACTCGCCCTTCCAATCGACCATCTCGCCGGTCTGAAGTTCGCGGATGATCTGGATGGCTTCCTTGAGCATGTCCTGCCGGCGGCCGACCGTCGGCCACCCCTGGCCGACGACATGCTCGTTGAGATTCTCGCCGCTGCCCAGCCCCAACGTGAACCGGCCGTCGGCCAGGATCTGCAGGGTCGCCGCCTTCTGCGCGACGATCGCGGGGTGATACCGGATCGTCGGACAGGTCACGTAGGTCATCAACTCGACGCGATCCGTGGCGTGAGCGACCGCGCCGAGCACCGACCATGCGTAGGGGGCGTGTCCCTGCGACGACAACCATGGGAAGTAGTGATCACTGGACACCTCGAAGTCGAAGCCCACGTGTTCCGCCGAAATAGCGTTGTGGACAAGCTCTTTGGGTCCGTTCTGTTCCGTCATCAGGGTGTAACCGAAACGCGTCATGGACTTCGGATACCCGGGCTCCACGCCGACAAACGAGGATGTCCACTAGCCCGACCCTGACCTGGGCAGATACCGTCTCTCCACAATCCCACCCGCTTTGCCCGAGCCAGGAGGCGCCAGGTGGAACTCATCGGCCGCGACGAGGAACTGCAGGCGCTGAACGCCGCCCTCTCGACGGTGCGTGCCGGACGCAGCCAGGTCCTCGTCCTCAGCGGAGAAGCCGGTATCGGCAAGACTGCTCTGCTGGACGAGATGGCGCGGCTGGCTGCCGATTTCCGGGTGGTCCGGATCGCGGGCATCGAATCGGAGACAGAGTTCGTTTTCGCCGCGCTCCATCAACTGTGTGCCTCGATGTGGGACGAAATCGAAGCCATCCCAGCGCCGCAACGCGATGCGCTGCTGACGGCCTTCGGTGAACGACAGGGACCTGCCCCGGATCCTTTCCTGGTGGGGCTCGCGGTGCTGAGCGTGGTGTCGGAGGCGGCGCACCACCGCGGGCTGATGCTCCTCATCGACGACCAACAATGGCTGGACCGCGCGTCACGACAGGTGCTTGCCTTCGTCGCCCGACGGCTCGTCGCCGAGTCGGTCGGTGTGGTGTTCGCCACGCGGATCGTCGGCGACGAACTCCGGGGACTGCCGGGGCTGACGGTCGGCGGTCTCCGCGACCAGGACTCGCAGGAACTGCTCGCGAGAGCTCTCGTCGGACCGCTCGACCGTCAGGTCCGCGATCGGGTCATCGCCGAAGCCCACGGCAACCCCCTTGCACTGGTGGAACTTCCGCGTGTGCTGGGCCATTCCGAACTCGCGGGAGGTTTCGGCACGCCGGGGGCGCCGCTGACACACAGCCTGGAAGGCACGTTTCGTCGCCAACTCGGGAATCTGCCGCTGCCGACCCGTCGGTTGCTGGCGTTGGCGGCCGCCGATCCCGCCGGGGATCCTGCGCTGCTGTGGCGCGCGGCCGAGGTTCTCGGCATCGACGCCGACGCCGCGGTGCCGGCATTCGAATCCGGGCTGGCCGAGATCGGCAGCCGTGTGGTGTTCCGCCATCCACTGATCCGCTCGACTGCCTACCGGTCCGTGCCGATGTCGGACAGGCAGAAGGTCCATGCCGCCCTCGCCGCAGTCACCGATTCCGGTCGTGATCCCGATCGTCGCGCCTGGCACCTGGGACATGCCGCCGTCGGACCCGACGACACCGTCTCCGATGAGCTGGCACGCAGCGCGGGCCGGGTCCAGGCCAGAGGCGGCGTCATTGCCGCGGCGGCGTTCCTTGAGCGCGCGTCGGCGCTGGCAGTGGACCCGTCCCGGCGATGCGATCTGGCACTCGCCGCCGCATCGGCGAAAGCTCATGCCGGACAGCTCGATGCCGCAAGGGATCTTGTGCGAGTGGCAGAATCGACACGCCTGACCGACCTGCAGCGCGCCCGGGCCGATCTGGTGCGTGCCCAGCTCGCGTTCATCGGCAGCCACGGCAGTGATGCAGCGGTGCTGCTGCTGAGCGCTGCGCGTCGACTGGAAGCGATCGATGCGACGCTGGCACGCGAGACCTATCTGGATGCGATGTCCGCGGCTCTGTTCGCCGGCCGCCTCGCCGTTGGGGGCGGAATGCTCGAGGTCGCCGAATTCGCCGGTGCAGCCACCCGCGCGCTCAGCGCGCCTGAGCCCTCGGATCTGTTGCTCGATGGCCTGGCGACGCAGTACAGCGCCGGCTTCGACAAGGGGCTGCCCGCAGTGCGGGAAGCGCTGGAGGTCTACGGCCAGGGCATGGCCGTAGAACAGGAGCTTCGGTGGATGCTGCTGGCCTGCCTGGCCGCCACCCGGGTCTGGGACATCGCCCGGCACACGTCGCTGTCGATCCGCTATCTGCAGGTCGTCCGCGACTCCGGTGCCGTGAGTCATCTCCCGCTGGCGCTGAGTAGCCGTTTCGTGCCGCTGCTGTTCACCGGTGAATTCGAGGAGGCGGCTCAGGTGACGGAGGAGATGGGGGCCGCCATCGACGCGATGGGCAAGAACCTGAGCCCCTATTGCGCGATCGTGTTGTCGGCGTGGCGGGGTCGGCACACCGAGCTGGCTGCGCTCAGCGACGCGACCCGCCCGGACGCCGAACGCCGAGGCGAAGGGCACGGGTTGACGGTGATCGAGTGGGCAGACGCCGTCGTGGCGAATGCACGCTGCGACTACGCCAGGGCGCGGGCGTCGGCGACCTCCGCGTCGGCGTACCGCGGCGACGGCGGGGCGTCCTGGTGGACCCTGCCCGAGCTCGTCGAATCCTCTTCGCGTCTGGGTGATTTCGCCACCGCAACGGATGCGCTCAACCGGTTGGCGGAAATGACCACACCCAGCGGAACCGATTGGGGCCTTGGCGTTGAGGCGCGCTCACGCGCGCTGGTCAGCGACGGTGACGCCGCTGAGCGTCTCTACCGTGCGGCCGTAGGGCACCTCGGCAGAGCCGGTTTGCGCCCCGACCTCGGGCGCGCCCACCTGCTGTACGGCGAATGGCTTCGCCGACAGCGCCGCCGGGTGGACGCGCGCACCCAATTGCGGACCGCTCACCAACTTTTCGAGTCGATCGGCATGGCGGCCTTCGCCGAGCGGGCCCGGCGCGAACTGCTGGCCACCGGGGAGAAAGCCCGACAACGCACCGCGGCACCTGTACACGTGGCGCTCACCGCGCAGGAGGCACAGATCGCTCGCCTCGCCCGCGAGGGTTTGTCCAACCCGGAGATCGGCTCGCGGTTGTTCATCAGCGCCCGCACGGTGCAGTACCACCTCGGCAAGGTGTTCTCGAAGCTCGACATCAAATCCCGCAGCCAACTCGAGCGCGCACTCCTCGAGAATTGAAAGCACGCTGGCCACTGGCGGATGCGAACGGCCGTGGATGATCCGCAGGATTGCCCCTGACACCGGGCCCGACTGAGGAGTGCACATGAAGATGCGGGCCGCGCGCATGTACGGCTACAAGCAACCGCTACGCCTCGAAGAACTGGATGTCCCGAGTCCCGCGCCCGAGGAGGTCCTCGTCCGCGTCGGCGGTGCAGGCATGTGCCGCACCGATTTCCAGCTGATCGACGGCTATTTCGACAACGGGCTTGCGATGGATTTCCCGATCACGCCCGGCCACGAGGTCGCCGGCTGGATCGACGGCCTCGGTTCGGCGGTCCCCAAGACAGCGGGTCTGTCCGAAGGCGACCAGGTCGTCGTGTTCGGCAGCTGGGGCGACGGCGCGTGCAGGCAATGCCACGAAGGCAACGAACAGTTGTGCGCGCATGGAGTCTGGGCCGGCTTCGGCCGTCACGGCGGCTACGCGGAGTACCTTCCCGTCAACTATCGGTACCTGATCAAGATGCCCGGCCGCGGCGAGCTGACCCCGGACAACCTGGCACCGTTGACCGACGCGGGCTTGACGCCGTATCGCGGCATCAAGAAGCTGCGCTCGGGCGGCCACCTCGGACCCGGTCGTACGGTCGCGGTGTCCGGCGTCGGCGGGCTGGGCAGTTACGCCACGCAGTACGCGAAGCTCCTCGGCGGCGGAGCGCAGGTGGTCGCGTTCGCGCGCAGCGACGAGAAACTCAAGATCGCCAAGGAGAATGGCGCCGACCACGTGATCAATGTCCGCGACAAGGACAGCGCCGGTGTCCGCGCTGAGCTCGAATCGCTCACCGGAAGAACGGAATTGGACGCCGTGATCGAATGCGCCGGGTCGGAGGAGTCGATCCGGCTGGCGTTCGCACTGCTGGCTGCCGAGGGGGCGGTGGCTTCCGTCGGACTGATCGGAAACCGTGTCGACATTCCGCTGTTCCCCTTGGTAGCGCGGGAGTACACGTACTACGGGTCGTTCTGGGGAAATTACAACGACCTCACCGAGGTGCTCGCGCTGGCGGAGGCGGGTCAGATCAAGCACACCGTCACGCGGGTGCGGTTCGACGACGTCAACGAGACCCTGGAGGCGATTGCGCGCGGCGAGATTCTCGGACGCGCGGTGATCGTCTACGACTGAAGGATCCGCCGTGATACTTCTGCGGGTATGCACCGTCTCGGTGCTGGCATTGGCTTTCTTCTTGACCATGGCGACAGGAGCAGCAGTGGCTCAACCGTACGACGAGGTCGAAGCCCGCAATCTGGCCACCGTGCAGGCCGGCTTCGATGCGTGGAGCGCGGGCACCGGCAGCCCCTACGACGCTCTCGCCGACAACGCGACGTGGGAGATCATCGGCAACTCTGCGGCGTCGCGCGTCTACTCCGGCAAGGAGGATTTCCTGGCCAACGTCATCCGGCCGTTCAACGCCAGGATGACGCAACGCCTGACCCCGACCATCCGCGACATCTACGCCGACGGCGACACTGTGATCGTCTTCTTCGACGCGGAAGGCACCGCACGCGACGGCGTTCCCTATCGCAACACCTACGCCTGGTTCCTCACACTCAGTGACGGCCAGATCGTCAAGGCCTCGGCGTTCTTCGATGCGATCGCCTTCGACGACCTCTGGCATCGCGTGCCCGCCTGACCTCGGCGCACCATCCGTCCTGTCGCGGCTGACGTTGTGAATTCCATCGGTGATCGACAGGATGGTGCGCATGACCTACAACGCCGGCGGATACGGGCCGGCGGGGCCACCACCCCCCGGAGCGGTCCCCACCGGGTACCCCCCGCCCGGATATCCAGGGGGTCCGCCCGCCGGTTACGGACCGCCACCGTACTGGCAGCCCCCGGGTTACGGTCCCGGCTACGGCGCGCCGGGGTATCCGCCGCCGTACGGCCCGCCGCCTGCCCTGAAGCCCGGCGTCGTCCCGCTGCGTCCGCTGACTCTCTCGGACATCTTCAACGGCGCGGTGGCCTACATCCGTGCGAATCCCAAAGCGACACTGGGCCTCACGACGATCGTCGTGGTCGCGGCCCAGATTGTCGCGCTGCTGCTGTCGTTGTGGCCGTTCACGTTCACCGGACAGCTCGCCGATTCGCTCGACGGTGACGACGCGTCCACCGAGGTGATGGTCAGCTGGCTGGCATCGGGCCTGGCGGTGGCCATCACCACGGCGTTGTCGTCGACGCTGCTCAGCGGACTGCTCACGGTGGTGATCGGTCGCTCGGTCTTCGGTGCCGGCATCACCATCGGGGAAGCCTGGCGCCGGCTGCGCCCGCGGTTCTGGGCGCTGATCGGATTCACGCTGCTCAAAGGCCTCGGTGTGGTCCTGTGGTTCGGCATTTGCGCGCTGATCGTCGTTCTCGCGGTGGCGGTCGTCGACGGACCTCTCGCATTCCTCCTCGGCGCACCGCTGGTGCTTCTCTGGATCGCGGTGCTCATCTACCTCGGCGTCATGCTCACCTTCACGCCGTCGATCCTCGTGCTGGAACGCCGCGACATTCTGACTGCGATCAAGCGGTCGTTCAGGTTGATCAAGGGCGACTTCTGGCGGGTTTTCGGCATCGGGATCCTCGCCACGATCGTCACGCAGTTCGTCGCAGGCGCGGTCTCGGTCCCGTTCACCCTCGGAGGTCAGATAGCCCTCACCGCATCGGATCCCACGGTGTCGACGATCATCTCTCTCGTTCTGCTCTCGGTCGGTGGCGCCATCGGCCAGATCATCACCGGCCCGTTCAGCGCCGGTGTGGTGGTACTGCAGTACACCGACCGCCGGATCCGGGCCGAAGCGTTCGATCTTGTCTTGCAGACCGGGGCTGCGGCCGGGCCGTCCGCGCCGACCGACTCCACCGATGATCTCTGGCTGACCGGCCCGCGTTGACGTGTCGATAGACATCGACCGCGACGCGGCGCAGCAGGCGGCGGAGAACGAGCTCGCCAAGGGCATCTACCCCAAACCGTCACCGTTGGAGATGTTCTACGACTGGATCGGCGAACTGCTGTACCGGCTGACCTCCACCACGTCGAAGTTCCCCGGCGGCTGGTACACCGTGGCGGTGCTGCTGATCCTCCTCGTCATCGCGATTGTCGTGGCGGTCCGCATCGCGCGACGGGCGATGCGCAGCAACCGCAGCGAGGCGCTGACGCTGTTCGGCGATCACGTCCTCAGCGCCGCCGAACATCGTGTGGCCGCTGAAAGGTATGCCGCGCAAGGTGATTGGGCGCCGGCAATCCGGCACCGACTGCGCGCGGTCGCACGTCAGCTGGAGGAGAACGGTGTCCTCGAACCGGTGCCCGGGCGAACGGCGACCGAGCTCGCCCGGACCGCGGGTCAGGCCCTGCCCGCCCTGGCGGGCGACTTTTTCACCGCTGCAGAGACTTTCAACGATGTCACCTACGGTGAGCGTCCCGGGGCCGAGTCCCAGTACCGGATGATGGCCGCGCTGGACGACCGGTTGGGTAAGGCTTCGTCGAGCCACGCTGGACCCGACGTCGGATCTGCACAACAGCCGTGGGCCGAGGTGCGATGAGCACCTCGTCGACCGCTGTGGGCGCAACCGTCAACCAGCGGTGGCGCGGACTGCGGTGGATCTTGTTGGCGCTCGCCGCCATCGTCGCGGTGGCGGCGGTGACCACCTGGCTGACCGCGCCGAGGCCCGGCGGCAGGCTGGACCCGGCGTCCACGTCCCCGGAAGGCGTCCACGCTCTCATCACGCTGCTGCGCGACCACGGCGTCACCGTCATCGAGGCCGGCTCTGTCGGCGATGTCGAACGGGAGGCGAGGGAAGACACCTTGCTCGTCACGGCGCAGACCTTCCACCTGTTCGACGATGAACTGCTGCAACGCCTTTCCCAACTGCCCGGCGACCGTCTGCTCATCGCACCGATCGGCAAGACCCGGGAGGCCTTGTCCCCCGGGTTGCGCCGCGAGGACACGACGCTCTACGGCGGGCTGGCCCCGGACTGCGACCTGCGGGAAGCGACCCGCGCCGGGGCCGTGCAGTTCGGCGTCGCCGAGACGTTCGACGCGTTGGGGTCGGTACCGGTGATCCGTTGCTACGACGGCGTGTTGGCGCGCTACACCCAGGACGGCCGCACCGTCACCGTGGTCGGCAGCGACGAGTTCGTCATGAACGCGGGGCTGGCCGACGAGGGCAACGCCGCGCTCGCGATGAACCTCGCGGGCACCCGCCCCCGGATGATCTGGTACGCCCCGCAACACAGCGAGGGCGGGGAATCCACCGGTACCGCATCGTTCACCGACCTCATCCCGCCGCAAGTGAACTGGATGGTCCTCCAGTTGGCGTTCGGTGTCGTGCTGCTGGCGCTGTGGCGTGGACGGCGCGTCGGCCCGCTGGTCGCCGAACAGTTGCCCGTCGTGGTGCGTGCGTCGGAAACCGTCGAGGGGCGGGGCCGGCTGTACCGGTCCCGGCGGGCCAGGGACGTCGCCGCGGATTCCCTGCGCACCTCGGCGCGGCAACGGATGCTGCCGCGCCTCGGGCTGGGCGTGACCACGCCGCCGTCGACCGTCGTCCAGTCCGTCGCCGATCGGTGCGCGATGGACCCAAAGGCCGTCGCCCATACGCTGTACGGGCAGCCGCCGGTCACTGACACCGACCTGGTGAACCTCGCACGCGAGCTCGACAACATCGAAAGGCAGGTCGCACAGTCGTGACACAGCCCCCCCATCACGAGGGTGCCCGCAACGCGTTGATGGCCCTTCGCGCCGAGATCGCCAAAGTGGTCGTCGGCCAGGACGCCGTGGTGAGCGGCCTGGTGATCGCCCTGCTGTGTCGCGGCCATGTGCTGCTGGAAGGCGTGCCGGGCGTGGCGAAGACGCTGCTGGTGCGGACCCTTTCCGCGGCCCTGCAACTGGACTTCAAGCGGGTGCAGTTCACGCCCGACCTGATGCCAGGCGATGTGACCGGCTCCCTCGTCTACGACGCGCGCACCGCGGAATTCGAGTTCCGCGCGGGCCCGGTCTTCACGAACCTGCTGTTGGCCGACGAGATCAACCGGACCCCGCCCAAGACGCAGGCCGCACTGCTGGAGGCCATGGAGGAGCGTCAGGTCAGCGTGGACGGGCAGCCGCGTCCTCTACCCGACCCCTTCATCGTCGCGGCCACCCAGAACCCGATCGAGTACGAGGGCACCTACCAGCTGCCGGAGGCGCAGCTGGACCGGTTCCTGTTGAAGCTCAATGTGCCGCTTCCGCCGCGCGATCAGGAGATCGCGATCCTCGATCGGCACGCGCGGGGTTTCGATCCGCGGGACCTGTCCGCGGTGAAGCCGGTTGCCGGACCGGCCGAGCTGGCCGCGGGCCGGGAAGCGGTCCGTCAGGTGCTCGTCGCCGACGAGATACTCGGGTACATCGTCGACATCGTCGGTGCGACAAGGAATTCCCCGTCGTTTCAGCTCGGTGTGTCGCCGCGTGGTGCAACGGCGCTGCTGGCCACCGCGAGGTCGTGGGCATGGCTGTCCGGACGCGGCTACGTGACCCCCGACGACGTGAAGGCCATGGCCAGACCGACGCTGCGGCACCGCGTGGCGTTGCGTCCGGAAGCCGAGTTGGAAGGCGCCAGCGCCGACGGCGTGATCGAGGGCATCCTGTCCGCGGTGCCCGTGCCGAGATAGTGGTCCTCACTGGTCGCATCGGGCTGATCGCACTGCTGTGCGCTCTCCCGGTCGTGCTGTCGCCTTATCCTGCAGCCACTTTCGGCGTGCTCGCGGGACTGCTGGTGGCCGCGGCGGCGGTGGACATCGTGCTGGCGGGCAGCCCTCGTGCGCTGCGGCTGACTCGCAGCGGGCCGACGTCCGCACGGTTGGGCCAGCCGGTGACGGCCGAGCTGACAGTCGACAACGGTGGCCGCCGGTTCCGCGGCCTCGTCCGGGACGCCTGGGCACCGAGCGCTCGCGCCCAACCTCGGGTACATCGGGTGAATATCACTGGCGGACAACGAGTTCGGGTCGATACCGAGCTGACGCCGGTGCGCCGCGGCGATCAGACGTCGGCGCTGGTGACCGCACGGTCGATCGGCCCGCTGGGGTTGGCCGGTCGGCAGGGGTCGCACCGGGTGCCGTGGCAGATCCGCATCCTGCCGCCGTTCCTGTCCCGCAAGCACCTGCCGTCGCGGCTGGCCCGGTTGCGCGAGCTCGAAGGCATGACACCCGTGGCGATCCGCGGACAGGGCACCGAATTCGATTCACTGCGCGAGTACGTGGTCGGCGACGATGTCCGCTCGATCGACTGGCGGGCCACTGCCCGGCGTGCCGACGTGGTGGTGCGCACCTGGCGCCCCGAACGTGACCGGCGGGTGCTCATCGTGCTCGACACCGGTCGCACGTCGGCTGGCAGGGTGGGTGTGGACCCCACCGCCTCGGATCCCGGTGGCTGGCCCCGACTGGACTGGTCGATGGACGCCGCGCTGCTGCTGGCCGCCCTGGCAGCGCGCGCCGGTGACCACGTCGACTTCCTGGCCCACGACCGGGAGACGCGCTCCGCGGTCGTCAACGCATCCCGCACCGAGCTGCTGGCCCAGCTGGTGGCTGCCATGGCACCGCTGGAACCTGCGCTGGTCGAGTCGGACGCGCGGGCGATGGTGGCGGCGGTGCAGCGCAGGGTGCGGCGGAGTGCCCTCGTCGTCTTGCTGACCGACCTGAATGCCTCGGCCGTCGACGAAGGTCTGATCAACGTGCTGCCGCAG
Organism: uncultured Actinomycetota bacterium; assembly: GCA_963796545.1. Taxonomy (GTDB): domain Bacteria; phylum Actinomycetota; class Actinomycetes; order Mycobacteriales; family Mycobacteriaceae; genus Mycobacterium. The sequence continues at coordinate 313,258 of CAWCMF010000023.1, read as the reverse complement.
CTGACCGCGAAGCATCGAGTGATTCTCGCCGCGGTCGCCGATCCGCGGGTGGACAAGCTCGCGGCAGGCCGCGGGGATGCCGTCGCGGTGTACGACGCGGCCGCCGCCGAGCGGGCCCGCAACGACCGCCGCACCGTGGCGTCGCGATTGCGGGGCATGGGCGTCGATGTCGTGGATGCGCCGCCGGAGGAACTGGCGCCGGAACTCGCCGACCACTATCTGGCGATGAAGGCCTCCGGCCGACTGTAGGGGTCACCTCCCGCGACAAACCTCAGCCCGTCGGCACCATGTCGGGAGCGTCCTCGATGTCGCCGGTCTCGCCGGCCGCCACGCCCTGGCGGCCGAAGTGGAACACGTAGCCGAGGAAGGCCGTCAACGCCGCCACACCGATCGCCACACGGACGAACGTCGGCAGCGACGAGGGCGTCACGAACCCCTCGATCACCCCGGCGATCAGCAGCACCACCACCAGCCCGACCGCTACCGCGATCACCGCGCGGCCCTGCTCAGCCAGCACCTGACTGCGGGGCCGGTCTCCCGGCGAGACCACCGACCAGCCGAGCCGCATCCCGACGCCGCCCGCCACGAAGACCGCTGTCAGCTCGATCAGACCGTGCGGGGTGATCAACCCGAGGAAGACGTCGCCCTGGCCTGCCTGGAACATCAGCCCCGCGCTCACTCCGAGGTTCGCCGCGTTCTGGAACAGGATGTACGGAATGGGGATGCCGAGCAGCACGGCCATCGCGATGCACTGTGCAGTTACCCAGGCGTTGTTCACCCACACCTGCAGCGCGAACGACCCGGAGGGATGCTCGCGGTAGTACTCGGCGAAGTCGTTGTTGACCAATTGCTCGATTTCACTGGGCGTCCCGATCGCGGCCTGCACCTCGGGCGTGTGCGCGACCCATACCGCGATCACCGCCGCAACGACGTAGAACAACACGCCGGTGGCGACCCACCAGCGCCATGACCGGTAGACGACGACGGGGAAAGACACCGTCCAGAACCGGACGAACTCCCGCCACAGCGGCGCGTGCGCCCCCGTCACCACCGAACGCGCCCGCGCGACGAGGCCGGACAGCTTGCCGATCAGCATTCCGTCCGAGGACGACGACCTCACCATCGACAGATGTGTCGACACGCGCTGGTAGAGATCGACCAACTCGTCGACTTCTGCGCCGGTGAGCTGGCGGCGGTTTTTCACGAGGTGGTCGAGGCGGTCCCACGTCTGGCGGTTCGCCAGGACAAACGCGTCGACATCCACACCGGAGACTTTAGTAGCGTGGCTGATCATGGTCGGTCAGCAACAACCCGTGGTGACCGGCGACGCGGTGGTCCTCGATGTTCAGATCGCCCAGTTGCCGGTCCGCGCGCTGTCGGTGTTGATCGACGTCATCGTGGTCTTCATCGTCTACGTCATCGGCGTCATCTTGTGGGCGATGACGCTGTCCCAGTTCGACGGCGCGTTCTCGGCTTCGGTGCTGATCATCTTCACGGTCCTCGCACTGGTCGGTTATCCGACGATCTTCGAGACCGCCACGCGTGGCAAGACGTTGGGCAAGATGGCGCTTGGCCTGCGGGTGGTATCCGACGACGGCGGCCCGGAGCGGTTCCGCCAGGCGCTCTTTCGCGCATTGGCCGGCGTGATCGAAATCTGGATGCTCACCGGTGGTCCCGCGGTCATCTGCAGCCTGCTCTCGCCGAAGGGCAAGAGAATCGGAGACTTCTTCGCCGGCACTGTCGTCATCAGTGAGCGTGCACCCAGGCAGGCCCCTCCGCCGGTCATGCCGCCGCAGCTGGCGTGGTGGGCGTCGACGTTGCAGTTGTCCGGGCTGAGCCCGGCTCAAGCCGACGTGGCACGCCAGTTCCTTTCCCGTGCATCACAATTAGACCCACAGGTGCGCGACCAGATGGCCTATCGGATCACCTCGGATGTAGTCGCGCAGATCTCCTCGCCGCCACCACCGGGAACCCCGCCGGCCTTGGTGCTCGCCGCTGTTCTCGCCGAGCGGCACCGCCGTGAACTCGTACGTCTGCAACAGGCCGTGGCGGTCGCGCCTGCGCCGGCCCCACAGCCCTTCCCGCCGCAGTGGCCGCCCATCGCGCCACCGACTCAACCGACGCCGCCGCCACCCCACACCAACGGGTTCACGCCGCCGTCCTGACGGGTCACGGCGCGCCAGGCCTACCAGCATCAGCACCGAACCGAGCAGCGCCCAGCGGTTGCGGTACCAGGCGGCACGTCCGTTCTCGATACGGACGCCGTGCAGCATCCCATCGCCGGTGACCGGGACCCGGTCGCCGTGCGCGGGTTCGGGCCGGTGCACAGATACCAGCCGTCGCTCGGGTGGGGTCGCGCCCTCGACAGGAAAGTCGAACGTGGAGGGTCTCGGGCCCGGTGGCTCTCGAGGTCGTTCCGGTCATGAGTTGGACCTCCTGTCGACGATGCAACCACGAAGGCGTGCCACTACTGACATGTCGACAGTGGAATGTGACCTTCTCGCCGCGCGCCTTACGGGACCGTGGAGGAACATTGTTGCGATGGCCGACCGGCGACATTCCGCTGCGCTGTTCAAGGCGGTGGTGGGTCGCGACGGCCGCGCTACGCAGAGCATCGTCGACGAGTTGCGCCGGGTGATCCTCGAGGGCGCGGTGCCGCCGGGTACCCCCTTCCCGGTCGGCGAGGTCGCCGAGATGTTCGGTGTCAGCCACATCCCGGTGCGCGAGAGCCTCAAGACGCTCACCGGGGAAGGGCTCGTCCAGCACCGGCCGAATTCCGGCTACTCCGTGGCCCAGCTGACCGCCAGCGAACTTGCCGAGATGTACATCGTGCGCGAAACTCTGGAGTCCGCGGCGATGGCGGCCGCGGTGCTCAATGCCACCGACCACGACCGCGCACACCTGGCCGAGGTGCACGACACGCTCGAGCAGGCACTGAAGTTCGACGATGCGCAGGCCTATCACCGGTACAGCAGGCAGTTCCACATGGCCTTGAGCCGCCCGTCACGCATGCTGCGTCTGGTGCACATGCTCGAATCCGCGTGGAACATCACCGAACCCGTGCAGTTGATGGTGCATGTACAGCCGGGGCAGCGCACCCTGCTGCACGAGGACCACCGGATCATGCTCGGCGCGTTTCTCGCCGGCGACGCGGAATCGCTGTTGTCGGCCGCGGCGGTCCACAACAAACGCCTCAACGCGGTGGTGGAGTCGCTGCCGACCGATACCGGCCTGGTGATCCACGACCGCTGAGTCAGAAATATATTCTCGGCGCAACGGTCAGGAAACACTGCGTTACTAGCTTCCGAACATCGACTCCGCCCGTTATCGAGCAGGAAGCTGACCATGACTGACACCTCCAGAGACCTTCCGCCCGGCGCCGTCGTCGCCGTGGGCGACATCGTCGAAGCCGCGGGCCACCCGGTCGGCGGCGGACTGATCAAGGAACATTACGACCCGCGGCTGACCAACGAGGATCTCGCGCCGCTGGCCAAGCAGACCTGGTCGTCCTACAACATCTTCGCGTTCTGGATGTCCGACGTGCACAGCGTCGGTGGGTATGTCACCGCAGGCAGCCTGTTCGCCCTCGGCCTGGCCAGCTGGCAGGTCCTGATCGCGCTGCTGGTCGGCATCGTGATCGTCAACGTGCTGTGCAACCTCGTCGCCAAGCCGAGCCAGCAGGCCGGCGTGCCGTACCCGGTGGTGTGTCGCAGCTCCTTCGGCGTGCTCGGCGCCAACATCCCCGCCATCATTCGCGGCCTGATCGCTGTCGCGTGGTACGGCATCCAGACCTACCTGGCCTCGGCGGCGCTCGACGTCGTCCTCCTCAAGCTGTGGCCCGGCTTGGCGCCGTACGCCGATGTCGACCAGTACGGCTTCACAGGGCTGTCGCTGCTCGGGTGGTGCAGCTTCATGCTCCTGTGGGTCCTTCAGGCGGCGGTGTTCTGGCGTGGCATGGAGTCGATCCGCAAGTTCATCGACTTCTGCGGCCCCGCGGTGTACGTCGTCATGTTCATCCTGTGCGGCTACCTGCTGTGGAAGTCGGGCTGGCACGTCAGCCTGAGCCTCGGCGGCGAGAAGCAGGGCAACACCCTGGTCGTCATGCTCGGCGCGATCGCGCTCGTGGTGTCCTACTTCTCCGGTCCGATGCTGAACTTCGGCGACTTCGCCCGCTACGGCAAGAGCTTCGAAGCGGTCAAGAAGGGCAACTTCCTCGGCTTGCCGATCAACTTCCTGATGTTCTCGCTGCTCGTCGTCATCACCGCGGCCGCGACGGTGCCGGTGTTCGGCGAACTGCTCACCGACCCGGTCGCAACCGTGGCCCGGATCGACAGCGTGACGGCGATCGTGCTGGGTGCCCTGACGTTCTCCATCGCCACGATCGGCATCAACATCGTGGCGAACTTCATCAGCCCCGCATTCGACTTCTCGAACGTGAGCCCGCAGAAGATCAGCTGGCGCATGGGCGGCATGATCGCCGCCGTCGGTTCCGTTCTGCTCACGCCGTGGAACCTGTACAGCAATCCGGAGGTCATCCATTACACGCTGGAGACCCTCGGCGCGTTCATCGGCCCGCTGTTCGGCGTGCTGATCGCGGACTTCTACCTGGTGCGCAAGCAGAAGATCGTCGTCGACGACCTGTTCACGATGTCGGAGACCGCGAACTACTGGTACAAGAAGGGCTACAACCCGGCCGCGGTGGCGGCGACACTAGTGGGCGCAGTCCTGGCCGTGATCCCAGTGCTCCTCGGCGGCAAGGTCTTCGGCATGGCAGGCGCGGCGCAGTACAGCTGGTTCATCGGCTGCGGTGTGGCGTTCGCCATCTACTACGTGCTGGCGACGCGCGGCCCGTGGCGGCTGACCGCGCTGCGGGTCGCGGAGGGAGCGACGCTCGTCTCCTGACCCACCGCCGAGCGAATCAGCAATGCGTGAGGCCGCGGGTGGCAGGCCCTTCCAGCAGGGTGCCGTCCGGCCCGAATCGAGAACCGTGCAACGGGCATTCCCAGGCCAGATCCGCGTCGTTCCACTCCACGATCCCGCCCAGATGCGGGCACACCGGGGACACGCTGCGCCGTTCGCCGTCGACGACACTGGTGGCGCGTAGCCGCCACGGCGGGCCGTTGACGACACCGTTCCCTTCGGTCGGGTCGGCCGAAGGGGTCACCAGCGGCGCCGCCCAACCTTTCGCCAGACGCAGACCGACCTGGAGGTTGGCCTGCAGGGCCGTAGGCACGCCGTTGAGCTCGTGCGAGCTCCAGCTCGCGAATGCCTCGGCCCAGTCCATCCGCCCGCCGAGGATCCTCGCCGAAAGCGCCAAAGCTGCGGCGACACCGTTGGTCATTCCCCATTTGTCGAAACCCGTTGCGACAAGGATGCTTTCCAACTTGGGCAGCAGCGGCCCGACATAGGGAAGCTCATCGGCCGGGTGGTAGTCCTGGGCGGACCAGTAGTGGGTCCGCACCGCTCCCGGGTAGTGCACCGCGGCCCAGCGCTCCAGTTCGTCGACGCCCTTACGGGGATCATTGCTCCTGCCGACGGAGTGTCCCGCTCCCCCGACGATCAGCTTGTTTCCGTTCGCGGTCGGCGCGTAGCGCACCGAGCGGGTCGGGCTGTCCACCGAGAGGAACATCGGTGTGGTGACACCGCCCGGCACGTCGAAAGCCATGCAGTAGGACCGCTTTGCCTCAAGGCGTGCGAAGAAGAGCCCGCGATCCAGGATGGGAGTGCCGGTGGCCAGGATGCAGTGCCGGGCGGTGATGGAGTGCTGCTGATCACGGGTGTCATCGGTGGACGCGGTGAGACGCACACGGACGTTGACCGGATTGGTGCCGGCGACCCTGGTCGCGCGCACTCCCTGCAACAGCACGCCGCCGTGCTTCTCGAGCTCGGTGACGAGGCTGCCGAGAAACGGCATCGGGTCGATCTGCGCCTGGCCGCGGAGACGCACTCCACCCCGGAACGGGAAAGGCACGTCGGCCTCGTCGATCCACTCCGGATCCAGCTGCGCCGCTCGGCACGCGGCCAGCACGTCTCTGGCTGTGCTGATTCCACTTTCACTCTGCGCGTAGGCGTGGTCGTCTTCGCGCTGCAGACTCAGACCGTGGTCGTTGCAATGCCGAATGAGCCAATCGCGACCTTCGGCGTTGCCGATCACGTAATGGCGCAGGGCGTCGGTCCCGTGCTTGCCCGCGATGTTCGCGAGCTTGCTGCCCTGCAGGACGCTGACCTTTCCTGTGGTGTTCCCCGTGGCGCAAGCCCCGACGTGGCGCGCCTCGACCACGGCCACCTTCTTGCCGGCACGGGCCAACAGGAGCGCGGTGGTCAGGCCCGTGATCCCCGCACCCACGACAACCACGTCGACGGAGCCAACCTGAGCGACGTCATCTGGGCGCGAGGCAGTTTCGATCCGGTCTTCGGTCCACAGAGACGTCATGGCGCGGCAAATACCCGGAGGGGCGCTGACCAAACGCTGCGCCGCGGTGTTTCACCGACCCGAAACCGGGCAGACCTCCTGGGTGCGTATCCCCGAGCTGACCACGCGATCGTTCCGCGTCGGGGCAGCCCTTCGCGACAAGAGGTTCTTCCATCCGACCGGCGTCGTGTGCGGAGGCGCGGTGACCCGCGTCGCGCGCGACGGGGAAGGCTTGCCCGTCAGTTCCGGTGATGTCATCGGCCGTATTTCGAAAGGAGTGGGCACGCCGGGGTCACTGCCGGACTTCGCCGGTCTGGCATGGCGGATGCAGGGTGACGCCGACGGCCCGCGGGCCTGGGACGTCCTGACGGTCTCGTCGGCCGCCCGCGTTGTGCTCCGGCCGGTGGCGGCATGGCCTGCGGCGCAATACTCGACGTTGATGCCGCTCGGGTATCGCGGCGGGGTTTTCTGGCTGCGTGCGCGGATGCGTACACCCGTCGACGGAGACGGATTGTCGCTCAACGCGATTCGCGAGCAAGTCAGTACCGGCACCATCGAGTTCACTCTCGAGCAGGCGAACGGCACGGGGCCATTCAGTGCTCTGGCAACCCTGACCTTCGACCGCGAACTGAGCGGCGACGGACCGGATATCGACACGTCCTTCGATCCGACGGTGCGCAGCGGCACGGAGGTGAGGTTGCTGCCCCGGTGGTTGACGTCCGTGCGCCGGTCGGCGTACCGCAACAGCCGGGAAGGACGCGGCGCCGAATCGGTCGACTGATGTGACTGGCCTGTGCGGCCCCGATACTCCATTTCTGGAATGTCGGGGCCGCACTATGCCGCCATGAGCCTTCGGACAGCGGCGCTCACTGACCAGCTTATTTTCGGATCATCCGCGCTCAATTACGGGTTGCGCCTCAACGCGATGCAGGCGGAGTGGGCCCGCTCGGTCGCCGGGGAATCAACGCTCCACAAAGTTAATCGTTGCATCGCGATAGTTTCCGATATATCGTCAACGTATCGGAAGCGCGACCGTGCTTCCTGTCAAGAGAAAGAACCACAGACATGAACACCCCATTCACACCTTCAGAAAGCCCCTTCGAGGGGCGCGGTTTCGGCTTCGGGTTCAGCCCGGAAGACCGGAGGACCCTGCACGAACAGCGTCGGCAGGCCAGACGCGAGTTTCGTCCGCGAACACCGCGGCGACGCCGGCTTCGGCCCTCGCTTCGGTGGCCCCGGGTTCGGCGGCTTCGGCCCCGGTGGCGGCAACTTCGGCCCGGGCTTCGGGTTCGGACCCGGCGGCCGCGGCGGCCGTCGTGGCGGACCGCGGGGCGGCGGACGCGGCAGGCGCGGCGACGTGCGTGCGGCGATCCTCAAGCTGCTCACCGACCGCCCGATGCACGGCTACGAGATGATCCAGGAGATCAACGAGCGCAGTCAGCAGCTGTGGAAGCCGAGCCCCGGCTCGATCTACCCGACGCTGCAGTTGCTCGTCGACGAAGGCCTGCTCACTGCCACCGAATCGGAGGGCAGCAAGAAGCTCTTCGAGCTGACCGACGACGGGCGCGCGGCCGCCGAGAAGATCGAGACCGCTCCGTGGGACGAAATCACCGAGGACGCCGACCCCGGCGCGATGGGCCTGCGCAATGCCGTCGGCCAGTTGATGGGCGCGGTGGCCCAGTCCGCACACGCGGCGACGTCGGAGCAGCAGCAGCGCATCACCGACATCGTGAACAACGCCCGCCGCGAGATCTATCACGTCCTCGGAGAGGACTGATCGCCCTGAGCTCGGAGAGGATTGATCACTAGCCCTTGGGGGACATGACACTCTCCCTTTCGGCGCGGTTTCTTTCGCACACAACGGAAGAAACCGCGCCGTATCCGTGTATTCACGAAGCATGGACATCTACTCCCTCGGCTCCTACACCGTCGGCCGCGTCGGCTTCGGCGCCATGCAGCTACCGGGGCCCGGCGTATTCGGCCCGCCCCGCGACCACGACCAGGCCGTTGCTGTACTCAAGCGCGTCGTCGAGTTGGGCATCAACCACATCGACACCGCGCAGTTCTACGGGCCGAACGTCGCCAACGAACTGATCCGCGAGGCGCTGCACCCCTACCCGGCCGACCTCGCACTGGTCAGCAAGGTCGGCGCCCGCCGCGACTCCGAAGGCAACTGGAACGCGGCGCAGCAACCCGACGAACTGCGCGCCGACATCGAGGAGAACCTCCGCACGCTCGGCGTCGACAAGCTCGCCGCAGTCAATCTGCGCATCCACGCGGGCGACCCCAGTGCCGTCGGCGAGGTCGACCGCGGGTTGTTCGACCGCCAGCTCTCGACGATGATCCAGGCGCGCGACGAGGGTCTGATCGACGGGATCGGGCTGAGCAGCGTCGGAGTGGATCATCTGCGAATTGCGTTGGACCGCACTGAGATCGTGTGCGTCCAGAATGCCTACAACCTCGTCGACCGGACCTCGCAGCCGGTCCTCGAGCTGTCTTTGGAGCACCGCATCGCGTTCGTCCCGTTCTTCCCGCTCGGCTCGGGTTTCATCCCCGACAATCCGGTGCTCAACCACCCGGCCGTCGTGCGCGAAGCGCAGAAGCTGGGCCGCACGCCTGCTCAGATCGCGTTGGCGTGGACGCTGTCGGTGGCACCGAACGTGCTGCTGATTCCTGGTACCTCGTCGGTTGCGCACCTCGACGAAAACACCGCCGTCCGTGACATCGAACTCGACGACGAGACCAAGCGGGATCTGGACGCCGCGGCGGTGTGAGCCGGTGAGACCCACCCGTCCCACGGAGTCACCTTTTACAGTGAAAGTGCGAGTGGACGTCTGCAAAAGTCGTATAGGTGGGGCTGGTGTTGCCCGGCCCAACGGCGATGCGCGCCGCCATCACCGCCTAGGGTGTGTTGGCTCATCCGAGGTGCCACTCGTCTCCCCTCGCCCCCGCCCGTCCCCTCGCCCCTCTTGCCCGTCCTGGCCCCCCGGCGGCCCGCCGCCGGTCTGCCCGCAGTCCCGCGCGGGTGCTCCGCTGCGCGGCGCGCGCGGCTCCCGCGCGCGGGGGCGCGCCCGCGCCCGCCCTGTCCCCCCTGCCGGGCCTCCGCTCCGCGGCGCGCGCGCCGCCGTGCCGGCTGGCGCGGGCCCCGCCGTGCCGCGTGGGGTCCGCCCCTCCCGGGCCCCGCTCCCCGCCGCGCTGCCGCGCGACTGCCGATCGACGTCGACCCAGTCAAGGGTGCGCTGAACAGCCTTCTGCCAGCCTGCATACCCGGCGGCGCGCTGGTCTTCCGACCAGTCCGGCGACCACCGCTTGTCCTCCTGCCAGTTCGCACGCAGATCATCGGCACCATCCCAGAAACCCACTGCGAGCCCTGCGGCGTAGGCCGCGCCCAGCGCCGTCGTCTCGGCGACCACCGGCTTGATGACGTCCACCCCCAGCACGTCGGCCTGGATCTGCATGCACAGGTCGTTGGCCGTGATGCCGCCGTCGACCTTCAAAACCTCAAGGTGCACACCGGAATCCGCGGCCATCGCGTCCACCACGTCGCGGCTCTGATAGCAGATCGCCTCCAGCGTCGCGCGCGCCACGTGCGCGTTGGTGTTGAAGCGGGAGAGCCCGACGATCGCACCGCGGGCATCCGAGCGCCAGTACGGGGCGAACAAACCGGAGAAGGCGGGGACGAAATACACCCCGCCGTTGTCGTCGACCTGACGGGCCAGAGACTCACTCTGCGAGGCGCCGCTGATGATGCCCAACTGGTCGCGAAGCCACTGCACGGCCGAGCCCGTCACGGCGATCGAACCCTCAAGGGCATAAACCGGTTTCGAATCGCCGAACTGGTAGCAGACGGTGGTCAGCAGGCCGTTCTTCGAGCGCACGATCTTCTCGCCGGTATTCAGCAGCAGGAAATTGCCTGTGCCATAAGTGTTTTTCGCCTCACCAGCATCCAGGCACACCTGGCCCACCATGGCGGCCTGTTGATCGCCGAGGATCCCGGTCAACAGCACCTTGCCGCCGACCGGGCCGTCCTGGGTCGTCGACCCGTAGCCCGACGACAATGACGAAGGCTTGATCTCCGGCAGCATCCGACGCGGAATGTCGAAGAGCGACAACAGTTCATCGTCCCAGTCGAGCGTTTCGAGGTTCATCAGCATGGTGCGGCTGGCGTTCGTGACGTCGGTGGCATGGACCCCGCCCCGTGCTCCTCCGGTCAGGTTCCACAGCACCCAGGTGTCCGCGGTGCCGAAGATCGCGTCACCCTTCTCGGCATCGGCGCGCAGGCCGTCGACGTTTTCCAGGAGCCACTGCAGCTTTCCGCCGGAGAAGTACGTCGCCGGCGGGAGGCCGGCTTTCTGCCGAATGACATCACCCCTGCCGTCCCGGTCCAGCGCCGACGCGATCCGGTCGGTCCGGGTGTCCTGCCAGACGATCGCGTTGTGGTACGGCCGTCCCGTATTGCGATTCCACACCAGCGTGGTCTCACGCTGGTTGGTGATCCCGAGCGCAGCCAGGTCGCCAGTGACCAGTTTCGTGTTGTTGAGCGCCGACATGATCACCGAGGCGGTGCGTTCCCAGATCTCCACCGGGTTGTGCTCCACCCAGCCCGCCCTCGGCAGGATCTGTTCGTGTTCGAGCTGGTGTCGTCCGACTTCAGCACCGTCGTGGTCGAAGATCATGCACCGCGTGCTGGTGGTGCCCTGGTCGATTGCAGCGACGAAGTCGGCCATTCGTCCATGATGGACTACATGGCCATACAGACGGCAGACATCGAGACGATGCCGCGGGGCGGGCCGAACGCCTCCTGCCTGGACCGGTTGTTGCAAACCGAGAGGCAGGAGTACCTGGACCGCGATGACGTCGACGATCGGGTCAAGGCGAGCGTCATCCGCGCACTGGACTGGACCGGCGAGGTGTTCGGCAGCCACGAGAAGTTCGCGAAGATCGCGCTCGACGAGGTTGCCGACGTCCCCGACCCGCGGATCCTGGAGCTGGGTGCCGGGCATGGCGCGCTGTCCCGCAAGCTGCTGGAATGGCATCCGACCGCCCGCTTGACGGTCACCGACGTCGAAACGAGCTCCGTCACCGCAATTGCCGCAGGAGATCTGGGCACCCATCCTCGCGCCACCGTCCGCGAGATGGACGCGACGGCGCTCGACTCTGCCGACGGCGAGTTCGACCTGGCCGTCTTCGCGCTGTCGTTTCATCATCTGCCTCCCGATGCCGCGGCCCGGGTGATCGCCGAAGGCACGCGCGCGGCAGCCAAGCTGCTGATCATCGACCTGCCGCGACCGCCCGCCCCGCTGCACGTGCTGCGGCTCGCGACGATGCTGCCGCTCGCCGCGTTCGTACCGTTCGTGCACGACGGCGTCATCAGCTCCCTGCGCGCCTACAGCCCGTCCGCCCTTCGAGCGCTGGCCGCCCACGCCGATCCGGCCATCGAGATCGAATTGCGGGGCGGGTTGATCAGTCCTCAAGTGGCAGTGGCGTCACGCCGATAGGCTCGGCCATGTGGGCGAGGAACTGAAACAGACCGAATTCAGCCGCGCGCACCGCCGCGAGTACCGACGCAAGGTGCAGCTGTCCCTCGACGTGTTCGAGACGATGCTGGCGCAGTCGAGCTTCGACTTCGAGAAGCCGCTGACCGGCATGGAGATCGAGTGCAACCTGGTCGACTCCGCGTACCAACCGGCGATGAACAACTCCGAGGTCCTCGAAGCGATCGCCGATCCGGCGTATCAGACCGAACTGGGCGCCTACAACATCGAATTCAACGTACCGCCGCGCCGGCTTCCCGGGCGCGCCGCGCTCGACCTCGAAGACGAAGTCCGCGCGAGTCTCAACGCGGCCGAATCCAAAGCCAACACCGACGGTTCGCACATCGTCATGATCGGCATCCTGCCCACGTTGATGCCCGAACATCTTTCGGGCAGCTGGATGAGCGAGTCGACGCGGTACCAGGCCCTCAACGATTCGATCTTCACCGCGCGCGGTGAGGACATCACGATCGATATCGCCGGACCTGAGCGCCTGAGCCTGCAGGCCGCCTCGATCGCGCCCGAATCCGCCTGCACCAGTATGCAATTGCACCTTCAAGTGTCCCCAGCGGACTTCGCCAACAATTGGAACGCCGCCCAGGTGCTGGCCGGTCCGCAGCTCGCGCTCGGCGCCAACTCGCCCTACTTCTTCGGCCATCACCTGTGGGCCGAGACGCGCATCGAGCTGTTCGCACAGGCCACCGACACCCGCCCCGACGAGCTCAAGACCCAGGGCGTGCGCCCACGCGTCTGGTTCGGGGAACGCTGGATCACGTCGATCTTCGACCTGTTCGAGGAGAACGTGCGCTACTTCCCGTCGTTGCTGCCTGAACTGTCCGACGAGGATCCGGTGGCCGAGCTGGCGGCCGGACGCACTCCGAAGCTGTCGGAGCTGAGACTGCACAACGGCACCATCTATCGCTGGAACCGGCCGGTCTACGACATCGTGAACGGCAGGCCACACCTGCGGGTGGAGAACCGGGTGTTGCCTGCGGGACCGACGGTGTTGGACATGATGGCGAATTCGGCCTTCTACTACGGGGTACTGCGGACGTTGTCCGAAGAGGACCGTCCGTTGTGGACGAAGATGAGTTTCGCTGCCGCGGAAGCCAATTTCGTCGCGGCTGCCCGGGATGGCATGGACGCGCGGCTCTACTGGCCTGGGCTCGGGGAGGTGACTCCCGATGAGCTGATTCTGCGGCAATTGTTGCCGATGGCCGACGAGGGACTGCGCCGGTGGGAGGTCGCCACCGACGTCCGTGACCGCTACCTCGGCGTCATCGAGGGCCGTGCGAAGACGGGCCGCAACGGAGCGGTATGGCAGGCGGCGGCTGTGACGGCCCTGCAGGAGCGCGGGATGACCCGACCCGACGCGCTGGCGGAGATGCTGCGCCTCTATTGCGAGCGGATGCACTCCAACGACCCGGTGCACACCTGGGACTTTCCGGACTGACAAGTCGCGCGGGTAGGTTGGCGAACATGACCGATGTCATGGACTGGGACAGCGTGTATCGCGGTGACGGCGAATTCGATGGACCCCCACCGTGGAACATCGGCGAACCGCAACCCGAGCTTGCAACCCTGTGGCGGGCGGGCGCGTTCCGCAGCGAGGTGCTCGACGCGGGGTGCGGGCATGCCGAGTTGTCCCTGGCGCTGGCCACCGACGGTTACACCGTGACGGGCATCGACATCAGCCCGACGGCGGTCGCCGCGGACGAGGCCGCGTGACGGTCTTCCCGAAGGGCGCGTTCCCTCCCGAGACGGAGAGGGGACCGAACGAGGTCACCGAAATCGAACTGCGGGCGGTTTCGCGCACTGGACCATCGACGACATCCGTCCTGACTGATCCACTCCAAGTACCCACGCAGATTACCGGATGCCGCCACCGCCGCTGAACTGCTCGACGCCAGGGGCCGCCTGCACATGCAGGCGTTCCTGCTCAGCGCGCACAAGGAGTCGTAACTAACAGTTCGAGCAGAAGGCTAGCCGCCCGGATCGCGGTCGGCCCGAGCCGCCGGGAGATGAACGGCCGCCCCGCACCTGCCCGGTCGGAGCGGTGGGGCGGCGGCGCCGGGAAAGCTCTAGGCCTTCGGTGGGCCCGCGCTTCCCCTCATCGGCGGGCCAGCGTCGGCATCAGAGTAATGGTCGTCGACCATCGTGCTCTCGTCGAATGGACGGTCACCGTCGAGCACCTCATGCATGCGCTTGTGTTCGAGCGTCTGGGTCCACGCGCCGATCAGCACCGTGGCCACCGCGTTGCCGGAGAAGTTCGTCAGCGCGCGGGCCTCGGACATGAACTTGTCGATGCCGACGATCAGCCCGATGCCGTCGAGCAGTTCGGGACGGTGGCTCTGCAGGCCGGCGGCCAGTGTGGCCAGCCCGGCACCGCTGACCCCGGCCGCACCCTTGGAGGCAACCATCATGAACACCAGTAGAGAGAGCTGCTCGGGTATCGACAGCGGGTTGCCCATGGCGTCGGCGATGAACAATGAGGCCATCGTCATGTAGATGGCGGTGCCGTCCAGATTGAACGAATATCCGGTCGGTACCACGATTCCCACCGTGGCCGGCTGGACGCCGGCGTGCTCCATTTTCGCGATCAATCGCGGCAGAGCGGACTCTGACGAGGACGTCGCGACGATCAAGAGATATTCGCGGGCCAGGTAGCGGACGAGTTTGAACACCGAGGCCTTCGCCACCACGCGGAGCAACACACCGAGCACGCCGAAGACGAAGACGATGCACGTGATGTAGAACGCCAGCATCAACACGCCCATCTGGATGACCGCGTCAAATCCCGTGTCGCCCACCACCTTTGCGATGGCGCCGAACGCGCCGATCGGCGCCAGCCACAGGATGCCCCCCAGGATGCGGAAGACGAGCTTCTGGATCAGCGCGACGCCACGCAGCACCGGTTCGCCGGTCGCGCCCATCGCCTGGATCCCGAAGCCGACCAGCAGCGCGACGAACAGCGTCTGCAGCACATTGCCTTCCGTCAACGACGAGAGCAGGGACGTCGGGATGATGTTCTGGAAGAACTCCGTCATCCCGCCCTCGGCCTGGGCCTCGCCGGCCAGCTCGGCACCAGCACCCGGATCCCCTTGAACGTTGAGGCCGGTTCCTGGGCTGATCAGGTTGCCGACCACCAGGCCGATGGCGAGCGCGAACGTCGACATCACCAGGAAGTAGCCGAGGGCCAGGCCGCCGACCTTGCCCACCGACGCAGCTTTGCGCACCGAGCCGATACCGATGACGATCGTGCAGAAGATGACCGGGCTGATCATCATCTTGATCAGGTTGACGAACAGCGTGCCCAAGACACCGAGGGACGAGCCGGTGTCCGGTGCGACCAGGCCGACCACGACGCCCGCGACGACCGCGACGATCACCGCGATGTAGAGCCAGTGGGTCCGGTCGCGCTTGGCCTTCTTCGGCTTCGGGTCCTCGGCCTCGGTCTCGGTCTCGGCAGCACTCATGGTCGTCCCTCCACTCAAGGTGGGTGAGGAGTAACCAGAAGTGGCCCAAGTCACACACCGCCCTTGACCCCAGTTGATCGCCGATGGTTTGATCCGAACAACGTTCGAATCCGAACGACGTTCGAAAGCGTGGTGGGCAATGCCGAGAACCCGGAGAGCGGCGTCGGTACTGCCGTACGGGTCACTCGACCGCGAACACCTGGTCAAGCACCTTCTCGAACTGGCGCGCCGGGTCGGGGTAGAGAACGTCACCATGCGCGGGTTGGCGACCGAGGCAGGCACCTCGGCGTCGTCGGTCTACTACCACGTCAAGGACAAGGCGGCGCTGCTCGACCTGCTGACCGAATCGGTGCTCGGCAGCATCGAAATCCCCGCCACCGGCGCGTGGGAGCA
Organism: uncultured Actinomycetota bacterium; assembly: GCA_963796545.1. Taxonomy (GTDB): domain Bacteria; phylum Actinomycetota; class Actinomycetes; order Mycobacteriales; family Mycobacteriaceae; genus Mycobacterium. The sequence goes on along the minus strand of CAWCMF010000023.1, from coordinate 297,443 downwards.
ACGTATCGCGGAGCTCTACACCAACGCCTGGCACGCGATGATCCAGATGCCCGGCATCGCCGCGCTGCTACAGCAGCGCCCACTGATCGGGGCGGCCCATGCGATGGATCGCACCGCCAAAGCCATCCTCACCGAATCCGGGTGGTCTGCCGATGACGTGGCCGCGGCACACGCCGTGCTCTACATCCATCTGCTCGGATCGGTTCAGCTCCAGCACCACCTGAAGCTCAGCGGCGCCGACCGAGATGCCGAACTGCTGTTCCAGCGTGGGCTGCGGGTGATCCTCGCCGGCCTGCGCACACCGAGACGACAACCCACCGCCCGCTTGACCGAAGGAGACCGCCATGGCCCACCCCCTGCACTCCCCGGACTTCTACGCCGGTGATCCGTATCCCGCCTACCGGGAACTGCGGGCCACGGACCCGGTGTGCTGGAACCCCGAACACGAATTCTGGGGGCTGCTCAAGTACGAAGACATCAGGTTCGTCTCGACCAATCCCGCGCTGTTCTCGTCTGCCAAAGGGATCACGGTTCCCGACCCCGCGATCGAGAACCCCGTCCTGGACGGCAGTTTGATCTTCTCCGACCCGCCCCGGCACCGTCAGCTGCGCAAGCTGATCAACGCCGGCTTCACCCGCAGGCAGGTGTCCATCCTCGAGCCGAAGCTGCGAGCATTCGCGCGTACCGCGCTCGACAGGATCGACCCGTCGACGGCAACCGAGTTCGCCGAGCAGATCGCCGCCCCGCTGCCGACGCGGATGATCGCCGAGCTCCTCGGCGCCCCCGACGACGATTGGGAGCAGTTCCGCACATGGTCGGACGCGACGGTCGGCATGGACGACCCCGACGTCGAGTTGGACACGTACACCGCGCTGGGCGAGCTCTATCAGTACTTCCAGGAGCTGATTGCGCTGCGCCGCAACGGCGTTCTCACCGACGCTGACGATCTGCTGTCGGTGTTGGTCGCGGCGGAGGTGGACGGTGTGCGACTGACCGATCCGGATCTGCTGCAGTTCTGCCTGCTGTTGCTCGTGGCAGGCAACGAGACGACGCGCAACCTCATCGCGCTGGGCACGCTGGCACTCATCGAACGGCCGGACCAGTTCCGGCTGTTGCGCGAGCATCCGGAGCTGATGCCGTCCGCGGTCGAGGAGTTGCTGCGGTTCACCTCGCCCGTGGCCAACATGTCGCGGTGCGCCACCCGCGATGTCGAGATCCGGGGGCGCACGATCCGGGAGGGTCAGTACGTGACGATGCTGTACGGGTCGGCCAACCGGGACGAGGACGTGTTCGGGCCGACCTCCGAGGAACTGGACATCACCCGGAATCCCAATCCGCATCTGACCTTCGGCTGTGGCGAACACTCGTGCCTCGGCGCGCAACTGGCACGGCTGGAGGCACGGGTGCTGTTCGAGGAACTCCTCGCTCGATTCGACCGCATCGAACTCGACGGCAACGTCGTCCGGATGAAGGCCACGATGGTGCCTGGGGTGAAGCAGATGCCGGTGCGGATGGCAGCGACGGTCAGCGCGTAACCGCGGCGAGCGCGGCGGCCAGCACCGACAGGTCGTCGTCGGTGACGTCGACGTGCGGCGACACCCGCAGCGCCGGTTGGCGCATTTCGCGGGGCGCACGTTCCACGCCGAGATATGTTGTAACGATCGAGTGTTCGGCGATCAGGCGGGACCGCACCTGCATGGGGTCGACATCGTCAGGCGGGCGCAGTGTCGTGATGGCGCTGGGCTCCTCAGCGTGTTCGCGGACGCGCCAGCCTGCGACGTGGTCGAGCGCCGCACGGGTGGCGGCGCCGACCTCACGTAGCCGAGCCTGGACCGCAGCAGGTCCCCAGGCCACCAACTCACCGAGCGCAACCGAATAGCCCACGTGCAGGCCGACATTCGTCTCGCCGTGGCTCAGCCGCAACTTCGGGTAGTCGGACAGGAAACCCGGTCGGGTGGCCAGCACGCCGACCCCCCGCGGACCCGCCGTCCACTTGCGCGACGACGAGTACAGCGCATCGGCGGCACCGAGGTCGGAGACGTCGAGGTGCGCGAAGCCCTGGGCGGCGTCGATGATCACCGGGATGCCGTGGGCCCGGCAGGCCGAGATGACAGCATGGGCGGGCTGCACGATCCCGCTGTGGCTGCCCAGCACCGTGAAGTGCACGAGCGCAGGCGGATGCGACGCCAGTGCGGTGCCGAGCGCGCCGACGTCCAGGCGTCCGAACTCGTCGGACGGGAAGTTCGCGGATCTCGAAGCCGTGATGCTGCATCAGCATCAGGTTCGGACCGAATTCACCTGGGAGACAAGCGAGGCTGCGCTCTCCCGACCAGCTGCCCAGCAGGATGTCGAGCGCGTGGTTGGAGCCGGTGGTGAAGAAGACCTCGGCGTCGGCCATCCCAGTCAACGCCCGGACCGCCGCGCGCCCGGCCTCCAGCGCAGGCGCAGCGGCCTCGGCGGCGACGTAGCCGCCGACCTCCGCCTCATGCCGGGCGTGCTGCGCCGCGGCGTCGATCACCGCCGAGCTCTGCCGCGAACAAGCGGCGCTGTCGACATGGACTCCGGCGACCGGTGACCGGGCTGCCCGCCACTGCTCCGCGAGTGTCATCTTGACGAGAGAGCGACAGGCCGAAGTCGCCCGCCTCGTCGGTCCACCAGTGGGTACGAAGCAGGCCGGCCGCTTCCAGTTCCTCGCCGACACCGGCGGGGCGGAACTTCGACGACACCTCGGTGAGCATCTCCTCGCCGTCGGCGAAGTCGACGTCGAGAGCCAACTCCGCGACATGGACCCGTTGCGCGCGAGTCGATCTGAGCCACATCTCGATGCGCTCCTCAGCGGGGTTCCAGCGCGCCACGTGGTCGAACGCGTCGAGATCGAAGTCCGCTGCAAGTTCACGGTTCACGACGGCGAGCATGTTGCGGTTGAACTGTGCGGTGACCCCGGCGGCGTCGTCATAGGCGCGGACGAGCCGATCGGTGTCCTTGACCAAGTCGGTGCCCAGCAGCAGGGTGTCACCGGGCTGCATGAACCCCGATACCGAGGCCAGGAACTGCGCGCGCGGCCCTGGCGTCAGGTTGCCGATCGTCGAGCCCAGGAACGCCACCAGCCGTCGGCCGACGCCGGGGATCTTGCCGAGGTGCTCCTCGAAATCGCCACAGACAGCCTGGATCTCGACGCCGGGATATTCGTTCTGGATGGCCGCACCCGCGGCCTGCAGGATGCTGGCGTCGACGTCGAACGGGATGAACCGTCGCAGCGATCCCTGGTCGCGCAGCGCGTCGAGCAGCATCCGTGTCTTCTCCGACGTTCCGCTGCCCAGCTCCACCAACGTGTCGGCTCCGGACGCCGCCGCGATCTCGGCGGCGCGCGCCGTAAGGATCTGCGCCTCCGCGCGCGTCGGATAGTATTCGGGGAGCCGGGTGATCTGATCGAACAACTCGCTACCCACGGAATCGTAGAACCATTTGGGCGGCAGCGTTTTCGGCGTCTGGGTCAAGCCGTCCCGGACGTCGCGACGCAGTGCCTCGTCAGCGGCGTCGGCGGCCAAATAGTTCTCGATGGAGAACGTCATCACGATCCTCTCAACGGCGTCAGGTACACCCGCGAATCAACAACCTCGACGAGGTGACGGTCCGGCACTTCTTCCCAGGCGGGGTCGTCGTCATAGGGTTCACTGGCCAGCACGACGCCGTCGTCACGGCGCAGCACCGACAGCGTGTCGCCCCAGGTGGTGGCGAGGAGCCGGGAACCGTTGCCCGCCACGATGTTCAGTCGTGCATCCGGGTCGTCGGCGGCGACGCCGGTGATGGTGTCACCGAGGGCGTCGATGTCGCGATCGAAGATCAGCGCGGCGAGCAGCGCGCTGTCGCTGGTCGATTCGGCTTTCCCGTTCGCGGGGAGGACGGCCCGGTCCACCAGCCCGTTGTGAGACAGCAGCCAGGTCCCGTCGGTGAACGGCGCCGAGGCCGAGGCCTCGATGGGCATGCCGACGCTCGCCGAACGCACCGCGGCCACGATGCATCCGCTGGACAGGGCGGGCGCCACCGACGCGAACGAGGCGTCCCCCCACAGGGGTGCGGCGCTGCGCCACCGACGCGGTACCGCGGCTGAGCCTTCCCCCGAGTCGCTTCGCTCCTGCCCCCGAGGATCGCCGTCCCCCGAGTCGCTTCGCTCCTGCCCCCGAGGATCGAAAAAGCCGACGCCCCAACCGTCGGCGTTCATCAGGCCGTGCTTCTGGAGGCGGGGCGAGTACGACTGAACCAACAGCCCCGACGGCGGCTCGAGCACCAGCGAGGCTACCGACACCGGCTGCCCGAGCCAGGCCAGGTGCCTACACATCCCACGCCAGCCGCACGCCGGAGAAGATCTGCCTGCGGATCGGGTGGTCCCAGTTGCGGAAGCTGGGCCGGAGGATCCCCCGGGCGACGGCCCACGAGCCGCCGCGCAGCACCCGGTACTCGCCGGTCGCGACGCCCTCGAAGAACGGCTCCGAATACTGCTTGTAGACCATCGGGGAAAAGCCCGGCCACGGCCGAAGTGGCGAGCTCGTCCACTCCCACACATCGCCGAGCAACTGCTCCACCCCGTAGGCCGACGCACCCGCCGGGTAGGCGCCGACCGGCGCAGGGCGCAACGCCTCACCACCGAGGTTCGCCACCTTGTCGGTGAGTTCCTCAGCGCCCCAAGGGTATCGACGCCTGGACCGGGTGTTCGGGTCCCACGCGCAGGCCTTCTCCCATTCCGCCTCGGTGGGCAGCCGGGCGCCGGCCCACGCCGCGTAGGCCTCGGCTTCGTAGTAGGTGACATGCTGCACGGGCTCGTCGCCGGGGACGTCCTCGACGTGGCCGAACCGCGTCCGGGTTCCCGCCGCCGCGCCGTGATTCCAGAACAGCGGAGCCTTCAGGCCCGCCTGCTGCCGGTGCCTCCAGCCCGCATCCGACCACCATCGCGGTTGGTCGTAACCGCCGTCGTCGATGAACCGGCGCCACTCCGCGTTGGTGACGGGCACACGCCCGATGCGAAAGGCGGGTACGTCGACGACATGCGCCGGGCGCTCGTTGTCCAGCGAGTACGGCTCAGTCGCGGCATCGACGCCCAGGACGAACTCGCCGCCGGGAATCAGCACCGACGTGCCCGCCAGGCCGGTGCGGCCGTGCGGCAGCGGCGTCCCGCGGTCGAGCAGCGGCGCACCGGAGCGCAGGCTCAGCGCCTGCAGCATCGTCTCGTCGTGCTGGTTCTCGTGGCTGATGACGAGTCCGAAGGTGAACGCGTCGGGGTGCCCGTCGGGCAGCGCCTCGAGCGTGTCGAGCACCTTGCCGCGCACGGTCGCGCAGTAGTTGCGCGCGTCGGTGGGCGGAAGCAGCGGCAGGTCGACCCGGCTGGCGCGAGAGTGGACGAACGCGTCGTAGAGCTGGTCGATCTGTGCCGACAACAGGCCCGGCCGCGCCGGGTCACCCCCGCGCAGCAGCCACAGCTCCTCTTGCTGGCCGATGTGCGCCAGGTCCCAGATCAACGGACTCATCAGCGGGTCGTACTGGCGCCGCAACTCGGCGTCGTCGAAGTCCACGAGCCGCAGCGTGCGGTTTCTTGCCCTGGTCAGCTCGTCGGCGAGCGCATCGCGTGACGTCACAATTCCCCTCGTGCCAGTTGGGTGACCGCGCCGGCGATCCCGTACGAGACGGCCCGGTCGGCGAAGTCGTCGGCCGGGCAGCGACCCTGTTCGACCGAACGCACGAGCAGCCGCATCGATTCCTCCAGCCCGACAGGCACGCGTTCGGCGGCGGTCTGCACGCATTCCAGGGCGGCGGTGTGCAGCCTGCGGTCACCAAGGCCGAGCTGGGCGGCCCGGTCCCATGCGGTCGCCACCGATTCGGTCGCTTCGGCGGCGATGTCGGCGGCGACCGGATCGTCGAGCAGGGTGGCCAAGGTGAACACGACGGCAGGCCAGACGGCGTCGGGGACGCTGTCGAGGTAGCGCACCTCAAGGAATCCGCGTGGCCGTACCGGCGGGAACAGAGTGGTCAGGTGGTAGTCGAGGTCGGTGATCGTGGGCCGGCGGCCACCGAGCAGCACCCGACCGTCGGCCCAGTCCGCGAACGGCACCCACTGCGCGACGGGCGCGGGATCGGGATTCTTGGCGAGCATGACGGGCGCCCGTAACGCGTAGCGGGCCCAGTCGCTGGCCGGGTCGTCCCCGCTGGCGCCGAGGATCGGCCCGCAGCGGGCCGAATCCAGTTGGCTCCAGACCAGCTGCCGGGTCGACTGCCAGCCGGTGAAATCGCCGCCGAGCACGGGCGAGTTCGCGGCGATCGCGATCATCGTGGGGCCAAGCGCATGCGTCAGACGCACCCGGTCCGCCCACCCCGCACGCGGACCGGCTTCGAGGTTGACCTGTACCGACGCCGTCGACGTCATCATCGCCGCGCCGGCATCACCGGTACCGCTGGCGCGGAAGAACTCCTCCATGGCCTGATACCGCGCACCGGGATTGACCCGTGCGGCGGGCCGCAGCGGGTCGGCGCCCAGCAGCACCAGCCCCAGACCTACCTGTGCGAACGCCGCGCGCAGCACCGCACGGTCCGACCTCATCGCCGAGACCGCACTCAACGGGTCCGCCCCCGGCGGGCCTGACAGCTCGACCGCACCGCCCGGCTCGACGGTGACGAGGCTGCCTCCCGGCAGCGGCGGCAGGCCGGCGATCGCCGCGGTCAGTTCATCCCAGCCGGGCCGCCGGGACGGATCGGCCAGATCGAAGCAGTGCGCCTCGATCTCGAGGCCGACAAGCCCGACAGGCCCGTCCTCCAGACACGCGTCAACGATGTGTTGCGCGGCGGCTTCCGCGCTGGTCAGTGGGTCGATACAGGGTTCGACAACACCGTCGGACGACATGGTGCGGGCCATCAGCCGCCACCTCCGGTCTGGAACGATCGCTGGCTCTGTATCCATCTTCCCGATCAGACCGACAAATCTGCCAGAGCGAACCGCCTTTCTCGCAGTGACTTGTCGGTGACTTGTACCCGGCTTCGCTATTGACCGAGGGTGTTCTGCATCGCGCCGGCCAACACGTTGACCGCGGGGCCGCCGTTGCCCGACTGGCACACCTTCGCCTGGAGCAGCACGTTCTCGCGCAGTCGTGTGGTCACGAAGCAGCGCCGGTCGGTGCCCGCCTCCTGCTTGATCCAGTTCGCGTCGGTCGCCGTGGTCGGCCCACCCGTGAAGGTCCACACCTGGGTGGTGAAGTTGTCGAGGTGCATGGCCGTGGTCTGGCCATTACAGCCGACTGTCCGGTCGACGAGGCGGAAGAACGCCCGGTTGGCAGCGTCCGCGGTGGCGTACACCCCGGCCGTCTGCTTGACGAAGTGCGTCATGTCGGTCGGCGATTCCTGGGTGACCGCACCGCTGAACGCCGCGAGATCGGCATCGTTGTAGACCTCGGGCAGGCCGATGTCGGCCCAGTTGTTGCAGACGGGATTGTCGACGTAGAACGCCTGGAACGGATCGGTGAACGTCGACTCGAATCCCATCCGGGCACCGACGATGTTGCCGACGGATCCCTTGTTCATGACCGCGTAGTTGACGACGCCCGGATCGGACGGCCGCGCCGACGCCGGGGCGGCCGGCGTCACCGCCAGCGCCGCACACAGTGCGACACCGACGGCCGTACGCCCCACGTCAGACCTTCGCCACAAGCTTGACGTCGATGTTGCCGCGGGTGGCCTTCGAGTACGGGCAGAAGCCGTGCGCCTTTTCCATCAGGTCGTCGGCGACGTCCTGCTCGAGGCCGGGCAGGTAGCCGATCAGCTCGGCGGTCAGGCCGAACCCACCCCCGGAGTCCTTGCCGAACCCGATCTTCGCCGTGATGCCGCTGGCGTCGTCGAGCGTGACCTTCTCGTTTTTGGAGACCAGCCGCAGCGCGCCCAGGAAGCAGGCGGACCAGCCCGCCGAGAACAGCAGCTCCGGGTTGACTCCCTCGCCGCTGCCGCCCATCTCCTTGGGTGGACGGGTGTCGAGGTCGATCTTGCCGTCGGTGGACTTCACGTGGCCGTCACGGCCACCTCCGGTAGCGGTGGATTCTGCGGTGTAGACGACTTCGATGCTCATCACTCGATCATGCCAGCCGACCAAGGCGCCGGCACTAACCGCCGGCCCGCACGCCCTCTTCGACCTTCTTCCCGAGATCGGCGTCGATGTTCTTCCAGTACTCGAACACCCTGGACAGCACGGGCTCCTTCACGCCGTCCAATACATGGCCGATGATGTTGTGCGCCAGCCGGTCCCGGGCCGCATCGTCGAGCACCTCGCGGACCAGCGTGCCGGGCTGACCGAAGTCGTCGTCGTCGGCACGCAATGCATACGCCCGGCGGACCATGTCGCCGTCGGAGGCCCAGTGCACCTCGGCGGCGCGCTTCGGGTCTGCCTCCGGCCCGCCCATCGAGTTCGGGGCGTAGACGGGATCGGTGGCGTTGCGGATTCGCATCGCGCCGTCCTTGCTGTACGCGCGCACCTCGGTGTGCGGCTCGTTCACCGGGATCTGCTTGTAGTTCACACCCAGCCGGGCACGGTGCGCGTCGGCGTAGGAGAACCCGCGCGCCAGCAGCATCTTGTCCGGACTCAGACCGGTGCCGGGCACGACGTTGTTGGGCTCGAACGCGGCCTGCTCGATCTGGGCGTGATAGTCGACGACGTTGCGGTTCAACGTCATCTTGCCGACCTGGTGCAGCGGATAGTCGCCGTGCGGCCACACCTTTGTCAGGTCGAACGGGTTGTACCGGTACGTCTTTGCATCCTCGAACGGCATGATCTGCACGTGCAGGGTCCAGCTCGGGAAGTTGCCCTCCTCGATCGACGTGAACAGATCGCGCTGGTGATAGTCGCCGTCCTCACCGGCCAGCCGGTCTCCATCCTCCTGGGTGAGGAAGTCGATCCCCTGATCGGTTTTGAAGTGGTACTTCACCCAGAACAGCTCGTCATTGGCATTCACCCAGCTGTAGGTGTGGCTGGAATAGCCGTTCATGTTGCGCCAGGTCTTCGGGATTCCGCGGTCACCCATCAGCCAGGTGACCTGATGAGCGGATTCCGGGGACAGCGTCCAGAAGTCCCACTGCATGTGGTGGTCACGAAGGTTGTTGGCAGCCATCCGCTTCTGGCTGCGGATGAAGTTCTGGAACTTCATCGGGTCGCGGATGAAGAACACCGGGGTGTTGTTGCCGACCATGTCGAAGTTGCCATCGGGCGTATAGAACTTCAGCGAGAAGCCACGCGGGTCACGCCAGGTGTCCGGGCTACCGCGCTCCCCGGCGACCGTCGAGAACCGGGCGACCATCTCGGTCTTGGCGCCGGGCTGAAGGAACCCCGCCTTCGTGAACTGGGTGACGTCCTGAGTCACCTCGAAGTGGCCGAACGCGCCGCCGCCTTTGGCGTGGGGCTGACGCTCCGGAATGCGCTCGCGATTGAAGTTGGCCATCTGCTCGATCAGGTAGTGGTCCTGCAGCAGGATGGGTCCGTCGGAACCGACGGTCAGTGAGTGCTCGACGCTGGGGATCGGTGCACCGGCATCGTTGGTCGCATACTTCTCGGTCATGTCTCTCCTCGGGATGGGCGGCATCTCTGGCTGGGGGCCGTCGTCCTCAAGAACTCGTACCCAAAGCGGGCTCGAAACATCCCGAAAGCGAACCGTCAGGGACGCGGCGGGGCTGACGTCGCCGAGGCACCTGGTCCACCCGGCTGGCGCGGTACCTCGATCATCGGTCCGTCGGGCCTGAAAGGGCCGGGAGACCCGGGCCCACGTTCGAAGCCGCCGGGCTGACCGGGCGGGAACATCCCTGGCCCCTGGCGCATCATCATCTCGTGTCCTTGGTGGTGTCGGCGTGGGCCGTCGCCGATGTTCTTGCCGACAAAGACTCCGGCGCCGAAGATGACGGCCACGATGAACACCGATCCGGCAGCAATCCCGACCCACGCGGCCGCCCTGTTCAGGCGACTGGGCGGCTGGGGGACGTAGACGATCTGCGTGGCGGCCTCCGCTTCAGGCGTTGCCGAGGCCGAGATGGCAGGGCCTGCGGGCGGCTCTGATTGTTCCGAGGGCGGCGTGGGTTCGGTCATGGCGTTGATCCTTCACCCTTGTCCACAGCAGGGGTTAGGGGCGCGCTGTGAATCCGCTATGAGTCTGCCGGTGACGGAATTGCCGTGCACACGGTCTGAATGTGGTCCTCACTGCACGCCAACGAGATTCACGTCTGAGTGAGCGCTAGCAAGGTCCCGGGATGAACAGGTACCAGCATTGCCCCGGCGGCAGCGGAGGGGTGAAACCGGGCGGAGGTGGCGGCGGTGCGGGCGGATTCGGTCCGTCCCAGATGTTCTGTGCCGCGTTGCCCTGACCGTGGTAGACGTACCAGTACGTGTGGCACACGTTCATGTCCCAGACCACCGGGTTCATCCGCTGATTGCCGGTCGCCGGCAGCGGTTGCCCCGGGCACCACTGGAGGGGCCCGGTAGGCGGAGTCCGAGCCTGAGCGATGTCGAGGCCCGGTCCGGCGAGGCACAGACCTGCTGACAGCAGCCCAGCGGCGGCGTATCGCGAGATGGTGTTCATGATCGGTCCTTCCTGTGCGGCCGGTACAGACCGCGCGGCTGTCTACCGATCCCAACAACCAGATGCACGCTTGTACCGCGTAGTCGACTACGCGGGTTCTGGCCGCGTTCGGCGGAGACTTCTGCTGGACTGTCGCCCAGGGAGTCAATCACCGCACGCAGGGGGTCTTGCCGTTATGACCATCAACGACAAAGTGATCGCGGTGACGGGCGGAGCCCGTGGGATCGGGCTGGCGATCGCGACACTGCTCCGCGAGCGGGGTGCGAAAGTCGCCATCGGGGATGTGGACGCCGAAGCTGTGACGCTGGCGGGCGAACGGCTGAGACTCGACGTGGCCGAAACGCTCGACGTGACCGATGAGCAGTCGTTCGGAGCGTTCCTGGATCGCACAGAGCAGACGCTCGGATCCGTCGACGTATTGGTGAACAACGCAGGCATCATCGCTGTCGGACCGGCTGCCGACGAACCACACGACATGACTCGACGAGTGCTCGCCGTCAACGCCTACGGTGTCATCCTCGGCACGAAACTCGCCACGGCGCGGATGCGCAGTCGCGGACGTGGTCACATCATCAATATCGCGTCGACGAGTGGCCTGATCCCCGTGGCCGGGGTCGCGACGTACTCGGCGACCAAGCATGCGGTACTCGGTTACACCGACGCCGTCCGATTGGAGAACCGCCGCAGCGGGATTGATTACTCAACGGTCCTGCCCGCGTTGACCAATACCGACATGATCATCGGGGTCGGCGCCGTATGGGGTATCAAGAACATCGAACCGGCCGATGTCGCCAACGCCGTTGCACGTCTGATCGAAAAGCCGAAGCCCCGTGTCGTCGTTCCGAGGTCCTTCGCCGTCATTGCCCTGCCAGGACGGAAGCTGTTGCCACAACGAGCATATGAGGCAATCGAGCGCTTACTCGGGGCGGAGCGCGTCTTTCAGGACGATGTCGATGACGACCGGCGGACGGCATACGAGACGAGGATCAGGAAGTCCTAGGTTTGGCCGCCAGTCCTCAGGGGATGGTCACCCTTTTCAGCTGACCACTCGCACTTCCGCTGCAGCCCGTGACGATCCGTAACCGCCTGATTCCCGCCATCTACCAGGGCTTGATCGGGTTCACCGCGAACTGGATGACCCGATACGGCGTTCCGCCCCGCGGCGTGGTGTTCCACTGGCTGACGAACACACGTACCGCATCCGGTGTCGAGCTCGGCGAGATGTAGCCGCCGTAGGGCTGGGCGAGCCGGTTGTCCTGCGGCGGCGGCAGATGCTCGACCGGATCCGGCCACGGCGCGGCCACCACGACCGTGGTCATCGGCGCCATGCCCAATCCCGTCGGGTCGGCCGCCACCCGGATCTCCATGTTGCCGGTGCTGGCGTTGAAGTACGACAGCACCGCCATGCCGTCGATCTGGCGCACGCTCATCTCACCCACGCGGTCGTCCCACAGCGGGGCCGGCTCGCCACCCCAGGTGACTCCCGTCCAGCCCTGCCAGGCCGCCCGGTCGGTGAACGTCTCCGGTGTCGCACGGTAGAGCACCACCGGGCCGCTGCGGTCGAAATTGTTGGCCGCGATGTAGACCCACCCGCTCGGCGACTCGGCGGTCGGGATCGGGTCGTAGTAGCCGCTGATCTGCGACTGCCGCCCGCCCGCGTGACCGGCGTCCCGCTCAGAATCCGGGACAGTCGCCCAGTTTCCCTGCCCCGACTCGGCTTTCACCAGGCGCGACCTCTGCGGACGGAGGTCCTTGGTGGTGGTGACCATCATCCAGTTCTCGCGATTGATCGCGATCACGCCGGCTGGCAGCTGCGACTCGCCGGGCGGCGTCGGGTCCGCCAGCAGCGGGGAGCCGACGCCCGTCACCCCGTCGTAGCGCACCCCGCCCGGATCGTCGAGCGAGCCGCCCACCACATGCAGTGCGATCGGCGAGTACCAGCCGCCGAATCCTACGGCCTGACCGGCGAAGCTGTCGCCACAGACCTGCAGAATGCCGCTCGGGAACTCCATGAACTCGCAGAGATCCGTCGCACCGATACCGTAATCGGCTGTCGGCGTGCCGGTCCCGGCCGTGGCGCCGAGCCGCACCACCTGTCCGGGCATCAGCGGCGGCAGGTCCACCGGCGTTGCAGACGCGACAGATGCCGCCGAAATGGCATTCCAGCAGAGAAGAGCCGAGAGCAGGCCTGCCGGTATGCAACTTCGGCGCACGGTGCGCAAAGGAGTTACAGCTGGGCGGCCAGCAACTCGGCGATCTGGATGGTGTTGAGCGCCGCACCCTTTCGCAGATTGTCACCCGAGACGAACAGCGCGAGGCCGCGACCGTCGGGCACACCGGGATCCTGACGGATCCTGCCCACCAACGAGTCGTCCACGCCTGCGGCGGCCAACGGCGTCGGCACATCGACCAGGGTCACACCCGGCGCGGAAGCCAGGATCTCCGTGGCCTGCGACACCGACAATGGTTGGGAGAACTCGGCATTGATCGACAGCGAGTGCCCGGTGAACACCGGGACCCGCACGCAGGTACCGGACACGGCGAGGTCCGGGATGCCGAGGATCTTGCGGCTCTCGTTGCGCAACTTCTGGTCTTCGTCGGTCTCGCCGGAGCCGTCATCGACGAGCGCACCGGCCAGCGGAACCACGTTGAAGGCGATGGGGGCCACGTACTTCACCGGCGCCGGGTACGACAGCGCCGAACCGTCGTGTACCAGTTCCTCGACGCCATCGATGACGGCCCGGGCCTGTGATGCGAGTTCCTCGACACCGGCGAGCCCGCTGCCCGAAACCGCTTGGTAGCTCGACACGATCAGCCGAACCAGACCGGCCGCCTCATGCAGCGGTTTGAGCACCGGCATCGCGGCCATGGTCGTGCAGTTCGGATTGGCGATGATGCCCTTGGGAAGGGACCGAGCGCGGTTCCCGACATCTCTCGTGAAGTTCACTTCCGACACCACCAGCGGCACATCGGGGTCCTTGCGCCACGCCGACGAATTGTCCACCACCACAGCACCTGCGGCCGCGAAGCGCGGTGCCTGAACCCGCGACATCGTCGCCCCCGCCGAAAACAGCGCGATGTCCAGACCGGACGGATCCGCTGTCTCGGAGTCCTCGACCTCGATCTCCTGCCCGCGGAACTCCAGCTTCTTGCCCGCCGAACGCGCGGAGGCGAAGAACCGGATCTCGTCAGCGGGGAAGTTGCGCTCCGCCAACAGATTCCGCATCACCTGGCCAACCTGGCCGGTGGCCCCGACCACACCGATGCTCACCATTTGATATCCCGTCGCTGCACTCGCCCGGCCATTTCAGATCCCCGTCGCTTCGCTCGCCCGGCCATCAACGCCCCGTTCCCGCGTAGACGACAGCTTCTTCGTCACCGCCGAGGCCGAACGCCTCATGCAGCGCGGCGACGGCCCGGTCCAGTTCGGTGTCCTTGATCAGCACCGAGATTCGGATCTCCGAGGTGGAGATCAGATCGATGTTGATGCCCGCCTTGGCCAGCGCCTCGCAGAACGTCGCCGTCACACCGGGGTGAGACCGCATTCCGGCGCCGATCAGCGACACCTTGCCGATGTGGTCGTCGTACAGCACCCGGGTGAAGCCGATGTCGTCTTGCAGCGCGGTGAGCTTCTCCACCGCGCTGGGACCGCTGTCCCGCGAGCACGTGAACGTGATGTCGGTCTTCCCGTCCTCGACCTTCGAGATGTTCTGCAGCACCATGTCGATGTTGACGTCGGCATCGGCGCACGCACGGAACACCTGGGCGGCGTAGCCGGGAACATCGGGCAGGCCGACGACGGTGACCTTGGCCTCGCCGCGGTCGTGTGCAACTCCGGTCAGGATGGCGTCTTCCATCGGGATGTCCTCCATCGATCCTGTGACGAGCGTGCCGGGCTTGTCGGTGTACGACGACCGGACGTGGATGGGCAGGTCGTACCGGCGCGCGTACTCGACGCAGCGCAGCATCAGCACCTTGGCTCCGGCGGCGGCCATCTCCAGCATCTCTTCGAAGGAGACGGTGTCCAGTTTGCGCGCGTTCGGCACGATGCGCGGGTCGGCGGTGAAGATGCCGTCGACATCGGTGTAGATCTCACACACGTCGGCGTTCAGTGCCGCGGCAACGGCGACGGCGGTGGTGTCGGAGCCACCCCGGCCGAGGGTCGTGACGTCCTTGGTGTCCTGGCTGACGCCCTGGAAGCCCGCGACCAGCACGATCTGGCCGTCGTCGAGCGCCTTGCGCAACCGGCCCGGAGTGACCTCGATGATCTTGGCGTTGCCGTGGGTCCCGGTCGTGATGACGCCTGCCTGCGACCCGGTGAACGACCGGGCACTCGCGCCGAGCGACTCGATCGCCATCGCGACCAGCGCGTTCGAGATGCGTTCGCCCGAGGTCAGCAGCATGTCGAGCTCGCGAGCCGGCGGCGCCGGGCACACCTGCTTGGCCAGGTCGAGGAGTTCGTCGGTGGTGTCGCCCATCGCCGAGACGACCACGACGACGTCGTTGCCCGCCTTCTTGGTCTCGACGATGCGCTCGGCCACACGACGGATGCGCTCGGCGTCGGACACCGAGGATCCGCCGTACTTCTGTACGACGAGCGCCACTACTCAGCCTTTCGCTGTGCTTTCGAACCTGGGAGATCTCATAAAGGATAAGGGCTCCGTGCACCTGGTTTTTCCCGCCGGTAGCGTGCCTGCTGTGCCTACCGAGCGGTCCGCCGACACCTCGGTCCCCATCCACCCCCCGATCGCCGAGCGCTGGAGCCCGCGCGCCTTCGACGCCGACGCCGAATTGCCGCGCGACGATCTGGTCGCGCTGCTGGAGGCGGCGCGGTGGGCACCCACCTGGGGACGACGCCAGCCGGTGCGCTTCGTTGTCGGGCGGCGCGGTGATGAGACCTTCGCGACCCTTTCCGGCCTGCTCAGGCGGGGCAACAGCTACGCGAGGGCGGCGAACGCGCTGATCCTGCTGTGCGCCGACGAGGGTGAGGACGAGCGGACGAAGCTGTACTCCGCCGTCGATGCCGGCGCGGCCATGAGCAACCTGCTCGTCGAAGCGGTCGCGCGGGGACTGATCGCCCACCCGATGGCCGGGTTCGACGGGCCGGGAGCTGCCGAGGCATTCGGGCTTCCCGACGGACTCCGCCCGCTCGTGGTGATCGCCGTGGGCCGACTCGGCGACTACGCCGCCGTCGCCCCCGAGATCGCCGAGCGCGACAACGAACCCCGGCACCGGCTGCCGTTGGACGAGATCGTGCTCAACTGGCGTGCGACGCTTTAGGACACACCCAGGAACGTGAACGGCGCGGAAACGCCCACAGGTTGGTGCCGATCTCGACTTCCCAGTCCATCGATCGGCCGGTGACGATCCGTTCGCCGGTTCCCAGGTAGACCACGCGGGTGCACACGAGCAGCACCGTACAGCCAACTCCCCGCCTCAGCCTTAACGTCACTGCAACATAAAGATCCCGTCCGCGTAACAGAACCGTCCGTTACTGCCAATGGTCGGCCCCAACTTCCAATCACGAGGGCCGCGGTCAGAGGAGAACAAATAAATGGACACCACGAGCGGAGTGCGGCAATGGATGTAGTGGACACGGGCACCACAGCATTCATGCTGTGTTGCATCATCGGCCTGACCCTCATGATTCCCGGACTCGCGCTGTTCTACGGCGGCATGGTCTCGGTCAAGAGCTCGACCAACATGATGATGATGACGTTCGGCGCCGTCGCGATCGTGGGCGTGCTGTGGGTGCTGTTCGGCTTCTCGATGGTCTTCGGCACGTCCTACGACGGCTTCGTCGGCAGCTTCACCGAATTTCTCGGGATGAAGGACCTCCTCGAGTCACAGACCACCATCTCGGGCCTCCCGATCAGTTTGTTCTCCCTGTTCCAGGCTCTGTTCGCCGCGATCACCGTCGCGCTGATCTCGGGTGCCGTGGCCGACCGGATGAAGTTCGGCGCGTGGATGCTGTTCGCGTCCGTCTGGGCCGTGCTGGTGTACTTCCCGGTCGCGCACTGGGTGTTCGCGTTCGACGGTGTCGTCACCGAGAACTCGGTGGGCGGCTGGATCGCCAACCAGCTGAAGGCAATTGACTTCGCCGGCGGTACCGCGGTCCATATCAACGCAGGCGCCGCCGCACTTGCTGTGGCGATCGTGCTCGGCAAGTCCGCGATGTTCGGGCAGCTGCGCAAGCCGCACAACGTGCCCTTGACCCTGCTCGGGGCCGGCCTGCTGTGGGCCGGCTGGTATGCGTTCAACGGCGGCTCGGCGCTGGCCGCAGGTAACTCGGCGGCAATCGTCATGGTCACCACGTTCGTCGCCACCTGTGCTGCCACCCTCGCCTGGCTGGCCGTCGAGAAGATCAAGGACGGACACGTCACGGGTGTCGGCGCCGCGTCCGGTGCCATCACCGGCCTGGTCGCCATCACCCCCGCCTGCGGTGCGGTGACGCCCGTGGGTGCGATCGCCGTCGGTGCCATCGCCGGCGCGATCTGCGTGTACGCGGTGGGCCTGAAGTCGAAGTTCGGCTACGACGACTCGCTCGACGTCGTCGGCGTCCACCTCGTCGGCGGCGTCGTCGGTACCCTGCTGATCGGCTTCTTCGCCAGCGAGAGCATGCCCAACGCAACGAACGGCCTGTTCTACGGCGGCGGTGTCGACCAGCTGTGGAGGCAGGCGGCCGCCGCGTTCGCCGTGCTCGCGTACTCGTTCGTGGTCGCCTTCGCCATCGCCTTCGCGATCAAGAAGACCATCGGCATCCGCATCTCGCCCGAGGAAGAAGAAAAGGGGATCGACGCCGCGTTCCATCGCGAATCGTCGTACGAGCTCGCCAACACCTGACGCTGACGACCGGCCGCCGCGGGAGCCTGTGCCGCGGCGGCCGGCTTGTCTGCATCGAGTTTCATATCGTGATACTTTGATTCTCAACAAGAGACAAGGATTCTGATGGCCACCACCACACTCCAGGACCTCGCGGAGGCCGCAGGCACGCGGTTCATCCTCGCGCTGTTCGTCGACCTGCGGGGCAAGCCGTGCGCCAAGCTGGTGCCGGTCGAGGCGGTCGACCTGCTCGCGACCGAGGGCGTCGGTTTCGCCGGCTACGCCGTCGGCGCCATGGGGCAGGAGCCCAAGGATCCCGACTTGATGGCCATCCCCGACCCGGAGTCGTTCACGCCGATCCCCTTCATCAAGGACGGCCTGGCGATCGTCCACTGCGATCCGCACGTCAACGGACAACCGTGGCCCTACGCCCCGCGCGTCATCCTCAAGTCGCTCATCGAGAGGTGTTCCGACGCAGGCTTCGAACCGTGGGTCGGCGCCGAGGTCGAGTATTTTCTGTTGTCCCGCAACGCCGATGGCAGCGTGTCCGTCGCCGACACCGCGGACACCGCGGCGCAGCCCTGCTATGACGCCCGCGGCGTCACCCGCATGTACGACCACCTCACCACCGTCTCGGCGGCGATGAATCAGCTCGGCTGGTCCAATTACGCCAACGACCACGAAGACGGCAACGGACAGTTCGAACAGAACTTCAAGTTCGCCGAGGCGCTGATCACGGCCGACCGGGTGATCACGCTGCGCTACCTGCTGTCGATGTTCGCCGCCGAGCGCGGCATGATCGCCACCTTCATGCCGAAACCGTTCGGCGACAAGACCGGAAGCGGACTGCACCTGCACCTGTCGCTGACCAGTGGGGGTGTGCCGGTGTTCCCCGCCAGCGACGACGAGCGCGGCCTCGGGCTGTCCGACACCGCGTACGGATTCATCGGCGGCATCCTCGACCATGCCTGCGCGCTGCAGGCGGTGGTCGGCCCAACCGTGAACTCCTACAAGCGAACCGGAGCCGTCTCGACATCGTCCGGCGCCTCCTGGGCGCCGCGGCTGGCCACCTACGGCGGCAACGACCGCACCCACTACATCAGGGTGCCTGATTCCGACCGGATCGAGATGCGCGGCGGCGACGGCTCTGCCAACCCGTATCTGGCGATCGCGGCGGCTCTCGGCGCGGGCATCGACGGAATCAAGCGCAGTACCGATCCCGGCGCTGTCGGCCAGGGCGTCAGCAAGCAGACGCTGCCGCCCACACTGCTGCACGCCATCGAAGAGTTCGAGACCAACCCGGTGGTCACCGGCGTCCTCGACGCCGCAGGTGAGGGTGTCGCGGCCTACTTCGCCGCGATCAAGCGCGACGAGTTCTTCGCCTATCACAGCGCGGTCACCCCATGGGAGATCGACCATTACCTGACGGCCTTCTGACCCGAATTCGACTGGTAGGAAACGGAACAGGGAAGGACACAGCCATGTGCGGGATCGTCGGATTGCATCTGCGAACCCCCGAGCTCTACCCACGGCTCGGGGAGTTGCTGACCGGCATGCTCTGCGAGATGGGCGACCGCGGCAGCGACTCCGCCGGCGTCGCCGTCTACGGTGACCCGACCTGGTCGCCGCCCGGCCAGGGCTGCGTGTCGGTGGCCGACCTCGGCACCGGCAGGTCCGAAGACCCCGACCAGGTGGCGGCGTCCGTGGCCGCGTCGCTGGGCGGCGAGGTCGACGGCGTCGCGGTCGACGTCAGCTACGTGCTGTCGGCCGGCGTGGACTCCGAAGTCCTGCTCACCGCGGTGCGCTCGGCCTATCCGGAGGCACTTGTCGCCGGATTCGGTTCGGATATCGCGGTTCTCAAGGGTGTCGGCCATCCCCGCGCACTCACCGACGGCTGGGGACTGACGAAGGCCCAGGGCTGGCAGGGAGTCGGACACACCCGGATGGCGACGGAGTCTGCGGTGACACCCGCCGGCTGCCACCCGTACGCCGTCGGTCCGGGACAGTGCATGGTGCACAACGGCTCCTTCGCCAACCACGCCACGATCCGGCGTGAACTACGCGCTGCCGGTGTGCCGTTCGACAGCGGGAACGACACCGAGGTGGGCGCCCGGTTCATCGCCAAGCTCCTGTCGGAGGGACGCGACGTCGAAAGCGCACTCAAGGAGTTGTGTGGAACGTTCGACGGTTTCTACACGCTGCTGGTCTCCAACCGTGATTCGTTCGCGGTGGTGCGCGATGCCATCGCGTGTAAGCCCGCGGTGATCGCCGAGACCGAGGACTGGGTCGCGATGGCCAGCGAATACCGCGCCCTGGCAGGGCTTCCCGGCGTCGAGAAGGCCCGGATCTGGGAACCCGAACCCGAGGTGGTGTACGCATGGAGCAGGTGAATTTCTCCTCGCGCGAGCGTCCCCCGCAAGCGGGTGGTGCCCCCACGTCGGCGGTGATCACGACCCGCTACGACTTGCAGACCATTCCGCTGCGCGAGGTCAACACCGCGCTGCACGCACCGGACCTGGCCGGCGAGTTCGTCATCGGGCGGCCCGCGGGTGCCCACAACATCGCGGTCGGCCTCAATGCACCGGTGACGGTGACGATCGAGGGCCACGTCGGTTACTACGCCGCGGGCATGAACCAGCAGGCGGACGTGATCATCGACGGCAACGCCGGAACCGGTGTCGCGGAGAACATGATGAGCGGTTCGGTGTGGGTCAAGGGCAACGCCTCGCAGTCCGCCGGCGCCACGGCACACGGGGGCCTCCTCGTCGTCGAGGGCAATGCCGCTGCGCGCTGCGGTATCTCGATGAAGGGCGTGGACATCGTGGTGGGCGGCAATGTCGGCCACATGAGCGCATTCATGGCCCAAGCCGGGCGCCTGGTCATCCGCGGTGACGCGGGCGAAGCGCTGGGTGACTCCATCTACGAGGCGCGCCTCTACGTGCGCGGCGATGTCGCGTCGCTCGGCGCCGATTGCGTGTCCAAGCCGATGCGCGACGAGCATCACCGCGAACTCGAACATCTGTTGAAGACAGCGGGATTCGAGGGCGACGACACCAATTCCTACACCCGGTACGGGTCGGCGCGTTCGCTGTATCACTTCCACGTCGACAACTCCTCGGCCTACTAGGAACATCTGATGGCTTACACCAACGACGAACGCGCGCGACTCGGACTGCGCGAGTCGGCGACCTTCGACCGGGCCACCATCGCCGCCATCCAGCGGGCGGCGGACACCGGGATCTATGACATCCGCGGGTGGGGTGCCAAGCGCCCGCTACCCCATTTCGACGACCTGCTGTTCCTCGGTGCGTCGATGTCGCGCTACCCTCTCGAGGGTTACCGCGAGCGCTGCGCGACCGACGTCATCCTCGGCGATCGGCACGCCAAACACCCTCTGCACCTCGATATCCCCGTGACTATCGCCGGCATGAGCTTCGGTGCGCTGTCCGGGCCTGCCAAGGAGGCGATCGGCCGCGGCGCCAGCGAGGTCGGCACCTCCACGACCACCGGTGACGGCGGAATGACGCCGGAGGAGCGTGGGCAGAGCAAGTACCTGGTGTACCAGTACCTGCCGTCGCGGTACGGGATGAATCCCGACGACCTGCGCAAGGCCGACGCCATCGAGATCGTCCTCGGCCAGGGCGCCAAGCCCGGTGGTGGCGGAATGCTGTTGGGGCAGAAGATCTCCGAGCGCGTCGCCGGCATGCGCACGCTGCCCGAAGGCATCGATCAGCGCTCGGCCTGCCGGCACCCGGACTGGACCGGCCCGGACGACCTCACCATCAAGATCAACGAGTTGCGGGAGATCACCGACTGGGAGAAGCCGATCTATGTGAAGGTCGGCGCCACCCGCACCTACTACGACGTGAAGCTCGCGGTACACGCAGGCGCGGACGTCGTGGTCGTCGACGGGATGCAGGGCGGCACCGCAGCTACCCAGGACGTCTTCATCGAGCACGTCGGGATCCCGACGCTCGCCGCGATCCCGCAGGCGGTGCAGGCACTCGCAGAGTTGGGCGTTCACCGGAAGGTTCAGCTGATCGTGTCGGGCGGTATCCGCAACGGCGCGGACGTCGCCAAGGCATTGGCGCTCGGGGCGGACGCCGTCGCGATCGGTACGGCGGCGCTGATCGCCCTCGGCGACAACCATCCGAGATACGCCGCCGAGTACGAAAAGCTCGGCAGTGCGGCGGGTTTCTACGATGACTACCAGGACGGCAGGGATCCGGCGGGCATCAGCACGCAGGATCCCGAACTGGCGGCCCGCTTCGATCCGATCGCAGGCGGGCACCGGCTGGCGAACTACCTGCGGGTGCTGACGATGGAAGCGCAGACCATCGCCCGCGCCTGCGGCAAGTCGCACGTCTGCCACCTCGAGCCCGACGATCTCGTCGCGGTCAGCATCGAGGCGGCCGCGATGGCCAGGATTCCGTTGGCAGGCACCGACTGGATTCCGGGGCAAAAGGACGGTAGCGGCCGATGAGCGCTTGCGCGAAGAGGAGACAGCGCCAGTGAGCGCTTGCGCGAAGAGGAGACAGCGCCAGTGAGCGAGACAGCAGACGTCGTCATCGTCGGAGGCGGGCTGGAGGGCACTGCCACCGCGTGGGCACTGAGCCGCCGCGGTGTCACCGATGTCGTTGTGCTGGAACGCAGCACGGTCGGTTCCGGCATGACAGGAAAGTCCAGCGGCATCGTGCGCTGCCACTACGGGGTCAGCTCACTCGCCGCGATGGCCGCCGACGGGCTCGAGGTCTTCGAACAGGGCGAGGAGCTCTTCGGTACCGACATCGGGTTCCGGCAGACCGGCTACGTCGTCGGCGTCGGTGAACAGAACGTCGACTCGCTGCGCAAAAGTCTTGCCGCCCAACGTGCGGTCGGCGTGGACACCGAGGAGATCGACAAGTCCGAGGTTGCCAAGCTGTGGCCGTTCGCGGATCTGAGCCCGTTCGCCGCATTCGGGTGGGAGGCCCGCGGCGGATACGGCGACGCCTACCAGACCGCGCAGGCATTCTCGACATCCGCGCGCGCGGCGGGCGTGCGCGTCCGCCAGGGTGCCACCGTCACCGAATTGCTCATCGACGGCGGCCGGGTCACCGGCGTGCGATTGGCCGACGGCACCGAGATCGCGGCGGGCACGGTCGTCGTCGCCACCGGCGTGTGGACCCGCCCGTTCCTGCAGCCCTATGGCATCGACCTGCCCATCAAGGTGATCCGGGAGCAGATCGTCATGATCAATCCCGGGGTCGAGACCGGACGGGTGCCCGTCTTCTCCGATCTGGTGTCGCTGCAATACGTGCGCCCGGAGGTCGGCGGCCACATCCTCTTCGGCAACAGCGACCTGCCGAGTTATGCGGACATCGAACCGACCGATCCCGACAGTTACCTCAACCGCGCCACCGACGACTTCGTCGACATCACCGTCGACAAGGTCGGCACCCGCTTCCCCGGCTTCGCCGATGCGGCGATCTCCAGCAGTTATGCGGGCTGCTACGACGTCACCCCGGACTGGAATCCGGTCATCTCGAAGGCGCCACTGGAGGGGTTGGTGATCGCCGCCGGGTTCAGCGGCCACGGTTTCAAGATCGCGCCCGCGGTCGGACGCCTCGTCGCCGACATCGTCGTCGACGGCCACAGCAGTGACTCCCGCATCCCCGCGTCGGACTTCCGGTTGTCACGCTTCGCCGAAGACGACCCGCTGAAGACGCCCTACCCGTACGTCGGCGCGGGACAGATGCGCTAGACAGGGAATTGTGGCCTCCCCAGACGACGATGTCCCGCTGCTCCGCAATACCTCCGGCACCGCGAGGGACCGCGATCCTGCCGCGCCGGTCGAGGAGCTCGAGATCGAGTCCGCGATCGGTAAGAACGTGCGGCTTCTCCGGCTGCAACAGGGGCTGACCGTCGCCGAGACCGCCACCAAGGTCGGCATCTCGAAAGCCATGATGAGCAAGATCGAGAATGCCCAGACCTCCTGCAGCCTGTCGACGCTCGCGCTGCTGGCCAAGGGCTTCGACGTCCCCGTGACCAGCCTGTTCCGCGGTGCCGATGTCGAGCGTCCCGCCGCATTCGTGAAGTCGGGTACCGGCGCGCGCATCGTGCGCGAAGGCACGCGCGAGGGCCACGAGTACCAGCTGCTGGGGTCGCTGCGTGGCGAGCACAAGCGGCTGGAGTGCCTGCACGTCACGCTGTCGGAGAAAAGTCAGACCTATCCGCTGTTCCAGCACCCCGGGACCGAGTTCATCTACATGCTCGAAGGCGTCATGGACTACAGCCACAGCCGGTCGGTGTACCGGCTGCACGCGGGTGATTCGCTGCAGATCGACGGCGAAGGCGCCCACGGCCCTGTCGACCTGGTCGAGGTGCCGATCCGGTTCCTGTCGGTGATCGCGTTCCCGGATTCGCAGGTCTGACCGCGCCGGGCGTCATCGAATGTGCATCCAGATACGCCCGGCGCGCCATGTCGCGGATGAAACCGCACTCCGTACGCACGTTTTGTCCCGGGAGCAGGCCGGAGTACAGTCAGCCGGGTGCAGCGGGTGCTCCTTCTCGGACGCCGCGACGGGGTCTGATCCAGACTGGCTTCCCGTCGCGGGTGTTTCGCGATGCGCCGGTCTGAAATCCCCCCTAGACCTATCCGGAGCACGAAATGACCGAAAATTTCAACCCCAGTACTGACGCGTTCAGCTCGGTACGCACCATCAGCACCCCCGCCGGTGACCCCCATCCCGGCCAGCCCGCCTGGAACACCCAGCGCACCTCGCAGATGCCGGTCAGCCGATATCGCGGATTCGCCGCCGAAGTCCCGGGGGAGACCCTCCTGCGCCTTTCGACCGCACCTGGCCCGAGACGGTCATCACCACTGCGCCGATGTGGTGCGCGGTGGACCTGCGCGACGGCAACCAGGCGCTGATCGACCCGATGAGCCCGCAGCGCAAGCGCCGGATGTTCGACCTGCTGGTGCGGATGGGCTACAAGGAGATCGAGGTCGGCTTCCCGTCGGCTTCCCAGACCGACTTCGACTTCGTCCGCGAGATCATCGAGCAGGGTGCGATTCCCGACGACGTGACGATCCAGGTGCTGACGCAGTGCCGGCCCGAGCTGATCGAGCGGACGTTCAAGGCCTGCGAGGGCGCACCGAAGGCGATCGTGCACTTCTACAACTCGACGTCGATCCTGCAGCGCCGTGTGGTGTTTCGCGCCGACCGCGACGCCGTCAAGAAGATCGCCACCGACGGGGCACGCATGTGCGTGGAAGAGGCGAAGAAGTACCCCGACACCCGGTGGCGGTACGAGTACTCCCCGGAGTCCTACACCGGCACCGAGCTGGAGTACGCCGTCGAGGTGTGCAACGCCGTGGCAGAAATCATTCAGCCGACATCTGATTCACCACTGATCGTCAATCTGCCCGCCACCGTCGAGATGGCCACGCCGAACGTCTACGCGGACTCGATCGAGTGGATGAGCCGCCACCTGTCGCCACGCGATTCGATCATCCTGAGCCTGCACCCGCACAACGATCGCGGAACCGCCGTCGCCGCAGCCGAATTGGGCTACGCGGCCGGCGCAGACCGGATCGAGGGCTGCCTGTTCGGTAACGGTGAGCGCACCGGCAACGTCTGTCTGGTGACGCTGGGCATGAATCTGTTCTCGCGCGGGGTGGATCCGCAGATCGATTTCTCGAACATCGACGAGATCCGCCGCACCGTGGAGTACTGCAATCAGCTGGGTGTGCACGAACGTCATCCCTACGGAGGCGATCTGGTTTACACCGCGTTCTCCGGCAGCCACCAGGACGCCATCAACAAGGGCCTGGACGCGATGAAGTTCGACGCCGACGCCGCCGACATGGATGTCGACGACATGCTGTGGCAGGTCCCGTATCTGCCGATCGATCCGAAGGACGTCGGCCGCACCTACGAGGCTGTGATCCGGGTGAACTCGCAGTCGGGCAAGGGCGGCGTGGCCTACATCATGAAAGCCGACCACGGGCTGGCACTGCCGCGGCGGCTGCAGATCGAGTTCTCCCAGGCGATCCAGGCGATCACCGACGGTGAGGGTGGCGAGGTGTCGCCCAAGGAGATGTGGGACGCGTTCTACGACGAATACCTGGCACCCATCACCCCGTTGGAGCGGATGCGTCAGAAGGTCGACGCCGCCGAGATCGACGGCGGCACCGACACCATCACCGCGGTGGTGAAGGTCAACGGCGACGAGCAAGAGATCGTCGGGGCAGGCAACGGCCCGCTCGCCGCGTTCTGTGATGCCTTGGGCGCCATCGGATTCGACGTCAACGTGCTGGACTACTCCGAACACGCGATGTCGGCGGGCGAGGAAGCCAAGGCCGCGGCGTACGTGGAAGCCTCGATCGGCGGTAAAACCGTGTGGGGCGTGGGCATCGCGACGTCCATCACGACGGCGTCGTTGCGGGCTGTCGTGTCCGCGGTGAACCGCGCCGCGCGTGGTTGACTGACTGCGGTTTCGTCTACCTGATCGTGCGCGGTCAGGGGATGGCTGTGCGCGCGCGTGAGCAGGCTTAGCAAGCCAAGCAGCAGACCGACGACTACATCCGGGACGCAGGCCCGCTCAGGAGATCGCCGATGCCAAGGCCCTTCTCGATGCGGGCACGATCACCCAGACAGAGTTCGCGGCGCTGAAAGCCAAGCGCTGGGATAGAATTCGGGCTGTCGGCCCGCCGAGGCCGGCGGAGGTGGTCTGCCAGGTTGGCCGAGAAATTGCTACCCCTCGCGCGGACGCACGCGATCGGCCGCTCGCTCGGATGTGGACTCTTCATCCTCGGCGGACTCGCCGCGGTCACGTGGGGCCTCGCCACCGCACACCCGTCGGGGGGCATCGTCGCGCTGTTCGGCGCCTTGTCCGCTGTGGTGTTCCTTCCTCCCGGCCTGTCAAGTCTGCCATGCGGGCTCTATTTCGCGCCTACTGTCATCCCGATCAACGACTTCATCTGCGACGACGGGCCGCTTCCTGCGGTTCTGACGAACTGGTGGAGGCGGCATCACGGTGTTCAGAAGAGCGCGAACTGACCGCCGTACCTACCGTCACGAGCGGTGAGTCTCTGAATGTCGTCCTGACCGAGTGGCTCAGAAAAGCGTGAACCAGTACCCTCACTGAATCCTGGAGCTGCCGATGGGGGGCCGGCGTGCACGACGATGCCGATCCGGTCGATGGCGAACTGATCATCGCGGTCAAACCGTGGCGGGTGGTCGGCCGCTCGTGTATGGTCCTTCGGCGTCTTCGCGATATGCGTGGGGTTCGTCGTGGTCGTGGCTCCGCAGATCTGGCACCGGGGGATCGGGTGGATGCTCCTGGTCATCGCCTACAGCCTGCTGTTCATCGGCGGCTCGGGAAAGATGGCCTACAACGACCTTCGGTCCCTGCGGTCGCGGCAACTGCGTTTGGACAGCACAGGGTTCGAGCTGGGCACCGACCGCTGGGCCTGGAATGATCTGTCGGCCGTCGAACGGGTGAAGCAGTGGGACGGCGAACAGCACCTCATCCGCATACTGGTCAGGTTCCATCCAGAATCCTCGACGGGCGAGACGTCAAGTGTCACACCGATCAACCCGCCGGATTTCGACACCGGCGGCCGACCGCTTGAGGACATCCTGCGGTCGTGGCTGACGCGCCACGGCCGAGGCCAGGAATCTCAGAACAGCGCGAACTGATCGCCGTCGGCGGTGGCATCGGTGAACGCTTCGATTGCGGGACCACCGATCACCGAGTCGAGGCACAGCATGAACTCGGCACAGCCGAGCATCGGGACGCCGAGTTCGACGGCCTGATAGCCCTTGCCCTGCTCGGGCGCTGGGACGTCGCACAGGACCAGTGATGTGTGCATGTCCACCGACTCGGTGAAGGCAAGTCCGGCGTGCAGGATGCGTTCGACGAGCTCCTCGTGCGTGTGGCTCACCTCGGCCAGTGCGACACGCATGCCCTGGACCAGCGGCCGTCCCGCAACGAACCGCCCCGGGTTGGCGTACGTGCACGGCATGCGGGCCGCCAACGTCTTGAGGGGACGCAGTTCGTCGTGGGTGACGCGGCCGTTGGGCCACGTGCGTCGGGACACCGGATGCACCGGCAGCCATTTCCGGCGCTCCTGCGCCCGCACCAGAACGGGCTTGAGGATCTGCGCCAGCACCATGGCGTCATCGAGCGCGTCGTGCGGCTTCATCTGCGTGACACCCCAGTGCGCGGCCAGCGTCTCCAACCGCAGGTTCTCCAGGCCGAGCTCGAGGCGGCGGGCCAACTCGACGGTGCACATGACCGTGTCCACCGGCAACTCGGCGCCCACCAACTCGGCTTCGGCCGTCAGGAACGCGTAGTCGAAACCGACGTTGTGGGCGACCAGCGTGCGTCCGCGCAACACCTCGACGAGGTCGTCGACGACATCGCCGAACGTCGGCTGGCCGGCCAACATCTCCGCGGTCAGTCCGTGCACGTGGGTGGGCCCGGGGTCGACGCCCGGGTCGAGCAGGCTGTAGAGGCTCTTCTCGACGTTGCCGTCGTCACTGAGTGCCAGCGCCGCGATGCTGACGACACGCGCCTGACCGGGCCGGAAACCCGAGGTCTCGACGTCGACCACGGCCCAGCCGGCGCCGTCATCGTCCGCCGGCCTGCCCCAGCGACTTCCGGCGGTTGAACTCACACTCCGAGGATGGCACGCAGCTCTGACATGCCCTGCTCCATCACCCCGCGTGTCGGCCGCTCTTCTAAACTGCCGGGAATGGTCATCACCCCACGCGGACGAATCGCGCTCGCTGCAGGCGCAAGCGCACGTTGGGCGTCCCGCGTCACCGGCCGGGGCGCGGGCGCGATGATCGGCGGCCTTGTCGCGATGACGCTGGACCGGTCGATCCTGGGCCAACTCGGCAGGGACCGCCGCACGGTGGTCATCACCGGGACCAACGGCAAGTCGACGACCACCCGGATGACCGCCGCCGCGCTGGCCACTATCGGCAAGGTCGCCACCAACGTCGAGGGCGCCAACATGGACGCCGGACTGGTGGCTGCGCTCGCCGCCGCCCCCGACGCCCAGCTGGCCGCGCTCGAGGTCGACGAGATGCACGTCCCGCACGTGAGCGATGCCGTGTCTCCGTCGGTGATCGTGTTGCTGAACCTCTCGCGGGACCAGCTCGACCGCGTGGGCGAGATCAACCACATCGAGCGCACACTGCGGGCGGGCCTGGCCCGTCATCCCTCGGCGGTGGTCGTCGCCAACTGTGACGATGTCTTGATGACGTCGGCGGCCTACGACAGCCCCGACGTGGTGTGGGTGGCCGCGGGCGGCGGGTGGGCCAGCGATTCGGTCAGCTGCCCACGCTCCGGCGAGATCATCGTCCGCGAAGGGACGCACTGGTACTCGACCGGCACCGCATCCGATCTCGGGCCCGGGGGTCCGCCGGCCTTCAGGCGCCCTGACCCGGACTGGTGGTACGACGACACCCACCTCTACGGCCCGAACGGGCTGTCGGTGCCGATGACGCTGACGCTGCCGGGCACCGTGAACCGCGGTAACGCGGCACAGGCGGTGGCGGCGGCGGTGACGCTGGGCGCCGACCCGGCCGCCGCGGTGGCCGCGGTGTCCGGCGTCGACGAAGTCGCGGGTCGGTACCGCACCGTGCAGATCGGCGCCCACACGGCGCGGGTACTGCTCGCGAAGAACCCGGCCGGCTGGCAGGAGGCACTGTCGATGGTGGACCGCGACGCGGCGGGCGTGGTGATCGCGGTCAACGGTCAGGTTCCCGACGGCGAAGACCTGTCGTGGCTCTGGGACGTCCGCTTCGAGCATTTCGAGACGGTCCCGGTGGTGGCTGCCGGCGAACGGGGCACCGACCTCGCCGTCCGGCTCGGCTACGCGGGCGTCGAGCACACGCTGGTGCACGACACGGTGGCCGCCATCGCGTCCTGCCCGCCCGGCCACGTCGAGGTGCTGGCCAATTACACCGCGTTTCTCCAGTTGAACAGGCGCCTGTGATGACCGAATCAGCGGTGCGGATCGGGCTCGTGCTGCCCGACGTGATGGGCACTTACGGCGACGGCGGCAATTCGGTGGTATTGCGACAACGGCTGCGGCTGCGGGGAATCGATGCCGAGATCGTGGAGATCACGCTCGGCGACCCGGTACCTGCCGAGCTCGACCTCTACACCCTCGGCGGCGCCGAGGACTACGCGCAACGGCTGGCGACCAAACATCTGATCCGCTATCCCGGTCTGCAGCAAGCAATCTCGCGCGGCGCTCCGGTCCTCGCGATCTGCGCCGCCATCCAGGTGCTCGGCCATTGGTACGAGACGTCGGCCGGCGAACGCGTGGAGGGGGTCGGCGTGCTGGATGTCACGACGTCACCGCAGCCGGAGCGAACCATCGGCGAGGTGGCCTCGAAACCGCTCGTCGACGGACTTTCCGAACCGTTGACGGGATTCGAAAACCACCGTGGTGGAACGGTTCTCGGTTCGGACGCCCGCCCGTTGGCGGCGGTGACGAAGGGCGCGGGCAACCGGGCGGGCGACGGCATAGACGGCGCGGTGCAAGGCAGCATCGTCGCCACCTATCTGCACGGCTGCTGCCTGGCCCGCAACCCTGAGCTGGCCGACCACCTGCTCGCCGAGGTGGTGGGTCCCCTTGCCCCACTGGAGCTTTCCGAGGTCGCTCAGCTGCGCCGCGAGCGACTGGCCGCACCCCGACGCGTCTGATTCTCGGCGCGCTCAGATGCGTGGCACCACGATCCCGTTCTGATACGCGTACACGATCGCGGCGGCCCGATCGCGCAGCCTCAGCTTCAGGAAGATGCGCCCGATGTGACTCTTGACCGTGACACCTGAGATCACCAATTCGTCGGCGATCTCAGCGTTGGACCGGCCTTTCGCCATCAGCCGCAGCACGTCGAGCTCCCGCGGCGTCAGCTCATCGGTGCCGTCCGTGGCGGGCTCTTCTGCCGCTGTCCGGTACGTGTCCAGCACCCGAGCCGTCACCGACGGATCCAGGAACCCGTCCCCGCGGGCGACGGCGCGCACCGCGCGGATCAGTTCCTCGGCGGGTGAGTCCTTCAACACGAAACCGGCTGCCCCCGCACGCAATACACCGGACAGCAACTCCTCGTCACTGAAGGTGGTCAGGGCCAGCACCGGTGGACCACCCACCTCGGTCAGCAGGCGTGTCGCGTCGATTCCGTTGACGCGCTTCATCCGCAGGTCCATCACCACGACGTCGGGCCGGTACTGCGCAACCGCGGCGGGTACCTCGTCGCCGTCCGCGCACTCCCCGACCACGGCGATGCCGTCCTTGCGGCGCAGGATCCTTCGCAACCCTGACCGCACCAGTTCCTGGTCGTCGACCAGCAGCGTGGTGATCATGTCCGCGGTCATTCGCCACGGGTCCGGATCATGCAGGCGGATTCGGTGTCCAGGGGAATGGCCGCGTGCACGACCCAGTCGGCCGCAGCGGGCCCGGCGGTAATCGTGCCGCCGAGCAGTTCGACCCGCTGACGCATGCCCCGCATCCCACGCCCGTCCGCGCAAGCAGTCGCGGTGACCGGCAGCCGATTCGACACGGTCAGGGCAGCCGAGGTCGGCGACACCGTCAACGACATCTGCGACGGCGCGTCCGGCGCGTGCTTGGCGATGTTGGCCAGCGACTCCTGCGCGATCCGGTACAGCGCAAGGCCTGCCGCCGAGGAGATCCGGTCGTGCCTTCCACTCGATGCGAAGGTCACCTCCAGGCCGGCACGCACGAAATCGTGTACCAGAACGGGGATGTCACCGACGCCGGGTTCGGGAGTGACTTTGCCGACGGCATCGTCGAGCAACCCGACGGTGCGGCGGATGTCCGCCATGGCCTGACGCCCCAACCGCTCGGCCTGTTCGAGCGCCTCCACCGCCTCGTCGATGTCGCGGTCCTCCTGGAGACCGCGTCGTGCGCCGGTGACGTGCAGCAGGGTCACGCTGAGTGAGTGCGCGATGACGTCGTGAACCTCCCGCGCGATGCGGCGCCTTTCATCGGAGGCTGCGTGCTCGGCGAGCTTGAGCTGGGCCTGCTTCTGCTCCATGAGGAGCTGCTGCTGAATGCGCATCAGATAGCCGACCAGCCAACCGATCCCGATGAAACTGAGATACAGCCACGGCGTGTCGATGCGGCCCAGCGACGCCGCGAGGATCAGCAGTGCCGCCGCTGTGCCCGCCCCGAAGAAGCCACCCCGCATCGACGTCACCGAGCCGACGACTCCGGTCAGCATGCTCAGCAGCACCGGCGCGAAGTCGCCCTCGATGGGGGTGGACGTGGCGAACAGAAGGATCGCGATGCCGAGGCTCCACGACAGCAGCAGCGCGAACGCCTCGAGGACGACGACGTTGAAGACGAAGAAGATGAGCCACGGCAGGCACGCGACAGCGATCGCGATCGCCCCGACCCACCACTCCGACATTGGCCGCTGGACCACAGCCACGATCGCGACCGCCACCATGGCCACATCGATGCTGATGACGAACGGCCACGTGAAACCGCCCGGCAGCACGTCGCCTTTGTGCAGCGCGTATTGCCGGAATCGGTGCTTCACCGCGGCCAGCATCGTGTCAGTTTATGGGCGGGGTCGCGGCTTTCGCATCAGCCCGTGGTAGGCAACGGAACTCCTACCGCGGTAGGAGGTCAAGATCGGCCCTTGGCACGACGATCTCGGGCGTGGAACTTCGTAGCGTCGAGACATGACATGGTCACAGTTGCACGAGCGGATGGCGTTCATGGCGGACATGGTCGAACGCGCGACCGCGGACCCGGACGGCGCGCTGAGCATGGCGGCGGGTTCGGAGGACGTACGCCGGCTCTTCGGCGACGAGGAGGGGCTGCTGTTGTCGCTGCGGCACCGATGGGTCAACATGCTGGCTGCCAAGCTCGATCAGGCAGCACACGAAGACACGCCCGCCGACATCGCGCGGGCCGATCTGGTTGCGGCCAACCCGGGCCTGCGGGCACTGCTGGACGCGGCGGCGCGCAGGTCGGTGCGGGTGCGGGCACTCGATCGGAGCGAACAGCACATGGTCGACATCTACTCGGGCCCGCGGTGTTCCGACAGCCAGACGGTCGCGTGATGTCTGGTGAACCTACACAGCTACCGGCGGGCCACGGCTACGCGGCGAGCGTCCTGACGAATTGCTGAATCGTGTTGGCGGCGAGGGGGCAGCCGCGGCTGAGTAAGGCCGTCTCGACCCTTGCGAGCCAGTCCGACGGCCGGTCTTCGGCGATGACCCGAATGACGATCCAGCCCCTCTGCTCGAGCATTCGCAGGCGAGCGATGTCCTTCACGTACTGCTTTCGGTCCTTGCGGTGGTGATCCCCGTCGTACTCCACCGCTACCTTGTACTTCGGCCAGCCCATGTCCAGGAACGCCACGGGACGCGACCCGTCGAGTACCGGGATCTGGGTTTCCGGACGGGGAAAGCCACAGTCCAGCAACCAGAGTCGGATCCGGCTCTCCTGAGGGGAGGCGGCACCTCCGTCGACAAACGGCAGCAGGTCTCGCAGCTGACCGGTCCCGCGGACTCTCGGTCGGCGGTCGATCAGTTTCGTCACTTCGTCGATCGAGAAGGGCTGGTTCCACATCAGCGCGTCCAGGCGGGCCAGTGCCTGGGCTCTGTTCAGATGGCGTCCGATGTCGAATGCCGTTCTGACCCGCGATGTGACGGGAAGCCCGGCGCGACGGGTGATCTCGTCACTCGCAATCGCGTCGGTGCGGAGGATCAGGCCCTCCTGAGGCCGGTGGTGCACCCCGGCCACCTCGATAGCGATGTCGGGGTCGATCCACGACGCGCCATGCAGGGCCGCCGCTGCCACTCCCGCGATGACCCCCTGACGATTGGTGGCGAGCCATGCGCCGGCAGCACGGTCACGCAGTGAAAGCCGTTCCCCTTTGCGGACATAGACGCCGCGGTAGAGCGGCGTGTACCAGCGCGCCAACTCGTGTCGAGTTACCACACCCGCGTTGACGGCCTCGCTGCCGCGAATCACTTCAGCCATGGCCGTATGGTGCCAAGCCCCACCGACAGACCTCACATATTCACGTTTCGCAGAGAAAGTGCGAGAAGGACGCTGAAAAGCGTGCATGCGTGTGACGGGTGTGCCTCGGCGCCGCAGAGGAACTGGTGGTGACCGACTGATGAGCGGGGACCGCATTCTGCAGAGGCGAGTCCCACACATTCACGTTTCGCAGAGGAAGTACGAGAAGGACGCTGAGAAACGTGCATGTGTGTGACCGGAGGTGCCAACGTGATTGCGGTCGAAGCCAACAGGTCGAAGCCGGCCCAGCCCGGCCAAAGCCAGAGTGACTCAGACCATCGCGCGGCGGCCGGCCAGCGCGCGGCCCAAGGTGAGCTCGTCGGCGAACTCGAGGTCACCACCCATCGGCAGGCCCGACGCGATCCGGGTCACCGACAGGCCGGGGATGTCGCGCAGCATCCGCACCAGATACGTGGCCGTGGCCTCGCCCTCGGTGTTGGGGTCGGTGGCGATGATGACCTCGGCGACCTCGACCCCGTCGACGCGTTCGCCGATCCTGTTGAGCAGCTCACGAATTCGCAGTTGATCGGGCCCGACACCGGACAACGGGTCGAGCGCGCCGCCGAGCACGTGGTAGCGTCCGCGGAACTCCCGGGTGCGCTCCACGGCCTGGACGTCCTTGGGTTCCTCGACGACGCACACCAGCGACGCGTCGCGGCGCGAATCGCTGCAGATGCGGCACCGGTCCTCGTCGCTGACGTTGCCGCACACCGCGCAGAACTTGACCCCGTCGCGGACCCTGTTCAGCACCGCGGTCAGCCGGTCGATGTCCGGCGGCTCGACCGACAGGAGATGGAACGCAATGCGCTGGGCACTCTTCGGCCCGATGCCAGGCAGCTTGCCGAGCTCGTCGATCAGATCTTGGACGGGTCCTTCGAACAAGTAGTCACATCCCCGGAAGGCCGAGGCCGCCCATGCCGCCCGCCAGCGGCCCCAGCCGGTCGTGGGCCAGCATGGTGACCTGCTGTGCGGCATCGCGCGATGGCGCCGACGACGAGATCCTGCAGCGTCTCTGGATCCTCCGGATCAATCACCTTGGGATCGATCGCCACGGCCAGCACCTCGCCGCTCCCCCGCATCGTCACCTGCACCAGTCCGCCACCTGCCTGCCCGTGTACCTCGGCGGCGGCGAGCGCTGCCTGGGCCTCCATCAGCTGCTGCTGCACCTGCTGAGCCTGCGCGAGGAGAGCTGACATATCAGGTTGACCACCAGGCTGCATGACTGATCCTCTGTACGTGTCGGTAGGCGATTTCATTAAGTCTCGGTCTCGACTTGGTTGCGCTCGCTCCGAAGCGGCACTTTGGACTTTCAGCGTAGTCGGCACTGGGGCTACCGTGGCGCCGTGCCCTTGCCAGTCAGACAGCGTGTCGGCCTGCGGACAGCTTCGGCCGTCGCCGCAGCCCTGCTCGTAGCGTCGTCGGTCCTCGCCGGACCTGCCCAGGCGGCACCCGCCAACATCGCGGGCAAGATCGTCTTCCTCGACCCCGGACACAACGGCTCCAATGACGGCTCGATCAGCAGACAGGTGCCGACCGGTCGCGGCGGCACCAAGGACTGCCAGGCCGGCGGTACCTCCACCGAGGACGGCTACGCCGAGCACACGTTCGCCTGGGACACCACGCTGCGCATCCGTCAGGCGCTGACGGCGATGGGAGTGCGCACCGCGATGTCGCGCGGGGACGACACCGGGCTCGGGCCGTGTGTCGACCAACGGGCCGCCCTGGCCAACGCCATCACCCCCAACGCCGTCGTCTCGATCCACGCCGACGGCGGCCCGCCCACCGGACGCGGCTTCCATGTGCTGTATTCGGCGCCACCGCTCAATGCCGCGCAGGCCGGTCCTTCGGTGCAGTTCGCCAAGGTGATGCGTGACCAGATCGCCGGGTCCGGCATCCCGCCCGCGACTTATATCGGCTCGTCAGGTCTCAACCCCCGGGCCGACATCGCCGGCCTCAACCTGGCGCAATACCCGTCGATCCTCGTCGAGCTCGGCAACATGAAGAGTCCGGTCGACTCGGCATTGATGAAGACCCCGGCGGGACGCCAGAAGTACGCCGACGCCGTCGTCCGCGGCATCGTGGCATTCCTCAGCCAGTCCGGCTAGGGCAACATCCCCGCGACATCCCCGCGAGCGTGCAACCACGGTGGTGAATCCAGCAGTTCACGACCGTGAGTGCACTTTCGCGAGGCATCGGTGCTACGGCGTACCGCCCTCGACCTCGCGCTTGAGGTTGTCGAGCACTTCGGCCTGGATCTTGCGCAGGCCGAGCGGGGCGAACGTCTTCTCGAAGAACCCGCCGATGCCGCCCGCGCCCTGCCACGACGTCTTGACGGTCACCGACGATCCGGGTCCGGCGGGCGCCACTGTCCAATTGGTCACCATGGACGAGTTCGCGTCCTTCTCGATGACGGTGCGACCAGCGACGTCGACGCTGGCCTTGACGTTGCGCGAGCGCGATTTGGTGGCCTGCAGCTTCCACTCGGCCACGGTGCCGGCGCCCTGCCCGCCTTCGAGCACCTGATAGCCGCTGTAGTGCGAAGAAAGGATCTTCGGGCGCATGGCCTCGTAGTCCGAAACGGCTGCCAGCACGGTGGCAGGTTCGGCGTCGATCAGGACCGTGCTGGACGCGCTGACCTGTCCCATCAGTACAAACTCCTTGTCAAGTGGGTAAAAATGCATGGCGCGCGGCTCGGTGCGGTCGCATCGGCTGCTACCTCGGACTAGCGTATATGCGTGTCAGTTGCCTCGACCGACGCACGTTCTGCTCACGCCGAAGGCGTGCAGCGGCTTCTCGCCAGCTATCGGGCGATTCCCGTTGACGCGACCGTGCGTCTCGCCAAACCCACGTCCAACCTGTTCCGCGTCCGGGCCAAGAGCTCTGCCCCTGGTCTGGACACGTCGGGACTGACCGAGGTGATCTCCGTCGATCCCGACGCGCGCACCGCCGATGTCGCAGGCATGTGTACCTACGAGGATCTCGTCGCGGCGACGCTGCCGTACGGGCTGTCGCCGCTCGTGGTCCCTCAGCTCAAGACCATCACGCTCGGTGGCGCGGTCACCGGGCTCGGCATCGAGTCGGCGTCGTTCCGCAACGGGCTACCCCACGAGTCGGTGCTGGAGATGGACATCCTGACCGGGGCTGGTGACATCGTGCGGGCGTCGCCGCACGAACACGGCGATCTCTTTGCGGCGTTCCCGAATTCCTATGGCACGCTGGGCTATTCGGTCCGCCTCAAGATCGAGCTGGAGCCTGTGAAACCCTTTGTCGCACTGCGGCATCTACGGTTTCACTCGCTGGCCGCCCTCGTCGAGGCGATGGACGGGATCGTCGAAACCGGTGGTCTCGACGGTGAGCGCGTCGACTACCTCGACGGTGTCGTGTTCAGCGCCGACGAGAGCTATCTGTGCGTCGGCGTCCAGTCCGCGACCCCGGGTCCTGTCAGCGATTACACAGGCGCCGACATCTACTATCGATCGATTCAACACGAGGACGGTGAGAAGCACGACAGACTCACCATCCACGACTACCTGTGGCGGTGGGATACCGATTGGTTCTGGTGCTCAAGGGCATTCGGTGCGCAGAATCCGCGCATCCGGCGCTGGTGGCCGCGACGGTATCGGCGCAGCAGCTTCTACTGGAAGCTCATCGGATACGACCAGCGCTTCGACATCGCTGACCGTATCGAGGTCCGCAACGGTCGGCCGCCCCGTGAGCGCGTCGTGCAGGACGTCGAAGTCCCGATCGAGCGGACCGCCGACTTTGTCCAATGGTTCCTGGACAACGTGCCGATCGAACCGATCTGGTTGTGTCCGTTACGCCTTCGCAATGACCGGCGACTGGCCGCTCTATCCCGATCCCGCCCGCACCACACCTACGTCAACATCGGCTTCTGGTCCTCGGTGCCCGTCGGGCCCGAGGAGGGATACACCAACAAACTGATCGAACACAAAGTCAGCGAACTTGACGGCCACAAGTCGCTGTACTCAGACGCTTTCTACTCACCGGAAGAGTTCGAGCGACTCTGTACGGCGGGGAGATCTACCCGACGGTCAAGAAAACCTACGATCCCGACTCACGTTTCCTCGACCTCTACGCGAAGGCAGTGCGAAGACAATGACTACTTTCCGAGAACGCACCGACGACTCGACTCCCAACCAGGACGGCAAGCTCACACTGGCCGAGGTCCTGGAGATCTTCGCACCCGGTCGGATGCCGCTGAAGTTCACGGCATACGACGGCAGCAGCGCCGGTCCCGGAGACGCGTCCCTCGGTCTCGATCTGAAGACGCCGCGCGGAACCACTTATCTCGCAACGGCTCCCGGTGATCTCGGGCTCGCCCGCGCCTATGTGTCGGGCGATCTGGAGCTGCTCGGCGTGCATCCGGGCGACCCCTACGAACTCCTCACGGCACTGACGGAGAAGCTCGACTTCAAGCGCCCTTCCGCCCGCGTGCTCGCGCAGATCATCCGCTCCATCGGCATCGAGCACCTCAAACCGATCGCGCCGCCGCCGCAGGAGGCATTGCCCCGCTGGCGCCGCATCGTCGACGGGTTGCGGCACACAGACCCGCGCCGCCAATGCGATTCAACATCATTACGACGTCTCCAACACCTTCTACGAGTGGGTCCTCGGCCCGTCGATGACCTACACCTGCGCGGTCTACCCGCATCCTGATGCCACCCTCGAGGAGGCGCAGGAGAACAAGTACCGACTGGTGTTCGAGAAGCTGCGCCTGAAGCCCGGCGACCGGCTACTCGACGTCGGCTGTGGGTGGGGTGGCATGGTGCGCTACGCCGCACGCCACGGCGTCAAGTCGATCGGCGTCACGCTGTCCAAAGAGCAGGCGGAATGGGCCCAAGCTGCCATCGTGCGGGAAGGACTGGGCGAACTGGCCGAGGTCCGCCACAGCGACTACCGCGGCGTACATGAATCGCAGTTCGACGCGGTGTCCTCGATCGGACTCACCGAACACATCGGCGTCGCCAATTACGCGCCATATTTCCGCTTCCTGCAGTCGAAGCTGCGGCCCGGCGGCCTGTTGCTCAACCACTGCATCACCCGCCACGACAACAGAACCGGCGCTGCCGCAGGCGGATTCATCGACCGGTACGTGTTCCCCGACGGGGAGCTGACCGGCTCGGGACGGATCATCTCCGAGGTACAGGACATCGGCCTGGAGGTTCTGCACGAGGAGAACCTGCGGCACCACTACGCGATGACGCTGCGGGACTGGTGCCGAAACCTCGTCGAGCACTGGGACGAAGCCGTCGCCGAAGTGGGGCTGGCCACCGCCAAGGTATGGGGCGTGTATATGGCGGGCTCGCGAGTCGGCTTCGAGCAGAACGCTATTCAGCTGCACCAGGTGCTTGCGGTGAAGCTCGACGAGCGTGGTGGCGACGGCGGCTTGCCGTTGCGCCCGTGGTGGAGCGCCTGACCTGGATCTCGCGCGAGAAGCCTAGTCGTCGATGCGGCGAGCCCCGAGCTCGCTCTGCAGCAGTTCCAGTGCCGCCTCCTCCGGATCACGGCGCGGTGCAGCCGGATCGACGGTACCGGCCTCGGCCAGCATGCTCTCGACATCGTCGTCCTCGGGCGGCGGAGGAGGCTCCGCGGGGGCGACCCGTTCGCGGGGGCGTTGAGGCGCCGGACGTTGGGGCGCCGCTGCGGACGGCGCGGCCGCAGTCGGTGCCGCCGGTGGCTCCCCACCGGTCTCGCAGCGGATCTTCCAGTCCACGCCGAGCGCATCCTTGAGCGCTTCCCGAATGACGTCGGCATTGCGCTGCTCCACAAGCCGCTTCGCCAAGGGCGCCGATTCGTGGGTGAGGATCAGGGTGTCCCCCTCGACCGCGCGGACGATGGCGCCCGCGAGCATGACCTCGGTGGTGCGGCTGCGCTCACGAACCTTCTCACGCACGGTCGTCCACATGCTGCGCACCGCGGCGGCGTTGGGCTCGCCGGCTGCGACCGCCGCGGCCGGTGTCTGCGGGGGAGCTTCGACCGCAGGTGCTGCGGGCGGGCGTACCGGAGGCGGCGGCGGAGGCGAAACCGGCTCGGCGTCAACGACTCTGGGCGCTGGTTCGGGATCGGGCGCCGGAACGCGCTCGGGCTCGGGTGCGGGCTGGTGCTCCGGGACGCGCTCGGGCTCGGGTGCCGCCGTCGGCTGAGGTGCGGGCTCCGGCTCGGACGCGGACTCGGGCGGGGCCTCGCTCCTGCGGACGAACTGCTTGCGCGGCTCGGCGGCGGCGCTGCCTGCGACGTCATCGCTGGCGGGGATGGACAGGTCCAGCCGGGTCTCGATGCGCTCGACCCGCTGCAGTAACGCGGCCTCGGTGTCGCTGGCCGAGGGCAGCAGCAGCCTGGCGCACACCACCTCCAGCAGCAGCCGCGGTGCCGTCGCCCCGCGCATCTCACCCAGACCGGCGTGGACCACCTCGGCGTACCGGGTCAGGGTCGCCATGCCCAGCCGCGACGCCTGGTCGCGCATCCGGTCCAGGATGTCTTCCGGCCCGTCCACAACGCCACGCGCAACGGCATCGGGCACCGCCTGGAGCACGATGAGATCACGGAACCGCTCGAGCAGGTCGGTGGCGAACCGTCGTGGGTCATGTCCTGCGTCGATGACCCCCTCCACCGCACCGAACAGGGCAGGCGCGTCGTTGGCTGCCAGTGCGTCGATCGCGTCGTCGATCAGCGCGACGTCAGTGGCGCCCAGCAGGGACAGCGCCCGCGGGTAGGCGACGTGGTTTCCGTCCGCGCCGGCGAGCAGCTGGTCCAGCACGCTCAGCGTGTCACGCGGTGAGCCGCCGCCGGCGCGGATGACGAGCGGGTAGACCGCGTCGTCGACATCGACGCTCTCCGAGGCCACGATCTTCTCGATCAGCGTGCGCATCGTCTTGGGTGCCAGCAGCCGGAACGGATAGTGATGGGTGCGTGACCGGATGGTCGGCAGCACCTTCTCCGGCTCGGTGGTGGCGAACACGAAGATCAGGTGCTCTGGCGGCTCCTCGACGATCTTGAGCAGCGCATTGAAGCCCGCCGTCGTGACCATGTGCGCCTCGTCGACGATGAAGATGCGATACCGCGACTGGGCGGGAGCGTAGAACGCACGGTCGCGCAGTTCCCTGGTGTCATCGACCCCGCCGTGGCTGGCCGCATCCAGTTCTGTGACATCAACGCTGCCAGACCCGTTCGGCGCCAGTGCAACGCAGGAGTCGCATACCCCGCAGGGGGTGGCCGTCGGGCCCTGCTCGCAGTTCAGCGAGCGGGCCAGGATCCTCGCCGACGAGGTCTTACCGCAACCGCGCGGACCCGAGAACAGGTAGGCGTGGTTGATGCGGCCCGAGTTGAGCGCTGTCGACAGCGGCTCGGTGACGTGTTCCTGGCCGACGACTTCTGCGAACGTCGCCGGACGGTACTTGCGGTAGAGAGCCACGCAAGCAGGCTACCCAGCCCGACCGACTACTTCTCGGCCGGCAGCACCAGCAGGTGCTCGGTGGCCGACAGCAGCGCGCAGGTGGCGAGGCCGTCGATGGCCGCCCGGAGATCGGATATCCCAGGCAACGTCGGGGCGATTCGGATGTTCTTGTCTTCCGGGTCTTTTCGATACGGGAAGGCTGCCCCGGCCTCCGTAACGGCGATACCTGCGTCCTTGGCCAGCGCGATGGTCCGCCGGGCCGTGCCGGGCAGTACGTCGAGGCTGATGAAGTAACCACCCTTGGGTTCGGTCCAGGAGGCGATCTTGGACTCGGCGAGGCGATCCTCGAGGATCTCCAGGACGAGCGCGAACTTCGGCGCCAGCAGTGCCTGATGACGCTGCATGTGGAGTCGCACACCGTCGGCGTCACCGAAGAACCGCGCGTGCCGGAGCTGATTCAGCTTGTCCGGACCGATAGACCGTTTGCCGGCGTGCTGCAGATACCAGGCGATGTTGCCCAGCGAACCACCGAAGAAGCAGACCCCCGCTCCGGCGAACGTGATCTTGGACGTGGACGCGAACACCAGCGGCCGGTTCGCGTGGTTGGCCGCCGCAGCGAGACCGAGGATGTCGACCTGCTTGGGGAAGTCGTGGGTGAGCGTGTGCACCGCATATGCGTTGTCCCACATGATCCGGAAATCAGTTGCTGCCGTTTCCATTTGGACCAGACGCCGAGTCGTCTCCCACGAGTAGGTGGTCCCGGTCGGGTTCGAGAACAACGGCACGCACCACATGCCTTTGATCGCCGGGTCAACGGCGACGAGCTCCTCGATGAGGTCGACATCGGGGCCGTCCTCCCTCAAGGGCACCGGCACCATCTCGATCCCGAGGCTCTCTGTGATCGCGAAATGGCGGTCGTAGCCAGGCGACGGGCACAGGAATTTGACGCCGGGGCCGTCGCGGAGCTCGTCTATCCAGGGCCGGGGCGAGTCGACGCCGCCGTGCAGCAGCGAGTACACGATCACGTCGTGCATGAACTCGAGACTGGCGTTGTTACCCGCGATCAGGTTCGGCACCGGGATGCCCAGCAGCTCACCGAAGATCGCTCTGAGCTCGGGCAGCCCGTGCAGCCCACCGTAATTGCGGGTGTCGGTGCCCTCGGCGTCCCGGAACGAGTCGGTGTCGTTGCCCGGCAGCTCAAGCAGACTGTTCGACAGGTCGAGCTGTGCGGGAGCGGGTTTACCGCGGGTCAGGTCGAGGCGGAGGTTCTTGGCCTGCAGATCGGCGTAGTCGCGGCGCTGCAGATCATGTTGTGCGCTCAGGTCGTCGCGGCCCAGCGATTGAAATGACACCGCTCGCCTTTCCCCGTCGTGCGTGCGTGGCTGCTGTGAACGTAAGGGGACCCCGCGCACCCGCCAGAGCCCGTTGACCCTTGCTGCCTTCCGGCCCTGGGGGAGTTCACAGGATGGACGCCGCGCGGGGTCCACGGCGAGTGTAATACCCGCGGGCTCAAGGACCACCGTCGAGGATCGCGACAAGCGATTTAGGGGACCACCTGACCGGTCGGTTACCATGGCCGACGGAGGATTCGCCTAGTGGCCTATGGCGCTCGCCTGGAACGCGGGTTGGGTTAATAGCCCTCAGGGGTTCAAATCCCCTATCCTCCGCACTCGCCCGAGGTGCGACCGGCTGACCATTCGCGAGGTCGCACCTCGGGCAACAAGATCGAGGAGGAGTATGGGCCGCACCGCCGCGGTGATCTGGCACGTGTCGTTCTGCGTTGCCGCCGGTGTTCTCTACTTCTTCTTCGTGCTCCCGCGGACGCTCGAGCTGCT
Source organism: uncultured Actinomycetota bacterium (assembly GCA_963796545.1). Lineage (GTDB taxonomy): Bacteria > Actinomycetota > Actinomycetes > Mycobacteriales > Mycobacteriaceae > Mycobacterium. Next base: position 254,720 of record CAWCMF010000023.1, on the reverse strand, counting down.
CGGCGACACATCGCCGACGCTCGGCACCGCATTGCGGATCGTGACCGGCGCGCTGATCGGCCTTTCCGCGCTTCCCGTGGTGTTCACGCTGCTGCGTACCCGCCCCCCCGAGTTCGGCACGCCCAAGCTGGCGCTCAATCTGCGGACCACGTCGATCGTGCTGCACGTCCTGGCGGGCGTGCTGATCATCGGCGCTGCGATCAGCGAGATCTGGCTCTCGCTCGACAACGCCGGCCAGTGGCTGTTCGGCATTTACGGGGCCGCCGCGGCGGTCGCACTTCTGGGCGCGCTCGCGTTCTATCTGGCGTTCGTTGCCGAACTGCCGCCGCCACCGCCGAAACCGCTCAAGGTCAAGGAGAGTTCCGTCAGGCGCGGCCGTAAGGCCGTGGCCGGGGAGGCGGACGAGGTCACAGAGGCTGACGGGGTCGAAGCGACCGAGGATACTGACGAGGCCGATGAGGCCGACGCCGAGACGTCCGAGCAGCCCGCCCCGACGGCAGCAGACGACTCCGAGGCAGCGCCGGAGGCCATCAAGGTGTCCGAATCCGAACCTGAGTCCGAAATCACCGAATCGTCGGATGGCAGACTCAGGAATCGCCGTCCGACCGGCAAGGGAGCTGTGCTCAGCAGGCGCAAGCGGACCCGCGGCGGCGTCGCGGTCGAGGACTGAGCGCACCATCTCACGTCGACAGCAGCCGACTAGCCAAGCAGTATTGATGATTATGGGGTTGATTCGAGGACGCTCGACGCTGCTGATTGCGCTGGCTGCTGTCATCGCTCTCGTCGCCCCGTTGGCGCCGGCGGCGGCTGCCCCTGTTGATCCCGTCGCCGCCTCTGCCCAGGTCGAACCTGCCGTGGTTCGCATCGACACCGCAGTGGACTACCAGGGCGTCGTCGGGCTGGGCACCGGCATCGTCATCGACCCCGGCGGCCAGGTCCTGACGAACTTCCACGTGGTTCAGGGTGCCGACCGCATCTCTGGAACAGTCGGCGGCCGTCCCTACGCCGCCCAGCTGGTGGGATACGACCGCAAACGCGACGTCGCCGTCATTCAGCTGATCGGTGCCGGCGGTCTGCCCGCAGCACCCATCGGTGACGTCAATGCCCTCGCTCCGGGTGAGCCCGTCGTCGCCCTCGGCAACGCGATGGGATCGGATGCCCCGCTGACAAGGGAAGTGGGCACGTTGACGGCGTTCGGGCGCACCGTGGAGGCCGAGGACACGTTGACTGGAACCATCGATCAGCTCCCTGGTCTCTTCGAGTTCGCCGCGCCGGTGCGAGCGGGCGATTCCGGCGGACCGGTGGTCAATGGAGCCGGTCAGGTCGTCGGCGTCACCACCGCAGCATCGGTCAACTTCCGCATGGGTCCAGGCGGCAAGGGTTTCGCGATCCCGATCAACGATGCGATGGGGGTGGCCGGCCAGATCCGATCCGGGGTTCCCTCCGACAGCGTTCACATCGGCCCGCCCACATTGCTCGGCGTCGGCGTGCGTACCGCGCCCCTCGACGAGCCGGGCGTGCTCATCCAGGAGGTCATGAGCGGCGGACCGGCCGAACAAGCTGGGCTGCTGTCTGGCGACATCATCACCACGCTGGACGGCATCTCCCTCGACTCGACCAACACCCTGACGTCCGTGCTCGACCGGCATTACCCCGGGGACGTCCTCGACCTGACGTGGATCGACGGGGCCGGGCAGACCCGCACCGGAAAGGCCGTACTGACCCCGGCCTGATTCGCCCGCCTTAATTGACGCAAATTCGTCGGGCGCGGGACGCGAAACCCTATGCTGAGCGAGTGCCCAACAATGCGCCTTATCGGGTCGTCCAGTGGACGACGGGAAACGTCGGAAAATCCTCAGTAGCTGCGATTGTCGAGAATCCGACCCTCGAGCTGGTCGGCTGCTACGCCTGGTCGGACGACAAAGCCGGCCGTGACGTCGGTGAGCTCGTCGGGCTGGAGCCGTTGGGGATTGCCGCCACCAACGACGTCGATGCGCTGCTGGCGCTCAAGCCCGACGTGGTCGTCTACAACCCGATGTGGATCAACGTCGACGAGCTGGTCCGCATCCTCGAAGCCGGCGTGAACGTGGTGGCGTCCGCGTCGTTCATCACCGGCCGTAACCTCGGCGACGGACGCGACAAGCTCGCCGACGCGTGCCAGCGCGGTGGATCGACGCTGTTCGGCTCCGGCGTCAGCCCCGGCTTCGCCGAACTGCTCGCCATCGTGGCGGGCACCGCATGCGACCGCATCGACAAGATCACGATCGCCGAATCCGCCGACACGACCCTTTACGATTCCCCCGAAACCGAGCGCCCCGTCGGCTTCGACATGGCCATCGACGACCCGGCGCTGCAGCCGATGGCAGCTCAAGGCACCGCGGTGTTCGCCGAGGCCGTCGAACTGGTCGCCGACTCGCTCGGTATCGAGCTCGACGAGATCAAATGCGTGTCCGAATACGCCCAGACCACAGAAGACCTGCCGATGGCGTCCTGGACCATCAAGGCCGGACACGTCGCCGGCGTGTTCGCCAGCTGGCAGGGCATCCGCAACGGCAAGACCGTCATCGACATCAACGTCCGGTGGAAGAAGGGCCAAACCCTCGAACCGGACTGGCAACTCGACGCTGACGGCTGGAAGATCACCATCGACGGTCGGCCGACGGTCAACATGAGTGTCGGCTTCCTGCCGCCCCAGGACATGATCGAGAACGCCAAGACACTCGAAGACTTCTTCGTCCTCGGCCACATCATGACCGCGCTACCGCCGATCCATGCGATCGCGGCCGTCGTCGCCGCTGCGCCCGGCATAGCGACCTACAACGACCTTCCGCTGCCCCTGCCTCGAGGTGTCGTGCCGACTGGCTAACCTTGCCCGGTGAGCGTTCGCGGTTGGCTGCTGTTCGCCGCGATGAGCGTCATCTGGGGCGTCCCCTATCTGCTGATCAAGATTGCGGTGGAAGGACTTTCAGTCCCGGTCCTGGTGTTCGCGCGCACCGCGGTGGGTGCGTTGGTGCTCATCCCGCTGACACTGCGCCGCTCCGCGTGGGCTCCGGTGGTGGCGCACTGGAAGCCGGTCGCGGTGTTCGCGTTCTTCGAGATCATCGCCGCGTGGCTGCTGCTGTCCGACGCCGAACAGCACATCTCGAGCTCGCTGACCGGTCTGCTCATCGCGGCCTCGCCGATCGTGGCGGCGCTGCTCGACCGGCTCACCGGCGGCGGGCAGCCCCTGACAGTCAAGAGGCTGGCCGGCCTCGCTGTCGGGCTGTCAGGTGTCGCGGTGCTCGCAGGCCCGGAGCTCACCGGCGGTAGCGCGTGGCCGGTGTCGGAGGTGCTGCTGGTCGCGATCTGCTACGCGATCGCGCCGCTGGTCGCGGCACGCTACCTCGATGATGTCCCAACGATGCCGATGACGGCTGCCTGCCTCGGCCTGGCCGCGATCATCTACGCAGGCCCGGCGGCGGCGACGTGGCCCGCCGAGGTTCCCCAGACGCGGGTTCTGGTTGCGGTGGCGCTTCTCGCGGTGGTCTGTACCGCGTTGGCGTTCATCGTGTTCTTCGCGTTGATCCGTGAGGTCGGCGCGCCCCGCGCGTTGGTCTTCACCTACGTCAATCCCGCGGTGGCGCTCGCCGCGGGCGTCATCGTGCTGAACGAACCGCTGACGCCGTGGCACCTCGTCGGTCTGGCGCTGATCCTTGCGGGTTCGGTGCTGGCGACCCGGCGAATCGAACCGAAAAATGCGTTGAGCTGACGACCCGTCTGCGGTGACATGGGATCCATGACCGCAGCGATCTGGCCACTCAACGACCTCGTCGTGTCGACCCGCGGCTGACACTGCGCTACCTCGATGATGAACTCGGCGAAAAGATCGCCGAGCTCGCCGCGGAGGGCATCCACGATCCCGCGACCATGCCGTTCTCGGAGCCGTGGACGGATGTCGCGCCGCAGGAACTGCAACGAAACTCCCTGCGCTACTTCTGGCGCTGTCGAGCTGAAACCACCATCGACAATTGGCATCTCAACCTTGCAGTGCTCAAGTTCCGCGAGCCGCCGCTACCAGGGACGTGGGCTGGGGCGTGAAATGCGCAAGGGCGCTCTGCATCTCATCTTCGCCGCGCGGCCTGCCTTCAGCACTATGGACTCCGGCAAGGCTAGCCCGCGTTCCGCAGCGTCGCGGCGACGACATCGATGACCCGCTGTGGCTGCTTTTCGAGGAAGAAGTGGCCGCCCGTGAAGGTGTGGACCTCACCGCCGCCCGTCGTGTGGTCCAGCCACGCCCGCGCGGCGGCCTCGCTGGTCTTCGGATCATCCGTCGCCGTCATCACGACGATCGGCGCATTGATCCCGATGTCGGTGCCGCGATGATAGGTCTGCAGTGCCCGGTAGTCGTTGCGAAATGCGGGCAGGAAAGTGTCCAGCAGGTCCGGGTTCGCGAGCACGCGTGGGTCGGTTCCGCCGAGATCGCGCAGCACGCCGACGAGATCGGTGTCGTCCTTGTACGCCCACTCGTCGCCGTAGTGGCTCGGCGCCCGGGACCCCGACGCGAACACCGTCACCGCCTGGCGCCCGGCCAGCGTCTCGTACCGACGGACGACCTCGAACGCCAGCACCGCACCCATGCTGTGCCCGAAGAACGCCGTCGGGGCGTCGGGAAGCGCGCTGAGCTCGGCGTACACCTGGTCGGCCAGGTCGTCGATGGTCTCGACGAAAGGCTCCTTGTAACGGTCCTGGCGACCCGGATACTGCACGGAGTACACGTCGAACTCGGGTGACAGCGCCGCCGACAGCGGGAAGTAGTAGCTGGCGGAGCCGCCTGCGTGCGGCAGGCAGACCAGCCGGGTGCGGGCAGCCGGCGCGGCGTGGAAGTTACGGATCCAGCGGCTGGGCTGCGACGGTGCCGTCACGGCGCCGGCGCCGGCTCGACGACAGGCCCCGGCGGGGGCGACTCCCCGACAGGCCCCGGTGGCTGCTCGAAAACTCGCACCACCTTCGCGGACAGCTGCGCTCCCGGCGGGCCTTCGAGGGTGACGTCCTTGAGGATCTCGGCCTTTTCGCCGGTGACGGTGAACTTGCCGGGCTGGGGTTGATGCCCGCCCGTCACCTCATATTCGACGGTGAACGGTGTCTCCGGAAATGGATGCAAGCCAACGTATTTCGGATCGATCGTGTAGGTGTAGAGGCAGGCGCCGGCCGGATCGCAATTCTGCGCGGTGACGAGGACGCCGACGAGGAATTCCTTTGCGGTCGGCACCGAAGGCGATGGCGGAGTCGGCGGTGTGTACCGCGGAGCTGCTGCCGTTCCCTGATCCCTGTAATTGCCGGCGATCAGATATGACGCGATGCCGATGCCGCTGGCGAGCATCCCGACGATCGCCAGGGCAGCCAGCAACTTCCGCAAGGTGGTCATCGCCATGGTGAGCAGGGTATCTGGCCGTCGGTCGACCACGCGATTGCCGTCCTCATCCCAGTGCACAGCCACTTTCTTGCTCGGCTGCCCTCTCGGCGGTTCGCCCGCCATCTTCGGGGTGTCTACGTGCTCTTGGCCATTCTCACCTGTGTAAATGCTGGTCACTGAGACTTTGCCATGCGGTAAATCATCGGGCGAGAACTCGCCCGTATTTCTCTGTCCTAACGAGGGCCTACAGGCTACCGATTGGGCTGCAGAGGGCCTGAAGGTCACGAGAAGCGTCCCCGAATAACCCAGGTTCCCGCGCCGCCAGCTCCGCTCGCCGGTTTCGGGATCCTTGCGCTGGCCGGCCGCCGCCACAGTTGGGAGTGTGGACCCATCACGCCGTCCGTGGTGTGTGCGATCCGGCGGTGTCGGCGTCACGCGAACCTGCGCCGTTGGCGTCGCCGGGTCCACGGTTACGCCGGGCGTTCGCCTGGCGGTGCGTGAGGCGAACGAGCGGCGGAAGGGCGGCGTTCATCGGCCTCGCACTTGACGAAACGCACGTGGGTCTGGACACACGGAGATCCGTTGTCTTGGGGTGTTCTGCTTTGTACCTGTCGGCTCTGGTCCGCGCGGAAAGTTCTTGTCCTCTTATCGCGGGCTACCTTGTGGAGACGGTCGGCTGATAACGTCGCTGCAGCCCCGCCAACCTTAACGGGCAGGATGGACCACCCGGCCGCGGCGTCAGGCCGGACCGGCGTAGCTGGGAGGTGGGTAATGGGCGAGTCCGGGGCGCTAGCCTTTTGGCTATTTCTGGCGGTGATCGTCGCCGGGTCGATCACGCTTGCAGTGGGCATGATAAAGCTGGCGGATCGCACCCTCTCTGATTCGGTGGGCCAGAAGGACAACTCGGCGCTGTCGCCGTTCTTGACCTGCGTCGCACTGGTTTTCGGCGCTTTGCTCGGATTCACCGTCGTCGTCGCCTGGGAACAGTTCTCCTCCGCTGAGGCGCATGTCACCCACGAGGCATCAACGCTTACCACGATGTATCGACAGACCGTCGCCATGCCCGCCCCGGAACAGGCACAGCTGCGCCGATTGCTGCGCCAGTACGCGGATGCGGTGAAGGGTCCGGAATGGAACAGGCAAGACGAGGGCGGCACAAGCAACACCGCACGAGCCTCGATCACGCAGATGTATCGCGTTCTGGGTAGCCAGCAGCCGAACGACGCATCGAGCCAGATCAAGGGGGAATTTCTGGGTCAGCTGACGGTCCTGGTGTCCGACCGCAATCAGCGATTCTTGGACACCCGCCCCCGAATACCAGGGGTGTTGTGGTCCGCTCTGCTCTTCGGTGCCGTCGTGGTGGTGGGAATCTGCGGTTTCATGCGCCTGGACAGCAGATATCGTCACGTTCTGCTCTCGAGCGCCGTCGCTGTGCTGCTCGGCTTGCTGCTATTCCTTGTCTTCTGGCTCGACCATCCGTTCGGGACGCAGCGAGGTATAACGTCCGAGCCGTTCGAACAGGCCCTGACTGTTTTCGACGCGGTCGACCAGGGGACATAAGTCCCACCCGCCACCACTGCGAGCTTGTTCGGTGGGGGTGTCCGCCAGTGCCCACAGGGAGCCATCGCCGCGAATGGTGACCTCGCCACAGTCGATCTGCGCCGCACGCCCATCGGTGAGGGCGATCGTCCAGACGGTCACGGTGTCTCCTCGCGCCGCCTCAGCTCGGCTTCGATCGCGGCGAGGTCGTCGGTGGCTCGCGCCGACTCGGCCCCAGCAGCCGGGCAAGGACGTGCGCGAGAGCGTGGCCGCCGCGCGGTATTGGGCCCTGATCAACAGGTTTCATGGTCTCGGCATGAGAGTACGCAAGTACAGGAAGTGCCGCTGAAAGCCCAGGAACTACCGGCGCTTCCCTTGCAGCGCAATAGGTCTTCGCCCTGGGAGACTACGACTGAAGCATCGACCACGGTGGCCAATGCCGGCTCGAGGAGAACAAGCCATGTCTGCTTCCGAGGCAGTCCGCGACCTTATGGACGACACCGTGGCGTCGACGGAGTTGGCCCCGCACAACGGGTTTCATCTAGAGCCGTGATGCCGCGTGTGCAGGAACGACGAGGTGCGCAAGGAGGTCAACGATCTGCTGGCCTGCGGGTCGAGTTACGCCATGGTCTTACGCGCACTCGCGGCGGACAGTGCCGGACTCGACAAGTGTGATCGGGTGACGATCGATTCGATCAGAAACCACTGCGGGCGCCACTTCCCAGTCCAGAACGTCGCCAAGGCAACGTACCGAGAGATCCTCGAACGCCGGTAAAGGCGACTTCGGTACGTGCCGGTGTTGAGCCAGAAACGGCCGCATCTTTTCGACCGCCCCCGATGAGAAGAACGGGTGAAGCGTCCGCCGCAGGGCCAGATGGTAGGGGCCGTCAAGAACTACAGTACGATCAGCGACGCACCCGCCGTCTGTCGATATTCTGGAAGATAGAGGTCCAGCCAATGGATATTCGCCGCCGAATCTCAAAGGATAAGTTTGCGAACGGCCTGCTGCGGGGTGCGGCGCTGTCGGGGTTGGTGACGGGCGTGGTGTCGGCGTCCCTGGTCGGGGTCCCGACGGCCAGCGCGACGTGCATAGGGTTCAGCGGCATTGACATTGGTGGCGGCTGCACGACCCAACTGGGCACCATCGCGGCCGTGCTCGGCCCCGGCACAGCCACAGCCCGTGGGTTCTTTACCGGCGCGATCACGATCGGCGACGGAACTGCACTTGCGGATGGTCTCGCCACCGCCGCCTGGGCGGGTGGTACGGGTTCGGATGCGTCCTCGGACGGCACCCTCAGCTGGGCCTTCGCGCAAGGTGGGGGCAACAGCGCCCAAGCGGCCGGGGGGCTCCTCAACTTTGCCTTCAGCCTCTTTGGCGAGGGCAACACCGCCTCGGCAAACGGCCTCCTATGGACAGGGCCACAAACATCGGCGGCAACGGCAACATGGTCAGCACACAAGGCAGCCTGTGGAACACCGCCACTAATCTTCTGGGTGACGGCAACACCGTCACGACCAATGACGGCTACGTGAACTGGGCTCGAAACGTGGTCGGCAGCAACAACGTGGTCACGGCACGAGGCGGCTCTTCAAACTGGGCTCTGAACGCGTTCGGCAGCAACAACCGCCAAGTCGAGATACTAGCCGGCAATGCGAACACGGTCCGAAACATCTTCGGCGACGGCAACACCGTAACGGTACTAACCGGCTCCGGGAATTATGCTCGAAGCATCTTCGGCGACGGCAACATCGTCAGGATACTGAGCGGCACCGTGAATAATGCTCGAAACCTGTTCGGCGACGGCAACACCGTCACGACACAGCTCGGGTATTCAAACTTGGCCACCAATTTGGTAGGCGGCGGCAATACCGTCGCGTCGACAGGCGGGTATTTCAACGGGGCGAGGAATGTTGCCGGCAGCGGCAATGAGCTGTCCGTCGGTAGCCTGAACAGCAACCTGAACTTGGCCCTCAACCTGTTCGGCAACGCCAACCGTCTGAACAACAGCGACGACAGCAGTCCAGATGCCGGTGGACCAGGCAACCTGAACGTCGTCCTCAACGGCGGCGGAAGCGGCAACACTGTCAGCGCCGGAGCGGCGGGCACCTTGAACTGGGCGGCCAACGTCTTCGGCGCAGACAATACAGTCGCGGCAGGCCCCGGTCCGCTCGCGGCTGCCTGGACCGCCTTTGCGGACGGTCTAAACGTCACGAAGAGGGACTTCGGCATCGCGATCAACAACTTCCGCATCGGCGGGGCGCTCGCCACAAGCGGCCAAAGCAGTACCGTTCCCACGGCGAACGCGGTGTCCACGAACACGGCGGGTGATCGCACAACGACGGTCGACCCGGCCGGAACGACCACCGGAAACACCAAGAAAGACAAGCCAAGCGACACCGACCCAGCCGGAACGGCCACCGGAAACACCAAGAAAGACAAGCCAAGCGACGCCAACCCGGCCAGAACGGCCGCCGGAAACACCAAGAAAGACAAGCCAAGCGACACCGACCCAGCCAGAACGACCACCGGAAACACCAAGAAAGACAAGCCAAGCGACCACCAACCCAGCCGGAACGACCGCCGGAAGCCACAAGGTAACAGCTAACGGCCACCGCCGACCCGGTCGGTGAAGCAAGGGGCGGAGTGCTCGGGTCCACCAGTAGGGCATGCCCCGCGACCCCAGTGCTGTTAGCTCTGTTCGGGCCAGTCGCCTTGCTGGTCTAGGCCGGGTCTAGGCCGGGTTATCGGGCAAGTGTTCGCCGTGGCGAGACCGGATTCCCCTCAGCGTCCCAGTTCGCGGCCACCTTCTTGCTCGGCTGAACGCGGGGACCTCCCACATCGTTACCTCGACGGCGCGGGCGGTCAGGCCTTGTGGTTGCGCCAGTACCTACACCGAATACAGACCGAGAAGGCGATCGCGACGGCGGCCAACGGCCACCCCTGTCCTGTGCGCGAAGCGTTCAAGCCGGCTTTGCATCGTCATCAAATGGTGACCCCTTAACCGTCACACGGGATCACGATCGATGCGGGAGCACCAGGACTGCCGTGTTTGCGGGAACTGTGACTGGCGCCTTGCCTGACATTCCCGACTGGCGCGCATCACCTCATCGTCCGACGGAAGGGTCGGCTCAAATCCGAATGCCGCTGCAGTGCGCGGCACTGCGTCGCCGTCTCTGGTGGCGTTCATTATTGACACCAACGTTCGCGCGTGGAGTGCCGAACCACCTATCCTTTGAGAAGATAAGGATAGGTGGGGCTCGGGACCGGCGGGGGGTCGGATGGCAGCCGTGGCATTGTGCCGGACGTGTGGCACCGAACCGCTGGAGCGCGCCCGCTTTTGTCACCGTTGTGGCTCCCCAGTGGATGAAACCGAGACCCGCGCGGAGTACAAACAGGTCACAGTGCTGTTCGCCGATGTCGTTCGCTCGATGGACATCGCCAAGTCCGTCGGGGCGGAACGGCTCCGCGAGATCATGGCCGGAATGGTCGACCGGGCCGCCGCTGTGGTGAGCCGCTATGGCGGCATACTGGATAAGTTCACCGGCGACGGCATCATGGCGCTGTTCGGTGCTCCGATCGCGTTGGAGGACCACGCTATTCGGGCGTGCCGTGCCGCGCTGGAGATACAGGGTGCCATCAGCGACCTCGCCGAGAAGATGCCCGAACGCGATGGCGTCGAGCTGCAACTGCGGATCGGATTGAACTCCGGGCAGGTGATCACTGGTGAGATTGGCACGGCCGCAGCGGGTTACACCGCGATCGGGGAGCACGTGGGGATGGCTCAGCGGATGGAGTCGGTGGCCCCGCCCGCTGGGGTGATGCTTAGCGCCTCCACCGCACGGCTAGTGCAGGGATTTGCGGTCCTCGGCCTTGCCGAGCTTGTCCACATCAAAGGTGCTGATCAGCCGGTCACCGGATATCGGTTGGTGGGGATGGCGGAACGGGATCACGCTGTCTCGGGCGCTGAGTCGAATGTCGTGGGTCGGCGCTGGGAAATGGCCACCGCCTTGGGCCTGCTGGAGCGCGCGATCGACGGTCACGGTTCGGTGGCCGCCGTGGTGGGTTCCCCGGGGATCGGCAAGAGTCGTCTTGTACGCGAGGCCACTGCGCTGGCCGCCGCACGGGATGTCGAGGTGTTCATCGCCTTCAGCGAATCCCACACCAGCGAGATCCCCTTCCATGTGGTGTCGCGACTGCTGCGTGCCGCCACGGCGTGCGAGGACTGGACGGCCCAGCCGCCCGCGCGCGGGTGCGATCGAACGCCCCCGACGCCGATCCCGAAGACTTGCTGCTTTTCGACGACCTGCTTGGCGTCGCCGATCCTGAGGTGGAGCTGCCCAAGATCGATCCGGACGCGCGGCGGCGGCGGTTGACAGCACTGGTCAACGCGGCGTCGCTGGCCCGAAAGTCCCCGGCGGTCTATGTGATCGAGGACCTGCATTGGATTGATGAGGTCAGCGAGTCGCTGCTCGCAGACTTTCTGGCGGTGATCCCGCAGACCCCCTCGCTGGTGCTGCTCACCTACCGCCCCGAATACTGCGGCCCGTTGAGCCGGGTGACGGGAGCTCACACTATCGCCCTGGCACCCCTGAGTGATCCGGAAACCACCGCGCTGGTCACCGAGCTGGTCGGCTCTGATCCGTCGGTAACCGCACTGACCACCGTGATCGTCGAGAGGGCTGCCGGGAACCCGTTTTTCGCCGAAGAGATCGTGCGCGACCTGGCCGAGCGTCGTGTTGTGCAGGCAGAGCCGGGCGGCTACGTCTCGGCAGCCGTGGCGGCCGAGGTCAGCGTGCCCGCCACCGTGCAGGCCACCATCGCCACCCGTATCGACCGCCTCAATCCAGCGGCCAAACGCACCCTGAGCGCCGCAGCGGTCATCGGCTCGCGGTTCAGCCGGGGCATGCTCGACACGTTAGGCGTTGAGGCCTCCCTCGACGACCTGGTGGGCGCACAGTTCCTGGATCAGATCTCCTTCACCCAAGATCCCGCATATGTGTTTCACCACCCGCTGATCCGCACTGTGGCCTACGAATCCCAACTGAAATCGGACCGCGCGAAACTGCACCGGCGGCTGGCCGCCGCGATCGAGGCTGCTGGGGACCCGACCTCACCGGACGAGAATGCCGCGCTGATCGCCGAGCACCTTGAGGCAGCTGGTGATCTGCACGCCGCCTACGGCTGGCACATGCGCGCCGCCGCCTGGGCGACCAACCGCGACATCAATGCCGCCCGCTTGAGTTGGGAACGCGCCCAGTCGATCGCCGACGCCCTACCCGCCGAGGACCCAAACCGGGCAGCCTTGCGCATCGCCCCGCGAACCATGTTGTGCGGCATCGCCTACCGAGTCCAGATGAATGTTGCCGGTGATCGTTTCGAGGAATTGCGGGGGTTATGCGCCGCAGCCGGAGACAAGGCCTCACTGGCCATCGCGATGACGGGGCTGGTGATGGATCACGCTTTCCAGGACCGGATGCGCGAGGCGTCGCAGCTCGCATCGGAAGCCATGGAGCTCATCGAGTCCATCGGTGATCCGACCTTGACAGTGGGTCTGTCCTTCGCGGTCATCTATGCCAAGTGCGAAACTGACGACTGGCCTGACGTGCTGCTGTGGTCACAGAGGGTCATCGACCTCGCCGACGGCAATTCGTCCATGGGCGACTTGCTTATCGGGTCTCCGTTGGCGGTCGCCATTGCGCAACGGGGTATAGCCCGTTGTCACCTGGGTCGACCTGGGTGGCGCGACGACCTGCAACACGGCGTGGCCATGGCCCGCAGCGCCGACCCGATGTCCTACGCCACGGTCGTCACGCACGCCTACCTGTTGGCGATGCCCTGTGGCGTGCTGTCTGCCGATGATCGCGCGGTGTCCGAAATCGAGCAGGCCCTGCGAATTGCCGAACGATCCGGTGACGACCTCGCGGTGGCCCTCGCCCGGGCTGACACTGGGTGTTGCGCTGGTGCACCGCCAGTCGGCTGCGGACCGTGACCGCGGGCAGAAACTCCTGGCGCAGGAACACGAAGTGCTGTTGCGACGAGGATCTCTGCTGGGCGAGTCACCGCTCGTCGATGTCTACGTGGCACGTGAGAGTGCTCGGCGCGGAGATCTCGACGGCGCTCTACCGCTGATGCGCACCGCCGCCGACCATCTGTTCCGCGACGGACGGTTTCTGGCGTGGGGCCTCCTGGCGACGGGTGTCCTGACGGAGACACTGCTCGATCGTGGAGCCGAGGGTGACGTGGCTGAAGCCCAGGCCGCGATCGACCGGTTCGCGGCCGCTCAGACCGCTGAAGGTCTGGTGATACGCGACATCCTGCTCGTGCGGCTGCGTGCGCTACTCGCCCGCGCTGAGGGCGACGACAGCACCTACCGCAACCATCGGGATCGCTACCGTGCGATGGCGACATCGCTGGGCTTCGAGGGACAATTGGAGTGGGCCGAGGCGATGCCATGACAGCGGCGCTCCCGTCGGGAGTCGTGACGTTCATGTTCACCGATCGAGGGGTCGACATCGTGCGCCTCAATCGCGGTGCGCAAGGCGGTGTCATGTGCGGCCAGCGCCACCCGCATGCCATCGGCGTCGGTTTCCCACCCACGAGTCGCTAGACCGGATTCCCCTCATCGTCCCAATTCGCGGCCACCTTCTTGCTCGGCTGAACGCGGGGAGGTTCGCCCGGCATCTTCGGATAGCTGGGCGGATACGGCAGATCACCCAGCCCTCGCTCGTCATCAGCTGCGACCATCTCCAGCAGCTTGTCGATCGACTGCGCCTTCGTGTCGATGTCCGCCCACGGATCCGCCCGTGCTGCGACGAATTCCGGCACCGTGGCGATCGTGTAGTCGTCCGGCTCGGCATCGCGCAGCTCGTCCCACGTCAGCGGCGTCGACACCGTCGCGATCGGGGTCTTGCGGGCCGAGTACGGCGAAGCGAATGTCCGGTCACGGGCGTTCTGGTTGTAGTCGATGAACAGCCGCTTGCCGCGTTCTTCCTTCCACCACGACGTCGTCACCGCATCCGGGGCGCGCCGCTCGACCTCGCGAGCCAGTGCGATGCCCGCGCGCCGCACCGCGATGAAGTCCCAGTCGGTCGCGATGCGCAGGAACACGTGCACGCCGCGCCCGCCGGAGGTCTTCGGATACCCGACCAGACCGAGTTCGTCGAGTAAGGGCTTCAGCACATCGACAGCCACGCCGGCGGCTTCTCGGAAGCCGGTCCCCGGCTGCGGATCGAGGTCGACGCGCAGCTCGTCGGGATGCTCGGTGTCCGGACACCGCACCTGCCACGGGTGCAACGTCACCGTTCCCATCTGCGCCGCCCACGCGATCGCCGACGGGTGGGTGATCTTCAACGCATCGGCGGTGCGGCCGGACGGGAATGTGACAGTGCAGGTTTCGAGATAGTCAGGGTGCTTCTGCGGCACCCTTTTCTGGTAGATCTCCTCACCGTCGATGCCGTCGGGAAAGCGCTGCAGGTGCACCGGCCGGTCACGCAGCAGGGCCACCATACGGTCGGCGACAGACAGGTAGTAGTCGACGAGCTTGCCCTTGGTGCCGTCCTTGCCCGAGCTTCGGGAAGTAGGGCTTGTCAGGGTTGGTGAGCCGTACCTTGACGCCGTCGACGTCGAGTTCGGTTGCGGGCGTTGCCATCAGGACTCCAAGACGTCGGAAAGGTCATAGTTCAGTGGCGCGTCGAGCTGATCGAATCGGCAGCTCTCCGGATCACGGTCGGGGCGCCAGCGCAGGAACTTCACCGCGTGCCGGAACCGCCTGCCGTGCTCGCTGTTTCCTTCCATCTGGTCGTAGGCCACCTCGCACACCTTCTCCGGGCGGATCGGGATCCACCGCTTGTCGGCCGCGGAGTTCCACCGGCTGGGCTCACCGTCGACGCACGTCGTCGCCGATGCGCAGCGGCTCCAGTTCGGCGAGCAGCGAGACCCGCGCCTTGGCGGTGAACGAGGCTGCGCCGCCCACCATCTGGAGTTCGCCATCCTCGCGGTGCAGACCGAGCAGGATCGAGCCGATCCCCTCACCGCTCTTGTGGATCCGGTAGCCGATGGCCACACAGTCGGCGTCACGGTGGTGCTTGACCTTGATCATCTCCCGCTTGCCCGGCAGATACGGCCCGTCGAGCCGCTTGGCGATCACGCCGTCCAGGCCGGCGCCTTCGAACTCCTCCAGCCACTGCGCGCCCAGCGTGGGGTCCTCCGTGGTGCGCGTGACATGACACCACTGCTTGTGCGCGACGGCCTCGATGAGCGCCTGGCGGCGGGTGCGGAACGGCTCCTTCATCAGCGAGGTGTCACCGCGGGCGAGTGCGTCGAAACCGATGAAATGCGCCGGGGTCTCCTGCGAAAGCTTGCGCACCCGGGATTCCGCGGGGTGGATGCGCTGGCTCAGCGACTCCCAGTCCAGCCGGGTCCGCTTGGCGATCTCACGAGGGACGACGATCTCACCGTCGAGCACACAGCGCGGCGCGAGTTCGTCGCGCACCGAGTCGAGGACCTCGGGAAAGTATCGGGCCAGGTCCTTGCCGCTGCGGGACAGCAGGACCACGTCATCGCCGTCCCGGAACACCAGCGCGCGGAAGCCGTCCCATTTCGGTTCGTAGGACCAGACGCCGGCCTCGTCGGGAACCTTGGTCTGCGCCTTGGCCAGCATCGGCTCCAACGGCGGCTGAACGGGGAGATCCACGGCTTCCATCCTCACGTATGCGCGGGTCGCATCGGTAGAGACTTCCCCGTACCCGACGGATTCATCACCCGAGCCCCCTACGTCACGTCGCAGAAGTTCCTGCCGCTGATGCGCGGGAGTTCCTCGATCGGATCAAGGCCGACACCCCGATGCGGCGATTCGGTGAGCCGGACGAAGTGGCGAAAGCGACGAAGTTCTATGGCGTTGGCGCGGTGAGATGTCCGGCGCCGTGCAGGGTGGTCCTCGACATCCCGGTTGGCGTCAAGTACACCTTTGGGATGCCGCATCCGACCGACGACGTCTGGGAAGTGCTGTCCACCGCACGGTCGATCCGTCGGTTCACCGACGAGCCTGTCGACGCCGAGACATTGGACCGTTGTCTGCAAGCCGCCACCTGGGCTCCAAACGGGGCCAACGCACAGCTGTGGAGATTCATTGTCCTCGACGGGCCCCAACAGCGCGCCGCCGTCGCCGAGGCAGCTCAGGTCGCCTTGCACTCAATCGAATCCATCTACGGCATGTCGCGCCCCGCCGCCGATGACGACAGTCGCGCAGCCCGCAACAACCGCGCCACCTATGAACTCCACGACCGCGCAGCCGAATTCACCTCGGTACTGTTCACCGCGTTCAAGAACGAGTTCTCGTCGGAGTTCCTCCAGGGCGGTTCGATCTATCCGGCAATGCAGAACTTCTACCTCGCAGCGCGCGCCCAGGGCCTCGGTGCGTGCATCACCAGTTGGGCGTCCTACGGCGGGGAACAGGCGCTGCGCAACGCGGTCGGCATTCCCGACGAATGGTTCCTGGCCGGGCATGTCGTCGTGGGCTGGCCGCGAGGACGCCACGGACCTGTGCGCCGACGACCGCTGTCAGACGTGGTGTTCCGCAATCGTTGGGACCCCGATCGGGCCGACATCACGTACGGAAGGGGCGCCCGGCCCCGCGGAAAATGAGCTATCCGGCTCGCGCCAGATCGAGATGCTCGTCGCTATTTCCTTGAGGACAACGACTTTGCGGCTACCGTGCGGCGATCCCACCAAGAACACCCGGTGAGAGGATGAACCGGTGAAGCTGCCCGTGATGCCGCCACTCTCGCCGATGCTGTCGAAGTCGGTCGCGGCGATCCCGGCCGGTGCCTCTTACGAGCCGAAGTGGGACGGCTTCCGCTCTATCCTGTTTCGCGACGGCGACGAGATCGAGTTGGGCAGCCGCAACGAACGGCCCATGACCCGGTACTTCCCCGAACTCGTCGAGGCAGCGCTCGTCGAACTACCGGACCGCTGCGTCGTCGACGGCGAGATCGTCATCGCCACCGGGGACGGGCTCGATTTCGAGGCGCTGCAACTGCGTCTACACCCTGCCGCGTCGCGCGTGCGGATGTTGGCCGGACAGACGCCTGCAGCGTTCATCGCATTCGATCTGCTCGCGCTCGGTGACACCGACTACACGGGCCTGCCGTTCTCGGAGCGCCGCGCCGCACTGGTCGACGCGCTGGCAGGAACCGGCCCGACGTTCCACGTGACACCGGCGACGACGGACGTCGCCACCGCGCAGCGCTGGTTCGACGAGTTCGAGGGAGCAGGTCTGGACGGCGTCATCGCCAAGCCTCTGGACTGGCGGTACCTGCCGGACAAGCGGACGATGTTCAAGGTCAAACACCAGCGCACGGCGGATTGTGTGGTGGCCGGATACCGGCCGCACAAGACCGGCCCGGATGTGATCGGGTCACTGCTGCTGGGGCTCTACCGCGACGACGGGTCGCTGGCATCCGTCGGAGTGATCGGCGCATTCCCGATGGCGCGGCGGCGCGAGCTCTTCACCGAACTGCAGCCGCTGGTCACCACGTACGCCGAACACCCGTGGAACTGGGCCGCGGACGCCGACCCGGACGTCGTGCGCCGCTACGGCGGTGGGTCCCGATGGAACGCGGGCAAGGACCTGTCATTCGTGCCGCTGCGCCCCGACCGCGTCGTCGAGGTGCGCTATGACCACATGGAAGGTCAAAGGTTCCGTCACACAGCGCAATTCAATCGCTGGCGACCGGATCGCGATCCGCGGTCATGCACGTACGACCAGCTGGACCGGCCGGTGACGTTCAGCCTCGGCGACATCGTGCCCGGGTTGCGCGCCTAGCCCATTTCATGCGAGTTTGTGTCTGCTCGCCGAGGGAACTTGACCTGAACAGTTGTTGAGGTTGCAGCCTCGAGGCATGAAACATGTACTGAGCGACCTCTGGGAAACCCGCACCTACTCACCGTTTCCGGGTCTGACGACCCACGCGTACCTGTGGACGCCCGCCCATGCGCTGTTCTATTCGCCCGGGACCGACGAGGAGTTCGACGAACTCGCCGGGCTCGGCGGCATCGACGACCAGTACCTGTCACACCGCGACGAGGCAGGACCGATGCTGAAGACGATCGCCGGGCGGTTCGGTTCGACACTGCACGCCCCCGATGCAGACCTGCCCGACATCAGAGCGCACGCCCACGTCGACGTCCCCCTGAGCGGCCGCCACGCCGACTACAACGGCATCGAGATCATCCCGACGCCCGGTCACTCCCCGGGCAGCGTCTGCTATCTGGTGCCCGGCGCCGACGGCCGCTACCTGTTCACCGGCGACACGCTGTTCTGCAGTCCGGACGGCAGGTGGCTGGCCGGCTACATCGAGGGCTTCCACCAACCGGACGACGCCGACACGATCGCCGACAGCCTGCGCGTCCTCGCCGACCTGTCCCCCGATGTCGTGATCTCCAGTGCGTTCCAAGGAGATTCAGCCGTCCACCGGATCGAACCCGGACAGTGGCGCGGCCATGTGGCGCACGCGATCGCGGGACTGCCTACTCGTACCGCATCCACTCGCGGTCGCTGAGGTAGCGCTCGGCCAGCGCGACGGTGCCTTCGCGAACCCGTCGGTGAACGCGATCGCGGCATCGGCGTCGGCGTGCGAGGCCACCCATGCGGTCAGCATCAGTCGCCGCAACATCACGAACGACGGGATCATGCCGAGGTGGCCTGCGGGATGCCCCGCACCTCGCGGTAACCCCGCAGCCACTCCATGACCATCCGCTCGGCCTCCGGGGTGTCCTCGATGAACGACACCACCGCGCCGAGATCGGCGAGGTACCACGACCAGCCACAGTCGTCGAAGTCGATGACTGTCAGACCCGGGGACCCGGGCTTCACCATCAGGTTCGCCATCCGCAGGTCCGCATGTATCAGCCCGAACCGGTCCGGACCCTGGCCGAACTCCGTCAACGACGACGCCACCACAGCCGCTGCCCGCTCCACCACGCCGGACCCCTCCGGCGTCAATCCCGGTGCCTCGCGCCAGTTCCCCCACCGGGCCTCCGGCCCCAGCGTGGCCTCGACGTCCCAGCGGAACCGGGTGAAGTAGCCCGGTGCCTGCCAGCGCTGCACATGGTCGTGCATGTGCGCACTGATCCGGCCGAGTTCGTCGAAACCAACCGACTCGGGGGCCTCCTCGGCCGTGCAGCCGTCGATGAAGGTCACCGCGTCGACGTGCAACGCCGTGTCGCCGACGGCCGCCGACACCACATCGGAACCATCTGCGGCCGGAATCAGCACCGGGGTGACGACCGGGGTGTCGACGCGCAGCGCGGCCATCCAACGCAGTTCGGAGCGGATGCCGTCGAGCGAGTGGTAGCCGGGGCGGTGGACACGCAACACCATCGGCTGGTCGTCGGCCACCAGATAGGTCGCGTTCTCCGACAGGCTGAGCAGGCGCAACGGCGCATCGGCGGGCCGCCCGTACGCCGGCAGCGCGGCGCGCGCGAAGCTCTGGTGGTCGGGTGGCAGTCCGGACATTCCCACAAGTCTGAAGGACGACCCGAGATACAGCAGACTTGGCGGTGATGGCCGAACCGAACAGCTTCTCCAACATCATGGACTCCAACAGCTATCACTCCGCCGTGGAGGAGGCCGAGCCGCTGATCGCCGCGCGCCAGCGGCTCCTCGGCCCGGCCAACCGGCTGTTCTACGACCGGCCGGTGCATCTGGTGCGAGGCGAGGGTGCGCACCTGTACGACGCCGAGGGTCTGCGGTACCTCGACGCCTACAACAACGTGCTGTCCGTCGGGCACGGCGAACCTCGCGTCGTCGAGGCCGTCACCCAGCAGATGTCGACACTGAACACCCACACCCGGTACCTGCACCACGGGATCGTCGACTACTCCGAGCGCCTGCTGGCGACCATGCCGGGGACCGTCGACCAGGTGATGTACACGTGCACCGGCTCCGAGGCCAATGACCTCGCCCTGCGCGTCGCCGAGATGTACTCGGGGGCAACCGGAGTCGTGGTCACCAGCGAGGCCTACCACGGGAACACGACGGCCGTCACCGCGATCTCGCCGTCGCTGGGTGGGGCGACGGCGATCGGGGCCAACGTCCGGGCGGTGTCACCACCCGACAGTTACCGGGTGCCTGGCAACGAGCTGGCCGCGCGGTTCGCCGCCGACGTGTCCCGCGCGTGCGACGACCTCGTCGCCGCGGGGTTCGGGGTGAGCGCCCTGGTGCTTGACACGATCTTCTCGTCCGACGGCGTCTACCCCGCACCCGATGTGCTGGCACCGGCCGTGGACGTGGTGCGCAGGCACGGTGCGGCGTTTTCGTCGCCGACGAGGTGCAGCCGGGCTTCGCCCGTACCGGTGACGCGATGTGGGGCTTCATGCGCCACGACGTGGTGCCCGACCTCGTGACGATGGGCAAGCCGATGGGCAATGGACTGCCGGTGGCGGCGATGGCGGGCCGCGCCGAGGTGATCGAGCCGTTTGCGACCGGGGTGCCCTACTTCAACACCTTCGCGGGCAACCCGGTGTCCATGGCGGCCGCCGACGCGGTCCTCGACGTCATCGACGACGACGGTCTGCTCGCCAATGCCCGCGACGTCGGCGCAGCGCTGCGTTCGCAGATCGCCGCGATCGGCGACCACCGCCTCGGTGACGTCCGCGGCGCAGGCCTCTACATCGGCGTCGAGATCGTCAGCGATCCTCTCAGCAGGACACCCGACCGCGCGACGGCCAAGTACCTGGTCAATGCGCTGCGCGAACGTCGAGTGCTGATCTCGGTGTGCGGCAGCGAGGGCCACGTCCTCAAGATCCGGCCGCCGCTGGTCTTCTCGACGGCTGACGTCGACTGGTTCTGCTCGGCCTTCACGGACGCACTCGCCGATTGAGTCGATTCACCGGTGCGGCCGTGATCACGTCCCACGGTCGATCGAGTCGAAAACGCTCAATGATTGCTCGAACGGTTCGGGCGTGACCCCCAGCTGGTTCCCGAACGGGTGGTCGAGCCAGAAGACGACGAACAACAGAAAGCCCAGCAGGACAGCGACCGCGCTCAGCAGGACGAAATGCCCACGAATGCTCCACAAGCGCATGAAGCCACCGAGGCTCAGCAGCACCACACCGCCGAAAAGCAGCCCCGTCCATAGCAAGCCGGGTATTTGCGGTCTGGCGTCCAGGATTCGTTGGTTGCGCTGCGACGCCAACGTCGTCAGCTGGTCGAGAAACTTTGAACTTATCGGACTCAATGCGACGTCGGAATGCCCACTGCCAAGCGACCCAGTACATCTCATTGAGTGCGTCCCGTGCGCTTTCGGTTCCAGTGCCGGTGCGTATGGCGTTCTGCCATTCGGGCCCCTCGACCGCTTGCGCATATTTGCGGAGCAGGATTCGCACCTGGGTCTGCTCCGTGGCCGGCATGCCGACCGTCTGCCGGTACATCGTGATGAGAGTGGATGCCTCGTTGGAGACGTTGGTCTCCGCAGAGGAGAACTGCTCCCACGCGACCACGATGGTGAATCCGAGTAGCGCACCGTACACGAGGCCGACACATGTCAAGATCGGTGACAACGCCCCGTTGTGCCCGTCGCTCACCTGCTCGGGGAGAATGCGGCGCGCAAGCAACATACCGATGCCCGCGACGAACACCGCCGCGATAAGGGCCAAGGCCAGAAGCAGCCAAAGACCCGCTATCCCGAAGTCGCCCATCGCTTACCTCCACCCATAGGCGCCGACAATCCTGCAGGCGACACATCCATCTAACCTCGTGGTACCCGCCTACCTCGTCGTACCCGCAGGGACGCGGACACGGTTCGAAATTCGGCTGTTGTGGCCGTCCGCCGACGTGGCGGGTGGTAGGGAAAGCAGGTGGATTTTTCCAGTTGGAGCCTTGGACTTGGGCTCATCGTGCTGACGATCGCCATCCACACAACCGCAGTGGTGCTTCATGGCCTTCGGACTGGAAAGAAGGATCCGAGTCCAAGTCGACACGCGGAATCCTGATCTGCGTCGGGCGATTCCGGCTGTGATCGGCCACATCGGCGCTGTCGCGGTGATATTGGCCGCCCTGCACGGTCTGGAGGGCGTGTTGTGGGCGTTGGCATACTGGCTGCTCGGCGCGCTCGACTCGTTCACCACCGCATCCGTGTATGCCGTGGCAACCATGACCACGTTCGAGATACCCGGCTTGACGCTGCCGGCCAGGTTCCAGATGATCAGTGCTCTCCAGGCGGTGAACGGTGTGCTGCTCTTCGGCATCAGCACTGCGTTCCTGTTCGCTGTGATCCAGGTCCACTGGCAGTTGCTCTCCCGCCGACACGGACAGTCGATGACCAGTTGACGCATCGCGCCCTGAGCTGCCGGATATGAGGGCATGACGCCTGCAGGCAGGTTCGCGCCGAGCCCGTCCGCGGATCTGCACATCGGCAACTTGCGGACCGCCGCGCTGGCCTGGCTGTTCGCCCGGTCGACCGGCAGGCGGTTCCTGATGCGCGTCGAGGATCTCGATGACCGCACCCACCCCGACATCGCCGACCGCCAGCTCGCCGACCTCGCGGCCATCGGCGTGACATGGGACGGATCCGCAAGCAGGCAGACGCGCGCATCCCGAACGCTACGACGCGGTCGTGGACACCCTTACCGCACGGGGTTTGACCTTCGAATGTTATTGCACGCAGAAGGGATATCTCCGCAGGCGCCGCGGGCACCGCACGCCCCGGAGGGCGCGTATCCGGGGACGTGCCGCGACCTCACCGACGCCGAGCGCGAAATCAGGAGGCAGGAGACCGGCCGCCCGCCTGCACTGCGGCTGCGCACCGACACAACCGATTACACGGTTCACGACATGCTGCACGGCGACTACACGGGACTGGTCGACGATTTCGTCGTGCGCCGCGGCGACGGTGTGCCCGCTTACAACCTCGCGGTGGTCATCGACGACGCCGACTCGGGAGTCGACCAGGTCGTCCGCGGGGATGACCTGCTTTCGTCGTCACCCCGTCAGGCCTACCTCGCTCGGCTGCTCGGCTACCCGGAACCGGCGTACGCCCACGTGCCGCTCGTGCTCAACGAGGGCGGGACGCGGCTGGCCAAACGCGACGGCGCCGTGACGCTCGCCGAGATCGGGGTGGAGAACGCGCTCGGGCAGATCGCCGGCTCGCTGGGGTACACGGCACGCACCCTGAGCGGCATGCTCGGCGAGTTCGAGCCCCGGCATCTTCCGCGCACGCCGTGGGTATATCGGCCCGGGATGAGCAGAACCCTTGGGCGGAGTCCGACTGGTTGCTACCGTCCGCCCATGCACCACCCACGAAGAGTCCTGCTGGCTGTGCTGGCGGTGATCGCCGTGTTGCTGACCGCGTGCGGATCGTCAGGATCCGGCAATTCGGTCGAGTCGACGGGCGTGTTGCGTGTCGGCACCGAAGGCGTCTACGCACCGTTCAGCTATCACGATCCGGCAACCGGCCAGCTCGCCGGATACGACGTCGACGTGGCGCGCGCGGTCGGCGACAAGCTCGGCGTCAAGGTCGAATTCGTCGAGACACCATGGGATTCGATGTTCGCCGCGCTGGAGGCCAACCGCTTCGACGTGGTCGCCAACCAGGTGACGATCAGCGAGGAGCGCAAGCAGAAGTACGACCTGTCCGACCCGTACGCGATCGGCGAGGGCGTCATCGTCACCCGCGCCGAGGACACGTCGATCACGTCGCTGGCCGATCTGAAGGGCAAGACCGCGGCGCAGAGCACCACCAGTAACTGGGCCCAGGTCGCCCGCGACGCCGGCGCCCGGATCGAATCGGTGGAAGGGCTCACCCAGGCGATGGCCCTGCTCAGCCAGGGCCGGGTGGACGTGGTGGTCAACGACAGCCTCTCGATCTACGCCTATCTGGCCGAGACCGGCGACGCCGCCGTCAAGATCGCAGGAACCACCGGCGAGAAGAGCGAACAGGGCTTCGCCGCGCGCAAGAACAGCGGTCTGTTGCCGGACCTCGACAAGGCGATAAAAGAGCTCAAGGACGACGGCACGCTGGCCGCGATCTCCCAGAAGTACCTGAAGGCCAACGCCTCCGGCGGACAGGATGCCCCGCAGACCCAGCCGCGGTCGACGGTTCAGCTGGTCCTCGACAACCTGTGGCCGCTGGCCAAGGCCGCGCTCACGATGACGATCCCGCTGACCATCATCAGCTTCATCGTCGGCTTGGTCATCGCGCTCGCCGTCGCGCTGGCGCGGCTGTCGAAGAACGTGGTGCTCTCCAACATCGCCCGGTTCTACATCTCGGTCATCCGGGGGACACCGCTGCTGGTTCAGCTGTTCATCGTGTTCTTCGCGCTACCGGAATTCGGCGTCAGGATCGATCCGTTCCCGGCGGCGGTCATCGCGTTCTCGTTGAACGTCGGCGGTTACGCGGCCGAGATCATCCGGGGGGCGATCCAGAGCATCCCGAAGGGGCAGTGGGAGGCGTCGCAGACGATCGGCCTGAACTATGTGAGCACGCTGCGGCGCATCATCCTGCCGCAGGCCACCCGGGTGGCGGTGCCGCCGTTGTCGAACACGTTGATCTCGCTGGTCAAAGACACGTCCCTCGCGTCAACCATCCTGGTGACCGAACTGTTGCGGCAGGCACAGATCGTCGCCGCTCCGACGTTCGAGTTCTTCGCTCTCTACGGCACGGCCGCCATCTACTACTGGGTGATCTGCTTGGCGCTCTCGTTCGGCCAGGCACGCTTCGAACGCCGACTGGAAAGGTACGTGGCGCGATGACGAGCGCTTGCGCGAGGAATAGAAGATCATGACGAGCGCTTGCGCGAGGAACAGAAGATCATGACGAGCGCTTGCGCGAGGAATGGAAGATCATGACGGAGCCGACGGACGCGATCGAGAACCGGATCGTCGCCCACGACGTACGTAAGGCGTTCGGCGAACTCGAAGTCCTCAAAGGGGTTTCGTTCAGCGTGCCGCGCGGCACCGCGACGGCGATCATCGGCCCATCCGGATCGGGCAAGACGACGCTGCTGCGAGCACTCAACGCCCTCGACGCGCCCGACGCCGGCACGATCAGGGTCGGCGAGACGGAGATCGACTTCTCCCAACCGGTACCCAAGGACGAGCTGCGGCGCTACCGGGCTCAGAGCGGGTTCGTCTTCCAGGCGCACAATCTCTTTCCCCACAAGACGGTGCTGCAGAACATCACCGAGGGTCCGCTCGTCGCCCAGCGCAGGCCCCGCGACGAGGTGGAGGCCGACGCTGTCGAACTGCTGGGCCAGGTCGGCCTCGCGGACAAGCGCGACCAGTACCCGTTCCAGCTGTCCGGCGGCCAGCAGCAGCGGGTAGGTATCGCGCGGGCCTTGGCGCTCAAGCCCAAGGTGGTGCTGTTCGACGAGCCGACCTCGGCGCTGGACCCCGAGCTCGTCGGCGAGGTGCTCGGGGTGATCAAGGACCTGGCGGTCGAGGGCTGGACCCTGGTGATCGTCACCCACGAGATCCAGTTCGCCCGACAGGTTTCCGACCAGGTGCTGTTCACCGACCGCGGCGTGATCCTGGAGCAGGGTCCGCCGGCCGCCGTGATCGGTGAACCCAAGGAGGAACGGACTCGGCAGTTCTTGCAGCGCATCCTCAACCCGCTGTAGGTACCACCGTGAGAAGGTGTGCAGTCATGGCACACCCATCGGCCAGGACAGCGGACGTCCTCGTCGTCGGCGCGGGACTCTCAGGCCTGACCGCGGCCCGCACGGTCCTGCAGGCCGGGCTCACGCCGTTGATCCTTGAGGCCGACATCCGCGTCGGCGGACGCATCCTCACCGAGGAGCTGGGCGGGCTGCCGGTGGAACTCGGGGCGCAATGGATCGGCGACACCCACCACCGGATGTTCGCGCTGGCCGCCGAGCTCGGCGTGGAGACGTACCCGCAGTACGACGACGGCGAGACCACCTACGAGCTCGCCGGCACAGGCATCATGCGGCAGAACGACTTTCACACTCGCTTCGCCGACGAACTCGCCGAACTGGAAAGGGTGCTGCGCCGCCTCGACGAGCTGGCCGCGGACGTGTCGCCTGCGACGCCGTGGACGGCCGAGCGCGCAGCCGAGTGGGACGCCATCACCGCCGGCGCGTGGTACGACGCCCAGGGCCTGTCGCCGGTGGCGCGCACACTGCTGGAGATCTGTACCGTCGGGATCCTGGCGGTCCCGACGGTCGAGGTCTCGTTCCTGCACCTGCTCTTCACGATCCAGACGTGCGGGGTGACCGCGGAGCTGTTCGCCGAATCCGAGGGCGGTGCGCAGACCACACGGTTCGTCGGTGGCACCGGTGAGATCCCGAAGCGGTTGGCGGCGATGATCACCGACCACATCGTGCTCGATTCCCCGGTGCACCTCATCGAGCACAGCGCCGACAGCGTCACCGTGCACTGCCGTGGGGGCCGGGTCGCGCGCGGCCGCCGAATCATCGTCGCGCTCTCCCCGACGCTGGCCGGACGGATCATGTACGACCCTCCGCTGTCCGGTTACCGCGACCAGCTCACGCAGCGGATGCCGAACTCGGCGGCGATGAAAGCGTTCTTCATCTATGACGAACCGTTCTGGCGTGCCGAGGGTTTGAACGGGCAGCTCATCTCGGACGTCGGGCCTGCCCGCATGTCCAACGACACCTGCGTCCAGGGCGACGACCACGGGGTGATCCTGCTGTTCCTGGAAGGCGAGCAGGCCCGCACCCACGGACATTGGTCGGAGGGGGAACGTCGCGCGGCACTGACCGCGGAGTTGGTGCGCCACTTCGGCGAGAAGGCCGCCCGCCCGCAGCACTACATCGACGGCGAGTGGGGAAGCCGGCAGTGGACCCGCGGGTGCTACAACGCGAACTGTGGGCCGCTGGTGTGGACCACTTACGGCGCTGCGCTGGCCGAGTCGATCGGCCCGATCCACTGGGCCTCCACCGATACCGCCACCCATTGGAGCGCCTACATGGAGGGCGCGGTGGAGGCGGGTGAGCGGGCCGCCCGAGAGGTCATCGATACGCTGGTGAAATAAGCTGCCTCGCAATGCAATCGGCAGTATTTCAGTCCCGCGCAGCCCCAGCGCGGCCTGCATGCGCTCCTCGACGCCGTCACCGGCCGAGCCCAGGCGTCGGGCGTCCTCACGACTTCGCGTAATACCGACCGAGCACGTGGTCGCGCAGCTCGTCGAACCGGCCCGCCGGAATGGCGGCGCGGATGTCGTCGACGAGGCGAACGACGAAGCGCTCGTTGTGGATCGTGCACAGCGTCGAGGCCAGGATCTCCTTGGCCTTGAACAGGTGGTGCAGGTACGCGCGGGTGTAGTGCGCGCAGGTGTAGCAGTCGCATTCGGAGTCGATCGGGGTGAAGTCGCGCCGGTAGCGCGCGCCGGTGATGTTGTATCTGCCGTTCACCGAGTACACCGCGGCGTTGCGGGCCACGCGCGACGGGGACACACAGTCGAACGTGTCAGCACCCGACGCCACGGCCGCGAACAGATCGTCGGGTTCACTGATCCCGAGCAGGTGGCGAGGTTTGTCGTCGGGCAGTTCGCTGCTGACCCAGCCGACGATGGTGGCGAGGTTCTGCTTCTCCAGCGCACCGCCGATGCCGTACCCGTCGAAGCCCCGACCGTTGGCGTCGACGATCTCGGCCAGTCCGCGGGCGGCCTGCCTGCGCAGGTCTTCGTACTGCGCACCCTGCACCACACCGAACAGTGCCTGCGGCGGTTTGTGTGAGCGAATCCCCGACAGGCGGCGATGCTCGGCCAGGCAGCGCACCGCCCACTCGTGGGTGCGCTGCACCGAGCTCTCCTGGTAGCCGCGGGTGTTGACGAGCGTGGTCAGCTCGTCGAACGCGAAGATGATGTCGGCGCCGAGTTGATGCTGGATGCCGATGGACACCTCCGGGGTGAACCGGTGGGTCGATCCGTCGAGATGTGACCGGAACGTCACCCCGTCGTCGTCGACGTGAGCCAGCCGTTCCTTGCCTTCGGCGATGATGTCGTCGGCCTGGAGTCGTGCGGTGTCCATGGCGAGCACCTTCTTGAACCCCACGCCCAACGACATCACCTGGAACCCGCCGCTGTCGGTGAACGTCGGCCCCGGCCAGTTCATGAATGCGCCCAGCCCGCCTGCCTCGTCGACGATGTCGGGACCTGGCTGCAGGTACAGGTGGTAGGCGTTCGCCAGAATCGCCTGCGCGCCAATCTGTTTCATGGCCTCGGGCAGGACGGCCTTGACGGTTGCCTGGGTGCCGACAGCGATGAACGCCGGCGTTTGAATGTCACCATGCGGGGTCCGGATGGTCCCCGTGCGGCCCAGCCGTCCCGGGAGTTCCGCGTTCACCGAAAAAAAGGGTTCGGGGCAAAACGGGTCGGTCACGCCGTAGATTCTGCACTGTGTCCCTACGCTGGTCCGTCACCACTACGGTCGCCGTGACGGCGGCGGCGCTCGCCGGGTGTTCATCGCAGCCGCCTGAGTACCAGCCGCCGCCGGGTGCACTCATCGCGGGCACGGCACAGGTGACGGTCAATGGCCATGACGCGGGCACCACCGACTCGGTGCAATGCGACTCGGCGGGCACGTTGATGATCATCAATACCGGTGACCCGAACGACCCCCTGGCCCCCGGCATCTCGGCGATGATCGGCAGCAAGGACGAACTCATCGTCCGGGAGGTCGGCATCCGCGACCTCGGCGGTTTCACCGGCAGCTACAACGACGGCCTCGGCGGCGAGGCCTCGGTGACGATGACGGGGCGGACCTACGACATTCAGGGAACCGCTGACGGCTTCCAGACCGACAACCCCAGCTTTCGCACAACAGGCAACTTTCAGATAAAGATCTCCTGCTAATTGATCTTGTAGGGCCATACTGCTCGTGATGATCCGCCGGATTCGGCGAATCACACAACACAAAGGAGAACGTGATGAACCGCGAAATCCTCATTGCCGTGGGTGGCGCAGCGATCATCATCGCCGGTCTTTCGGGCTGCGGCTCGGACAAATCGGAGACCTCAGGGGAAACCTCGCAGGCCGCCGCTGCGGAGGGTAAGAGCACGGTCACGATCGACGGCGCCGACCAGGAGGTCAAGGGCACGGTCGTGTGCTCGGACATGGGGGGAAACACCAACATCGCGATCGGCGACGCCACCACGGGCATCGGCGCGGTGGTCACCACCGGTGACGAGCCTTCCCTCGTGTCGGTCGGCCTTGGCAACGTCAACGGCGTCACGCTGGGCTATCAGAACGGTGTCGGGTCGAACGACGGCAAGGTCGAGAAAGACGACAAGACCTACACGATCTCCGGCACAGCGACCGGTGTCGACATGGCCAATCCGCTGCAGCCGGTCAACAAGCCATTCGAGATCGAGGTGAGCTGCCCGTAGCGGTCGCTGGTCAGAAGGGGGTGTAGCCGGCGGCCGACTGCCGCAGCTGCCAGATCTGTGCGGGACAGAGCTCGTTGACAGCCTGATTGATCAGGTAGCCCGCCTGGTAGTAGTCGGTGGTGTGGAAGTCGGCTTTCACCTGGTTCACCAGCTCGGTGTAGCTCATCGTGGCCGCAACCCGGTCGCAGATGGTCCGGCCGTAGCCGATCGCGGCGTCGGCGTTGGGAAAGTTGTAGCCCGGCCGGACGTGCACGTTCACCAGGTAGGCGATGACGTCGGCTTTCGCCGCAGGTGCGGCCAGCAGCGCAGCCGACGACAGTAGGCCCACCGCCAACACCCCTACCGGCGACTTCATGGATGAAGACCCTACGCCTCGCGGCGTCGCGTGGTGGCAATGCAGGCAAAGGCAGCCCGCGGACGTGGTACCGCAACTTAGGCTGTGTCCCATGAAGCTGATGGCTGCGGTGGCAATCGCGGGTGGTGTCCTTGCGGCGCCGCTGGCGGGGTTCGGTGCCGGTGCTGCCTCAGCGACTCCGAGCACGTGTGACGGTGCGGGTTGTGTTCCGTACGTGCACCCCGACGCGCAAGTCGGTGGGCACTGCAACCAGAACACCCGCTACAACTTCGGGTTCGACGCGTCGGGTAACACGCTGGCCTGTAGTTCGAAGAGCATGTGGGTGTCGTCTCCACCGCTGGTCGGGGTCCGCACGCTGCGCTCGGCCTGCGGCGACGCGTCGGGGGTGGCGCAGACGCCCGACGGCGTTCCGCTCAAGTGCGACGCCGGCGCGTGGAGCCCCGACTACTGGACGATGTTCTACGGCTGAGTTCGCCCGCTGGCGTCGTTGTTCGGGCTCCGCCCGCTGGCGTCGTTGTTCGGGCTCCGCCCGAAACCCGTGCCGCTGCGGATCAGCGGCAGCGACGCCGTCGTCGCGAAACCCGGCGGCGCCTCGCAGACCGCGGGCACGGCGTTGAGCACCTGCATCGCTGTCGCGACATTGGCCGACCGCACGTGTTCCTCCATAGTCGCCGCGCGGTTGAAGCTCGCCAGCGAGAAGAAGTGCGTCTGCATCGACGGGTCACCCTCGATCGTCAGCGTCCATCCATGTCTCGGCTTCGGCCAGTGCCCCGGATACTCGTTGCCGACGGTCCACAGGGTCTCGATCTCGACCAACACCTCCCCGTCGCGCAGCCCTCTCCAGTTCCACCGCTGACCCGCCGTCGTGCCTGCGCGCAACAGGTGGTCGAAGATCTGGTGATCCGCTTGCGCTGCAACAGCTTCCACGGTGGCGGTGACCTCGTCGAGGTCGGCGTTCAAGGTGTCCCCGATGAACCACACCTGCTCTTCGAAAATGGAGCTGTTGAAAGCGAGGAAGTCGGTGGCCGTCGGGCTGATGGATTCGACCGGCTCGCCGAAAGCCATGTTGTCGAACGTGATCCCGGTACTTTCGTACACCGACCAGTCGGCGCGCTCCTGCAGGGTGATCGTGTCGATCGTGCGGCTCATTCCCGACAACGCCAACGGCAGCACCCCAGACAGGTTTCCTGGATTCAGGCCGCTGCCGTGCACCGAACTCGAACCCCGTTCGCAGGCGGCGAGCACCCTGTCACGATCGGCCGGATCCATCCGCCGGGGATGGAACATGAATGCTGTCGTGGCAACGTTTTTCCCGCTGGCCAGCAGCGCGCATACGTCGTCGACCCGCGCTGTGCGCGGCGTGTAGAGGACGCAGTCGGCGTCGAGCGCGAGGATGGCATCGACGTCGGTGGTGGCGTGAACCCCGATGGGGTTCCGACCGACCAGCGTCCCGAGGTCGGCGCCGTTCTTGTCGTCGGAGTACACCCTGGCGCCGACGAGCTTCAGGTCGTCGCCCCGCTCTTGTTCCTCACGTCCACGCCGATCGAGGATCGCGGTGATCATCTCCGACCCGACCGCCCCTGTGCCCCACTGAATCACCCGATACACAGGCGGACCGTAGCAGCATATGGTTACGGCCGTGACCAATCGCATTCAAGAATTGCTCGGCGTCGAATTCCCGGTCGTCCAGGCACCGATGACCTACATCGCGCGCGCCGAACTGGCGGCGGCGGTGTCCGAAGGCGGCGGGCTCGGCATGATCGAGACACTCACCGCCGAAGGCCGGGAGGACCTGCAGCGGGTGCGCGAGCTCACAGACCGCCCGGTGGCGGCGAACCTGATGATCCAGGGTTGGAAGCGGGACCCGTCGATCGTCGACGTCCTCGCCGCCGCCGGCGTGCGGCACGTGTTCACCTCGGCAGGCGACCCTGCGCTGTTCACCTCCCGGCTGCACGACGCCGGGATGACGGTGGTCCACGTCGTCGGGTCACTCAAGGGGGCGCTGAAGGCGGCCGACGCCGGGGTAGACGCTTTGGTGGTGGAGGGTGTCGAGGGCGGCGGATTCAAATCTGCGCTGGGGGCGTCGACGATGGTGCTGCTCCCGCTGGTCGCCGAACGTGTTGGCCTGCCGATCATCTGCGCGGGCGGAATGTGCGACGCGCGCTCGGCGGCGGCAGCGGTGGTGCTGGGCGCCGAGGGGCTGCAGATGGGGACCCGCATGCTGGCCAGCGTCGAGGCGCGGGTGCACACCAACTTCAAGGACGCGATCGTCGCCGCCGACGATGCAGGGACGGTACTGCTCGACCTCCCCGGGAACCCGACGATGCGGGTGCTGCGCACCGGGCTGGCGGCCCGCATCGAAGAGCACGACCCGTCGGCTCAGCTGCTCGGCCGCATCACCGACCTCTATTTCGCGGGAGATCTGGAGGCCAGTGTCGCCAACACCGGCCAGGTGTCCTCACGCATCACCGAACTGCAGCCCGTGGCCGACATCGTGCGCCGCACGTGGGGCGACATCCAGGCGGTCCTCGACGAGGCACGGACGCGACTCGGTTGAGCGGACCGGCCATGGGGCACACTCGGGGACATGGACGGCGACTACGACGACGACGGACCCGACAACACCCTCAGCCCGAGCGAATCGCTCGATTCCGATGAGGTTCGCAACGACGACGGCGACATCGTCGTCGACCCGCCCGATGAATGGGTCGACGCCGAGGAGCATCAGACCCTCGACGAGCAGCTGGCGGCCGAAGTCCCCGATGTCTTGCCCGACGCAGGATCCGCAGGATGACCGGCCCACCCGCCGAAACCTCGGGCAGATAGACGGCACACCCGAGGACGGCGACTCGTTCTTCACCGTGGTGGACGACGACGAGAAGGAACGCGTGCCCGGGGATGAACAAGCCGACTCCATCATCGAGGACTAGGCGGATTGCGTGACCACCAAAAGGATTCCCACATCCAGGCCGGCGAGTTCCTGAAGAGGCTGAGCGTGGAAGCGCCGATCACCGACAGCCATGTGAACCGACGCAGGACGTCGTACTCCTTGACGGCGACGCGCGGGGCATGTCCTTGACGGCCCACGAGTTGGCCGTCGGCGTCGACGAACTTCACCAGGTGACGGCTCGGCCCGACCGCGATGTCCCGCAACGGGACGTCGGGGACCACCCACTCTGAGAGTGGGCGGTCCCACGGAAGCCCGAGGAGACCGGGAGTTGGTGCACGGAGCCGTAACTCCGGTGCACGCATCGCTAGTTGAGCCGCTCGCCCGAGTCTGCGGGTGGAACAGGTGGACCGCGCCCTCGGGGTGCCTGCGCAACCGCACGGTTCGGCCAGCCTCGGTGCCGTGCGCGGGTTGGACCGCGCCACCAGCTCGACCCGAGCCCGCGTGGGTGTAGACGTAGGCCTCGCTGCCGAGGTCCTCGACGAGGTCGACGACGACCTC
This sequence comes from uncultured Actinomycetota bacterium, assembly GCA_963796545.1. Taxonomy (GTDB): domain Bacteria; phylum Actinomycetota; class Actinomycetes; order Mycobacteriales; family Mycobacteriaceae; genus Mycobacterium. Next base: position 221,619 of record CAWCMF010000023.1, on the reverse strand, counting down.
GACGCCACCGGAATCGGTGATGTCGAGTTGCTCGGGCCGGATTCCGACGGTGACCTCCTTGAGGCCCGCGTCGCAGAGTTGATCGAAATCTGGTCGCGCTCGAGCTCGAACACCGAGTCACCGATCCGACACCGTCGGCGGTGACCGGCGCGGTGACCAGGTTCATGGCAGGTGATCCGATGAAGCCGGCGACGAACGCGTTCGCCGGGCGGTCGTAGAGCTCGTTGGGCGCGGCGAACTGCTGCAACTTCCCGAAGCGCAGGACGGCCACCCGGTCGCCCATCGTCATCGCCTCGACCTGATCGTGGGTGACGTAGACGGTGGTGGTGCCGAGTCGCCGCTGCAGTGCGGCGATCTGGGTGCGGGTCTGCACGCGCAGCTTCGCGTCGAGGTTCGACAGCGGCTCGTCCATGCAGAACACCTGCGGCTCACGGACGATCGCGCGGCCCATCGCGACGCGTTGCCGCTGACCGCCGGACAGCTTGGCGGGCTTGCGATCCAGGTGCTCGGTCAGGTCGAGGACCTTCGCGGCCTCCTCGACCTTTTTGCGCCGCTCGTCGGCGGAGACGCCCCGCAACTTGAGGGCGAAGCCCATGTTCTCGGCGACCGTCTTGTTCGGGTACAGCGCGTAGTTCTGGAACACCATCGCGATGTCGCGGTCCTTCGACGGCACGCCCGTCATGTCCTTGCCGCCGATCTCGATGGCGCCCTCGTCGATGTCCTCGAGGCCGGCCAGCATGCGCAGCGCGGTGCTCTTGCCCGAACCTGACGGGCCGACCAGGACGACGAACTCGCCGTCCTGGATGTCGAGGTTGAGGTTGTCGACCGCGAGCTTGTCCGAACCCTCGTAGATGCAGGAGGCGTTCTTGTAGGTGATCGATGCCATTGTCTTGCTCCTCTCTTCTCGGGTGTCAGGGGTTTGAGGGGTGGGTCACTTGATCGCGCCGAACGAAAGTCCGCGCACCAGCTTGTTCTGCGCGAACCAACCGCAGAGGATCACCGGAAGCGCGGCCATGGTTGCGGCCGCCGACAACACGGCCCAGTACTGACCCTCACCGGCGATGAAGCCGACGAGGTACACCGGCATGGTCTGGGCGTTCACCGCGGTCAGGTTCACCGCGAAGAAGAACTCGTTCCAGGCGAAGATCACGCAGATCAGCGCGGTCGCGGCGATACCGGGTGAGACCAGCGGCAGGATCACCTCGCGCACCGACCGCCACAGGCTCGCGCCGTCCAGGCTGGCGGCCTCGAGGAGTTCGCCGGGCACTTCGAGGAAGAACGAGCGCATCATCCAGACGGCGATCGGCAGATTCATCGACGTGTAGAGGATGACCAGAGCCCAGATATTGTCCAGCAGACCGATGTTGGACACGATCACGTACAGCGGCAGGATCGCCGCCACGACGGGCAACATCTTGGTGCTCATGAAGAAGAACAACGCATCCGAGGTCTTGCGGACAGGCCGCAGCGACAACGCGAACGCGGCGGGCACACCGAGGAGCAGCACCAGAATCGTCGACATGGCGGTGGCGAATACCGAATTCAGCATCGCAGGTCCGATGCCTTGGTCGAAGACCGCCGAGAACTGATCCAGCGTCGGGGTGAAGAACAGCTTCGGCGGGTTGGTCGCCGCGTCGCTCTCCTGCTTGAAAGACGTCAGCACCATCCAGAACACCGGGAAGAAGAACCCGAGCCCGACGATCCAGGCCACCACTGCCCACGGGCTGAACTTCTTGGACTTCTTCTTGCGGACCGGCGCGGCATGGCTTGTCGCCGTGGTCTTCTCGACTGTTAGTCGGATCATGTCTAGGCCGCCTCTTCCTTGCCGGAGAACGATTTGAAGATCAAACGAAGCGCGAAGCTGGCGATGATCATCGTGAAGATGACGACCACCACGCCCATCGCCGCGGCCTGGCCCATGTCGAAGCCGAGGAACGCGCGCTGATAGATGTAGAACGGCAGGTTCGCGCTGGCGACACCCGGCCCGCCCTGCGTCATCATGAAGATCGCGTCGAACGTGTTGACCAGGTAGACCGCGCCGAGCACGACGCCCGAGTTCGATGAAGCGCCGAAGGTGGGGCAGCGTCAACTCGCGGAAGAGCTGGAACGCGGTCGCCCCGTCGACCCGGCCCGCCTCGAGCTGGTCACGGGGCATCGACGTCAGGCCGGCCAGGATCAGCAGCATCATGAACGGCGTCCACTGCCAGATCAACTCGACCATCACCATGGCCAGCGGGAACTGACCGATCCAGTCGACCGGGCCCGATCCCGACCAGCGACAGCACCCAGTTGAGGATGCCGTTGTTGGGGTCGAGGATCGTGGTCTTCCAGATCAGTGCTCCCGCAACGGGTGTGATCAGGAACGGGGTGATCAGCAGCGTGCGCACCACCCCGCGGCCGAGGAACGCGCGATCCAGCAGCAGGGCGATCAACAGGCCGAGCAACGCCGAGATCAGCACCACGCCGACGATCAGGATGACGGTGTTCACAGCCACCGACCAGAACTGACTGTCCTTGACCGACCGCGATGTAGTTGTTCAGCCCGACGAACTGCCGCGAACCGGGACGAACCAGGTTCCACGACAACGTCGAGTAGTACAGCGTGAACAGGAACGGCACCTGCGTCACCGCGATCATGAAGATCAGCGCCGGCAGCAGCGGCCCACGCCGTCGCCATCCCTCGGCGCGACTCACGCCGACGTCCTGCGCCTCCCTGATCTTGCGAACCCGTTCGGCGTCGGCTTTCTCGACCGGCGTCCGTGCCGGGTATCAGCAGTAACAGTCATCACTTCTCCTGGTATGTCTTGCCGACGACCTCGGCATACTGCTGTGCTTGCTCCAGCGCGTCGTCGACGGACTTCTGCCCGGCGATCGCCGCACTGATCTGCTGGCTCACCCGCGTCCCCAGATCCTGGAACTCGGGAATCCCGACGAACTGCACACCCGTGTACGGAACCGGTTGCACTGTCGGCTTGTTCGGGGTCGCGTTCGTGATCGACTCCAGTGTCAGCGGACCGTAGGACTTCGAAATCGCCTCGTACTCCGGAAGTTCGGTGTAGGTAGACGTCCGGCTACCCGGTGGGACGCGCGCCCAACCCAGCTTCTCGCCGACCAGCTTCATGTAGTCCTTGCTGGTCATCCACGAGATGAACTTCCATGCGCCTTCGGGGTTCTTGGCGGCCTTCGGGATGCCCAGCGCCCAGGTGTAGAGCCAACCCGAGTTCGGCTTCTCGACGATCGGCGCAGGCAGGTAGCCGATCTTGCCGACCAGGTCCGGGTACGTCTTGGGATCCTCCAGCACCGAGACCGCCGACGTCGCGTCGTACCACATGGCCGTCTGTCCCTGACCGAACAGGTTGGCGCACTCCTGGAAACCGGTTGAGGATGCGCCCAGTTCACCGGACTTCGTTGATCGTGTCGACGTAGAAGTTGACCGCCTTCTTCACCTCGGGGCTGTTGAGCTGCGCGTTCCACTTCTCGTCGAACCAGCGTCCACCGAAGGTGTTGATCACCGTGTCCAGCGGCGCGAGCACCTCACCCCAGCCCGGCTTGCCGCGCAGACAGATTCCCGCTCGGTCGTCGGTCTTGAGCTGTCTTTGCCCACTCGCGCGACCTCCTGCCAGGTGGGCTGGTAGCTCGGGTCCTGGTTGACCTTGATGCCCGCCTGCTCGAAGATGTCCTTGCGGTACATCAGGAACGACGACTCGCCGTAGAACGGCACCGAGTACATGTTGCCCTCGTAGGACAGTGATTCCCGCAGCGACGGGATGAAATCATCCTCGTCGTAGCCCGGCGTGTCCTTCGCGAAGTCCGACAGGTTCAGCAGCCAGCCGTCCTTGGCCCACTGCGGGGTCTCGAAGTTGCTGATCATCACGACGTCGAACTCGCTACCGCCCATCGCCGTCGACATCGTGATCTTGGCGCGTGCCTGATTCTCCGACAGCGAGATGAACTTCAGCTTCGTCGCCGGGGTTCTCCTTCTCGAACTCCGACGACAGCTTTTGGGCATCGGTCATCTGCGAGTTCGACACCAAGGCGATCGTGACCTCGTTGTCCGACGCCCCAAGACTGCCGGCGCCCGCGCAGCCGGCGGTCAGCGACAGCCCGGCCGCGGCCGCACACAGCGGCCAGCCGGCGCAGAGTTCTTCGTAGCGCTTTCACCTTTACCTCACCTTTCACTGCGCCAAGAGCCAACGGGCACAGTCGATGTCACAAACCAGCAGTCGGGCCAGCTTGCCTCGCAGCGCGCCGAGCGTGGCGTGGTGTTTGGCCGCGCCACTGGAGATCAGGATCGTCTTCTGCGCAGCCGCGATGTCCTCGAGCGGAACCGACACCGCGCGCTGCTGCAGTTCGGTGTCGACCGGCGCGCCCGTTGGCATCGAAGAACCGGCCGCCGATCTCGCCGACCGCACCGAGCGGATAGCTCGTCGAGCATCCGGGTGTCCAGGAAGCTGCCCTCGAACAGGGTCGTCGAGGTCGACACCGCGCCGACGCCGAAGAGCATCACTTCGGCGCGCCTGCCGGCGTCCAGCGTGCGGGAGATCACCGAGTCGCTGCGCATGGAGGCGACCGTCGACGGATCGGCGTACAGCGGCGCGGGCAGCCGGATGGTGGTGGCGCGCAGCACATCTGCGCAACGGCCGAGGATGAACTCGGTACCGGTCTGGTAGGCGACGCGTCGACATGGCGCCGTCGAGCTGGACCACCGCGCGGCAACTCGCCACCCCGGGTGCCATCGCGGTCGCGACCGCGACCTGTTCGGGTCCCCAGGTGAATCCGAGTACGTCGGTGGGCGTCAGCCGGCGCATCAACAGCGCCGCCGCCGCGCGGCCGACGCTGGCGAATGCGGCGGGCCGGCCCGGCGCGCCGACGTCGACCCCGTGTCCGGCGACGACCGCTTCGGTGAGGCCGAAACGGTGCTCAAGTTCGCGCTCCTCGTCGGCGTGCAGATCGTCGCGCGATGTCCGGCGGCACGACGACCTCGATGCGAACCAGTCCGTTGGCCTTGGCGCGGGCGATGAGCCGTCCTGCGGTCGGCCGGGAGACCCCGAGCCGGGCGGCGATCTCGGCCTGGGTCAATCCGTCGAGGTAGTAGAGGGTCGCGGCGCGAAGCGCCAGACCGCAGGTCTTCGGGCTGGCTCCCGCGGTCCTGAGCGTTGCGGACGCGATGCGCCGCGACCGTCGGTCATCGATCATGCGCCGATCGACCTCGCTCTCACGCTCCTGACCGTGAGCATTTGCTCAGGGGTGCGTGTAGATGCTCATCACGCTAGCATGGTGAATGTGACGCACACAACACTTTCGCCGGACGCCCGAATGCGGGCCGCGGTGCTGGTCGAACCTGGCCGAATCGAGATGGAGGACGGCCCGTGCCGCACGCCGGCAGCCGGGTGAGGTGCTGGTCCAGGTGTCTTCGGTCGGGGTCTGCGGCTCCGACACCCACTACTACCGGCACGGCCGACTCGGGAGCTTCGTCGTCGATGCGCCGCGGTGCTCGGCCACGAAGCGGCGGGCACGATCGTCGGCGTCGGTGACGGTGTCGACCGCTGCGCGGATCGGACAGCGGGTGTCCATCGAGCCTCAGCATCCCGACCCTGACAGCGCCGAGACCCGAGCGGCGACTACAACCTGTGCCCGCACATGCGGTTCTTCGCGCACCCCACCGGTGACGGCGCGCTCTGCGACTACGTGACGATCGGCGCGGCCTTCGCCCATCCGGTGCCCGACGCGGTCTCCGACGATGCCGCGGCGTTGTGCGAGCCGCTGTCGGTGGGCATCGCCGCGCTGCGCAAGGCGGGGTTGGCCGGCGGGTCGCAGCGTGCTCATCGCCGGAGCCGGACCGATCGGCATCGTCGTGGCTCAGGTCGCCCGCGCCTACGGCGCGACCGAGATCTTCGTGACCGATCCCGACGAGTCGCGCCACGGACAGGCGCCGGCGATTCGGTGCGACCGACGCGTCGATCCCGACGGCCGACGCGATCGCCGACCTCGAGGTCGACGCGTTCATCGACGCCTCCGGCGCGCCGCCGCGTGACCGGAGGAATCCGAGCGGTGCGGCCCGCCGGACCGTCGTCCTGGTCGGCTCGGGCGCCGAGACGATGCCGTTGCCGACCCAGCTGATCCAGAACCGAGAACTCGATGCTCACCGGCGTGTTCCGCTATGCCAACACCTGGCCGGCGGCGATTGCGCTGGTCGAGTCGGACGAGGGTGGATCTCGACGCCATGGTCACCGCGCGTTTCCGGCTCGAGAGGGGCCGCCGAAAACTCTAATCCGACCGGATTCCCGGAAGCGTCAAGGCCATGGTGGGAGGCAGGCTGGGAGACCGACAAGATCCACATCTGTCCAGATCGATCCGCGACCGCTATGACCGAATCGAAATCATCTTTCGGAATAGTCCATTTCGGGGTCGGCGGATTCAACCGTGCCCACCAGGCCATGTACCTCGAGCGACTCGCTCGGCCAGCGAGCCACCGGCCGCACGACTGATCTTGTGCGGTGTCGGGGTGTTGCCGGGCGATCCTCGGATGAGGGCCGACCCCTGGTCGCCCAGGACGGGCTATGTTCTACTTTCCTGCTCAAGACAATCCTGACGGGATCGGCGTAGACCTGGGTCATCGGGTCGGATTGCCGAATTACCTCTTACGCGCCAGACGACCCGGAGTGCCGACTATTCGCCTTGCTCGGCGTGCCGATGACCAAAATCGTCTTGATGACCATCACCGAAGGCGGTTGCCACTTGACTCAATGCCTGGCGCTCGGAACGCGTTCGGTCTCGTCACTGCCAATTCGCTGGCGCGGTGACGCGATAACGGTTTTCCTTTATCGTTCATCGTGTCCGTGCGACAAGATCGCAGGGAACGGGTGATATTGCGCGCGACAGGCGTTCACCACCTTTGCTAGCGAAAATTACCGCGCTGGCCGAACTGGATCGCTGAGAATACCACTGAGTTTTTCCAACTCGCATGGTCTATCGGATCACCGCGATGACCGCAGCCAGAATCGATCGACGATCGTGGCGGCTGGACTTCTTATCGACGACAGATGGCCGGTTATCGCCGAACCTTATACCGTCAGTGGGTATGCTCGAGCAAGATCGTTCTCCGACGGCCGCACCGCCGTTGGACGTGACGTCGGGGTCCAGATGGTCGATGACGTGGGGCCCAACGAAGCTCGACGAAGCTGAGACTGCTCAACGCCAGACATCAGGCCCGTCGGCAGCCACTTCGGCTATCTGCCGGCTACCGGTTGGTGCACGAGGCTGCAGGGGATCCGCTGATGCGCCGACTCCTTCGTGAATACATGAATTCCGAGGCCACGCCCCCCTCAAGCCGGTCCCGGGGTCGACCTCGCGGAGTACTACAAGCGCACCCTGATCGAACGGTTCGCGAATCCCGGCCTTCGCGACACCATCGCGAGATTGTGTCAGTTTCGTCGGACCGAATCCCGAGTGGTTGCTGCCGGTGATCCGGGCTGGCCTCGACTCCGGTGAAAGCGATCGGTCGCGGTCGTGTCAGGTGGTCGCGACCTGGGCCCGCTACGCCGAGGCCGACGACGAGCACGGCGATCCGATCGACGTGCGGTCGACCAGCTCGCCGAACTCGCTGGTCCCGATCGCCCCGATCACCAGGAGAATCCACTCGGGTTTCATCGAGAACCTCGACGTGTTTCGTAGAGTCTTGCCCAGCACCCGCGGTTCGCCGAGGCCTACAAATGGGCATTGGACCCCGTTGCACCGGACGGCGCGCGGGCCACCCTCGAGCTACTTCTCAAGGATCGTTGATGAGTCGCGCGTTGGTCATCGGCGAGGCGCTGATCGACATCGTCGAGCACCCCGGCGAGCATCCGAGGACATGTTGGTGGAAGCCCCGAATGTCGCGGTCGGCCTGTCGCGGCTGGGGCGACGTCGATCTCTGACCACATCGGCGACGATGACCGGCTGCCACATTGCCACGACGTGACTGGCTCCGGGGCACATCTGCTGAAATCGGCACCGCCGCACGAACAACACCGGTTGCGCACGCGATGCTCGACGCGGCCGGTTCGGCGACCTACGAGTTGCATCGACTCGCAACTGACGCGCACCGGACGTCGACCCGCCATTGGTTGTGCACACCGGGTCGGTCGCGACCGTCCTCGAGCTGGGCTGTCGAACCGTCGCGCTCGGCCATGCCCCGGGGTCGGCAACGAAGCTTCACCGACGCGGCCGGCGCTCTTATCCAGCCAGCGCCGATCAGGCGCGGGAGCGCATCGAAGCGAGACGGTCGAGCACAGCGATCTCGTCAAGGCCAGCGATGGGATCTGCAATGGCTTGCTCCGTACATCGCCCCTGAGATGCTGCAAGACAGGATGGTTGATGAGGCCCGGCCTTGGTAGCGGTGACGACGGAAGCCGACGATGGCGCAGTCGGCGAACGGCGGCGCACGGTTCGGGTGCTCGCTCGATCGAGGTGGTCGACACCGTCGGCGCGGGCATCTTCATGACCGGGATGCTCGATGCCCTGTGGTCGCGGATCTGCTCGGCGCGGACCGGCAGGAACTCCGCGGATCAGCACCGATCAACTTGAGACCATGCTCGAAGCTGCCGTGCTCGTAACTCGGCTCTGACAGTGGCACAGCCGGGCGCGCTGCTGCCCGACCGCAAGTCGCCGCCCAAGGCGCGAACCAGAGCCGGCCGCTGCCGCCCTGCCGCCAGTTCCGCGCCAAATCTCGAACATAAGCTCAATTTCAAGCACCTCTACGCGGCCTCACAGGTGTCCTCGTGTTTCAGATCCGCGGCACGAAGGTACTCACCTCGCGTGGCTCGATTCCGAGCCGGGATGAGATTTCTTCGAAAGGGCGCTATGGGCGCCGGCGACAAGGCAAGCAACAAGGTCGATGACCTCGGCGGTAAGGCCAAGGAAGGCCTCGGCAAGGTCACGGGCGACAAGAGCACCGAGAACCAGGGCAAGGTAGACCAGGCCAAGTCCAGCCTCAAGGACGCGGGCGAAGATCAAAGACGCGTTCAAGAAGTAGACCCCTACAACAGTCAGCCTGTCACCCAACGGGGGTGGCAGGCTGACTGCTGTCATGGCGGTGGCGGAGGGATTTGAACCCTCGGACGGGGGTTACCCGTCACACGCTTTCGAGGCGTGCTCCTTAGGCCGCTCGGACACGCCACCGTGTGGCAGCTTACCGATGGACAGGGCCGGCACCAAATCGCCGCCGAGTGTGCGGTGAGGACGGGAAATCTGCGCGGAAATCCGCCCTGAGCGCACACTCGACGCAGCGCCGACCGCTCAACGCTGGCGTGCGAAGAACTCCTCCAGCGGGGCCGCACACTGTCGGCCAGCACTCCGCCGCGCACCTGGGGCCGGTGCGTCAGCCGCCGGTCGCGCACCACGTCCCACAGCGACCCGACCGCGCCCGTCTTCGGCTCCCACGCCCCGAACACCACCCGCGCGACCCGCGCCATGACCAGCGCGCCCGCGCACATCGTGCACGGCTCGACCGTCACCGCCAGCGTGGCGCCTTCCAGCCGCCAACCGTCGCCGAGACGCCGCGCCGCGGCGCGCAGCGCCAGGATCTCCGCGTGCGCGGTCGGGTCGCCCAGCTCCTCGCGGGCGTTGGCCGCCCGGGCGAGCTCGGTGCCGTCGGCGGCGACCACGACCGCGCCGATCGGCACGTCCCGCGGCCCCGCCGACGTGCAGCCGCCAACGCCTCGCGGATCAGCGCCTCGTCGGCAGAACTCACCGGCTTCGGCCGGATCGCCGGTCACCGGTCGAGACGCTCGAGGACGCGCCGACAACTCGTCGGCGAACCCCATCTCCCTCGCGATCCGGCCTACCTGCTCGTCGGCGTACAGTCGTCGCTCTCGTCGAGGATCACGCCGAGCACCGCCGCGGGCAGCCCGATGTCGGACAGCACCCCGAGATCGCCCTCCTCGAACGGGTCACGTCGTTCGAGCTCGTCGTCGTCGATGTCGGCGTCGAGCTTCTCGAGCACCTCGGCGGCGATGTCGTAGTCGAGCGCCGCGGTGGCGTCCGACAGCAGCAACCGGGTGCCTGACGGCGCGGGCCGGACGATGACGAAGAACTCGTCGTCGATGTCGAGAAGCCCGAAAACCGCGCCGGCACTTCGCAATTCACGCAGCTCGGTCTCGGCGGCGGACAGGCTCGTGAGCGCCGCGGGCCGCATGGCGGTGCATCGCCACTTGCCGTCCTCCCGGACGACGGCCACGCCGAAGCCGTCCGGAACGTCGGCAGCCCGTTCCTGCGTCTGTGCACTCTGCGCTCCCATGAGCGCTAACGGTAGTCCCCTGCCATGGGCCTTGACCAGCAGCCGCACCTCCGTCGACCGCGCTGTGTGCCAACCTGGTGACGAAGACACCGGTGTGTGTGCTCGGTCTCGGCCTTATCGGCGGGTCGACTCATGCGCGCGGCGGCAGCAGCAGGACGCGAGGTGTTCGGCTACAACCGTTCCGTGGAGGGCGTCGACGCGGCCCGGTTCGACGGGTTCGACGCCACCGCCAACCTCGACGAAGCCCTGTCGCGGGCCGCGGACACGCGGCGCGCTGATCGTCCTCGCCGTCCCCATGCCCGCCCTGCCGCTGATGCTGCGCCACGTCCGCGCCGTCGCGCCGGACAGCCCGCTGACCGACGTCACCAGCGTCAAGGGCGCTGTCCACGCCGAGATCGTCCAGGCCGGCCTGCTCGACCGGTTCGTCGGCGGGCACCCGATGACCGGCACCGCCCATTCCGGCTGGGCCGCCGGCGACGCCCGCCTGTTCGCCGACGCCCCTGGGTGATCAGCGTCGACGACCACGTCGACCCCGACGTCTGGGCCTCGGTGATGCACCTCGCGCTGGACTGCCGCGCGTTCGTCGTGCCCGCCCGCTCCGACGAGCACGACGCCGCCGCCGCGACCATCTCGCACCTGCCGCACCTGCTGGCCGAGGCGCTGGCCGCGACCGCCGGGGAGGTCCCGTTGGCGTTCGCGCTGGCCGCAGGCTCGTTCCGCGACGGCACCCGGGTCGCCGCGACGGCACCTGACCTGGTGCGGGCGATGTGCGAGGCCAACTCCGACGCAGCTGCTGCCGGTCCTCGACCAGGCGCTCGCGCCTGCTCATCGACGCCCGCAACCAGCTGGCCGCGACACCGCCCGGTGACCGAACTCGTCGAGGCCGGCCATGCCGCGCGTATCCGCTACGACAGCTTCAGCCGGCCCCAGATCGTCACCACCGTCATCGGCGCCGACGACTGGCGCGACGAACTCGCCGCGGCGGGCCGCGCGGGCGGCGTGATCAGATCCGCGTTGCCAACCCTGGGATAGTCGAGGATGAAGCCGTCGTCGTCGACGGTGATCGTGGTATCGGCGACCGGCGAATTGCAGCTTGATCGCCGGTGTCGGTCGCCGCGTAGCTGATCGTTGCGATGTCCACCGACAGGTCGGGCACCCGCACGTAGACGACCGGCACGGTGACCGATTCGCCACTGCCCGGTAACACCCCGACCCGGCGGATCGGCAGCGCGTTGAAGAACGGGCTGAAGACCACGTCGACGTCGAGTGCGCCGTCGAAGCGCGGACCGGCTGGTCTGCCCGGAGTGCTCCTGCACCAGCCACATGCTCTCCTCGTCACGCGCGATCGAGAGCTGGCGCTCCCGTTCGGCCAGCGTCACGGTGAGGGACAGGCGTTTGGTCGCGCCGAGTTCATCGGTGACCAGGTCGTAGGACGCGCTGAAGGCGGGGTGCCCCGAGGCAGCAGCGGCCACGATCCGGCCGTAGGCCTTGATGCGGTTTCCGGAGAGCTGAACACGCACCGACTCCATGCGCGGCTCATCGTGTGCCCGCCACGTCAGCACTGCAGGCCAGGTGCTCGCGTCAGAGCGATCGGCTTCACTCATGCCTCTACCGTAGGCGACGGGTCCCCTCGTTCGTGGCGGGCTCGGGAACTGGACCGCGAACCGGCCGATTCCAGCGCTACCTCGTCGTCGAGAAGCGGCTGCGGCAGCCGGCGTCTGGACAGCCGGCCGGTGCCCGGCACCGACGCCCACACCGCGAAGGCGAGCGCTGCGTCGAGGATCAGCGCCAACGCTGTCACCATCAGCGCACCCACCAGCGCGAGATAGAACTCCCGGACCTTGATGCCGTCGATCAGGTACCGGCCGAGGCCGCCGAGGCTGGCGTACGCCGCGACCGTGGCGGTGGCGACGATCTGCAACGTCGCGGTGCGCAGGCCGCCCAGGATCAACGGGAGCGCGTTGGGCGTCTCGACGCGCAGCAGGATCCGCAACTCGGTCATGCCCATCGATCTGGCCGCGTCGACCACGGCGCGGTCGACGTTGGCGATGCCCGAGTAGGTGCCCGCCAACAGCGGGGGGATGCCGAGCAGCATCAGCGCCACCGTCGGCGGGATCAACCCGAGTCCCCACAGCAGGACACCGAGCAGCAGCACGCCGAGCGTCGGGAGCGCCCGCAGCGCGTTGACGCCGGTGACGACCAGGAAGGTGCCGCGACCGGTGTGCCCGATGATCATCCCGATCGGGATGGCGATCAGCGCCGAGAAGATCACCGCGATGACGGTGTACTGCAGGTGCTCGAGGATCCGCGCGGCCAGGCCGGCGGGGCCACCCCAGTTGGCCGCGGTGAAGATGAACGACATCGCCTGTTCGAGGAAGTTCATGTCGCGGCCCCCACCTTCGCGACGCGACCCGGTTTGGCCGCTCTGGTCCACGGAGTGAGGGCCTTGCCCGCGAACATGATCAACGTGTCGATGACGATCGCCAGCACGAAGATCGCGATGATGCCCGCGATGATCTGGTCACTCTTGTTCGCCTGATAGCCCTCGGTGAACCAGGTGCCCAGGCCGCCGATGCCGATGACCGAACCGACTGCGACCATCGAGATGTTGGTGACGGCGACCACCCGCAGGCTGGCGATCAGCACCGGAAGCGCCAGCGGCAGTTCGATTTTCAGCATCCTGGTCAGTGGCTTGTAGCCGATCGCCGTGGCGGCGTCGAGCACTGCGGGCGACACCGCGTCGAGCGCCTCGGGTACCGCGCGCACCAGCAGCGCCACCGTATAGAGGGTCAGCGCCACGATGACGTTGGCCTCGTCGAGGATGCGGGTCGGGATGATCAGCGGCAGCACCACGAACAGCGCCAGCGACGGGATCGTGAAGATGATGCTCGCGGTGACGGTCGTCAGCCGACGCAGCACGGTCGTCCGCTGCACCAGCGCGCCCGAGCGGAACGGCGATCAGCAGGCCGAGCACGATCGGGATCAGTGACAGCCGCAGGTGGATCACCGTCAGCGCCCACAGGTCGTCGAGATGGGTGAACAGATACCGCACGGCGTTATCCCTGGGCCCGCTGGGTGTCCAGCGCCACGAGCACGTCGTCGGCCTTGACGCCACCGATGACCTGGCCGTCCCCGTCGACGGCCACCCCGAGTCCCGCGGGCGACGACAGCGCCGCGTCCAGCGCCAGGCGCAGCGTGGCGTCCGGCCGGAACAGTGAGCCACCCGCGATCGTGCTGTCGTAGAGCGAGCTGCCCGTGCGGTGGAGCTCGACGCCGTCGGCGTTGATCCAGGCGTAGGGCGTCCCGTCGGGCCGGGTGACCAGCACCCAGTCGCCCGGATTCAGTGTGAGCGCGTCGATCTCGGGTTCCGGGACGTGACGCAGGTCGTGCAACGGCAGGCCGGTCGCGTGGAAGAACTGCAGGCCCCGGTAACCGCGGTCGGCGCCGACGAATCCGGCGACGGCGTCGTTGGCAGGGTTGGACAGTAGCCGGGAGGGCTCATCGTACTGCTGCAGGACGCCGCCGCGGCCGAACACCGCAACCTTGTCGCCCAGCTTGATCGCCTCGTCGATGTCATGGGTGACGAACACGATCGTCTTGCGCAATTCGCTTTGCAGACGCAGGATCTCGGTCTGCAGATCCTCGCGCACCACCGGGTCGACGGCGCTGAACGGCTCGTCCATCAACAGGATCGGCGGGTCTGCGGCCAGCGCCCTGGCCACGCCGACGCGCTGCTGCTGGCCACCCGACAGCTGGGCCGGGTAACGATCGGCGAGCTTGGGGTCCAGCCCGACACGCTCCAGCACGCCGATCGCGGATTTCCTTGCGCTGCGCCGTGATTCGCCGCGAAGCACAGGAACCGTCGCGACGTTGTCGACGACCCTCAGATGCGGCATCAGGCCCGCGCTCTGGATCACGTAGCCGATTCCCAGCCGTAGCTTCACGGCGTCGACCTTGGTGACGTCCTTGCCGTCGACGGTCAACGTGCCCGACGTCGGATCGATCATCCTGTTGATCATCCGCATCGACGTGGTCTTGCCGCAGCCGGACGGACCGACGAACACCGCCAGGGTGCCCTCGGCGACTTCCAGCGTCAGATCATCGACCGCGACGGTGCCGTCCGGGTACTTCTTGGTGACATTCTCGAACGTGATCACGGGCTGTGCTCTCTGCTCTTCGCGCAGGCGCTCATCGCGCCTACTTCTGGATGGGCTGGTCGAAGCCGTTGTCTTTGATCCACTTCTCGGCAGCTTCGTCGGGATCGACACCCTGGTTTCCCTCCACCGAGGTGTTCAGTTCGATCAGAACCTCGGTGGTGAGTTTCGCGCTGACCGCGTCCAGCACGGTCTTGAGTTCGTCCGACATCTTCTGCGAGGCGACCAGCGGCACCACGTTCGCCGCGAGGAAGACGTTCTCCGGGTCTTCGAGAACCACCAGCTTGCTCTGCTCGATCGACGGTGACGTGCTGAAGATGTTGGCCGTGGTGACGGCGCCGCCCTTGAGTGCCTGCACCGTCGCGGGGCCGCCGCCGTCGCTTATCGCGACGAAGTTGGCGGGCGCGATGTCCAGGCCGTACTTCGCCTTCAGCCCCACCAGACCGGTCTGCCGCGTCTGAAACTCTGACGGCGCACCGACTTTCACCTCCGGCGAGTGTGTCGCGAGGTCGGCGATCGACTTGAGGTTCCAGCGCTGCGCCGTCTCCTCCGTCACCGCGAGGGTGTCCTTGTCCTCCGCGGGCGACGGATACAGGATCGACAGGTCGCCGGGAAGCGCCTTGAACAACGCCAGCAGCACGGTGTCCGGCGTGGTCGCAGTGCTTTCCGCGTCGAAGTACTGCAGCAGGTTGCCGGTGTACTCCGGGATCAGATCGATGGAATGGTCTTGCACCGCCGGGATGTACGTCTCGCGGCTGCCGATGCCGAACTGGCGGGTGATGGCGAAGCCGTTGGCCTCCAATGCCTGAGCGTAGATCTCGGCGATGATCTTCGATTCGGTGAAGTCGGCCGACCCCACCTTGATGGATTTCAGGTCGCCGGATATCTCACCTCCGCCAAGGGGGTTGGAACTCCCGCAACCAGCGGCGATCAGTGCGAACACGGCTGCCAGTACCGCGAGCAGCCGGTATCGGGTGGGTCGTCGGGAGCAGTTCATGCGAACGTCCTTTCGGCTGTTACGAGCCTGCGCAGACCTTCCGGTGACCATAGCGTCACCCGCGTTGTTGTTTCATTCAACGGGTGAAAGGGCAAAGATGGACCCATGAGTAGCGATCCGTTCGCGTCGCCCGACGTGCCGCCGACCCCCGGCACTCCCCCGATGGGGACTCCCCCGTTGGGTAGCCCGCCCCCACCAGAGTCGGCCGTCAAATTCACGAAGGCAGCCGCCATGTGGGGCTCGCTCGCGTTGGGCTTCCTCATCCTGATCGTGCTGCTGATCTTCATCGCGCAGAACACCGAGTCGACCCCGTTGCGGTTCCTCGGCTGGGAGTGGTCGCTGCCGCTGGGAGTCGGCATCCTCTTCGCCGCCGTGGCCGGCGGGCTGATCACGTTCGCAGTCGGCGCGGTACGCATAGTCCAGCTACGCCGCGCGGCGAAGAAGAACCTCAAAGCCGGGCTGTAGCGGGCTCACAGGATCGACACCAACTGGTCGACGGTGTCGCGCGGCAGGTCGCCGTCGACGGTCGCCGTGACGATCATGTTGTTCAGGTTGATCGAGCCCTTGTGGTTGTCGAGAAACGCGGTGTCCGCCGCGTCGCGACCGGTCGCGATCCGCACCATCGACTGCCGGGGAGCCAAACAGGTGGCATCGGCGACGCGCCACTGGCCGTCCACGAACGCCTCTGCGACAGCGTGGAAGTCCATCGGCTGGCAGCCCGGCGCGTACACCGCCACCAGACGGGCAGGCACGTTCACTGCGCGCAGCACCGCGATGACCAGATGCGCGTAGTCGCGGCACACCCCGGCTCCCGCGAGGAGCGTGTCGGCGGCGCCGTCGATGGGATCGCTTGACCCGGGTACGTAACTCAGCCGGGCGCCCACCCACGACGAGACCTTCTCCAGAAGGTCGGCTGAGTCGGCAAGATCACCGAATTCGGTGGCGGCGAAACCGTAGAACTTGTCCGCCTCGGCGTACCGGCTGGGACGCAGGTAGGTCGAGAAGTCGATGTCATGCAGTGGCGCCGGCTCGGCCTGACCGATGACGGTGGCCGAGTAGCTGACCTTCAGATTGCCGTTGCCGACATCGAACTTGTGGATCCGGTTGCCGTGCTCACCGGAGATCTCTTGAATCTCGCTGAGCGGAATCTGCTTGCCGTCCAACACAAACGACAGCGATTCGGTGACGTCGAGGCCCGGCTGCGGGGCGACCGCTATCTGGAACTCGAGGGTGGTGGGGGCGGTGATCTCCACGTCCAGCTCGGCGCCGACATCTCTCTTCTGAATTTCCACAACGGGGCGCTTCTTTCCGATTCGTGAGAACAGCTTGGTGGGGCGGGTTTGGGGCACGCGCTTCTCTACCCACACCCATGATCGGTGAAACCCGTCAGGAAAGCTCGGCGAGTCCTGCCGCGATCAGCGGGGCGACGGCCTCGCCCACGTTGTCGGTGTCGTCGTCGACTCCGGACTCCCGCGCCCGGTAGGCGATACCCGCCCCGATGATGGCCAGCTTGAAATACGCCAGCGCCATGTAGAAGTCCCAGTGATCCAGCTTCTGACCGGCCGCCCGCGAGTATTTCTCGGCGAGCGCGTCGGCGGGCGGGATCAGTTCGGACGCCCATGCGGCGTCGGCGTGCACGAGGTGGAATGTCGGGTGCCGGTAGACGCACATCAGCGCGGCATCGCTGAGCGGATCGCCGAGCGTGGACATCTCCCAGTCGAGGACGGCGATGACCTTGGTGGCGTCGTCGGCGTCGAGGATCGTGTTGTCGATGCGGTAGTCGCCGTGCACGATCGAGGTCCGGCTCTGCGCCGGAATGGCCTGGGTCAGCCGCTCGTGCAGCTTCCTGACGTCGCCGTCGCACCGGTCGTCGGGCCGCTTCACCAGATCCCACTGCGAACCCCAGCGCCGCACCTGGCGTTCGAGGTAACCGCTGGGCTTGCCGAAGTCCCCGAGGCCGACGGCGTCGGGGTCGACCGAGTGCAGATCGGCCAGCACCGCGATCAGCGCGTCGACGCACGACTCGATCGTGGCCCGGTCCCCGAGCGCCTCGAGCTCATCGGTGTGGCGCACCACGCGGCCTGCGACGTATTCGACCATCTGGAACGGGGCCCCGAGCACGGAGTCGTCATTGCGCATCGTGACCGCGCGCGCGACCGGCACCGGGGTACCCGCGAGGGCGGCCACCACCTTGTACTCGCGGGCCATGTCGTGTGCCGACGGCGTGAGGCCGTGCAGCGGGGGACGGCGCAGCACCCACTGCGATGCGTCGTCGCCCACCAGGAACGTCAGGTTGGACCGGCCACCGGCGATGAGTTCGGCGCGTAGCTCGCCGCTGCGGGCGACACCCACGTCACGCAGGTGTCGATCGAGTGCGGCAAGGTCGAGGCCTTCGAGGTCGGTCACTGGACTTTCCTACCACCTACGCCCGTCTGCTCTTTGCGCGAGCGCTCACTGCCGGTTCCCCGGGAGTAGGTCCCATACGTGTTCGGTGCCGTTGACGGCCGCCACCGCGAGCCGCCCCGTGCGAGACGAGAGCAGCCGGGTCACCGAGGCATAGTCGACGTGGAACGACAGCAGCCGCTCGGTGCCCAGGATCTGGTGCAGCAACACGTTGATCACACCGCCGTGGCTGAAGACGGCCACGGTGTCGTCGGGGTCTGCACCCGCGATGAGGTCATCGACCCCGGCGGAGATGCGCGCCAGGAACGCGGTCTCGTCGACGGCGCTGGGTAGTTGGCCGTTGATCAGCCGCTGCAGCTCCTCGGGATTCTCCTTCGCGATCTGCTCGATCGGGATGTAGTGCGGCAGGTCGCGGTCGTACTCGGCGAGGCGTTCGTCGACCTCGATGGATAGACCCAGCGCGTCGGCGACAGGTTGTCCGGTCTCGATCGCCCGCACCTGCGGGCTGCTCACCAGACGGGTGATCGGAAAGCGGGCCAGTGCGTCGGGCAGTCGTTTCGCCTGTTCGACCCCCTCGGGAGACAGGCTGGGGTCGGAGCCCTGCCCGGGCTCGCTCCGCAGAGGTAGCGCATGTCGGACCAGAAGCAATTGCACCGTGACACCATATGGCCCGTGCGTGCCTTCGCCTGCCCCGTGTGCAACTCGTTCACACCGTTCGAGGCGGAGCGGTGCGGCGGCTGCGGGGCGGCGGTCGGGTTGCACCTGCCGTCGTTGTCGATGCTGGCGCTCGACGACGGCACCGCCCGGGTCGGCGGGCGACGTTGGGTCTTGTGCACGCAGAGCGTGACGTTGGGCTGTAACTGGCTGGTACCCGAGTCCGGTGAGATCCGTCAGCGCGGCCGGTGCCTGTCGGACGCGCTGATCCGCCACGAGCCGGACGCCGCTGACACGTTGGCGAGGGAGAAGCTGGTGTCGACAGCCGGGGCATTGCGACGGCTGGTGTTCCAGTTGGTCGATCTGGGGCTGCCGATCGAGCCGTGGTGGAGCCGCGAGAACGGGCTGGCCTTCGACCTGCTGTCGAGCTACAGCGCGGGCGAGAAGGTGACGATCGGACACGCGGGCGGTGTCATCACGATCGACCTCGTCGAATCGCTTGACGCGTACCGGGAGTCGCTGCGGGTGCACCTCGGTGAGCCCTACCGCACCATGCTCGGCCACTTCCGCCACGAGGTCGGCCACTACTACCAGAACGTTCTCGTCGAGACCGGTTCCGGCGCCGATCGCTACCTCGCCGAGTGCCGCGCACTGTTCGGCGACGAACGGGCGAGCTACCGCGACGCCATCGACCGCCACTACAAGTTCGGTCCGCCCGGCGACTGGGACCGGGACTTCATCTCCGAGTACGCCACGATGCATCCGTGGGAGGACTTCGCGGAGTGTTTCGCCCACTACCTGCACATCACCGACACCATCGACACCAGCCGCGAGGCGGGCATGGTGCTGCACGCCGACAAAGTCCGGTTCAGCGCGCGGCGCGACGTCGAGCCGTTGCCCTCCTACGACGACGTGCCCGTGGAACGACTGCTCTACGACTGGAACTCGATCTCACTGTTCTTCAACCGGGTCAACACCGCGATGGGGAAGAACCCGTTGTATCCGTTCACGATTCCGCCACCGGTGGTGGCCAAGCTGGGTTTCGTGCACCGCGTGGTCCGCGAGACGTCACGACAGGTTCCGGCGTGAGCGGCGACATAGGTTATGCGGATCGACTTTTCGATCTGACGGACAAGGTGGTGCTTGTCACCGGCGGCAGCCGGGGGCTGGGCCGGGAGATGGCCTTCGCCGCCGCACGGTGTGGCGCGGACGTCGTCATCGCCAGCCGCAAGTACGACACGTGCGCGGCCACCGCGGACGAGATCACTGCCGAGACGGGACGAAGCGCATTCCCCTACCAGGTGCACGTCGGCCGGTGGGACGAGCTCGACGGGCTGGTCGACGGGGCCTACGACCGCTTCGGCCAGGTGGACGTGCTGGTCAACAACGCCGGGATGTCCCCGCTGTACGAGTCGCTGAGCAGCGTCACCGAGAAGCTGTTCGACGCCGTGGTGAACCTGAATCTCAAAGGCCCGTTCCGGCTTTCGGCGTTGATCGGCGAACGCATGCAGGCCGACGGCGGCGGATCGATTATCAATGTCAGCTCCAGCGGGTCGATCCGGCCCGCTCCCGACATGCTTCCCTACGCAGCAGCCAAGGCCGGGCTGAACGCCATGACGGAGGGCCTGGCGAAGGCGTTCGGTCCAACGGTGCGAGTGAACACGCTGATGGCCGGTCCGTACCTCACCGACATCAGCACGGCGTGGAACCTGAGCGAGGAGAACAATCCGTTCCGCCACCTATCGCTGCAGCGGGCGGGAGATCCCAGCGAGATCGTCGGCGCCGCACTGTTTCTGATGTCGGACGCGTCGAGCTTCACCACCGGGTCGATCCTGCGGGCCGACGGCGGCGTGTAGCCAGCTCAGCTACCGCGCGCCCCACGGCTGCGCCGGCACCGATTTCAGGTCGAAGTAGCTTAGCTAGCTACGGCGTGATGATGTTGAAGTTCGGGTCCGGCTTGTCGAGCACCGACACGAGCGAGGTGAGAACACCTGCGTCACCGGAGATCTCCAGTCCGGGTGCGGTGTTGTCCCCGATCGCAAGGGTGAGTAGACGCACCTTGGTCGCCAGCCGGACCGTCGCCTGCGCCGTCGATTCGTCGGCCGCCACCTCACGGTAGACGAGCACTCCGTTACGCAACGTCAGCCGAAAGTTGGTGGCGGTGTCCAGGAACGTGATGTCGATGATGAGGTCGAGATCCCACGCCTTGGGTCCGTTCACACTGATCGCCAGGCTGTCGAAGATCTGCTCGGGTGTCAGCTGCGAAAGCATCGATATCGACGTCGTCGAGGTGGCCATGCCGAAGTTGCCGTCGCGCAGTTCGGTGGCGCCGGACAAGAAGAAGTTGCGCCAGGTAGCGTTCTCGGCCCCGTACGCGAGTTGTTCCAGCGTGTCGGCGTACAGCTGCCGCGCACCGCTGTGGTTCTCATCGGTGAAGATGGCATGGTCTAGAAGTGTTGCTGCCCAGCGGTAGTCGCCGGTGTCGAAGGCCGCCTGCGCGATGTGGACAACGCGGTCGATACCACCGATGGCCTCGACGTAGCGTGGGGCGATGGCCTCGGGCGGATGCTGCCACAGCCGGCCTGGGCTGCCGTCGAACCAGCCCATGTACCGCTGGTAGACAGCCTTGACGTTGTGGTTGACCGAGCCGTAGTAGCCGTGCGCATGCCAGGCTTTCTCCAGCGCGGGCGGCATCGCGAACTTCTCGGCGATCTCGATGCCGGTGAAACCCTGGTTCAGCTGGCGAAGACGTCTGATCGTGCAGGTATGCGTACAGATCCCTTTGCAGCGAAAGGAATTCGACGATCCGGTCCTTGCCCCAGGTGGGCCAATGGTGCGAGGCGAACACCACGTCGGCGCGGTCGGCGAACGTGTCGATGGCCTCGGTGAGGTAGCCGGACCAGCCGTGCGGGTCGCGGACCAGCGCCCCGCGCAGCGTCAGCAGGTTGTGCAGATTGTGGGTGGCGTTCTCGGCCATGCACAAGGCCCGGTGCTTCGGGAAGTAGAAGTGCATCTCAGCGGGAGCCTCAGTGCCGGGCGCCATCTGGAATTCGATCTCGACGCCGTCGATCGTGTGTGTCTCGCCGGTGGTGCGGATGTCGAGCGTCGGCACGATCAGCGCCACTTCACCGGTGGACGTGTTCTGTCCCAGTCCGCATCCGACCTGTCCCTGTGGTCCGGGGGCCAGCACCGTGCCGTACATGTACGACGCGCGCCGCGTCATCGCCGTGCCGGCGTAGACGTTCTCCTGCACAGCGTGCTCGGTGAATCCCTCCGGCGCCAGCACGACGACCTTGCCCGCGTCCACGTCGGCCTGGTTGGTGACGCCGAGGACGCCGCCGAAATGGTCTGCGTGGCTGTGGGTATAGATGACTGCGGTGACGGCCCGATCTCCGCGGTGTTCGCGGTAGAGCGCCAGCGCCGCGGCGGCGGTTTCGGTCGAGATCAACGGGTCGATCACGATGACGCCGGTATCGCCCTCGATGAAGCTGATGTTCGACAGGTCGAGACCGCGAACCTGATAGATGCCTTCGACCACCTCGTAGAGGCCTTGCTTGGCGGCCAGCGATGACTGCCGCCACAGGCTCGGGTGCACCGATGTCGGGCGCTTCCCCGGCAAGGAACGAGTAGACGTCGTTGTCCCACACCACGCGCCCGTCGGCCGCCTTGACGATGCAGGGCTTCAGCGCGGCGATGAACCCGCGGTCGGCGTCCTCGAAGTCCCTGGTGTCGGAGAACGGAAGTGTGGTCAGGTGTTCGCGGTGCGCTGCCTCGATCGCTGCGCTGGGAGGCTTGCTGTCCATGTCTGCAGAGATTGCCACGCGGGGGCCCCTCCGGTGCTTGACTGGCGAAATGGATACGCGCCGAGTCGTCACCGGACACGATGAGTCCGGTAAGTCGGTCTTCGTCAGCGACGAGGCTGTCGCGCCACGTGAGCCGGTGCTGCTTCCCGGTTCCGGGTTCACCATGCTGTGGGGCGGTGACGAGACACCACACTTTCCCGACAACGGGTCGATGCCGGACTGGCACACCTACTTTCCGCCTATCGGTGGATTCCGGTTCTCGTTGTTCACGCTGCCGCCAGGAACCGCGGAGGCCAGAACGGACAACCTGAGCACTGAACAGGCGGTGGCCGACGGCGAGGAGAAGCTGCCTGGCCTGCTCGGCTACATGGAACTCGACGATCCCGGCATGCACACCACCGACACCATCGACTTCGAGGTGGTCCTGGAGGGCACGTGATCCTCGAGCTCGACGACGGCGCCGAGGTGGCGCTGAACCCCGGCGACACCGTGGTGCAGAACGGCACCCGCCACCGCTGGCGCAATCCCGGACACGTACCGGCCAGGCTCGCACTGTTCGTCTGCGGGGCGGCCCACGACAACGTCGCGCACGTCAACGCCGCATCGCCGCCGCCAACCGGCTGACCTCGTCGCCCCCGTGCCCGTCGGTGACGACGGCATCGGCATACGTCTGGAGTGCCCGCAGAGCGCCTGCGTGCAGGGAGTTACTGGAAGCGCTTGAGCCACTGGCTAACTGGGCCGAGAAACATATCGACCTGATCTGCGCCGCGGACGCTGGCTAGCCTCCCTGTTCGGCCAGCCAGCGCTCCGCGCGCCGTTTCGAGGCGCGCGACAGCCACGCATCCTGAATCAGCTCACGCAGTTCGGCGACACTCACGTCGCCGAGCCGGCTCGCCCGCACCAGTACCGACAGGTGGCCGTTGAAGTGGTCGGTGGTGAAGAACGGCGAATCGGGGTCCTGGGTGAGTGCGAGCTTGTCGTCCTCGGACTCCACCCAGAGGACGATGACGTCCGAATAGCGCTCGCCGGTATCCGGGTCGAAGGCATCCGGCCGTGCCGTGCGGAAGAACACGAACGACTTGCCGCCCACCTGATAGATCGGGTTGCCGGCCTTCGGACCCTCGACACGGGTCACGTGCGGCATCGACGACGCGATCTCATGCACGTCGTCGACGACAGCAGGCCGATCAGACACGGCGTTCCACCTCGTGCAGTCGCACGTCGGTCAATACCCCGTCCTGCACCGTCGCGGTCATGTACGTGCAGTGCGGCTGGCGGCGGCGATCGGTCGGGGAGCCCGGATTGAGGAGCCGCAGACCGGTATTCGCCGTCGTATCCCACGGGATGTGGCTGTGCCCGAACACGAGGACGTCGGTGTCTGGATACTCTCTTGCCATCCGGGTGTCGCGGCCGCCAGAAGCGCCGGTCTCGTGGGTGACCGTGAACCGCACGCCGTCCAGGACCACGTCGGCGCGCTCGGGCAGCCGCTGGCGCAGGTCGGGACCGTCATTGTTGCCCCAGCAGGCAACCAGTCGTTTCGAGCGCTTTTCCAGGGCATCGAGCAGATCAGGTTCCACCCAGTCTCCGGCATGGATCACGACGTCGGCGTCGTCGACCGCGTCCCAGACCGCAGGCGGCAGGTCTTTCGCCCGCTTCGGGAGGTGCGTATCGGCGATCAAGAGAAGGCGCACGCGGTCCATCTTCGCCGAGTGTGCGGGGATATCGCAGGAAATTGACGGCCGGCAGAAAGTGCGCCCGAAGGGAACGAACCCCCGACCTTCTGGCTTACGCAGTCCAGGTAGCAGGTTTGGAACCTTGTGCCGCACGGGAACACGGGCATTGCGCGGCGGCGTCTTGGGGGAGTCGCTGCTGCGTTTGGTGGTCGGCGGCGAAACCCCCGGCGCGGGCGAGCGTTTGGCGGCGTTAGGCCGTCGGCCACCTCCCTTAAAGGCGAACCGTTGAGTGGTGGCCGACAGACCTCGGGGAATGGCTGTCGGCCACCTGACGCGGGATTTCACGGGGTCAATAATCCCGCGCTGCCATTAGGAGTAACCGCAGCGAGCCGTCCGTAACCCATTTCTGGGAAACTTCCCCCAAAGCTGCAGTGCGATCGTCATTCGTGTTGTCCCATGCGCAGCTGGCAACCACGGAGGAGCACTGTCTGCGGCGCCACACCGAGGGGCCAGATTTTCGGGGCGTGTTGGACGAGTACACCCGCGTCCGGGATTGCATATTGGCGGGAAAGTAGCGGCTCCTCGGGAGCCGTTGATGCCGGCGGAAGTGCGCCCGAAGGGATTCGAACCCCCAACCTTCTGATCCGTAGTCAGATGCTCTATCCGTTGAGCTACGGGCGCATTGCGTATTCAGTTATGAGCGGGAGGCGAGAGGATTTGAACCTCCGGTCCGCTTTAAGACGGACAACTCATTAGCAGTGAGTCCCATTCGGCCGCTCTGGCACGCCTCCCGACGTTTACCGCCGCTGCGACAGAGTACACAGGCCCCACCGCGGGAAGCAAAGCAGATCCGACCGGGCCCTAAACTGTTCGGGTGTCCGCCCGTCTGCGCCCCGAACTCGCCGATCTGCCCGCCTACACCCCGGGCAGAACCGTGCCGGGTGCCATCAAGATCGCGAGCAACGAGACGGTGCACGGACCTCTGCCCAGCGTGCGGGCCGCGATCGAGAAGGCGACCGACAGGATCAACCGCTATCCCGACAACGGCTACGTCGAGCTCAAGGAGCGCCTGGCCAAGCACGTCAACTTCGCCCCGGAGAACGTCTCGGTCGGTTGCGGTTCGGTCAGCCTCTGCCAGCAGTTGATTCAGATCACCTCCACCGTGGGCGACGAGGTGCTGTACGGCTGGCGCAGTTTCGAGATCTACCCGCTGCAGGTTCGCACCGCGGGGGCCACACCCGTACAGGTGCCGCTGAGCGATCACACCTTCGACCTCGATGCGATGCTCGCCGCGATCACCGAGCGCACCCGGCTGATCTTCGTGTGCAATCCGAACAACCCGACGAGCACCGTCGTCGACCCTGACGCACTCGCCCGGTTCGTCGAGGCGGTGCCGCCGCACATCCTGGTGGTGCTCGACGAGGCCTACGTCGAGTACATCCGCGACGACCTGGTGCCCGACAGCTTCGGGCTGGTCCGTGCCCACAGCAATGTCGTTGTGCTGCGCACGTTTTCGAAGGCATACGGGCTGGCCGGGCTGCGCATCGGCTACGCCGTCGCCGACCCGGAGATCATCACCGCGCTGAGCAAGGTCTACGTCCCGTTCACCGCCACCAGCGTGTCGCAGGCAGCCGCCATCGCGTGCCTGGACGCCGCCGACGAGCTGCTGGAGCGCACCGACGCCGTCGTCGCCGACCGCGCCAGGGTCAGCGCGGCATTGCGCGACGCCGGCTACGACCTGCCCCCGTCGCAGGCCAACTTCGTCTGGCTGCCGCTGGTCGGTCAGGCCCAGCAGTTCGCTGCCGACGCCGCCAACAGCCGCATCATCGTGCGCCCCTACGGTGAGGACGGGGTCCGCGTCACAGTCGCCGCACCCGATGAGAACGACGCCTTCCTCGAATTCGCCCGGCGGTGGATAGCGCAGCGATGAGCCAGACACCGGCGCGGACGCGACTCACCGAATTCAGACAGCGCGCAGAGCCGATCCCGGACGCCGAACTCGAGGAGTTCTGGTCCACGTTGGAGCCGGCGACGATTGATTTCATGATCGGGGAGTGGCGCGGCGGCGATCTCGTGACCGGCCACCGGGGCAACGGATTCCTCGGCGACCGCTGGTTCGGCACCACGTTCGCGTCGGCCACCGAGGTCCAGCCGGTCGTGTGCCTCGACGAGGACGGCAACGACTCAGACACCACGCTGATGAACGGCGAGGCCAGTCTCTGGGTGGAGGAGTTCCGCGGCGAATTGACGGCCACCATGGTTTATGACGGTTCGCCAATCCACGACCACTTCAAGAAAGTCGACGATGACGCCGTCATCGCGGTGACGAACGGAAAGGGTGCCCTCGATCATGGCCGGTATATGTACTTCTACCTGGAGCGTGTCTAGATGAGCACTGCCCGCGAGACCTTCGCCGAGCTCACCGCGCGCACCGACAAGCTCTCCGACGCCGAGCTCGACGAGTTCTGGGCCACGCTGGCCCCCGCCACCATCGACTTCATGATCGGCGAGTGGAAGGGCGGCGAGTTCGACACCGGCCACAAGGCGAACGGCTTCATGAACCGGCTCAACTGGTTCGGCAAGACGTTCCACTCCGCCTCCGATGCAAAGCCGCTGGTATGCCTGGACGCCGACGGCAAAAAGTTCTCCAACACCGAGGCGATGAACGGCGAGGCCAGCCTCTGGGTGGAGGAGTTCCGCGGCGAGGCGGTCGCCTCGATGGTCTACGACGGCAGGCCGGTGCACGACCACTTCAAGGTGGTCGACGACAACGCCGTGATCGGCATCATGAACGGCAAAGGTGCAGTCGACACCACCTCGGGCGCCCCCCGCCACCTGTATTTCTACCTGGAACGGGTCTAGCCGCATATCGTGGCCAGGATGAGGACGCGCGTACGGCTGACAGCCGCGACGATGGTCGGTCTGGCGGCCGTACTCGGCGCGACCACGGCGTGCCAGCGCACGACGGAGGGCACCGTCGCACAGACCACCGAACCGGGCCCACCGATATCGTCGGACGACCCCATCACCACCGATGGGCCGAGCATCCCCGGGCTGCCAGGCATCGAAATCCCGAACCTGCCGCTGCCGACGCGCAACACGGACGTCCCCGAGGTGCCCGCCCCGGCGAACGCACTCGATATGACGTGCGAGGAGTACAACGACCTCGATGAGGCCACCCGGGTGGCGGTCGTGCGCAAGATCCTGGCTCAGGAGGGCAATCCGCTGGGCCCTGACGGCGAGTTCGTCGGGCAGATGCTCGCCGACGCGGCGTGCCAGTTCCTCCCGAGCGCGACGGTCAGCGAGGTACTGATGGGCGGCTCGGCCGCCGTGACCGATAGGCGGCTCGCCGCCGTGACCCCGTCGAGGGATAGCCTCTTGCCCCATGGGTAACTCCTTCGAAGCCGTGACCGTCGACATCGCCGACCACATCGCGCAGGTCACGTTGATCGGCCCCGGCAAGGGCAACGCCATGGGCCCGGCGTTCTGGGCCGAGCTTCCGGTCGTGTTCGCCGAGCTCGACGCCGACCCCGACGTGCGCGCGATCGTGTTGACCGGGTCGGGCAAGAACTTCAGCTACGGCCTGGACCTGGCTGCGATGGGCGACACGCTGGGCTCGATGATGGCCGAGGGCTCATCGTCCAAGCCGCGAGCCGACTTCCATGCTCGCCTGAAGACCATGCAATATGCGATCACCGCGGTCGCCGACTGCCGCACCCCGACCATCGCCTCGGTCCACGGATGGTGCATCGGCGGCGGCGTCGACCTGATCTCCGCTGTCGACATCCGGTACGCGAGCGCCGATGCGAAATTCTCGGTGCGTGAGGTCAAGCTCGCGATCGTCGCCGACGTCGGCTCACTGGCCCGCCTCCCCCTGATCCTGTCCGACGGTCATCTTCGTGAACTGGCGCTGACGGGCAAGGACATCAACGCCGCGCGCGCCGAGAAGATCGGATTGGTCAACGACGTCTACCCCGACGCACACGCGGCACTGGACGCGGCGCGCGCCACCGCTGCGGAGATCGCCGCCAACCCGCCGTTCGTCGTGCACGGAATCAAGGACGTGCTCGACGAGCAGCGCACCGCCCAGGTGTCGGCGAGCCTGCGTTACGTGGCCGCGTGGAACTCGGCGTTCCTGCCGTCGAAGGACCTCACCGAGGGCGTCAAGGCGATGTTCGAGAAGCGCCCGCCGACCTTCACCGGCGAATAGGCCCGCCTCAGGCTGCGGTTCCGCAGCCATGACGAGAGCGGTGGCGGAGGGATTTGAACCCCCGGTCGGTGTTAGCCGACTCTCGCTTTCAAGGCGAGTGCATTAGGCCGCTCTGCCACGCCACCGCGGGACAGTCTAGACGCGCCCGAGCTTGGCTTGCGGCGACCCGTTCTTCAAGCGCGCACTGATTCGGCGGCAGTTCTCGCCCATCGCGGTCACCTGCGATCGACTCAGCGGATCGAGGAACTGCATGCGCACCGCCTCCCCGTACGTCTGCATCGCCGTGGCCAACGCCGCCCGTCCCTCCGGCGTGATGCTGGCGAGCACTCCACGGCCGTCGTCCGGGCTGGCGCCGCGGCCCACGAACCCCTGCACCTCCAGACGATTGATCTGACGTGTCACCCGACTGGGCAACGACATCAGCGATTCCGCGACGTCACCCATCCGCGCCGCTCCCGTCGGCGACTTCGCCAGCAGGCCAAGTAGCCGCACATCGTTCAGCGTCAGCCCGTGTTCGTCCGACAGCGACCGGTTCATGGTCGCGTACAACCTCAATGCGGCATCCAGAAAGTTCTGCCACGCCCGTTGCTCCGCAATATCAAGGCCAGGCGTATCGCTCGCCGTGCGCCCCCCGATGATCCCCTCCATCCGGACATAATAGGGCCGCGGTGAAGTTGCCGGTGGCGAAAACTCAGTGTGTTTCCCCAGCGTAGTAGCGTTGCGTGAATGCGCGCGATCGTGGCGGACTCGGCGGGCAAGCTGACCTGGCAGTCTGTGCCGGATATCTCACCCGCACCGGGCGAGGTTGTGATCAGGGTCGTCGCCGCCGGGGTCAACCGCGCGGACCTGTTGCAGGCCGCAGGCAAGTATCCGCCCCCGCCGGGAGCCAGCGACATCATCGGTCTCGAGGTATCGGGCGTCATCGCCGCGGTCGGTGACGGGGCGTCGCAGTGGGCGGAGGGGCAATCCGTCTGTGCTTTGCTGGCCGGCGGCGGTTACGCCGAGTTCGTGTCCGTGCCTGCAGGGCAGGTGCTGCCGATACCCGCCGGTGTTCCGCCGCCTCACGCGGCGGCGCTACCCGAGGTCGCATGCACCGTGTGGTCGAACGTGGTGATGGCCGCACGGCTGACAGCACCCGAGTTACTTCTGATTCACGGTGGGGCCAGCGGTATCGGCACGCATGCCATCCAGGTGGCGCGGGCGTTGAACTGCCGGGTGGCCGTCACCGCGGGCTCCCGCAACAAGCTCGATCTGTGCGCCGAACTGGGCGCCGAGATCACCATCGACTATCGCAACGAGGAGTTCGAGAAGGTCGTCCGCGACGCGAGCTCAGGCGGTTCGGGTGCCGACGTGATCCTCGACATCATGGGCGCGTCCTATCTCGACCGCAACATCGATGCCCTCGCCACCGGGGGCCGGCTCGTGATCATCGGCATGCAGGGCGGAGCCAAGGCGGAACTCAACGTCGGCAAGCTGCTGGCCAAGCGAGGAAGCGTCACCGCGACGGCGCTCCGGTCGCGTCCCGTCACCGGCCGCGGCGGAAAGAGCGAGATCGTCGCCCACGTAACTGCCGACGTCT
Source organism: uncultured Actinomycetota bacterium (assembly GCA_963796545.1). Taxonomy (GTDB): domain Bacteria; phylum Actinomycetota; class Actinomycetes; order Mycobacteriales; family Mycobacteriaceae; genus Mycobacterium. Next base: position 191,870 of record CAWCMF010000023.1, on the reverse strand, counting down.
GGCCACTGGTCGCGGACGGACTGGTTCGCCCGGTCATCGGCGCGGAGTTCCCGATCGCCGAGGCCCAAGCCGCCCACGAGCTACTGGAATCGGGCGATGTTTCCGGCAAAGTCCTTCTGCGCGTCGATAATTGACGACTCAGCCCAGCGAGGCCAGTGCCCGCACCAGCTGATCGACCTCGGCGGCTGTGCTGTAATGCGCCAGTCCGATGGTCACCGCTCCGCCGACGTCGTTGACGCCGATGAGGTCGAGGACCCGCGCGCGGGCGTTCGCGATCGCCAGGATGCCGTTGTCGGCGAGACGCTGGACAACACGCTCGGCGGGCACGCTGTCGATCGCGAAGCTCAGCACCGGGATCCGGACCTCCGGGCTCCCGATCACCGTGACGGTCGGCAACGACCTCAGCGACGTGAGCAGATAGTCGAACAGCCCGCTCAGGTAGGTCGACGCCGACTGCATGGACACTGCGAGCCGCTCACGGCGTGTGCCCTGTGCGGAGTCATCAAGTCCGGCAAGGTATTCGATGCTCGCCACCACGCCCGCCAGCATCCCGAACTGGTGTGCGCCGAGCTCGAGGCGGTCCGCGCCGGAGGCGTCCGGGTTCAGCGACACCGACCCGAAGCCGTCGATGATGGTCGGGTCACGGAACACCAGCGCGCCGATCGGTGGTCCGCCCCACGCCAGCGCGTTCACCGCCACCACGTCGGCTTCGATCTCGTCGATGTCGATCAGCCGGTAAGGTGCTGCCGCCGAATGGTCGACGACCACAAGACCGCCGACTTCGTGCACCAGCTTGGTCACCTCGCGAAGCTCGGTCACCGTACCCAATGTCGATGAGGCAGAAGTGATTGCAACCAGACGGGTGGGGCGGGTCACCAGGCTCTCCCACTGCCAGGTGGGCAGCTCTCCGCTCTCGATATCGACCTCGGCCCACTTCACTTTGGCCCCGAAGCGGTTCGCGGCGCGCAGCCACGGCGCGATGTTCGCCTCGTCGTCGAGGCGGGTCACCACCAACTCGTAGCCCAGGCCCACCCGGCCCGATGCGGCGTCGGCAAGCGAGGTCAGCAGCACGGCCCTGTCGGCGCCGAAAACAACACCCGACGGGTCGGCGTTGACCAGGTCCGCGACGGCCTGGCGGGCGGCGGCCAGGACAGCCGCGCTGCGCCTGGCGGCAGGATGCGCACTCGAAGTCGTCGGTATCGAACCGCGGAATGCCGTCGACACCGCGCGACCCACGGAGTCCGGCAGCAACATGCCGGTCTGGGCGTCCATATGCACCCAGCCATCGCCCAGCGACGGGTGCAGTCCCCGCACCCGGGCGACGTCGTATGCCATCCAAGTCCACCTTAGTGCGTGTTGGAACGTCGCCGTACCGCCTGAATCGCTGCGGTTCGGCGGCGCTCGACCTTGTGTCTACCGCCCGCGTCTCGACGACGCGGGCTACCTGCGCAGCCATACTAGTCGAGTCGGCATCCGGTGCGGAGTGCCACTTGTCCGGTCGTTGCCGGCGAGGGTCTCGGCAATCGTTTTGCGCTTCTGCGGTATTCACTGGCAGGCCGGCGTCCCGCGGCGCGGGATTCAGCCCCGGCGCCGTGGCCATGGCAATCGGCGCCTTCGATGCCGCCCTCGGGGGCCGGACACCGGGGCGGGCCCGCTCGGTCAGGCATCGTCGGCTCCGTGATCCATGGTTTGCGGGCACTGACGCCGTCCGCAAGATCACCGGCGATCGGACGGCATTTCGTGGTGGCCGCAGGCCGCCCCGTGCGCGAAGATCGACGACGACGGCGACGCCCGCACCATCAAGGTCGCGGAACCCGGCCGCATCAGTCGAGAAAAGCTGGGGCACCCTTAGAGACATGGCTACCAATTCCGACGACGACAACATCGAGATCATCGGTGACGGCGACATGGACTTCGAGCGCGCCGCCGACGGCAAGTCGTTGACCGATCTGGTCGAGCAACCCGCCAAGGTGATGCGGATCGGCACGATGATCAAGCAGCTGCTCGAAGAGGTGCGCGCGGCACCGCTCGACGAAGCCAGCCGCGGCCGGCTGCGCGACATCCACCGCACCAGCATCCGCGAGCTGGAGGGCGGGCTGGCACCCGAGCTGCGCGAGGAACTGGAGCGACTCACACTGCCGTTCACCGAGGACGCGGTGCCGTCGGATTCCGAGTTGCGGATCGCCCAGGCTCAGCTGGTCGGCTGGCTGGAAGGCCTGTTCCACGGCATCCAGACCGCCCTGTTCGCCCAGCAGATGGCGGCGCGGCAACAACTCGAACAGATGCGTCAGGGTGCGTTGCCTCCCGGTGCGAGTGTGCCCGGCCAGCTGGGCGTGCCCGGGCACCCCGGCACCGGTCAGTACCTGTGAGAGCGCCGTGACCACACCCACTGAGCCGCACATCGAGACCCGCAACGCGTGGGTCGAGTTCCCGATCTTCGACGCCAAGACGCGGTCGCTGAAGAAGGCGTTCCTCGGCAAGGCGGGCGGGACGATCGGGCGCAACGAGTCCAACGTCGTCGTCATCGAAGCGCTGCGCGACATCACGATGTCGCTCAAGATGGGCGACCGCGTCGGCCTGGTCGGGCACAACGGCGCGGGCAAGTCGACTTTGCTGCGGCTGTTGTCCGGCATCTACGAACCCACCAGGGGCTTGGCGACAGTGCAGGGCCGGGTGGCTCCGGTGTTCGATCTCGGCGTCGGGATGGACCCCGAGATTTCCGGTTTCGAGAACATCATCATCCGTGGCCTGTTCCTCGGCCAGACGCGCAAACAGATGACGAGCAAGATCGACGAGATCGCCGAGTTCACCGAGCTGGGCGACTACCTGTCCATGCCGTTGCGCACCTACTCCACGGGCATGAGGGTGCGCCTGGCCATGGGTGTGGTCACCAGCATCGACCCTGAGATCCTGCTCCTCGACGAGGGCATCGGCGCCGTAGATGCGGACTTCCTCAAGAAGGCGCAGACGCGACTGGCGAGCCTCGTCGAACGTTCCGGCATCCTGGTCTTCGCCAGCCATTCCAACGAATTCCTCGCCCGGCTGTGCAACACCGCGATGTGGATCGACCACGGCACCATCAGGATGGAGGGTGGCATCGAGGACGTCGTGCGCGCCTACGAGGGTGAGGACGCCGCGCGGCACGTGCGTGAGGTGCTGGAGGAGACGGCACACACGCATGAGTGAGTTCATAGTGGGCGATGTGGGGGCACCTCCCGCTTGCGGGGGACGCTTGCGCGAAGAGCAGATAATCGCGGTGGTCGTCACCCACCGCCGTCCGGACGAACTCGCGAAGTCGCTGGATGCGGTCTGCGCACAGAGCAGGCCTCCCGATCACCTGATCGTCGTGGACAACGATCACGACGAGCGAGTGCGAGAACTGGTTGCCGGCCAACCGGTCAAGACGACCTATCTCGGCTCGCACCGAAACCTCGGCGGTGCAGGCGGTTTCGCGTTCGGCATGTTGCACGCACTGAGCCTGGGCGCCGAGTGGGTCTGGCTGGCCGACGACGACGGACGACCGCAGAACAGCGAGGTGCTGACGACGCTGCTCGCGTGCGCCGAGAGGCACGGGCTCGCCGAGGTCTCGCCGATGATCTGCGACCTGGACGATCCCGAAAGGCTGGCATTCCCGCTCAGGCGCGGACTTTCGTGGCGGCGGCGAGTCAGCGAGTTGCGTACGGAGGCCGAACTTCCCGATTTCATGCCGAACATCGCGCACTTGTTCAACGGGGCGCTGTTTCGCGCGACCACCATCGAAGCGACGGGTGTACCGGATCTGCGGCTGTTCTTCCGCGGCGACGAGACCGAGGTACACCGGCGGCTGCTGCGCACCGGGTTGCCGTTCGGAACGTGCTTGAACGCCATCTATCTGCACCCGCAGGGCGGTGACGAGTTCAAGCCGATACTCGGTGGCCGCATGCACACCCAGTACCCCGAGAACGCCACCAAGCGGTATTACACCTACCGCAACCGCGGCTACCTGCAATCCCAACCCGGCATGCGCAAGCTGGTGCCGCAGGAGTGGTTGCGCTTCGGTTGGTACTTCCTGGTATCACGGCGCGACCCCGCCGGATTCCGGGAGTGGATTCGACTGCGCCGCTTAGGCCGGCGCGAGAGGTTCTTCAAGAGCGACGGGATGGACAAACAGGGATGACGATCACGGATGCCGCCGCGCAGTCCAAGACGTTCACACGGGCGTGGGGTGACCTGGTCGAGGGTTTCGGCAAGCGTGAGCTGTGGCTGCATCTCGGCTGGCAGGACATCAAGCAGCGCTACCGGCGCTCGGTGCTCGGGCCGTTCTGGATCACCATCGCCACCGGCACCACCGCGGTCGCCATGGGCGGGTTGTACTCGATGCTGTTCAAACTGGAACTCTCCGAGCATCTCCCGTACGTCACGCTGGGTTTGATCGTCTGGAACCTGATCAACGCATCGATTCTGGAGGGCGCGGATGTCTTCGTCGCCAACGAGGGACTGATCAAGCAACTCCCGACCCCGCTGTCGGTGCACGTCTACCGGTTGGTGTGGCGGCAGATGATCCTGTTCGCGCACAACATCATCATCTTCGTGGTGATCGCCGTCATTTATCCGAAGCCATGGAAATGGACCGACCTTTCGGTGATCCCCGCCTTGGGGCTGCTCGCGCTCAACTGCGTCTGGGTCGCACTGTGTTTCGGCATCCTGGCCACCCGCTACCGCGACATCAGCCCGCTGCTGGCCAGCCTGGTGCAGCTGTTGTTCTTCATGACACCGATCATTTGGAACGAGTCCACGCTGCAGGCCCAGGGGGCCGGTGGTTGGGCCAAGATCGTCGAACTCAACCCGCTGCTGCACTATCTGGACATCGTCCGAGCCCCACTGCTGGGCGCCGATCAGGAGTGGCGGCACTGGGCGGTGGTCCTGGTGTTGACCGTCGTCGGATGGGGCTTCGCCGCGCTGGCGATGCGTCAGTACCGGGCCCGCGTCCCCTACTGGGTGTGACGCGTCAGCTGATCAGTGCAGTACCGTCCGGCTCGGGACCGAAGACGAACCGCCGCCCGGTCACCGTCTGCGGTGTGATGCGCACGAAACACTCCTTGTGGGTGGCGATCCACGGGTAGAGGCCCGCACGCCGGGCCTCGGCGAGCTCGGCCGACGTGGACAGCAATCGGGCTTTACCGCGCACGATCACACTCCACGCTTCGGCGACGTTGTGGTCATCGGCCTCGAACACCACGTCCTCGTTGAGCGAGGCGGTCACTAGCTTGGTGCCCGCCGCGGTGCGGAACAGCACGGTGTTCTTCTGCACGACGAAGTTGACGGGGAAGATCTCGGTCCAGCCGTTCACCGTCGTCACGAGCCTGCCCAGCGATACGCCGCGGAGCAGGTTCCAACTCTCGGTCTCGGTGAGCTCGGTGACCGGTGCATCCGACGCGGAGTTCAGGTCCATGCATGTCATGCTTCCCGCCGGCGGGGATCGCGTCTAGGGTCCAATGGCACTTCTCGCATTCATCGGACGTTGGGAACGACATGAGCATCCCGCCGTATCAACCGCCCACCCCGCCCACGCCGGGTGCAGGCAACACGCTGCTGTGCCCGAAGTGCGCGGGCGTCATGAAGACCTACGAACGCAACGGGGTCCACCTGGAACAGTGCGATTCCTGCCGCGGAATCTTCCTCGATTTCGGGGAATTGGAGTCGCTGACGCAGATGGAGAGCCGGTTCGCCCAGGCTGCGCCGCCGCCGATGCCGGCTCAGCAGCAGGGGTACGGCTACAGCGGAGATTCCGGCTACGGAGGCTACGGCCCGGGCTGGGGCCACCGCGGTAACAAGCATTACCGCAAACAGGGCTTCGGGCGACTGTTCTTCTCCAGCTAGCGCATCCGCCCGCAGGCTTCCTCCAGCGCCTGCTGCGCGTCATCGGTGTCGCCGTGCACCAGTCCGGACGCCGCCGCATGGACGACGGCGGCGCGTGCGAAGGGCTCGAGGATCGGCCACGGGTCACCGTCGGGCAGCGCGGGCCCGCCGCGGCGGTAGGCGTCCAGGAACGCGGCCCAGTGGTCGTCCGGGATCAGGCCCGCGGCCCAGAATCCCGCAGGCCGCGCCAGATCCCAAACCGGATCGCCTGCGCCTACGTCGTCGATGTCGATGAGTTGCCACGGCGCGGTCGGGTCGCGCCTGCCGAGCTGACCGAGGTGCCAGTCGCCGTGCACGAGCGACACGGGGCGCCGTGGTGTGCCTGCCCGCCAGGCGACGTCGGGCAGGTTGGCTGCGGCTTGCCGGACGGGTCCGTGCGTCCCCCTGAGGCTGTCCACGGTGCGGCGGAGCCGCTGTGGCCAGCCGTGAACGGGTGCGTCATCCGTCACCGGCTCGGTGTGGAGGACAGCCAGCAGCGCCCCGGCCGCGGCCCACGGTGCGTGATCCGGTTCGGGGACAACGGTTTCCACTCGGGGCCAGTGCGTCTGCCAGCGCAGCCCGACGGCCTCCGGCACGACGGTGAGTGGAGACAGCAGCGCCTCCGAGGTGTCCGCGATTCGGAGGCGTTGCGCGAGCGCTCGGGGCTCCGTGCCTTCCCGGTGCAGTTTGTGGACGACGTCGCCGTCGACGACGACGTCTGCACCGGACCGGGTCTGCACGGTTCGACGTTAGGCGACGTCAGCGCCGCGGCGGTGCCGTCCGCACGGCTGCGTTGATGCGGTTCCAGGCGTTGATGGTGACGGCCAGGGCGATCACCTGCCCGAGCTCCCGGTCGGAGAACACCGCGGCGGCGTCCCCGTACACATCGTCGGATACCCCGCTGTGGCCGAGTTCGGTGATGGCCTCGGTCAGCGCGAGAGCAGCACGCTCCGTCTCGTCGAAGAGGTCGCCCGCCTCCGCCCACGCCGCGAGGACGTCGAGCTTCTGCTCGCTCACTCCCATCTTCCGGGCGTCGCGGGTGTGCATGTCGAGGCAGAAGGCACAGTGGTTCATCTGGGATGCGCGGATCTTGATGAGCTCGCCCAGCCCGGGGTCGACGTCCCTGGCTGCCGCGGTCGACAAGGTCATCATCGCGTCGTAGAGCTCGGGCGAAGCCTTGTAGATCTTGAGACGGTCCTGGGTGAGTGTCTGTGTCATGTTTTCGACGCTAATGCGGAATGCACCACGTTGATGGTTCAATTCTGGTGTGAATTCATGGGCCAATTCCGGTGCGCGCGATCTTCACCTGGACCTGCGTGAAACGCTGACGCCCGGCACCCGTGGCACGAAGGAGACGCTGATCGCCGCCCTTCGCGACGCCGCACGATCGGGACGGCTGGCGCCGGGAACCCTGCTTCCACCCTCGCGCACGCTGGCCGCCGATCTCGGATTGGCCCGAAACACCGTCGCTGACGCCTACGCCGAACTCGTCGCGGAGGGATGGCTCGCGTCGCGGCAGGGGGCGGGGACCTGGGTCGTCGACACGGCACGCGCGTCCGGACCGGTCGCGGCCGTCCCGCCGCGCCCGCACGGCGCCCGCGTCGCACCCGTCCACAACCTGATGCCCGGATCTCCGGACGTGGCGGAGTTCCCGCGCAACCAGTGGGCGGCGAGCATGCGCCGGGCCCTGACGAACGCGCCCACCGAAGCGTTGCGCATGGGAGACCCGCGGGGCCGCCCCGAATTGCGAAGTGCCCTTGCCGAATACCTGGCACGGGCACGCGGTGTGCGCGCTTCGCCGGATTCCATCGTCATCTGCGCCGGTGTGCGGCAGGCCGTTCAGTTGCTAGCCCGGACCCTGGGCGGACCGATGGCCGTGGAGGCGTACGGGCTTTTCCTGTTCCGCGACGCGCTCGCTCAGACCGGGGTGGCGACGGTACCGCTGCGCGTTGACGAAAAGGGCGCTGTGGTAGACGAACTCGACGAGATAGACGTGCGCTCGGTGCTACTCACCCCAGCGCACCACAACCCGCTGGGCATGTCACTGCACTCGTCGCGACGCATGGCGGTCGTCCAATGGGCCGAACGCACAGGATGTTTCGTGCTGGACGACGACTACGACGGTGAATTCCGTTACGACCGCGAGCCGGTGGGCTCGTTGCAGGCGTTGCGCCCCGATCGGGTGGCGTATCTGGGATCCACCAGCAAGAGCCTGTCTCAGGTGCTGCGACTGGGCTGGATGGTGCTGCCCGAGGCGCTGGTCGACGCCGTGGTGGATACCGCAGGCGGCCAACAGTTCTACGTCGACGCCATCTCGCAACTCACTCTCGCCGAGTTCATCACCGGCGGGTATTACGACCGGCACATCCGCCGCATGCGGGCGCGCTACCGCAGGCGCAGGGATGCGCTCGTCTCCGCGTTGTCGCCGTTCCGGGTCGGCGTCAGCGGGCTGGCTGCGGGGGTGAACCTGCTCGTATCGCTGCCCGACGGCCTCGAACCGCAGGTGATGCGTCGTGCCGGTGAAGCCGGCATCGCCGTCACCGGGCTTTCGATCATGCGGCACCCGCTCGCCGGTCCCGACGTCCCCGCCCCCGACGGATTGATCGTCGGTTTCGCCGCACCGGCCGAACATGCCTTTCCCCGCGGCGGTTTCGGCTCTTTGCGACGTATTGCGGGCCAGCGGGCTGTAGCTTCTGGCGGATGACGGCTTCTCGCCGGTCGATGCGCCTGTACGAGCGGACGCTCGAGCGGTTCGCCAGGACGCCGCCCGGATACTGGTTCGTCAGGACCGTCGCACCACGGGTTGGCTCTTGGCGGCCATGACAGTTTCCGGCACTGAAATCGACGCGACGGGAGAGCACATTAGTTCGGCAACGCGTGTGACCGGATGGCGAGTCACGAAGCGCAACGATGATGTGGCTATGCCATATCTGAGCGTGGACTGCCAGAGTTATCCACAACTTATCCGCTTCGGCGGGTTTATCCACAAGGCATCTCGCACAACGACTTCAGAGCTCGCAATCCCGGTAATATCGCACATATGTTCGATATATCGCTACCGGCGGTCGCAGACCTCGATGGCCTCAGCGATGCCGAACTCGTCGACGCCGCCCGGGGTTGGGCCCGAACCGAAAATGCTGCCTGCGCCGCCAAATTGGCGGTGATGGCCGAGATCTTCATCCGCCGCACCAACCTGCCCGCCGGGGACCGGGAGTCGTGGTGGGTCGATCCCGACGCTGCGGTGTCCGCTGAACTGGCCGCGGCGCAGAACATCACCGAATCCTTGGCGCTGCATCAAACCCACCGTGGTGTGGTTCTGCGGGATCGGCTCCCTGCGGTGGCCGAGCTGTTCACGCAGGGCCGCATCAGCGAGATGCTGGTCCGCAAGATCGTCTCCCGGACCGATCTGATCCTCGACGACGCGGCGATGGCCGCCGTGGACGCCGATCTGGCCGCCGAGATCCGCACCTGGGGGCCGCGGTCGATCAAGCAGACCGAACTGGCCATCGATGTCCTCGTGGAACGCCACGACCCCGGCGCGCTGCGCCGCTCCCGCGAGTCCGCCACCACCGTTGATGTCGAGTTCGGTGCCCCGACCGACGCCCCGGGGTTCACCAGTCTATGGGCGCGGCTTTACAACACCGACGCGGCGATGATCGAACGGTGCCTACGCGAGATGGCCCACAGCGTGTGCGCAGCCGACCCCCGCAGCCTGAGGGAACGCCTCGGCGCCGCGATGGCCGCCCACTTCGCGGGAACACCATTGACGTGCACATGCGGACTTGAGGACTGCGACGCCGGCACGCAACAGGACACACCCACCAAAGACATCACCGTGTACGTCCTCACCGACGCCACCACCACCCACACAGACGACACCGCCAACCCGCCCCTCAACCCCGACGGCTCGGATAGCGCCGACGACCACCGGGCCGACAGCGCCGACGCCGAGGACGTTGAGGATGCAGCCGCGGACCACGAGGAGACCGTCTCCCAGGACGCCGCTGCCGCAGTCCCGCCGACCCCGAACCCAGCGACACCGGACACCCTGGCCGACATCAGCGCCAGCGGCAAGTCCGGGTTCGTGTTCGGTGCGGGCATCGTGCCCAACGCGCTGCTCGGCGGACTACTGACCGGGGCCCGGTTCCGCGATATCCGCCATCCGGGCCAGGCCGGCCCCGAACCCCGCTACACCCCCTCACGCGCACTGGCCGACTTCATCCGCTGCCGCGACCTGACCTGCCGCTTCCCCGGCTGCGACAAACCCGCCACCCTCACCGACATCGACCACACCGTGCCCTACCCCGCCGGGCCCACCCACGCCTCGAACCTCAAGTGCCTATGCCGTTTTCACCACTTACTGAAAACTTTCTGGAACGGCCCCGACGGCTGGCGCGACCGCCAATACCCCGACGGCACCGTGACCTGGACCAGCCCGACAGGGCACACCTACACGACATATCCGGGCAGCAGGCTGCTGTTACCCACGCTATGCCGTCCCACCACGACCCTGTGGACCGCAGACCCGCCGATCGTGGACACCAGCGACAAGCGGGAACAAGCCATGCCCCGCCGCCGACGCACCCGCGCGCAGAACCTCACCCGGGCCATCACCGCCGAACGCAAACTCAACGACGACCTCGTCACCGAACACAACAAGCCCCCGCCGTTCTGATCGAGTGCAGCTCCGCCGAGCCCGTAAGCTGCCCGGGTGGCCGAGCCCCCGATGTCCCCGCAGCTGAGTTTGAAGACGCAGATCTGGCGCTTCATCGTCACCGGTGGCCTCTCGGCGATCGTCGATTTCGGTCTCTACGTGGCGCTGCTGGCAGCCGGCCTGCACGTGAACCTCGCCAAGACCATCAGCTTTATCGCGGGCACCACCACCGCGTACCTGATCAACCGGCGGTGGACGTTCCAGGCGCCGCCGAGCACGGCGCGGTTCATCGCGGTTGGGCGCTCTACACCGCGACCTTCGCGGTGCAGGTCGGGCATCAACCACCTGTTCTACTGGCTACTCGACTACACAGCCGCGGCGCGTCCCGGTCGCCTTCGTGATCGCACAGGGCACCGCGACGGTCATCAACTTCGTCGTCCAGCGCGCGGTCATCTTCCGGCTGGGTGAGGCAGCGACCTCGCAATGATCACGGCGATGAGCACGTCAGTGCAACCACACGGTACCCTCGTCACGATGTTTCCGACCACCGCGAGGCGGCTGACCGGCTGGGGCCGCACCGCCCCGTCCGTCGCGCAGGTGCTGTCCACCCCGGACCCCGACGTGATCGCCAAGGCGGTCGCCCGCGCCGCGCAGGGCGGAAGCGGCGGCCGCGGAGTCGTCGCCCGTGGGTTCGGCCGCTCCTACGGCGACAACGCCCAGAACGGCGGCGGCCTCGTCGTCGACATGACCGCGCTGAACCGCATCCACTACGATCGATGCCGACATGCCACCTCGTCGACGTCGACGCCGGGGTGAACCTCGACCAGCTGATGCGGGCCGCGCTGCCGCTGGGCCTGTGGGTCCCCGTCCTGCCCGGCACCCGTCAGGTCACCGTCGGCGGCGCCATCGCCTGCGACATCCACGGCAAGAACCACCACAGCGCGGGCAGCTTCGGCAACCACGTCCGCTCGATGGACCTGCTCACCGCCGACGGCGAAATCCGTACCCTCACCCCGGAGGGTCCCGACAGCGACCTGTTCTGGGCCACGGTCGGCGGCAACGGCCTCACCGGCATCATCCTGCGGGCCACCATCGAGATGACCCCGACCGAGACCGCGTACTTCATCGCCGACGGCGACGTCACCGCCGGCCTCGACGAGACCATCGCCTTCCACAGCGACGGCACCGAGGACAACTACACCTACTCCAGCGCGTGGTTCGACGCGATCAGCCCACCGCCGAAGCTCGGCCGGGCGGTGATCTCCCGCGGCTCGCTGGCCACCCTCGACCAGCTGCCCAAGAAGCTGCAGAAGAACCCGCTGAAATTCGATGCGCCGCAGTACTTCACCGCGCCCGACATCTTCCCCAACGGGCTGGCCAACAAGCACGATCTTCGGCGCCGATGACCGAGCTCTGGTACCGGATGGGCAAGACCTACCGCGGCAAGGCGCAGAACCTGACGCAGTTCTATCACCCGCTCGACATGGTCGGCGAGTGGAACCGGGCTTACGGCTCAGCGGGTTTCGTGCAATACCAGTTCGTGGTCCCGACCGAGGCCGTCGACGAGTTCAAGGCGCATCATCGTCGACATCCAGCGCTCCGGCCACTACTCGTTCCTCAATGTGTTCAAGCTGTTCGGCCCGGGAAACCAGGCTCCGCTGAGCTTCCCGATCCCGGGCTGGAACGTCTGCGTCGACTTCCAGATCGCGCCGGGCCTCAACGAGTTCCTCAACGGGCTCGACAGAGCGGGTGCTCGAGTTCGGCGGGCGGCTCTACACCGCCAAGGACTCCCGCACCACCGCCGAAACCTTCCACGCCATGTACCCCCGCATCGACGAGTGGATCGCCTTGCGCCGCAAGGTCGATCCCGACGGGCGTGTTCGCCTCCGACATGGCCCGACGACTGGAGCTTCTCTAGATGGTGTTCGACGCGACCGGCAACCCGCAGACCATCCTGCTCCTCGGCGGCACCTCTGAAATCGCCCTCGCTATCTGCGAGCGCTACCTGCGCAATGCCACGGCCCGGGTCATGCTGGCCGATCTGCCCGGCCACCCGCGCAAGGACGCCGCCATCGAGCAGATGCGGCCGCCGGCGCCAAGGCCGTCGACTGGATCGACTTCGACGCACTCGACACCGACAGTCACCCGAAGTGATCGACGCGGCGTTCGCAGACGGCGACGTCGATGTCGCGATCGTCGCCTTCGGCCTGCTCGGTGATGCCGAGGAGCTGTGGCAGAACCAGCGCAAGGCCGTGCAGATCGCCGGGATCAACTACACCGCAGCGGTTTCGGTCGGTGTGCTGCTCGGCGAGAAGATGCGGCGCAGGGTTCGGGCCGCATCATCGCGATGAGCTCGGCAGCCGGTGAGCGGGTCCGCCGCTCCAACTTCGTCTACGGCTCCACCAAGGCCGGTCTCGACGGCTTCTACCTCGGGCTCGGAGAAGCGTTGCGGGAGTTCGGTGTTCGGGTCCTCGTGATCAGGCCCGGCCAGGTGCGCACGACGACCACCATCGAGCACTTGAAGGCCACCGGCGCCAAGGAGGCACCGTTCACCGTCGACAAGGAAGACGTCGCCGAGCTGGCGGTCACGGCGTCGAACAAGGGCAAGGACCTGATCTGGGCGCCGGGTCGCGTTCCGCTTTGTGATGATGGTGCTGCGCCACATTCCGCGGCCGATCTTCCGCAAGCTGCCTATCTGAGTCCGCGGGACTCCCGATGGAGCGCGCGCCGGCCAAGGTGCTCGGCCAGATGCTCATCGCACGGCCGTCGCCGTCGTGGTCGCCGCGGTCAGCCTGGTCGCGATCGCGCGCGTCGAGTGGCCCGCCTACAACTCGTCGAACCAGCTGCACGCGCTGACCACCGTCGGCCAGGTCGTCTGCCTCGTCGCGCTTCTCGCCGCGGGCCTGGCCTGGCGCGGGGTCGGCAGACCGCTGGCCCGCATCGGTCGCGCTGTTCCTGTCCGCGTTCTCCGTCGTGACGCTCGCGATGCCGCTCGGCGCGACGAAGCTCTACCTGTTCGGCATCTCCGTCGATCAGCAGTTCCGCACCGAATACCTGACCCGCCTGGCCGATCACCGCCGGCCTGCACGACATGACCTACATCGGCCTGCCGCCGTTCTACCCGGCGGGCTGGTTCTGGATCGGCGGCCGCGCTGGCCGCGCTCACCGGCACGCCCGGCCTGGGAGATGTTCAAGCCGTGGTCGATCACCTCCATCACGATCGCGATCGTGCTGGCGTTCGTGCTGTGGGCCACCATGATTCGCTTCGAGTACGCGCTGGTGGTTTCGACCGCGACCGCAGCGGCGACGTTGGCCTACTCCCCCGCCGAGCCCTACGCGGCCATCATCGCTGTGCTGCTTCCGCCGGTGTTCGTGCTCGCATGGTCGGGACTGGGGGGCAAGGCGCAGGCACGGCGGGTGGGCGGCGGTCGTCGGCGTCGGCCTCTTCCTCGGCGTCACGGCGCTGTTCTACACACTGCTTTTCGGCTACGCCGCGTTCACGCTGGCGGTGATGGCGGTGCTGCTCGCGCGTCGCCCGCCGCAGGCTCGAACCGCTGCTGCGCCTTCTCGCCATCGCGGTCATCTCCGGCTTCATCGCGCTGATCACTGGGGCCCATACCTGCTCGCCGCCGCCCGCGGCACGCCCGCCGAATCCGGCACCGCCCAGCACTACCTGCCCGTCGACGGCGCCCAGCTGTCCTTCCCGATGCTGAAGTTCACCCTGCTCGGCGCGCTGTGCATGCTCGGCACGGTCTGGCTGGTCGTCTATGCCCGCAGTTCCACCCGCGCCGGCGCGCTCGCCGTCGCGGTGCGTCACCGTCTACGCCTGGTCGCTGCTGTCGATGCTCACGACGCTGGCCGGCACCACGCTGCTGTCCTTCCGGCTGCAACCCACCCTGACCATGCTGCTGACCGCCGCCGGGCGCCTTCGGCTTCATCGAGGTCGACCCGCGCGGTCGCCGCCCGGGTGCAGCCACCGAACGCCGCCCGGGTCGTCGCGGTCGCGACCGCGGTCGGCGCTCTCGGCGCCGTCACCTTCAGCCAGGACATCCCCGACGTGCTGCGCTCCGACATCGTCGTCGCCTACACGGACACCGACGGCTACGGCGAGCGGGCCGACCGTCGCCCACCAGGGGCCGAGCAGTACTACCGGGAGGTCGACGCCCACATCCAGGAGGTGACCGGCCGGCCGCGCAACGAGACCGTCGTCCTGACCGCCGACTACAGCTTCCTGTCCTACTACCCCTACTACGGATTCCAGGGCCTGACGTCGCACTACGCGAACCCGCTTGCCCAGTTCCACCAGCGCGGGGGCGCGATCGAGGGCTGGCGGATGCTGACCGACGCCGACCAGTTCATCGAGGCGCTCGACGCCATGCCGTGGGAGCCGCCGCGGTGTTCCTGATGCGCCGCGGAGCCAACGACACGCTACACCCTGCGGCTGGCCGAGGACGTCTACCCGAACCAGCCCAACGTGCGGCGCTACCACGTCGCCCTCGACGACGCGCTGTTCGACGACCCGCGGTTCGACGTGTCCACCATCGGGCCGTTTGTCCTGGCCATCCGCAAGCCAATTACCATCTAGCCCCGTGGTGCCACAGCCTCGATCGGCGGAGCCGACGCCGCCAGCAGGCGCTAACCACCGCACCGCGCGACTCATCGCGATCGTCGCCGGGTTGCTGGGAACGGTGCTCGCCGTCGCCACCCCGCTGCTCCCGGTCAACCAGACCACCGCGCAGCTCAACTGGCCGCAGAACGGCGTGCTGCAGAGCGTCAACGCACCGCTGATCGGCTACGTCGCCACCGACCTCGAGATCACCATCCCCTGCAGCGCCGCCGCCGGGCTGGACCGTCCCGGCCGCTCCGTGCTGCTGTCCACGGTCCCCAAGCAGGCACCCAAGGCCATCGACCGCGGCCTGCTCATCGAGCGCGTCAACAACGACCTGCTGGTCATCGTCCGCAATACCCCGGTGGTCAGCGCTCCGCTGGAACAGGTGCTCAGCCCCGCATGTCGAGGAGCTGAAGTTCACCGCGCACGCCGACAAGGTGACCGGAGAGTTCGTCGGACTGTCCGAAGAGCCTGAGGGCGACGACGCAGGCCAACCCGAAGAGCCGCTGCGCGGCGAGCGCGGCGGCTACGACTTCCGCCCGCAGATCGTCGGCGTCTTCACCGACCTGGCCGGTCCCGCACCCCCTGGGCTGGAGTTCTCGGCCACCATCGACACCCGTTACAGCACCTCGCCGACGCTGGATGAAGCTGCTCGCGATGGTCGTCGGCGTCGCCATGACCCTCACCTCGCTCGGCGCGCTTCACGTGCTGGACCGCGCCGACGGCCGACGGCACAAGCGCTTCCTGCCGCCGCGATGGTGGTCGATGTCACCGCTCGACGGGCTGGTGGCCGCGGTGCTGGTGTGGTGGCACTTCGTCGGCGCCAACACCGCCGATGACGGCTACATCCTCACGATGGCCCGGGTGTCCGACAGCGCAGGCTACATGGCGAACTACTACCGCTGGTTCGGCACGCCCGAGGCGCCGTTCGGCTGGTACTACGACCTGCTCGCGCTGTGGGCGCACGTCAGCACCACCAGCGTGTGGATGCGGCTGCCGACCCTGCTGATGGGCCTGGCCTGCTGGTGGGTGATCAGCCGCGAGGTCATCCCCCGACTCGGATCCGCGGTCAAACACAGCAGTGCCGCGGCGTGGACCGCGGCAGGCCTGTTCCTCGCGTTCTGGCTGCCGCTCAACAACGGTCTACGCCCCGAACCGATCATCGCGCTCGGCATCCTGCTCACCTGGTGCTCCGTCGAGCGCGGCGTCGCGACCAGCCGGCTGCTACCCGTCGCGATCGCGATCATCATCGGTGCGCTGACGCTGTTCTCCGGACCGACAGGCATCGCCGCCGTCGGCGCGCTGCTCGTCGCCATCGGTCCGCTGAAAACGATTGTGGCCGCGCATACTTCACGTTTCGGCTACCTCGCGCTGCTGGCACCGATCGCGGCGGCGGGCACCGTCACGATCTTCCTGATCTTCCGCGACCAGACCCTGGCCGCCGAACTGCAGGCCAGCAGCTTCAAGTCGGCCATCGGCCCCAGCCTGGCCTGGTTCGACGAACACATCCGCTACTCGCGCCTGTTCACCACGAGCCCCGACGGTTCGGTGGCCCGCCGGTTCGCCGTGCTCACACTGCTCCTCGCGCTTGCGGTTTCGGTCGCCATGACGCTGCGCAAGGGACGGATCCCCGGCACCGCCACGGGCCCGAGCCTGCGCATCATCGGCATCACCGTCATCTCGTTCCTGGCCATGATGTTCACGCCGACCAAGTGGACGCACCACTTCGGTGTGTTCGCCGGGCTGGCCGGCTCGCTCGGCGCGCTGGCCGCGGTCGCCATCTCCGCAGTGGCGATGCGCTCACCCCGCAACCGTGCGCTGTTCACGGCGGCGGTGCTGTTCCTGACGGCGCTGTCGTTCGCGACGGTGAACGGCTGGTGGTACGTCTCCAACTTCGGGGTGCCATGGTCGAACGACTTCCCGAAGTACAAGGTCGGCTTCACCTCCCTGCTGCTGGCACTGGCCGCCGTCGCCCTGCTCGTCGCGGCGTGGCTCCACTTCACCGGCCGGGACAAGCCACCACCCGATGGCACACCACCGCTGTGGAAGCGGATTACCCAGTCGCCGTTGGCCATTGCCACCTGGGTTGTGGTCATCTTCGAGGTGGTCTCGCTGACGGTGGCCGTGACCAGCCAGTACCCGGCGTGGACCGTCGGCCGCTCCAACCTGGAAGCGGTGACCGGCAAGACCTGCGGCATGGCCGAGGACGTCCTGGTGGAGCAGGACGTGAACGCGGGCGTCCTGCGTCCCATCGGGGTACCCGCCGGCGAGGCGCTCGGCGAGGTCACCTCGGAAGGCTTCAGCCCCAACGGCATTCCGTCGGATGTGTCTGCCGACCCGGTCATGGAGCAGCCGGGCTCCGACAACTTCGCCGACAACGAAAGCGGTGTGGTCACCGGCAGTGAAGCAGGCACCGAAGGCGGTACCACCGCCACCACAGGCGTCAACGGCTCACGGGCGCGACTGCCCTACGGCCTCGACCCCGCCCGCACGCCGGTGCTCGGCAGCTGGCGCAGCGGCCCCCAGCAGCCCGCGTTCCTGCGCTCGGCCTGGTACCAGCTGCCCGCGGGCTGGAGCGAGAAGGACCGTTCCGATTCCCTCCTTGTCGTCGCCGCCGCAGGACGGTTCGATCCCGGCGAGGTCGTCGTGCAGTGGGCCGACCAAGACGGACAACCGGCGGGCAGCATCGGATTCGGCGACGTCGGCGCCGCCCCGGCATGGCGCAACCTGCGGGCGCCGCTGTCGGCGATCCCGGCGGAAGCCACCCACATCCGGCTGGTCGCCACCGACGACGACCTCAGCCTCGAGCACTGGATCGCGATCACCCCGCCCCGCATCCCCGCGTTGCGCACACTGCAGGACGTCGTCGGATCGACAGATCCGGTCCTGCTCGACTGGCTCGTCGGCCTGGCGTTCCCGTGCCAGCGTCCGTTCGGCCACCAGAACGGCGTGACCGAGGTGCCGAAGTGGCGGATCCTGCCCGACCGGTTCGGCGCGGAAGCCAACTCGCCGGTGATGGACTACCTCGGCGGCGGCCCGCTCGGTATCACCGAACTGCTGCTGCGTCCCATCACCGTGCCCACGTATCTGAAGACCGCCTGGTTCCGCGACTGGGGCGCGCTGCAGCAGCTCACGCCGTTCTATCCGAACGCCGAGCTCGGCCCGGCTGGATCTCGATACCACGGAGCGCAGCGGACTCTGGAGCCCCGCGCCGCTACGGCTCAGCTGACAGCTCGGTCGCACCGCGGCACGCCGAGGGTGCCGGCATAGGAACGTCGCCTAACATCGAGCCTCGTGCCTGCACCGTCCGCCCGTCTCGTCGCCGTCATCGCGGGGATTGCCGGTGTGGTGTTGTGCAGCCTTGCTCCGCTGCTGCCGGTGAAGCAGTCCACGGCCGCCATCACCTGGCCGCAGGCGGCGAACGCGGACGGATTCGTCAGCGACATCACCGCTCCCCTCGTCTCCGGTGCGCCCCGATCCCTGGACGTCACGATCCCGTGCCGAACGGTGGCCACGCTGCCCGCCGAGGGCGGCGTGGTGTTCTCGACGATCCCGTCCGGCGGTATCGACGCCGGACGTAACGGCCTGTTCGTACGCGCCAACTCCGACGTCGTCTACGTCGCGTTCCGCGACACCGTCGCAGCTGTCGCCCCACGCGACGCGGTCGATTCCGGCGCCTGCAGCGAACTGCGCATCTGGGCCAATGTCGGTGCGGTAGGCGCCGACTTCGTCGGGATCCCCGGCGCCACGGGCACTCTCCCACCGGACAAGCGACCTCAGGTCGCGGGGGTGTTCACCGACCTCGAGGTAGGACTGGGCGCGGGGCCCGGAGCCGCCCCGGCGGCGACATCAGGCCTGAGCGCACGGATCGACGTCGACACCCGGTTCGTCACGACGCCGACGGCGCTGAAGCTGGCCGTCATGATTCTCGGCGTCGTCTCCGTCATCGCCTCGATCCTCGCCCTCGCGGTGCTCGACCGCGGCGCGGGCCGGCGTATCCCGCCCGAGCTTAGGCGTCGCCGCCGGGCCGGCCTGTGGACCTGGCTCACCGACGCCGCCGTCGTCGGTGGCCTGCTGGTCTGGCACGTGGTCGGCGCCCAGTCATCCGACGACGGCTACAACGTGACCATCGCCCGGGTGTCCGGAGAAGCCGGCTACCTCACCAACTACTTCCGCTACTTCGGGGCGTCGGAAGCTCCGTTCGACTGGTATCAGAGCGTGCTGGCGCACCTGGCGTCCGTCAGCACGGCCGGCGTCTGGATGCGCCTGCCCGCCACAGCGGCCGCGATCGCGACCTGGCTGATCATCAGCCACTGCGTGCTGCCGAGGCTGGGCAGGCGCCTCGCGGGAAACCGGGTCGCGGTGCTGACCGCGGGCGCGGTGTTCCTGGCCGCGTGGCTGCCGTTCAACAACGGGTTGCGGCCCGAGCCGCTCATCGCGTTCGGGGTCATCGCGGTGTGGATGCTCACCGAGAACACGATCGCGACGCGCCGGCTCTGGCCGTATGCGGTCGGCATCGTGATCGCGGTGTTCTCCGTGACACTGGCCCCGCAGGGTCTGATCGCGGTGGCCCCGCTGCTGGTCGGCGCCCGCGCGGTCACCCACATCGTCGCCGCGCGCCGCCCGGTGGACGGGCTGCTCGCGCCGCTGGCGACGCTGCTGGCATCGGTATCGCTGCTCTTCGTGGTCGTTTTCCGCGACCAGACTCTGGCGACCGTCGCCGAGTCGGTGCGCATCAAGTACGTCGTCGGACCGACCATCCCCTGGTACCAGGAGTTCCTGCGGTACTACTACCTCACCGTCGAGGAGAGCATCGACGGTTCGCTCACCCGGCGCTTCTCGGTGCTGATCCTGCTGCTGTGCCTGTTCGGTCTGATCACCGTGATACTGCGGCGCGGAACGGTTCCAGGCGCCGTCAACGGGCCCATATGGCGGCTGATCGGCACGACGGGCATCGGGCTGCTGCTACTGCTGCTCACCCCGACCAAGTGGGTGGCGCAGTTCGGCGCGTTCGCCGGCCTCTCAGGGGCGTTGGGCGCGGTCACCGCGTTCGCGTTCGCCCGCGTCGGCCTGCACAGCCGACGCAACCTGGCTCTCTACGTGACGGCGCTGCTGTTCGTGCTGGCATGGGCGACCTCCGGTATCAACGGCTGGTTCTACGTCGCCAACTACGGGGTTCCGTGGTTCGACAAGCAACCGGTGATCCTCGGCTACCCGGTGACCACGATCTTCCTGGTACTGGCCATCGCCTGCGGCGTGCTCGCCGCCTGGCTGCACTTCCGGATCGACTACGCCGGTCACACCCAGGTCGCCGACACCGGCCGCAACCGGGCCGTGGCATCGGCCCCGCTGCTCGCGGTCGCCGTCATCATGGTCGTGCTCGAGCTCGGGTCGATGCTCAAGGCCACCGCAGGCCGCTACCCGGTCTACACCACCGGCGCGGCGAACATCTCGGCGCTGAGCTCGGGTCTGTCCGGCGACAGCTGCGCCATGGCCGACGACGTCCTCGTCGAGGCCGACACCAACGCGGGCATGCTGGCACCGGTGCCCGGGCAGCGCTTCGGCGAGTACGGGCCGCTGGGCGGCGAGGATCCGGTGGGGTTCACCCCCGACGGCGTCAGCGACACCCTCGAGCCCGCCGAACCGGTCGCGGCCAACCCCGGCACGGTGAACTCCGACGGGCCGGTCGACAAGCCCAACATCGGCGTCGGCTACGCGGCGGGCACCGGCGGCGGCTACGGCCCCGAGGGCGTCAACGGATCGAAGGTGTTCCTGCCGTTCGGGTTGGACCCCGACACCACGCCGGTGATGGGCAGCTACGACGAGAACACCGTCGCCGCGGAGGCGACGTCGGCCTGGTACCAGCTGCCGCCGCGCACCCCCGACCGGCCGCTGGTGTCCGTCGCCGCGGCAGGCGCGATCTGGTACTACAACGAGGACGGCTCGTTCAACTACGGACAGTCGCTCAAGCTGCAGTGGGGTGTGCGCCGGCCGGACGGCTCCTACCAGGAGCTCGACGAGGTCCAGCCGATCGACATCTTCGTGCAGAAGGCGTGGCGCAACCTGCGGTTCCCGCTGGAATGGGCGCCGCCGGAGGCCAATGTCGCCCGCATCGTCGCCGACGACCCGAACCTGTCCGAGGATCAGTGGTTCGCGTTCACGCCACCTCGCGTGCCCGTGTTGGAGACCGCCGGTGAGTTCCTCGGTTCCGACACACCGGTGATGATGGACATCGCCACCGCAGCCAACTTCCCCTGTCAGCGGCCGTTCTCCGAACACCTCGGGATCGCCGAACTGCCCGAGTACCGGATCATGCCGAACTTCAAGCAGATCGTGGTGTCGTCGAACCAGTGGCAGGCCGCCGAGGACGGCGGACCGTTCCTGTTCATCCAGGCACTGTTGCGCACGGAGTCCATCCCGACCTACCTGAGCGGCGACTGGTACCGGGACTGGGGCTCGCTCGAGCGCTACAACCGGGTGGTGCCGAGCGGCCGGGCGCCGAACGCCGTCATCGAGGAAGGGTCGACGCGGGTGTTCGGCTGGAGTCGCGGCGGACCGATCAGGGCGCTGCCGTGAACGGCAAATCGGGTGAAGCCGTGAACGGCAAGACGGCAGAAGCCGTGAACGACGTGAAGGTAGCCCGCTGGGTCGCGACGATCGCCGGTCTGCTCGGCTTCGTGCTCGCGGTGGCGACACCGCTGCTTCCGGTCACCCAGACCACCGCGACGCTGAACTGGCCGCAGCAGGGCCAGGCCACCAGCGTCACCGCTCCCCTGATCACCCAGGCGCCGGTGCACCTCACCGCATCCGTGCCCTGCGACGTCATCGACGGGATGCCCGCCGACGGCGGGCTGGTGCTGGGCACCGCGCCTGCCGACGGCCGCGACGCGACGCTGAACGCGATGTTGGTGAACGTCACGCGCTCAAGGGTCGACGTGATCGTGCGCAACGTCGTGGTCGCCAGCGTGAACCGGGACCGGATCACCGGCTGCGAGCGCATCGACATCACCTCGTCGCTGGACGGCACGTTCGCCGACTTCGTCGGCCTGACGAAGTCCGACGGGTCCCCGCAACGCACCGGCTACGCCGATCCCAACCTGCGTCCCGCGATCGTCGGGGTGTTCACCGACCTGACCGGCCCCGCGCCTCCCGGGCTGTCATTCTCCGCGGACATCGACACCCGATTCACCACGCATCCCACCGCGCTGAAGCTGCTGGCGATCGTCCTCGCCATCGTCTGCACAGTCATCGCGCTGCTGGCGCTGTGGCGCCTGGACCGGCTCGACGGGCGGCGGATGCGTCGGTTGATCCCGACGCGCTGGCGCACCCTCACCGCGGTCGACGGCGTGGTCATCGGCGGGTTCGCCATCTGGTACGTGATCGGTGCGAACTCCTCCGACGACGGCTACATCCTGCAGATGGCCCGGGTCGCCGAGCATGCCGGTTACATGTCGAACTACTTCCGCTGGTTCGGCAGCCCCGAGGACCCGTTCGGCTGGTATTACAACCTCCTGGCGCTGATGACACAGGTCAGTACCGCCAGCATCTGGATGCGCCTGCCCGACCTGATCTGCGCGCTGGTCTGCTGGCTGCTGTTGTCACGCGAAGTGCTACCGCGGCTGGGTCCCGCGGTGTCCGGCAGCCGCGCCGCGTTGTGGGCGGCTGGTCTCGTACTGCTCGCGGCGTGGATGCCCTTCAACAACGGGTTGCGTCCAGAAGGACAGATCGCCACCGGCGCGCTGATCACGTACGTGCTGATCGAACGTGCCGTCACCTCAGGCCGGCTCACGCCCGCCGCGCTGGCCATCACGACCGCGGCGTTCACCCTCGGCATCCAGCCGACGGGCCTGATCGCCGTGGCGGCGCTGGTGGCCGGCGGCCGCCCGATCCTGCGGATCCTGATGCGACGGCGCCGGCTGGTCGGCCTCTGGCCCCTCGTCCTGCCGCTGCTGGCCGCGGGCACCATCGTGCTGGCGGTGGTGTTCGCCGACCAGACGCTGGCAACGGTGTTGGAAGCCACCAGGATCCGCACCGCGATCGGGCCGAGCCAGGAGTGGTGGACCGAGAACCTGCGCTATTACTACTTGATCCTGCCGACCACCGACGGGGCGATCGCGCGCCGGGTGGCGTTCCTGTTCACCGCGATGTGTCTGTTCTCGTCGCTGTTCATCATGTTGCGGCGCAAGCGGGTTCCCGGTGTCGCGCGCGGACCCGCTTGGCGGCTGATGGGCGTCATCTTCGCCACCATCTTCTTCCTGATGTTCACCCCCACCAAGTGGATCCACCACTTCGGCCTGTTCGCCGCAGTGGGCGGTGCGATGGCGGCGCTGGCGACGGTGCTGGTGTCCCCGGTGGTGCTGCGTTCGGCGCGCAACCGGATGACCTTCCTCGCCGCCGTGCTGTTCATCCTGGCGTTGTGCTTCGCGTCGACGAACGGCTGGTGGTACGTCTCGAATTTCGGTGCACCGTACAACAATTCGGTGCCACAGCTCGGCGGCGTGACCGCCAGCACGGTCTTCTTCATCCTGTTCGGCATCGCCGCATTGTGGGCGTTCTGGCTGCACCTGGCCGACCGACCGCAGTCCCGCGTTGTCGACGCGGTCACTGCCGCACCGATACCGATCGCCGCAGGCTTCATGGTCCTCTTCATGGTGGCGTCGATGGCCATCGGTGTCGTGCGCCAATACCCGACCTACTCCAACGGCTGGGCCAACATCCGCTCCTTCACCGGCGGGTGCGGTCTGGGTGACGACGTGCTCGTCGAGCCCGACTCCAACGACGGCTTCCTGCAGGCACTGCCCGGCGGCCCGGACCAATCCTCCTGGGGCCGCCTCGGTCCGCTCGGCGGCACCGACCCGACGGGTTTCTCCCCCAACGGTCTTCCCGACCGGATCATCGCCGAGGCGATCCGGCTGAACAATCCACAGCCGGGCACCGACTACGACTGGCAGCGCCCCGTCAAGCGCTCCCGCCCGGGCGTCAACGGCTCCACTGTGCCGCTGCCGTACGGCCTCGACCCGGCACGCGTTCCGGTGGCCGGAACGTATTCGACTGGGCCGCAACAAGAGAGCCGGCTCGCCTCGGCGTGGTACCAGCTGCCGCCTGCCGACGACGCGCACCCACTCGTCGTGATCACCGCGGCGGGGACCATCTCGGGTACCAGCGTCGCGAACGCGTTCACCTCCGGCCAGACCGTCGAGTTGGAGTACGCGCTGCCCGGACCTGACGGTGCCCCGGCTCCCGCGGGCAGGGTCAGCCCCTACGACATCGGCCCGACCCCGTCCTGGCGCAACCTGCGATACCCGCGGGCTCAGATCCCCACCGACGCGGTCGCGGTCCGGGTGGTCGCCGAGGACCTGTCGCTGGGCCAGGGCGACTGGATCGCCGTGACACCCCCGCGGGTGCCCGAGGTCCGCTCGGTCCAGGAGTACATCGGTTCGGAGCAGCCGGTGATGTTGGACTGGGCTGTCGGGCCTGGCGTTCCCGTGCCAGCAACCCATGCTGCATGCCAACGGGGTCACCGAAGTCCCCAAGTTCCGCATTTCGCCGGACTACTTCGCCAAACTGCAGAGCACCGACACCTGGCAGGACGGCATCAACGGTGGTCTGCTCGGCATCTCGGACCTGTTGCTGCGGGCGTCGGTGATGTCGACCTACCTGTCCAAGGACTGGGGTCAGGACTGGGGCTCGCTGCGCCGCTTCGACACCATCGTCGAGGCGCAGCCGGCCGAGATCGATCTGGGCGCGACGACGCATTCGGGGCTGTGGTCCCCGGGTCCGATCCGCATCCAGCCGTGACCGGCCTATAACCCGAGATCACCTCGCCGTCGCTCAGCGGCGGGGGCGAATCCTACGAGCGGAGTAGATCACGGGCGCTGCCTGCGGCTGCGCATCCGCTCGACGAGCGAACGTGCCTCCGCCGCCTGCATCACCTGGGTGGTCGCCAGGCTGGTTGCTTCACGGATGATGGCAGGCAGGTCGACGCCGTCGATCACCTCGTTGGCCAGCGCGACGAGGTCGATCCGCGCGATCACCGCCTCGATGGCCTCGGTCTGCAGCCGGTCACGCACGATCGCGGTCAGGTCGAGCTCGTCGATCACGGTGGCCACGATCAGCGAGATGACGGCCTGTGCCTCGTGTCTGCCGCGGATGAACAGCCCACCCACCAACGGCAGGGCCTCGCAGTTCCGGTAGGCAGCGACCAGCAGCGACGACTGTGCGCTGGCCGCCTGCTCAGTGGGGTGCACCGAGGTACGGGAAGTCCGGGAGCAGGTCGATGTCCGGATTCAGCCCCGACAGCGTCTTCTGACCCTTGGTGAGAAACCTCGACCGGTAGTCGGCCACATCGTCGGTCAGCGTGCGCCCGTTCGGGTATCTCGCCGGTGCGGAGGGGTTGAACGTCAGGACGTCGGGCAACGTGCCCTCGGCCTCGATCGCGTCGACCGCCTCGTCGCGGGTGTATCCGCCGGTGTCGGCCATCAGGTCGATGAGGTGGCCCATCCAGCGGGTCCGGTCACCGTTCGGCTCCCCGGCGCTGTACTCCGCGAGGGCTTCGTCGGTGGCGAAGAACCCGCTGACCCACGGGTGTGCGACGCGATCCGCGTGCACCCACTTGCCGTCCCGACGCACGCTGACCCGCGCCCAGATCCGCACGTCGGGTTCGGCACCGAGGTAGCTGGTGGGCAGTTCGACGGCCATCGCGATGACGTTGGTCTGCGCGAAGTGGGCGTCGCTGCGGGCACCGGCGAAGAACGAGAACGACCCCGACCGCGACCGCCACAGGTGCGGCTGATCATCGAACGACACGTCGACGTCGCCGAAGATCAACGATCCCGCGGCGGCGTCGACCCGCGCTTCGGACTGCAGCGCGAGGCAGACGTCGACCTTCTGTCGTCCGTCGATGGGTTCGGAGTAGACGAAGTTGAACGCGATGTCGTTGCGCAGGTCGCCGTCGTTGTCGATGGCGATGCGGTAGACCGCATTGGGGTGCAGCGCGTCGGCGTTGGGGTTGGCGGTCAGGATGAGCACGGACCGGGTGGGATCCTTCGGCGACTGGAATACGTAGAGATCGCACAGATCCAGCCGCGGGTCACCCAGCGGCGCGTTCCGTCTGAGCCCGGTGAAATCAGTCGACACAGGCTGTATTCAATCCCAAAGAGGGCATCCGAGTGCACCCTGCCCTAGATCGGCGTCAGGCCGTGCTTGCGGTGGACCCGGCTGATCTGCTTGTCACGCAGCAGGTGCAGGCATCGCCGCAGCAAGAGCCGGGTTTCGTGGGGTTCGATGACGCCGTCGATGAAGCCACGCTCGGCGGCCACCCACGGCACCGCCATGTTGGCGTTGTAGCCCTCGATGAAGTCGGCCCTGATCTTCTGCACCTCGGGGGCGGTGGGATCCGGGAAGCGCTTCACCACCAGCTGCGCCGCGCCTTCGGCACCGATCACGGCGATCCGTGCGGTCGGCCAGGCGAAGTTGAAGTCCGACGTCAGCTGCTTGGAACCCATCACCGCGTAGGCGCCGCCGTACGACTTGCGGATGGTGATGGTGACCTTCGGGACGCTGGCCTCGACGACCGCGTTGAGGAACCGGCCGCCGCGCTTGATGATGCCGCCCTTCTCCTGCTCGACGCCCGGCATGAAGCCCGGGGTGTCGACCACGAAGACGAGCGGCGTGTTGAACGAGTCGCAGAACCGGACGAACCGGGCGGCCTTGTCCGAGGCCTCGTTGTCGATGGCGCCCGACATGTACATCGGCTGGTTCGCGATCACGCCGACCGGACGACCGTCCACGCGGGCGAACGCGGTGATCAGTGCCGGGCCGGACTGCTCGCCGACCTGGAAGACGTCGCCGTCGTCGAAGATCCGCAGCAGGATCTCCATCATGTCGTAGGCCTGGTTGTCCGAATCCGGAACGATGGCGTCCAGCTCGAGGTCGTGCGGAGTCACCTCGGGCTCGAGGCCGGGGTTGACGATGGGTGGGTCGTCGAAGGTGTTGGCAGGCAGGAAGCTCAGGTAGTCACGCACGTACTGGAACGCCGCGGCCTCGGATTCGACGACCTGGTGGATGTTGCCGTAGCGGGCCTGCGCGTCGGCGCCGCCGAGTTCGTCGAGGGTGACGTCCTCACCGGTGACGTCCTTGATGACGTCAGGACCGGTGACGAACATGTAGCCCTGGTCGCGCACCGCGACGACGAGGTCGGTCTGGATCGGCGAGTACACCGCACCACCGGCGCACTTGCCGAAGATGAGCGAGATCTCGGGAACCAGGCCGCGCAACAGCTCGTGGCGGCGGCCGAGTTCGGCATACCAGGCCAGCGACGTGACGAGGTCCTGGATGCGGGCACCCGCCGAGTCGTTGATGCCGATGATCGGGCAGCCGACCATGGCCACCCACTCCATCAGCCGCGCGACCTTGCGGCCGAACATCTCGCCGACCGAACCCTGGAAGACCGTCTGGTCGTGGCTGAACACGCCGACCGGCCTGCCGTCGATGGTGCCGTGGCCGGTGACCACGCCGTCGCCGAACAGCGCGTTCGGGTCGCCCGGCGTCTTGGCCAGCGCACCGATCTCCAGGAAGCTGCCCGGATCCAGCAGCGAGTAGATGCGTTCGCGCGCGCTCGGGATGCCCTTCTTGGCGCGTTTGGCGACCGCCTTCTCACCACCGGGCTCCTTGGCCTCCTCCAGCTTCTCGCGGAGTTCGGCCAACAATTCGGCGGAGGTCTTCGTCACTTGCCCTCGCTCTCAGCCTGGATGGCGTTGATCGCCTCGCTCATATGGGCGCCGACCTTTGCAATGTACGGCTCATCGATGGCCTGAATGTGCTCGCCCCCGATCGGTATCACCTCGAGGTCGTCGACGAATTCGCCCCACCCGCCGTCGGGTTGACGGATCGCGTATCGCGGCTCGAAGAAGATCGCGTCATCGTGGTAGCGGTCGGCCATGTACAGCGTCACGTGCCCGTCGTACGGCTGGATCTCCGCCGTCTCGAGCAGGCGATTGTCCAGGTAGGACGTCCGCTGGTGCTCGATGATGCCGCCGGGGATGTCGACGCCGGCTTCTCTGACGGCATTCAGGACGAACGTCACCTGGCCCGCGTCGTCGAGACCTTCGAGTTCCTCGTACGGGATCGGCGGGACCTCGACGTTGAAGGTGCGCTGCGCGAACAGCGCATAGCGATCCCAGCGCGCCCGGGTCTCCTCCTGGGTCTGCGGAATCTCCTCGCCGGGACGCACCATGTCGATCAACCCGACGAACTTCACGTCGGCACCGGCGCGCTTGAGCCCGATCGCGCAGGCGTACGCCAACGCGCCGCCCAGCGACCAGCCGACCAGGATGTAGGGCCCGTCGCCCTGGATCTCCCGCAGCTTCGGCAGGTATTCGGCGGCCCGCTCCTCGATGGAGCCCTCGACCCGCTCGATGCCGTACATCGGCGTGTCCGGCGGCAGCCGCTTCAGCAACGGCTCGTAGACGACGGTGCTGCCACCGGCCGGGTGGAACACGAACACCGGGATCCGCGTCGAACCATCGGGTCTGGCCCGGATGGTGCGCACGAACCCGTCCAGCTCTCCTGCATCCATCTCGTCGCGCACGGCGATCGACAGATCCTGGATGGTGCGGGCCGACGCGACCTGCTCGGCGGTGATGGTGCCTTCCGCGCGCTCGGAGAGCCGCGCGGCGATCTTCTCGGCGACGTCCCCGCCGATCGACGGCAGCTCGTTGAAGATGCCGCCGGGCGACTTACCGGTGACGATCGCCCACGTGGCGAACGTGACACGCTCGGCGGCATCGCGCGGCGGGACGTCGGCGCCGAGCGCCTCGGTGACGGCCTCCTGCGTGAGCACCTTCGCGGCGAGGCCTGCGGCACTGGTCTTTTCAGCTGCCGGGTTCGAAGGGCCGGACGGGTCGGTCGGGGGCGGCGGGATGCTCGGCGGCGCTTCGGTTCCCGCGGCGGTCACGGTCTCGTCGGCCTCGGTCTCCTCCGTGGCGATCGGGTGCCCGGCCTCGGCCAGCTTGGCCTCGAGCTCTGCGACGGTGGTGGCACCGCCCATCAGCTCGGCCTGCGCCGCGGCGATCTCCTCGGCGGACTGACCCTTCTGCGTCTCGGCGAGCTCGTCGACCTCGTCGCGGTGTTCGACCGCGTAGGCGATGAGCTTCTCGACGGCGTAGAGGTTGGCGTCGCGCACCGCGGTCAGCTGGATCGGCGGCAGGTCGAAGTCGTACTCGACACGGTTCTTGATGCGCACCGCCATCAGCGAGTCCAGGCCGAGCTCGATCAGCGGCACCTCCCACGGCAGGTCCTCGGGCTCGTAGCCCATGGCCGCGCCGACGATGGTGCCCAGCCGCTCTCCGATGGTCTCGCCGGAGTCGGGCGACCACTTCGCAAAGCCCGCCGCGATACCTGCACCCGCGGTGAGGTTGTCGTGCAGGATGGCGGCGTCGTCCTCGGGTTCTTCGACCGCAGGGGCCGCGGCGACCTCGGCGAGGGTGCCCGCGCCCACTGCCGTCGGCAGCGCCGTGGCAGCTCCCCCGCGACTCACGATGGCGTCGTAGACGAGCGTGAACGACTCATCGATGCGCGCATGCACCTGCACACTGGCGCCACCGGGGTGGCGCGTCAGCGTGGTCACCAAGCGCGAACCCTCACCCGGGACCGCGCGCTGTTCGGAGGCGACCAGCTTGGCATCCGGAAGCACCACTGTCGCAGCGGCTTTCACCAGCGCGGCCAGGTCGGTCTCGCCTCGCGGGGAGTACTCGAAGACGTGCCTGCCGTCGGGTGTCGCGACGTGGCTGCCGGGAATGACGCCCGAGCTGTCTCCGGTGAAATGCGCGTCGAGCCAGTGCTCCTTGCGCCGGAAGCGGGTCGGGGGAATGTCAGCGAAGTCGAGTGCACCGGCCAGGCCGCGCGAGCGCCGCGGGAACAACGTGCGGAAGTCGAGGTCGTGACCGTAGACGAACAGATTCGCCATCGCGGTCGTCATCGAGTCCAGCTCGTCCTGCTTGCGCGCCAGCGTCCCGATCAGCTGCGCATCGTGAAGCCCGGCCGCCGCGGTCGTCAGACCCACCTGCATGAGGGCGACCGGATTCGGCGCCAGCTCAAGGAAGGTGGTGTGCCCGTTGTCGACGGCGTTGCGGATGCCGTGGGTGAAGTAGACGCTGTGCCGCAGCCCCTTCTTCCAGTACTCGACGTCGTGGATCGGGTCCGCACCTGCGCGAATGAGGTTGCCCTCGTGCACAGTTGAGTAGTACGGCACCTCCAGCGGACGCGCCTCGATGCCCTGCAGCTCCGCGGCGAGCTCGCCGAGCAGCGGATCCATCTGAGAGGTGTGGCTGGCACCCTTGGTCTGGAACTTGCGGGCGAACTTGCCCTCCGACTCGGCACGCTCGATGATCGCGTCCACCTGATCGGGCGGGCCGCCGATGACCGTCTGCGTCGGGGCGGCGTACACGCACACCTCGAGGTTCTTGAAATCGGAGAACACCGTCTCGATCTCCTCGGCCGAGTACTCGACCAGAGCCATCAGCCGGATGTACTCGCCGAACAGCATCGCCTCGCCCTCACCCATCAGGTGCGAGCGCGAGCAGATGGTGCGGGTGGCATCGGCGAGCGACAACCCGCCGGCGAAGTACGCGGCGGCCGCCTCTCCCAGCGACTGCCCCACCAGCGCACCGGGTTTCGCGCCGTGCGCCTTCAGCAGCTCGCCGAGTGCGACCTGGATCGCGAAGATCGTGACCTGCGTGGTCTCGATGCCGTAATCCTGCGCATCGTCGAGGATCAACTCGACGACGGAGTATCCGAGCTCGTCCTGGACCAGTGAGTCGACCTTGTTGATCCACTCGGCGAACGTCTCGTCGCGCAGGTACAGGCTCTTCGCCATCTTGCGGTGCTGGGCGCCGAATCCGGCCAGGACCCAGACGGGCCCGTTGGTGACGGGTCCGTCGGCGGCGAGCACGAGCGGGCTCGGCTTGCCGTCGGCCAGCGCGCGCAGCCCCTTGATCGCCTCGTCGTGGTCGTGGGCCAGCACGACGGCGCGCGAGCGGCCGTGGTTGCGCCGCGACAGCGAACGGCCGATGGACTCCAGTGACGACTCCCGGCCCTCCGGGCTGTCGATCCAGTCAGCGAGCTCGGCGGCCGCGGCCCTCTTGCGGGACGTCAGGAATCCTGAAACCGCCAGCGGCACAAGCTTTGCCGTGGGTTCTCGGCTTCGGCGGCGGCCAGCTCCTCGCGGGCGACCTCCAACAGGCGCAGCGCCTCGTCGGTCAGGCCAGGAAGTTCGGGCTCGTCGCTGGAAACATCGTAGTCGGCGCGCGTCGTGCGTCGTCTTCAGTGCGTCGTCATCGATGAACTCGCCGTACTCGTCCATCCGCACGCCGCCGACGTACACGGCTTTCGCGCCGTCGTTGGCCGGACGTCACCATCGGCGACATCGGGTTCCGGCGCAGGCTCGACGAGATCGGTGGGCAGCACCTCGCGCAGCACCAGGTGCGCATTCGCGCCACCGAAGCCGAACCCGGACACCCCGGCGATCGCCTTGCCGCCGTACCGCGGCCAGTCGGTGACGGTTTCGGTGACCTTGAGGTGTTCCTTGTCGAAGTCGATGTACGGGTTGGGGCCGGTGTAGTTGATCGACGGCGGGATCTTGTCGTTCTTGAGCGCCAGCGCCACCTTGGCCAGGCTGGCCGCGCCGGCGGCCGATTCCAGGTGTCCCACATTGGATTTCACCGCACCGAGCAGCGCGGGCCGGTCGGCGGCGCGGCCCCGGCCGATCACCCGGCCCAGCGCGTCGGCCTCGATCGGGTCACCGAGGATGGTGCCCGTGCCGTGCGCCTCGACGTAGTCGACGGTCCGCGGGTCGATGCCTGCGTCCTTGTACGCCTTGCGCAGCACCGCTTCCTGCGCATCGGGATTCGGCGCGAGCAGACCGTTGGACCGGCCGTCGTGGTTGACCGCACCGCCGGCGATGACGGCCAGGATCTCGTCGCCGTCGCGGCGGGCGTCGTCCAGCCGCTTGAACACCAGCATGCCGCCGCCCTCGGAGCGGGCGTAGCCGTCGGCGTCCTTGGAGAACGACTTGATCCGGCCGTCCGGCGCGAGCACACCGCCGACCTCGTCGAAACCGACGGTCACCAACGGGGTGACCAGCGCGTTGACGCCGCCGGCGACCACGACGTCGGCATCGCCCGCGCGCAGCGCCTTGATGCCCTCGTGCGCGGCGACCAGCGACGACGAGCACGCGGTGTCGATGGTCATCGACGGCCCGCGGAAATCGAAGAAGTACGACACCCGGTTGGCGATGATCGAACTGGAGTTGCCGGTGATCGCGTACGGGTGCGCGACGCTCGGGTCGCGACAACGCCAGGATCTGGTAGTCGTTGTTCGACGTGCCGACGTACACGCCGACACTCTGGCCGCGCAGGCTCGACGCCGGAATCCTGGCGTGCTCCAACGCTTCCCACGTGAGTTCCAGCGCCATCCGCTGCTGCGGATCGATGTTGTCGGCTTCCATCTTCGACAGCGCGAAGAACTCGGAGTCGAAGCCCTTGATGTCGGACAGGTAGCCGCCGCGGGTGCGCGCCTTGGCGACCCGCTCGGCGATGCGCGGCTCGGACAGGAACTCCGACCACCGCCCCTCGGGCAGGTCGGTGATCGCGTCGCGGCCCTTCGAGCAGCGCGGTCCACATCTCGTCGGGGGTGTTCATGTCGCCGGGGAAACGGGTGGCCGACGCCGACGATCGCGATGTTCATGACGCCCTCGTCGGCGTCGCGCGACCAGTCCTCGGCATC
The DNA here is from genome assembly GCA_963796545.1 of uncultured Actinomycetota bacterium. Classification (GTDB taxonomy): domain Bacteria; phylum Actinomycetota; class Actinomycetes; order Mycobacteriales; family Mycobacteriaceae; genus Mycobacterium. The sequence continues at coordinate 158,949 of CAWCMF010000023.1, read as the reverse complement.
CAGTGCGGCCGTGTCGACTTCGGGCTCGCCCTCGACGATGACCGTGGCCAGCGCCTCGATGGTCGGATGCCGGAACGCGACCGTGGCGGTCAGCGTCACCCCGGTGGCATCCTCGATGTCGCTGGCCATCGCGACCGCGTCCCGCGACGACAGACCGAGCTCGACCATCGGCGTCGACTCGCTGATCGAATCCGGCGACTGTCCGGTGGCGTTGCCGATCCAGTTGCGCAGCCATTCGCGCATCTCGTTGACGGTCATGTCCGGCCCGCCTACGGGAGCTGCCGGGGAAACCGAATCGCCTTGTGGTTCAGTCATGTTCAGATAACCTCACGATCGACGCGGCAGCGAATGAGCCGCCGTTGCCGCGGCGGCCGCTCGGCCGCCGTTTGTTGCTGCAGTTGCGCGTCAGTCCGTCTCATCCGGGAACGCGTTGGCCACCTTGCCGCTGCGCAGGGTGCCGTCCAGATAGGCCGCGCGGCAGGCGCGGCGGCCGATCTTGCCGCTGGATGTCCGCGGGATCGCGCCGGCCGGGGTCAGCAGCACGTCGCGCACCGTCACGCCGTGGCGCACCGCGATCGCGGCGCGGATGTCGTCGGCGATCGGGCCCATCTCGAGCTTGTGCGCGCCCGGCGCACGCTCGCCGACGATGACCAGCTGTTCGGAGGAATCGTCGGGGTCGCGCTTGAGGCCGGCGTGGGCGTCGTCGAACACCTCGTCGGGAAGCTGGTTGGCCGGCACCGAGAACGCCGCGACGAAACCGGTGCGCAACGCCTTGGTGGACTCCTGCGCGGAGTACTCCAGATCCTGCGGGTAGTGGTTGCGGCCGTCGATGATCACCAGGTCCTTGACGCGGCCGGTGATGTAGAGCTCGCCGTCGTAGAAGGCGCCGTAGTCGCCGGTACGCACCCACGTCGCGTCGTCGGTGGCGCCCTGGCGTGCGACGGGTTGGTGCGCGACTTGAGGATGTTCTGGAAAGTCTCGACGGTCTCCTCGGGCTTGCCCCAGTAGCCGGTGCCCATGTTCTGGCCGCTGATCCAGATCTCGCCGATCTGGCCGTCGGGCAGTTCGGACGCGGACTCGGCGTCGACGATGACGGCCCACTCGGCGATACCGACGATTCCGGCCGAGGCCTGCGCGACCGCACTCGGCGAGTCCGCAGGCACCTCGACGAAGCGGTGGTTGTTGAGCTGTTCGCGGTCGACCGTAGACGATCTTCGGCGCCTCGTTGAAATGTGTGGACGACACGAACAGCGTCGCCTCGGCCAGACCGTAGGACGGCTTGATCGCCTGCGGCCGGAAGCCGTACGGCCCGAACGCCTCGTTGAAGTTGCGCACCGTGGCCGCCGAGATCGGCTCGCTGCCGTTGAGCAGCGCCTTGACGTTCGACAGGTCGAGCGGCGGCTCACCCTCCTTGGGCAGCCCGCGCACCGCGGCGTGGTCGAAGGCGAAGTTGGGTGCCACGGAGATCACGCCGCCGGTGTCGTCCGGCTTGCGCGCCATCTCACGGATCCAGCGACCCGGCCGCCGGACGAATGCGGCCGGCGTCATGAACGAGATGTAGTGGCCGATCACGGTGGGCAGCAGAACGGTGATCAGACCCATGTCGTGGAAGAACGGCAGCCACGAGACGCCACGGTCACCCTCTTCGCCCTGCAGCGCCTCGATGACCTGCACGACGTTGGTCGCGAGGTTCAGGTGCGTGATCTGCACACCGGTCGGGATGCGCGTCGAACCGGAGGTGTACTGCAGATAGGCGATGGTGTCGTGTTCGACGTCGACCGGCTCCCAGGTGGCGCCGACCTCGTCGGGCACCGCGTCGACCGCGATGACGCGCGGACGCTCCTTGGCCGGACGGCTCCGGAAGAACTTCCGCACACCTTCGGCCGCCTCGGTGGTGGTCAGGATCGCAGTCGGCTGGCAATCGTCGAGCACGGCGTGCAGGCGTCCGACATGGCCGGGCTCGGACGGATCGAACAGCGGCACCGCGATGCGGCCGGAGTACAGCGTGCCGAAGAATGCGATGAGGTATTCGAGGTTCTGCGGGCAGAGGATCGCAACCCGGTCTCCGGGCTCGGTGACCTGCTGCAGCCGCGCCCCGACCGCCTTGTTGCGCTTGCCGAACACGGCCCAGCTCAGGTCCCGCACGACACCGTCGCGCTCGGTCGAGAAGTCGACGAAGCGGTACGCGACCTTGTCCCCACGAACCCTCGCCCATCGTTCGACGTGCTTGACCAAGCTGCCGTTGTCCGGGAACTTGATCAATCCGTCCTTGATGAACGGGTTGTGGAAAGCCATCTCTCAACTCCAATCAAGCGGGATGAAATCCCGCATCCATTCGGCCGATCCCAAACCCTCGAAGATCGTACCGACGGTGAGGCTCCCCACCCATCAGCCGCCGGCCGACCACTCTTAGATTTTCCTTAATCTGACGTTATGCTAGGCGACCTGCGCGTCCGAGGCCAAATCTCCGGCGAAGTTTCGGTCACGGGTCAGCCATGTTTTGGCTGCGGGGCGTTATTGATGAGCGCCCTGAGTCCAGTTCAGTGTCCACCCGGTGGCGGGCAGACCATCGAGATTCCAGAACTCCGGCGTGGCGTACATCGCGTGCACCGGTTGGCCCGCGCCGCCGGAGAGCACCTCCAGCGTCTTGGGCAGCTGCGTGATGTTGAACGCCGACTCCGGCGCGGCGCAGATCAGGTCGCCCCGCGCGCAGATCTCGTTGGTCCGGTCGTTGAGCATGCCGAAGCCGCCGGGGCGCGGGCCGCTCATCGTCAAGCCGAGCGCCGAGAGCGTCGGCACCTCGTGCAACGTGATCTCGGCGCCCTGGCCGGGCGGATTCGGGCCGACGTCCAGGCCGACGCCGGTCTGACGGCGGCCGTCGGCGATCAGCGTCACCCCGAGCACCAGGTCCTGGTCCACCGGTCCGCGACCGTTGCCGATGTCGCTGGCGAGGTCACCCGCGATGACCGCGCCCTGCGAGAACCCCACGAGACGTAGCTGGTCAGCGGGCAGCGGTTGTTCATGTCCGTCATCGCCTTGACCGCGGCGCGGGTGCCCTCGGCGCGGCTGTCGTTGTACGACATCTGCTTGTCAGCCGACAGCGGATTGTGGAACTGCGCCGTGTACGGGACGGTGAACACCTCGAGCCGCTGCGCGTCGAACTGTGCCCGGATCGGGTTGGTGACGTTGAGCAGCAGTGCGGCGGGAAACTGCACAGGGTTGAACGGGTCGAGCACCACCGAGGACTCCCAGGTACCCGGGATCGAGATCAGCTGGACGTCGGGGCAGCTGGCGTCCTGGAACTCGGGCCGCGGCTTCGACGTCGTCGGAGGCACACCGCGTCGGAGGGACCGCCGATGGCGGCACCGCGGTCGGCGGTGAGTCGGGCCTGCGCAGGACCACGACCACGATCGCCACGATGAGGACCACGACAACGCCCACCGCCCCAGCGGCGAACAACGCCAGAATTCGATGGCGTTTCCGCCGGTTGGTGTTGGCCATTCTTGTTGAGAGCTCCTGCTAGCAGAGTCGGTCGGTCGCGATCCGAATGTAGTCGGCGATCACCGAGTGAAGATCACCCGCGGACGTTGTCTGCGCGCGGGCATCGTCGTTGTCCGTGTCGCTGACGTCGTTGCGGACCAGCGGGGCGACGAAATCCCACACCGCCTCGTCGGTTTGTTTTGCTGCGCGCGCCTGACAGACGTACGAGCCGATGCTCAATGCCGAGAGATCACTGGACGGCGTCACCCCGGCCGCTTGCAGCGCGTCGAGATACGACTGCTGGTGCGGGTTGACGACCAGCGCGTTGGACTTCGGGCTCGCGTTCCCGGGACCGGGCAGCTGAGCGGTGGACTGGCCGTGCGGGGCGGTCTCGACCTCCGTGTCCATGCCGGCGATCATGTCGCCGCCGAAAGAACAGGCGGTCAGCCAGGCCGCAGGCAGCGCTACCAGCGCGGACAGCCCCGCCATTCCCACCATCGCCGAGCGTGAGCCGTGTTGCACGACTCCAAGGTACCGGGCGCACCGCCCGGCTCCCCGTTCAGCGAATGGTGGCGACCAGTTCGCCGCTCATCGCGGCGAGTTGTCCGCTCCACGAACCCCAGTCGTGATTACCCGACGCCGGGAAGTCGAAGTGCGCGTTACCGCCGCCGATGGAACGGTAGTGCTGGTAGAAGCTGCGATTGCTGCCCTGAGCCTGATCGCAGTACCCGATCATCGCAGGAACGTCGGTGCAGGTGGTCGTGGCGGGGCTGTAGACCCACAGGCGAGTGTTGTTGTTCACCAACAACTGCGAATGCACGTCCGGGTCATGCCACTTCCAGCGGCCCAGCTGTGGCAAACCCCACATGTTGCGGGTGTCGACGCCGCCGAAGCGGGCAAGCCCGGCGGTGATCGCGCCGTTCGTGTAGGTGTTCGACGGATTCAGGAAGCCGGACAGCGATCCGGCGAAGCGGTAGCGGCCGGGATGGAAGGTCGCCATCGTCAACGCTCCGGTGCCACCCTGGGCGGCGCCGACGATGCCGTGTCCGCCGGGTGCCAGCCCCTTGTTCGCGGCCAGCCAATTGGGCAACTCGTCGGCGAGGAACGTCTCCCACTGCCTGCCGCCGTCCTGCTCCCAGTTGGTGTACAGGCTCCAGGCTCCACCGGCCGGTGCGGCGACCGAGATACCGAGGCCGGCCAGGGTGTTCATGGCATTGCCTGCCGTCACCCAGTTGCTGACGTCAGGAGCGGCATTGAAGGCGTCGAGCAGGACCACGGCATGCGGTCCGCCGCCCTGGAATGCGACGGGAATGCTGCGTCCCATCGCCGCCGACGGCACCATCAACGTCTCGACGCCCTGGGCGTGGGCCGTCGGCGCACCGGGTGTGAAGGGCATGCCGGCCGCCGAGAGCAGCGCTCCCGCCATCACCGCGACCGCGGCCGCTCGTGTGACCGCTCGAAACATCCCGCGCATGCGCCACCTCATATCTGTCCGGGCCACCGCAAGGTAGTGAATCACATCACCGAGACGGGCCGGGGCCTAAACGATTGACGGCGGTGACCTCCCGAAGGAGCGTCACCGCCGTCAATTTCGAGTCGATGTTCTAGCCGCCCGAGACCGGCGCCTCGGCGGGAGCCGCCGGGTCGACAGCGGCAGGCGGAGCCGACGGCTGCGGCACCGCGCCGAGCGCCCGCTGGATGTCGGGCTTCATCTGCTGCAGCTGCTGGCCCCAGTAGTTCCAGCTGTGCGTGCCGGTGGTCGGGAAGTTGAACACGCCGTTGCGGCCACCCGCGGCGATGTAAGTCTCCTGGAAGGTCTTGTTGGTGCGGAGTGTGAAGCCTTCGAGGAACTTCGCGTTGAACAGGTTGCCCGAGGTGGAACCGGCATCGAGCTCCGACGGCTTGCCGTTACCGCAGAACACCCAGAGGCGAGTGTTGTTGGCGACCAGCTTGTCGATGTTCACCATCGGGTCGTTGCGCTTCCAGGCGCTGGCGGGGTCTTCGGTCTTGCCCCACATGTCGTCGGCGTCGTAGCCACCCGCGTCACCCATCGAGATGTTGACGAGCATGGGCCACCAGCCTTCGGAAAGGTTCAGGAAGCCGGACAGCGAGCCCGCGTACTGGAACTGGTTGGGGTGGTAGATCGCCATGGTCATCGCAGCCGAACCGGCCATCGACAGGCCCACAGCCGCGTTGCGGTTGGGGTTGACGCCCTTGTTGGCCGCCAGGTACGCAGGCAGCTCCTGGGAGATGAAGGTCTCCCACTTGTAGGTGCTGCAGCCCGCCTTGCCGCAGGCCGGGCTGTACCAGTCGCTGTAGAAGCTGGACTGGCCGCCGACCGGCATCACCACTGCGAGACCCGAGTCGACGTACCACTCGAAGGCCGCGGTGTTGATGTCCCAGCCGTTGAAGTCTTCCTGAGCGCGCAGACCGTCGAGCAGGTACACGCCCGGGGCGTTCGGACCGCCGCTCTGGAACTGCACCTTGATGTCGCGGCCCATCCCCGCGGACGGCACCATCAGGTACTCCACCGGCAGACCGGGACGCGAGAACGCCGCTGCGGTCGGCGCACCGCCGACCGTGGCGATCAGGGCCGGTAGCAAGGTCGCCGCGAGCGCAGCCACCGTGAGCCGGCGCCGTGCGCCCTGTGCTGCCCCGCGCAGCCTCCCAACGAGTTTCATGCGTGTGTGTTTCCCATCTGTCGTTAACGGCAGCAGGCCGTCCGCTCCATCAGAGCAGTCCCCAGGCCCGGCCTCGTTGCCCGTGTAGTCAACCACACCTTTGTGGTGATCTCTCTTTCACGGATCGGCACCTCAGTGCCGTCCGAGATCCCCGTCACATGCCTTATCTGACCGACATGGCTACTTCGTTACGAAAGCAGACAACTCACCGTGCCGACAAATCGCCCGCGGTCATGGGCCCGTCGGCGGCAGGCCCTGGTAGGGCGGATTCACCGGTTCCGGCAGCGGTAGCCCGCACCGCTCGAGTTCGTAGCGCGGCACCCTGTCGATCCGGTAACGGGTGAATTCCGCAGCGCGCTTCAGGTTCGACAGGAAGCGCCGCGGCCCCATCGAAGCCCGGATCGCGGTGAGCACCGACTCGGTGTCTGGGCACTTCAGCGCCACTTCGGCCTGCCGGATCCAATCCTCGTCAAGATAAGTCGGCAGATAAGGCGGTTCCTTGAAGAACGGGCCTTCGGCGACCGCCCAGTCCGGGAACAGGTTCTTGTCGTGGCCGATGCGGCCGTCCTCGATCCTGGCGGTGTGGGCGGCGATTGGGTTGGCCAGACCGATCTGGTCGATCACCCGGATATCGAGCCCGACGTTCATCCCGAGCATCCCGAGGTTGGTGAAGAACACCGTGTGCGGCCCGATGTAATCGGTCGGCGCGTCCGGCGGCGGCGGGTAGGCGGGCACCACATCCCAGATGTCGTAGTTGCCCGCGGGCAGCAGTAGCGCCCCGTCCGGGGTGTTCTCGATGGCGGTGACCACCGCCCGCATCCGCGGATAGTCGAGGTAGTCGGCGGCGGTCAGCGGATGGGCGTGACCGGTCGCCTGCGCATAGAAGCGGCGTTCGTCGACGATGCCGGTGTAGGTGACGCGGGTCGCGTCGGCACCCATGCCCGGCGAGTGAGCGGCCCACAGCGCCCAGCCCGCCACCGCCAGCCACAGCACGCTCGTGGCTCCCGCGTAGAGATAGCCTGCGCCGCGCGCCATCCGGCGGCTGTCGGGCAACATCAGCGGGATCACCGAGACGGGCGCCAACAGACAGAACAGCGGTGCCAGCAGCACGCGGCCGTGCATGAAGTCACCGCCCTGGCGGATCCAGTACACCGCCTGCAGGGCTCCACTGATGAGCATGAAAATCACGACGGCAGAAGGACTCTGGACTCTACGTGCCAGCCAGCCGGCGCCCGCGGGGGCCAGGCTCTTGACCCGTGCCGGTCGGCCGCACAGCAGCATCACCATGACTGCGAGCCCGATCATCAACACCGCAGGGGCCCACAGCAGGTAAGGCTGGTTGAAGTTGGCGAGGTAGACGAAGCCCTGTTCCCACTTGGCTCCGGAAGCATCCTTCGCCAACGCCGTCCCGGGGACAAGCAGGCCGTAGTAACCCATCCGGAAGATCTGATAGGCGACGGGAAGCAGGCCGCCCGCAACGATGATCAGCACACGCCTGCGCCAGTCCGACGCGGCGATCAGCATCATCACCAGCGCGAGACCGCCGATGAGCGCGAGTTCCGGCCGAACCAGGACGCTGAGACCGGCGACCACCGCGAGTGCGTAGTCGAAGGTCCTCGATGTCGGCTGCCCGCGCTCAGGCTGTCTACTGCCCGTCCCGCGCAGTGCCTGCCCCCACACCACCATCATCCACCACAGCAGGCCGAGATAAGCCAGCACCAAACCGTTTTCGAGCCCCGACGTGGCGAAGTCACGTGCCGGGGGCAGCGCGATGTAGACGAGTACACCCGCGGGCAGCAGAAGCGCCTGCCGCCCCCTGAGAGTGGGCGCGTACAGCCGCGCCGTGCCGATCATGACCAGGACCACCCCGAGCACGCTCAGCACCAGAGCGAAGGTGAACGCCACGTATTCGAGCCGGGCCGCACCGGCGACGAGGCCGCCGAAATACATCAGATAGGACCACACCGTGGAGGTGTTGGCTTCCACGCGCTCACCGGCATTGAAGACAGGGCCGTCGCCTGCCAACAGGTTCCGGACGGTACGCAACACGATCAGGCCGTCGTCGGCGATCCAGCGGCGTTGCCAGGCCCCCCAGCCGAACAACACGGCCACCACCGTGACGCTGAACCACAGACTCAACCGCACCGAGACGTCGTAGGGGAAGGCGGGCCAGCGGCTCAGCCGGTCCGCCACCGCCGTCGTGAGCTTGTCAGCCGAAGAAGACTGCGGCACCGATAGTTCCGATCCATGCCAGCAGGAGACACTGCAGCACCCGGTCCTTCAGTGCGATCTCCTCCGGTTCGCCGGCCAGTCCGCCATCGACGTCGACGGCGTACCGCAGGATCGCGATGGTGATGGGAACGATCGTCACCGCATACCAGGACGCGTTGGCACCGTCCCGTTCGAAGGCCCAGAGGCTGTAGCAGACCACCATCGCGGTGGCCGACACCGTCCACACGAAACGAAGATAGGACGCCGTGTAGCTTTCCAGCGACTTGCGGATCTTGGCGCCCGTGCGCTCGGCGAGTTGCAGTTCGGCATAGCGCTTTCCCGCCACCATGAACAGTGACCCGAAGGTCATCACCAGCAGGAACCATTGGGACAGCGGGATACTCGCAGCAGCCGCGCCTGCGATCGCGCGGATCAGGTAGGCCGACGAGACGATGCAGATGTCGAGTACGGCCTGATGTTTCAGGCCGAAGCAGTAGGCCATCTGCATCGCGATGTAGACGGCGATGACGATGGTCAGATTCGTCGACACCAGCCACGAGACCGCCAGTGCCACAACACCGAGCACGGCGGCCAGACTGTAGGCCAGCCACTCCGGCACCACCCCTGCCGCGATCGGCCGGAACCGCTTGGTCGGGTGTGCACGGTCCGCCTCGACGTCACGGGCGTCGTTGACGAGGTACACGCAGCTCGCCGCCAGGCTGAACACGACGAACGCGACGGACACCTGGAGAAGGACTTCGCGGTAGTCGTAGACGTGGCGGTCGTCACCGAGCGCGGCCAGCGGGGCCGTGAACACCAGGATGTTCTTCACCCATTGGCGTGGGCGCATCGCCTTGATGACGCCGACGACGATGTTCTTCGGTGGGCGGCCTGCGGCCGAACCCGCGTCCTGCTCGATTTCGGACGTGCTCATGGCTTTGGCAATCTACTCTTCGCGCGAGCGCTCATCGCCGGCAATCTGTCCTTCGCGCGAGCGCTCATCGCCTCTCCTTCAACCCGGTCGGCACCCCTGCCGACTACTTTCGCGACGATCGCCCCGACCGCCACGCCGGTGAGCACATCTGTGGGGTAGTGCACGCCGAGCACCAAGCGCGACAACGCCATCGGCGGGACCAGCAGCGCAGGCAGCGGGAGGCCCGTCGGCCGCGCGAGCAACACCGCCGCCGCCGTCGTCGACGTGGCATGGGCGGACGGGAAACTCAGCCGGCTCGGGGTTCCGACATTGACCGCGATGTCGGGGTGGTCCGGCCGCGTGCGGCGCACCACCCGCTTGATGACGACCGCGGCGGCGTGCGCTAGGAAAGCTCCTGCGGCCGCGGCGAGGTAGTCCCGTCGCCGACGCGGAGACAGCAGAGCGCCGAGTGCCGCCAGGGCCAGCCAGCCGAGGCTGTGTTCGCCGAAATGTGACAGGCCACGGGCGGCGGGTAGCACCCCGGGCCGCCCGGCCAACGCCGACTGCACGGCCACCAGCACGGCGTCCTCGCCGCGCGGGCTGTCAGCCATCACTCGAGTTCGGCAATACGCTTTCCCACTTCTGCGTGCTCGTCATCGTCGGCAGCGCGGCGCGGTACACCTCGCGCATCCGGTTGAACTTGCGCGCCAGCTGCACCTGCCGCTTCACGGATTCGCGAAGCAACTCGAACATCTTCTCCCGGTCGCGCTGCCGGTAGACGACGCCGCGCCCGTCGGCGGTGGTGACGGTGACGCCGTCGACCTTGGACAGCGAGAACCACCGCGCATCCTGGGTGGCGACATTGATCTGCGGGCGTCGGTGGTGTTCGGGATCGTGTGGCTTGAGCTGGTGCACCAGACCGCGCGCCAGCCGCACCGAGATCGACACCGGATTGGTCGGGATGCTGACCTTCTTGCGCCACCGCTTGTCCGACGGCGTCGGCAGCGCGGTCGCGCTCGGCAGCACCACCGCGTCGGGGTACTCCTGGCGCATCTTGCGCACCTCGGGCAGCGCCGACTCCAGGATCGAGAAGAGGTTGTCGGGGCCGGCCAGGAAGTCGTCCATCGCCTTGTTCTGGATCGCGACAGTCGAATATTCAAGGCACAGAAGGTGTTTGATGGTCGCCTTCAGATGGCTAGCGATCAGTCCGCGAACGTTGCCGTCCCAGTGCAAGGCCGCCACGATCAGGCGGTTGCGCAGGTGGAAGTAGGCCTGCCAGTCGATGGCGTCGTCCTTGTCACTCCACGCCATGTGCCAGATCGCCGCGCCGGGAAGCGTCACGGTGGGATAGCCGTGCTCGCCGGCACGCAGGCCGTAGTCGGCGTCGTCCCACTTGATGAACAGCGGCAGCGGCTGGCCGAGCTCCTCGGCGACCTGGCGGGGGATCATGCACATCCACCAGCCGTTGTAGTCGACGTCGATGCGACGGTGGAGCAGCCTGCTTTGTTCGTGTTCTTCGTCGTTGAGCGGGTACTTGGCGAAGTTGTGGTCGTACTCGGTGTTGACCGCGTTGGTCCACATGAAGTTCTCCGAGTCGACCATCTCGCCCATCACGTGCAGATGCGATGGCTCCTGCAGGTTGAGCATCTGGCCGCCGACCAGGGTCGGCGACTTCGCGAAGCGGTTCAGCGCCAGCGCCCGCAGGATCGAGTCGGGCTCGACGCGGATGTCGTCGTCCATGAACAGGATCTGCTCACAGTCGGTGTTCTTCAGCGCTTCGTACATCACCCGGCTGTAGCCGCCGGAACCACCGAGGTTGGGCTGGTTGTGAATCGTGAGCCGGTTGCCCAGCACTTTGGCCGCCGCGCCGAAACCGGGGTGATCCTTGGCTTTCTGCGTGCCCTGATCGGAGACGATCACCGCAGTGATCACCTCGTCGACCAGCGGGTCCGACGTCAGGGCCGCCAGCGCGTTCACGGCGTCCGAGGGCCGGTTGAACGTCGGGATCCCGACGGCGACGTTGGCCCGTCCCGGCGCTGGGATGGGTGCGTACCAGCCGGCGTGATGCAGCGTCGATTGGGCGTCGGTGGTGATGTCGAACCAGATCCAGCCGCCGTCCTCGAACGGGGTCAGTTCGACCTCGAACTCCAGGACGGAGGCGCTCGCGCCGACATCAGATCCAGCGGGGGCGTCCACGTTTTTGCCGGCGATCGGCGCGCCGCCGACCGTGATCCGGGCGCCGGTGGCCTTGGACCGGTAGACGTCGACCCGCGCGCTGCCGGTGAGCTCGACGCGCAGCACGACAGATTCCAGAATCGACCAGCGCCGCCAGTAACTGGCCGGGAAGGCGTTGAAATAGGTGGCGAAGGACACCTCGGACTCCGCGCCGATCTCCAGCGTGGTGCGCGACGGCGCATGCGCCCGACGGGCGTTGGTGTCCGATTCCTCTATATAGAGCTTGCGGACGTCGAGCGGCTCGCCGGGCCGCGGCAGGATGACGCGGGACAGAGGGCTGACCGCACGTGACGGCCCGGCATCAAGCGCACCGGACGGGATGTCACTCATACTCAATTGCTTTCTGTTTCGGGCTCGGCCAGCGGTGCGCCGTCGCGCAGATGCGGCGCGAGGGTGTTGTCGTACATATTCAGCGCGCTGGCGATCGCCATGTGCATGTCCAGGTATTGGTAGGTGCCGAGACGACCGCCGAACAGTACCTTCGACGACGCCGTTTCCGCCTTCGCCCGCGCCCGGTAGGAGGCGAGCACCGCGCGGTCGGCATCGGTGTTGATCGGATAGTAGGGCTCGTCGTCGTTCTCGGCGAACCGCGAGTACTCCCGCATGATCACCGTCTTGTCTGTCGGGTAGTCCCGCTCCGGGTGGAAGTGCCTGAACTCGTGGATGCGGGTGTAGGGCACGTCGGCGTCGTTGTAGTTCATCACGGGGGTGCCCTGATAGTCACCGGTCGGCAGCACCTCGAGCTCGAAGTCCAGCGTGCGCCAGCCCAGGCGGCCCTCGGCGTAGTCGAAATAACGGTCCAGCGGACCGGTGTACACCACCGGAGCGTCCGGGCTGGTTTCCCGCAGCTGCTCGCGGACGTCGAACCAGTCCGTGTCCAGCCGCACTTCGATGCGGTCGTCGGCGGCCATGTTCTCCAGCCACTTCGTGTAACCGTCGGCGGGCAGACCTTCGTAGGTGTCGTTGAAGTACCGGTTGTCGAACGTATAGCGCACCGGCAGCCGGGTGATGTTGCTTGCGGGTAGCTGCCTGGGGTCGGTCTGCCACTGCTTGGCGGTGTAGTGCTTGACGAACGCCTCATACAGCGGGCGCCCGATCAGCGAGATGGCCTTCTCTTCCAGGTTCTGCGCGTCGGCCGTGTCGATCTCGGCTGCCTGCTCCTTGATCAGGGCCCTCGCCTCGTCCGGCGTGAAGTACCGGTTGAAGAACTGGCTCACCAGTCCGAGGCCCATCGGGAACTGGTAGGCCTGCCCTTTGTGCAGCGCGTAGACGCGATGCTGGTAGCCGGTGAATTCGGTGAATTGCCGCACGTAGTCCCACACCCGCTGATTGCTGGTGTGGAAGAGGTGCGCTCCGTACTTGTGGACCTCGATACCGGTCTGCGGCTCGGCCTCGGAGTACGCGTTGCCGCCGATGTGCGGACGGCGGTCGACGACGAGCACGCGCTTGCCCAGTTCTGTCGCGGCCCGCTCGGCGATCGTGAGACCGAAGAACCCGGAGCCGACCACGAACAGATCGAATCCACCGGCTTGCGGGCGCGTTGCGACCCCAGGATCAGGAGAGATCATCGGCAGCAAGGGTATCCGACCGCCATCGCCGCGCCCGAGTTGGCCGAGCCGGGCAGGTCGCGATTCGCTCACGATTGCATCTCGTCACTCTAGACACTGCTGTCACATCAGTACCATCGGTCACGTACGACTAATCAGATCTTCACTAGTCCCGTATTGAGGAGACTTCCGTGCCGAACCGACGTCGCCGCCGGCTCTCGACAGCCTTGAGCACAGTCGCCGCTCTGGCAGTCGCGAGTCCGGTTGCAGTTATTGCTGTTTCAGAATTGTCCGCACAGTCAGCCCAGGACCGTGGGCTCCAGCACCGCGAGTTCGTCCAGGCCGCGACGATCACCGATCTGCCCGGCGAACTGATCACGGCCCTTACCCAGGGCCTTGCCCAGTTCGGCATCAACCTGCCGCCGCTGCCCACCGGCCTGCTCACCGGCACGGAAACGTCACCGACGACGCTCACCCCCGGACTCGGCACGGCGAGCCTGGCCTCCCCCGGCTTGTTGCCGGGCCTGACCGCTCCATCGCTCACCGATCCCGGGCTGGCCAATCCTGCATTGACCAATCCGGCGCTGACCAGCCCGACCGGTGCCCTACCGGGCCTGACCGCGCCGAGCCTTACGACTCCGGGATTGACCACACCGAGCCTGACCGATCCGGCCCTGGCCTCGTCCGGCCTGACCACGCCGTCGCTCACCGACCCGGGGCTGACCACACCCGGTCTCACCACCCCCGGACTGACCGTGCCCGGACTGACCACTCCGGCGGCGTTGACGGATCCCGCGCTGGGCACACTGCCGATCTCGGCCTCGGGCCTGCCCGCTACGGGCGAGGTGCCGATCTCGGCGCCGATCGGTCTGGACCCGGCGTTGGGGAGCTACCCGATCCTGGGTGATCCGTCGCTGGCAGCCACCCAGCCCGTCGCCTCCAGCAGCGGTGGCTTGCTCGGTGACCTCACCAGCGCGGCCAACAGCTTGGGCGCCGGCGAGGTGATCGACCTGCTCAAGGGCGTGCTGATGCCGGCCATCATGTCGGCGGTCAAGCCTCCCGTTCCGGCGGTCCCCGCGGCGGCGCCCATCGCTACGGCTGCGGGCACCGTGCCCGCCGCGGCCGAAGCGGGGCTCGGCGCCGCCGAAGCCGCGGTCGAGCCGGGCGCCTAGCCCCGGCAACCCACGAGGTCCTGCCACCGAACGGCACCGCAGAAGCGCCAGCACGCTCTGCGGTGCCGTTGCAGGTGTGGGTCGCCGTCCCGCAGGTGACTTGCGGGACTCACCGTTCAGGCCCCGTCGGCCGGAGCCGACACGCCATGTTTACTGCGGCAAATCGCCGTGTCGCAACACGCGCAACATTCGGCACATACGTAACATCAGTCCGTGCTGTATCAGCGGCCTGCACCGTCGATCCTGTTCACCGCGCTTGCGGCGACCGTGGTGCTTCTGCCGTGGGCGATCTCCGGCGCGCCCGACCCCGATGAGAGACCGGCCAAGGCGGCCCCGCAGATGGTCCAGCAGCCGCTGACCGACCTCGGTGGAGGCGAGACGGTCCGCGAGCTCCATCAGGACACCCCGTTCTCGATGGTCGCGCTGACATCCGCCGACTTGACGGGGACCTCGGCCCGGGTGCGGGCCAAGAAGGACGACGGCTCGTGGGGGCCGTGGTACGACGCCGAACAACTCGACGGCGTGGGCGCCGACCTGCCCGGCCCCCGGGGTACCGATCCGGTCTTCGTCGGGCGGACCACCACCGTGCAGATCGCGGTCACGCGTCCTGCCGACGCAGCGGCGACCGGCCCCGCGACGCCGCCCCGAAAGCCTGACGGCCCCGAACTCGGATACGTCCCCGCCAACGTGGAGCAACCGTTCGGCGAGAACATCACCGCGGTGTTGATCAGCCCGCCGGAGCAGCCACCGGACCTGGTGCCGCTGCCCAATGCCGCGACGCCCGCCGGTCAGCCACCGCACATCATCAATCGCGCCGAATGGGGCGCCGATGAGAGGATGCGTTGCGGAGACCCTCGCTACGACACCAAGATCCTCGGCGGCGTGGTGCATCACACCGCCGGGAGCAACGAGTACTCGCCTGCGGATTCGGCGGGCATCGTCAGGTCGATTTACGAGTACCACACCCGCACACTGGGCTGGTGCGACATCGCCTACAACGCGATGGTGGACAAGTACGGCCAGGTCTTCGAGGGCCGTGCGGGGGGCATGACTCGTCCCGTCGAAGGGGCACACACGGGCGGTTTCAACCACAACACGTGGGGTGTGGCCATGCTCGGCAACTTCGAAGCCGAACCACCGACACCGATTCAATTGCGCACCACAGCAAGACTTCTCGGGTGGGTCCTGGGCCAGTCCGGCGTCGACCCGCTCGGCACCGTCGTGCTGCCGTCCGAGGGCGGCTCGTTCACCAAGTTCCCTTTCGGGGCGTCCCCCACGTTGCCGACGATCTTCACCCACCGCGACGTCGGGATCACCGAATGTCCGGGGAACGCGGCCTATGCGTTGATGGGTCAGATCCGTGACATCGCCGCCCGGTTCGACGACCCACCCGGCCCGGAACAGCTTGCCGAAAAGCTGCGTGGCGGGGCGATTTTCGCGAAATGGGAGTCGCTCGGCGGGATGAGCAGCTTCCTGGGCAGGCCGACCTCCCCGGAGGCTTTCGGGCAGGGCCCGGCACGCTACGTCACCTTCGAGCGGGGTGCGATGTACTGGTCGCCGGAAAGCGGCGCCGAACCCATCACCGGTGAGCTCTACCGGGCCTGGGGTTCCCTCGGATTCGAGCGCGGCGCGCTGGGTCTTCCGACCAGCGCCGAGATCGCCGCGCCTCTGTGGATCGTGCAGAACTTCCAGCACGGCACCCTCAACTTCGACCGTGAGAAGGGCACCGTCACCCGGGTCGTCGACGGAGTCCCTGTCGAATTACCCTCGTCGTCAACCGATCTCAATCCGGTGCAGCTGGAGCGGTTTACGCCGCCGATCAATCCCGCCTAGCAGATCCGGCGGCCCTGACCAGTGTCAGCCGCTTACTGAGCTGCGCCGTGGACCGGACGCCCAGATTGCGTGTGCACGCGCACCGTTTAGCGAGTCTCGTGAAGCAGCGCCTACAGCCACCATCGCTCGAGCACCCGCGCGACACCGTCCTCCGCGTTGGTGACCGTGACCTCGTCGGCCGCCTCGACGGCCTCGGGATGCGCGTTGCCCATCGCGACACCGAGCCCGGCCCAGCGCAGCATCGGCACGTCGTTGGGCATGTCGCCGAAAGTCACCACATCGGCCGCGTCGATCCCCTGCGGGCGGGCCAGCTCCTCGATGCCGGTGGCCTTGCTGATGCCGAGCGGCACGATCTCGATCAGCCCGTTGTTGGTCGAGTAGGTGATGTCGCCCTCGATGCCGATGTGCTTGGCGAGTTCGGCGGCCATGTCTGCCGACCGCGCCCCGGACTTGCGGATCAGTAGTTTGACCGCGGGAGCGCTGAGCAGGTCTTCGATCGACACCTCGGTGTTGTCGGGGTTGAGCCACGCGTGCTCGTAGCCCGGTGAGCTGACGAACTGCGGCGTGGCCGCATCATGGGCGCTGCGGCCCACCCGTTCGACGGCAAGACCCGCGCCGGGGATCACCCGCGTCGCGATCTCGGCCAGCTCTCCCAGCGCATCTGCCGACAGGGTCCGCGCCGCGATGATCCGGTCCGTCGACGGGTCGTAGATCACCGCACCGTTGGCGCAGACCGCCATCGGCGCGAATCCCAGTTGGTCCACAATGGGTTTGACCCATCGCGGCGGGCGCCCCGTGGCCAACACGAACTGCGCACCGGCGTCGACCACCGCATGCACCACGGAACGTGTTCGGGGACTGAGCTTTTCGTCATCGTCAAGCAGGGTTCCGTCTACATCTGTTGCGACCAGCGCCGGCTTCATCGGTCGCCTGCCTGCCCGCGGGCTGCCTGCCTGCGGGCCCGTTCGACCAACTCGGCCTCCTCGAGACGCCGGGCCTCGGCCGGCGTCGGCGCCCCGCCACCCAGCCGGCGGGGAAGCCAGAAAGCGCCTTCGGGTTGCCCGTAATCGGCCTGCACGGCATGCAGCAATCGGGTCATCTCCACGCGCAGCACCGCATCCAACTCAGCAGTCCCTCGGTCCGGCGTGATCGGACGCCCCACCGCGACCGTGATCGGGAATCTGCTTCTTCCCAACGCTTTCGGATTGTCCTTGGTCCACAACCTCTGGGCCCCCCAGACGATCACAGGCACGATCGGCACCTGCGCTTCCTTGGCCATCCGTACCGCACCCGTCTTGAATTCCTTGAGCTCGAAACTGCGGCTGATCGTGGCCTCCGGGTACACCCCGACGATCTCGCCCCGCCGAAGCGACTCCACCGCGGCAGCATAGGCGCCGGCACCCGCCGCACGGTCCACCGGGATCGTCCCCGTGTGCCGGATCAGCCAGCCGACGACCTTGATGTCGTTCATCTCCGCCTTGATCATGAACCGCATGCGGCGCCTGCGCTGGGCGGCGGCCAGGGCAGCGGGCAGGAAGTCGACGTACCCGGTGTGGTTGACGGCGATGACAGCACCTCCGGTGGCAGGCAGGTTCTCCACGCCGCGGTAGGTGATCTGTGTTCCGGTAGCCCTCACCGCCAGTTTGGCTGTTATCTCCAGCGCGCGAAAGACCGGTTCCATGCGGCTTACCCCGGCGCCTCGGCGGACCCAGAGTCCAGTCCCGGTGTTCCGGTGCGGCGGGCCGCCTTCGCCTCTGCTTTCCGGATGGCCTCGTCGGCGTCCATCCGGTTGGCCTCCGCCAACGTCGGTGCGCCTCCCCCCATCCGGTGGGGCACCCAGAACTCACCTGGCGGATGCGGACCGTATGCATCCTGCACCTGCTCAAGAAGGTGCTGCATGCGGTGGTGCAGCAGCGTGGTCAATTCTGGGGCGGGCAGGGTCGGCTCGATCGGCGTGCCGACCGCGATCGAGATCGGAACCTTGGGGCGCCACATGGTCTTCGGTTGGCCCTTGGTCCAGATCCGCTGCGCCCCCCACACGATGTGCGGCACGATCGGCACACCCGCGGCGATGGCCATGCGCGCCGCACCGGACTTGAAGTCCTTGATCTCGAAGCTGCGGCTGATCGTCGCCTCGGGATAGACGCCGATGAACTCGCCTTCGGAGAGCTTGCGGCATGCCTCGTCGAAGGACGCCGCACCGCTGTTCCTGTCGACCTCGATATGGCGCAGGCTGCGCATGATCGGCCCGGTGATCTTGTTGTCGAAGACTTCCTTCTTCGCCATGAAGCGGACCTTGCGGCCGAGGTGCTGCCGGTAGGCGGGGAGCCCGGCGAACGTGAAGTCGAAGTAGCTCGTGTGGTTGATCGCGATCACCGCTCCACCGGTCTTGGGCAGATTCTCGACACCGGTGACGGTGAACTTCAGCCCCTGGACGCGCCAGACGAGCCGGGCGAGCTGAATGACTGTGCCGTATACCGGTTCCACAGCCGCAAGCGTAGTTGCCGGACAGGCCCGGATGGGACAGAGGGGACCGCCAGACCGCGAACGGATTGCGCACTACCGGTCTGGAACGCCGAGGCCACCGCACCCGGCTAAGCTGCAAGGCGAGCAGGGAGTCGCGAGAAGGGGTATTTGTGCAGGTCACGAGCGTCGGGCACGCCGGCTTTCGCATCGACACCAAGGTCGGGAGCATTCTGTGCGACCCGTGGGTGAACCCGGCGTACTTCGCCTCGTGGTTCCCGTTTCCCGACAACAGCGAACTGGACTGGGCAGAGCTGGGCGACGTCGACTACCTCTACGTCTCTCACCTGCACAGGGACCATTTCGATCCACAGAACCTGAGCGAGCACGTCAACAAGGACGCAGTGGTCCTGCTGCCGGACTTCCCCGTGCCCGACCTGCGCCGCGCGCTGGAGAAGCTGGGCTTCCACCAGTTCTACGAGACCACCGACTCGGTCAAGCACCGGGTCAGCGGACCCAAGGGCGACCTCGATGTGATGATCATCGCGCTGCGCGCGCCGGCTGACGGCCCGATCGGCGACTCCGGGTTGGTGGTCGACGACGGCGAGACCGTCACGTTCAACATGAACGACGCCCGCCCCGTCGACCTTGAAGTCCTGCACGCCGATTTCGGTCAGATCGACGTGCACATGCTGCAGTACTCGGGCGCCATCTGGTATCCGATGGTCTATGACATGCCCGCGCGCGCCAAGGAGGCCTTCGGCACCCAGAAGCGGCAACGCCAGATGGACCGCTGCAGGCAGTACATCGCACAGGTCGGTGCGACATGGGTCATCCCGTCAGCGGGGCCGCCCTGCTTCCTGGATGCCGAGCTGCGCCACCTCAACGACGACCACGGCGATCCGGCCAACATCTTTCCCGACCAGATCGTCTTCCTCGACCAGATGCGCACCCACGGTCACGACGGCGGCCTGTTGATGATTCCCGGGTCGACCGCGGAATTCACTGGTTCGCAACTTGATTCGCTGAAACATCCACTTCGCGACGACGACGTGCAGGCCATCTTCACGACCGGCAAGGCCGACTACATCGCCGCTTACGCCGACCGGATGGCCCCGGTGCTCGCGGCCGAGAAGGCCCGCTGGGCCCCTGCGGCCGGTGAGTCGATGCTGGAACCGCTGCGCGACCTCTTCGAGCCGATCATGCTGCAGTCGGATCAGATCTGCGACGGCATCGGGTATCCCGTCGAACTGCGGCTGGGGACGGGAGACCGTCAAGAAACCATAGTGCTCGATTTTCCGAAACGTACTGTCCGTGAAGCTATTCCGGATGAGAAGTTCCGCTACGGATTCGGCATCGCCCCAGAGTTGGTGCGCACGGTGCTGCGGGATCGCGAGCCGGACTGGGTGAACACCATCTTCCTGTCGACGCGGTTCTCGGCCTGGCGGGTCGGTGGGTACAACGAGTACCTGTACACGTTCTTCAAGTGCCTCACCGACGAACGGATCGCCTACGCCGACGGCTGGTTCGCCGAGGCACACGACGACAGCGCGTCGATCGCCTTGGAAGGCTGGGAGATTCAACGCCGCTGCCCGCACCTGAAGGCGGACCTGTCGAAGTTCGGCGTAGTCGAGGGCACGACGCTGACGTGCAACCTCCATGGCTGGCAGTGGAATCTGACGAACGGTCGCTGCCTGACCACCAAGGGCCACGAACTCCGCTCGGTGAAGCTGTGACCGCCCCACCGAAGTTCTACGACGACGGCCTGATCCAGTTGGATCGGGAGGCACTCACGTTGCGCCGCTACCACTTTCCGTCCGGCACCTCGAAGATCATCCCGCTGCGCGACATCCGCGGCTACCGCGCCACCCCGCTGGGCCTGTTCATGCAACGGTTCCGGCTTTGGGGC
This sequence comes from uncultured Actinomycetota bacterium, assembly GCA_963796545.1. Classification (GTDB taxonomy): domain Bacteria; phylum Actinomycetota; class Actinomycetes; order Mycobacteriales; family Mycobacteriaceae; genus Mycobacterium. Next base: position 138,505 of record CAWCMF010000023.1, on the reverse strand, counting down.
AGTTCAGACTTCCGCCGCTGGCTGCCGCTGGACGTGCGCAGGCCGCTGAAGTCAACCCTGGTGACCCTGGATGTACCTGGGGCACACCCCGATCCGGCGTGCACGCCGGTGAACCCCGAGCAGTTTCTCGCGCTGCTCGACGAGTTCCTGAACAGCGGCCGGTAGACCCGGCTACTTCTTCGGCGCCAGCACGTCGGTGCCGACATAGGGCACCAGCGCGTCGGGGATCCGCACGCTGCCGTCGGGCTGCTGATGGTTCTCCAGGATCGCCACCAGCCAGCGCGTGGTGGCCAGCGTGCCGTTGAGTGTCGCCGCGGTCTGCGGCTTGCCGTTCTCGTCGCGGTAGCGCACCGCCAGCCTGCGGGCCTGGAACGTCGTGCAGTTCGACGTCGAGGTCAGCTCCCGATAAGTCTGCTGGGTCGGCACCCACGCCTCGCAGTCGAACTTGCGGGCCGCCGACGAGCCCAGATCGCCTGCAGCGATGTCGATCACCCGGTACGGCACCTCGATGTCGGCCAGCATCTGCCGCTGCCAGCCGAGAAGCCGATCGTGCTCGGCCGCGGCCTCCTCCGGCTTGCAGTAGACGAAACCCTCGACCTTGTCGAACTGGTGCACGCGGATGATGCCGCGGGTGTCCTTGCCGTAGCTGCCCGCCTCCCGGCGGAAGCACGACGACCAGCCCGCATACCGCAGCGGACCCTGCGACAGGTCGAGGATCTCGCCGGAGTGGTAGCCGGCCAGCGGCACCTCGGAGGTGCCGACGAGGTACATGTCGTCCTCTTCGAGGTGGTAGATCTCGTCGGCATGGGCTCCGAGAAAACCGGTGCCCTGCATGATCTCCGGCCGGACCAGCACCGGCGGGATCATCAGCGTGAAGCCGTTCTCGGTGGCGGTGCGCACCGCGAGCTGAAACAGTCCCAGCTGCAGCAACGCTCCGAAGCCGGTCAGGAAGTAGAACCGCGAGCCGGACACCTTCGCGCCGCGCTCCATGTCGATCAGCCCAAGCGACTCACCGAGCTCGAGATGATCCTTCGGATTGTCGATGGCAGGCGGTTCGCCGGCGGTGGCGAGAACCACGAAGTCGTCCTCACCCCCGGCGGGGACCCCGTCGATGATGACGTTGGAGATCGCCATGTGCGCCGCCGTGTAGGCCTTCTCCGCCTCGGACTGCGTCACCTCGGCAACCCTGACCTTGTCCGCGAGATCCTTGGCCGCTGCCAGCAGGCCCGGGCGTTCGTCCGGCGAGGCCTTTCCGACCAGCTTGCTCGCCGACTTCTGCTCGGCGCGTAGGTTGTCGGCGGCGGAGATGGCGGCCCGCCGCGCCGTATCGGCCTCGGTGAGCGCGTCGACGAGTCCGGGATCTTCGCCACGGGCCTGTTGCGATGCGCGCACGGCGTCTGGGTTTTCTCGCAGGACTTTCGGGTCGATCACGGGCGCCAACCCTAGTAGGTTTCGCACCCACCCGGCACAACCGAACGACGTTACAACTGCATCACTAGTCACAGCACCTGCCACGCCTGTCACAATGGAGTCGATGTCAGAGACAACCGGACCGACCCCCGCGCCCTGGTGGCGGAGCCTGCACGCGGCGTCGACCCGGCGCGCGCTGCTGCTGACGGCCCTCGGCGGACTCCTGATCGCGGGCGTCATCACGGTGTTGCCCACTACCGATCCGTCGGGCGGGCTGACCGCCAATGCGATCTCCCTCGGTCCGCGCGGCAACGACACTTTCGACCATGCCAAGAGTGGGGACTGTCTGAACTGGCCGGACCGCACCCCCGACGCCGCCGAGATCGTCGACTGCACCGGTGAGCACCGGTTCGAGGTCGCCGAGTCCGTGGACATGCGGACGTTCCCCGGCAGTGAGTACGGCCCCGACGCCGCGCCTCCTTCGGTGGCGCGCATTCAGCAGATCAGCCAGGAGCAGTGCTCGGCCGCGGTGAAGCACTATCTGGGCGCCCGCTTCGATCCCAACAGCCGCTTCACCATCAGCATGTTGTGGTCAGGCGACAAGGCGTGGCGGCAATCCGGGGAACGCCGGATGCTCTGCGGTCTGCAGCTGCCCGGACCCAACAACCAGCAGCTCGCTTTCCAGGGCAGGGTCGCAGAGATCGACCAGTCCAAGGTGTGGCCGGTGGGGACCTGCCTCGGTATCGACCCGGCGACCAACCAGCCCACCGACATCCCGGTGGACTGCGCTGCACCGCACGCCATGGAGGTGACGGGCGCAGTCAACCTCGCCACGAGGTTCCCCGGCGTCCTTCCGCCCGAAGCCGAGCAGGACACCTTCATCAAAGACGAATGCACCAAGATGACCGACGCCTACGTGGCGCCGATCAAGCTGCGCGACACGACGCTGACGCTGATCTACAGCACGGTGTCGCTGCCGAGCTGGGCGGCGGGTAGCCACCAGGTGTCGTGCAGCATCGGTGCCACGCTCGGCAACGGCGGGTGGTCCACGTTGCTCAACACGGCAAAGGGCCCGTTGATGATCAACGGGCAGCCGCCCGTTCCACCGCCGGACATCCCGGAAGAGCGGCTGAGCCTTCCGCCGATCCCGATGCCCGACTCGTCGTCGCAGTCATCATCCGGGTCGTCCGGATCGCAATCGTCGTCCGGATCGCAATCGTCGTCCGGATCGCAGTCATCGTCCGGATCGTCCGACACGACGTCCGACGAGAGCGAAGATCAGACCGTGCACGGTCCGCAGGCAACGACGGCACCCACGCCGACGGAGCAGGCCCCGACGGAGGCCCTACCGCCGGGACAGGGCAACACGTTCATCAACGGACCCCCGCCACCGCCGGGCGCACCGCCCGCCGAGCAGCTCCCGCCACCCGGCGCGCTTCCTCCGCCCGGCGCGCTTCCTCCGCCCGGCGCGCTCCCCCCGCCCGCGGCGCCGCCGCCGCCGGCCGCGGTACCTGGGCCACCGGTCGAACAACTGCCGCCTCCGCCGCTGCCCTTCCCGCCGCCGCCCGGGGTGTAAGTCCGTGGCCGTGCGGATGAGCCCGCAACGGTTCGACGAACTGGTCGGCGATGCGCTCGACCTCGTCCCGCCCGGGCTCGCCGCGGCGATCGACAACGTGGTCATCCTGGTCGCGGATCGCAACGAGGACGAGCCCGACATCCTGGGGCTCTACGAGGGCACGGCGTTGACCGAGCGGGATTCCTGGTACGCAGGATCGTTACCGGACACCATCACCATCTACCGCGAGGCGCTGCTGGACTTCTGTGACAGCGAGAAGGAGGTCGTCGACGAAGTGGCCATCACAGTGATCCACGAGATCGCGCACCACTTCGGCATCGACGACGATCGACTGCACGAACTCGGCTGGGGCTGAAGCGGTCCCGACGATGCCGCGCGGCAACCCGATCTCGTCACCGGCAGGTGCTAGAAACGGCATATGACCGATCAGTGCCGCGCCTGCCGTCTGGGCCTGGAGCACTGCCACGGCACGCTCATCCATCATGCTTTCCTTCGCACCGAATGCACCGAGGACGCATGCGTCGTCACCGACAGCGTCCATGAGCTCCGCATCGACTGCAGCGCCGTCGGGTGTGTCTGCGACGAGGTCGCCGCAGTGTCAGCCCATCGGGTCGGCTGAGCGCGACGCATCCGCGCCGCCCGTCGTCACCGGTGTCTCCGGGCCGAACGGCGGCGTCAGTTTGCCCCACTGCACGCAGCTCCACCGGCCGTCGGTGATCGGTGCCAGCACCACGGATTCGGTGTTGGCCAGGTGGTGGTCGATGGCGAAGTGACCGTCGACCCCCGCGAGTACCGCAGAGACCAGCCGGATCGCAGCGCCGTGGCTGACGACGACGATGTCGCCGTGCCACGCCGCGTCGTCGAGGTAGCGCATGCGGAGGTGTTCGAGGACAGGGACGTAGCGGTCCAATACCTGTTGCGCGGTTTCCCCGCCGGGCAACGCGAGATCGAGCTCGCCGCCGTGCCAGCGCCGATAGATGGCGTTGAACTCGTCGTGCGCGGCTTCGTCTGAGCGGTTCTCCAGATCGCCGACCTGGACCTCGTGGAGCCCCTCGAACGCATGCGGGCCGGTTCCGGCACCGATCTCTGCGCTGACCTCGGCATGGATCTCGCGGGCCGTCTGAACCGCGCGGGTCGCGATCGAATGCGCGAGCATCGCCGGCGGACGGAACAACCCCCTGGCGAAGGTCCTGGCCTGATCGCGACCGAGGTCGGTCAGCTCCGCTCCTGGCGGCCTGGTGTCCAGCCGCCGATCGACGTTTCCGTGCGTCTGCCCGTGCCGCACCAGCACCAGACGTCCGCTCACGGCCTGCCCTCCCTGAGTCGGTCCAACCAGGTCGCCGCCTCATCCCATTGCGGCGGAACGGCCCCAACCGCGTCGCCCGTCGGCCATGACCCCAGGTAACGCAGATCCGCGCAGCGGCGGTGCAGCGCCATGAGCGCCTCGGCGACCGAGGCGTCCTCGATGTGCCCGACGAAATCCAGGAAGAACTTGTAGGTGCCCAGCTCGGTACGGGTAGGTCGGGACTCGATCCGCGTCAGGTCGATGTCGCGCATCGACAGCTCGGTCATCGCAGCGACCAGCGCGCCCGGCACGTTGTCGAGCCGCAGCACAACCGATGTCCGGTCGGCGCCGGTGACTTTCGGCGGCGGGCCGGGACACCCCACCAGGACGAATCTGGTGCGGGCGTTCGGTTCGTCGACGACGCCCGCCGCGAGCGAATCGAGACCGTAGCGCTGCGCGGCCAGCGCGGTGGTGACGGCGGCATCCGCCCGACGGGCCGCGACGTCCGCGGCCGCCGCCGCATTCGAATTGGCCGGAACCAGTTCAGCTTTGGGTAGATTCCCGCTCAACCACCGCTTGACCTGGGCGGCCGCCACCGGGAAGGCCGCGACGGTCCGTACGTCGCCGCCTGCGGTTCCGGGCCGCACGGCGATGGAGAAGGACACATCGAGTGTCAGTTCGGCGTAGATCTGGAGCGGGGCACCGTCGGCAAGGCTGTCCAGGGTCGGTATCACCGAACCGTCGATCGAGTTCTCGATCGGCACGCAGGCGAAGTCTGCTTCACCGGAGCGGACGGCGGCCAGGGCGGCACCTGTGCTGTCGGTGGCGATGTGGGTGATCGGCTCTGCGCCGGAGCCGTCCGAGCCCCGCCCCGGCGGGATCAGGCCGCCGGCCGCGATGGCGCGCAGAGCCGCCTCGGTGAACGTTCCCTCGGGACCGAGGTAGGCGATGCCGGGCACCGCACCACCTTATCGGTTGCCCTGGTAATCCCGTTCCGCTGGACGAAGGCCTTGCGCCGACCACGTCGAGCTAGTTAAGTTAGCCTCACCTTACCACCACGAAAGGCACCTCGATGGCACTTCCGGCACCTACCACGGCCGAGCGGATCCGCAGCGCGTGCGTGCGGGCCGGCGGCGCGATGCTCGCGGTAGAGGGTCTCGATCCCACGACCACCCCGGTACACCACCTTCTCGACGACGGGTCATTCGCGATCACCGTGCCCGTCGACGGCTTGCTTGCCGCGACGGTCGCCTCGGCGGGTCACTCAGGCAGGCAGGCGGTGCTGGAAATGACCGACTACGCGCCCCTGCCGCTGCGGGAGCCGGTGCGGTCGCTGGTCTGGATCCAGGGCCGGTTGCGGGACGTCCCGGTGAGCGAGGTGCCCGGTCTGCTCGATCTGATCGCCTCCGCGGATCCCAATCCTGCGCTACTGCAAGTGAATTCCGGCCGCTCAGCGGATGAGAGCGACACCCGCTACGCGCTGATGCGCCTGGAGATCGAGTCCGTCGTGGTCGCAGACTCGACCGGCGCTGAGTCCGTCGCGCTCGGTGCGCTGCTCGGCGCCACCCCGGATCCGTTCTGCGCCATGGAGTCCTGCTGGCTGCAGCACATGGAGTCGGCACACCGCGACGTCGTCGACCGCTTGGCCACTCGCCTGCCCACGTCGCTGCGAAGGGGCCGGGTTCGGCCGCTGGGGCTGGATCGCTACGGCGTCCAATTGCGTGTCGAGGGCGACGATGGTGACCACGATGTGCGACTGCCGTTCGCCAAACCCGTTGACGACGTGACAGGGCTGAGCCAGGCGATCCGCGTTCTGATGGGCTGCCCCTTCCTCAACGGGCTGCGCGCGCGCGGCGTCTGAGCCGCCGGGGCTGCTGTCGCCCCGCTACCGTAGCTGCGGTGAGCGCCACCGACGACGAGCTGACCGATGTTCAGCGGCGGGCGCTGCGCCTTGAGATCGCCGTCGTTCTGGCGGTCACGTTCGCGCTCAGCGCGTATACGGCGCTGCTCAGCCTCGCCGAGGGCGTCCTCCTCGGTCTCTCGGGCCAGACCATCGCCCTCAACCCCACCCGCTCCCCCTTCGATCTGATCGACCTCGGCCTGAATCTGGCCGGCCTGTTCCAACTCCTCGCGTGGGGGGCGCTGGCGATCTACCTGTTGTGGCGCGGCGGCGACGGGCCCGCACGGATCGGTCTCACCAGAATCCACTGGCGCCGAGACGTTCTCGGTGGCGTGGGCCTGGCCCTGCTCATCGGCGTGCCCGGCTTGGCGCTCTATCAGATCGCCCGAATCCTGGAGCTCAACGCCTCCGTCGAGCCCGCTGAGCTCAATGACACCTGGTGGCGGATCCCCGTGTTGTTGCTGCTGTCGTTCGGCAACGCCTGGGCCGAGGAGGTGGTCGTCGTCGGCTTCCTCCTCACCCGGCTGCGCCAGTTGAACGTGAATCCGCGGCTGGCACTGGCGATTTCAAGCCTTCTGCGCGGTGCTTATCACCTGTACCAGGGGTTCGGGGCGGGCCTGGGCAATGTCGCGATGGGGCTGGTGTTCGGCTACGCGTGGCAGCGCACCGGGCGGCTGTGGCCCCTGATCGTGGCGCACACGCTCATCGATGCGGTCGCCTTCGTCGGCTACTCGCTGCTGGCGGGCCGCCTCGGGTGGCTGCTCTAGCCCCGGACAGGTTCACCGCCGGCGACCCCGCCTGCGCGTACATTCTTCTGGTGACCGACAAGCGGCCGCCGTTCCCTGGGCGGGTTCCGCCGTCTCCCCCGCCGGGAACCCCCGGTCGCCGGGAGCCGTCACAGGCGATCCGACGCGACCCGAACCATCGTCCCGCGTGGCCGCCCAATCCCTCGACCCCTCCGCGCAGATCCGCGCCGCCACCGCGGCAGTCTCCGCCGCCACCGCGCACACCCCCGGCCCCACCGCCGCGCCGGCCGGCCCCGCCTGCGCCGCCACCCCCACCACGGCAACGCCGGCCGGCGGCTCCTCGCCCACCAGTGCCGCCACCTGCGCGCAGGAAGCCTGGGCGCGCGCGCCGCTGGATCCGGGTCGCGCTCGTGTGCCTGCTCCTGCTCGCGGTCGGCGGGGTCGCCGTCGGCGTGTGGGCGGATTCGTCCCTGACCCGCATCGCGGCGCTCACCGATTATCCGGACCGCCCCGGTCAGGGCGCCGGTACCACCTGGCTGCTCGTCGGATCGGACGGCCGGGACGGACTGACCCCAGAACAGCAGGCAGAACTCACCACTGGCGGCGACCTCGGTGCAAGCCGCACCGACACCATCCTGCTGGTGCACCTGCCCGGGCTCGGCGCTGACGTCCCGGCCACCATGGTGTCGATCCCCCGCGACTCCTACGTGCCCATTCCCGAGTACGGCAGCGACAAGATCAACGCGGCGTTTTCTCTCGGCGGTCCGCAGCTGCTGGCACAGACGGTCGAGCAGGCCACCGGGATGCGCCTCGACCACTACGCCGAGATCGGCTTCGGAGGGTTCGCCGGGCTCGTCGACGCTGTCGGCGGTGTGACGCTGTGCCCCGCCGAGCCGATCAACGATCCGCTCGCGGGCATCGATCTTCCCGCCGGCTGCCAGCATCTCGACGGCCCGGCAGCGCTCGGATACGTGCGTAGCCGTGCCACTGCGCGCGCCGATCTCGACCGGATGGCCAACCAGCGACAATTCATGTCCACTCTCGTCGACCGTGCCGCAAGCCCGGCGGTATTGCTCAACCCACTGCGCTGGTATCCGATGGCGCGTGCGGCGGCCGACACGGTGACGGTCAACGAGAGCGACCACATCTGGGATCTCGCCCGTCTCGGCTGGGCGCTGCGGGGCGACATCACGAACATCACCGTGCCCATCGGCGAGTTCACCGACAACGGTTCCGGATCGATCGTGGTGTGGGACAGCGAGGCCGCCGAGCGGTTGTTCGCGGCCCTCGCTTCTGACTCGCGGGTGCCGCAGGACGTACTCGATGCCGCCAATCAGTAGCTCCAGCAAATATTATTGACCGCGTAGCGCTGGCTTGGCTTACTGAGGTTACGCTCGCCTTTGCGTCGTCCAGGTTAGGTTCACCTTCGCTGACAGCACCTCTGACCTGCTATATCCTCCAGACATGACCACCCAAGACGCACTCGATACCAAGTTCCACTGCCTGCTGAACGATCAGGTTCGCAGCGAACTCGGAGCGTCACAGCAATACCTCGCCATCGCGGTGTATTTCGACAGCGCCGATCTGCCGCAGCTGGCCAAACTCTTCTATCGCCAGTCGGTCGAGGAACGCAATCATGCGTTGATGCTCGTACAGCACCTGATCGACCGCGGCGTGACCACCGAGATCCCGGCCGTCGACCCGGTGCGCAACGCCTTCGAGACGCCGCGTGACGCCATCCGACTCGCCCTCGATCTCGAGCGTTCCGTCACCGACCAGATCAGCCGGCTCGCCGGAACTGCCCGTGACGAAGGCGACTACCTGGGCGAACAGTTCCTGCAGTGGTTCCTGAAGGAACAGGTCGAAGAGGTCGCGATGATGACGACCCTGGTGCGCATCGCCGAACGTGCTGGTGCCGACCTGTTCCACCTCGAGGATTACGTCGCCCGTGAGATCTCTGCTCCCGCCGCTGATCCGCTGGCCCCCAAGGCCGCAGGCGGCGCCATCTAATCGCGACCGGCGCCCGTCAACCCGTTCTGCAGCCAGCCTTTGGTGCGGCCGGGATGATTCGTCGCGATCCACGCCACGCCGATGTCGCGGCAGTACTGGACGTCCTCGTAATGGTCGACGGTCCAGCAGTACAGCGCGCGACCCTGCGCGGCAGCCCGATCCACCAGCTCGGGGTGCTCACGGAGGGTCGCGATCGACGGCCCCACCGCGGTGGCGCCCACCGTCGTTGCAGCGCTGCCACCTAGGTAACGAGACGTCTCGCCGAGCAGGACGGTCGGCAGCATCGGCGCCGCCCGCCGGATCCGCCAGACCGCGGCTGCCGAGAAGGACATCACCACTGCCCGCGACAGGTCCGCGGACGCCGGCGAGGCGATGCCGTAGCGGTGCAGTAGGGCGAGCACCTTGCTCTCCACCAGCGCCCCGAAGCGCACCGGATGCTTGGTCTCGATGAACATCTTGACCGGCCGGTTCCAGTCCAGGACCAGCGCGACGAGATCGTCGAGGGTCAGCAGGCCGGTGTCGCCGTGGCTCCCGTCAGCGCGCCAACTCGGGTGCCAGGACCCGTACTCCAGCTCGCGGAGCTGCGCGAGCGTCATCTCGCTGACGAGGCCACTTCCTGTCGATGTGCGCTCCAGCTTGCGGTCGTGCACACACACCAGGTGGCCGTCCCTGGTCAGCCGGACGTCGCATTCGACGGCGTCGGCGCCCTCCTCGAGAGCGAGCTGGTAGGCGGCTCGCGTGTGTTCCGGCCGGTCTGCTGAGGCACCTCGATGGGCGACCACAAACGGATGGCCGCCGAATGTCTCGCCGGAGCTCATACCGCTATGCTGCCGGGTTCTCCCCGTCGGGCTCAACTGCACGCGCGGAATCTGCCACTTTCGATTCGTCTGCGGCATCACCGGTCGCGACGATCACCCACCGTCGTGACGGTCGCTCCACCGGCTGACGCTCGAAGCCGAGGAAGACTTGCAGGACCAGGAACAGCGCCGCGGCGGCGAACAGGTAGGCCACGGTCGTCGTCACCGTGTTGTCGGCGATGCCCTGCGGATCGGTGGTGAAGCTCGTCGCGACCGAGAAAACCGACACCGCAGTGCTTGCGAGCCAGACCAACCACCACACCACAATGGGTCGGCGCAACCGGTGCGACCGGCCCTCGATGTCGGCGAGTTCGATGACGAACACCGGAGCCCACAGCAGATTCACGATCGGAATGAGGCAGCCGAACCGCAGCGCCGACGGTGACCTCTGCTCCGGGATCCCGCGATGCGCGAACGCCGCGGCACGGCGCGCGATCAACCAATTCGTCAGCAGCAGTGCGCTTGCCACGACCATGAATACCGCGACCACACTGATCGCCACGCCACCCCAGGTGGCCGCCGCGGCGACCCACGGGTTGAGCAGCACCGTCCGGTTGATGATCAGCAGCACGTAGCGCACCAGGTGGACGAACGCCGCGGCGCCAAGCACCGCCATGGTCGCGATCAGCGTCATCCGTACGGCATTGGCTGACGGCCCTCGCCGCTCGACGGGCTTTTCGGAGCCAGACGCGAAGTGTTCCGACAGGCCCCACCGCGGAATGCTCTGATAGCGCGGGGTCGGGCCGAGTACCCGGCGGCCGCGGCGCGGCTGCGGCGGTGCGCCAGGACGTACCGCCACCCACCGGTAACCGGACGGCAGAAGTGGACCGGGACCCCGCCCACCCGACTGCGGCTGTGCCTGCGGCGGTGCCCACCCCTGACCTGTCCCGTGACCCGACGGAGCCAGCAGGGTCCCGCGGCAGCGCGGGCACCACACCCTGTGACGGTCGCGGACGTTCCACCGCGTCCCGCACTGGGAGCACACTTGGATCATCGGACCAGCCTAATCAGACCGTTCCAGGGGATCCGGCATCAGTGACCACCGGACGCCCATCGCCGGCCCAGGCCAGCATGCCTCCGGTCACGTTGATCGGCTCGAAGCCGTTGCGGGCCAGGTACTGGGCCACCCGTTGCGACCGGCCGCCGGCGTGGCACACCACGAACAACTGTGCCTCGGTGTCGATCTCGGCCATCCGCGCAGGTACATCACCCATCGGAATGTGTTGGGCGCCTGGCGCGTGGCCGCGCTGCCACTCGTCGTCTTCGCGCACGTCGAGCAGAATCACGGCCTCGTCGAAGTTCGCGGGTACGTCGCCGATCACCGCCTGCGGCACGTCGGTGTCATCCATGCCTCAATGCTGACACGGCCCGGTGAGTACACACCAGCAGCAATACCGACGAGGCCGCACGCTATCCACAGTTTCCACAGGTTCATCCACAGGGTCGGGAGGGCGATCCCACGGCTATTCGCAAGTCAATCGGCGTGGCCGACCACGGCACCTGTGAATACCCGCACCTTTAATCGGTGACGATCAACAGGCCGGCTCCGGCCAGAGCGAAATGCCTCGTAGGACTAAGTTTTGAGGCGATCCGGACGGGTGCCGCGCTCGATTTCTCAGCAGCGAACAAGAGGCGTTATGATCGGCGTCACATGACTCACCTGTGACTGATCTCACTGGGGTTTGAGTTGGGGAACTCGATTATGGGGAGGAAACCGGCGTGCAGGTGAGGAGCATCTGATGACGTGGTCTTCGATGGGCTCTGGGTCCGCACTCCCGCCGTCTGAATGGCAGTCCTCGCGCGTTTACACGCGCAGTCAGATGATGGCGTGTCTGCGCGCCGGGCTCATCGCTCTTGTTCTGCTCGGCGTTCTCGCGCTGATCGTTCTGTACTGAGTCCGCCCTGTACTGAGTCCGCCCCACTCCGCGCCCCCCTCAGCCTTTTCGGACCCTCCACACCACGCGGTAGGAGCGCGCCGCAGGCACCCAGCCGAACTCCCGTGAATCGGTGACGCCCGCGGCCCCGGCATTGTCGGACAGGGCCTCGAACGTTGCGCCAGAAACGGATCGACGGACTCCCCCGACTCGCTTCACCAGATACCGCGTCGAAAGCAGCGGGTCCGGGAAGACGCGCAGCTGTCCGGATTTGATCCGACCGCCCCGCAGCGCCACCAACCCGTCGCCGGGCTTCAACGTCGGATGCATCGAGTCCTCGACGACCACGAAACGTCGCAGTGGCCACCGGGACGGCCCATGGTTATGGGGCATGGCCTAAGGGTAAGTTAAGACACATGCTGCATCGACTGTTTGCCAACGCCACCCCCGCCCACGCCCACTGCGACCTGTACTGCGGCGTCTACGATCCCGCCCAGGCCAAGATCGAGGCGCTGTCGGTCCTCAAGACCCTGCAGAAGTACCACGATTCCGACGACGACCACTTCAAGACCCGCGCCATCATCATCAAGGAGCAGCGCGCCGAAGAGGTCAAGCATCACCTGACGGTGTTGTGGGCCGACTTCTTCACCAAGGACCACTTCGAGCAGTTCCCGAACCTGCACCAGCTGTTCTGGGACGGCGTGCACGGCGCGGGTGACGCCAAGAAGTCGCTCGATGTCGCCGTCGCGGAGAAGCTGCTCAAGACCATCGACGAGATCTCCGACATCTTCTGGCAGACCGACAAGGCCAAGCAGATGGGCGTCTACCCGCCTGCCTGACGCGGCACCCCTCTAACCGGCACAACCCGGCTCGGTCATCGACCGAGCCGGGTTCATTTCGGTTTGGCCAATTTCTTCCCTGGCAGTCGTGTCCGCTTGCGCACCAGTGGGTATCTGCCGCATTCTGGGCGGATCGACCCACGGGCGTGTCGGGCACTGCATTGGACGCCGGGAGGCGAAATGGATTTCGGGTCCGGGCGGGCGATCGAGATCGCCCCGTTTCATTCGCATGGGTCACTCAAGGGATTCGTGGTGTCCGGTCGTTGGCCGGATTCGACGAAGGAGTGGGCACAGCTGCTGATGGTGGCGGTGCGTGTCGCTTCGATGCCTGGATTGCTTTCCACGACAACCATTTTCGGCGCCCGCGAGGAGCTCCCCGAAGAGCCGGCTCCCGGCACCGTCGGTCTCGTGCTCGCCGAGGGGACTGTGGTGGGCAAGTCAGCGGTGCCGCCTGGCCATTTCGCCGATCGCCAGCCCCCGGCGCTGATGATGCTCCACCCGCCGTCGGAGACCATGCCGTCGCTTCCCGAATGCACAGGCGCCGCGTCCGGTTGCGTCCTCCTGCCCGGACTGCCCCATCTCGGCCTGGAACACCGGGCGGCGTGGGTCGAAGCCGAATCCGACGGCACCGTGACGTCGATGGTGAGTCGCGTCGGTGTCGACCCGATCAGCCACCCCGACACCGCGATACTCGCGATGCTCCTCGCCGCCTGAGGGGGTAGCCCCCGGCCTTGCCGTTGGCTACTGACAGTTGCACTGGCTGTCTTTTTCCCAGGCATTCCGGGAGTTCGCCGCACAACATTGCGTTGAGCATGTCCGCCACGGCGTCGAACGCCTGGCTGCTGCCCCGACGCCCCAGCAAACGCCTTGATCCTGCGGAGTCCCATACGCCGACGTTGCCCACGGCAACAGGGCGAGGCTGCGGTTTCTGGGGCTGTCCAAGAGGCGCGAGTATGCTGCCTACAGAGCCGTTATTATTTGCTTCAGCTCACCGTACGATCACCGCGAGAGGTACAGAGGATGACGCTGTTCTCGCAGACACCGGCAGGCCACACCGTTAGCCGCGTTAACAATTTCGCGTTTGCACTTGGTTGTTGCCATAACTGTCGCTACGATGATCAGCAAATACGCCGCCCTAAGAACCCGCTTGTCTGTATGTGGAGGTCAACCTGATGAGCAATACGTTTGCCGCTCGGCTCAACCGGCTGTTCGACACCGTCTACCCGCCCGGACGTGGGCCGCACACCTCGGCGGAGGTGATCGCAGCGCTCAAGTCAGAAGGTGTCACCATGTCGGCGCCATACCTGTCGCAGTTGCGTTCCGGCAACCGAACCAATCCATCGGTTGCAACGATGGCGGCGCTTGCCAACTTCTTCCGCATCAAGCCCGCTTACTTCACCGACGACGAGTACTACGAGAAGCTCGACAAGGAGCTCACCCTGCTCGCGGGAATGCGTGACGAAGGCGTTCGCCGCATTGCGGCACGGACGGTCGGCTTGTCGCCCGAGGCCAAGCAGGACATCGTCCTGAAGGTCGATGAACTGCGTCGCCGCGAGAACCTCGACGTTTAGCCCGGCCGCGGTGCCGGCTCCGTAGTCGGCAACGGCATCTCAGGCAGTGTGCTCTGCGACGGCAGCAAGTCCGTCGTTGAGCTGCCGGTATTGGCGGGCGATCTCGAGAATCCACTCCCGGTCCGAGTATGTCGCGGGCTGACGCAGCCACGCCAGACCGGGGAACTTTGTGCGCGCCTCGGCTGCGTCCCCGTCTCTGCCCTCATAGATCCATGCGGCGACGGCCGCCGCCTGCTCGGTAGGGGTCGCGTCGGGGGCCTCAAGCTCGGCCCGTTCGACGAGTTCGTCGAGATCGCTGAAGTCGGCTCCGGCGGTGTCGACCGGGCGCAAGGCGCCATCGGCGGCGGTGGCTTCCAGAAAGAGCGCGTCGGAGATCAACGACATGCGCTCGGCGACCCGGAACACGAGCGGACCGCGCGGCCGCACCCCGATACCCACGTCGGGGTGGCGGCGCCCCAGTTCCTCCAGAAGCGGCTGTATCGTCCGCAGTTCCCGGCGCGCCCCGAACCAGTCCTCCAGGCTGGGCAGGAGTGACCCGGCCGCGACGACGAGCATCGCGCAGCCCAGTAGCGTGGCCGCGGCGCCGACGCCGACCAACCCTGTCGTGCCTGCCGCGCGCATCAGGAAGAACCCAAGGGCAAGCACGATCAGCACGATGCCGATCGTGAACACGAACAATGCCCGGCCGCGCCGTGTCCGGTTGGAGTGTCGCAGTCCCGCCCAGGCCACCAGGCTCAGCGCCAGCAGCACGTAGAGCAGCGGGACAAGCCACGGCAGCGCGTTGCCGCCGGAGTCGATGCTGCGCTTGAGGTATTCCTCCGGCGACATCTCCGGCTGCTGGCCCGCCATCAGGAAGACGGCCATGCTGACGCCTGCGATAACCGCGGCGGCGGCATATTGGGCGACCGCGATCTTTCGTGCCGCGGCGGGCGGGCGGGACGACGAGACCGTGGTGATCATCACGCAGCTCCCCGCCGCGCAGGCGACCAGCGCGACCTGGCTCAGCCCGATCGAGATGTTGGGCCAGTGGAACACCGTGTCGATCAGGAGCGTCAGCGGCTGCCAGTTGAGCGCCGCGACGACACCGAGGCTGCCGAGCGCCAGGATCATGGCGGTACTTACCAGGGATTGCTTATTGACCAGCGCCCAGCCGATTCGCAGGCCGGTGGCCAATCCGAGAAGACCGGCAATGACCCAGACGATCAACCAAACGCCTCTCCGAGCCGGACCTGGACGATCGACGAACGATCTGACGGCAGCCTTCCCAGGCGATAGGTGAGCAGAGCGGCGAAGTCCTCGGCCTCCTGCTCGGCCTCCTCGCCGCTGGGCCCCATGCATCCGGTGCGCTGGTTCAGCATGTATCCGATCAGATCGGAGCTGGCCAGCTCGGTGTTCTCGATCGCCGCCTGCACAACTGGGATGCCCTCGTGCCCGAGCACGAGGTGCCCGAGTTCGTGGGCGACGGTGCGATCCCAGGCGGGTAGGCCCTGCTGGATCAGGAACACGTCACGATCGGAGTACTGACGCCACTGACCGCAGACACCGGGTGGCAGTTCGGCCGTCGCGAGTTCGATGGGTCTGCCACGGCTCTCGCTGACTGCTTCGACCAGGCGTGGCAGCGACACTTCGCCCCGTCGCGGAGCGAGGTCGAGCACCTCGCTGACCGCCCTGGTCACACTGCGGCTCGCAGGCACCATATCCCCCTCTCGATGAGTCCACTATGCGCTGCCCGGCCCGTCGGAGTGGGCAGTTCTCGATCTCGCTCATGAATCGCGATCCACTGGGGCGCACGCGCTGTCCCGCTCTGGCCTGCCGATATCCCACCAGCCCACCCCGGTCAGAACGAGAATTCGGCAAGCCCGGGCAACGCGAACGCGGCGAGCCGCGATACCCCGTGTGACGTCGATGTCCGTCGATGTCCTTCGATTCTCGCACAAGAGAGTCTGCCGTTTGCTGAGTAAACCAAACCGGCCGTCCATCGGGGCGCGCGACCACCTCGATGAACAGCGAGCGATAGTGTTGGTCACCGTCCACCGCCGCATCCCCGGCGGAATGTGCCAATGAGATGACTGGGAGGCCGCAGGGATGGCTTTGTTCAAGCGACGCAAATCCCGCGCGACCCGCAGGGCTGAGGCCCGCGCCATCAAGGTCAAGGCCAAGCTCGAAGCGAAGCTGTCAGCCAAGAACGAGGTCCGCAGGTTCAAGGTCGAGCAGAGGGCCCAGACGCGCGCGCTCCAGGCGCAGCTCAAAGCGCAGCGTGACAGCGACCGCACCGCACTCAAGGTTGCTGAAACTCAGCTCAAAGCTGCTCGCGAGGGCAAGCTGTTCTCCCCGACGCGGGTTCGCAGGGCGCTCACCATCTCCCGTTTGCTGGCACCTGTGGCGGTCCCCCTGGTGTACCGCGCTTCGATCGCGGCGCGCGGTCTGATCGACGAACGCCGCGCCGACAAGCTCGGTGTTCCGCTCAGCCAGCTCGGTCAGTTCTCCGGGCACGGCGCACAACTCTCCGCGCGGATCGCCGGCGCGGAACACTCGATGCGCCTGTTGGCCGAACAGAAGCCCAAGTCCGCCAAAGACCCGGAGACGAAGGCGTTCGTGGGTGCGATCACCGAGCGGCTCAGTGACCTGGCGGCTGCGGTGGCAGCCGCGGAGAACATGCCGAACGCGCGCCGCCGGGCAGCCCACGCTGCGATAGCGGAACAACTCGATGGCATCGATGCCGACCTGATGGCCCGCCTGGGTGTGGTCTGACCCGTTTCGGATGCCCCGGCGCAGTCTCGAGAAAGCAACATCTGGATGTCCGCAATTCCACGTGCGAAGCACGCCCTGCTTGTCGCGGCGACGGTTCTCGGCCTCGTCGCCTGCGCGTTCGGCTACGCCGGCGCGGCGTGGGCCCATGCCGCGCGCATCGCCGGTGATCCCGCCGAGAACGCGCAGCTGGCCCAGCAGCCGGCGCGGGTGACCGCCACGTTCAGTGAACCCATGCAGTCCCAGTTCGCGGCGATGACGGTGATCGGGCCCGATGGTGCGCAGTGGTCCGACGGTGGTCCCGCCGTGGACGGCGCCCTGATCAGTGTGGCCGTCCGTCCGGGCGGCCCGGCGGGCTCGTACGCCGTGAATTATCGGGCCACGTCGGCCGACGGCCATGTCGTGACGGGTTCGTGGTCCTACCAGCTTCTCACCGCGGGCAAGATCCACGACGTCGACGGCTGCGCCTGCGGTACCCGCGGCCACCTCGGCTGCGCCTTCCGGCGAAGGCACCTCGGACGGGCCGCCTGTGTGGCCGTTCGTCGCGGCTGTCACGGTGACCGTGGCGGTTGCCGCGGTGTGGGCGGTCCGGCGCAGGTCGTGACACACGGTCGCGCCGTCGCGGGCGCTGCGTTCGTCACCGTCGCGGCGTGCGTCATGGCCTGGGCACTGGCCTACCCGGCGAGCCCGTTCGGCGGTTCTGTGGCCAGAGCGGTCGCCGACGCCGCAGCCGTCGTCACCGTCGGTGTTGCGGTCGCGCCTGCCCTGGACGGCCCGCGATACCGCGCCGAGTTGATCCGCCGGGCCACCACCCCCCTGGTGACGGCCTCGGCGGTCTGGTTGGTGGCCGAGCTCGTGCGGCTGGTGCTTGCGGGCGCGGACGCGGCGGGCACCCCCGTCACCCGTCTCGGACTGCGCACCGCGTGGGAGTTCTCCGTGCAGACCGCCGCGGGACGGGCAGGTCTGCTCGCCGTCGCCGCGGCCGCGGTGGTCTGCGCCGTCGCCTCATGGGCCCCCCGGACAGGACCGGCGGGGATCGTCGCTGCCGGCTTCGCAGGCATCGGCATCGTCGGACATCCGTTGATCGGGCATCTGTCGGACAGTTCACTGGGCGGCATCGCGATCGCGGCGCACGCTCTCGCGGCGGCGCTGTGGTGCGGCGTGCTTGCCGGACTGGTGCTCACCGTCGATCACCGTGGTCAATGGGCGCGGGTGCTTCCCGCCTTCTCGCAGCTCTCCCTCGTGTGCGTGGCCGTGCTTCTTCGCCGGCGGCGTCGCCGGCGGATTGGTGCTGCTGGAATCGCCTGCCGAGTTGTACGCCACGGGTTACGGCAGGGTGTTGTCCGCCAAGGTGGTGCTGACCGTTGCGCTCACGGTGCTGGCCTGGCGGAACCGCGAGATCTGGCTGCCCGCTGCACGAACGCACCGCAGCACGGCGGTCGTGTCACGCACTCGGGCGTACACAGAACTGGCGTTGATGGCCGCCGCGCTGGCCGCGGCGGCGACGTTGTCGGTCACCGGCTGACACGGCAAAAGTCTGTCGACCAGCGACCTGGCATGATGGTGGCCACTGCCGGGTGCAGACACTCAAAGGAGCAGCGAGATGGCAGACCAGCCGGATCGGCCAGACGAAAGTCCCGATACCGCAACACCGCCGGTGGTGCCGCAACGCCGCCTGCGCCGCCTGCGCAGAAGGCCGTCGCGAAGAAGGCTGCACCGGCGAAAAAGGCACCGGCCAAGAAAGCACCCGCCAAGAAAGCTACCGCGAAGGGCACCCGCGAAAAAGGCACCGGCGAAGAAGGCACCGGCGGCAGAGAAGCACCCCGCCTGCAGAGGCCACCCCTGCGACCGCGTCGTCGGCTGCCGAAGAGACTGCCGCCCAAGCAAAGTCAACAGTCGCAACCGCCATCCCCGCCGTGTCGGGTCCGCCGCCTGCACTGCCCGCCGGTCCTGATTCGTCGCGGCTGCCGATCATCGCGGCACTGGTCACCGGCGTTCTGGCGATCGTGGTGGTGCTGCTCGCCGCCCGTCGCGGCGGCAGCGACTGAGCCATCGCCACGGGCTGAGATAATGGCGTGATGACTGTGACGCCGCGCCCCACCGCTGACCTGGTCGACGAGATCGGCCCCGACGTCCGCAGCTGCGACCTCCAGCTACGCCAATACGGGGGCCGGGCAGAGTTCGCGGGGCCGATCACCACGGTGCGGTGTTTCGAGGACAACGCGTTGCTCAAGTCGGTCCTCTCCGAGCCGGGCAACGGCGGGGTGCTGGTGATCGACGGCGACGGTTCGGTGCACACCGCGCTCGTCGGCGACCTGATCGCGGAGTTGGGCCGGTCCAACGGCTGGTCCGGGCTGATCATCAACGGCGCGGTGCGCGACGCATCGACGTTGCGCACGCTCGACATCGGGATCAAGGCGCTCGGCACCAACCCCCGCAAGAGCACCAAGACCGGCGACGGCGTGCGTGACGCGGCCGTGGAATTCGGCGGCGTGGTGTTCACACCCGGGGACATCGCCTACAGCGACGATGACGGGATCGTCGTCGTCGCTGCAGGCTGACTACGCGGAATCGCCTAAACCGTCACCGAGGCACGGTGTTTCGTGAACTGCAGACTGTCTTCGTCGACCTTGCCATGCCTGATCAGCCGCATGTCGAAGAGATAGTTCTGCTTGAGTCGCCACGGTGCCCGCGATCCGGACTTGGGCAACATGTGCATCGAACGCTGGAAGTAGCCCGGACTGAAGTCCATGAACGGCAGCTCATCCACTGACCCGCCGGGGTGCTGCGGCACGACCCTGTCGAAACCGTTGGCGTCCATATGGTTCAGCAACCGGCAGACGAATTCGGAGACCAGGTCGGCCTTCAACGTCCACGAGGCGTTCGTGTACCCGAACGTGATGGCGAAGTTCGGTATCCCGGAGAACATCAGGCCCTTGTACGTCATCAACGAGGTCAGGTCGATCGACTCGCCGTTGAGCGTCGGCGTGATACCGCCGAGAAGTTGCATGTTCAAACCCGTGGCCGTGACGATGATGTCGGCCTGGATCTCCTGACCCGACGTGAGCATGATCCCGGTCTTGGTGAACCGCTCGATGGTGTCGGTGGCCACGTCGGCCGTGCCCTTGCGAATCGCCTTGAAGAGATCGCCGTTCGGCGCGATGCACACGCGCTGATCCCACGGTTTGTAGCTGGGAGTGAAGTGCTTGTCATAGTCATAGCCCTCGGGCAGGCGGCGCTCAGCCATGGTCCGCAGCATCTTCGCGAAGAGCTTGGGAAAGCGTCTGGCGATCTGGTACTGCACCGACTGGAACATGATGCTCTTCCAGCGGTTCACGACGTATGCGGGTTTGGCGGGCAGGAGCTTGTTCATTCGCACGGCGAACGGGTCGACTTCCGGCAACGAACCGATGTACGTCGGCGAGCGCTGCAGCATCGTGACATGGCCGGCGCCCGAATCGATCAGCGCCGGGATCAGCGTCACCGCGGTGGCGCCGCTGCCGATCACCACCACGCGCTTACCGGTGTAGTCGAGGTCCTCAGGCCAGTGCTGCGGGTGGATGATGACGCCGTCGAAGTCCTCGGCGCCCGGGAACTCGGGGGAATACCCCTGGTCGTAGTTGTAATAGCCGCTGCACGCCATCAGGAAGCCGCAGGAGATCTCGACCTCTTCGCCGTCGCGTTCGACACGAAGCGTCCAGCGGTTCTCGGCATCGGACCAGTCGGCCGCCACGACGTGCTGGCCGTACCGGATGTGCTTGTCCACACCGGACTCGGCAACCGCCTCCTGCAGGTAGGACATGATCGACGTACCGTCGGCGATCGCCTTCTCCGAGGTCCATGGCTTGAACCGAAAGCCCAGTGTGAACATGTCCGAGTCGGACCGGATGCCCGGATACTTGAACAGGTCCCAGGTGCCGCCGAGATTGTCCCGGCGTTCCAGGATCACGTAGCTCTTGCCTGGACAGCGGTCTTGCAGGTGCCACGCGGCGCTGATGCCGGAGATGCCGGCCCCGACGATGACAACGTCGACAAATTCAGTCATGGTGTAAAGCTATCAACGCCATGTCGACCTCGTCAACACCCTGTCGAGAAATTCGACATGCTGTAAAGTCTTGCCTGTGAGTACAGCCAGTCAGGCTCGCCCTGCCCGAGGCAGGCGCGCAGCACGCCCGTCGGGCGACGATCGGGAGCTGGCGATCCTCGAAACCGCCGAGCGACTCCTCGAGCACCGCTCGCTGGCCGAGATCTCGGTCGACGACCTCGCCAAGGGCGCAGGCATTTCACGGCCGACGTTCTACTTCTACTTCGCGTCGAAGGACGCGGTACTGCTGACGCTTCTGGAGCGGGTGATCGCCGAGGCGGACGCCGCCCTTGAGGACCTGATCGCCCATCGCCCCGCGGATCGGCGGGCTATCTGGCGTCGCGGTATCGGCGTATTCGTCCAGACGTTCGGCGCCCACCGTGCGGTCTGTGCGGCGACCGTCGGCGTGAAGAACTCCAACTCCGAGGCCCGCGACCTGTGGTCGCGATCCATGCAGCGGTGGATCGACCACATCGCCGCGGTCATCGAGGCCGAACGCGCGGACGGGCTGGCCCCGGTGACGCTGCCCGCCGTCGAACTGTCGACCGCGCTGAACTTGATGAACGAGTCGGTGATGACGGCGACCTTCGCAGGCCACCAGCCCTCGATCCCGGATCACCGCGTCCTCGACAATCTCGTCCACATCTGGACCACCAGCATCTACGGCGAGACCGTCTGATCTGTCGGTCGCCGATGCGAACATATGTTCGTGTCCGATGCGCAGGCCGCCATCCTGCATGCTGACCTCGACTCGTTCTACGCCTCGGTGGAGCAGCGTGATGACCCGTCGCTGCGCGGCCTCCCGGTGATCGTCGGCGGCGGCGTCGTGCTTGCCGCCAGTTACGAGGCCAAGGCCTACGGCGTGCGCACCGCGATGGGGGGACGCCAGGCTCGATCGCTGTGCAGACACGCGATCGTCGTACCCCCGCGGATGTCGGCCTACTCGAAGGCCAGCGAGGCCGTGTTCGAGGTCTTCCGCGACACCACACCCCTCGTCGAGCCACTGTCGGTGGACGAGGCGTTCCTCGATGTCTCCGGGCTGCGGCGGGTGTCCGGGACGCCGGTGCAGATCGGCGCGCGGCTGCGCGAACGGGTGCGCGAGGAGGTGGGCCTGCCGATCACCGTCGGCATCGCGCGCACCAAGTTCCTCGCGAAAGTCGCCAGCCAGGAGGGCAAGCCCGACGGCCTACTGCTGGTGCCGCCCGACCGTGAGCTCGCATTCCTGCATCCGCTGCCGGTGCGGCGATTGTGGGGTGTCGGCGCGAAGACCGCGGACAAGCTGCGCGCACACGGTATCGAGACGGTCGCCGACGTGGCCGAGCTCAGCGAGACGACGCTGGGGTCGCTGGTCGGCGGAGCGATGGGGCGCCAGCTGTTTGCCTTGTCCCACAACGTGGATCGTCGGCGCGTCGTCACGGGACACCGGCGCCGTTCCGTCGGTGCGCAGCGTGCGCTCGGGCGGGCGGGCAACTCGATGTCGGGTGCCGAGGTCGACGCGGTCGTCGTCAATCTCGTCGATCGGATCACGCGGCGGATGCGCAAGGCCGACCGTACGGGGCGGACGGTCGTGTTGCGCTTGCGGTTCGACGATTTCGGCCGCGCTACCCGTTCCCACACGATGCCCCGGGCGACGGCGTCGACCGACGTGATACTGGGCATCGCGCGCAGGCTGGTCGCCGCCGCGGGCCCGTTGATCGCCGAGCGGGGGCTGACGCTCGTCGGCTTCGCGGTCTGCAACATCGATCGCGAAGGGGCTCAGCAGTTGTCACTGCCGTTCGACGAAGCGGTCGACGTACGGGATTCGCTGACCATCGACCTGGCCATCGACCGGGTGCGTGGGCGGTACGGCAATGCCGCACTGACCCGGGGCGTGTTGATCGGTCGGGATCCCGGATTGGAGATGCCTATGCTGCCGGACTGATCACGGGCGTTGACCTGAACCGTCATTGAGGTCCTACGGTCGTCGTATGCCACCGATTTCCTTGGGCCGCTACGGCTTCTCGATCGACGTCCACGACGACGACAGCCACCTCGCCACAGCGCTGGCGGTGGAGGGGTTGGGTTACGGCACCCTGTGGATCAACGGCGGAGCGCTCGACCGACTCGACCGGCTGACCGATCTCCTGGATGTGACGAGCAGCGCCATGGTCGGGTCGTCGATCATCCCGCCAGACGAGCACGGTGCCGCCGAGGTGTCACGCCTCTACGATGCGGCGGAAACGCGCGCGCCGGGAAGGTTGGTCGTCGGCCTCGGCTCACCGCATCGGCCGAACGCGCTCACCGCGTTGGGCCGGTATCTCGACGAACTCGGCGGGGTCCCTCAGGACCGAAGGTTGTTGGCTGCGTTCGGGCCTCGAGCACTCGGCCTGGCCCGCGACCGGTTTGCGGGAGCTATGCCGATGCTCTTCACACCGGAACGCACCGCAGAGGCGCGGCAGGCGATCGGCCCGGACCGGACGTTGTCGGTGGGGCTGTACGTCGTCCTCGACGAGGGCCCGGTCCGGGCCCGGGCGACGGCGAGGCAACCCCTGGGCTTCCTCACCACCCTGGCCGGCTACCGGAGATCGCTGGCACACCAAGGGTTTTCGCCATCCGACGTCGATAACATCAGCGACGGTCTCGTCGACGCACTGGTGGCGTGGGGTGGCCCTGCCGATGCCATCAGACACGCCGAGCGGCTACACGACGCGGGCGCCGACCACGTCCACCTCACCGTGCTCGGCGAGCACGGCCAGCCCACGGGACTGCCTGCCGCGCGACTGCTGGCCGAGCAGTTCGGCTAGCCCGCGCGGGTCCAGGCGAGCAGGTCGTCGGCCGACCAGGTGTTGACGATCCGCTCGGCCGCCAGACCCGCGTCCAGGGCCCGCTGCGCGCCATAGCCGAGGAAGTCCAGCTGGCCCGGAGCGTGGGAGTCGGTGTCGATGGAGAACACGCAACCGATGTCCATCGCGAGGTGGAGCAGTCTCGTCGGCGGATCGCGCCGCTCGGGCCGAGAGTTGATCTCGACGGCGGTGCCGGCGTCCCGGCAGGCGGTGAACACTTTCTCGGCGTCGAACTTCGACTCGGGCCGCATGCCGCGACCGCCTGTGACAAGGCGTCCGGTGCAGTGGCCGAGCACGTCGGTGTGGGGGTTGGCGACGGCCTTGAGCATGCGCCTGGTCATCGACGGTTCATCCATCGCGAGCTTGGAGTGCACACTGGCCACGACCACGTCGAGACGTTCGAGTAGTTCGTCTTCCTGGTCCAGCGATCCGTCCTCGAGAATGTCCACCTCGATGCCGCTGAGAATCCGCATGGGAGCGACCAGTTCGCGGACCTCGTCGAGGACATCGAGCTGCTTGCGCAGGCGTTCGGACGACAGGCCGTTGGCGATCCGCAGGCGCGGCGAGTGGTCGGTGAGGGCGCAGTATTCGTGGCCGAGGCCGCGGGCGGCCAGCATCATCTCCTCGATGGGGGCCGACCCGTCGGACCAGTTGGAGTGCACGTGCAGGTCGCCGCGCAGTGCGGCGCGGATGTCGCCGCCGCCGAGATCCTGTGCGGCCTCGCGCAGCTCGATCAGAAGCTCGGGCTCACGGCCCGCCCACGCCTCGGCGATCACCTTGGCGGTCTTGGGTCCGATCTTCGGAAGCGTCTGCCAGCTGTTGGCCGCACCGTATTTCTCGCGCTGGCCGTCCGTCAGTGCTTCGACGACGTCAGCGGCGTTGCGGTAGGCCATCACCCGGCGGGACTCCTCCCGCGCACGGTCCTTGTAGTAGGCGATCTGGCGCAGCGCGATGACCGGGTCCATGGATCCAGTGTGCCCCGATTCGACGGCGAAAATAGACGCCGAGACCTCGCTCCTAGCCGGCCCAGGCGGGGTCTCGACCGGTGAGCGCTACCACGCGGTCCAGCAGCGGCGCGTCGTCGGCCACCGGCACGGCGGCGCCGAACAGTCCTTCGATCGGCTCTCCCCCGGAGAAGGCGGCCACGTGGTCCAGCACGGCCTCCAGGATCTCGGCGCGGCACGTCGTACGGCAACCCGGCGCTCACCGCCACGTCCCACCCGTGCACGACGACCTCGGTCAGCGCGATCATCCCGCCGACGTCGGCGGGGAAATCGACGCCGCCTGCCCGTGACATCCCCTCCCAGGCGGCGGGCTCCCGCCACGCCTGCAGCGAGGTCGGCCAGCCGGCGCGGCGTAGGCAGTGCGCCAGTCCTCGTCGAGTTGGACATCGTACTTGGCGGAGTGTCGGTCAGCTCGCCGAACTGCTTGCGCGCGGCGGCTTCGAAGGCCAGGGACAGAACGCCGATGTGGGCGATCATCGTTTGCAGATTCATGTGGGTACACGGTGTGGCTGCGGCCAGTTGCTCGTCAGTCACCTGGCTCAAGAGGTCGGCGGTGTTCGCACACGCTGAGGTCATATCGATCATGCCGGTACCGACCTTCTCACTTCCCGGAAGTCATCACTGGGAATCCGGACTAAAGTCGGTAGGCGTGCGATTCGCCTTCAAGACATCGCCGCAGAACACCACCTGGTCCGACATGCTCGCCGATCTGGAAGGCCGCCGACGACATCGAGGTCTTCGAGTCCGGCTGGACCTTCGACCACTTCTATCCGATCTTCTCCGACTCGACCGGCCCCTGCCTGGAAGGCTGGATCACGCTGACCGCCCTCGCCCAGGCCACCGAGCGGCTGCGGCGTCGGCGTGCTCGTCACCGGCATCCACTACCGCCACCCCGCCGTGCTCGCCAACATGGCCTCGGCGCTGGACATCGTCTCCAACGGGCGCCTCGAGCTCGGCATCGGCGCCGGCTGGAACGAAGAGGAGTCGCGGCGCCTACGGCATCGAGCTCGGCACGCATCAAGGAGCGCTTCGACCGCTTCGAGGAGGCCTGCCAGGTGCTCGATGGGCCTGCTGTCGCCAGGAGACCACGACGTTCGACGGGAAGCTACTACCAGCTCAAGGACGCCCGCAACGAGCCCAAGGGGCCGCAGCAACCGCATCCCCCGATCTGCATCGGCGGCAGCGGCGAGAAGCGCACCCTGCGGATCACCGCGCAGTACGCCGATCACTGGAACTTCGTCGGCGGCACGCCCGAGGAGTTCGCCCGCAAGCGCGACGTGCTGGCCGCGCACTGCGCCGACATCGGACGGGATCCGAAGGAGATCATGCTGTCCGCCCACGTCCGGCTGGGCGAGGATCGCGACTACGCCAAGGTGATCGAGGAGGCCGCAGGCCTGGGGGCGAAGGGCTGGATCTCGCGATCATCTACCTGCCGCCGCCGTATGACCCCGCGGTTCTGGAGCCGTTGGCCGACAAGATCGCGGCGTCCGGATTGCTCAGCAGCAAAGACTAGCGACGGTCACGAAGCGATAACGGTTAGGCAAACACATCCGTCACGCGCGGCCCCGCGGCGTAAACAGCCAGGTCGTGAGTTCGCTAGACGCCGTAGCGAAGGAGTTCGTCGGCGGTGATCAGCCGCTCGGCTTTGGCGGGGAACTCGCGGCTCTTGACCGGGTGACGGAACAATGACCAGGCGATTCGACCCATCCGGTACCGGGAAATCGGGTTGATATACACGGTGATCACTCCTGCGGTATGCCAATTGCTGAACCGGGGAGCCACCTTACCGCAGCGCCCTCACCAAGTCATTAGATACCTGCCGGCTGGCAAACGAAAGAGGCACGCCGATCAAAGATCGGATGTTTTTGTTGGGACTGAAGTGACGGATGTTGTTGATGGACTGTGTGCATCACCCTGGGTACTCGGCGCGGTCCGCCGCTGTCTAGCGCTGCGGCGCGGCGGTGGGCTTGATCGGCGCAGGCAGCGCCGTCCGCCCATCGAGGTAGCGGTCCACCGCCGGCGGCCGCGGCGCGACCCTCGGCGATCGCCCACACGATCAGCGACTGACCGCGGCCCATGTCGCCGGCGACGTACACGCCGGGCACCGAGGTCGCGAACGCTGCGTCACGCGCTACGTTGCCGCGCTCGTTGATCTCGACGCTGAGATCGGTCAGCAGGCCCTCGCGCTCCGGTCCGGTGAAGCCCATCGCCAGCAGCACCAGGTCGGCCTCCATCTCGAAGTCGGTGCCGTCGACCTTCTCGAACTTGCCGGCCTTCATCTCGACCTCGTGGCCACGCAGCCCCGTCACCCGTGCCGTCCTCGCCGATGAACTGCTCGGTGTTCACCGAGTAGACGCGCTCGCCGCCCTCCTCGTGTGCGGACGTGACCCGGAACATCAGCGGGTAGGTCGGCCACGGCGTCGAGTCGGCGCGCGTCTCCGGCGGTCGCGGCATGATCTCGAACTGGTGCACGCTGGCCGCGCCTTGGCGATGCGCGTGCCCAGGCAGTCCGCACCGGTGTCGCCGCCGCCGATGATGATGACCTTCTTGCCCTTGGCGGTGATCGGCGGCTGACCGTCGTCGTCGACTACCTGATCCCCCAGCTGGACCCGGTTGGCCCACGGCAGGAACTCCATCGCCTGGTGGATGCCGTCGAGTTCGCGGCCGGGGATCGGCAGATCCCGGCGCGCGGTCGCACCGCCGGACAGCACCACGGCGTCGAAGTCCGAGCCGCAGCTGCGCGGCGGTGATGTCCACCCCGACGTTGACACCGGTACGGAATTCGGTGCCCTCGGCGCGCATCTGGTCGAGGCGCCGATCGATGTGGCGCTTCTCCATCTTGAACTCCGGGATGCCGTACCGCAGCAACCCGCCGATGCGGTCGTCCCGCTCGAACACCGTCACCGTGTGGCCGGCACGCGTGAGCTGCTGAGCCGCGGCCAGGCCCGCCGGGCCCGAACCGACGACGGCGACCGACTTGCCGGTCAGCTTGTCCGGCGGCAGCGGCACGACCCAGCCTTCGTCGAAGGCGTTGTCGATGATCTCGACCTCGACCTGCTTGATGGTCACCGGATCCTGGTTGATGCCGAGCACGCACGATCCCTCGCACGGCGCTGGACACAGCCGGCCGGTGAACTCCGGGAAGTTGTTCGTGGCGTGCAGCCGCTCGATCGCGTCGTGCCACCGACCGGTGCGCACCAGGTCATTCCATTCGGGGATGAGATTCCCCAGCGGACAACCGTTGTGACAGAACGGGATCCCACAGTCCATGCAACGGCTCGCCTGAGCCTTGAGCGTGTCGTGGGAGAACTCCTCGTAGACCTCTTTCCAGTCGCGCAGCCGCAGGTCGACCGGGCGCCGCTGGGGGGTCTCGCGATGCGTGTTCTTCAGGAAACCGCGTGGGTCAGGCATTTGCGGCCGCCATGATCGCCTCGTCCACATTGTCTCCGTTACGCTCGGCCTCGGCGATCGCCTCCAGGACGCGCTTGAAGTCGCGCGGCATCACCTTCTTGAAGTGATCCAACTCAGTATTCCAATCAGCCAGGATGCGTTGTCCCACCGCCGAATCGGTGGCGTCGACGTGCGCGGCGACGATGTCGTGGACGAATACGGCGTCTTCGGACTCGATGCCGCCCATGTCCTCGATCTCGACCATCTCGGAGTTGAGATTGTCTTCCAGCACGTTGTTCGGGTCGTAGACGTACCCGATGCCACCCGACATACCCGCCGCGAAGTTGCGCCCTGTCGGACCGAGGATGACGACCTGCCACCGGTCATGTATTCGAGGCCGTGATCACCCACACCTTCCACGACCGCGTGGGCGCCGGAGTTGCGCACGGCGAACCGTTCACCCACCTGACCACGCAGGAACAGCTGGCCGCTGGTGGCACCGAAGAGCACCACGTTTCCGGCGATGATGTTGTCTTCTGCCACATAGTCTTCCGGCGCGCCGTCGGATGGCCGTACGACGACTCGCCCACCGGACAGTCCCTTGCCGACGTAGTCGTTGGCATCGCCGTACACCCGGAGCGTGATCCCCTTAGGAAGGAAGGCGCCGAAACTGTTGCCTGCCGATCCTTCGAAGGTGATGTCGATGGTGCCGTCCGGAAGCCCTTGGCCCCCATAGGCCTTCGTCACCTCGTGGCCCAGCATCGTGCCGACCGTGCGGTTGACGTTGGCGATGGTCGTCGAAAATTGAGCCCTGGCGCCATTGTCCAAGGCGTCACGACATTGCGCGATCAGCTGCTGATCGAGCGCCTTGTCCAGACCGTGGTCCTGGCCCGAGCTGCAGTACAGGTCCTGGTTCATGAACGCCGACTCCGGCTCATGAAGCACCGGCGTCAGGTCCAGCTTGTGGGCCTTCCAATGCTCGGCCGCCTGCGTGGTGTCCAGCGCCCCGACCTGACCGACCATTTCGTTGACGGTGCGGAAGCCCAACTGCGCCATCAGCTCCCGAACCTCCTCGGCGATGAAGAGGAAGAAGTTCTCGACGAACTCGGGCTTGCCGTTGAACCGCTGGCGCAACAGCGGATTCTGGGTGGCCACGCCGACGGGGCAGGTGTCCAGGTGGCAGACCCGCATCATGATGCAGCCGGCCACCACCAAAGGCGCTGTCGCGAAGCCGAACTCCTCGGCACCGAGTAGCGCGGCGACGACGACGTCACGACCCGTCTTGAGCTGGCCGTCGACCTGGACGACGATGCGGTCGCGCAGGCCGTTGAGGAGCAAGGTCTGCTGCGTCTCGGCCAGGCCGAGCTCCCACGGCGCACCCGCGTGCTTCATCGACGTCAGCGGCGTCGCGCCGGTGCCGCCGTCATGGCCGGAGATCAGCACGACGTCGGCGTGCGCTTTGGAGACTCCCGCCGCAACCGTCCCCACACCGTTCTCGGACACCAGCTTCACGTGGACCCGCGCCTGCGGGTTGGCGTTCTTCAGATCGTGGATCAGCTGCGCGAGATCCTCGATCGAATAGATGTCGTGGTGCGGCGGCGGTGAGATCAGGCCGACACCGGGTGTGGAGTGACGGACCTCGGCCACCCACGGATACACCTTGTGACCCGGAAGCTGCCCTCCCTCACCGGGTTTGGCGCCCTGCGCCATCTTGATCTGGATGTCGGTGCAGTTGGTCAGGTAGTGGCTCGTCACACCGAACCGGCCCGACGCCACCTGTTTGATCGCGCTGCGCCGCCAGTCACCGTTCTCGTCGGGGTCGAACCGCGCGACGGACTCGCCGCCCTCACCTGAATTCGACCTTCCGCCAAGGCGATTCATCGCGATGGCCAGTGTCTCGTGGGCTTCGGCGGAGATCGAGCCGTAGCTCATCGCGCCCGTCGAGAACCTTTTGACGATCTCGATCGCCGACTCGACCTCGTCGAGCGGCACCGGCGGGCGCTCACCGTCACGGAACTTCAGCAGCCCGCGTAGCGATGCCATGCGCTCGCTCTGGTCGTCGACCAGCTGGGTGTACTCCTTGAAGATCGAGTACTGCCCGGTGCGGGTCGAGTGCTGCAGCTTGAACACCGTGTCCGGATTGAACAGGTGGTACTCGCCCTCGCGACGCCACTGGTACTCGCCGCCGACCTCGAGCTCGCGGTGTGCCCACTCGTCGGGTCGGTCCAGGTAGGCCAGCGCGTGCCGGTTGGCGACGTCGTCGGCGATGTCGTCGAGGTCGATGCCGCCGACGGGGCAGGACAACCCGCTGAAGTATTCGTCGAGCACCTGCTGGCTGATCCCGATGGCCTGGAACAACTGCGCACCGGTGTAGGACGCCAGCGTGGAGATGCCCATCTTCGACATCACCTTCAGCACGCCCTTGCCTGCGGCTTTGACGTAGTTGGCCTTGGCCGTGTCACTGGAGATGCCGGTGATGACGCCGCGGTCGACCATGTCCTCGATCGACTCGAACGCCATGTACGGGTTGATCGCGGCGGCGCCGAACCCGCACAGCGCGGCCATATGGTGCACCTCGCGGGCGTCACCTGCTTCGACGACGAGACCGACCTTGGTGCGGGTTCGGTCCCGGACGAGGTGGTGGTGCACAGCGGCGACGGACAGCAGTGACGGGATCGGGGCCATCTGCTCGTTGGACTCGCGGTCGGACAGCACGATGATCCGGGCACCGTCGCGGATCGCGGACGTCACCTTCGCGCGCACGTTTTCCAGCGCCTCCTTGAGACCCTGGCCGCCGCGGTTGACCGGATACAGGCAGCGGATCACGGCGGCGCGCATTCCGTGCTTGTGACCGCGGATCTCGTGGTCGGGGTCGACGCACATCAGCTTGGACAGCTCGGCGTTGCGCAGAATCGGGTTGGGCAGCACGATCTGGCGACACGACTCGGCATCGGGGTTCAGCAGATCGCCCTCGGGGCCGACGGTGCCCTGCAGGCTGGTGACCACCTCTTCGCGGATCGCGTCCAGCGGCGGGTTGGTCACCTGGGCGAACAGCTGCTGGAAGTAGTCGTACAGCGTCCGTGGCCGTGCCGACAGCACGGCGATCGGAGTGTCGGTGCCCATGGAGCCCAGCGCCTCGGCCCCGGTCCGCGCCATCGGGCCGACCAGCAGATTGAGTTCCTCGTAGGTGAACCCGAAGATCTGCTGGCGCAGCACCACGCGATGGTGCGGCATCCGCACGTAGTCACCCTGGGGCAGCTCGTCGAGGTGGAACAGGCCGGCATCGAGCCATTCCTGGTACGGCCGCTCGGCAGCGAGCTGGGCCTTGATCTCCTCGTCCTCGACGATCCGGCCCTGCGCGGTGTCGACGAGGAACATCCGACCTGGCTGCAGACGCATCTTCTTGATGACGGTGCTCGGGTCGAGGTCGAGCACACCGGCCTCGGACGCCATGACGACCAGACCGTCGCTGGTGACCCAGATCCGGGACGGCCGCAGGCCGTTGCGATCCAGCACCGCGCCGATGACCGTGCCGTCGGTGAAGCACACCGCCGCGGGGCCGTCCCACGGCTCCATCAGCGATGAGTGGTACTGGTAGAACGCCCGCTGCGCGGGGTTCATCGACTCGTGGCGCTCCCAGGCTTCCGGGATCATCATCAGCACGGCGTGGGGCAGGCTGCGGCCGCCCAGATGGAGGAGCTCAAGCACCTCGTCGAAACGCGCCGTGTCCGACGCCCCAGGGGTGCAGACCGGAACGACCTTGTCGAGGTCCTGACCACCGAAGACGTCGGTGTTGATGAGCGCTTCGCGCGCCCGCATCCAGTTCTCGTTGCCGGTGACGGTGTTGATCTCGCCGTTGTGGGCGACGCGGCGGAACGGGTGCGCCAGCGGCCACGAGGGGAACGTGTTGGTCGAGAACCGGGAGTGGACGATACCCACGGCGCTCATCAGGCGGTCGTCCTGCAGGTCGAGGTAGAAGGCCTTCAGCTGGGGCGTGGTGAGCATGCCCTTGTAGACGAAGGTCTGACCGGAAAGGCTTGGGAAGTAGACGGTTTCGCGGCCCGGTCCGTCCTGGCCCGGTCCTTTGGTGCCGAGTTCGTGCTCGGCACGCTTGCGGACGACGTAGGCACGCCGTTCCAGGTCCATGTCCGTAGCGCCGCCAAGGAACACCTGGCGGAAGGTCGGCATGGCGTCGCGGGCCAGGGCGCCGAGCGACGAGTCGTCGGTGGGCACGTCCCGCCAGCCGAGAACCTGCAGGCCCTCGGCTTCGGCGATCTTCTCGACCGACTCACACGCCGCCACGGCGTCCTTGGCCGACTGCGGCAGGAATGCGATGCCTGTCGCATAACTGCCAGGCTCGGGCAGGTCGAAGTCGACCACGGCCCGGAAGAACTCGTCGGGCACCTGCAGCAGGATGCCCGCACCGTCGCCGGTGTTCGGCTCGGCGCCCTGCGCGCCGCGATGCTCGAGGTTCAGCAGCGCCGTGATGGCCTTCTCGACGATGTCGCGGCTCCGGCGGCCGTGGATATCGGCAACCATCGCCACGCCGCACGCATCGTGCTCGAACGCGGGGTTGTAGAGGCCCTGCGCACGCGAGGAGCGATCCAACCGTTGACGACTGGGCGCCATTCCCACCTACCTCTTGTGCACACGTCTCGACTTCAAAGTTACGGACGGCAACCGTCACCGAGAGCGTTGGCCGGTTTGGCTGTGGAGGCGCCTTCGTGCAGCACTGAACGACGGCCCTTTTCCCACGCGCCACGAGTGGTGAAAACGATATGCAAAGGGCCCCTGACATGCCAACTTAGCCCTACCTAACTAGATCCGCCGCCCCTGTTGCGGTCCACCGCGTCCGACACCTACATCACAAGTGAATAACGTTGCCGCGGTGATCTTTTCGACGCCGCTTCGCCCGACCCCGGCGAGTGAGTGCTAGGTCACACGCGACGTAGCCGTCCGCAGTGAATTTGCTGAATGCCCTACTTTTATGCCCTGTACTGCACTTACCGTTCCGCTGAAATTTGCACAAAGCCTTTCCGGATTCTTAGAGATCGCAGCGCGGGGGTGCGCTCTGGCGTCCCGCAGCCGTGGCAAACTCGGCAACCGCCTCAGTGGCGCTCCGGATCCTCGCCGCTTCTGCCCGAAAGCGCTGAGCGCGAGCACCTTTCCGCGATGGCTTTTCACACCGTTCCCGCAGGCGAACCGCGCAGATACCCCATCGGGGTATAGCAGGAGGCCAGGCCACGTCAGGCTGCATGGGTGCCGTACCCGCTGAACACACCGCTTGGCCGCTTCGGGATCGAGACGTTCGAAGAAGGCCGGGCCCGCTGCATCGCCTCCATCCCGGTCCGCGGGCTGGTCAATCCGCTCACCGGCATTTCGACTGTCGCGCCACTGGCGATGCTCGTCGACCACGCGGGCGGCCTGATCAACCATGCTCGCCGAGCGCCACGGGAATGGACGGTGTCCAGCGAGCTGTCCCTGGAGGTGGCGCCGGAAGCGGACGACGTCATCGCCGCGTCACCCGACCTCGACGTGACCGCCATCTCGCGCCCGCTGGGCCGCAAAGGCATCGCGGCCCTCGCACTATGTGAACTCAGCGTCGGCGACGAGGTGATCGCGACCGCGACCGTCCGCTCGTTCTACATCACCGTCCCCGCAGATCTGGCGGCGTGGCCGGACGAACCCGCCGGATCGCTGCCCGGCCCCGGCCTCGGTGATCTGATGTCAGTCGAGATCGGCGAATCCGGCGGAGACGCTGCGGTATTGGTCCAGCGCGATGACCCGGTGCTGAACAACAGTGTGGGTGCCGTGCACGGCGGGGTGTCCTCGATGGGGCTTGAGCTGGTCGGTTCCGCCGCGGTGAACAGGGACGCCGCCGCGCAGCCCTACCGCACCGCATCACTGAGGGTGAACTTCCTGCGCCCGTTCCACGGTGGCGGCGAGGCGCACTACCGCGCCGAGCCCGCACACGGCGGCCGCAGCACCGGCGTCGCCGAGGTGCAGGCGGTGGGCAGCGACGGCAGAGTCGCACTCCTGGCTCGGCTGACCGCCTACCGCTGAGCATTCTGCTCTTCGCGCAGGCGCTCATCGCCGCGGTGTCGGCACAGTTGCCGTGTCGCATCACTTCGGCTACGGACGGCTGACGGGAGTCCGGTCGGTGCGACCCTGAGTGCACGGCACCGATGTGCCGTGAAAGGGGCCCCTCCGTATGAATTCACCCACCATGCCGCACCGACTGGCAGCGGAGTTCATCGGCACGTTCTGGCTGGTGTTCGGTGGCTGTGGCAGCGCCGTCTTTGCCGCCGAATACCTGACCGACGACGGCGTCTCCCTGGGAATCGGGTTCCTGGGGGTGTCACTGCGTTCGGTCTCACCGTCCTGACCGGCGTCTACGCGTTCGGCACGATATCCGGCGGGCACTTCAACCCCGCTGTGACGCTCGGTGCAGCGCTGTCCAAGCGGGTGGAATGGAAGGCCGTGCCTGCGTACTGGGTCACCCAGGTCGTCGGTGGTCTCGCGGCAGGCGCGGCGATCTACTTGATTGCCAGGGGCCGGGCCGGCTGGAGCGCCACGGGAAACATGGCGGCAAACGGATACGGGGATCACTCACCCGGAGGCTTCAGCCTGGTCGCAGTGCTGATCGCCGAGGCCCTGCTGACGTTCATCTTCCTGCTGATCATCCTCGGCTCAACCGACGACCGCGCGCCCAAGGGCTTCGCCGGGCTGTCGATCGGCTTGAGCCTGACGCTGATCCACCTGATCTCGATTCCGATCTCCAACACGTCGGTGAACCCGGCGCGCTCCACTGCGGTGGCGTTCTTCAACGGTGACGGCGCACCGGCCCAACTGTGGGTGTTCTGGGTCGCCCCACTGGTAGGCGCAGCCATCGCGGGTATCGCCTACCCCTACCTGTTCGGCACCGCCGAGGAGCTCGCCGACCGTCCTGTTCGGGACGACGCGCTCCCCGGCGGCACTGCAGAACATTGACCCCGTGAGAGGTCTCTAGGCCGACTTCTTCTTCTTCGCCTTCGCGGCGGCGGATTTCTCGGTGGACGCGCCCTTGTTGGAGAGTTGGCCGCCTGCGTTTTCCAGGTGCGCACGGACGAACCACTGGAACTTCTCAAGCTCGGCGGCGTGCCCGATCAGCATGTCCTGGGACACCACGTCGAGCTCTTCAAGGCGCTCGATGGCCTTGCGGGTGTCCTCGATCACTCCTACGTAGACGAGGTCCAACGCGGCCAGGTGGGCCAGGACGGTGTCGCGGCCGACCGAGTAGTCGTCCCAGGTGCGGTCGTCGATGATGGCACCCGGCGTGCCCAGCGGGGACCGGCCGAGTGCGGCGATGCGCTCGGCCGCCTCGTCGGCGTATCCACGGACGAGCTCCACCTGCGGATCGATCATCTCGTGAACCCCGATGAAGTTGGGCCCCACCACATTCCAGTGCACGTGCTTGAGGGTCAGGTGCAGGTCGTTGTACCTGCTGAGGGCCTTCTGCAGCAGCTCGGCGACTTCGACGCCCTGCTTGTCGGAAAGGCCGGGAACGGTAAACGCAGTCATGTATTTGCTCCTTCGCAGATCGACTGTCCCGCCACGTGTACCCGGGCCTGTGAGCAGGTAATCAGGGGTGACGTTCAGGTCACAGCTCGGCAAGATCCTGGACGGCCAGCCGCGGTCCGAAGCGTGGATTGACCGTCAACCCACTGACTTCCAGCAATCGCACGGCCCGGTGCCGATGTGGCCGCAGCGGTTGGAGCAGTTCGATCATCTGCGGATCGTCGATGGGATGTCCGAGCAGGGTCCAGCCGACCATCTTCGCCAGGTGATAGTCACCGACGGACAGCGCGTCGGCGTCGCCGAAGGCGCGTTGAGCGGTCTCGGCAGCCGTCCATACCCCGATTCCCGGCAGCGACATCATGGCGGCACGCGCAGCGTCCGGGGGCCGGGTGTCGAGGCGTTCGAGCGCATCCGCACGCTGGGCACAGCCGAGCATCGTTCGGGCGCGTCCGGGATCGACGTTGGCGCGGTGGAATTCCCACGACGGAATGCGGCGCCAGGCCTCGGCAGTCGGCGGGACCTTCAGATGCGACGGCGCCGGGCCGGGAGCCGGCGCACCGTAGGCGGTCACCAGCTTGCGCCAGGCCCGACGTGCGTCCTTGCCGACGACACGTTGCTCGAGGATCGCGGGCATGAGCGCTTCAAGGACCCGGCCGGTGCGGCCCAACCGCAGGTGGGGGACTTTCTGCGCGGCCGCGGCGATCGTCGGTTCCTGCGGATCGAACCCGGATGCGTCGTCATCGGCGCCGAGCAACGCGGGCAGGGTCTCGGTGAACTCCGCAGCGCCGGGGCCCCAAGCCTCGCAGTCGACGGTGTCGCGTGCGCTGCGGCTGATCCGCGCGGTGACGGGCCCGCTGCGCATGAGGCTGGCGCGCCAGATCGAGCCGTCGGCGGCGTCGTGGTAGCACGGATCCGCCCTGCCGCGGCGCAGCGGCGACAGGGTGTGCCCGGGGCTGGCCGGCCCGGCGAACACGACGCTGGCCGTACTGCGCATCACGCCAGCCTAGGCGTCGATGGTGACGTCGGCTTTGTCCGGATAGAACGCGACGTGGCCGGCGATCTGCGCGACGGCGGGATAGGGGTTCCGGTAGGTCCAGATCGCGTCGGCGACGGTGCCGCCGTCGACAATCAGGTCGTAGTGGCCGGCATCGCCCTTATAAGGGCAATAGGTTTCGGTGTTGCTGGGCCGCAGCCGGTCGGCTGCCACGTCGGCCAGCGGGATGTATTGCACTGCGGGGTAACTCGATTCCTGCAGAGTCAGGGCGGCGTCGGTCTCGGCGACCACGCCACCGTGGACACGGACGACGACATGCCTGCCGGTCGGCGTGACGGTGATCGGATGGGCCGCAGTGGGCTGCAGGACGGGTCGATCGGTCATGCCACCATTCAACGCCGTACCCGGGCGGACGATGTCATTCATTCGGCAAGGATTCGCCGGCGTGGTTCGTGAAACCGCCCTGACCGACCGGTGGAGCGCACTACCGTTCTGGGCCGGGTACAGGAGGTTTGGCATGACCGACCGGATTGTGGCGTGGTTGAGCGCGGGAGTGCTGGCTGTCGCGGTGTCCACGACGGCGATCGTCGGTGCGGCGGTCGCCGCCGCCGACGAGGGTGCCGATGCGAATACCACGACGTCAGCACAGTCCACGGCCTCGCCGCGCAAGGAGAAGTCCGGCACCGACGGGCCCGAGGCGAGCGCCGAACCCACCGAGGAAACGACCGAAGAGTCCGTCACCGTAGACGAGGCCGAGCCGGCAGAGCCCGCAGAGCCCGCAGGCGAGGAGAGGAGGAAGTGGCCGACGAGGAAGTGGCCGACGACCACGCCGACGGAGTCGAGACCGACCCCGGGCCGGACGTCGCCGTCGACGCCTCTCGGCAGGCGAAAGTTCACTCCGCGAAGTCGTCAGCGGCCGCAGATCCAGCCGCGGTCGTCAGCGATGGGACGATCGTGGCGGACGATGCCTCCGAGTCGACGCCCGCCCCGGTACCCGCCGAGGAGGGCGGACAGGTATCGGCGGCAAGTATCGCCGACAGCGTCGCCGCCTCCGATAAGGAGCCCGCGCCCGCGGCGGTGCGACTCCCGATGACGGCGGCGGATGAGGACCGCGTACCGGAGCCGTCCCTGCTCAACGTGGTCGGGTCGTTCTTCTGGGGCCTGTTCGACCTGGTGACGAAGCTGGTCGACGTTCCCCCGGCGGTTCCGCCCGGCAGCACGCTGACGGCGGGGCGGTCCAAGCTGGAGATCGACTGCGGGGACGGCTACACAGCCGACGCTGACTGGTACTTCCCGACCGAGGGTGAACCCGACAAGTTCATCTATTTCCAGCATGGCTTTCCTGCCCGGGCCGGCTTCTACAACGTGACCTTGCAACAACTCGCCCAGCGCAACAACGCGATCGTCGTCGCACCGTCGATCACCAGCGATGTCTTTGCCTGCGACGCCTGCGCGGCCAGCGGCGAACCGATGCACGCCGCCGTGGCGCGGCTCTTCGAAGGCGACCGGGCAGCGCTGCTGGCCAGTGCCCGAGCAGCGGGATATGAGGGCGCGCTGCCCGAGCAGTTCGTGTTCGCGGGTCAATCGGCTGGCGCGTCGCTCGCGGTGGCCGCCGCAGGTTTCTACTACCAACTCGCGCCCGAGAACGAGAAGTCCGACATGGCCGGCGTGTTCCTGTACGAGGTCTCCGCCATCGGTGGCGCCAAGTCCGGAAATGCGCTGACCAACGGTCTCCAGAAGCTGCCCGACGCGGTCCCGGTGCTCACCATCGCGGCGGAACCGAACATGCTGAACTCGAAGAACAACGCCGACGCGGTGTTCGTCGAGGAGCGGCCGGGCCAATTCAACGGGGTCCAACTGGTCGGCGGCGCGCACTCGGATGCTTTCCAGAGCGACATCCTGTTCGGGATCCCGCAGCTCATCGTCAACGTGTTCTTCGGCACCTCCACACCGGAGAACGCCGAGGCGGTGCATGTGCTCACCACCGGCTGGCTTACCGACATGTACGCGGGCCGGGTGTACAACCCGGCGACGCGCACGGGAATCTATGGCGTCCCTGGGGATCCGGGCGAGGTCCTCATCGAGATTCCGACGACCGAGGGCGTCGCCAGCGCCCGTGTCCTGCCCATCCAGGCACCCACGCCGGATCTGTTCGATCAGGTGCTCAACTTCTTCTTCGGCTTGATCAACGTCAACTTCTACGCCAGATGCGCCGTCTCGCCAGACGACGCGGCCACCGCGGCTAGTGCGGCCGGCCTGCAATCTTGTCCGCGATGACGGCGATCGGCGACGTACGGGTAGTGCCGCGCGCCTCGTGCCAGTCCGCGGCCCTGTAGGCCAGGTACATTCCGCGCACGCCGAGCCAGCGCAACGGTTCGGGCTCCCAGCTGCGCGAACGGTGTCCGACCCAGGGCAGGTCCGTCTCCGGCGTCTGGTGACCGAGCACGAGGTCGGACAGTGTGCGGGCCGCGAGGTTGGTGGCGGTGACGCCGTGCCCGACGTAGCCGCCCGCCCAGCCGAGGCCGCTGGCCCTGTCGAAGTCGACGGTCGCCTCCCAGTCGCGCGGCACTGCGAGCACGCCGCACCAGCCGTGTGCGATCGGGATGTCGGCAACCTGCGGCAGGATCGCGTGCAGCGTCGCGGTCAGACTCCTGATGGTGCGTTCGGGGACCCGTCCGTCGCGGTCGGTCCTCGACCCGAACCGGTAGGGAACGCTGCGCCCGCCGATCGCGATCCGGTCGTCGACCGTGCGCTGCGCGTAGAAGAAGCCGTGTGCGGTGTCGCCCAGTGTCTCCCTGCCCTGCCAGCCGATCGTGGCCCAGAGGTGTTCGGGGATGGGGTCGGTCGCGATCATCGAGCTGTTCATCGGCAGCCAGCGGCGTCGCAGCCCGGGCAGCCCCGCGGTGAAGCCCTCGGTGGCGCGCAACACGACGGGCGCGGTGACGGTGCCCCACGGGGTCGCCGCGTGGCCTGACGCGATGTCGGTCACCGGCGAGCGTTCGTAGATGTCGACACCGAGGCGTTCGACGGTGTCGGCGAGACCGCGGGCCAGCTGCGCCGGCTGGATCCGCGCGCAGTGCGGGTTGTGGTAGGCCGCCACCACGCCGTCGAGCTGAATACGTTGCGCCGCCTCGTCTTTCGTCAGGGGTTCGATACCGTCGATCTGCCAGCGGCGCTCGGCCTCGATGGCGGCTGCCAGCCGGTTCGCCTGCGCCGGGTTGCGGGCGACCTCCAGCGTGCCGCCCTTGACGATGCCCGCGTCGATGCCTTCCCGCCCGGCGACCTCGATGACCTCGTCGACCGCGTCGTTGAGGGCACGCTGCCAGGCCACCACGCCGTCGCGGCCGTACTGCTGGGCCATGCGGTCACGGTCGCCGGGAACCAGGCCGGACAGCCAGCCGCCGTTGCGGCCGGAGGCTCCGAAGCCCGCGAACCGAGCCTCCAGGATCACGATGCGCAGCGACGGATCTGCGCGTTTGAGGTAGTACGCGGTCCACAGTCCGGTGTATCCGGCGCCGACGATGCAGACGTCGGCATCACGACTGCCGGGCAGGGGTGCGCGACTGGTCGGCAGTCCGTCGAACCAGTGGGACACGTAGCCATTCACAGGCGCGTGAGTCGGCACCTACGGATTGTTTCAGCCCCGCGGAAATGTCGGTGCCCCGGTGCAGGCTGGCCGCAAGAACTGAGAGGAAGGGGCAGCCCCGATGTGTTGGTTGTGCGATCACCCGACGGCGACTCCGCAGGACTACCTGGCTGTGGTCCGCGACAAGGCCCGTAGGCACGGGTGGGCTGTGCAGTACGTGGAAGCCGAGCGTCCGTTCGCATACACAGTCGGCCTCAATGACTGGCACCTGCCCGAACTGTTGATCACTGCGGTGTCGCCGTCGCGCGCGTCACGCGTTTTGGGTGCGGTGGCACGCGAAGCCCTGCGTGGCGCAGCGGTGACGTCGGGTGCTCAACTCAAGGTGACGGGCGGTCCGCTCGTCGAGTTCGTCGAAATCGACCACCCCGATGTGCATCTGTGCTGGGCGATCAACCACGCAGAGGGACCCATACGGGCTTTCCAGGTGGTGTGGGCGGACGGGCGAGGTCGCTGGCCGTGGTCGCCGGCCTTCTGCGACGGGCGGCGGCGCCAGCCGGTCCTCGGAGTCCGGGACCGTGCCGCCTGATCAGTAGGCATAGCGGTGGAACTGCGCCATGGTGCGGACCCCGGGAATGCGGTCCATCACCGCTGCCATCACCCGGTAGATACCGCCGATGCGCGCGAACGCGTCCGACTCGAACACCGGAACCCACTGCAGCAGAAGGGTTCCCGGAACAGCGACGAGGATGTCCTCAGGCCCGTTGATCGCCCAGTGAAGCGTCGACCCCGACCTGCGGACCACCGCGTTGGTCCACTGTGATTTGATGCCGAGCCAGTTGAAGGCATCGAATTGCAGCTCCCCGGAGGGGAATCGATCGACCAGGCGGCGCAGCAATGCGGTACCGTCCTCCTCGGTCAGGTACATGGTGAGGCCTTCGCCGACCACCAATGTGGGCCGGCCGTGAGGGACCTCGGCGAGCCAAGCAGGATCGGTGACCGACGCGGGGATCATCCGATAGCCCGGCCGCGGCGGGTAGAAGCGCTCCCGCAGCGTCACGACGTCGGGGTAATCGACGTCGTACCAGGCGACGCCCGGTCCCGGCTCCACGCGGAGGTGCCTGCTGTCCAGCCCGCAGCCCAGGTGCAGGACGACGGCCTCGCGGTGTGCTGCAAGGAATTCCCTTGTCCACGAGTCGAAGTGCGCCGAACGGAGCGTCACCGAAGGGGCGTTGCGGCGGGTGATCGTCGTGGCGGCCCAGTCGTAGTCGATCTGGCTGACGATGTCCCTGGCCCAGCCGTCGTTCAGCACCGAGTCGGGCGCTTCGGCGTCGAGCGCCTTGGCGTACAGCGTGGCCAGCATCGTCTGCGGAGCACCGTGCAGGTCGACACGTAGTTTGTCGCTCACCTTCGCGACGCTAGTCCCGTTGTACGCGGCGGGGTAGCCGCTGAACGCGCCCGGGCGCGCCGTTCAGTCCGCGGGCTTACTCGCCCGCTTGGCTGCCCGCAGGCTCACCCAGAACTTCGCCGCCTCACGGATAGACTCTTCGACAGGTCTTGGCTGCCAACCTAATTCGCTCTTCGCCTTGCCGCAGTCCACCGGCGCCTCGGCCCGCATCAGGCGCAGTGAGTCCAGCGAGAGCCGTTCGTCGGTGCCCTTCAGCCTTGCCTTCGCACTGCCCAGCGCCGCCAGC
Organism: uncultured Actinomycetota bacterium; assembly: GCA_963796545.1. Taxonomy (GTDB): domain Bacteria; phylum Actinomycetota; class Actinomycetes; order Mycobacteriales; family Mycobacteriaceae; genus Mycobacterium. The sequence goes on along the minus strand of CAWCMF010000023.1, from coordinate 96,561 downwards.
GCGTAGGACATCGCGAGGGGCATCGTCTTGGTCGGCGCGGCCACTCCCGCGGCCTCGGCGGCGATCCGCACCACTTCAGCGTTGGAGATCATCTTCTCCGAGATCAGATAGCGCTCGCCGATGCACCCGTGCTCCGCGGCAAGCACCATGGCACGGGCGGCATCCTCGATCCCCACGGCTTCGAGTTCGATTCCGCCCATCACGAACGGCAGCTTCCCGAACGCGGCGCCGGCGATGATCGCGCCATGCGGGGTGCGGCCCCAGTCACCGGCGCCGTAGGTGGTGGACACGCACATGGCCACCGCAGGCAACCCGCGGTCCCGCGCGTACTCCATCACCAGGTCCTCGGCCTGCACCCGCGACCGCACGTACGGTGTCAACCCGCGGTCCACGATGACGTCGGACTCGGTGGCGACCCGACCCCGCCGGCGACCAACCGTCACGTAGCTGCTGGTGAAGACGAACTTCTTCAACCCGGCGGCAATGGTCGGTTCGACCGCGACGTCGAGGACGTTGCGGGTGCCCTCGACGTTGGTGCGAAACAGCGGTGTGGGGTCGCGCAGCCAGCCGCGGGCGTCGACGACGCAGTAGTACACGACGTCGCAGCCGGTCATCGCCTCACGCAGCACGTCGTCGTTCCAGATGTCGCCGACGTATCGCGTCACGTCGAGGTCATCGATGCCGATGGTGTTGGCGCCGTCGCGCACCATCACCCGGACGTCTACGCCGTCGGCGACGAGTTGGCGGGTCACATGGCTACCCAGGTAGCCGTTGGCGCCGATGACAAGCGCGGTCACTTCCCACCGCCGTACTTGGCCATCCACTCGGCGGCGACATCGGGCAGCGTGCCGAGTTCCTGTGCCTTCCTGCACCACTTCACCGTCGCTTTGACGAACCGCAGCGGGTTGTAGATGTCTTCCTGCTGCCGCCACTTGCCATCGCCCGCGTACGTCACGATCGAGATGTTCGTGGCGCTGATGATCGTGCCGTCACCTGGGTCGCGCATCGGGTTGTCGAGTTCGCAGATGACACGCGCGGTCGCCTCGTCGACGACGTTCCAGCGAGACGGGAACGACGTCATGTAGCTGCCGGGAAAGGTCTCCATGGTGTTCCAGATCCACGGCCGCACCTCCTCGCGGCCGCGCATCGTGCCTGCGGCGTGCTCGATGTAGAGGATGTCGTCGCTGTACTGATCAACCCAGGGATCCCAGTCCCGTGTCCGCGCCGCCCGGTCGACCGTCTTCTCAAACTCCGCGAACGCCTCGACAAGCTCGTCCCGCGTGAAAGTGTTGCCCGTCACAGCAGAAAATAGAACACGTTCTAACGGCGCTTGTCGAGCGCCGGGTCAGGTGAGGCTCAGGACGCGCCGCGTGCCCAGCGGTTCTCGCAGCGGCACATCGAGTGCGCCGGACAGCGCGATCATGATGCACGCCCGGTCGACCGCCGGCGGCAGCGTCCCGGTTCGCAGATCCACGACCACGTCTGCGGCGGTCTCGTGCACGGTGGCCGTCACGCCGTAGCAGTCCGGCGTACCGATCGTGAAGTGCAGCCTGACCGTTCGCGCGTCGACAACGCGGCTCCAGCCCTGCGGTCGTGTCGGATAGGCGTGGAGGATGGCCGGGTCGTCGACGAACATCGCCGCAGGCGTTCCCGGCGGAGTTTCGGGAATGGCGACGGGCGACTGAGCCGCGGCCGGCGACGACAGACCGATGAGCACCGCACAGAACGCCATCACCAGAACCAGCACACGCATGCCGAAAGCCTAGCGAGCCGACCGGACCGTCACGGATTAAACGCGCTGCCCACGGGGTTATATGGGCACTATGACACAGCAATACAACAAGAATCCCGCCGCTGTGGACGCACTGTCCCCCGAGCAGTACCACGTCACCCAGAAGAACGGCACCGAGCGGCCCTTCACCGGCGAGTACTGGGACAACCACGAGCCGGGAATCTACGTCGACGTGGTGTCCGGGGAGCCTCTGTTCGCTTCGGTGGACAAGTTCGAGAGCGGTTCGGGATGGCCGAGCTTCACTCGGCCTATCGACGCCGAGAACGTGTTCGAGAAGCGTGACTTCTCGCATCTGATGATGCGCACCGAGGTGCGGTCGGCACACGGCGACAGCCACCTGGGGCACGTCTTCAACGACGGTCCCCGTGACCGCGGTGGTCTCCGGTACTGCATCAATTCCGCAGCGCTGCGCTTCATCCACCTCGACGATCTCGAGGCCGAGGGGTACGAGCAGTACCGTGGGTTATTCACCGAGTCAGCTCGAAAGGAGCAAGCGTGAGCGACGACAAGCGAGCTGTACTGGCAGGTGGCTGCTTCTGGGGCATGCAGGACCTGATCCGCAAGCAGCCGGGTGTGGTGTCCACGCGAGTGGGCTACACCGGCGGCCAGAACGACCACCCGTCCTACCGCAATCACCCCGGCCACGCCGAGGCGATCGAGATCACCTACGACCCCGCGCAGACCGACTATCGCGCGCTGCTGGAATTCTTCTTCCAGATCCACGATCCGACGACGAAGAACCGGCAGGGCAACGACGTCGGATCCAGCTACCGGTCCGAGATCTTCTACGTCGACGACGATCAGCGCCAAGTGGCGCTGGACACGATTGCCGACGTCGATGCGTCAGGTCTGTGGCCCGGCAAGGTCGTCACGGAAGTGAGCCCGGCCCCGGCCTTTTGGGAGGCCGAGCCTGAACACCAGGATTATCTGGAGCACTATCCGAACGGATACACGTGCCACTTCCCCCGAACCGGTTGGAAGCTGCCGAAGCGCACCGAAGTGTAATTAAGCTCCTGGCATTCGGGGCGCCAGCCGGAAGGCGGGCGTCCCGAATGCGTCCCGGGAATTGTCGGTGCCCTTTGCGATGATGGTGTTATGCCTTCGACGGCACCATCTTTCGTCCCCAGCGCGCCCCGCGTTGCGCGTCTTGAGGTGTTGTTCGACGAGCTGGCCGAGCTGTCTGGCCAGCGCAACGCGATCGACGGACGCATCGTCGACATCGTCGCCGAGATCGACGGCGACGGGCTGTGGGGCATCACCGGCGCCAAAACGATCACCTCGCTGGTGGCCTGGAAACTCGGGGTTTCCCCGCGCAACGCCGAAACCATCGTGGCCGTCGCGGACCGTCTCGACGAATTCCCGCGCTGTACCACCGGCCTGCGCGAGGGCCGGCTGTCACTGGATCAGGTCGGCGTCATCGCTGAACGGGCCGGCGACGGCTCCGATGCCCACTACGTGCAGCTGGCCCAGTACGCCACCGTCACCCAGCTGCGCACCGCGGTCAAACAAGAACCCCCACCCCAACCCGACCCCACCCCCGAGGACGCGGACGAGGAGGTCGCGCCGCCGCCGGAGCCGGAGCGCTCGATCACCAAGACCACCGACTCCACCCACACCACATGGCGGATCCGATTGCCCCACGACGAAGCGGCGAAGGTTGACGCCGCGCTGGCCTCCCACCGTGACGCCCTGATCACCGACTGGAAACACGACCACGACAGCGGTGCACACGTGTCGGATCAGGCCCCGCCGTTCCCCACTATCATCGACGCGTTCACCCGCCTGATCGAGTCCAGCTGGGACGCCGAAGCAGCGCGGCGCCCGCACGGCCAACGCACCACCGTGGTCGTGCATCTCGACCTCGACCAACAGATCGGCTCACTACATCTGGGCCCACTGCTGACCGCCGCCGACCGCCAATATTTGACCTGCGATGCCACCTGCGAAGTGTGGTTCGAACGCCACGGCCGCCCCATCGGGGCGGGGCGGGCCACCCGCACCGTCAACCGCAGGCTGCGCCGCGCGCTGGAACACCGCGACCGCTGCTGTGTGGTCCCCGGCTGTGGGGCCACCCGGGGTCTGCACGCCCACCACATCCTTCATTGGGAAGACGGCGGCCCCACCGAACTCGACAACCTCGTCCTGGTCTGCCCCTACCACCACCGGGCCCATCACCGCGGGGTCATCACCCTCACCGGACCCGCCCACACCCTCGTCGTCACCGATCACACCGGCCGAGCACTGACCCCGGGATCACTGGCCCGCCCACCCACCACACCCCCACCCGCAGTCCCGCCCTATCGCGGACCTACCGGCGAACGCGCCCAATGGAAGTGGTACCACCCCTACCAACCACCACCACCGACCAACAACTAGCGGCGGTGCATGACGACGCGGCCACCGTCCTTCGGGGTGTACGCAACTCCGCGAGAGTGCATCTTCTCCCCGGGAGCGGTTGTGGTGCCGATCACGAAGTGGCGCAGCACTGTTCGTAGGACCACGTCCATCTCGACGTTGGCGAACGCCGCACCGACACAGCGGCGGGTACCGCCCCCGAACGGAATGTGGGCAAAGGTGGTCGGGCGCTGACCGATGAACCTTTGCGGGTCGAAGCGGTCGGGATCGGGGAAGTCCTGCATGCGCTGATGCACCTGCCCGATCCCCACCACGATCGAATATCCCTGCGGGATAACCCATTCGCCGAGCTCGAAGGTCGGCGCGTACACGTGCCGTCCCGCGAAATCGATGACGGTCCGCGACCGCTGGACCTCCAGGATGGTGGCCTGCCGGTACTCGTTGCCGTCGGCGTCGGCCTCCGCGACGAGCTCGGCCAGCACCTCGGGGTGGCGGCTGATGCGCTCGAACGTCCAGCCCAGGGTCGCGGCGGTCGTCTCGTGGCCGGCAGCCAGCAGCGTCAGCAGTTCATCGCCGATGTCTTTGCGCGACATCGTCGATCCGTCCTCGTAGGTGCTGCGCAGGAGCAGCGCCAGCACGTCGTCACGACTTTCGTAGTTCGGGTCTGCTTGGACGGCGTCGATGAGTCGCCCGATCACCTCGTCGTAGCTGCGCCGGTACGACGCCAGCCTGCCCCACGGACTGAACCGGCCGTAGGTCCGCTGCGGGGTCGGGAGTACGGCGAGGCGTGAACCGAGGGTCACCCACGGCGGGATGATGCGGCGCAACTCATCGAGGTGGGTGCCGTCGGCCCCGAACACCGCCCGCAGGATGACGTTCAGCGTGATCCGCATCATCGGCGCAAGGGTCTCGAATGCCTGTCCCTCAGGCCAATTCGCGGACTCGCGCAGCGTCTCCTCTTCGAAGATCTTCTCGTAGTTCTTGATGCTCTTGCCATGGAACGGTGGTGTCAGCAGCCTGCGCCTGCGCCGGTGGTCGGTCCCGTCGAGCGCGAACACCGAACCCGAACCCAGCACGCGGGACAAATTGGGCTGGATGTTGCCGACGTCGTCGGTATCGGCCATGAACAACTGCTTGGCCAGCGCCGGGTCGGTGACCATGACGGTCGGCCCGAATACCGGCAGCTTCATCGAGAAGACGTCGCCGTGCCGTCGCACGATCTGGGCCACCGTCCACTTCCTGGACATCGAGAACCCGAGACCCTGCAAAATTTTGGGCACCCGGGGCGTAGGAGGCAGCCGGACCGGCCGTCGGGGCGACGCGAGAGTGTCCGCGGGAGTCAGATGGCGCTTGGTACTACCGTGTACCGAAGTCATGTCCGGTACGGTACCGCTTGGTACCAGCAGGATGCAAGGGTCTCAAGGAGGTCGGGGTGACGACGACATCGGTGGCGACATCCGTGGCCGATCGCCTGCTCGACGGGCTCGCATCGTCCATCGTCGAGCGCGGCTACCGGGATACCACCGTGGCCGACATCGTCCGCCAGGCGCGGACCTCGAAGCGCACCTTCTACGAGCAGTTCGCCAGCAAGGAGACGTGCCTGATCGAGCTGCTGCGCAGAAACAACGTCGACCTGATCGCGAGCATCAATGCCGCCGCGGACCCCGAGTCCGACTGGCAGTCGCAGATCCGCCAGGCCGTGCGCGCATACGTCGACCACATCGACGCCCGGCCTGCCGTCACGCTGTGCTGGATTAGAGAGGCACCGGCGCTCGGCGCGGTGGCGCGTCCACTGCACCGGCAGGTCATGCATGACCTGACCGAGATGCTGGTGACCTTGACCAGCACTGCCGGGTTCCGGCGCGCTGGCCTCGATCCGATCACCCCACCGATCGCCCTCATTCTTCTCGGCGGATTACGCGAGCTAACAGCACTTTTCGTCGAGGATGGCCGAGACGTGAACGGCATTGCCGGTCCAGCGGTTACTGCAGCGACTGCGCTGCTGGGACCGCGCTGACGTCAGCTCAGCATCAATCTCGCCGATTTCTCCAGCTTCGCGGCGATCTCCTCATAGGACACGTAACCCATGCCCGCGCGCACCAGCGCCCCCGAGTAGAGCATCTCCAGCGCTTCGATGATGTCGGGGTCGGTCTCTGGTCCCAGCGCGGCAGCCAGCCGATCACGGATATCGCGACCGATACGCAGCCGCAGCACCTCGACATCGGGGTCCTTGCCGAGCAGCGCGGTCGTCACCGCGCCTGCGAACTCCGGCTCGTCGGCGACCAGCAGGCAGATGTGCGCGAGCACCTCGGTCACCCGGGTGGCCGGGTCGACCGACCCGTGCTCGGCGCACGGCGAGTTCGCCAGGCGCCGCCAGAACACCTCGGCGACGAGGTGCTCTTTAGACGAGAAGTAGGTGTAGGCCGTGGCGGCTCCGACGCCGGCTTCGGCGGCCACCCGCCGCACGGTCACGCCGGCGAATCCGTCCCGCCTGAGCAGATCCACCGCCGCTCGGCCCAATCGGTCCACCGTGTCGGCTTGTCTTGCCGTCAGGCGACGCCGAGTCGACTCCAGAGCCGGATCGGACACATGTCCGGACGCTACTACAACCAATGGGGATCCACTAGCCGCGGCAACGGTAAGTTGGACAGCCATGAACCACACGACGGCGAGTCGTCAATCCGATACTGCGCTGCCACCCGCCGCAGCGGCCCTGTTCGAACACGCCGAGAGCGTCACCGGCTTCATGCCCGCCGACGAGGGACGGGCGCTCTACGACACCGCGGTGCACTATCTCGGCGATGGAGTCGGAGTCGAGATCGGCACGTATTGCGGTAAGTCCACCGTCATGCTCGGCGCCGCTGCCCAGCAGTCCGGCGGCCTGGTCTACACGGTCGACCACCACCACGGGTCCGAGGAACATCAGGTCGGCTGGGAGTACCACGACACATCGATGGTCGACCCGGTCACCGGACTGTTCGACACCCTCCCGGCGCTTCGGCACAACCTGGACGCCGCCGGCCTCGACGACCACATCGTCGCCGTCGTCGGACGCTCCCCCGTGGTCGCTCGAGGTTGGCGAACACCGTTGCGGCTCTTGTTCATCGACGGCGGACACACCGAGGAAGCGGCCAATCGCGATTTCGACGGCTGGGCCAGGTGGGTCGACGTGGGCGGCGCGTTGATCATTCACGACGTGTTCCCCGATCCCGCTGACGGCGGGCAGGCGCCATTCCTGATCTACCAGCGAGCGCTGCACACCAGCGACTTCCGTGAAGTCCGGGCGACCGGATCGATGCGTGTGCTGGAACGGGTGTCCGGGGAGCCTGGCACTCTGGGCGACTAGCGCTCGCTGGTAGAGGCACACTCGCAGTCGTATTCGCCCTCAAGGCCTCTCGGCAAGTCCGCACCGCGGAAAATCCCGCTGGCGGGTGTCGCCGCCGACAGCGCATCGGCGGCGAGAATCACCGCCCCGCCCGTCCAGGTGGTTCGTTCCACTGGCCAGCGCTTGCCGTCGGAGTAGACCAGCCCCGTCCAGTAGGACCCGTCCTCCTCACGGAGGTGGTGCATGGCCGCGAACTGCTCGTGCGCCCGCTCCCGGTTGCCGATCGCATCCAAAGCCAGGACCAGTTCACATGTTTCGGCGCCGGTGACCCATGGGCGGTCGTCGACGCAGCGGATGCCCAGGCCGGGGACGACGAAGTCATCCCACCGTTCGTCGATGCGCGCCTGAGCCTTCGGCCCACGCAGCGCGCCGCCGAGCACCGGGTAGTACCACTCCATCGACCAGCGGTCCTTGGTGACGAACGCGTCGGGATGATGCGCGATCGCGTGGCCGAGCCTGCCCACCGCGACCTCCCACTCGGGCTGCGGAGCGTCGACGTAGTCGGCGAGGGCCAGTGCGCACCGGATGCTGTGGTGCATGCTCGCGCACCCGGTCAGCAGTGCTTCCTCCGCATCACCGGAAGAGCCTCGCGCCCAAGCAATTTCGCCGGTGCTGAACTGCAGCTCAAGAACGAAGTCGATGGCACTCGCCACGACGGGCCACATGGCCTCCGCGAATCTGCGGTCACCGGTGACCAGCACGTGGTGCCAGACTCCGGTGGCGATGTAGGCACAGAAGTTGGTATCGCTGTTGGCGTCCTCGATGACACCGTCGCGCAACTGAATCGGCCAGGTGCCATCGGGGCGCTGCGTCGTGCGTGACCACTCGAACGCCGCGCGGGCGGGTTCGAGCAGACCCGCCGCCGTCAACGCCATCGCGTTCTCGACGTGGTCCCACGGGTCGGTATGGCCGCCGACCGACCACGGGATCGCGCCCGACGACTCCTGCGTCGCGGCTATCGACTCAGCTGTCTGCCGGCACTGGGCCGGAGTGAACACACCCGGCACACCGGGGATGTCATGCATCAGCAGCGTCTGGCTTTCTGAAGTAGAGGGCGACGCTCTTACCGATCAGCGGGTTGAGCGCAGCCTCGGCGGCGCGCGTCAGCCACGGCCGGCTCATCATGTCCCAGACCAGCAGCTTGTGGTAGGCGGTCACCGCCGGGTGGTTGTTCTTCTCCGTTCCCACAGCACATTTCAGCCACCAGTACGGCGCATGCAGGGCGTGGGCGTGGCGGGTATGGGTCAGTGTCAGACCGTGCGCGAGCACCTTGTCTCGCAGCTCGTCAGCCCGGTAGATGCGGATGTGCCCGCCCTCGTTGGCGTGGTATTCGTCCGACAGCGCCCAGCAGATTCGCTCGGGCAGCCAACGAGGCACAGTGATCGCCAGCGCGCCACCGGGTTTGAGGACGCGCACGAGCTCCGAGATCGCCCGGTCATCAGCAGGGACGTGCTCCAGGATCTCCGAGGCGACGACACAGTCGAAGGTGCCGTCGGCGTAAGGCAGGTCGAGTGCATCGCCCTTTACCGCTTCACCCTTGGCCGACGCAGGCGCTTCGCCCTGTTGCTGCATCGCCTGCAGGATCTCGTCCACATCGTTGAGATCCGATGCGGACTGGTCGAATCCGATGACATCCGCACCGCGCCGGAACGCTTCGAACGTGTGGCGGCCTGCGCCGCAGCCGACGTCGATCACCTTCGTGCCTGCGCCGACGCCGAGCCGGTCGAAGTCCACGGTCAGCATGTCGCGACCCTTTCACAAGCTCTCTCGTACACCGCGACCGTCTGCGCGGCGACCGATTCCCAACTGAACACCTCGAGTGCGCGACGGCGGCCGTTATCTCCGAGCCTGCGCAGTTCCCTTGGCGAGTCGAGCAATTCACCGAGCACGGTGGTCAGCTCGTCCACGTCGGCCGGTTTCACCAGCCGCGCGCACTCCCCGTCCGCACCGACGACCTCGGGCAGCGCCCCGGCCCGGCTGGCGACGATCGGGGTGCCGCTGGCCATCGCCTCCACCGCAGGCAGCGAAAAGCCCTCGTAAAGCGAAGGGATACAGGCGACCTCGGCCGAAGCCAACAGCTCGGCGAGCTCGGAATCCGAGAGATTGCTTGAGCTGTGCACGATATCGGAGATGCCGAGTTCGGCGATGAGCTTCTCGGTCGGCCCGTTGGGTTCGAGCTTGGCCGACGAGCTGCAGTTCGAGGTCGCGTTCGACACGCAGCCGCGCGACGGCGTGCAGAAGGTGGCTCACGCCCTTCAGCGGCACATCGGCACTGGCGATCGCGATGATGCGGTTGCGCACCCGATGCTCGGACGGCTGGAACAACTGGGTATCCACGCCCAGCGGCACGACGTGCAGCTGGTCGGGATGAACGCCGAAATCGTCGGCGATATCGAGCGGCCGACGTCGACGACACGGTGACCAACTCGGGAATCTGGCGGGCCACCTGCTTCTGCATCTCAGCAAACCCGTACCACCGGCGGACCAACGGCTTGCGCCACCACTTCGCCGCGGCGACCTCCAGCACACGGTCCCTGGTGATCGGGTGGTGAACGGTGGCTACCACCGGCATGCCCGATGCCGCGATGTCCAGCAGACCGGTACCGAGGCACTGGTTGTCGTGGACGACGTCGAAGTCATCGCGACGGTCCGCGAGTAGCCGTGCGGCGCGCTTGCTGAACGTCTTGGGTTCGGGGAACGCCGGCCGACCATGTCGTCAGCAGTTCTTCGAGATCGATGCGCGTCTTGATCTCGGTGGGCCGCGGAATGCGGAACGGGTCCGGCTCGCGGTACAGGTCGAGGCTGGGGACTTCGGTCAGCCGGACCCTGGGGTCGAGGATCTCGGGGTAGGGCTGACCGGAGAAGACCTCGACGTCGTGGCCGAGTTCGACGAGCCCTCGGCTCAGGTGCCGGACGTATACCCCCTGGCCACCGCAATGGGTCTTGCTCCGATACGACAGCAAGGCGATACGCATACTCAACTCACTGGTCCTGGAGAGCGGCCCTGAGCTGCCCGAATCGTATGAAGCAAGGAATCCGAACCCTCCTGGACATGTGTCCAGACTATAGTTTGACGTGCTAGCTGACGCAATCCGTCCGCTAGCTCTGACTACCACAGTAGGGGTCAGACGTCCTGTCCGGCCTCCCCGCGCACAGTCTTCTACCGGGGCGGGAAGCCCCCTGTTGCGACCGGCCCCCACCGCTGCGGCGTGACCCTGATCAGGCACTTGCGCTGATCACGCATCGCCCGACGGTACTCCTCCCAGTCCGAATGCTCGCCGGCCACCGAGCGGAAATACTCGACAAGCGGTTCGAGGGCATCGGGCAGGTCGATGACATCGGCGTGCCCGTCGATCTGGACGTAAGGGCCGTTGAACTCGTCGGACAGCACCACGACGCTGGCGCGGGGCCGGCGCCGGATGTTGGCCGACTTGGCTCGCTGCGGGTAGGTCGCGATGACGATGCGGCCGTCCGCGTCCACCCCGCCGGTCACCGGCGAGCTCTGGAGGGACTCCCCCGCGCGGAATGTCGTCAGCACCATCCGGTGCCGCGGCCGGATGAAGTCGAGCAATTCGGGCAGCGTGACCACGTCGGCGGTGGCGAGCTTTCTGGCCATGAAGCCAGCGTATCGACGTGTCACACCCCGGCCCTAGACTGTCGAACATGAGTTCGAAGGATGATTGGATGACGGCGCTCGACGCCGTAGACCGTGCGCACGGGACAGTTTCTGCCCTGTCGTTCCAGACGCTCCGCCCCGCCGACCAGCGTGCGCTGCTGGTTCGACTCGAAGACATTGGAGAAACTGCTCGCGATGAAGCAACGCCGACTGCTCGGCCACATGGTCGCCGGGCCGCCGCCAGTCGAGTTCGCCGGTGCCCCGTGGGCGAAAGTGCTGGCGCGCCGATTGCGGATTTCGGAAGGTGAGGCGCAGCGCCGCATCGCCGAAGCCGGGGCCGCCTGACGCGCCCGCTGCGCCCACCCGCGTCGATAGACTCCCGAGCACTCGCACAGCAAGGGGTCGGGATGGCGAAGTTCGATAGAACCGCAGTCGCGGAGTGGCGGCGATACGGCCCGGTTCCGGCGGCCGCCGGACTCGGGTACTCCATGGGCGTCATCCATGTCTATTCACTCGGCGCGTTCATGCAGCCGCTCCAGGACACCTTCGGCTGGAGTCGCGCCGAGGCGTCGGTGGGCTTGACGATCGTGGGCATGGCGTCCGCGGTCGCCGCGTTGCCCATCGGACTGATGGTCGACCGGTTGGGTCCGCGCCGGGTAGGTCTCGCGGGCGTGACTCTGATGGCCGGCGCTTTCGCGCTTCTCGGGACGGCGACCGGTTCGATGACGAACTGGCTGTTGTTGTGGGCGGTCGTGGCGTTCGCATCCTTTTGGGTGCAAACGACCGTGTGGACCTCGGCCGTCGCCAGTCGCTTCGAGACGTCGCGCGGGCTCGCCTTCGCGGTGACGTTGTCCGGTGGATCCCTTGCCGCTGCGGTCTTCCCGCCGCTGGCAACCGCATTGATCGGCGAATGGGGCTGGCGCGGAGCGTTTTTCGGCCTGGCGGCGGTATGGGGCAGCCTCGTGCTGGTCGCCGTCTGGTTCTTCTTCCGGGGCGCCCAGGACGACAAGTCCGTCCGATCGATGCCCGACCAGCCCTCACTCCGGAAGTCACGCCGGAAACCACCCCGGTCGACCTGCCCGGTGTCACCCTCGGCCAGGGACTGCGGTCGGCCGCCTTCTACCAGCTGCTGGTCGCTGCCGGCCTGTTCGCGTTCACGACCCTCGGCATCGTGGTGCACCTGGTGCCCATCCTGCGCGACGCAGGCGCCGAACCCCTCGCGGCGGCCGGGACGGCCGCCCTGGTGGGTGTCTTCTCCATCGTCGGCAGACTCGGCGTCGGAGTCCTGCTGGATCGCTTCCCCGGGCGCTTCGTCGGCGCCTGCGCCTACCTGGTCCCGATCCTCGGGTGCGCGGCACTACTGATCGACGGCAGCAGCCCGCTGAGCCAGACGCTCGCCGCAGCGCTGTTCGGGCTCACCCTCGGCGCCGAGGTCGACGTGATCGCCTACCTCGCCTCGCGCTACTTCGGGTTGAAGAACTTCGGCGGCCTGTTCGGTGGGCTGGTCGCCGCGCTGTCGCTGGGTACCGCGTTCGGCCCCCTGGCGGCCGGAGCGACCTCCGACCACTTCGGGGGATACACGAACTTTCTGATCCTCACCATGGTCCTGATGGGGGTGAGCAGCCTGGCGCTGGCCGGCCTCAAGGCGCCACCGGACTGGTCCGCCGCCACCGCGACCGAGACCGAGCCCAGCAGGACCCGGACGCAGGATGGTCCGCTCTAGGCTGAACGGACCATGTACATCCCGCCGAAGTTCGCGCTGTCGGAGGCAGACACCCGTGCCGCCCTCGCGCGGGCGGATTTCGCCCATCTCGTCACGCAGACCGGCGGGGAAATGCTGGTGACGCCGCTGCCTCTGCTGTACGACTCGGTCCGGCACTCCCTGGTCGGGCACGTCGCCCGTGCCAACCCGCACTGGAAAGCCGAAGGGGCCACGTCGGTCGCGATCTTCTCCGGACCTCAGGCTTATATCTCGCCCACGTTCTATGTCACCAAGCGCGAGACCGGGAAGGTCGTTCCCACCTGGAATTACGACGTGCTCACCGTGCACGGCACCCTGCTCGCGCACGACGACTCCGACTGGTTGCGCGATCTCGTCACCAGGCTGACCAACCATCACGAGTCCGAACGCGACGACCCGTGGCAGGTCAGCGACGCGCCCGAGCCCTACGTCGCAGGCCAGCTCAAGGGCATCGTCGGGGTGGAGCTGCGCATCACGTCGGTCGCGGGCAAGGCGAAGATGTCGCAGAACCAGCCCGACCGCAACCGTGACGGTGTCGTCTCCGGCCTGCGCGAGTCACCGGAGCCCGGCGATCACGCCGCCGCCGACCGCATCGAGGGCCTCGGCAATACCAGCGCGAACACCCGCGGGTAGCCCACGCCTGTCATCCGCCCGCGGCGAATCGCGTCCACCGCGACGGCGCGCACCACGCCCGCTGACGGTTCATAGCACTGCAGCACCTCGCCCGAGGTCTCCACGATCGAGCACCCAGTGCCTCGGGATGAACCGGCCGATGAGCATCGCCACCGGCCAGCCGGCGTCGACCGCCGCCAGCGCATCGGTGAGCCTGTCGCGGCGGCCCCGCCACGACCGGGGCGCGCGCCATCTGGCGCGCTGCGTAGGCGCGTGAAACAGGCGCCACCGATAGCGCGCCGCGCCACCCGAACTCAACGTGATCGCACGGGCCATCCCCATCGGCGTGGTGCCGAGCATCCGCGGCCACCCCCGGTTGACCAGTTCGTGCACCCGGACCTGCTCCTCGGCGAACCGGTCCGGTGTCAGTGCGGACCGGCAGGCGGGATCGAGCAGCGCGCCGGCTACGACGGCGACCGATGGCCCGCACGTCGTGCCGTCATGTTGGCGGAGCCCGTCAATCCGCATCCGACCACGGTATGCCGAGACGCATTCCGCAGCAGCGAAGTGGGTATCGGTGAACGCATGTGCACTCAACCCGGGAGTCCTTCATGAGCTTCGACATCACGCCGTCCGCGGCCCAGCACGACCTGGCTCGGCGCGCGCATGAGTTCGCCGAGCAGGTGGTTCGCCCCGTCGCGGCCGACTACGACCAGCGCCAGGAGTTTCCATGGCCGGTTCTGGAAGAAGCGGCGAGCAGGGGCTTCTACAGCCCACTGTTCTACCGCGACCTGATCGGCGATCCGACGGGCCTGTCGCTACCGATGTTCATGGAGGAACTGTTCTGGGGGTGCGCGGGCATCGGACTGGCCGTGGTGATGCCCGCGCTCGCGCTCTCGGCGATCGGGCAGGCGGCCTCCCCCGAGCAGATGCTGCAGTGGGCTCCGGAGTGCTTCGGAACCCCGGGCGACCTCAAGCTCGCCGCGCTGGCGATCTCCGAGCCCGAGGGTGGCAGCGACGTCCGCAACCTGCGCACCACGGCCCGCCGGGACGGCTCCGGCCCGGACGCAGACTGGATCATCGACGGCCACAAGATGTGGATCGGCAACGGCGGCATCGCCAACGTCCACGTGGTCAACGCGGTCGTCGACCAGGAACTGGGCCACAAAGGCCAGGCGCTGTTCATCGTGCCCGGCGGTACCCCCGGACTGGAGATGGTGCGCAAGCTCGACAAGCTCGGCTGCCGCGCGTCCCACACCGCCGAGCTCAAGCTCACCGGCGTCCGGCTCCCCGCCGATCACCTGCTCGGCGGGCAGGAGAAGCTCGACCACAAGCTCGCCCGCGCACGCGAAGCCGTCGCAGGGCGCCAAGCACTCCGGTTCGGCCACGCTCGGCACGTTCGAGCAGACCCGACCGATGGTTGCCGCTCAAGCGCTCGGAATCGCCAGGGCCGCTTTGGAATACGTCACCGAATATGCCAATCGCCGGGAGGCGTTCGGGGCACCGATCATCGACAACCAGGGCATCTCGTTCCCCCTCGCCGACCTGGCCACCGGACTGGATGCCGCGCGATTGCTCACGTGGCGGGCGTCCTGGATGGCGGCGACGGGCGTGCCGTTCGAGCGGGGCGAGGGCTCGATGTCGAAGCTGGCGGCCAGCGAGCTCGCGGTGCGAACCACCGAACGCGCAATCCAGACGATGGGCGGCTATGGGTACATCAAGGATCACCCCGTCGAGAAGTGGTATCGAGATGCCAAGCTGTACACCATTTTCGAGGGCACCAGCGAGATTCAGCGCATCGTCATCGCCAACGCCCTCGGCGCCGCCGATGGCAAGCCCCCACTGCACGTCGACCTGGAGCCGACGGGCGGGCCACTGAACCGCATGCTCGGCCGGGGCACCCCGGTACGTACGCAGATGGGCGCCTCGGCCCTGTCGATGAAAGACCGCGTCCCGGCGCCCGTCATGAAGATGGCGATGAAAGTGCTTCGCCCACCGCGCAAGTGACGATCACATGGCCTGCGACAAGGGCGGCGCCGTCGCAACGGTGACGTGCCCTTCATCGCGGGGAACGACGAGATCCTGTAACGCGTCGGCCGCGGCGGTGTACTCGTCGCGGTCGCAGAATTCTCTGGTGGCTGGCGGCATCCGCTGTCATTCGCGAGAGTGTCCGAAAAACCCGGTACCCCTGGTTTCACCTGGGCCTGTTCTGGCAACATTACCGACCAGTAAGGTGTCCGCGATGCGTGGGGAAGGGATGACGATGGAGTTTTCTCTGCAAGCGGTGTCGGTTCTGGCGCAGCCGTCGGGTGACGAGGGCGGCGGCGCTGCCATCAGCGAGATCATCACGCTGTCCGCAGCCGCTGCCGTGGTCACCGCGGTCTTGCTGTGGGTGGGCTGGCTGCACCGCAGCCGCAAGATCACCTGGCTGACCCGGCTGGCCGACTGGACCGGGCGCCGGTTCAAGCGCCCGCCGTGGGTGGCGCTGCCGATCGGCATGTTCATCTCGTCGATCATCTGCGCCCTGTTCGGCTTCATCTGGGACGTCAGCCTGCACATCGGCAACGGACGCGATGACGGCGCGCTCGCCAACCCGGCGCACTACTTCATCCTGATCGGCCTGTTCGGCATCTTCGTCGCGGGCTGCACCGCGATGGTGCTGCCCTTGGGTGCAGAGGCCAAGCCGGGACCGTCGGCCGTGCGCATCACCGACGACTGGTACGCACCCGTCGGTGGCATCGTGATGGCCGGGTGCGGCCTCTACGCGCTGATGGGCTTCCCCCTTGACGACGCCTGGCACCGCATCTTCGGCCAGGACGTCACCCTGTGGGGCCCCACCCACCTGATGATGATCGGCGGGGCGGGCTTCTCGACGCTCTCGGCGCTGTTCCTGGAGTACGAGGGCAGAAAAGCCCGTAGCGACGACACCCCGCGCGACGGCATCGGCCTGAAGTTCGTGCAGTACCTGGCGTTCGCCGGCGTGCTGATCGGCGCGTCGGTCTACCAGATCGAATTCGACTTCGGCGTGCCCCAGTTCCGGCAGGTGTTCCAGCCCATGCTGATCGCCGCCGCCGCGGCACTCGCCCTGGTGGCCGCCCGCATCTTCATGGGCCGCGGCGCCGCTCTCATCGCGGCGATCATCGCCATCGGCCTGCGCGGGATCGTGGCCCTGCTCGTGGCGCCGGTGCTCGAGGCACCTGTCAACTGGTTCCCGCTCTACCTCGGGGCAGCCGTCGTGATCGAGCTACTGGCACTGACGCCGCTGATCAAGCGGCCCGTGGTCTTCGGACTGGTCGCCGGCCTCGGCGTCGGAACCGTGGGCCTGTGGCTGGAGTCGTTGTGGATCAACGCGGTCTACCACTACCCGTGGCCCACCAGTATCTGGCCCGAGGCGCTCGCGATGTCGGTGCCGGTCGCGATTCTCACCGGCGGGTGCGGCGCGCTGGTCGGCATGGTGTTGACGGGTCAGCGGCTACCGCGCCGCGCTGTCGGCGCCGGCTTGGTGGTGCTGACGGTGCTGGCGATCGGCGGCGCCGCAGCCAACGGGCTGCGCTACGACGTTCCACAGAACGCCACCGCGTCGGTCACGCTGGCCGAGGCCCCCGCCGTCAACGGCGAGCGTTTCGTCACCGCGGACGTACGGTTCACTCCCCCCGACGTCATCAGCGACGACCCGAACTGGGTGTCGGTCCTGGGGTGGCAGGGCGGACTGCCCAACGAGCGCGGTCAATTCATCGACCACCTGGAGCAGATCGGCCCTGGGCACTACCGTTCGACCCAGCCGATGCCGGTCTCCGGGAACTGGAAGACGCTGCTGCGTGTGCACGACGGCCGCACCTTGACCGCGGTGCCCATCTACCTCGCCGGTGATCCCGGTATCGGTGCCGAGGAAGTGCCTGCCGAGGCACAGTTCAATCGTCCGTTCGTCTCCGAGATCACGATCCTGCAGCGCGAGCGCAGCCCCGACATCCCGCAGTCGCTGTGGCTCATCGGTTGCCTGGTGGTGCTGCTCTGCACGCTTGCGATGATCGCCGGGATCACCTGGGGCGGTGGCCGCATCAACAACTCCGAACCGACCGGAAGCGAGGCGGAGTTCCAGCCCTCCGCTCAGGCATGACGCCGCTGCCGGAGGTGGTCATCCTGGCCGACCACCCGATCTGGCTGGCGGTGCCTGCGTTCGCCCCGGCGATCGTCGTCGCCGGGGTGGTCGTGTATATCGCAGCCAAGAACCGACGGAAACCCGACGACACCAGGGAACAGTGACAACACGCAAACTCCTCGCCGTCACCGCGGCGACGCTCCTGCTGGCCGGTTGCGGCACCGGTGAATCCGGCGACACCGCAACGTCATCCGGCTCGGTCAATCCGTCCGCCATGACCGACGCGCAGGCACCGCCCGAGCAGCTGGTCATCGACGTCACCATCAAGGGCGGAAAGGTGAGTCCGGCCGACGAACAACTGCAGGCCGATGTGAACGAGCCGATCGTCATCCGCGTCGACAGCGATGTCGCCGACGAGCTTCACGTGCACTCGACGCCCGAGCACAGCTTCGACGTCGGGATCGGACCCGCCCAGTCGTTCCAGTTCACCGTCGCCGTGCCGGGCCGCGTCGACATCGAGCTTCATGAGCTGCACACGACGATCGCGACGATTCAGGTGCGGTGAGCCCACAACTCCTGGCCCACGGCCTTGGCGGTTCGACGGATCTGCCGATCCCGTTCACGTACGCCCTCATCGGCGCCGCGTGGGCGCTGACGTTCACATTCGCCGTGGTGGCGCTGGCGTGGCGCGAGCCGCGGTTCGACGCGGCCGCGCCGGGACGCGCACTGCCGCAATGGGTCACCCGCGGCGTCGATGCGGCGGCCACGCGGTGGGCGTTGGCCGGTCTGGCCCTGGTTTTCACGGTCTGGGTGGCGATCATGACGTTCACGGGTCCTCAGGATTCCGGCAATGCGCTGCCCGGTGTGTTCTACGTGCTGCTGTGGGTCGGGTTGGTGGCGCTGTCGGTCGCCATCGGTCCGGTGTGGAAGGTGCTGTCCCCGGTGCGCGCCGTGCACCGGTTCACTGGAAGCCGATCCCTGGGCGGCAAATACCCTGCCGCCCTGGGGTACTGGCCCGCCGCGGGCGGTCTGTTCGCGTTCGTGTGGCTCGAGTTGGCCAGCCCCGATCCCGGCTCGCTTCGCGCCATCCGCATCTGGCTGGTGGTGTACCTCGTGGTGACGCTGGCCGGAACGCTGTGGTGCGGGACGCGGTGGTGTGCCCGCACCGATCCGTTCGAGGTCTACAGCCTCTTCGCGTCGCGGCTCTCGCCGTTTCGCCGAAATCCCGACGGCCGCATCGCAATCGGCAACCCGTTCAACAATCTGTCGTCCCTTCCGATCCGCCCCGGGACCGTCGCGGTGCTCTCGGTGTTGCTGGGTTCCACCGCGTTCGACAGTTTTTCGGCGATGCCGCAGTGGCGCGGATTCGTCGACGACCTCACCCACTCGGAGCTGACGGCGACCGTGGTGCGCACCGGCGGGCTGGCGATTTTCGTCTGCATCGTCGCGGGTACCTTCTGCGCGGCGGCATGCTGCACGGGCGGAGTGGACGCGCGCCGGCGGCGCGAACTGCCTGGGCTGCTGGCACACTCGCTGATACCGATAGTGATCGGTTACGTCTTCGCGCATTACTCGACGTACCTGGTCGAACGCGGCCAGCAGACGGTTTTTCGGCTGCTCGATATTCCGGAAACCGAAGTCGCGTACGTACTTTCGATGCACCCAGCGGTGCTGGCCACCCTGAAGGTCGGGTTCGTGGTGGCCGGCCATGTCGCGGGGGTGATCGCAGCGCACGACAGGGCACTGAAGGTCCTGCCCGAGCGCCACCGGCTCACCGGACAGCTCGCCATGATGCTCGTGATGGTCGGCTACACCTTCACGGGTCTGTATCTGTTGTTCGGAGGGTGAACGCCAGGATGTCCACGTAAGGGTTGCGCTGTGGCGAGCGATGACGAAGGCGATCGTCACCGCGGCCCTCAACGACATCACCGAGAACCGGGCCGCGATCGAACAGGCCAAGGGCATGCTGATGCTGATCTACCGCGTCGATGCCGATGCCGCGTTCGAGCTGCTGCGGTGGCGTTCGCAGAGACCAACATCAAGTTGCGGATGCTCGCCGACAAGCTGCTGCTCGATTATGCCGAGCTGGTTTACGAAGAGGTGCTGCGGTCGCGGGAGACGTTCGATCACCTGCTGCTGACTGCGCACCAGCGCATCGACCACAACGGCGATACCGTGGAGAAATGACCGAGGCCAGGACCGCGTTGATCATCGTCGACGTGCAGAGCGACTTCTGTGAAGGCGGTTCGTTGGCCGTGGCCGGCGGCGCGGAGGTCGCGCACGGCATCAACGCGCTGCTGGCCGGGCGCCCCGGCTACTCACATGTGGTCGCCACCAAGGACTTTCACATCGATCCGGGCTCGCACTTCTCCGATCGACCCGACTTCGTCGACTCCTGGCCGGTGCATTGTGTCGCGGAGACGGTCGGTGCTGACTTCCACCCCGACCTCGACGTCGCCCCCATCGAGGCGGTGTTCAAGAAGGGCCACTATTCGGCCGCCTATAGCGGCTTCGAAGGCGCCCACGACGACGGCACCTCGCTGGCCGAGTGGCTGCGCGTACGAGGAGTCGGACGGGTCGACGTGGTGGGGATCGCCACCGACTACTGCGTGAGGGCGACGGCCGCCGACGCGGCCGCCGCCGGGTTCACCACCAGGGTGCTGTTGAACCTGACCGCCGGGGTGTCCCCGACGACGACAGCCGACGCCCTCGACGCGCTGCGCGCCGCAGGCGTCGAGGTGACCGGTTAGCGAACGACCTTCGCTGCCTGAGATTGCGGGGCGACTCGATGACCTCTTCGGCCTCCGCGGACGGGTCCGGTTCGGGTGATCGTGGCCACACCGTGCCCTCCCCAGGTTTGCAACTGTCGGCAACGGGGCAGTTCAGCGCATGTGGCCATCAGCGCCATGCCCCTGATCCGACCGTCTCGCTCGCCATGCTCCGGCACCCGCGCGCACCGTATCGTCGCCTTGTTCAATAGTTCGTCAACCCGGAGTGTGCACTTTGGCCGAAGCCACCAGTTCCAAGGACACCGCAGCGCCTGCCGTCATGCCCGCCGAGCAGCCCGCCCCCACACCGAACACGGAGGCGGTTTTCACCGAGATGTGGCCGGGCAAGGCCTATCCCCTTGGTGCGACATACGACGGATCGGGGAGCAATTTCGCGGTCTTCAGCGAGGTGGCAGAGTCCGTCGAGCTGTGCCTTTTCGACGCTGAAGGCAACGAGACGAGGTTGAAGCTGCCCGAAGTCGACGGTTTCGTGTGGCACGGCTTCGTACCCGACGTCGAACCGGGTCAGCGGTACGGCTACCGCGTGCACGGACCGCACGATCCTGCCTCCGGCCAGCGCTGCAATCCCAACAAGCTG
The DNA here is from genome assembly GCA_963796545.1 of uncultured Actinomycetota bacterium. Classification (GTDB taxonomy): domain Bacteria; phylum Actinomycetota; class Actinomycetes; order Mycobacteriales; family Mycobacteriaceae; genus Mycobacterium. The sequence continues at coordinate 75,595 of CAWCMF010000023.1, read as the reverse complement.
CTGCTCGACCCGTACGCGAAGGCGATCGACGGCATCTTCAAGTGGGACCAGTCGCTGTTCGGCTACGACTTCGGCGACCCGGACAGTCGCAACGACGACGACTCGGCGGCGAGCATGCCGAAGTCGGTGGTGATCAACCCGTTCTTCGACTGGGGTACCGACCGGCCACCGCAGCACGAGTACGCCGACTCGGTCATCTACGAGGCCCACGTGAAAGGGCTCACCGAGACGCACCCCGACATCCCGGAGCGCAGCCGCGGCACCTACGCAGCGATCGCCCATCCGGCGATCATCGAGCATCTCAAGAGCCTCGGGGTCACGGCGATCGAGTTGATGCCGGTGCATCACTTCGCCAACGATTCGACCCTGATCGACAAAGGTCTGTCGAACTACTGGGGCTACAACACCATCGGTTTCTTCGCACCGGACTCCAAGTACGGCGCGAGCGCCACGCCCGGCGGTCAGGTGCAGGAGTTCAAGGCCATGGTCCGTGCCTTGCACGAGGCCAATATCGAGGTGATCCTCGACGTGGTCTACAACCACACCGCCGAGGGCAACCACATGGGTCCGACGTTGTCGATGCGCGGCATCGACAACGCCGCCTACTACCGGCTGGTCGACGACGACAAGCGGTACTACATGGACTACACCGGCACGGGCAACAGCCTGAACGCCGGCAGCCCCCACGCCCTGCAGCTGATCATGGATTCGCTGCGGTACTGGGTCACCGAGATGCACGTCGACGGGTTCCGCTTCGATCTGGCGTCCACGCTGGCCCGCGAGTTCTACGACGTGGACAAGCTGTCGACGTTCTTCGAACTCGTCCAGCAGGACCCGACGGTCAGCCAGGTGAAGCTCATCGCGGAGCCGTGGGACGTCGGCCCCGGCGGGTACCAGGTCGGCAACTTCCCGCCGCAGTGGACGGAGTGGAACGGCAAGTACCGCGACACGGTCCGGGACTTCTGGCGCGGTGAGGATGCCAGCCTCGGCGAGTTCGCGTCCCGGCTCACCGGGTCCGCCGACCTCTACGAGCACACGGCACGCAGGCCCGTCGCGTCGATCAACTTCGTGACCGCCCACGACGGCTTCACGCTGCGTGACCTGGTCTCCTACAACGAGAAGCACAACGAGGCCAACGGCGAGGACAACAACGACGGCGAGAGCAACAACCAGTCCTGGAACTGTGGCGTCGAGGGCGAGACCGACGACCCCGAGATCCTGGCGTTGCGTGCCCAGCAGGTGCGTAACTTCATCACCACCAACATCCTGAGCCAGGGTGTGCCGATGATCTGCCACGGCGACGAACTCGGCCGCACCCAGGGCGGCAACAACAACGGGTACTGCCAGGACAACGAGATCACCTGGATCGACTGGGCAAATGCCGACAAGTCGCTGATCGAGTTCACCAGCTCGGTCTCCGCGTTGCGCGCCGCCCACCCCGTGTTCCGGCGCCGCCGGTTCTTCGACGGGCGCCCGGTGCGTCAGCGCGGCTCGGTCCGGCTGCCCGACATCTCCTGGTTCCGGCCCGACGGTTCGGAGATGAGCGACGAGGATTGGGACTCCGGTTTCGGCAAATCCGTCGCCGTCTACCTCAACGGTCACGGCATCCCGGACCTGGACCCGCGTGGCCACCGCGTCACCGACGACTCGTTCGTGATGTGCTTCAACGCCCATCACGAACCGATCGACTTCACGCTGCCGCCGAAGGAGTTCGGCACGGCGTGGCAGCCGGTGATCTACACCGTCGACGGAGCCGTCATGGAGGGGTCGAGGCCGGTGGCCGCAGGTGCCAAACTGACCGTCGAAGCCCGCGCCGTCATCGTGCTCCAGGCAGCCGAACCTCGCACCGAGACTGATCGGTGAAACCCCTTGTGCACCACCACGCTCAGCGCCGAGTTTGTAGGAGCCCGAAGAGCGGCGGCGCCCTACCTGGTGGCCACGGTTGTCAGCCTGCGCCCGCGCCCCGGATGCTCGAAACTTGAGCCATGTTCTCCGTAACGGATAAGTCAGTCCTGGTCACCGGCGGCAGCAAGGGCATCGGCCTCGGAATCGCCTCGGTGTTCGCCGCCGGCGGCGCGAACGTCGCGATTGCCGCACGGTCCAAGGCCGACCTGGATTCCGCGGTCGCCGAGCTCGACGGGCTCGGATCCGGGAAGGTCATCGGCGTCGAGGCCGACGTGGCCGACCCCGACTCCTGTACGGCGATGGCCGCGGCGGTGATCGACGCATTCGGCGGTATCGACGTGCTGTGCGCCAACGCAGGAATCTTCCCGGAGGCTCCGCTGAAGACGATGACGCCCGAGCAGCTGTCACAGGTGCTGGACGTGAACGTCAAAGGCAACATCTTCAGCGTGCAGGCGTGCCTGGATGCGCTGATCGCCTCCGGCCGCGGTCGTATCGTGCTCACCTCGTCGATCACCGGACCGATCACCGGGTTTCCCGGCTGGACGCACTACGGGGCGTCGAAGGCCGCGCAGCTGGGTTTCATGCGCACCGCCGCCATCGAACTGGCGCCTCACAAGATCACGGTCAATGCCGTGCTGCCAGGCAACATCCTCACCGAGGGTCTCAAGGACATGGGCGCGGACTACCTCGCCGGAATGGCGAAGTCGATTCCCGCAGGAGCGCTGGGCGCGCCTGCCGACATCGGCTACGTCGCGGCGTTCCTGGCCAGCGACGAGGCGAGCTACGTCACCGGCCAGTCGATCGCAGTCGACGGCGGCCAGGTGCTGCCCGAGTCTCCGGACGCGGTCACCCCCTCGTTCTAGGAACCTCTGTTACAGAGGTATTGTCGGTCGGGTGGACATGCACTCCGACTTCGCCGCCGAACTGTTCGGCGTCGTCGGACGTTTCCGGCGGCAGCTGCGCCGGGCCACCCGGCAGGGCTTCGACGTGGACGGTCTGACGCAGTCCCAGGTCGAGCTGCTTCGGCTGGTGGGCCGTCAGCCGGGTATCTCCGTGCGGGAGGCCGCGACGGAACTGGCGCTGGTGCCCAACACCGCGTCCACGCTGGTGTCCAAGTTGGTGGCCGACGGAATGCTGGTGCGTTCCGTGGACCCCGACGACCGGAGGGTGGGCCGACTTCAGTTGACCGAGCCGGCCCAGCAGATCGCCGACGAGTCCCGTGCGGCGCGACGCGCGACGCTCGCTGCGGTCCTCGACCGCCTCGACGCCGACGACCGCGCCGACCTGGCCCGCGGACTGGACGTGCTGTCCCGGATGACCCGGATGTTGCAGCAGGAGGACGCGCCATGAGCACCGAGTTGGCCATCGACTGCCGGCACCTGACCCACCGCTACGGCAAGTTCACCGCCGTGGAGGACCTGTCCCTGCAGGTGCGCACCGGCGAGACCGTCGGCCTGCTGGGACCCAACGGAGCAGGTAAGACCACGGTGGTGCGGGTGCTGACCACGCTGACGCCGGTTCAGCACGGCGAGGTGGCCATCTTCGGAATGGACTCCCGCCGCCGCACCATGGACATCCGGCACAACATCGGCTATGTGCCCCAACAACTCTCGATCGAGTCGGCACTGACGGGGCGGCAGAATGTGGACCTGTTCGCCCGGCTGTACGACGTGCCGCGTGCGCACCGGCGCGCCCGGGTCGACGAGGCGCTGGAGTCGATGCAGCTTCTCGACGTGGCCGACACGCCTGCAGGCACCTTCTCGGGCGGCATGGTGCGCCGTCTCGAGCTGGCGCAGGCACTGGTGAACCGGCCGTCGCTGCTGATTCTGGACGAACCCACCGTCGGACTGGATCCTATTGCGCGCGAGAGTGTTTGGAGCCAGGTGCGCACCATGCAGAACGAATTCGGGATGACCGTGCTGCTGACCACCCATTACATGGAAGAGGCCGACGTGCTGTGCGACCGCGTCGCCCTGATGCATCACGGCCGCATGCAGGTGGTCGGCACGCCCGCCGAGTTGAAGCGCCGGATCGCCGCACCCGGCGACGCCCAGGAGCCGACCCTCGAAGATGTGTTCCGGCATTTCGCCGGGTCGGACCTCGCCGAGGACTCGTCCGCGTCGGGATTCCGCGCCGTGCGCACGAGTCGGAGGACGGCCCGCCGTGTCGGTTGAACCCAAGCCTCGTGTCGCGCTCGTCTGCGCCCCGCGGGGATGGCGCAGAGCCCGCGGACTCGCAATGCGCATCGGGGCCTTCGCGCTCGTCGAGCTGCAGAAGTTGCGCCATGACCGCACCGAGCTGTTCACCAGGATGGTGCAGCCGGCGCTGTGGCTGCTGATCTTCGGTCAGACGTTCTCGCGGCTGGACGTCATCGACACCGGTGGCGTGCCGTACCTGGCGTTCCTCGCCCCGGGCATCATCGCGCAGTCGGCGCTGTTCATCTCGATCTTCTACGGCATCCAGATCGTCTGGGACCGCGATGCGGGCATCCTGGCCAAGCTGATGGTCACGCCCGCACCCGCGTCGGCGATCGTCACCGGGAAGGCCTTCGCGGCGGGCACGCGTTCGGTCGTGCAGGTGATCGGGGTCGTCGTGCTGGCGTTCATCCTGGGCGTGCAGATGACGGCGAACCCGCTGAAGATCGTCGCCGCGATGGGCGTCGTCGTGCTCGGCTCGACGTTCTTCGCGTGTCTGTCGATGTCGCTGGCCGGCCTGGTCCGCAACCGCGACCGGTTGATGGGTATCGGGCAGGCGATCACGATGCCGCTGTTCTTCGCGTCCAACGCGCTCTATCCCGTCGACGTGATGCCGCAGTGGTTGCGCTGGCTGTCGGCGGTCAACCCGCTGTCCTACGAAGTCAACGCGCTGCGTGGACTCCTGATCGGGACCCCGGCGAACGGCCTGCTCGACGTCGCCGTGCTTGTCGTGTCGGCGATCGCCGGCATCGCGGTGGCATCGGTTCTGCTTCGCAGGCTGGTGCGCTGAGCGTCACCCGAGGATGCGCTCGATGGACCGCATCGGGATCGGCAGCCAGGTAGGCCGGAAGCGCGATTCGTAGGCCGCCTCGTAGACGGCCTTGTCCAGTTCGTAGGCGGCAAGCACGTCCAGGGACGCGCGTGGGTCTGCGCCGGCGACCGTCGCGTATCCGTCACAGAAGGCCGCGCTGTTGCGGTCCACCCAGCGGCGCGCCTTGTCGGCCAGGATCCCGTCGCGGTCCTCGTCGGAGCTCAGTTCGACCAGTCGTTGGTAGGCCGCGTACTCGAAGGACCGCAGCACACCGGCCACGTCGCGCAGCGGCGAGTCCGGCCGCCGACGCTCATCGACGGGCTGGCCGGGCTCCCCCTCGAAGTCGATCAGCAGCCAACTCTCCGGCGTCCGCAACACCTGGCCCAGGTGCAGGTCGCCGTGCACACGCTGCACCGTCATGCGCTGTCCCGCGAGCGCGCGGTAGCGCTCCTCGATCTGCGGGACGCGCCGCGCCAGTTCCGGCGCCGCCTGCGCGGCCGACGTCAATCGCCCCAGCACGGTGTCGACCGGGAACGGCTCGGTGGACACGCCGAGCGTCTCGGCCAGAGTGGCGTGCACCGACGCCACCGCCTCGCCGAGCCGGTAGGACTCGCCGGCGAAATCCCCACCCACCTCGTCGGCGAACAGATCGCGGGCGCTGGCCGTCGCCATGTCCCACCCCTCGGCGCTGTTCGCAGCGAAGGCTGCCACCATGCCGAGCGCGCACGGCTCGGATCCTGAAGGTTCCCACGAGGTTTCGTAGGAACCGAGGAGGGTTGCGACATGAACGTTGCCCGCGCGCGCCAGCGCGCGGTTGAGCTCGATGTCGGGGTTGATGCCCGGGGCCACCCGGCGGAACACCTTGAGCATCGCGTCTTTTCCGAAGATCACGCTGGTGTTGCTCTGCTCGGCGCCGGACACCTTCGGCGGCGCATCCACCGGTAGCGTGATACCGGGCTCCTTGCTGAACCGCAGACCCGCGACGGTCGCCGAGGCGTCGATCAGCGACAGCAGGTGACGGGCCGCCTCGGGGTCATACAGCGCGTCATAAGCATGGCGATCCCCGTCGGTTCCGATGATGGCGGCATCGTGGTAACCGTCGACGGGCCCGTCGGCCCACCGGATCAGTACCTGATACCGCTCGGTGAACCCGTCGACGTACGTGATGTCGAGCAGCACGTGCTCGAGGTCATCGCCGAGCGGCGTCACCACGGCCGGTTCGGCCGAGGCGAGTTCACGGGTGCGGCCGGCGTACCAGCGCCGGTTGATGATCCACTCGCTGAATGCCAGTGTCATGGTCTGGAACCTACCCAGCCCGGACGCAAAAGAATCACCGAGCGGTGCGCCGCGGCCCTACGGCAGGAAGCGGTCGGCTCCCGCGGTTCTCACATATCGAATGCTGTTGGCCTGCCGGTAGCCGATCATGCCGCCGCTGAACGTCAGGAACAGCAGACCAGCCACACCGGGCAGGGCCACCGCGGCGATCTCGGCGACGGTCGGGTTCATCACACCGCGTGGATAGGTGCCAGCGGCCGTGGACCCGCCCATCGGCGCGGCCCCAGGAGGGGCCGACACTCCTGGGGTGGGCGGCACCGAGCCGTGGATTTCCGGCGTACGCACTCCGGCGACGCCGGGTTGCGTGACACCGGGTGGAATGGCGGCTGCCGCGGGTGCACCTGGTGTCGCCCGCGGTGACTTGCCCGCGATCGTCGCCGCCCTCGGCACCGTCACCAGCGGAGCGTGGAACACCGCCCCCTCCGACATGATGCCGCCACCGCCGCCCCCCCCCACCGCCGGTCGTACCGGTCGTGGCATCGGCGACCGGGGCTTCCTCCTGCGTGCGGAACTGCGGGCCTGGCGCAGGCGCAGGCGCAGGCACGGAGCGCAGTGACCTGAGGAACTCCCTGAGTGTCGGGAGCGGGATGTTGATGGTGGTGGTGCGAAACACCGAAGACGGCTGCCACTTGCCCGCGGGGACCTCCCCGGGGACAGGCAGCCGGAAGAACGGAACCGTGATGGAGTTCTCGTACGGGGACCGTGGGGCGGGCGCCGGAGCCGGCTCATCCGCCACCGGGTCGGCGTGGCCGTAAGAGCCGCCGTCATCGACGGACTCGACGGGGCCGGGTTCACTGAAGACCTCGACCTCCTTCGGCTCCTCGGCGGGACCTTCGGCCGGGTCACCGGGATCGTCCGGTGTCGCCTCGCCGCCGCCCGGTTGCTCGGAACCGCCGCCGGCATCGCCGGAATCCTGGCTGGAGCCGTCGGATGCACCAGGCTCATCCGCCAGCGCCGGCGCCGCGCCCAATCCACCGAAGACGAAGGTCACTGCGAGCACGCCGGTAACTGCGAGTGAACGCAGAGCGGGCTCGGACATGGTCCCACCAATTCCGGATTTCAGGTGCTCGACTAGGGATGAGGCAAAGCCAATTCTCGCACATCCGCACAAGTGCCTTCGAAGATTGCCCTCACCGTGCAAACCGTTCACATCGGCGATGCCGTCAGTTGGCGGTGGCGGCACAAGAAGAGCAGGTCGCGGGAGGTCGGAAGCGGATAGGGTGCCCTCGTGACATCCGCAGGTGCGACGCGTGATCATGGTGACCCGGGTGATGCGCCCACGGTGCCGCCACCACTGACCGAACCGGTCAACACCGTCCGCCCGTCGGCCGCCGAGGAGGCGCGAACCATCGCCGCGTCGACCAACACCGGCACGCTCGCGACGCTGACCGCCGACGGCGACCCGTGGGCGTCGTTCGTGACATACGGCCTGCTCGACGGCGCCCCGGTGCTCTGCGTCTCCAATCTCGCCGAACACGGCCGCAATCTCGCGGGCGATCCGAGGGCCAGCATCGCCATCGTCGCACCGGCCGCGGAGGGTGACCCGTTGGCCAACGCACGGATCACCCTGGCAGGCCGCGTGGAGGCGCCCACCGGCGATGAACGCAACGCGGCGCGGGAGGCGCATCTGGCAGCGGTCGCGGCGGCGAAGTACTACATCGACTACAGCGACTTCTCGCTGTGGGTGCTGCGGGTGACCCGGGTGCGCTGGGTGGGCGGCTACGGCCGGATGGACTCGACGAGCGGCGAGGCCTACTCCGCCGCCGAACCCGACCCGGTGACACCGGTGTCGGCCGGCGCCGTGACGCACCTCAACAACGACCACGCGGACTCGCTCGCCGCCATGGCACGCACCCTCGGCGGATACCCCGACACCACGGCCGCGACATGCACGGGCGCCGACCGCTATGGGCTCGACCTTCGCCTGGCCACCGAGCGCGGGCTGGCCTACACCCGGATCGGCTACGCCGCCCCCATCGATTCGATCGGCGAATTACGTTCGGCCACGGTCGAGTTGGCGCGTCGGGCGCGCGGCGCCTGAATTACGATCACGTCATGCCCGAGAACGACCGCCCGCAGACCTGGCACGCCGCGTTCGACCTGATCCGCACCCGCGGATACGAACGCCGCGAGGAACCCTTCAAACTGGCCAGCGGCCAACTCAGCCACGACTACATCGACGGCAAGTACGCGGTGGACAACGGTGAACGTCTGACGACCGTGTCGCAGGCGGTGGCTGATCTCGCGGCGGCCAACGGCATCGAGTACGACGCCGTCGGCGGGCTGACGATGGGCGCCGACCCTCTCGCCCACGGGGTGGCGATGGTGACCGGCAAGGCGTGGTTCTCGGTGCGCAAGGAACAGAAGCAGCGCGGCCGCGAACAGTGGGTCGAAGGAACGCGACTGGAAGCGGGCACCCGCGTGCTGCTCGTCGACGACGTCATCAGCACCGGCGGCTCGACTGAGCTCGCGCTGGAACGGATCGCGCCGCTGGGCGTCGTCGTCGTCGGTGTGATCCCGATGGTCGACCGAGGTGACGTCGCCGCCGCCCGGTTCGCCAGGCGCAACGTGCCGTTCCATGCACTGGTGACCTATCGCGACCTCGGCATCGAGCCCGTCGCCGACGTCTAGGGACGACGTGTGACGAGCACACCGCCGGGCTCGAGACCGACCCTCACCTGGTCGCCGGGCGCCAACGCCTTCGCCGCCGAGCTGCCCATCTGAGCGCTGATCACCGAACCGTCGGGCACCGTCACGTTGACCCGGGAGATGGCACCGAGGAACGACACCGAGTTGACGGTCGACGTCCCGGCGGGGTCGGCCGAGACGCTCACGGATTCAGGCCGCACCATCGCCACTCCGTCGCCGTCGACGGAACCGCTCAAGGCAGGTACAGACACACCCAGCAGCGTGGCGGTGCCGCCCGACACCGTGGCGGGCACCTTGTTGTTCAGTCCGACGAAGTCCGCGACGAACGGGGTCGCCGGGTTGGCATAGAGCTCGGCGGGCGCAGCGAGCTGCTCCAGCCTGCCCTGGCTCATCACCCCGACCCGGTCGGCGACAGCCAGCGCCTCCTCCTGGTCGTGGGTGACGAACAGTGTCGTCGTCCCCACCTCGAGCTGAACGCGACGGATCTCGTCGCGCAGCTGGGTGCGCACCTTGGCGTCCAGCGCCGACAGCGGCTCGTCGAGCAGCAGAACCCTCGGCTGGATCGCCAGCGCGCGGGCGAGCGCCACCCGCTGCTGCTGCCCGCCGGACAACTCGTTGGCGTACTTGTCCCTGTGCGCCGCCAGGCCCACCAGGTCGAGCATGTCGACTGCCCGGGAAATCCTGTCCCGCTTGTCTTTTCCGCGCATCTTCAACCCGAAGGCGATGTTGTCGAGCACTGTCAGGTGTGGGAACAGACTGTAGGCCTGGAACACCATGCCCATGTCGCGCTTGTTGCCGGGCACCCTGCTGATGTCGACGCCGCCCACCGACACCTTCCCCGATGTCGCTTCGTCGAGCCCCGCGAGGATGCGTAGCGCCGTGGTCTTACCACACCCCGACGGCCCAAGCAGCGCGACCAGCTCCCCCGGCTCGATATGCAGGGTGAGCCCGTCGAGCGCGCGGGTCTTGCCGTACACCCGCGTCAGCTCCGTCAGCTGCACGGCCACACCTGTCTGCTCCTCGCGCAAGCGCTCATCGGCGCCACTATCGGAACTCACGTCGTCACCCCTGGGATTCGTCCACCCCGACGCCCGCGGGTGACCAGCGACAGGATCAGCAGCAGTACGAACCCGAACAGCAAGGTGGCCAGCGAGGCCGCCACCGAGGTCGGGCCGTCGCTCTTGCCGATCAGGACGATCTGGACCTGGAGGGTCTCATAGCCGGACAGCGACGCGATGGTGAACTCGCCGAGCACCACCGCGATGGAAATGAAAGCGGCCGAGAGGATTCCCGACCAGATGTTGGGGACCACCACGCGGGTGATCGTGGTCAGCCAACCGGCGCCCAGCGAACGGGCAGCCTCCGACAGCGTCTGCAGGTCGATCGCCGACAGCGCCGCATCGATCGCGCGGTAGGCAAACGGCAGCACCACGATCACATACACGAACGTCAGGGTCAGCGCGGATTCCCCGAGTAAATAGGTCACCCACAGATAGACGTTGCGCAGACCGACCACGATCACCAGAGCCGGGATCGTCAAGGGCAACAGGCACAGAAACTCCACGAGTCCCCTTGCCCACGGTGCCCGCAGCCGCACCCAGATCATCGTCGGCACCAGCAGAACCAGCATCGCGACGACGGTGAACACGGCAAGCGACAGCGACACCACGATCGCCTGATACAGCGCCTCGTCGGCCACCAGGTTCGCCCATGCCTGCCAGGTGCGCCCGCCTGCGATCAGGTTGCGGGTGGAGAAGTCGGCCATCGCGTACAGCGGGAAGAGGAAGAACACGCCGAACACCACCCACAATGCGCCCCGCACAAGCGCTTTGGGGGTCATGACAGCCACCGCGCGCTGCGCCGCACCAGCAGGTGGTAGGCGAGCATCACCACCGCCACCACGACAATCATCTCGAGCGCCAGCGCGTAGGCAAAGCCTTCCTGCCCGAGCACCACCTCACTGACCAGCGATGCGCGGATCAACAGCGGCAGGATCGGGCTGCCCTGGCTGACCAGCGCCGCCGCGGTGGCGTACGCGGCAAAGGCGTTGGCGAACAACAGCAGTGCCGACCCGAGGAAAGCCGGTGTCAGCAGCGGGATCGCCACCTCGCGCCAGTACGACCACGTCGAGGCGCCGAGGCTGACCGCCGCCTCCCGCCACTGCTCGCGTAGCCCCTCCAGCGCGGGGATGAAAACGATGACCATGAGCGGGATCTGGAAGTACGTGTAGACCAGGATCAGCCCGGAGAGGCTGTACAGCCAGCCCGAACCTGCCAGGTTGAATCCGAACGCCTGCTGCACCCACAGGGTCAGCACCCCGTTGAGCCCGATCGTGGCCAGGAATGCGAATGCCAGTGCGACACCGCCGAACTGCGCGAGCACGCTGCACAGCGACAGCACTGCGCGGCGCACCATCGAGGTGGGTGGGCTGCTGACGATCAGCCACGCCATCACCGCGCCGAGGAACGCACCGAGCAGCGCGGTGGCACCTGAGAGCAGCACGCTGTCGACCAACGCCGACAGCGCGGTGCCGGTGAACAGCGCCGCGATCCGGTCCAGCGTGAAGACCCCGTCGAGGTACACCGAACTCACCACGACGGTGACCGTCGGGATGATCAGGAAGACGACGACGACGGCCAGGAACGGCAGCAGCGGCAGCGCCTCACCCAGTCGACGGCCCGGTCGCATCAGCCAACCGCCGCCGGCCCAGTTCTCCGCGAGGTACTTCGACGCCGCTTCGGTCTGCTGAGGTGTCGGCACGGTCACCGGTCCGTCGACCACCGGCAACGAGGCGGCGACCGCGACGTCGATCGTGCCGTCGGCGAGCATGTTGTCGGCACGGACCGGCCGAACCCCGCCTTGGGCGAAGAGGTTCTGCCCTTCGTCGCTGTAGAGGAACTCCTGCCACAGGCGGGCGGCGGCGGGATGCGGGGCGTCCTTGCTGATCGCCTGGTAGTAGTAACCGGCGACGGGGTTCTCCGGCGGCACGACGACCTGCCAGGACGGCAGCTTCTTGGTCTCGCTGGCGTTGGTGTAGTTCCAGTCGATGACCACCGGCGTCTGGCCGGACTCGATGGTGGCCGGCGTCGGATCGACGGGCAGGAAGTTGCCCGCTTCTTTGAGCTTGCGGAAGAACTCGACACCCGGCGCGATGTCGTCGGCCGAGCCACCCTGGGACAGCGCCACCATCAGTACGCCGGAGAACGCCGCACCGGCCTGCGTCGGGTCGCCGTTGAGGGCCACCTTGCCCTGGTACTCGGGCTTGAGAAGATCGTTGATGTTCGTCACCGGCGGGACCTTGGCCGAATCGAACCCGATCGACATGTAGCCACCGTAGTCGTTGACCCAGGTGCCGTCGGCGTCCTTGAAGGCGGCTGGGATGTCGTCGAACGTCTCGACCTTGTACGGCGCGAACAATGACGTGTTGGCCAGCGCCACGGACTGCCCGAGGTCGAACACGTCGGGCGCGGTACTGCGGCCCTTCTGCTGGTTGGCGGCGTTGATCTCGTCCTGGCTGGAGGCATCGGGCTGCGCCGAATTGACCTTGATGCCGTACTTGTCCGAGAACGCCGTGATGATCGCGCCGTAGTTGGCCCAATCCGGCGGTAGCGCAATCACATTCAACTCACCCTCGGCCTTGGCCGCCTCGACCAGGCCCTCCAGGCCGCCGAAGTCCTCGGCCGACGTGGCCTCGGCCGCCTTCACCCCGGATTCGGTCTCGGCCCCCGAGTTGCCCTTCTCCGGCGGCGCACAGGCCGCAGCGGAGGTGACGAGCAGCGCAGCCGCCGCGACGGTCAGCACTCGGGACAGTGTCGTTGCCGATGTCATTACCGAAGTCATTGCCGAACCTTCCGGTGAGGAGGAGGCGGCGCGGTAGCCCAGCGGTTACCGGGTCGCGACCCCACAGTGAATGAATCCAGCGAGCGCTTGAAACATACCCTGGAGGCATGGCGGATTTCGATGGTCCGGCCGCCTTCTCCGCGGCGCCGGTGGCGATGTTGGCGACGGCGGGCACCGACGGTGTGCCTCACCTGGTTCCGGTCGTGTTCGCGGTGCCCGAGCACCGCAGCGACATCCTCTACACGGCCGTCGACGCCAAGCCCAAGACGACGCAGCGGCTGCGCAGGCTGGTCAACATCGAGCGCAACCCGGCGGTCAGCCTGATGGTCGACCACTACGACGAGGACTGGTCGAAGTTGTGGTGGGTGCGCACCGACGGCGTCGCATCGATTCATCACGGCGGCGTCGAGATGGCGACGGGCTATGCGCTGCTTCGCGCCAAGTACCCGCAGTACCAGCGGGTCGAACTCGACGGCCCGGTGGTGACCGTCGAGATACGCCGGTGGTCGTCCTGGCATGGGGGCTGACCGATAGTCGGCGTTGCGGGGCTACTTGGTCCCCGAAGCCGCGTGAGTTGATTCACCTTCGCTGAGACGTTCCTCATAGGCGCCCTCGTCGCGGCCCAGCGCAATCGTTGCCGCCGCCATCGCCAGCGTCGAGACGCCGATCGCGACCGCGTCCCAGGTTCCCACGTTGAGATGTTCACCCAGCACCACCGCCCCGAGGATCACCGCGACCATCGGTTCGAGTACCAGCATCGTCGGCACCGAGGTCTGAAGCGAGCCGGCGTGGAACGACGACTGCTGCAACAGCGTGGCGACCACGCCAAGGAGCGCGAGCAGGTAGAGGACCGGTGTCGAGATCACGGCGCCGAGGCCCTCGTGGGTCAGCACGTGCATGACCAGTTTGGTCAGGACCGCGACCACGCCGAACAGGACGCCCACCGCAACCGCCAGAAGGACCGCACGGATCCACCCTGCGATCCGGGCCGCGACGATCACGCACGCCGCCACCGCGGCAGTGCACACCACCGCCACCACCGCGGAGGTGGACAGTGACGCTTCGTAGTCGCCAGGACTCGCCTTGGCGAGGAGGACGAACACGGCGAGCGCAACGGTGAGGAGCACGGCCCACCCCCACTCGGCGCGTGTCACCCGCCGATGGGCCAGCCGCGCACTCAGCGGTAGGGCGAACAGCAGCGCCGAGACGAGGATGGGCTGCACCAGCAGCAGCGAACCGTTGGCCAGCGCCAGCGCCTGGAACACGAATCCGGCGACCGCGGACGCGGTGCCTGCCCACCACAGCGGCCTGCGCACCAGGGTCTTGAACATGACGGGGCTGACGCCCAATTCGGCGGGCACGTCGAGCGTGGCCCGCTGCCGCACCACGATGCCGACGGCGAGAAACACTGCGGCCAGGAGCGCCAGCAGCACGGTGAGTCCATGCCCGATCACCCGACAAGGACAGCACATCCGGCACTCCGGCGCCCAGTCGGTCTCGTCTCGGGTTTCCATCGATCTTGTTTCGGCGCGGGGGAACTGGGCACTAAGGGGGCATGAATTTGCGACGGTTGATGTTGATTGCCGGTGCGGCGGTGCTGCTCGTGGGCGTCATCGCCCTGTTGATGCCGGTGTCGGTACCCGGACCTGACGCGAGCATCGGATGCGGTAACGGCATCGCCGCGGACCTGTCTCAGGCGCGCGAGGTGGACAGCGGGAATCTGGCCAACCTGCCGGTGCTCAACGAGCTCATCCCGCACAAGGACTTCGTTCCGGCGTGCGAATCAGCGGTGTCGTCGCGCCGCTCGTGGGCGATCCCTGTCGCGGTGGTCGGTCTGGTGCTGCTGGCCGGATCCTTCTTCGTGGGTGGCCGAACCGGTCGCGTGCGCGCTTAGGAGGCTTCGCGCCCGTCGACCACCCGCAGGTGCGGCGGTGACGTCGGAGCCGTCGGTGCGATCTTGTCGTTGACCCTGGCGACCACCGAGTCGACGCGGTGGACGGCGCGGTCGCAGAGTCCGCTGACCCGGTCACCCGCGGCATCCACGTCGTCGGCTGCGCTACGCAGATAGGCACGGACGTTCACGCGGAGCCGTTCGCCGGCGATGCGCACCCTGTGGCGGAGCCGGTCGTCGATCTCGACGCTGACGTAGGGCAACACCTGAAGCTTCATGTGCGCGTCTCCCCTTCGTGTATGCCTGCGCCCAGCCTAGCCGGGAGCCCGCTGCACCTGCATCAGTGAGCGACCCGCGGTCTCCTTCAGGGTCAGGACCGTGGCCAGCGAGATGACCGCCGCGGCCATCAGGTAGAAGGCCGGCGCTATCGAGTTACCCGTCGTGGCGGTCAGCCACGTGACGACGTACGGCGTGGTGCCGCCGAACAGGGCCACGCACACGTTGTAGCCGACGGAGAAGCCGCTGAACCGGACCCGCGTGGCGAACAGCTCGACCCCTGCCGAGACCGCGCACGAGATGTAGACCGATTCGATCGCGGCGAGCAGGCAGTGCGCCGTGATGGCGGCGGTCAGCGATCCCGAGGTCAACAGCAGGAACAGCGGGTAGCCGAGCACCGCGAACGCCACCGCGCCGCCGATCAGCAACGGGCGTCGCCCGATCCGGTCCGACAACGCGGCCAGCGGCAGGATCAGGATCAGCGCCACCAGGCAGGCCAGCGTGATCGACACGAACGCGTCCGACTTCGAGAACTTCAGCGTCTTGATGAAATACGTTGGCAGAAAAGTGAATACGACGTAGTACCCGATGTTGAACACGATGAACAAGCCGATCACCTGCAGGATCTGCCGCCACGAGGTGATGACAGCCTCCCGCAGGGGTGACTCCGCGGTCTTGTCGGCCTTGTCCAGTTCGGCGAACTGTGGGGTGTCACCGAGGCGCAGCCTGATGTACAGCCCGACCAACCCGAGGGGCCCGGCGATCAGAAACGGGATCCGCCAGCCGTAGCTCTCCATCGCCTCGGTGGACAGCAGCGCCTGCAGCAGGGTCACCGTGGCGGAGCCGATCAGGAAGCCAAGGACGCCCGACCACGCCATGAACGTGATGGTCAGACCACGACGTGCGTCGCTGGCGAATTCCGCGAGGTAGACGGCCCCACCCCCGTATTCGCCGCCTGCCGAGAAGCCCTGCAGGCATCTGAAGAACAGCAGCAACAGCGGCGCCGCCAGACCGATCGCGTCGTAGGTGGGCAGCAGGCCGATACACAGCGTCGCGGCCGACATCAGCAGGATCACGACCGCCAGCACCTTCTGCCGACCGATGCGGTCCCCGAGCGGACCGAAGACGAAGCCGCCCAGCGGGCGCATGAAGAACGCCGCCGCGAAGATCGCGAAGGTGTTCAGCAGAGCGGCGGTGTCGTTGCCCGACGGGAAGAAGTGTGCGGCGATGAAGGTCGCAAGAAAGCCGTAGATGGCGAAGTCGAACCACTCGACCGCATTGCCGATCGACGCCCCGGTCACCACCCGGCGGATGTCGGATCCCATGTCGAACTCCCGAGATTAAGCGTGGCGCTGAATATTTCGCTTATCGCATCGCGGTACCACGATGCTGTGGGCAACATATCGTGCGCGGCGATCGGGCTAACCGCGCAGGGCGCGCTTGGCGGCCTTCAGGTCGTCGGCCGCCTCCTTCGCCGCCCTCTTGCCCGCGGCGTAGGCATCGTCGGCGGCCGTCAGGGCCCGCTCGGCGTCGGCGAGCCTGCGCTGCGCGTCCTGATGCTTGAGCCGGGCGGTGGACAGATCGGACTGCAGCTCGCCAAGGGCTCGGTCCGCATCCGCCTTGGCCCGTTCCGCGGCCGCAACCGCGGCACGGGCCTTCTGCTCCTGCCGGTCCTTCACCGGTTCGCGCACCGCCGGCTCGGGTTTGCGCGGCTGCGACTTCTTCTTCGCGGAGGCGGAAACCGTTGCGGTGAAGACGAACTCACCGAATCCCGACCATTGCTCGGCCTTGGTGAGGCGGCCGAGGCGCGCGGCGACGTCCGGGTCGGCGATGGCGGCCTGCAGGGTGGCGGTGACATCGTCGCGCAAGGCGGCGGACGGCGACGCGATCTCGGCCTGCCGGAGGGCGGTGCGGGTGAGGTCGTCGACGACCTTGCGTTGTTCGGCGGTCAGCGCCCTGATCGCCTCACCGTCCATCGCCCCGTGAGCCTCGCGCAGCCGGGATCCCAATTCGGACAGAGTGGCCTTGGCCGAACCGCCAAGGGCCAGTGCGTTGACCACCCACGCCGCCGCCGTCGGCTTGCGGCTGCCCCCGATGCGCCGTGCCGCCTCCGGGTCACCGGCACCCTTGGCCGCAGCCGCGAGTTCGGTGCGCAGCGCCGTGAAGTCCTCGGGTTTGGCGGCGTAGAGCCGGTCAAGCGCCTCCTCCACCGCGAACCCCATGACGTCAGTTCTAACGCGAAATCTCGGCCGCGTCAGCGAGAATGACCCATCGACGACAACTCAGCACGCTGGACCGGACCGTGATCATCGGGTCACGTCTGGACGTCTGAACGGCGGCGCAGCGGTTCACGGCCCGGCGGCTGCTGCGGCGGATGATGCAGCAGCGGCCGCACCGGCTTCAGGGCGATCCGCGTCGGGCTGTCCGTGTTCAGCTCGAGGGGTTCACCCGCGTGCCGAATGGTGAGCGCTGAGTGGGGTCCGTCGCGCAGCGTATAGCAGGCATGGTCATGGTCGACTTCGATCGTCACGCGGAAGTCGCGCCAGCGCAACCGGAATCGCATCCTGCTGATACCGGAGGGCAGGTGCGGGTTCAACGACAGCATGCCTTCGTCGTCGCGCAGACCGCCGAATCCGCCGACCAGCGCGGTCCAGCTGCCGGCCAGTGACGCCAGATGCAGTCCGTCACCGGTGTTGTGGTGCAGATCGCGCAGGTCGATCAGGGCAGCCTCGTAGGCGTAGTCGTGGGCGAGCTCCAGATGTCCTACCTCCGCGCACATCACCGCCTGGGTGCACGCCGACAGCGATGAGTCCCTGGTGGTGCGCCGCTCGTAGTAGTCGACGTTGCGGGCCTTCTGCTCCGGGGTGAAGGCGTGGCTTTGCCACTGCATCGCCAGCACCAGGTCGGCCTGCTTGACGACCTGGGCTGGGTAGAGCCGCACATACGGCTCGTGAAGCAGCAGCGGGTATTCCGTGTTCGCGGTGAAGTCCCACTCGCGCAGCGTCGTGAAACCCTCGCACTGCGGATGCACACCCAGTTCCTCGTCGTAGGGGATGTGCACGGCGTCGGCGGCGTCCCGCCAGGCCGCGGTCTCCTCGGTGTCCACTCCCAGTTCCCTGGCGGCGTCGGGGTGGCGCGTGCATGCGTCGGCCGCGATCTGCAGGTTGGCCGCCGCCATCACGTTGGTGAACACGTTGTCGCGCACGACCGCGGTGTACTCGTCGGGCCCGGTCACCCCGTCGATGCGCCACGCGCCGTGACGATCATGATGACCCAGAGACAGCCACAACCGGGCGGTCTCGACCAGCACCGCCAAGCCGCAATCCCGCTCCAGTGAGTCATCGCCGGTCACCACGCGATAGCGCTCGAAGGCCATCGCGATGTCGGCGTTGACATGAAAAGCGGCCGTGCCCGCCGGCCAGTACGCCGAGCACTCCTCCCCGCGAATGGTCCGCCACGGGAAGCTCGCGCCCTTCAGATCGAGTTCCTTGGCCCGTGCACGGGCCAGGTCCAGTGTCGTCGCGCGCCAGCGCAGTGCGTCGGCCGCCGCACGCGGCGCGGTGTAGGTGAGCACAGGGAGAACGAAACCCTCGGTGTCCCAGAAGGCGTGGCCGTCATAACCGGTGCCGGTCAGCCCCTTGCCCGCAATGGCGCGCCGCTCGGCGCGCGCGCTGGCCTGCAACACGTGGAAGAGTCCGAACCGCACCGCCTGCTGACAGTCGGCGTCCCCGTCGACCTCGACGTCGGCGCTGTCCCAGTAGTCGTCGAGGTACTCGCGCTGCGCGTCGAGCAGGCCCTGCCATCCGGTGAACCGCGCACCCGCGATGGCGGCGGCCACCTGATCCCGCAGCGCGGGGCGAGACCGCAGGCTCGACCAGCCGTAGGCGAGATACTTGACGATGCGAAGGCGTTCGCCGGGTTTGAGCTCGCATACCACCGTGGTGCGTGCCCAGTCGTCGCCGGCGTCACCGGTGATGTCCACCCGGTCATCGCACTTCCACGATGTGATCCATCGCGGCCGCCATCGACAGATTGCTGCCCCTGGTGCGGTGGATCAGCATCGCGCCCCACTCGCTGACCTCGTGTTGCACCGCTTCCAGCGGCCGGTCGAGGACCGCAGCCACCCGGGGATCCCCGGACGCGGCGGGATGGTCCTCGTTGGCGACGAGCTCGGACTGCACGGTCAGCAGCACTTCGTCGACCGCCTCGACGATGTATTCGATCGCAGCCAGCCCCCGCTGGGTCAGTGACACCAGCCGCGTCGAGTTCACCTTGACCCGTTTACCCGCTGGCGTGCTCCAATCCGCGGTACGGGTGAGCGTGCCAGCCCGAAGATCGAGAGTTCTTTCATGCGAATGTAATTCGCCATAGCGAACGTCGAACGGCTCGTCGTCGACCAGCAGCCGTATCAGCTTGCCGTTGGTGACGTCGACAATCGACTGGCCGTCCTCGGGGTAACCGAAACCGGCCTCGGCGTACGGCAGTGGCCGGATCTCGTAGAAGCCGTTCAGATACGTGCCAGGCAATCCGTGCGGCTCACCTTCGTCGAGGTTGCCGCGCAACCCGATGTGCCCGTTGGACAGTGCGAACAACGACTCGGTCTGCGGCAGCAGATCGATCCGCAACTCGGTCTCGCGAACCTGCCACGGCTCGACGGGAAAGGCTTCGTCGTTGATCATCATCGTTCGAGCAGCTCCCCGAGGTCCGTCACGACGATATCGGCGCCGTTGTCCCGCAATGCTTCTGACTGGCCTGCGCGGTCGACACCGACCACGATGCCGAACTTGCCTGCGCGGCCGGCGGCCACGCCGGACAGCGCATCCTCGAACACGGCCGCCTGGGCGGGTGCCACGTCGAGCAGCTGCGCGGCGCGCAGGAACGAGTCCGGCGCAGGCTTGCCCGGCAGGTTCTCCTCGCGCAGCGTGACACCGTCGACGCGCTTCTCGATGTACACGTCCAACCCGGTCAGCGCGAGAACCTCGCGGGTGTTGGCGCTGGAGGACACCACCGCACGCCGCAGTCCCGCCTCCGCGGCCGCCTCCAGATACCGGCGGGAGCCCTCGAACACCGTGACGCCGTCGTCGTGCAGGGTCTGCTGGAACATCTCGTTCTTCCGGTCACCCAGCCGGGTCACGGTCTCGTCGTCGGCGACAATCGCCCGGCTTCCCAGAAATGATCGGATCCCGTCTGCGCGGGGTTTCCCGTCGACGTAGTTCTCGTAGTCCGCCCCCGCATCGAACGGCACGAACCGCTCCTGACTGCTCCGCAGATACTCGTCGAACATCGCCTTCCACGCGCGGCGGTGCACGCTCGCGGTGTCGGTGAGTACGCCGTCGAGGTCGAACAGGCACGCGCGTATCCCTGCGGGTAGTCCGAGCATCTGACACTCATACCCTCTTTTTCATGCGGATGGGCGTGGTGTTTCCCCAGACAGAGCTCGGCGGCGACCCGGGAGCCGTGCGCGCGTACGGCGCACGGGTCGAAGAACTCGGCTACGCGCACGTGCTCGCCTACGACCACGTGCTCGGCGCCGACCCCGCGGTGCACGCCGGGTGGTCGGGTCCGTACGACATCGACACCACGTTCCACGAACCGTTGGTGATGTTCGGTTATCTCGCCGCGGTCACGACCACATTGGAGCTGGTCACGGGCATCATCATCCTCCCGCAGCGACAGACGGCGCTGGTCGCCAAGCAGGCCGCCGAGGTCGATCTGCTCAGCGGTGGACGCCTACGGTTCGGGGTGGGGCTGGGCTGGAACGCCGTCGAGTACGAGGCCCTCGGCGAGCAGTTCACCAACCGTGGGCGGCGCTCCGAAGAGCAGATGGAGCTGCTGCGGCAGCTGTGGACACAGCGATCCGTGACGTTCGACGGCCGCTACCACCGCGTCACCGGCGCGGGCATCGCACCGCTTCCGGTGCAGCGGCCCATTCCGTTGTGGATCGGCGCGGCGGCGCCGCGCGGCTATGCGCGGGCAGGGCGGCTGGCCGACGGCTGGTTCCCGATGCATCCGCCGGGCCCGAAGCTCGACGAGGCCAAGGCGATCGTGGACGCCGCGGCCCGCGACGCAGGCCGGGATCCGTCCCGGATCGGGATGGAAGGCCGGGTCAGCTGGCAGGGCGACGTCGACCGCGCCGCGGCCGACATCGGAGGGTGGGCGAAGTACGGCGCGACCCATCTGTCGGTGAACACGATGGGCGCCGGTCTGCGCACCGTCGACGAACACCTGGCCGTCTTGGAGGCGATCGCCGGCAATGTCGGCCCGGCCCGCGGCTAGGCGAGTCCCATCAACGCGCGCAGGTCGGCGGTGCGCCACAACACCAGCCCGGCGAACAGCACCAGCACCGCGCCGGTCGCCCCCGCCTGCACCAGGGTGCGCTGCTGACGAGGTGCATAGGCGAATGCCGCCGCCACCACAGCGCCGGTGACAAGACCGCCGATGTGGCCCTGCCAGCTGATGTTCTGCGAAGTGAAGAGCGGATAGATGAACGTGAACACCAGGTTCAGGCCGATGATCATCACGACAGATCGCACATCCATGTTGAGCCGCTTGCCCACCACGAACGTTGCCCCGAACAGCCCGAACACCGCGCCTGACGCCCCGGCGGTCAACGCGTTGAACGTCAGCAGGTACACCAGCACCGAGCCGCCGAGCGCACTGAGCAGATACAGCGCGAAGAACCGCACCCTGCCGAGGGCGATCTCCAGCGGCGGGCCCACGAAGTAGAGCGCCAGCATGTTGAACGCGATGTGGGTCAACCCGAAATGCAGGAAAGCCGAGGTCAGCAGCCGGTACGCCTCACCGCCGGCGACCGCGGGCGGCCACAGCGCCAGCGCGCGATCCAGATCTGGCGAGGCCATCTGCAGCCCGAATATCAGCAGGTTGATGCCGATCAGCACGTACGTCACGATCGGGGTCAGCGTCTTGGGACGCTGGGCGCCGAAGGCGTTGGTCGCCGGGCGCACCGACCGGGTGGCTTCGCCGACGCAGTCCGCGCACTGGTGTCCGACGGCCGCATCACGCATACATTCGGGGCAGATGAAACGGTTGCAGCGGGCGCAGCGGACATAGGTCTGCCTGTCGGAATGTCGGTAACAGGTCGGCACCTGCTGGGCCGGGCCCGGCTGGTAGCTCACTTCTGCCCCATCGTTCGCTCGCTCACTTCTGCCCCATCGTTCGCTCGCTCACAGTGTCCCGAACAGCTCGATGTGGTTGCCGTCGGGATCCGCGACGAACATCCAGCCCATGCCGGGCACCGGCGCGAACTCGGTGAGGGGTTCGACGATCTCGTACTCGGACGCCTCGAAGGCGTCGGAGACGGCACGCAACCCGTTGACGCCGACCGTGAAATACCGCAATCCTGCCTGCGCGCGTCCGCCGCCCGCAGCGACAGGCGCAGGCGGTGGTGAGGTGTACGTGACGAGTTTGACCACGCTGCCGCCCAGCGAGTAGCGCCGCTGCGAACCGCCGTCGAATTCGATCTCACCCTGTGGTTCGAGTTCGAGGAAGCCTTCGTAGAAGGCGATCATCGGATCCAGATCGGTGGTGACCAGTCCGACCTCGATGCCGGGTGTCAACAGGTCCAGTTTCACAGACACCAAGCTATCCGCCTGGCATATGCGGTGTCCGGCCGCCACCGGACGATAACGATTCGGTGACGACTCAGATCACGATCATCTAAGTATTGCCGGCAAATCTTGAGAACCTTCACGATCTCGAGACTCCCAAGCCGTCAAAAGTGTCGTAACCCGCCCGGATTGAGGCCGACATCACGCCCTTGGCATGTAACGCCGCGCCGGCCCGGCGATCTTCGCCCACTGGACACGTTTTGCCCACTCTGAATGGCGGTTACCGTGGATTTCGGGCGGGGAAAGCAGTAACCGAACCACAATCCGAAGGACCAGATCAATCATGAATTTCAGTGGTATCGCCACGCATGGAAAGCGAAGCATCCTGGCTGGTGCCGGCGCCGCAACTCTGTTCGGCGGCCTGGCCGCAGCAACCGTGCTCGCGCCTGCGGCAGGGGCTCAGCCGGCAGCCCAGTGCACGGCCGGCTCGCTGTCGGGGACCGTCAGTTCGGTCACCGCGGCCGCACGCCAGTACCTCGATGGCCATCCCGGCGCCAACCAGGCCGTGACCGCCGCGATGAACCAGCCGCGGCCCGAGGCCGAGGCCAACCTGCGCGGGTACTTCACCGCCAACCCGGCGGAGTACTACGAGCTACGCGGCATCCTGGCCCCGATCGGCAACGCGCAGAACAACTGCAACGTGACCGTGCTGCCTCCAGACCTGCAGTCGGCGTACAACACGTTCATGATCGGCTGACCTGATCCTGGGAGATCCGCGGCGGCGGGTGCAGGCCCGCCGCCGTGGTTTTCTAGGTGTCCCGGGTTTTTTAGGCGGTCCGCCGTGGTGGACCTTAGACTGGCTTCCTATGAGGCTGAAGAATGCTGCCGCGGTTGCCGCGGCGACCGTGGCGGGCTGGTGCGTCATCGCACCGGTGGCACAGGGTCAGCCCGCACCGCCTCCGCCGCCACCGTTGCCTGCCGAGGCCGCACCCGGTGTACCGACGGAGCCCGGAGCACCCGTAACGCCCGGTGACGGACCCAAGACCATCATCGACGCCGACGGGTCCTACACCGTCGGAACCGACATCGCACCCGGCGTCTACCAGTCTGCGGGACCGGTCGACGGGGCCTGTTATTGGAAGCGCACCGCGGGCGATCAGCTCGTCGACAACGCGTTGACCAAGAAGCCGGCGTTCGTGCAGATCATGCCGACAGACACCACGTTCACCACCAGCGACTGCCAGGCCTGGCAGCTCACCAATGCACCGATGCCACCGCAACCCGGACCGGGATCGCTGCTGGGCGAGCTGACCAAGGCCATCGGCAGCGGCATGTTCTCCGGGGGTCCGCCCTGAGTTCGGGAACCATCCAGGTTCCGCAGGATCTCGACGCAGTCACCTCGATCGGGTCCGAGGACCACTCTGGTGTGGACCCTGCCGCGATCGAGCGCATCTGGCAGGCCGCCAGGCACTGGTACCGGGCAGGCATGCAGCCCGCGATCCAGGTGTGCCTGCGACACGACGGCCTGGTCGTGCTCGACCGAGCGATCGGCCACGCGTGGGGGAACGGACCGGACGAGGCACCCGGCGCCGGGAAGATCCCGGTCAGCACCGAGACACCGTTCTGCGTGTATTCCGCCGCCAAGGCGATCACCACGACCGTGGCGCACATGCTCGTCGAGCGCGGCGTGTTCTCGCTCGAGGACCGGGTGTGCGACTACCTACCCACCTACACCAGCCACGGCAAGGACCGCACCACGATCCGGCACGTGATCACCCACAGTGCCGGGATCCCGTTCGCCACCGGACCCAAACCCGACCTCAAGCGCATGGACGACAGCGAGTACACCCGCGACATGCTTGGCCGGATGAAGCCGGTCTACCCGCCGGGACGGTTCCACATCTACCACGGTGTCACGTGGGGGCCTCTGATGCGCGAAATCATCTCCGCGGCAACAGGACGCAGCATCCGCGATATCCTCGCCGAGGCGATCCTCGACCCACTCGGCTTTCGCTGGACGAATTACGGTGTTGCGGCACAGGACGTTCCATTGGTGGCGCCCAGCCACGTCACAGGCAAGCCGTTACCGCCGCCGATCGCCAAGGCGTTCAAGGCCGCAGTGGGCGGCACCCCGCAGCAGATCATCCCGTTCTCGAACACACCGCAGTTCCTGACCGGGGTGATCCCGTCGTCGAACACCGTATCCAACGCCAACGAGCTGTGCCGCTTCGCCGAGATCCTGCGCCGCGGTGGCGAACTCGACGGTGTCCGGGTGATGTCGCCCGAGACTCTGCGCGCCGCAACGAAGGAGGCGCGCCGGCTGCGTCCTGACTTGGCGACGGGGATGGCGCCCATGCGGTGGGGCACCGGATACATGTTGGGGTCCAAGCGATTCGGTCCGTTCGGGCGCGACGCGGAGGGCGCTTTCGGGCATACCGGGCTGACCGACATCGCGGTGTGGGCCGACCCGGAGCGGGCGCTGTCGGTGGCGGTGGTGAGCAGCGGAAAGCCCGGCGGCCACCGTGAAGCCAAGCGCTACCCCCAGCTGTTGGACAAGATCAACGCCGAGATTCCGCGCGCTTAACGCAACCTCTCGCCGTAGACCCGTTCCACGGTCAGCGCCATCAACACCCGCCGGTCGGAGACCATGACCGCACGGTACTCGTCCCAGTCCGGGTGTTCCCCCGCGGCGCTGCGGTAGTAGTCGACCAGTGCCTCGACCTCGGGACCGAACGGATCAGTGCCGGGACCGGTCAGCGTCACGGAGCCTTCCGCGGTGGCCCACGCCCATCCGTCACCGCTGGTGACCTCGAGCGCGGCGCGCGGATCACGGCGCAGGTTGGAGGTCTTGGCGCGCCCCTGCGTCATCGACACGTAGACGACGCCTGCGTCACGGTCGTAGAAGGGCGTCACCGGGGACAGCTGCGGCACACCGCTGGCCTTGATCGTAGCCAGCACCCCGAGCCGCGCCTCGGCGAGCAACGCGTGCGGGTCAAACGAGTCCGTCATCATTACTCCTGTCGCACACCGCGATAGATGCCCCAGCGCACGATCAGCGGCATCAACACCCGATCGAACGCCCAGGCCGGGAACCGGAATGCCGTGCCGTTCGGCGCGAACACCTCCAGCCCGTCGGGCTGGATGCCCAACACCGATCCCCAACGCCGCTTCGGTGCGCGGTAATCCCGCAGGGGTTTTCCGTCGAACGCCGCACGGATGTTGCGGGCGAGCAACCCGTCAGCGCGATTTCGCGCGGAACTCCGCAGCGGATCCGTCGCCGCGACGTCGCCGAGCGCGAAGATCTCGGGATGGCCGGGCACCCGCAGTTCAGGCGTGACCATGACGAAGCCGTCCTCGTCGAGCAGTTCGGTGGGCAGCCACCCGGTGTTGGGTCGCACTCGCCCAATCGCCCACAGCACCGCGTCCGCGGAAGCAGGCGGCTGACCGGTGCTCCACCGGACCGGGTCGCTCGTCAGCTCGTCGCCGGTGAAGCCGGGGACCAACTCGGCCCGGTGGCCCGGTCGCAACTGCACCCCCGCGTCGACGAGCCTGCGCTGGATCTTCTCCCAGGTCCGTGGGTGATGGC
This sequence comes from uncultured Actinomycetota bacterium, assembly GCA_963796545.1. Taxonomy (GTDB): domain Bacteria; phylum Actinomycetota; class Actinomycetes; order Mycobacteriales; family Mycobacteriaceae; genus Mycobacterium. The sequence goes on along the minus strand of CAWCMF010000023.1, from coordinate 49,539 downwards.
CGGCCAGGGCGCGGTCGCCGGGGAAGTACAGCTCGACCGGTTTGCCGGGCCACGCGCTCGCGATCTGAGCGGCACTGCTCACGGCCGCGGCACCGCCTCCGACGATCATGACCGACTTTGCGGCAGCGAGCTTTTCGTGTGGCATGCGCAGATCGTCTCCGATCTCGGCGGCATTCTGCAGCACGGGCCTGCGCCAGAATCCGTTGGCCACCCCGGTCGCGATGACCAGCACGTCGTAGGCCACCGCCGTCGAGGAACCGTCGGGGAGTTCGACGGTCACGGTGCGGGCGTGCAGGTCGGCGCCGGTGAGTGTGCCGTGCACCGTGCGGACCTTGTCGAGGCCGCGGAACCGGCTGAACGGGATCCAGTTGTGCCGCGCCCACTCGTCCGGGCGGGCCAGCCGCCAGCCGAGCTCCTGCCCGCTGACAAGTCCTGGCTTACCGGAAATGCCCACCACCTCAGCATGTTTGGCCAGCTTGATGGCCGTTAGAACCCCGACGTCGCCGAGCCCGGCGATGACGACCCGTCGGCCTGTCACGCGCGGACCTTCGACGGCGGCCGCGGCACGAATCGTGAGACCCGGTCGACGACGGACTGATATCCGGGCCGCCGCTCCACGCTGCGGGTCTCCATCATCGGGATGCTCGCTCCCAGGAACATGGCCAGCATCGCCGCGGCACCGATGAACAACCACCAGGATCCCGGCGCACTGGCGATCCCGAACAGCGCCAACGCGAACCAGAAGCCGAACTCGCCGAAATAGTTCGGGTGTCTCGACCAACTCCACAGCCCCCGGTCCATGACCTCGCCTGGCCTGCGCTGCGCCACGAACCGGTGCATCTGCAGATCGGCGACGAATTCCAGTGCGACAGAAGCCATTCCGATGACAAATGCGAGAAGCGCCAACCAGGATATGGTTGCCCCAGGGGTCGTGACCGCCACGTACACGGGCAGCATGCCGAGGAACACCTGCACGGTGGGGATCAGGTGGATCGCCACCAGATCGGCGACGAACTCGAAGCGGCCGGCCCGCTCCCGGAACATCGGGTAGCGCCAATCCTCGTGGTGCAGGCCGGGAAACGCGTACACCCAGTTGCCGGTGAGCCGCACCGCCCAGGTCACCACCAGCACCGCGAGCAGCCACGTGACCCACGTTGTCACGCCGCTGGAGAACCACCAGTAGAACAGCAGCAGCGGCGGGATCACACTCCAGTACGCGTCGTAGAAGCTGGAGTTGCGGTACCCGCGGCTGAACGCGAAGACGACGACGGTCGCCACGACGTCGGCGATGAACGTGTCGAGCCACAGCCTGCCGGTGGAGGGACCCAGCAGCAACCACGCCAAGGCCGCGGAGACCGCGAGGACATACGCGACCGTGACAATGGTCAGGGATCGTGTCTTGCTCAGTGCCTTTGCCATCGCCATCAGCCCAACCGAACCCGGAACGTCTTCGGCCAGTCCTTGCCGGTGAGCAGGAACTCCGAACCCTGGACGTGGGCGATGCCGTTGAGCACCTGTGCGGTCGCCGGGATCCCCCGGGTCCGCAGCGTCGCGGCATCGACGACCAGGTCCACCGCGCCGGTCGCCGTGTCGATCCGCACGATGTTGTCCGACGGCCACAGGTTGGCCCATACCTGGCCGTTGACGCACTCGAGCTCGTTGAGTCCGTTGAGCGCGCTGCTGTCTCGGGTCACGTCGACGCTGCCGATCTCGGTCAGGTCTGCGGGATCGAGAAATTGCAGCCGATTGGAGCCGTCGCTGCGAATCAGCCGTTCGCCGTCGAAGCACAGCCCCCAGCCCTCCCCCGCCAGCGGAACCTCCCGCACCGGCGTCAGGCTGGCCTTGTCCCATTCGACGGCGATCTCGTCCTGGTAGGTCAGCTGCCAGATCCGGTCGCCGACCAGGGTGATGCCCTCGCCGAAGTAGTCGTTCGGGATGGCCACCGCGCGGCCGACCTCGCCGGTGTCGGGGTTCAGCTCACGCATCTGCGACTCGCCCGCCATGCCGGTGCCCTCGTAGAGGACCGGGCCGCTGATCTCGAACCCCTGGGTGAAGGCCGCAGGGTCGTGCGGGATCTCCTCCAGCACGACCGGCTCGACCACCGGGACGGCGCCGGCGGGCTCCGCGTGCGCCACCGGCGGCACCAGCGGCACCGTGGCGGCAGCCACCATCAGCACGAGCGCCGGCCAGATCTGCGACTTGGTCATACCGTCGTTCTACCGTGTAACGATGGCGGAATGAAAGCGGTCAGTTGTCTGCACGGCTCGCTGGAGGTCGTCGACCTGCCCTCGCCGCGCCCCGAGGACGGGCAGTTGGTGCTCGACGTGCTGCGGTGCGGCATCTGCGGATCGGACCTGCACGCCAAGGATCACGCCGACGAACTCACCGAAGTCTTCGTCGAGGGCGGATACCAGGACTTCATGCGCAGTGACACCCCGGTGGTGATGGGGCACGAGTTCTGCGGCGTGGTCGCCGAGCGCGGACGCAAGGCAGGCAAGGAGTTCAGACCGGGCACGACGGTGGTGTCGTTCCCCCTGTTGCGCGCCCACGGCGGCGTGCATCTGACCGGCTTGTCGCCGGTGGCGCCCGGCGCGTACGCCGAGCAGGTGCTGGCCGAGGCGGCGTTGACGTTCGTGGTCCCCAACGGCCTCGACCCGGTGATCGCCGCGCTCACCGAGCCCATGGCGGTGGCCTGCCATGCGGTCAATCGCAGCGAGATCACCCAGAAGGACGTCGCGATCGTCATCGGCTGCGGACCGGTAGGGCTGGCCGTCATCTGCCATCTGAAGGCCCGCGGGATCCGCACCGTCGTTGCGAGCGACTTCTCCCCGGGCCGGCGCGCGCTGGCCACTCGCTGCGGCGCCGACGTCGTCGTCGACCCGGCCGCGGAGTCGCCGTATGAGGCGATCCCCGCCAGACAGCGAGGCCTCACCGAACTTCCCGCGCTCTACGAGCTCGCCGTCGGCTCGATGGAGAAGCTGCGCAAGATCCCCGGTTGGTCCCACGTGTACCGTGTTGCGGACCGTCTCGGCGGCACGGCGCCCAAGCGGCCGGTGATCTTTGAATGCGTCGGCGTGCCAGGGATGATCGACGGAGTCATCGGCGGGGCCCCGCTGGCGTCGCGGGTCATCGTCGTCGGTGTGTGCATGGGCGACGACAAGCTGCGCCCGGCGATGGCGATCGGCAAGGAGATCGACCTGCGGTTCGCCTTCGGCTACACGCCGCTGGAGTTCCGCGACACCCTGCACATGCTCGCCGACGGCAAGCTCGACGCCTCGGCGCTGGTGACCGGAACCGTCGGGCTCGACGGCGTCGCCGGCGCATTCGAGGCACTCGGCGATCCCGAGGCCCACGCGAAGATCCTCATCGACCCGGCTCTGTAGCCGCCGCCACGGTTGACGCCGTCACCGTCGCACCAACGCCCGCCACGCCAAGTCGGCCACCGCCAAGCAGTACGCGTCATCAATGGGCTGGTTGGTGTACAGACCGCGAATATTGATCGGCGCCAACAGGACCTGCACTCCGGTCACAGTTTCGACACCTTCCCGGAGTTCGCCGCGGACGGCCGCCTGGTCGAGGATCGCCCGCATGGTCGCAAAGCGGCGCCGCCAGAAGATCGCCCGGGTGTCGTCTTGGTGCTCCGCCGCCCGGTCGTCCGGAACCATGGCGCGCAGCAGTCGCCGGCCGTCAGTGGTGTTGAGGTATCTGGCCACCGCCAGCGCCATGGTCTCCAGATCTCCGCGCAACGATCCGGTATCGGGAGCGACGATGACATCATCGGAACGGTAGAACAGCGTGTCCAGCAGTAGGCGCTGACCACTTCCCCAATACCGAGAGATGGTCTCTACGTCTATCCCGTACCGATCGGACAACGCAGCAACGCTGAATCGTTCGACACCCCAGCGGGCCACCTCGTCCAGCGCAGCCGCCAGCACGCGCTCCCGAAGCTCCTGCGGCACCGCGCGATCGACGAACTCCCACTGAGACATTCCACGCCAACTCTAACCATGCACCGCAGCCAGCGCCCGGTAGATTCGCTGTTCGCTCACCGGGCGCGGTGTCCCGAGTTGCTGAGCCCACAGGCTGACCCGCAACTCCTCGATCATGCGCGCGATATCCACCACATCGGGCGCCGCGGCGCGGGCCGGTGAGAGTGCCCGCCGCAGTTCGTCGTAGGCATTCTGCACCGCAGCGACCCGCTCCATACGTTCGCGATCGGCCCCGAGCCCGTGCGGCAGTCGCTCCAGGCGTCGACCGATCGCAGTGAGGTACCGGGTCAGGTCCGGGAGGTGGGCAGCCCCGGCGGCGGCGACGAATCCGCGCGGAACCAACCGCGCCAGCTGCGCGCGAATGTCGGCGATGGCGTCGGCTTGTGACTCGGTCGGCTTCTGCGGCAACGCCAGCTCCACGTCGTGAAGTGCAGCGAGCACCTTCTCGACGCGGCGCACGATGTCCGCGGTGGCCTGCGCGAGGCCACTCGCCAGCCGCTGCCGTGCGGCGGCGAACTCGGTCCTGGTCCACACCGGTGCAGGCACCAGCGTCTGCACCGCCGCGTCGGCGCAGTCGTCGATCAGCGCGGACAGCGATCCGTCCGGATTGCTGCCCAGCACCAGCCGGGTCCGCGTATCAAGGCCTCGCTCAACGTTTTTGGTCACAGACGGCGCGGCGATCAGGAGTAGACGCCGACTACCGCGCGCCATGGCGGCGTCCTGCTCGGCCTTCGTCGCGAACACCCTGACATCCACCGCAGCGCCCGCCTCGACGAGAGCCGGGTAGCCACGGACCAGATGGCCTGCCGCCCCAGCGCGCTCGACGACGCGCGGGAGCTCGTCCAGATCGTCGGGCCACGTGCGAAGGCCTGTGCGTTCCAGATCTCCCGCGACGGTCTCGGCGACTGCCTGGCGGGTCGGTGCGGCGAGCTTGTGCTGCAACTCGTCGAGACTCTTTCCGCGCGACACGACCGTGCCGTCCGCTGACTCCACAGCGAATGTCACACGCAGATGCGGCGGCAACTTGTCCAGGTCGAACGCGTCAATCGGAACGAGAATGCCTGTGCGGCGGCGAAGTTCACGCTGCACAGAGTCCAGCAGCGGTCCGCTTCCCGGCGTGATGGCGTCCAGCAGTGCCCGTGCGGTGTCGGGCGCGGGCACGAAGTTGCGGCGCAGGTCCTTCGGCAGCGATCGGATCAGCGCGGTGAGCAGTTCCTCACGCAGAGCGGGTACCTGCCAGGCGAACTCGTCGCCACCCAGCCGCGCCAGCACGTCGACCGGTACATGCACGGTCACGCCGTCGTCATCCGAACCAGGATCGAAGCGGTAGGTCAGCGGCAGCGAGAGATCGCCTGCCTGCCAGGCATCCGGCTGATCGGCGCCGGACTCTTTGCGCAGCAAGTCATCTCGCGTCAGAGTGAGCAGGTCGGGGTTGCGGTGCCGCTCCTTGCGCCACCACCCGTCGAAGTGGCGGGCGGACACCACCTCGGCGGGTACGCGGGCATCGTAGAACGCGAAGATCTCCTCGTCGCCGACGAGCAGGTCGCGGCGTCGTGCCCGCTCCTCCAACTCGGCGAGTTCCTCACGCAGTCGGGCGTTGTCGCGGAAGAAGTGGTGTTTGGTCTGCCAATCGCCCTCGACGAGGGCGTGCCGGATGAACAGGTCCCGGGCGACCTCGGGATCGACGTCGGCGTATCCGACGCGACGGCGCGCCACCAGCGGGAGGCCGTAGAGCGTGACGCGCTCGAAGGCCATCACGGCGCCTCGCTGGGCGTCCCAGTGCGGTTCGCTGTGAGTCCGCTGGACGAGATGACCCGCGACGCGCTCGACCGCCTCGGGTTCGATACGCGCCGCGGTTCTGCCGAACAGTCTGCTGGTCTCCACCAGGTCGGCGACGACCACCCATCGGGGTGGGCGCCGCGTCAGGGTAGAGCCAGGGGCCAGCACGAACTTGGCGTTACGGGCACCCTCGTAGGTGCGGCCGTCAGTGTCCCGCATTCCGATGTGCGACAACAGACCTGCGGTCAGCGCGGCATGCACGGCGGCGCTGTCGGCAGGCTCATCCTGCTCCCTGATGCCGAGGTCCCGGCAGATGCCGCGGAGCTGACCGACCAGGTCCTGCCACTCGCGGATACGCAGATAGTGCAGGAACTCGTCGCGGCACATGCGTCGGAAGGAGCTGCCGGAGCGCTCTTTTCGCTGTTCGGTGAGGTAGGTCCACAGGTTCAGGAACGACGTGAAGTCCGAATGCTCGTCGATGAATCGCGCGTGCTTCTGCCGGGCCGCCTCCTCCCGGTCGGCGGGTCGTTCCCGCGGATCCGGAATCGACAGCGCAGCGGTCAGGACGAGAAGTTCACGCACGCAACCTTCTTCCTGCGCCTGCAGGATCATCCGGCCGAGCCGCGGGTCCACCGGGATCTGCGCCAGCCTGCGGCCGACGTCAGTCAGTTCACCGCCGCGATCGAACGCGCCGAGTTCCTGCAACAACGAGATCCCGTCACGGATGCTGCGCGCGTCGGGCGGGTCAAGGAAGCCGAAGCCTTCGATGTCTCCGAATCCGAGCGCGGCCATCTGCAGGATGACGGCGGCCAGGTTGGTACGCAGGATCTCCGGATCGGTGAAGCGCGGCCGCGCCTCGAAATCCTCTTCCGAGTAGAGCCGGATGCACACACCGGGAGAGGTCCTGCCCGAGCGCCCGGCGCGCTGCGCCGCCGAGGCCTGTGAGATCGGCTCGATCGGCAGTCGTTGCACCTTGGTCCTGCGGCTGTACCGCGAGATGCGGGCTGTCCCCGGATCGACGACATACCTGATGCCTGGGACGGTCAGCGATGTCTCGGCGACGTTGGTGGCCAGCACGATTCGCCGTGCGGTACGGCCGGGTCGAAAGACCTTCTGCTGCTCGGCCGTCGGCAACCTGGCGTACAGCGGCAACACCTCGGTGTGGCCCGGATCCGTCACGGTCCGGAGTGCTTCTGCGGTGTCGCGGATTTCCCGCTCACCGGACAGGAACACCAGCACATCGCCGGGGGGTTCGGCTTCGAGTTCGGCCACCGCGTCGATGATGGCCTCGGTCGGATCGCGCAACTCCGTGCGGACGACCTCGTGGTCAGGGTCGTCGGGATCTTCGTCGCCGTCGGCGGACACCGCCACTTCCAATGGGCGGTAACGGATCTCGACGGGATAGGTGCGCCCGCTCACCTCGACGATCGGCGCTCCACCGCTGAATCCATGTTCGGCCCCGCCGAAGTGCGCCGCGAACCGCTCCGGTTCGATCGTCGCCGAGGTCACGATGACTTTCAGGTCGGGCCGTCGCGGCAGCAGCTGCCGCAGGTATCCGAGCAGGAAGTCGATGTTGAGGCTTCGCTCGTGAGCCTCGTCGATGATCAGCGTGTCGTAGCGCAGCAGGCGGCGGTCCCGCTGCACCTCGGCGAGCAGGATACCGTCGGTCATCAGTTTGACGAGCGTGCGATCGCTGGCCTGGTCGGTGAACCGCACCGTGTACCCGACCGCTTCACCGAGCGGCGTGCCCAGTTCCTCGGCGATGCGCGCCGAGACGGTGCGGGCGGCCAGCCGCCGCGGCTGGGTGTGCCCGATGGTGCCACGGATACCCCTGCCGAGCTCGAGACAGATCTTGGGCAGCTGGGTGGTCTTGCCCGAACCGGTTTCGCCGGCCACGATCACCACCTGGTTGGCGGCTATCGCCGCCGCGATCTCGTTGCGCCGCTCCGTCACGGGCAGGTCGGGATACCTGATGTCGGGAACGGCGGCGATCCGATTGGCCACCAGCGCTTCACCGGCGGTGATCTGCTGCGCGATTCGGCCGAGTTGTTCCGCAGTCGGTTCCCGGAGCTGGCGCAGTCGGCGGCCCAGCCGGGCGGCGTCGCTGAGGGTCAGACCGTCGAGACGCGCACGGAGAGCACGTGCGTCGGTTGTGAACGGTTCGGACACTCCGGAAACGATAGGCGGCGCGCCCTCATCGGGGCGCGCGGGTGCGGACGAACAGCACCGTCGCCGCGAACAGGATCTCGGCGGCGGCCACCGCGGTGGCCAGCGCCATCGCCACCCCCATGTCGATCGTCGTTGCGGCTGAGAAGGCGCTCGCATGGGCACCGTGGTGATGTCCATCCGTCATCAGCAGGTGCACACCGATCATCGCGATGTTCATGACCGCCACCAGCACCCAGCTGCGCACGGTGTCGAAGCGCCACAGCTCGTACGCGCAGTAGAGGCATGCGGCCGCCATCCCGAGTGCCCCCGCACCGAGCGAAGTACCATGCAGCACAGCTGAAGTCACGGCAAGCAGGGCACCTGCGCCGCGGACCAGGGTGCTCATGTCTCGTGATCGGGGTCGTGCTACTGCCACGAAGGGTCTTGCTCCATACCCAAGTAGACAATGCCTGCGCCCAAACTTCATCGCGGGCAGATCTCGACTCACCACCCCCGGCGGTTACCCGGCTCCGCAATAGCGTCCGTCAGGGCTTGTCCGGCGCCCAGTAGGCGAGCATCTCGGCCAATGTCTCGAACGCGGCGGTGTTCACGCCGTAGGTCGCTTCGAAGTGCACGCTCAGCGGGAAGCCGAGTTCGGCGACCCCGTCGATGACGCGCTTGTACAGGTCCAGCATCAGCTTGCGGCGTCCCGCGGGGTCGGTGTCGGACAGGGTCCTGACGAACTCCTGCTCCCGCGCGACCGCCTCGTTGCCCGGGTCCTGGATGAGCCAATTGATCAACCCGACGCGGTTCTCCACCTTGGGTACGAAACCGAAGGACAGCAGGATCTCGGGCCGGTGGTCGGTCTTGTCGGCGAAGTCGGTGAGCATTCCGACGATCGCGTCGGAGTACAGCAGCTGCGTCATCCCGTAGGTGGCACCCCGGTCGCACTTGAAGTTGAAGCGACCGTGTTCGCCCTCACGGGTCGGGATCAGGATCACGCCGCGGTTCTCGACGACCTTGTCGAAGATCGACAGTGCGTCGGTCGGCGCCACGCCGGAGCCCTCTCCGTCGCTGAGGGTGCGCGGGACGCCGACGAACGCGATCCCCTCGAATCCGCTGTCACCGAGCTCGGTCAGGCGGTCATGTAGAGCGGTCTCGTCCATGAACGCGGTGACCTGGGTGCACAGGCCCTTGATGCCGGGCAGCTCGGGTTTGATCATCGTCCAGAAGTCGAGAACGTCGAGCTTGGGCTTCATCTCGATCGGACGGTCGCCGTCTTCCTCGATCATTCCCGGGATCATGACGTGGCGGATCCGGCCTGCCAGGCCCGCCTCGGCAGAACATCGCAACACCTTCTCGGCGTCTTCGGCCGCCTGCTCGCGGCCCCGTTCCACGTTCGGCGGCACGAGCTCCAAGGCGATGGTGTTCAGGCTCACAGCATTGCTCCACATCTGACGACTTGTCCCCCGGCGGCCAGCCGACTTCGTCGGGGTGGCCTCGCATTCCCCCGCCCGGCTGGGCGGAAATCACCATACCTGGGGCGACATCGGGCGACTTATTGAGCTTTCATGGGTAGAGCTCCCATGAGAATTCCGCACAGAACACCTAAACCCCAGTCCTTCCCTCTCCTCGTCACCACGCTGGCTCTGATCGTCGGTCTGCTGGCCGCGTGCACCGGGCTGGAGAACCGGCCTGGGGCCACGTCGGCCACCACGCAGCACCGGTTCACCGTTCGAGCCGACCACGACCAGCCCGCGGCCGGAACCCGCCGGACCTCTGCTTGCCTATCGCGCCGCCGACGAGATCGGCGTCATCGAGGGCACGAGCGTGATCGGGGCGGTGCGCGGGGCGTTCACCCCGTCCAACGACCTGATCACCACCGAGGACGGCAAGTTCGTCTTCGCACGGACCTCCGACGGTCAACTCGCCGCGCTGGACGTCGGCAGCGGCAAGGGCACCATCCGCCCGGTCCCGGTCGGCCCGTCGCTGGGCACCGGCGGCGCGAGCACGATCGTGTGGTGGGAGCAGCCGAACCGGTTGATGCGGCTGGACCTGGCCAACCCGGCCTCGCAGCCGGAGCTGGGCCAGATCATCGATCTACCCCCGGTGGCCGGGGTGCGGCCTGGTGAGCCACGGCTGCTGGTGGCGCGCGGTGGCACCGCGGTGGTGGCGCGCGTCGAGGCTCCCCCGTCACCCTTCGGCGGCCCGGACACGCTCTACGCCGTGCGCGGTCCCGGCACCCCGGCCTCACTCGGGCAAGCCGACTCGAACAGTCCGGTGTCGGTGGCACGCCTCAGCCCGGACGGCGCGGCGCTGACGTACTCGCTGTACCGCGCGACGGACACCGCGTGTGGCACGGCGGCGATCGTGACGTCGGATGCCGCCGGCGCACAGCAGACGTTCGACGTGGCCGGTCCCGATACCGACGCCGGGTCGCGTGTCACGAAGCTGTGGTGGCCTGCAGCGGGAGCACCGAAGCTGAGCCTGACCACCTGGCGGTGCGCTCAGCCGCAGACCGATCCCCCGGTGGTGTGGGAGGTGTCGGGCGACCACATCGCCCAGACGACTCCGCCGACGTCTGCCCTGCAGACCGCTGACGTCGCACCCGGCCAGCGCGCGTTGATCCTGCCGAGCAGCGGCGCACCCACCGACCCCACGGGCACGCTCGTGTTCGAGGAGAGCTCGCGCCGGTTCTCGCTGAAGCCCGGCGTCGACGCCATCGCGGTGATCCAACCGGCTCCGTAGGCTGGTTGGGGTGACTATCGCGCTGCAGGGTCGGTTCGTCAGCGAGCTGCCGGAGCTGGCTGTCCGTTGGAAGGCCGAAGAGGCGCCCGAACCGCAATTGCTGGCACTGAACGAGACGCTCGCGTCCGAGCTCGGCATCGACGAGGACTGGCTGCGCAGCCGCGACGGGCTGGGCCTGTTGACGGGGACGCTGGTGCCACCCGACGCGACGCCGGCAGCCCAGGCCTACGCCGGCCACCAGTTCGGCGGATTCCAGCCGCGGCTCGGTGACGGCCGGGCTCTGTTGATCGGCGAGATCACCGACGTCTCCGGACAGCTGCGCGACCTTCACTTGAAAGGTTCGGGACGAACGCCGTTCGCCAGAGGCGGCGACGGGCTGGCGGCGGTCGGACCGATGCTGCGCGAGTACGTCATCAGCGAGGCGATGCATGCCCTCGGGGTACCGACGACACGCGCGCTGGCGGTGGTGGCGACCGGAAAGGTCGTCTACCGGGAGACCGCTCTGCCCGGCGCCGTGCTCGCCCGGGTGGCGTCGAGTCACCTTCGCGTCGGCACGTTCCAGTACGCGGCGTCGACGGGCAATGTGGACCTGCTGCGCCGTCTCGCCGACCACGCGATCGCGCGGCATCACCCCGAGGCCGCCGAGGCCGAGCACCCGTATCTGGCGTTGCTCGAGGCGGTCAGCGCTGTGCAGGCCCGTCTGGTCGCGCGCTGGATGCTGGTCGGGTTCATCCACGGCGTGATGAACACGGACAACATGACGATCTCGGGCGAGACGATCGACTACGGACCGTGCGCGTTCATGGAGGCGTTCAACCCCGCGACAGTGTTCAGCTCGATCGACAGCTGGGGTCGGTACGCATACGGCAATCAGCCCTCGATCGCACTGTGGAACCTGGCGCGTTTCGCGGAGACTCTGCTGTCGTTGCTGGACGCCGACGCCGACAAAGCCATCGGGCTCGCCGAGGCTTCGTTGGGCGGGTTCAGGGAGGTCTACGAGACGGCGTGGGCGGACGGCATGTTGGCGAAGCTGGGCGTGCCCGCAGCGACGTCCGCTGTGGCGGGCCCGTTGATCCAGGACCTGCTCACGCAGTTGGAGCAGAGCCAGGTCGACCACACGACGTTCTATCGGCGGCTTGCGAAGGCCGCTCGGGGCGACAGCGAACCGGTGCGTGGCGACTTCATCGACCTCGCCACGTTTGACGGCTGGCTGGGTCGCTGGCGTGCACTGGGACCGGATCCCGACACGATGGACCGGATCAATCCGGTCTACGTGCCGCGGAACCATCTGGTGGAGGAAGCGCTGACCGCGGCGACCGGGGGCGACTTGGCACCGCTGGAGCTGCTCGTTGACGCGGTCCGGTCCCCCTTCGTCGAGCGTGCCGGGTCTGCAGCGGTACGCCGAACCGGGCGAGAAGGAGTTCAGCGCCACCTTCCAGACATTCTGTGGAACCTGACGGCCCGGGCGTAGCGTGCAACGGTGAGCGCGAACAGTGTCCGTCTCGGACTGCAGGATCTGATGTTCATCTACGGCGAGACGTCGAGCTCCAAGATGCACGTCGCCGGTCTGTTGCCGTTCACTCCACCGGCGGACGCCCCAAGTGACTATCTGCGGCAGATGATCGACGAGGCGCGCCGCCAGGAGGTGATGGCGCCGTGGAACCGCAAGCTCGCCCACCCGCGCCTGCAGTTCAGCCCGCTGCACAGCTGGGTGACCGACGAGGATTTCGATTTCGACTACCACGTGCGGCGCTCCGCTCTGGCCAGCCCGGGCGACGAACGGGAGCTGGGAATCCTGGTGTCCCGGTTGCACAGTAACCATCTCGACCTGACACGGCCGCCGTGGGAACTTCACGTCATCGAGGGTCTCGAAGGTGGCCGCTTCGCGCTGTACATGAAGATCCACCACGCGCTCGTCGACGGCTACAGCGCCATGCGGATGCTCGGCCGCAGCCTGTCAGTCGACCCGCAGTCGCGGGACACCAAGATGTTCTTCAATGCGGCGACGCCGTCACGCGTCAAACGTGAGGTCGAGACGAACGGGTCGTCCAATCCGCTGACCGCGACGTTGCGTGCGCTGGGCGGGATCGGATCGACGGTGTCAGGCGGTGTCAGTTCGGCGGTCGATCTCACTGCGGCTCTGATCAACACGCAGATCCGGCGTGACGGCGACTACGGACACATCGCCGGGTCGGCCTCGGCGCCGCACAGCATCCTCAATGCGCGCATCAGCCGGAATCGCCGGTTCGCCACGCAGCAGTACGAATTCGATCGGCTCAAGAAACTCAGTTCCCAGCACGGCTCGACGATCAACGATGTGGCGCTGGCGATCATCGGCGGTGGACTGCGAAAGTTCCTCACCGACTTCGACAAACTGCCGGAGCGGTCGCTGATCGCGTTCGTGCCTGTCAATGTGCGTCCCAAGGGCGACGAGGGGGGCGGCAATGCGGTGGGAGCGATCCTGGCGCCCATGGGCACGGACATCGAGGATCCGCTGGACAGGCTGGAGTCGATCACGGCCGCCACACAGGCGTCGAAGGCGCAGCTGCAGACGATGTCTCCTACCGCCATCATCGCCTACAGCGCAGCGTTGCTCGCACCGGCGGGCGGGCAGATCGCCGGGGCGTTGACGGGCGTGCAGCCGCCATGGCCGTACACCTTCAATCTGTGCGTCTCCAACGTCCCTGGTCCACGAGAGCCGTTGTACTTCAATGGCTCTCGACTGGAGGCCACATACCCGGTATCGATTCCGATGCACGGGATGGCACTGAACATCACGCTGCAGAGCTACGCCGACACGATGAATCTCGGCTTCGTCGGCTGCCGCGACCGCCTGCCGCACCTGCAGCGGCTGGCCGTCTACACCGGAGACGCCCTCGCCGCACTGGAGAAGGCGTCCGAGGGCTGAGCACTAGAAGGGTGGGGGTGCGTCGGGGTCGGAGAGTTCCAGTGGTGGTGGTTGCCAGTTGGGTGGGAGTTCTTCGGGTTCGATGGGGTCGTTGACGAAGCGGGCGTAGGGGCTGGTGCTGGGTTTGGTTTCGGTGCTTTCGCCGTGGAAGAACACGCGGAAGCGGCGGAATTGGTTGCGCCAGCAGCGGACGCGGATCTCTTCGTGGGCAGCCTGATTGCGGTAGCGGTTGTAGATGCTGGTGTGGCGGTGGGTGTTGAGGTGACGCCGGGCTGTGGCGACGCGTTTGCGGTCTTCGGGCCGTCGGGGGCGGACCAGTCCCGGGAACAGGTCGGCGCCGGCAGGGGTGGTCAGGTAAGTCTTGCCGAGCGGGGAGGTCCACACGATGGTGCCGTCGGCCAATTGTTGGTCGCGCCAGCCGCCAAAGGTTTTGTCGCGGTGATGCTCTCGGCAGTAGCACGCCAGGTTCTCGGGCACGGTGTGTCCACCGGCAGTGGGGTCGTCGTGGTTGAACGGTTCCGTATGGTCGATGTCGCAGCGTTCGGCGGGCACGGTGCAGCCCGGGAAGCGGCAGGTCAGGTCCCGGGCGCGGATGAACCGGGCCAGGGCCGCTGAGGGGCGGTAGCGCATCGCCTGTTCCTCGGAGACGATCGGTTCTTCGACCAGGCGGCGAGTCGCGTCGCGGGCCAGTTCACGCACCAGTGAGGCGTCGATGACTCCGAATCCGGCCAGATATCCCGGGGCGTCGCTACGCCCGGTGACGGTGTCGGCGGCGGCGATCACATTGATCACCACGGGCGGCCCGGGCTGGAACGGCGGCGGGAGGGCCGGGGCGGATGGTCCCGGGGCTGATGGTCCCGGTGGCACGGGCCTGTGCGGTGGGGGCGACCCGGCTTCGGTGTGCGCGGCGGATGCCGGGGTCGCCGCCGGCACCCTCTCGGGTGCGGGTTCGCCCGCCCGCAACGGGCAGTCCGCAGTCTGGCATCCACACATCAGCGTCTGCCCGTTCTTCATGGCCACGAACGCATCGGCGCGGCGCTGTTTGAGGGTGCGGGGGTCTGCGCGGCACACGGCTTTGGCCATCGCCGAGAGTTGGGCGTCGGTCGCGGCGCCCTCGGGGGCACTGACCTTGACCCTTATGACCGCCATCCCGTCCAGACCGGTCACCACGGTGGCGCTGCGGTCGTCGTAGGCCGCCACCCGCCGTTTCTTGGCCGCCTCGGCATCGACAAGGGTGACCGCCTGGTCGATGGCGATGATCACCTGGGCCCGCGACCAGCTCTGCCAACGCCCGAGCTGCTCGGCCACCGATGCGTCGACCTGGGCGATCAGGTCCTCGTCTACGAGATCGGTCCGTGAAATCGCCAGCTCCACGGTGTCGAAGTCCACCGCGCCGGAGGCCAGTAGCGCCCCGACCGCAGGCAGGCGGGTGTGCAGAGCTTCGGCCTGACCGACCAGCGTGCGGGCGCGCGCGGCGGTCATGTTCATCGCCGCGGACACTTCGGCGGTGGTGCGGCGGAACCCGGTGATCATCGATTTCACGTCGGCCTCGACCGTGAGCTCTTGGTCGATCCGGCGCTCCAACAGCTCGGCGATGGCAGCCAGTTGGCGTGCCATCGCCATCGCGGTGTCGCGGTGGGCGTCCTCGACGAGGGTGAGGACCTCCGCGTCTGACCAGCTGTCGAACATATGTTCGATCTTAGACGCGGGCTATGACACGTCGACACGTCGGTGATTTCTGCCAGCCGGCGGTCAATTTCTGCCAACGGAAATGAACCCTCTGACCTGCAGGTTGAACGGGTCAGATCACCACGATCTACCACCACCGCAAGTCGAACCGCGTGACTCGCTCCACGGCTCCGACCCACACAAGGGAAGAGCAGAACAATGAACGCCTTGAAGAACCTCACCATCGCCACCACCGCAGCCGCCGCCCTCACCGCCACCTTCTTCGGACTGGCCGCTCCCGCACTGGCCGCCCCGACAGCAGGTAACGCCGATGAGACGATCAGCCGGCTCGAAGCCCAGGGCAACCGGGTCATCGTCAACCGCCTCTCCGACGCACCCCTGTCCAACGCGAGCGTCGTCGGGATCAACCGCGGCAGCGACATCCGCGGAACGGTCATGGACCACTTCAACGACCGCACCTACCAAGGCACCGTCACCGGACACGTCGTCTACGTCGACGTCCGCTAACACACAGCCAGGAAGGGGGCGCCTCCCACAAGGAGGCGCCCCCTTGTTCGTGGGCCACGCAGAGATGACGAATCGTCACGGTAATTTCCGCTTCTGACGTCGGGGATCTACCGTTTTCTCTGTGTCGAACACTCTTGAAGAAACCGCGCTGCTACCCAATGGCCTGACCGTGGAGGCGGCGCGTGCCGAGGCCGCTCGTACGTACGAGCTTGATCGTGCCCACGTGTTCCACTCGTGGTCGGCGCAGGCTGACATCTCCCCGATGACGATCGTGGCCTCGGACGGTTGCCACGTATGGGACGGCGACGGCAACAAGCTGCTCGACTTCTCGTCCATGCTGGTGAACACCAATATCGGCCATCAGCACCCGAAAGTCGTTGCTGCCATAGCCGAGCAGGCGGCCAAGCTCTGCACCGTAGCGCCGCAGCACGCGAACGACGCCCGGTCCGAGGCGGCGCGCCTGATCGCCGAGCGCACCCCCGGCGAACTGAACAAGATTTTCTTCACCAACGGCGGCGCGGACGCGGTCGAACACGCGGTGCGGATGGCCCGTCTGCACACCGGTCGCTACAAGGTGCTGGCCCGCTACCGGTCCTACCACGGCGGTACCGAGACGGCGATCAACCTCACCGGCGACCCCCGGCGCTGGCCCAACGACCACGGCAACGCCGGCGTCGTCCACTTCCCCGGGCCGTTCCTGTACCGGTCACAGTTCCATGCCACCACCGAGGCCGAGGAGTCCGAGCGGGCGCTGGCCCACCTGGAGAACGTCATCAAGATGGAGGGACCGTCGACGATTGCGGCGATCATCCTCGAGTCGATCCCCGGCACCGCGGGCATCATGGTGCCGCCACCGGGATACATCGCCGGCGTGCGCGCGTTGTGCGACGAGTACGGCATCATCTTCATCGCGGACGAGGTGATGGCCGGATTCGGCCGCAGCGGGAAGTGGTTCTCCATCAACCACTTCGATGTCACACCCGATCTGCTGACCTTCGCCAAGGGTGTCAACTCCGGTTATGTCCCGCTCGGCGGCGTGGCGATCAGCCCGGCCATCAGTGAAACCTTCGCTCACCGCGCCTATCCGGGCGGTCTGACGTACTCGGGACATCCCCTCGCAACCGCCGCCGCAGTGGCCACGATCAACGCGATGACCGAGGAAGGCATCGTCGAGAACGCGGCGCGCATCGGCAGCGACGTGCTCGATCCCGCCCTGCGCGAGCTGGCCGCCCGTCACCGTTGCGTCGGTGAGGTGCGCGGCGCCGGCGTGTTCTGGGCGATCGAGTTGGTCGCCGACCAGAACACCCGTGAACCGCTGGCGCCCTACGGAAGCTCCAGTGCCGCAATGAATTCAGTGATCGCCGAGTGTAAGAAGCTGGGACTGCTTCCGTTCGCCAACTACAACCGCATCCACGTCGTCCCGCCGTGCACCGTCACCGAGGAGCAGGCGCGGGAGGGTGTGGCGATCCTGGACCGCGCGCTCGACGTCGCTGATGCAGCACTCGAAAGCCGCTAGCCCAGTTCGCCTCTGATTCCCCGCTCCAGCGCGGCGCGGGTGCGCTCGGGAAGCACCATCAGCCCGTCGATCTCGCGCCGCGCCAGCCGGTAGGCCCGGTCCCGTTCCTGTTGCGTTGCAGCGGTGTCGGCCGCTGTTCGCAGCAGGCGTTGCGCCCGGGCGAGGCGTTCCTGCCCGTCACCGGAGAACCCGGCGCGCCGCACCCGGATCGCCTCGGCTTCGGCGATGTTGAACGCGGCGACATACTCCTGCACCGCGTCGAGGTATTCGCGGGTTGCATCGCGGTCGTCGACGAGATCTGCCACGTCGGTGGGCCGCAGGAATTCGGCGCGCAGCTTCGCCCGGTGAAACCGCTCGGTGTGCGGGTCGCGCATGTCGGTCATCAACGGAAAATCGAGGAGTTTCGCGACGTCGATTTCGTAATCGAGCCAGCGGGTATCCGTTCGATCGTGCTCCTCGATCGCGCGGCGCAAGCCTCGACGTTGCGCTGCGCCGGGGTCGGTGGCCGGCGCAGGTTCGGAAGGGGAGCCCCGCCGCATCGCGGCGAAGGCCTTGAACGTCGCATAGCCCACACCGACGAGCGGCAGAAGGACGAGCAGCAGCTCGATCAACCGAATGACAAGGCCCACATCGCCACAATGCCACCGTGCAGCTCATGGCTTGCTCAGAAAACCTTCATAATCGAGATGGTTTCGTTTGCGTATCGCCGGGCAACCTTTATTTCATGCGAAACAAGACATCCGTTTTCGGAATCCTCGGACCAATGTTCTTCGCGGGCGCCGCGGCGACTGCCATCGCAACAGCACCCCTGACCTTTGCGCAGCCGGCACCGCCGCCCTGCTTCAACCCGGATGGCACGCCGTGCGCCAGCATCGGCACCGCCGGGCCTGGCGGAGCAGCGGGCGCCATTCCGGGTGGCCCAGGTGGTGTGGCAGGCCCCGGCGGCGTCAGCGGTAGCACCAACCCCGGTGGCGTCAGCGGCGCCGCGGGACCTGAGGGTGCGACCGGCGCCATTCCCGGTGGCCCGTCCGGTACCGCGGGGCCCGGTGGAGCCTCGGGCTGCATCCCCGGGATCGGTTGTGCCACCATCCCCGCTCCATGATCTGACCGACTCGAAGTAGCCGCGCCGGAGAGGCCGGACCCCATGCGGGGTCCGGTCTCTCTGCGCTGTGTAGCTGACCTCGGGCTGCTGCCCGCACTACGGTAGCGACGTGAACACACAGGTTCCGGCGACGCTGCTGGACGGCCGCACCGTGATCGTGACCGGCGCCGCGCGCGGGGTGGGCAAGGGCATCGCGTCGGCGCTGGCCGAACGAGGGGCATCGGTGCTCATCGTCGACCGAGACGAAACCACCCTCACCGCCACGGCTGACGAGTTCCGCGAGACGGGCCAACCGGTCACGCCATTGTTGGCCGATCTCCGTGAGCCCGGCTGCGCGCGCCGTATCGTCGCGGCGGCCACGGAGGCGTTCGGCGCCGTGCACGGACTGGTGAACAACGCGATCGCGACCAACGAACCCAAACCGCTCCAGGACATCACCCGGGAGGATTACGACCTCGTCTTCGACGTCGGTCCGCGGGCGACGTTCGAGTTGATGCAGGCGGTGTATCCGGTGTTCCTCGCCAACGGAGGAGGCAGCATCGTCAACCTGGGATCGGGGTCGGGCACGATCGGCCTGCCCAGGTTCGGGGCCTACGCCGCCGCCAAGGAAGCCATCCGGGGGATGTCCAAAGTTGCGGCGCTGGAATGGGGTCGACACAACATACGCGTCAACGTGATATGCCCATACGCCGAGACCGAGAGCATCAAGGCGTGGAGCGAGTGGGACCCCAAGACCTACGAGCGCACCGTACGCGCGGTGCCGTTGGGCCGCCTCGGCGACGTCGGCGACGACATCGGTCCGGTGGTGTGCTTTCTGCTCAGCGACGAAGCATCATTCGTGACCGCGCAGACCGTCATGGTCGACGGCGGGGCGGCGGGGTTCCGCTGAGCCGGGAAACGCAGTAGGCGGCGAGAACCCTTACCAGTGGGGCGATCTCGATTAGTTCCTGATAGTCGCCGTGGGAGAAGAACTCGAGAAGGAAGCACCGTTGCCCGGCGGGTACCCCGACACCGAGTACCGCCCGATAGCCGAACTTCGACAGCAGCGCGGTCTCTGCGGGATCGGACCCATCGAGGCCGATGGCCGCGACGAACACGGTGCCCTCGGTCAGAGCCTTCGCCGTCGCCGGGTAGTCACAGACATCGTACGAGGCGGGCCCGAGCTCGGTCATCACCGACAGACCGGACTCCTGACGAAGGACGCTGTCGATGCTGCGGACCACGCGCAGCGTGGTGCAGTTCTCCGAGCATTCCGAGATCGACCACCCGGATGTACTGGTCACCTGTTGCACCTGCATTGCGAGAATCTCCAGGGCCTCGGGCACCGTCAAGTCCGGTTGTTCGTCCAGGGTGCGGACGACGACTCCGGCAAGCCGCTCGACTTCCCGCAGTTCACCACGGTCACCACGGTCGCGACGGTCGATCCCACCCGCCACCACGGATGTCGACGCCCCGGTGCTGAACCGCGCGGGCCCCTGGCGCTTGGACTCCATGAGCGCGGCGTCCGCCGCAGCCAGCAGATCGTATCCGTTGCGGATATCCTGGCCTGCGGCCGCAGCACCCCACGACAGACTGACCTCGATGTCCACCGAATCGCGGATCGCCTTGGTTGCATCGATCGCGAAGACCTGCGCTGACGCCAGCGTGGCATCAGGCAGCAGCACGAAGAACTCGTCACCGCCAAGGCGCCCGGCCACTGCACCATCGATCGTCCCGGTCAGCCGGTCGAGCTCGCGGGCGACATCGCGCAGAAGCTGATCCCCCGCAGGATGGCCGTCGCGGTCGTTGATCTTCTTGAAGCCGTCCAGGTCACACAGCAGTGCAACCGGACAGGTTCTCTCCCAGTCGATCTCGGTGAGCCGCTGGTCGATGGCCCGCCGATTCGCGATGCCGGTCAATGGATCCTCGAACGCGTAGCGCCATACCGTGGTCAGCAACTCGGAGCGGCCGATCGCGACGGCAGTGTGCGCCGCAATGGCTTGGAGAAGCTGAATGTCTCCGCTGGTGAACCTCCGCCCGCCGGTGCCGGTGGCCCAGATGATGCCCCACATCGAATTCCCGACCATCACCGGAACGGCCAGCTCGCTTTCCTTGCCGAGTTCGATCAGAACCCGGCGGGACTCGGGTGGACAGTCCTCGTCGTCGAGCGAGAACGCGTACGAGACGCCGTGCCTGAGAAGGGCGTTGATGTTCGAGTACGTCTCGACCGCGTAGTAGTCGTCCTGCGGCCACCGCTGTTGATGCGGCCCGAGATCGCCCACGTTGACCAGTATCCGCAGCGCTGCACGGTCGGGCTCCCAGCGGCAGATCGACAACGACGCCGCCGACAGCGCAGTTCGCGCCTGCTCCGCGATCACCTCGAGAACCTCGTCGAAATAGTGCGCGCGCAAGACCGCTTCGGAGATCTGGAGCAGGGCCCTGAGCGCGGGCATCTCGATGGAAGCATCGTAACGGTCCGCGCCGTCGGTGGGGGCTGGGCGAGACGTCGCGAGGACGCCGTTGTGCGCAGCCGGGCCGACGTCGCGTTCTGTCCCACTCTGCACTGCGGATCCCCCACCGCGCCGACCCGTGCGGCGCAGAAGGTCATCGTACCTACATCGCAGGAGCGCCGCGCTTGGTCTGCGGACGTCGACAACCGGTAGCCTGCGTTGCTGTGCAGCCGATTCCCGTCATCGCCCTTACCGGCTATCTCGGCGCAGGTAAGACGACCCTCCTCAATCATGTGCTGCGCAGCCCGAATGCGCGGATCGGCGTCGTGATCAATGACTTTGGCGAACTCAACGTCGACGCGGGACTGGTCACCGGTCACGTCGACGAACCTGCGTCGATCGCAGGTGGTTGCATCTGCTGCCTGCCCGATGACGGTGGCCTCGACGTTGCGCTGGCCCGCCTCGCCGACCCCAAGCTCCGGCTCGACGCGATCATCGTCGAGGCCAGCGGTCTCGCCGATCCGGTCGCGGTGTCGCGCATCATCCGCTTCAGCGGGGTTGACGGCGTCCGCCACGGCGGCGTCGTCGATGTGCTCGACGCAGCGACCCATTTCGACACCGTCGACCGCGACGCCACCCCGCCTGCCCGTTACGGCGCGGCCACCCTGGTCGTGGTCAACAAGCTCGACCAGATCCCCGAAGAAGAGCGCGCTGACACGTTGCAGCGCATCGAGAGCAGGGTCCGCGCGCTCAATCCGCAGGCCTACGTCGTCGGGGCCACTGCCGGACGGATCGACGCGACGTTGCTCTACGACGTCACCGCCGCCGCACAGGAAGACGGCCAGCTCACGTTCCGCGAGTTGCTGTTGGACGCCGATCCCGAGCCGTCGGCCCACGCCCACGACCACGACCGCGCCGATTCGGTCACCGTGCTGGGTGACGGCTGTGTGGATCCCGCCGCGGTCATCGACCTTCTCGAGCAGCCACCGACCGGGGTATACCGGATGAAGGGGACCATCGGCGTGCGCTACCGGGCGAGTACCCGTAGTTACACGGTCAACGTCGTGGGCCCGTCGGTGCACATCACTGTGGCGCCGCCTCGCTGCACGGCCAACAGCCTGGTCGCCATCGGGATGCATCTGGACGCCGACGATGTGCGGAACCGGATGCGCTCAGCCCTGGCTCCACTCACCGGACCGGCACCGGCGCAGGGCATTCGGAGGCTGCAGCGCTACCGCAGGCTCAGCATCTGACTCAGTGCATGCCGTCGAGCAGCGTCAGCATCTGGGTTGTCGTCGCCCAGTTCCGGATGGTCATCAGCCGATACTCCGGAGTGCCGACGATCCGGTTCATCTTGCTCTTGGTCTTCTGGGCGATCAGCCGGCTGAAGTACACCACCCCGGGTCCGGCCCACGCATCGTCGACACCGTCGCGCAGTTGGACGATGCCCATCGCGCGCTGAGCGGTCAGCGGAGCCTTGAGGAAGACCACGTCGCGGTGATGGTCCTCGGTGCGCCCGACGAACTCGGTGGGGGCGTCGTCGACGATGCCGCGCAGTTGGCGGTGTGAGCGCACGACGACGACGGGCGGGCTCTCCAGCCGCTCGGTCAGCAGTGCCTCGATGTCAGACTCCAGCTTGGCCCGCGCACCGCCCGATTCGAATGCGACGTTGCCCGACTGGATGTAGGTGCTGACATTGCCGAAGCCGGCGTCTTCGAAGATCCCGCGCAGGTCCGCCATCGAGATCTTGTTCCGGCCGCCGACATTGATGCCCCGCAGCAACGCCACGTATCGTGCCGATCCCATGTCGGGCGACGCTACGTGATACTGGATCGATGGCGGAACGAAATGTGCTGGGTGGACCGTTGGACCCCTGCGGTACCGAACCTTTGACGGGCTTCTACCGTGACGGTTGCTGCAGCACCGGGGACGAGGATCTCGGCAGGCATACGATCTGCGCCGTGGTGACGGAAGAGTTCCTCGCTCACCAACGCTCCATCGGCAACGATCTGTCGACGGCGATGCCCGCCTACCGCTTCCCAGGTTTGGTGCCCGGCGACCGCTGGTGCGTCACCGCGCTGAACTGGCTACGTGCCCACGAGGACGGGCAAGCCTGCCCCGTGGTTCTCGCGTCGACCCACGAGCGGACGCTTGATTCGGTTCCGTTGGACGTGCTTCAGCGGTACGCGGTTGATGTGCCCGACGACGCCGCGGGGTTGTAGCAAACGTTCCGCGATTCTTGCCGAACCTTTACACGAGGACCCGCGTCTCAATACGATCCTCGTTTGATGGCTCTGTCTCGGAAGCGAACTGCCCCGCTGCTCAGCTGCGGTGCCGCCCTCGTGCTGTCTGCGTGCAGCTTCTCGATCGGCGGACTGGACTACGAGAGCCTGGAGGCCAAGATCACCGAGGAGCTCAACAACAGTTACTCCTCGATGAACGAGAAGGTCTCCAGCGTGGACTGTCCCGAACAGTCCCCGAGCCCCGAAGCGGGCGACAGCTTCGAATGCAAGGCGGAAGTCGCCGGGCAGACGGTGCGGATCGACGTCAAGGTCAAGGACGACGACTACAACGTGACCTACGAAACCAAGGACACGCTGTACGACCTGCCGACTGTCGCGGCCACGCTCGGCGACGAGGTGTCCGAGCAGATCGGCTTCACGGTCACCGTCGACTGCGGTGAGGGACTGCAGGCCGTCGAGGTAGGGAAGACGTTCGACTGCACCGCGGCCGATCCGCAGGGTGAGGAGCGCACCGTGCAGGTCACTGCAGCGCCGGTCGGCGAGGATGACAGCTGGGAGCTCCTCGGCTGACCAGACGCGTGCGAGGCGCCATGTCCGCATTGCCGGCCACCAAACCGGTACCGGTCAGCTGGTGGGAAGACGCGCGAGGGCAATGGGGTTAGCTTTCGGTATGGCATCGGTGTTGACGGTGAACACGGCGGCGGCCCCCATCAGCCTGGGCACGCGCCGCTCGGGGATCGACAAGCGGCCGAGCGCCGAGCCGTTGACCGTGCGTGCACCCGGGCCACGACAAGGCGGCCTCGGCAGTGGTGTGCTCGGCGATTCGGTCTGCGACCGCAAGCATCACGGTGGCGACGATCAGGCCGTGTACGCGTATGGGCGCGAGGATTTGGACCGCTGGGAAGGGAAGCTGGGCCGCGAGCTGACCAGCGGTAGTTTCGGCGAGAACCTGACGACCTCCGGGGTGGACGTGACCGCATGCCTCATCGGGGAACGCTGGTCAGTGGGCAGTGACGGGCTACTGCTCGAAGTCACCAGCCCGCGCACTCCGTGTCAGACGTTCGTGAAATGGCTGGAGATCCCGGGCTGGATCAAGACGTTCACCGCCGCAGGACTGCCCGGCGCGTACTTCCGCGTCGTCGAGCCGGGAACGGTGCGCGCGGGTGACGGGATCGAGGTGATCTCGCGCCCCGACCACACCGTGACCATCGGCACCGTCTTCCGCGCTCTGATGGGCGAACGCGCACTGTGGCCGAGCTTGGCGGTCGCCGACGCCCTGCCCGAGAAAATCAAGGACCAGGTCGCCAAGCACGGCTGATAGGCCATGAGTGGTCGCTGGGCCGATTCTCCATGGAGGTCCGCGGCGCCGATGACGAGAACAGTCACAGACCGGACTTTGCGCCCGATCTACGCCACGCCATATATACCGTTCGGTTTATCTAAAAGCCCTTTACATCGCCCGAAGGAAACAGATCCGTATGATTCACGGGGTGACTGATGCGGAATCAGAACGCAACCGCGGGGGCCGCGGTGCCCGCTTGCGGATCACCGGCGCGGCAGCGGATCTGTTCTATCGACGCGGTATCCACGCCACCGGGGTGGATCGTCTGTCCAAGGCGGCTCACGTCTCCAAACGCACCTTCTACCAACACTTTCCGAGTAAGACATCCCTGGTAGAAGACTACTTGCAGACAATCGACGCGCAGGGGGGCACACCCAGGGAACGCCGTCTCGACGACGCGGACCTACGGCCCCGCGACCGACTCCTCGCGATCTTCGACGGGACGGCACCCGCACGTTTCCGTGGATGTCCTTTCCACAACGCGGCCGTCGAATCGGCCGGCGAGCTCGAAGGGGTCGAGGAGATCGTGCACGCCCACAAGCGCCGGTTCGCGAAGCGGCTGTCCGACGTGGCCGTCGAAGCAGGCGCAGACGATCCCTATCTGCTTGCACAGCAACTCCTTGTGCTGTTCGAGGGCGGCACCGCGCTCAGCACCTCACTCAACGACACCGCACCGTTGGCACACGCGCGGGCAGCGGCCGCTGTGCTCGTCGACAAAGCGTGCCACCGGTTGTGAACTGAATCTCAAATCGCCCCTACCCGGCACCGGCCGGTTTGGTGCGCGGGGGGCCCCGGGAACGCTGTGCTAGCGCGACGTTCTGTCGACGGCGATGTCGTTGCGCTTCTGCGCGATTCCCTGACGCCAACCCCAGGAGCCTGCATCTGTCATGGACGACGCGATCGAGTTTGACTCTGCAACGCAGTTCACCATCAGCGCGGCGTGGGTCGCCGGCGCTGTCGCCATCGCCTACGTGGTTGGTCTGGCCTCTTCCTGGCTGCTGCAACGGCTGGGAAGCCGGAGCGCCGTTCTCCGTGACGTCGCTCATCTGACCCGTCTGCCGCTGCGCGCCACCCTTGTGGTCATCTCGGCCACGGCCGCCGTCCGGCGCACCACCGACCCGGCGTCGAGCTGGCGGGGCTGGGTGGACCACATGCTCGTCATCTTCCTCATCGGCGCCTTGACCTGGGTGCTGGTCAGTCTCGTTCGCGTCGCCGAGCGTCAGATCATCGCGCGCTTCGCAGGCGGTGACACCGGCCTCACGGACGCCGACCGGCACCGCCGCAAGATCAAGACCCAGGTGCTGACACTTCGGCGCATCGTCGTCGCCATCGTCGTCGTGCTCGGTGCTGCCGCTGCACTGATGACCTTTCCGTCGTTCAGCGACATCGGGAAGACGTTGTTCGCCTCGGCCGGTGTGCTGACCGTGGTCGCAGGCCTCGCCGCGCAGACCTCGCTCGGTTCGGTGTTCGCCGGCATCCAGATCGCCTTCTCCGACGCGATTCGCGTCGGTGACGTCGTTGTGCTGGAAGAGGAGTGGGGCCGAATCGAGGAGATCACGCTGACTTACGTCGTCGTTCATGTCTGGGACGAGCGCCGCCTCGTGCTGCCGTGCACGTACTTCACCACAACGCCCTTCCAGAACTGGACCCGCAACGCCACCGAGTTGCTCGGCACCGCGGAGCTGGACGTCGACTTCACGGTTCCGTTCGATGCGATGCGCGCCGAGCTGGACCGGCTGCTGAAGGCGAACCCGCTGTGGGACGGCCGGGTCGGCGTCTTACAGGTCACCGACACGATCGACGGGGTCGTTCGGCTCCGGATGTTGGTGAGCGCGTCCAACGCGCCCGCTCTGTTCGATCTGCGATGCGATGTCCGCGAGGGCATGGTGTCCTGGCTACAGCGCACCAACCCCGGCGCCTTGCCGCGCCGGCGAATCGAGCACCAGACCGACACCGACCGGGAACTGCAGCGCAATGTTGCCGATATCGCGCGTCCGCAAGCCGATTCGGGGTTGTTCACCGGAAACATCGAGGCCGAGCGCCGCGGCAGAGCCTTCGACAGCGCCGAGGATCATGACCGCCACGGCGAGCTGGTCCGGGCGCGCTACGACAACTGATCAGACCGGCTGGTGATGTCGGGCCGGTGGCCCGCTCAGGTTCGACTGGCGCTGAGCACAAACCTTGGCCTTTTCTTCAGGCCGGGGAATGCTGACGCCACGGGACGTCGTTGACCCTGGAGGTGAAAGCCGTGGACCCGCTGTACCTTGCCGTCGCGCTGAACGCGACGGGCTGGCATCCGGCGTCGTGGCGGGAGCCCGACGCGAGACCCGCAGACCTGCTGGCGCCGTCCTACTGGGTCGACCTGGTCACCGAGGCGGAGCGGGGCGCGGTCGACTTCGTCACCTTCGAGGACGCGCTGACCCTGCAACCCGACGGCGTCCAGGGTCGGCTTGACGCGGTGCTCACCGCCGCCCGGGTTGCGCCCACGCACCCGCCGGATCGGTCTGCTGCCGACCGTCGTCGCCACCCACACCGAGCCCTTTCACCTGTCGAAGGCGATCGCGACGCTCGACTACGTCAGCGCGGGACGGGCCGGGGTGCACGTCCAGGTGGCGCCCGGCGCCGACGCAGCGCGCCACTTCGGCAGACGACCGACGCCCACCTCGACCGCGTGAGCTCTACGACGAAGCCGCCGACTACGTCGAGGTGCTGCGCCGGTTGTGGGACAGCTGGGAGGACGACGCCGAGATCCGCGACACCGCCACCGGGCGGTTCATCGACCGAAACAAGCTGCACTACATCGACTTCGAAGGAAAGTGGTTCTCGGTCAAGGGTCCCTCGATCACGCCGCGGCCGCCGCAGGGACAGCCCCTGGTCGCCGCGACCGAGACACGGCGCCGACAGCAGGCCCTTCATCGCAGGTAGCGCCGACATCGGCTTCGTCACCCCGCCGCGCACGAGGCGGCGCGATCGCCGCTCGCCGATCGGGAAGCGCCGCACGGTACGTTTCGTCGACGTCGTGGTGTTCCTCGATGACACTCCCGACCGCGCCGAGGCCCGCCGCCGTCGGCTCGACGACCTCGCACGGCGCCGAGTTCACCAGCGCTGCACTCGTTTTCGCGGGCACTGCGATCCAGCTGGCCGACGTGCTGCAGGACTGGCCGTCGTCGGGCGTGCACGGTTTCCGACTGCGCCCCGCAAGCCTGCCGCACGACCTGCAGCAGATCAGCTCGACGGCCTGACGCCCGAACTGCAGCGCCGCGGACTGTTCCGAACACCCGGCCCGGGCCCACGCTGCGCGAGACGCTCGGCTCTGCCCCGCCCCGCCAACCGCTACGCGACCGCCTGACGCGCGAAGGACACCGCTGATGAGCAAGCCGATCAAGCAGATTCACCTCGCCGCCCACTTCCCCGGCGTCAACAACACCACGGTGTGGAGCGACCCGGAGTCGGGCAGTCACATCGACTTCGCGTCCTTCGTGCATTTCGCGCAGACCGCCGAGCGCGGAAAGTTCGATTTCATGTTCCTCGCCGAGGGGCTGCGGCTGCGCGAGCAGAACGGCGAGATCTACGACCTCGACGTCGTCGGCCGGCCCGACACGTTCACCGTCCTCGCCGCGCTGGCCGCCGTCACCGAGCGGTTGGGGCTCACCGGCACGATCAACTCGACGTTCAACGAGCCGTACGAAGTGGCCCGGCAGTTCGCCTCGCTCGATCACCTGTCCGCCGGGCGCGCCGCCTGGAACGTCGTCACCTCGTGGGATGCGTTCACCGGTCAGAACTTCCGCCGCGGCGGGTTCCTGCCCGAGGAGCGACCGCTACACCCGGGCCGAGAGCTTCCTGGCGGCCGCGCACACGCTGTTCGACTCGTGGCGCGACGACGCGATCGTCGCCGACAAGGACAGCGGTGCGTTCCTGTCCGACCCGCATGCCGGCGAGTTCGCCTACCGGGACCAGCATTTCGACATCAGCGGGCGGTTCAACGTGCCCCGCAGCCCGCAGGGCAGGCCCGTCATCTTCCAGGCCGGGGACTCCGACCGCGGCCGCGACTTCGCCGCTTCCGGCGCCGACGCGATCTTCTCCCGGCACGGCACGCTGGAAGCCGGGCAGGCGTTCTACGCCGACGTCAAGGGCCGGCTGCCCGCCTACGGGCGCCGCCGCGACGACCTGCTGATCCTGCCCGCCGCGACGTTCGTCCTCGGCGACACCGATGCCGAAGCCGCCGACATCGCCCACGAGGTGCGGCTGGCGCAGGTGTCACCGCAGACCGCGATCAAGTTCCTCGAGCAGCTGTGGAACCGGGACCTGTCCGACCACGACCCTGACGGGCCGCTGCCCACGGTCGATCCGGTCGTCGGGGAGAACACCATCGCGCGCGGGCGGGCCAGCGTACGGATGTACCGCGACCCGATCGCCACCGCCGACGAGTGGCGGGCGAAAGCAGACGCCGAGAACCTGACCACCCGCGAACTCATCATCGAGGTGACCGGCCGACAGAACTTCATCGGATCACCCGCCACGATCGCCGAGACGATCAACCATCTCGTGCAGGCCGATGCCAGCGACGGTTTCATCCTGGTCCCCCACGTCACACCGGGCGGCCTCGATCCATTCGTCGACAAGGTGGTGCCGCTGCTGCAGGAGCGCGGGGTGTTCCGGTCCGAGTACACCGGCACGACGCTGCGCGACCATCTCGGGCTGGCGCAGCCTGCCGCTGCGCGCCCGGAGGTTCACCGCGCCGGTTAAGCACCGGGTGAACGGTTCCGGTAGCCGATCACGGTTGTTCAGCACCGCCGCCGTCACGCAGATTTGAAGGATGCGACGCCACCTTCGCCGCACTGCGGGTGCGGAACTACCGCGTCTACGCCGCGGGTGCGGCGATCTCGAACGTCGGGACATGGATGCAACGCGTCGCTCGGGACTGGCTGGTCTGGCAGTTGACCGGAAGCGCAACGGCCGTCGGCCTGGCCACGATGGCCCAGCTGCTTCCGGCCCTGGTGCTCTCCTACGCAGGCGGGGTGATCGCCGACCGGTGGGACCGCCGTGTCGCGCTGCTGGTATCGCAGGCGGCCATGGCGCCCGCGCTGTCGGCGCCCCTGTTCGGCGTGGTCGCCGAGCACACCTCCCCGCGCGTGTGCTTCGTCATCGGCGGAGCCGGCGTCGCGCTCGGCTCCCACCACTTTCCCTTCACCCCGATTCAAACCCGCAGTGCGTCAACGTATCCCAAGTAGAATCCAATACTGCTGATCTGCAATGACTTTCGAGGAGGTACGGCATGACCGCCGTGACCGAAACCGCTCTTGAAGTGACGCCACTGTCCGGCTGGACCGGCGCTCTGATCTCCGGCGTCGACCTCTCGGCACCGCTCTCGGGCGCCGAGACGTCCGCGATCCGGGCTGCGCTCTACAAGTGGAAGGTCGTGTTCTTCCGCGACCAGACGCTCGACCATGCCGCCCAGATCGCGTTCGGAACGCAGTTCGGCGCGGTCACCCCGGGCCACCCCTACGAAGGTGACTCGGCACCGCCGGGCTTCCCACAGATCCACACCGTGTCCCCCGCGGCCTACGACCACCGGTACGGCACCAAGTACCGCAAGAAGCAGAGCCCCAACGGTCCTGGATGGCACGCCGATGTCACGCCCCTGATCAACCCGCCGTCACATTCGATTCTCCGCGCCGAGGTCGTCCCGCCCTACGGCGGCGACACACAGTTCACCAACGTCGCGGCGGTGTACGCGGGGCTCTCGCCTGTGCTGCGGGAGTTCATCGACGGGCTGCGCGCCGAACACCGCTTCGGTACCACGGTTTCCGCTGAACGCAGCTCCGAGAAGATCGGCGACCTCGTCCGCACCAATCCGTTGGCCTCGATCCACCCCGTGGTACGCGTACATCCCGAGACCGGCGAGCGTGTCGTCTACGTCAACCCGTCCTTCACCAGGGAGATCGTCGACCTCTCTCCCCGCGAGAGCAGGCATGTCCTCGACCTGCTCTTCACCGAGATCGCCCGGCCCGAGTATTCGGTGCGCTTCACCTGGGCGCCCGGCAGTGTGGCGTTCTGGGACAACCGGGCGGCACTGCATTTGGCCCCAAGGGATTTCGAGCATATCGAGGGAGATCGGGTGTTGCATCGCATCACGCTGGTCGGCGACATCCCAGTCGGCCCCGACGGCCGGGCATCCGAGTCGATCTCTGGCGATTTCTTCGGGGCTGCGTAATGGCGACCGTCCAGGCGCCCCGCCCGCCCAAGGCACCGCCCGACGCCGCACCCAGCCTGGTCGATCCGCGCGCCGCGATCGCCAGGAAACAGCGTGAGCAGCGCATCCCACGCTGGCTGCAGCGGCTGATCGGTCCCGTACTGCTGGTGGCACTGTGGCAGATCCTCTCCAGCACGGGGGTCTTCGACGCGCGGACCGTGCCGCAGCCACTCACGGTGGTGCAGGCCGCGTATCGACTGATCGCCGATGGCGTGCTGCAGGAGCATCTGATGACCAGCCTGCTGCGCGTCGGCTACGGCGTGGTGTTCGGGATCGCCCTCGGCCTGAGCCTGGCGCTGGTGTCGGGACTGTCAAAGGTCGGCGAGAATTTCGTCGACGCGAACATGGAAGTGCTACGGGCGGTCCCGAACTTCGCTCTGGTTCCGCTGCTGATCGTCTGGTTCGGGATCAGCGAGGTGCCCAAGATCCTGCTCATCACGCTGGCCGTTGCGGTGGCGATCTACATCAACACGTTCAGCGCAATTCGCAGCGTCGATGCCGGATTGGTCGAGGCGGCCAGGTCGTTCGGCGCGGGCCGCACCGAACTCATCTACCGGGTCATCCTGCCCGGTTCACTGCCCGGGTTCCTGGTCGGCCTGCGACTGGCGCTCACCGCGTCGTGGCTGTCGTTGATCTTCGCCGAGACCATCAACGCCAAGCGGGGTCTCGGCCGGATGATGACCGACGCCCGCGAGTACTTCCAGATCGATGTCGTCTTCGTGCTGATCGCGATCTACGCGATCCTCGGCCTCGTCTCGATCCTCATCGTCCGCTTCCTCGAAGCCAGACTCCTGACCTGGAGGCAGGCCTATGACGGCGACTGATATCCGCAGTGACACCGTCGTCGTGGCCCGCGACGTCCGGAAATCTTTCGGCGACAACGTGGTTCTGGACGGGCTGAACCTGGAGATCCGGTCCGGCGAGTTCGTCGCGATGCTCGGCCGCAGCGGTTCCGGCAAGAGCACCTTCCTGCGCGCGCTCGGCGCCCTGGACGCGGAGTTCGACGGAGACGCTCGGGTCCCGCGCCGCCGCTCGATCGTCTTCCAAGACCCCCGGCTGCTGCCGTGGCAACGGGTGCTGACCAACGTGACCGTCGGACTGCCTCGCACCACCGAGGTCAGGGAACAGGCGCTTTCGGCGCTCGCCGAGGTGAACCTGTCCGACAAGGCGAAGGTGTGGCCGCGCACGCTGTCCGGTGGCGAGGCACAGCGGGTGGCCCTGGCCCGCGCCCTGGTGCGCGAACCTCAACTGCTGCTACTCGACGAGCCGTTCGGCGCGCTCGACGCCCTGACCCGGATAAAGATGCACGGCCTGCTGCTCGACCTGTGCCGCAGACACACCCCCGCAGTCCTGCTGGTCACCCATGACGTCGACGAGGCGATCTTGTTGGCCGACCGGGTGATCGTGCTCACCGACGGCGCGATCTCGCTCGACGTCGAGGTGACGGTGCCCAAGCCACGGGCGCGGGATTCCCACGACTTCACCGCCCTGCGCCGGCGCCTGCTGACCGAGCTGGGCGTCACCGGCGAGGTTCAACTCTGATCGACATCACGAGGAAGAGATGCTTCTGATGAAATTGCGGAGAATTGTTGCGCTGCTGGCTCTTCCAATGCTGGCTGCCGGTTGCGGACTCTCCGAGGAGAGTTCGGGCACGGCGATCGACTCGGTGAAGATCGCCACGAAAGTCGAGGTGCCCGAGGGCACGAAGATCGTGATCGCCGAACAGAACGCGACGCAGTCGCTGCCCTGGGGCCTGGCCGATGCCGGCAGGGACGCCCCCTACGGTGTGGAGTTCGCGGACTTCAGCGGTGGCGCCGCCGTCATCGAGGCGCTGCGCTCCGGCGCGGCCGATGTCGGCTCGATCGGCGAGGCCCCGGTGCCCATCGCCGTGGACAGCGGCGTCACCGACCTGGTGACGATCGGCCTGCAGGCCAACCCCGGAACCAGCGGCGGTTACTACCTGGTCGCACGGCCGGGCAGCGGGGTGGAGCGCATCGAGGACCTGCGTGGCCGGCGGGTCGCCTACCCGCCGGGTTCAGGCAGGCACATGGTGACCGCCGCGCTGCTCAAGAGGCACGGGCTCGATCTCAAGACCGACGTGCAGCCGGTGGAACTTGCAGGCGCCGAGGTGGTTCCGACGTTCGCCGCCGGCGCTGTGGACGCTGCGATCGTGCTGGGCAACCAGTACTACCAACTCGGCGAGCCACCGATCCTCGGCGACGGCAAGGGCATCAACACCGGCATCCAGACCCTCATCGTGCGTGGGGACGTCCTCGATGATCCGGCCAAGTCCGCGGCGATCGGCGATTACGTGGGCAGGGCCGTGGCGGCCAACAACTGGAAGGACACCCATGCCGACGAGTGGATCGACGAGTACTACGTCAAGCAGCAGGGGATCACGGCCGAGCAGGGCAGGAAGCTCTATGACGAGGACGGAATCGCGTCCTATTACCCGATCGACGACGCGTCTACCGCACTGTTCCAGACCGTCGCCGACGGTCTCCACGAGACCGGCACCATCAAGACCCTCGTCGACATCGCACCGTTCGTCGACGGCCGCTACAACGACATCGTCAACGCGCAGAACCAACTCGACGGCGTGACGCCGAAGCCCATCGATTCATAGCCCGAGAAGGGAACCCACCACATGACTCAGGTAGCCCAGGCCATCGAGGTCCGGCCGCAATCAGGTTGGGCCGGCGCCGAAATCCGCGGTGTCGACCTCACGGCGCCACTGGCCGATCAGCAGGTCCGCGAGATCCGCGATGCCCTGCTCGCGTGGAAGGTGGTGTTCTTCCGCGACCAGTTCATCAGCCACGACGACCACCTGCGGTTCGCATCGGCCTTCGGCGCACCGACCCCCGCCCATCCGCTGTTCGACGCCATCTCCGACCCGAACTATCCGACGATCTACCCGATCTTTCGCGACAGGTTCAAGACCAGGTACGGCAGCACCCGCGGCTTCGACAAGGTGAACTGGCACGCCGACGTGACCGCTGCGGTCAACCCGCCCGCCGCGTCGATCCTGCGCGCCGAGGTGATCCCGCCCTACGGCGGCGACACCCAGTGGTCGAACACCGTTGCCGCCTACCAGGGGTTGTCCGCGCCTATCCAGCGGCTGGCCGACAAATTGCGTGCAGTGCACCGCTTCTCACCTCCGGAGGGCACCAGCGCGACGTCGGACTACCAGCGTCGGGTCAGCAACAGGCCGTTGGTCACCGAGCATCCGGTGGTTCGCGTGCACCCCGAGACCGGCGAAAAGGCGCTCTACGTCAACCCCGGGTTCACCACGCACATCATCGGGGTGTCACCGCACGAGAGCAGGCGCCTGCTCGGCTTGTTCTACGACGAGCTGGCGCGGCCGGAGTACACGGTGCGGTTCAAGTGGGAACCGGGCAGCATCGCGTTCTGGGACAACCGTTCCACCGTGCATCTGGCCCCCTCTGATCTCACGACCGACCACGACCGGAAGCTGTACCGGGTGACGCTCGTCGGCGACGTCCCCGCCGGTCCCGACGGGCGGCCGTCGATCGCACTGGAGGGGGAGCCTTTCGAGGCGATCTAGCATGGACGTGTGACGCCTGACGAGCTGGCCGACCGTACTCGCCGCGCCACCAGGGCGGCGGTCGACGCGGGCAGCGAACTCGGCCTTCGGGTGGAGCGCGGGCGGGTGCTGCATGACGTGTTCTCCGTGGTCGTGCACCTGGAACCCGAGCCGGTGGTGGCCCGAATCCCTGTGGTGCTGACCGCAAGTGCCGACCCGAGACGGCAGGCGGCCCGCCAGCAACGCGAACTCGACGTGGTCGACTGGCTCGACCGGCGCGGCGTCCCTGTGATCCCGCCGGCGCCCGGCATCCCACGCTCCCCCGTCCGCCGCGACGGCTTCCCGATGACGTTCTGGAAGTTGGCCGACGTCGCCGACGACCATGAGCCCTACCGTGGTGTCGAGGCGGCCTTCAGTGCCGAACTGCACGGTCATCTGAATGGCTACCCGGACGAATTGCCGTTCCTTGCGCCGTTCAACGATGGCCTGCCTGACATGCTCACCGAGTTGGACGGGGCAGCGCTCCTGACCCCGGCCGACATCGACCGTGCCCGTTCGGAATTCGAGAATCTGCTGCGGATCATGTCGGATCGGACAGCCTTCGAAGCGGCCTTCCCCGGCGTGGCGGTCCAAGCCATCCAGGGAGACGGGCCGTCGCACAACGTGATCCGGACCAAGACGGGGATCAAGTTCTCCGACTTCGAAGACGTCACGTGCGGACCGGTCGAATGGGATCTCGCGTTGATGGGCGCCGACGTTGTCACGGAGTACAACGAAGCCGCACGGCAGCGCGGCCTGCGCACCACCGATCCGGAGGTGCAGCGGGTGATGGACTACGCCCGACGCCTGCAGTTCGTCGGTTGCGTCACGTTGATTCCCCAGTTGCCGCTGCTTACCGGCTTGCTGACGTCAGCGGTCGAGGAATGGCGCGGCACCAGGCCGTTCAGCTGAGCTGATCGGCGATCGAGACCACCGGACCACCGAGCATGAGCTCGAGACCCGCCTTCAGCAGTGGCCGCGTCGAGAGGAGATTCGCTTCCGATGAGTTCTGCACCGCGCACCAGTCGGTACGGATATGAACACGACCGACAACCCCGCAGGGCTGCCCACCGTCGTCGACAGGGCAACCTGGCAGGCAGAGCTCGATCGACTGCTGGCGCGCGAGAAAGCGCACACCCGCGAAGGCGATGCGATCGCCGCGGCGCGCCGCCGACTTCCGATGGCCGAGGTGGATGCAGACACCCGCCTGGTCGGTGAGAGCGGCGAGGTGCGGCTGATCGACATCTTCGAAGGCCGCACGGCAGTTGCTCGTCTACCTGCACATGTGGCATGACGGCAAGCCGGCCGCGCAACAGTGCGAGGGATGCACCTTCTTCACCGGCCACGCGCAGGAGCTGTCCTACCTGCACAGCCGCGATGTCACCTACGCGACGATCGCGCAGGGCCCCTACTCGGAGAGCGCGCGGTACCGGGACTTCATGGACTGGACGATGCCGTGGTACTCGGCAGGCGAGACTCCCGAAAAGCTGCTCGCAGGACGCAGTTTCGGCGCGTATGCCTGCTACCTGAGGGACGGCGACCGCGTCTTCGAGACCTACTGGACGGACGGACGTGGCACCGAGGCAGGCGCCAACAGCTATCACCTTCTGGATCTGACCGTGTACGGCAGGCAGGAGACCTGGGAAGACTCCCCGCCGGACTGGCCGCAGCGCTATACGCCCGACGGCGACGAGTTCCGGCTCAACGGCCGTCCGACCGCTCAGTGGTCGCGGTTGGCGGCCGGCCGCTCCGACGACCTCAGCGGGGAACTCCCCCGGGGCATGCAGTGAAACTCGGCCGCGCGAAGCTACTTCCAGGCGAAGACGGGCTGCTCGAGGTCGTCGACCGGGTCGTCGCGTCCCTCCAGGCACAGCCACCTCAGCTGCAACAGCACTGCACCTGTCGGGGCATGGATGAGATCGTTGCCCAAGGGGATCTGCACCACCGGACGCGGGCTCTCGGGAATGGTGATGAACCGAGGTGAGTCCTCGCGCAGGAGTTGGTGCAGCCCAACACGATAGACAGCGACGACCTCATCGGGTGCGGGTCGTGGGTCGAGGCGTCCGCCGCCCCAGATCACCACGGGCGTGATGACGTAGCCCGATCGGGTCGGGTAGTCGTCGAGGAGACCGAGGACGGACGATTCGGGCAACCTCACACCCACTTCTTCGTCGAGTTCGCGCAGCGCGGCGTCGACGACGGTTTCACCCGGGTCGATGCGCCCGCCAGGTAGCGCCCACTGGGCGGAGTGCGACGACAACCGAGATGCTCTGCGGCACAGAAAGAATGATGCGCCACCTGAGACGTCGACCATCCGGCCGTCGAGATCCTCGGGCATGGGCCTGCCCGCAATCCAGTCGTCCACGGGCGCCGGGTCGACCCTGTCCTCACCCACCAGAGAATCGACCAGCACCACGGCGACCGCTGCGTGGCGTTTCGACGGGTCGGTCACGGTGCGCCGGTCGTGCCCGGTCAAGTGCCCCCGGATCCGGTCCCGCAGTGCCTCGTCATAGCTGATCGTCACCGTTCGAGACTAAGCCGCTCCGTCAGGATGAAGGGCGCCGCACCCTACAGCGCTTTCCACCAGCCCACTGTTGAGCCGGCTCCGTTACCCCAGTACTCCTGAGCGGTCGGTGTCCGAACTCTGGCCCAGGACTGGACCGCGGTGACGACGCGTGCCAGCACGCCGGAACGTTTCGTTCTCGACGACACTTGTGTTCCCCCTTGCCCTCGATGACGGCCTCGCGCCGTTCAAGGGATGTCAGATACCCGGTGATCTCGATTCCAAACGCACCAAAGCCGGCACGGAATCCCGTGCCGGCCCTGGCGGATCGACCGATCGGTCAGTTGTTGATATCGATCGGTCAGTTGTTGATTCCGACGACTTCCTGCGCGATGGCGGCAAGGCGGGTCTGCGCCGCGGAAACCACGCGCTGACGGTTCTTGTTCGCCTCCTCGAAGGCCACGATCACCCGGATGTCGGACGGTTCCTCGAGGTCCTTGACCGCGTTGACGGCGTCGGTGACATTCAGCTCGTCGTAGTCAGCGATCGGAAGTTCCTCGGGTGCGAGGACACCCGTCGCTCCACGCGCCGCGTGGATCGCGTCGGCCGCATCCTCGGCGCCCTGCTCGCGGGAGATGCGCTCGGCGGCCTGCAACGCCGAATCACGCGCACCCGAGAGCACCTTCGCGGCGACGTCACCGGTGTGCGAGCCGCGCTCCACCAGGTCAGCCACGGCCGGACGCACCGAACGCAGCCTCTCGGCGAAGCGCTCGGCGCCACGCGTCGACCAGGAGAACGGCAGATTGGCCAGCTTGACGGCCAGCCCGGTGGCGGCCTGCAGCGGTGTCCGCTTCAGTGCCGCGGGACCACCGAGGGCGTCCTCGGCGAGCACCGTCGTCAGCCAGTCCACCGTCGCAGAATGCGCGGTGATCAGGCGGGTGGCCAGTGCCTCGACGTCCTGGTTCTTCGCTGAGACCGCGAGCGCCTTGATGTAGCGCGAGCGGTCCAGCAACTGGCCCTCGAGGGCGAGGTCACCCAGGAGTGCCTCGTCGAAGGGCTCGGCCTGCTCCGTCAGCGCCTTCACGGCGGCGGCGGCGCGTCCGAGGAACGGTCCGATCACGTCGGGGAACCCGCCGAGGTCGCGGATCGTCTTCTCGATCGTCGCGGCACGGAGCCGAGCGTTGTCGGCATTCTGTGTCAGCTCGCGGCGCACCGCGTCAGTGCGCGCCTGCGCCACTCGGGTCTCTGCGACCTGGATTTCGGTGTGCGTGAGGTCCAGCACGGTACGCAGCTGAGCGATCAGCGTGGCAGTGGTGGACTCGGTCAGTGTCGTTGGTGAGGCCATTGGTCTCGTTTCACCCCTTCATCAGATACGGCTTGAGTCGATCGTTTTCTTCAGCGCTCGTTCTGCACTCCCTCTTCGGTTACCCAATGACGCGCGCACTACCGCATTAAGCGCACGTTGTGAAAAACCCTTCAATGATGTGTAGCGATCGGCAGTCAACGGGTACCCGCGCCGCACCTTCGGCACGATGGCCAAAACCCTGTTTGATGGAGCTACCGACGGGTATCTTCCGGCTCGTGATGCCCCTGCTGGTTCAACCAACTCTGCCCGAGCCCCGCGGTCCCATCTCGATGTCGGTGATCGAACTGCTGGCCGAGCGGGCCCCGGTGCGTCATCTGGCAACGGTGGAGACGTCGTTCGGCCGACGCCGATCCGGCGGGCCTCGATCTACAGCTGGCGCTCTACGTCTGTTACGAACTGCACTATCGCGGGTTCGACGGCGTGGATGCCGGCTGGGAGTGGAACCCGGGCCTGCTGTATCTGCGCGGGCGTCTCGAAGAACTGTTCCTCGGCGACGTCACGGCAGGTGTCGGGGAGATCGAACCGGATGACGATGCGCTCACGGAACTCGAAAAGCTCTGTGTGGAACCGGTGAACGGCGACGGGCCCTCGTACTACCTGCGTGACGAGGGCAGCTGGGAGCAGATGCGCGAGTACTTCGCGCACCGTTCGCTCTACCACTTGAAAGAGGGCGATCCCCACGCGTGGGCCATCCCCCGGCTGACCGGCCAGGCGAAGGCATCGTTCGTGGCCGTCGAGTACGACGAATTCGGCGCAGGCAAGGGTGCCCGGCTTCATCAGCAGCTCTTCGCCGATCTGATGGCCGCCGCGGACCTGGACACCGCCTATCTCGGCTACTTGAATCATGTGCCTGCCGAAGCACTGACGGTGGTGAACCTGATGTCACTGTTCGGGCTGCACCGTCGGCTGCGCGGTTCGGCGGTGGGCCACTTCGCCGCGACCGAGGTCACCTCGCCACCAGGGTCACGGAGGATGGTTCAAGCGCTGGAACGTCTTGGCGCACCGGAGGAATGCCGGGGGTTCTACGCGGAGCACGTGGAAGCCGATGCTGTCCACGAACAGGTGGTCCGCACGGACGTGGTGGGCGATCTGGTTGCGCGAGAGCCGAGTCTCGACCGCGATGTGGTGTTCGGCATCCGGGCCTTCGATCTCGTCGAGAACCGGTTGGCCGATCACCTCATGGAGTGCTGGCGAGCGGGGCGCACGTCACTGCGTCGCCCCTTGGACTGACTCGCCGCCGGTTCGCTCCCTGCGGCGGTGGCTGGTGTCGCACAACGGGTAGGTCTTCGACCGTCGACAGGCGCAGATCGCCACCATGAAGCGATCCGACTCCACCGCGCTGCCATCTGGAAGCTCAATGCGCACAGGCCCTTCCACCATGACAGGACCCCCGGGGACAACCCGGACCACGCGCAGCGGTTTGTCGGTCACGGCGCGTCCGCGCGGATCACGACGATCCGCTCGAGGCGACTACCGCGCGGGAGCAGCCCCGCCCGCATCAGCCACGGTGCACGGGCCGCCATCACGGGCCCGAACGGGATCATCTGCTGGGCAACCACTTCCGCGTGCATTCCCTGAGCGCGCAGCACGCTCAACGTGCGCTGGACGTTCGAGCATTGCGATTGCACGACCAACATGGTGCCGCCCTCGTCCAACAGCAGCGGTGCCGCAGCGCACATCGGGTCGAGCACCTGCCTGCCGTCGGGACCCGCATTCCACGCCTGCGACGGTCCTGCGGTGGCAGGAATCAACCCGGAGTCGTCGACGGGGCATTGCGGGACGTAGGGCGGATTGGCCAGGACGACATCGAACGGGCCGAATTCGACTGCGCGCGCCCAGGATCCGCGGTGGACGTCGACGTCGACTCCCGCGGCGAGAGCATTCTGACGGCTGCGCTGCACTGCCTTCGGGCAGATGTCGAATGCGGTCACCTCGGCCGCGCCTTCGGACGCGGCTGCGATCGCCACGACACCACTGCCGGTACACAGATCAGCGACCCGGGCCCCTGATGCGAGACCCGCTTCGGTCATCGCGTCGATCAGCAGTAGCGAATCCTCCTGCGGGGGATAGACCTCGCCCGAGATTTCCGCGGCGTCGAATTCGGTGTATGCGCTCGTCACGGATCTTTGATGCCCGATTCCGTACCGCCCAAACGTTTGTCCTGCGGCGAGTCCTACAGTCGTCCCACCGCGTAGGCCGCGCCCTGATTCACCATTCCATTGATCCCATAGAGGGCGTGGGCCACGTTGGGCCCGGCATCCGGCGCTCCGTTGCAGATGGTGTCACCGGGCTCGCACAACTGCAGCGTCTTCTCCAAGTACGCCGGTCCGATCGTGATGGCCGGTGCGCCGTACTTCTGCAGGAATGCGCCTGACGGCGTGCCGAAAAGCACTACGGCAGCGACGTGCTGGGCGACTTCGGGCGGCAGCGGCGTCGGGGCGACTGCTGCGGGCACGCTGCTCGGCACCGTGTCCGAGGTTGCGAAGCCCGAAACCACGGCGCCCTGCGAGAAGCCACCGAGGACCATCTTCGTGTTGGGACAGGCGACCGACATGGTCTGCAGTCGATTACCTGCGTCGCGGATGCCGTCGATGACGGTCGAGGCGAAGATCTCCCGTTCGGCGAAGTTGCTGCCCGCCGGGTAGTTGACGGCGTACACACCGACGGTGCGAGGTCCGGCCTGCGCGCGAACCGCGTCGACGAAGCCCTGGCCGACGCCACCGACCCCTGGTGCCTCACTGGTGCCGCGCGCGAACACGATCTCGACGTCCGGGCACGGAGGTGCCGGCGGCGGCTGCGCCGCGGCAGACGGTACGCCCAACCCCATCGCAGCGGTCCATGCTGCCAGCACCGCAACGCTCGTCGCACCGGCGATTCGACTGATCTTCATGCCTGTTTCCTTCCGCCTGGGCACATCGAACTGCGCCTTCCCGTCAATACCACTCAGCTTGAACGACCAAACGGATACGCCGGTGGCAAAAGTGTGACGGGTCAGTTCGCGGTGTCGGTGATGCCTGCCGCGGTGTCGAGGTACTGCAACAGGTCGTGCGCGGCGAGTTCGACGGCCTTGTGCCGCCACTGCGATGCGCGGTACACGCAGGCGATCAGCCCGGTGCGGTGAATCCGGCGGAAGTGCCCCCGCTGTCGAGCACGTACTGGCGCGAGTCGATCAGTCCGCGCGCGAACCCGACAGCGGGCTCGTTGACGTCATACTTCGCCATGGCCCTGGTGCTGGGTCGGGCTCTGGGGAGATTCCCACTTCGATTCCAGTGTCCGGGTCACGATGGTGTCGCCCGGCAGTTCCAGATCGCGCATCTCGCCGTCGTCGCCCTCGAGCGTGACGATCATCGTCTTGCCTGACGGAGCGTCCCTGACATCGGTGTGCACGACCTTGTACTGGTGCGCGTCGCCCTCTGCCGCGTGCGGCGGGCTGAGCGAGATGAGGTCACCCGGGGCGACGTTGTCGAGCCGGTCGGTGTCGGACTGTGCAGTCATAGGTTCGACGGTAGATCACGCGGGAAAACCACGGGTATGCGGGAAATCAGTCTGGCGGAGCTCGCTATTGACGAGCACGGTCCGCTGATCGTAGGTCGCGCTCTGACCGACTGACGGGATTTCGACGCTCCACAACGGGTAACCGCCCTTCACGAGCGAAAGGAGCAAGCGGATGCCGAACGAACTACAAGGCCGCAGAATCGCCTTCCTGGCCACCGATGGTGTCGAGAAGGTCGAACTCGAACGTCCGCGCGCCGCGGTCCAGGATGCCGGCGGCAAGGTGGAGTTGCTGTCGGTGAAGACGGGCGAGATCGCCGCACGCAACCACGATCTGGAACCCGCAGGCAGCTTCACCGTGGACCGACTCGTCGGCGACGCGGACGTTCAGGAGTTCGATGCGCTCGTCATCCCAGGGGGAACCGTCAACGCGGACAAGCTGCGCCTCGACGAGTCGGCGATCTCGTTCGTCGGCGCCTTCGTCCGGTCGGGCAAGCCGGTGGCCGCGATCTGTCACGGACCCTGGGCGCTCGTCGAGGCCGGCGTCGTCAAGGACCGCACGCTGACGTCGTATCCGAGCCTGCGGACCGATCTGCGCAACGCGGGCGCCACGGTCGTCGACCAGCAGGTCTGCATCGACGGAAACCTGATCACCAGCCGCTCGCCGAAGGATCTCGACGCGTTCTGTCAGGCGATCACCGACCGGTTCGCCAACACCCCGGCCCACACATGACAGTTTTCGGTCACAAACATGTATGTGCTATGCATATTTCGTGCCTCGTTCCCGCTACGACCAACTTGACGACCTGCTGACGCGGATCCACATCGCGCGGCAGCGGCCATGGTGGCGTCATCGCGTGCTCGGCACGGAAAGCCGGGTGGCGAACGTGTCGACACTGCGGGTGCTTCGCGCTGTCGAACAATGCCGGGAGGCCGGCGGGGCATCGATCCGCGATGTCGCCGACTTCATGGCCGTCGAGCATTCCACCGCCAGCCGGATCGTCGCCACCGTCGTCGCCTCCGGTCTGCTGGCGAAATCGTCGGCGGCTGACGATCAACGGCGGTGCGCGCTGACGCTGACCGACGTCGGCCGCAAGGAACTCGCAGCGGTCACGGATCGCCGGCGCGACCTCGTGGCGCAGACCGTCGCGGACTGGCCCGAGGCCGACGTCGACACCCTGGTGGCACTTCTCGACCGCTTGACCGAACGCTTCGAACACGCGGCCGGCCGATGACCGCTGAGGCCACCGCAGCCCGGCTGCCGTCGCGGGGCGCGCTCGGGTTGATGTTCGACCCGGTCTTCGGCGCGCTGTTCTGGGGCAAGATGTTCGCCGTCGTCGCGGTCTGGACGCACGGCATCGTCGCCGCGATCGTGATGTACGACGCGACGCGTTCTGCACTCATGGTCGGCCTGGTCGGCGTCGTACAGTTCGCACCGCAGCTGATCCTGGCCCCCACCAGCGGCAAGTGGGCCGACACCGGCAACCCTGCCCGCCAGATCCTGCTGGGCCGGGTGTTCTGCGTCGCCGGTTCCGGATCGATCGCGGCGTGGATGTTCGCCCAGCCCTCGCCGGGGGGCACCGCAGCGGCCATCCCCATCCTGCTCGGTACGACGTTGGTGGGCTTCGGCTTCGTCATCGGCGGCCCGGCGATGCAGTCGATCGTGCCGACCCTGATTCGCGACGGCGAGCTGGCCACGGCCATGGCGCTCAACAGCATCCCGATGACCGTCGGGCGAATCCTGGGCCCCGCCGCAGGCGCCTACCTCGCCGCTCATGTCGGACCGGCGACGGCCTTCGCGGTCAGCGCAGTCCTGCACCTCGTGTTCGCCTTCTTCCTGATCGCCGTGCGCTTCCCGGCGCCGCCGGCCCGCCACGCGGACACCGACTACCGCGTGCGCGTCGCCGTCAGATACGTCATGCAGGATCGGCCGCTGCTCCTTGCTCTGCTCGCGGTCACGACCGTCGGCATCGTGTCCGACCCGTCCATCACATTGGCGCCGTCCATGGCCGACCAACTCGGCGGTGGCGCGGGCCTGGTCGGCACGCTTTCTGCGGTGTTCGGCGTCGGCGCCGCGGTAGGGATGGCCGCGCTGGCGCTGCTGCGCGGCCGGATCGCCTCGGCGTTCGTCTCGTCCATCGGGATGGCCGCGCTGACCGTGGGCAGCGTGATCCTCGCCGTTGGCATGCAGCAATGGGTGGCTCTGACCGGCTTCGTGGTGGCGGGCTTCGGATTCGGCTGCGCGATGACAGGACTGGCCACCGTCGTGCAGGAGCGTGCTCCCGTGGAACTCCGCGGGCGCATCATGGCGTTGTGGCTGGTCGGATTCCTGGGATCGCGGCCGATCGCGGCGGCCGTGCTCGGTGGCACCGCCGACATCCTCGACGTCTACGCGGCGTTCGCGGTGGCCGCGGTGCTGAGTTTGGTGGTCACGCTGCTGTGCCGGCCGTCGAAACTCGCCGGCCCGGCGGCTGATATCCCGCGGCAGGTGGTTGTCGGACGCGCGGGGTAGCGCCTGTTGTGTGTTCGACCTCATCACCTTCGACGCCGCTCAGCTCGGGCGCCTTCTACCCGTGAGCTCGCGGACCGTGTTGACCTCACTGGCGCGATAGGGACTGCCGTCGGTGTTCAACAGATCGTGGAACCACAGCTTCGGCTCGGTTACCGGTCGATCCCAGGAGTCCCACGGTAGGTACGTCTGTGTCTTGCCCGCAATGAACCCCCAGGTATAGGCACCGATGTTGCGGCGCTTGGTGATCGGCAGGATGGACTCGACGGTGCTGTCCAGCGTGCGGGCCATGTATTCGGTGCACAGCATCGGCCGTCCCAGCGGCGTGAGCTCTTCCACCCTGGCCTCGAAACCCCTGGGGTCGGCGTAGCTGTGGAAGGTGATCACGTCGGACAGGTCGAGCTGGATACGGTTCATCGGGTTGCGCCGCGCCGGGTCGGCCCACTCGCCGTCCCACACCCCACTCGTCAACGGCTGGATGGGATCAACCGACCGGGCCCACTGGAACACCTGGGGAAGCAGATCCGCGACGAGGTCCGCCTTGTCCGTGCGCTCTACCTTCTTGTACGCGTCGGCAGGATTGTCCG
The DNA here is from genome assembly GCA_963796545.1 of uncultured Actinomycetota bacterium. Classification (GTDB taxonomy): domain Bacteria; phylum Actinomycetota; class Actinomycetes; order Mycobacteriales; family Mycobacteriaceae; genus Mycobacterium. The sequence goes on along the minus strand of CAWCMF010000023.1, from coordinate 4,846 downwards.
GTTCGTTCCACAGATCCCAGCCGAGCACCCGCCTGTCGTAGCGGAATTGACTCAAGACACCCACGACGTAGTCCCGCATGACACGGCGGTAACGCGGGTCGTCGAGGTGCTCGGCGCCCGGGCTCTGAACCCACCCGGAATTGTGCACGCCCGGTATCGGGTCATGCTGCTTACCCAGCCGCGGGTGCGGGTCCCAGCAAGAGTCGAACAGCACGAACAGCGGTTTGATGCCGTGGTGCGCCGCGATGTCGACGAACCGCGCAAGCCGACGCTGAAAGCCGACACGATCCTGGACCCAGAGAAGATCGTGCAGAAACACTCGAACCGTGTTGAGCCCCATCAGCTTTGCCATCCGCAATTCGCTGTCGATGCGCCGCGGGTCGAAGGTACCCGGCTGAAACATCTCGAGCTGGTTGATGGCATTCGCCGGGATGAAGTTCGCGCCGACCAGCCAGCCTTGCGCACGGTGCCAACGGTGGGCACGGTCTGGCGACCAGCGGGTCAGTTCGGCGGATGCTCGGGGAACGGCGGTCAGAGACAGGCCGGCAGCCAGGACCACCGGCAATTTGAGCGCCGTGCGGCGGTCCACGAGGGACTTCGGTGACAAGTGCAATCCTTCGGTCTAAAGATCGGTCATCCGCCCTGAGGTCGGCCCGCGCACAGTGAAGCCCCCGGTTGAAAATGAGCGACGCTGCGCGGGGGCAGGCCCCGCAAAGAAAACCTGCACTCGTCACGCTGGCACTTCGTTGAGAAAGCGTGTCGGACAAGTCGACGGTCGCCAGTGTATCGACACCGACCGGCACCCCGTTACTGCTTTCGCAAACTGCTTTCGACAGCCGTGAAGTCAACGCAGATATGCGATTTCGCTGATTGGATAGCGTCTGCCCTCTCGGTGCCGTCACGATCACTCGGTGAGTCGCCCGAGCAGACGCTGCACCGTGCGGGTGATCGACTGTGGAACGCGGTCAGGGTCCATCAGGTCGTTCTCCGCGAAGGGGCCCGCCTCGTCCACCACCGTGTCGGCGGTGAACTCCGCGAGCGTCCTGCCGGGACCGCGCAGCGACCGGACCGCCTGCAGGAAGGACCCGTGGCTGCGCACGGCTCGTGCCACGTCCTCGGCGGAAGCCCCGAGGTGTTCACCCACCAGCCGGTCGCGGGTGGCGATGATCACCCGGCGGCGCTCGGCGTGCCCCCGATCATCTGGGTCGGCTTCGATGGCGGTGTCGCACTCGCTGTCGAAACCCATCGAGCGGTTGTTGAGGTTCGACGACCCGATGCGCAGAAGACGGTCGTCGGTCACGAGCACCTTCGAGTGGACGTAGATCGGTGCACCCCCGTCCGCCGTCGGCCAGTAGACGCCCAGGCGCTGGTGTTCGTCGGCCGCCCAGAGCAATTGGAGAAGATCATGCCGTGCGCTGTCCATCGACTCACGTTCCAGGCGGCTCTCCGAGCGGCGGGGCAACACGATGACGATATCCGGCCCGTCGGGCTCGCGAAGTCGCGTAGCGAGCGCGGTCGCCAGCGGACGCGATGCCAGATACTGGTTCTCCAGATAGATGGTCCGGCGTGCGGCTGCGATCGCCGCGAGGTTCAACGCCTCCACCTCACGGACTTCGCTTCCGGGCGCCAGCGCAGGCAGCGTCCGCGCGATCGCCACATCGACTCCACGTAGGCTCGGCTCGAGACCAGGTGGCCAGATGCGATCGGCGTCCTCGATCTGTGCAAGAAACTGCCCCGTCGCGGTCTGCCACCTCGTGCGGGCCTGCTCGCCCAGCCCCTTCGCCGCAGCACCGTCCACGGCGACGGCCACTTCGTGCCGGGGTCCGTAGCTGCGACCCAGCGTGCGGCGAATCCGGTTGGGCTCCAGATGTTCCGAGGTGTCCCAACGATCCACGGTCAAGTCGATCCCACCGCAGAAAGCGAGCACGTCGTCGATGACCACGATCTTCTGGTGGTGCACGGCTCCCGTCGGGTGTGCGCCGTCGACCGCGAACCACAGCCGCTCACTGCTGAGCCAGTTCAGCAGGGCGACAGGTGTGACACCGTCCCAGATGGTCTGGAACGCAGGTACCAGACCGAGATTCGATTTCAGTATGTAGACCTCCAGCTCCGGTCGCAGGCGCAGCAGCCACCACAGAAAGGCACGCAGCATGTTGGGTCCGGCAAGGGATTTCTCGCCCCGCTCGAAGGTCATCCTGGTGTCGAAGTCCCACCCGATCAGCATGACGCGATGCTTGGCGCGCATCATCGCCGCCTTGACGTGTCGGAAGTAGTCGGCCCCGTCGATGATGCAGGCATAGTGATCGGCCTGCTCCACGCGCCAGCACGTGACTCCGGGCACGAGGAGTCGATCGTCGCTCATGGATCTCGCCGGATCGACGTGCGATCGAGGACCGCCTTCAGAGATTCGTCCAGGATGTCGAGTCCGGCGTGCAGATCGGTCTCCGTGATCGTGAGAGGCGGCGCGATCCGGAAGATGCCGCCCATCCCTGGCAGCTGAACGATGTTCATGTGCAGTCCTCGATCGAGGCAGGCCGCGGTGACCTCGGTCCCGAGCGCGTCCGCGGGTGACTTGGTCACCTTGTCCGAGACGAGCTCCATCCCTTGCAACAGCACGGTGCACGCCACCGCAGCCGCGAGGGGGTCGGAGACATGGGTGGTGAAGAACAGGAATCCCCTGTCGTGACAGGTGGCTTCGATGGCGTCACTGGTGACGACGGCGGCCACCGGAAGTCCCGCGCCGAGAGTCTTCGACAGCGTCAGAAGATCCGGAGCGATCCCGTCTCGCTCGAATGCGTACATCATTCCGGTGCGCGCGATGCCGGTCTGCGCCTCGTCGACGATCAGCAGCATGTCGCGCTCGGCGCAGCGTTCCTTGAGACGGCGCAGGTACCCGGCAGGCAGTTCCACGATCCCGCCCGACGACAGAATCGGCTCGACAAGGCACGCTGCCAGGCTGCCCGAGGACTGGGCGTCGACCATCGCGAATCCGTAATCGAGTTCGGACTCCCAGTCGTGGGTGCCGTCGGCGTGCCGGAATGGCGATCTGTAGGCATTCGGGGTCGGCAACGTCAGGCTGCCAGGCATCGGGGGACCGTAGCCGCGTCGTCCCGCGCTGAACGTCACCGACGCGGCGCCGGAGGTCATGCCGTGCCACGAGCGGTCGAACGACACGATCTCGTACTTGCCCGTGTAGAGCTTGGCCATCTTGATGGCCGCCTCGTTGGACTCGGCACCGGTGGTCAACAACAGAACTCTGCTCAGCGACGCAGGCAACGTCGCCGAGAGCGACCTGGCGAGATCCACGACCGGTCGGCTCAACATTCCGCTGTAGAGGTGGTCGAGCGTACCCACCGCGTCGGACACCGTCGCCACGATGTCGGGGTGCCCGTGGCCGAGAACCGCGCTCATCTGGCCGGACGTGAAGTCCAGGATGGGTGCGCCCTCGCTGTCATAGACGTAACTTCCCTTGGCGCGCTCGATGATTCGCGGCACAAAGGACGCTCCATATCGCACCAGATGCCGATCGGCGGCCTGCCAGAACTGCTCGGTGTTCAACAACGCCATTTCCTCCGCAGGCTCGGCCGGGGGCCCGTCATGTGGTGTCACCATACGGCGCTGAGTTTCGACATTGAATATGCTGGGTGGATCCCCGTCATCCCCCGAGGGGCAACGGAGCCGGCCGCGGGGACAAAGTTCGAGAACAGGCGGTTCGGATGAACACGATCGGTCGTTGGTTGGCAGGCATCGCTCCCGTCGTCCTCGCAGCAGCGGGGGCGCCCTTTCTCGCCGCTCCCGCATACGCCGCACCTTGCCCCGATGTAGAAGTCGTCTTCGCCAGGGGCACGTTCGAACCGCCCGGCGTGGGGGCGACGGGCCAGGCCTTCGTCGATTCGCTTCGGGCGAAGGCCGGCGACCGGACCATCGACGTCTACGCAGTGAATTACCCTGCGTCGCTTGACTTTGCGACGGCTGCGAACGGCGTGATCGATGCCGGCAACCGGATTGTGACGATGTCGGGCACCTGCCCCGACACCGAGATCGTGCTCGGCGGGTATTCACAAGGGGCGGCCGTGGCCGCCTACATCACCGAGGACGCCATCCCCGAGAGCTACACGCCGCCGCCCGGCATGACCGGCCCGATGCCCCCGTCCGCGGCCGACAACGTTGCCGCCGTGGCGCTGTTCGGCAAGCCATCGAGCGGATTTCTGCAGCTGATCCACAACGGCGCGCCGCCGATCACGGTGGGATCGCTCTACACATCGAAGACCCTCGACCTGTGTATCGCCACGGACCCGGTCTGCTCGCCGACCGGTGGCGACAACGGCGCCCACGGCGCCTACATGTGGAACGGGATGACGGATCAGGCCGCCGACTTCGCGGTGGGCAAGCTGCCGCCTGCCGGGTCGCGCGCACCTGTCGATCTGACCGCGGGCGGCTGATAGGCGCTATGGGTCTGCCCCACGCGGGTGGCTGCGGGTGCGGGGCGAACACGAACCAGGGGCGACCTCCGGGAGGGTGGCGCTCGCGGGATCGGCCATGCTCGGGGCGGGCATCCTCGGTGAGCCCGCTGTGACGCGCGGAATTGACGCTCGCGCTTAGACCGGCGAAGAACGGGTAACCACCCGGCACGCCGAAAGGAGCCGCAATGGCCCTCAGTTCTACCCAGAACACACGCCAGCTGGCGTTGTGTCCCGCCTGCGGTTATCCGACGCTGGACGCGAGGCTGTGTGCCGTGTGCACACCGCTGGCGGTGAGTTTCGGATTCACCGGCAATTCCGCGCCGGTCATTGCTGCGGCGGGATGAGGACGGTCCACAGATCCGAGATCCGTCCGTCTTTGATCA